>CANFHA010000009.1 GCA_947446645.1 Chitinophagaceae bacterium | reverse complement strand
TCAACACAACCGGAAATGGCGAGAAAAAATACACCCTCAATAGTAGTACTGCTGCCACATCTGGCCGCACGTGCTGCGGGGCCGAATAGAGTTCCCCCACAACAACAGAGTAGAGCTATGTTTTGGCCGGCGGAGCCTTTGGCCAAAACTCGCCTTTCTTTTTGTTACTTTTTCTTTCGGCGAAGCAAAGAAAAAGTAAAGACAACGTGGGCCGCGCAACATGGAAAGCTATACATGCCATCTATACCTATCGCGGCTAATCGGGTAGCCCGCTACTGGGCAAAATTGGATATTGGATATTTGTTTTACTACAAACAGGTAGCCCCTACGGGGCATATCGTGTTTCGTAAATATAACTTACAATTGGGTCATCGAGCCATCAAACCATTGAGCAATTATTACCCTAGGTCTATCTCGGTATTATCGCCTATGTTCAGGCTTTGGCTGAGGCCGCGCACATAGGCATCATTGCCAATGATAGATGAGTTGAGCACCACCTGCTGCAGCTCGGCATAGGAGCCTATTATGGAGTCTTTTACTATAGATGATTCCATTTTGGTGTATTCGCCTATGGTCACGTTTGGCCCTATAATGCAGTGGCGTATAGTGCAGCCCTCGGCTATGTTCACCGGGTGTATGATCACGGTAGAGTCAAACGACTGCTGGTCCTTGTCGGGGTGCTGGTCTTCCATCTGCTTCAGTAGTATGGCATTGGTAGAGAGCAGTGTCTCCTTCTTGCCGCAGTCAAACCAGTTGTTCACCCGGAAGGCGTGCAGCTGAATGCCGTCTTCTATCATGTGCTGTAGCGCATTGGTAAGGTGGTATTCACCATTCTCATCGGCCTTGTTGCTCAGGTGTTGTTCCAGCGCGGCATACATGGCAGTGGTCTCCTTTATGTAGTATATGCCCACCATCGCCATGTTCGACTTTGGTATCAGTGGCTTCTCCACCATTCGGGTTACTATGTCCTTATCGTTGATCTCGGCCACACCAAAGCTGCGCGGGTCATCTACCTTGCGCACCCCTATCTGCGACATGCTGCTGTTGAGCACATCCTTTACGTTGTAGTCGCACACGGTATCGCCCAGCACTATCATCACCTCGTCGTTGTGCACATGCTCCCGGGTAAGCCATATGGCATGGCCCGTGCCTCGGCGGTCGTTCTGCGTTACAAAGGCGCTTTTGAGCTGCGGGTAGGTCTTCTCTATATAGCGTTGTATCTTCTCGCCCAGGTAGCCTATCACAAATACAAACTCGGTAACACCGGCATCCAGCAACTGGTCTACAATAACGCCGAGAATGGTTTTGCCGGCTATAGGTATCAATGCCTTCGGTTGGGTGTATGTAAGCGGGCGCAGCTTGGTACCTGCCCCTGCAACTGGGATTATTGCTTTCACGATCAGGAATTGAGTGGTAAAAATACTACTTAATGCCGAATTAAGATGTTGGCCATTTATCCACGCTGAAGGAATTAATATAACCCAAATGAACCGAGTTTAAGGGTCAAATGACTAACAACCATTCTGTTGTAACCGTTAGTTTTTATTTTACGTTCTACCATAAACTAATTACATTTGAGTATAAACAGCAGCATACATGCACAATGATCATTCAAAAATTCCAATCATTCATCTCTCGATAGAATTTTCTTTATTGCTCATTAAGTATGCTGAAGAGCTGGAAACCAACAACAAGCATATAATAGCCTACGAAATACTGAAGTGCGGCACATCTATAGGTGCATATGTAATGGAGGGCCAGAGCGCAGACAACAATACCGAATACTTTGAGAGGATGCGCATGGCCGACCGCGAAGCGCACAAGGCGTGGTACTGGCTATACCTGTGCGAGAACATGCTGCAAAACAACATGAACAAGGAGCTGTCAGAAAAGCTGGAAAAGATCATGCACCTGCTGCATGGTATACTGGCCATGGCCGATAAAAAGGCGGTTATTTAGTGGTCACATCGCCCACCATTTTACCATATTCCTCATCGTTAGCTTCCCATAACTCTATCTTATTGCCTTCGGGGTCCAGTATGTGGGCAAATTTGCCGTACTCATATACCTGCAGCTCACCTATCTGCTCTACTCCTTCCTTTTTCAGCTCAGCCAGCAGCCACTCCAGGTCGGCTACCCTCAGGTTTATCATAAAGTCCTTGCCACTTGGGTCAAAGTGCTTTGTGTCCCTGCCAAAGGTGCTCCATACGCTGTAGCCCTTCTTGTCAGGCTCGTGGGTATGGCGCCATTCAAAGGAGGTGCCATACTGGTCAGTATTGAAGCCCAGGTGCTGTGCATACCAGGCGCGTGTGGCAGCAGGGTCATCGCATTTGAAGAAAATGCCGCCAAAACCGGTTACTCTTTCAGGCATAGTTGCTGGTTTTAAGAGGGTGGAATATCCCTAAAAATATAAAGTTCCGGGATGAGCCGGAACTTTATTAACCATTATACTAAAAATTGAATTAATAGATAGTCAGGTCGAACTCGCCGAGCTTGGTGTGGAGCGTGGCACGGTTTCCGGCCAGATCATTTTTCAGCGCCCATATGGCCTGGTAAATGTTCCTTTGGCCAAGAAGCACTGACTCATAGCCCGATTTCTCAGCTGGTGTAGCCGCATCATTCATGCTCTTTTTGGTATAGCTAAGTACATTCAGCATCATGTGGTGCACGGTGTCCCATGTAGCGGTTGCAGCCGTCATGTTGCCAGAACCAAGGTATGAATCGAGCAAGTTCACCTTTGCGGTAAATTCAGAAGCGGTAACATGAACCACAGTTTGTGCAGCCACCCGCTGGCTGCCTATGCCCACAACAAGGAGACAAGCCAATAATATACGTTTCATTATTTGTGTGTTTGCGAGTTACAAGTAACCCGGTACGGTATATTAATAAATAGTAAGGTCAAATTCCTGCAGCTTAGTGCGAATTGCAGCTCTGTTGGCAGCAAGATCGGTCTTCAACGTCCATATCTGACGGTAAATGGCTATCTGGTTGCGTAAGATGTTTTCGTATGTGGTCTTATCTGCAGCGGTAGCAGCTGAATGAATACTAGCCTTGGTAACACCAAGCACGTTCAACATCATTTGATGGATCTCATCAAAAGTGGTCTTAGCCGTTGCGATGTTACCTGCACCTATGTAGGTATCCATCTGGTCTACCTTTACAGTAAAGGAGGCCTGGGTTACGGTCTGCGCGGTGGCATGCTGCGTTGTAGTAAGGGTAGCAGCGGTAGTAAACAGAAAGAAGGCAAAAAGGATACGTTTCATTATTGAATTTTTACTAAAGTTATAAAAAAAACTGTTATTCACTATCTAAGACAGTAGCACCCCCCCCGTATAGTTGGGTTTTATACCGTAAAGATGGAGAAAAAATTATTTTACCCATACCCAGGTCGTTCCATTTCTTGTCTACTGCGGCTATGGTAGCCTCGTCAGCGACTATAATGTTAGGCCAGGGACGGTCAAAGTTATCTAATTTTTTTGTTTTACGTGTGCCATCCAGGCCCAGTATGCTGGGTTTGCTGTAAAAATGATCCCGTTTAGGGTCCAGGTTGTTGCAGAAGCGCCACAGCACATCTGCTATATCATCTGCATTTACCGTATATTCCACGTATAGTATCATTTTTATGCCTTCCATGCCGGGCTGTGCACATAGCTGCTCATGCAGCTCACGCACATGGTGGGGCCGGTCTTTTCTTACCGCAACGAACAACACAGGCATATCCCACTTCCGCACCAGCGTTTCATTGATACCGGCTATTTCCGGCAATGCTGCCATGATATTTGCCTTTGAAAACTGCGAACTAACTTTGTACGGTACAAGCGGCGTGGTTATCTCTTCTTCTGTTTTCTTAGTGCCATCTATACACATTTTACCGCCAAAGCCCAGTTTTGAGCAGCTATGATCCAGCACATCCATCGGCCCCTGGCTGAAGTAGATGTCGGTTAGCGGGTTCACATTATTGAAAACGTACTGTGCCAGGGGCAGGTAGTCGTCAATTTTTATACCACTGCCGGTAGTTCCGTCTGTAAGCACCAATATTTTGTTAAACATCATTTGGCCAGCGCCCCACATTGCATTCATCACTTTTTGTCCCTGGCCTGCGTATTCTTTATTTATGGTGGTGATCACCAGGTTATGAAAAACACCTTCTACCGGCATATTCATATCCGTGATCTCTGGTACCATAGTCATCTTTATAGGCGTAAGAAATATGCGTTCCGTAGCCTTGCCCAGCCATGCGTCTTCCTGCGGTGGTATGCCTACAATAGTTGCGGGGTATACGGCGTCCTTGCGGTGGGTAATAGCCGTAACATGGAAACGAGGGTAGAAATCGGGCAGGGAGTAGTAGCCGGTATGGTCGCCAAAGGGTCCCTCCCAAATAAGGTCTTCCTCAGGGTCTACATACCCTTCAATAATAAAATCTGCATCAGCAGGTACTTCCAGTTCGGGCTGGGTGATACAGCGCACCAGCTCCACCTTTTTTTTCCTCAGGAAGCCAGCCAGCATATATTCGTCCACGTTCTCGGGCAGGGGTGCGGTAGCTGAGTAGGTATATACCGGGTCGCCACCAATGGCCACTGCCACGGGCATGCGCTTGCCCAGTTTTTTATATTCGTTGAAATGCCTGGCAGATACTTTGTGCTTGTGCCAGTGCATGCCGGTCATGGTGGGGTCAAAAACCTGCATCCGGTACATGCCTATATTGCGGATACCATTAGTGGGGTCTTTGGTGTGTATGGCAGGCAGCGTTATAAATCTGCCACCATCCTGCGGCCAGCATTTAAGAACTGGTATTTTGTCCAGGCTGGGGTTGTCCATCACCACCTCCTGGCAGGCACCACGCCCGCTTATCACCTTTGGCATCCAGGATGCAAATTTGCCCAGCTGCGGCAGCATAGACAGCTTTTCCAGTATGCCATTCTTGGGGGCTGTGAGCTTCTTGAACAGGTCTTCTATATCCTGCGTCACATCATCCAGGTCTTTTACACCCAGTGCTATGCACATGCGCCGCTCACTGCCCATGCTGTTAATAAGCAAAGGGAAGTCGGTACCGGTATTTTCAAAAAGGAGCGCCTTATTACGGTCGGGTGTCTTGGATACGCGGTCGGTTATCTCTGCAATTTCCAGTACCGGATCCACAAATGTCTTAATTCTGATCAGCTCACCTGCCTGTTCCAGCGCATCGATAAATGCGCGCAACGATTTGTATGCCATGGTGTAAAGTTAAGTAACCGCCGATAGATGTAGATTATAGGGGTATCAGGCGGGCTCACGCTGAATGATCAGCGATGGCTTCATCCTGGCTGCAATTCTTTTGCCCATGCGCATGAATGGTAGCTCCACCCAGTAATGCAGCGCGGCAGATACCAGCACAACAGCACTTATGCAGCATAATGCGACAAATATGAAGCTAAGGACAGGATGGCCGCCGGAGAGATAGCGTTCTAAAAAAACAAACAGTATATTGATAACAACTACATGCACAAGGTATAAGCCATAGGAGATCTTGCCGAGGAATACCAGTACTTTGTTTTCAAGAAACCGCTGGGGCCTTTTACTATGAAGAATGGCCACAAGGAAGACAAAACACGAAAGCGCCGTATAAGTAAAAAAATCTATGCCCAGGTAGGCTGCGAGGTATTTATACGTTGACCCGAAAGGAGATATGGCATCTATCTGTCTTATTGAAAATAAAACAAACGCAACTATCAGCAATGGGTAGCGGTATTGGAACCACTTTGTTTTCCGGAATGAGTCGCTAATAATGTATGTATAGTTGCAGCTGGCCACGATGCCAAAAAGGAAAAGGTAGCTAAACATAAAGTTATTGCCGATGATAAGGGTTGCCACAATAAGGTATGGGATGAACCTCTTATTGTTTATAGCCAAAGCGATGAAAAAAGGCATAAGAAAAGATCCACACATCTCCAGTGTGAGCGTCCAGCCGGGGTAGTAGAATTTATTATGAAAGTGTAACAACAGGGCTTCTTCCCAAAATTCATCCTTGTTAAAAATAAACAGATCGGTTAGATCATGCAAGTTCAACCGGTACCGGTAGGCGAATAATGCGCTCCATAACACCACAAGGAAATAAGCCGGGAATAACCGGAAAACCCGGCTTACGTAAAACTGCTTTATATCCAACGGTTTTCCCAGCACCACATATTTGTAGGAGAGCACGAAACCGCTGAGCACAAAAAAGAAGGAAACAGCATCATTGCCATTGAACACAAAGAAAAAATAATGCACATTCATTTTCGTCTGGAATGTGCGCGCTATAAAATGGCTGCCAAAAACCATTAAAGCCGCTACGCCCCTTGCAGAGTCAAGGTACTTAAAATGCTTTTCAGATCTGTCGATATTGGCCTCCGGCATGCGAATAAAAGTAGGCTATTTCAAATTTATTACCAATCATCCTTTTCCAGTCGGCGCTTAATTTCAGGTACCGTTTGTATCTCCTTTTCCAGTTCCTGCCAGCGAATACGGGCTGCTTCAAGTCTCATGTGTGCCTCATTCGCAGCATTTCTACATTGAGTGGTTGGCGCTACATCCGCTCCCTGCAGGGTGTTAAAAGCACCGGATAAACTGCCATATATGGACGTGAAGTTTTCCCTGCCGCTAATCAGTTCATTTGCCCGGCCAAGCAGCTTATCTATTTTCTTGGCTTCCTTTTTATCCTTCCCTATTGTTTTCAACTCTGCAATTGAAGCTTTAATATCTTTTGTAAGCCTGATTATTTCCTTCATATCGGCATAGCAAAGGTGTGAAAGTTCATATTGTGACTTGAGATCGCTTTCGCTGGTCTTTACCCTCGGGTCCATCATTATATCAAGCGACTGTCCTTTCACGTGACCATTGATGCTGATACGTACTATGTAATGCCCCGGCATAACTAGCGGCGAAGTAGGCACAGGTGGTGTATTTTTATAGATGGCGCTTATGGGGTAAGAAGCAGGTACATCTAACGGATCCTCGCGCAGGTCCCAGACAAAGCGATGTGCACCGGCCTCTGTAGAAAGTTTTTGTTGCGGCCGTATCCAGTACAGCGGAATATTTACATCTGGTACAGTATACATGGTATCCTTTGAGCTGATAGTACGACATAGGATTTCTTTTTCGCCATTATCTGCCCGGTAGTAAATACCCAACCATAGTTCAAGGTTTGACCTTTCCTTGAGATAGTATTCAACAATAGCACCATCCGGTGGGTTTTCTCCGGCCGGTTCGTCAGGGGGCAGCGGTGTATCGGTCCACATATTCCAGCGTACCCGGTAGGCCGGCGCTACCGGGTACAGCATTTCGTCCTGTCTACTTTTAAATGCTACTTCCCGCAACGACATTATATCATCCATTATCCAGAATGAACGGCCATGGGTAGCTACCACGAGGTCATTATCCTTTATCACCAGGTCGCGGATAGAGGTGGCGGGCATATTCATTCTGAGCGATTGCCAATTGTCCCCATCATCAAAAGAGACATAAACAGCCCGCTCTGACCCGGCAAACAAAAGACCTTTGCACATAGGATCTTCCTTCACCACATTGATGGGCTCATTGGGCAGTCCGTTTACTATCTCCTGCCAGATTTTTCCACCGTCCATTGTCCGGTATATATGAGGACGCAGATCATCCAGCCTTATCCTATTTACTGCCGCATAAGCAGTGTTCTTATCGGTATGGCTGGCATCCATCAGTGATATTTTGCTCCATGAGGTGAGGCCCGGTGGCGTTACATTCTGCCAGCTTGTGCCTCCATTGTGCGTTACATGTATCAGCCCGTCATCAGTGCCTGCCCATATTATATTGCTGTCCAGCGGGGAAGGCGCTATTGTGTATATAACACCCCGTTGCGGCATTCTGCCCATAGAGTCTGTGCGAAAAATGCCTATACATTCAGCTACATCATAGCTGGTGCGGGTGAGATCAGGGCTAATCTCTTTCCAGGAGTTGCCGCCATCCCGGGTTTTCAGCAATATATTGCCAGCGTAAAAAAGGGTGGTATTGTCCACAGGCGAGAAAACGACTGGTGCCGTACGCAAAAACCTGTATTTCCCCTTGGGCGAGATGTCCTGTGTCTGACCAGTGCGTTTATCATAACGGCTTAGCTTGCCGCCATATATTATATCCGGGTTCTTAGGGTCTGCTACTACATAGCCATATTCCTGTGCCCCTACCGGGTGCCAGTCGCGAAAGGTAATTGCGCCGTCATTACTTCTTGATGCAATGCCTACTGAGCCACTCTCCTGCTGGCCACCGTATACATTATAGGGAAAGTCGTTATCTGCGCTTACATGATAAAGCTGGGCCGTAGGCTGGTTATACCACGAGCTCCATGTTTCGCCACCATTCACCGTTATACCTGCACCCTGGTCGCTGGCCAGCAAAATAACATCTGTGTTGTTTGGATTGATCCACAGCCTGTGGTAATCATCACCACCAGGTGCACCCTTCCATCCATTCCAGTTTTTGCCGCCATCGGTGGACTTCCATACCACTACATTTGCATCATATACTATGTCTGCGTTTTTGGGGTCCACTTTCACCTCGGCAAAGTCAGTACCCCTTTCCCACAATCTGGTATCCCCGCTCATTTTTGTCCACGATTCGCCCGCATTGTCGCTCCGGTAAAACCCTCCATTTTTCTGGCTGGCATTGACCACGGCGTACAGACGATTGTGATCTGATGGCGCAATGCAAAATCCGATCCGGTCCATCCCATCAGTTGTGGCAGGAAGGCCTGTTTTGAGTTGTTTCCAGGTTTTTCCACCATCTATTGATTTGAAAAGCCCACTCTTCGGCCCGGCCCACATGCCGTTTTCCCATGGTGCCAGCCGGCCGGCAAACATGTCCGCATACACTATGCCGGAATCAGCAGGATCAATTGTAACCTGCACTGCGCCCGTATTCTCATCTATAAACAGTACTTGTTCCCAGCTATTTCCGCCGTCTGTAGTGCGGTATACACCACGCTCTTTATTAGGACCGTAGGGGTGACCCAGCACTGCTGCAAATACCCGGTTCTCGTTTTTTGGATCCACAGCTATGCCGCCTATCTGCCATCCTTCCGACAGACCTATATGCTTCCATGTCTTGCCCGCATCAGCCGACCTATACATGCCATCGCCTACTGAAAGATCGGGCCTTTGCAACCCTTCTCCGCTGGCCACATATACAATGTTGGGATTAGACGGCGCTACCGCCACATCACCTATTGATCCTGTAGGCTGATCGTCGAATATAGGTGCCCAGGTGCGACCATAATCTGTTGTTTTCCAGACCCCGCCATTGTTTACCCCTATGTAAAAAACATTAGGGTGCTGCAGATCACCTGATGCGCCAACTGTTCTGCCTGCCCTATACGGCCCTATCATTCGCCACCGTAGAAAGCTGAAAAGGGATGAGTCCGCTTTTTGCGCCCGCAGCAAGTCAATCTGCAACAATGACAAGAGGAATACGAGGATAAATTTTTTACGAAAGATCATTGACTGGTAGTTATATGTACAGAATAGCTCCTCCCGGAAAACTATATGTCGTAAAACCTCTGCTCATTCCGGTTGCTGCTCAAAGTTTAGCATGCTCTTCTCAGCGCATGGCATGGGTTTTACTACAGTTAGCGTGGACAAAACTAATGAATGGCCCTGAGCATCGGGAGTGAAATATTGAAACAGTTAACCTTTAAAATTTGAAGATCATGAAAGCGATAAATTATTTATTAGCAGCGGCCCTGGGCAGCGCCACACTAATGACCGGATGCAGCAAGAAAGACAATAACTACATGGTAGCTGCAGACAATGCAGTGCCCTCACTACCTGCTGCCAGGATAGCAGTGTCGGTGCAGACAGTGCGGCAGAAGCCCGGCTATATGCCGCAGTGGAACGCCGGAACTATAGCTATAAGGCAAATACAGTTTGATGAGACACATTTGGTGGGAGATATGATGCAGCTGCAGGAATACACAGACAAAACGATTACATCGATTAATATTCTTACCCCATCAACTACTATGCTGGGCATTATACCAGTGCCTATGGGGCTTTACCAGCAAGCCTCTTTAGGATTAGCCCTTGACGCTGTAGCGGTTACCAGTTCCATGAACCTTGCAAATTCGCTGTATTTGAACGGGGCCTTCTATTCCGTTCCTCCTCCAGCTGCGAATGGTTCACGGGGTTCATTTGAACCCATCCCTATTCAGATCATTGTAAACGAACCGGTTGTACTTAGCAGCATATGGATGTCTAATTTCAGACTGAGCGAACCTAACTATTCGGCGATGTTTTTTATCGACGTTAATGCGATCACTGCGGGGTTGAGTGCTTCAATGCTGAACAATGCAGAGCAAAATAACGGCGTGATCTATATAACCAGCAATTCTAACCGCAACCTTTATGATATAATATTAGCAAACATTCAAAATCATCAGATGATGCTGCAGTTGTCACCATCACAGGTTAATCACCGTGTGGAGGAATACAGTGTTGCAGTACCACTGATCCGATAGTGAGTTGGGGCAGATTGGAAGGAACGCAAGGCATAACGACCTTGCGTTTTTTTATGTGCATACGTTCCGTTGCCACTGGCAACATTATAAATCACACCATAAGTTTCCTAATTAAAATTGCCAAACCTTACCTTTGCACCATTCTATGGAAAAGAAAGTAAGGGTACGATTTGCGCCCAGCCCTACAGGTGGCCTGCACCTGGGCGGTGTGCGCACTGTTTTATATAATTACCTTTTTGCGCGTAAGCATGGCGGCGACTTTGTACTGCGTGTAGAAGATACTGATCAGAACCGTTTTGTGGAAGGCGCCGAGCAATATATAATGGATTGCCTGCACTGGTGCGGCCTGGAGCCAGATGAGAGCCCTGAAAAGGGCGGCCCGCATGCGCCTTATCGCCAGAGCGAGCGTAAATACCTGTATTACGAATATGCACAGAAGCTGGTAGATGCCGGCTATGCATATTATGCATTTGATACCACCCATGAGCTCGAAAAAATGCGTACGGACTTCCGGAAAGATGAGCATTCCGTTCCCCAGTACGACCAGAATACGCGCATGCATATGCGCAACTCACTGTCTCTGTCGCAGGAAGAGGTAGTACACCTGCTCGAGAAGAACACCCCTTATGTGATCAGGATAAAAATGCCTGAGCATCGCACAATAACACTTACCGATATGATCCGCGGTGAGGTTTCATTCGACAGTTCGCTGGTAGATGATAAGGTACTGCTGAAAGCCGATGGTATGCCCACTTACCACCTGGCTGTAGTGGTAGATGACTACCTGATGAAAATAACCCATGCTTTCAGGGGTGAGGAGTGGTTGCCAAGCGCGCCGGTCCATATACTCCTATGGGAATACCTGGGCTGGAAACAAGATATGCCAGAATGGGCCCATTTACCACTGATACTGAAGCCGGATGGCAATGGTAAACTGAGCAAACGCGATGGTGAACGCCTTGGTTTCCCGGTATTTGCCATGAACTGGACGGATCCTAAAACCGGCGACACGTCTAAAGGCTTTCGGGAAATGGGGTTCTTACCGCAGGCATTTGTAAATATGCTGGCTATGCTGGGGTGGAACCCGGGCAGTGAGCAGGAGATCTTTTCCCTGCAGGAGCTTGTAGAGCACTTTTCTATAGAGCGGGTGCATAAAGGTGGTGCTAAATTTGACTTTGAGAAATCTAAATGGTTCAATAATCAGTATATACAGAGGACGGATAATGAAACGCTGGCCAAACTGGCCCTGCCATATATTGAAGCAGGCCTGCGGAAGAGCGGGGTGGAAGCAAATGTGGACATGGACCTGCTTCAGCGTGTGGCAGGCCTGGTAAAAGAGCGCTGCACCCTACTTCCCGACTTTTGGGAGCAGGGACATTTCTTTTTTGCTACACCGGCAGCTATTGATGTGGCAGCAATAAAAGAGAAATGGAATGGTCAAAAGCAACAGTTTTTTGCAGAGTGGGCGGATTCGCTTGAAAGCTATACGGAATGGAATGAGAAGGCGCTGGAAACCGGTTTTACAGAGTTTGCCGCTCAAAAGGGATTAAAAAAGGGTGAATTAATGCTGCCCCTGCGTATAATGCTGGTAGGTGGTAAGTTTGGTCCGGGTGTGTTTGCTATAGCGGAACTGATAGGAAAAGAAGAAACAATGAAGCGGATAAAATCATTACATTTATAAACTTTTACAAATACAACCCTTAAGCATAAACCCAGCATTTTGTAAGACATTTGCGGGTATAGTAAAATGGATACTGAAGAGTACATAAACAGCGGTATACTATACGATTACTGCACTGATAACCTTTCACCTGCTGAACGGCTTGAAGTAGAAGGTATGTGTACCAGGTACCCTGAAGTAAAAGCCGAACTGCAGCAATTGCAGGCTGCTCTTGAAAAATATGCAGAAGGTGGTGCCAAAACCCCGGCGCCGGGGATAAAAGACAATATCTGGAATGCACTGGAGAATATTAACAAGGAGCGAGCCGGCGATCTGAATGACTTGCCACTGATCAATAAATACTCTGACTACCATAACTGGAAGAAGATGGTATTGCCGCTGATGCCGCAGAACATGCCTGCGGGGATGGTACGTATACCGCTCCGCCATACAAGCAGTATATCGCAGATACTTGTCATTACCCGCAACGACGTACAAGATGAGACCCATGAGCGGGAAAAAGAAAGTTTCCTGGTGCTGGAAGGCGAGTGTGAATGCCGTTTAGGCAATGAACTGGTTCACCTTACCCCCGGAGATTTCCTGGAAATACCACTTTACACATCCCATACCGTAAAATTGCTCACTCCTTATGTGGTAGCTGTGGTGCAACATGTGGCAGTTTAATTTTTTCAATCCGGTTACACCATTAATATCACTGACTTTATAAAATATACTACTGCCTTTAGGGCTGGCGGCTTATCTTTGCCGCCTATAATTTGATAATTTATGTTGCCCATACACTTATTCAGGCAGAACAAAGAGCTGGTACTGGAAGGACTCAAGAAAAAGAACTTCAAAGAGTTAGAACTCGTAGATAAGATATTAAGCGTAGATGAGCGCCGCCGGGCCTTGCAGGTGGAGAACGACAGTATAGCTGCTTCGCTGAACACAGCCGCAAAAAGCATAGGCCAGCTTATGGCAAAAGGTGATAAAGCCGGTGCAGAAACCGTGAAAGAAACCGTGGGCAGGCAGAAAGATCAGGCAAAGGAAATAGCACAGAACCTGGCAGAGCTGGAAGCAGAACTGCAGGATGCGCTGGTACGCCTTCCAAACCTGCCTCACAGTAGCGTTCCATTTGGTAAAACACCCGAAGAAAACGAAATTGTAAGGCAAGCTGGCGATATGCCAGATCTGAGTGCGCAAAAACTTCCACACTGGGACCTGGCCACTAAATATGGCCTGATAGATTTTGAGCTGGGCAATAAGGTTACCGGCAGTGGTTTCCCTGTCTTCATGGGCCAGGGCGCAAGGTTACAGCGTGCACTTATTAATTACTTTCTGAATTATAACATAGACGCAGGCTATAAAGAGTTTTGTCCACCTTTTATGGTCAATGAGGCTTCTGCCTACGGCACCGGCCAGTTGCCTGATAAGGAAGGGCAGATGTACCATGTAACGCTTGATGGCTTTTACCTGATACCTACTGCCGAAGTACCGGTAACCAACCTGTACCGCGACACTATAATACCTGAGCAGGAACTGCCCGTGAAAATGACTGCCTATTCACCCTGTTTCCGCCGCGAGGCCGGATCTTATGGCAAGGACGTGCGCGGGCTGAACCGTGTACACCAGTTTGACAAAGTAGAGGTAGTGCAGCTGGCCAAACCCGAAAACAGCTATGATACGCTGGAAGGTATGGTGCTGCATGTGGAGCAACTGCTGCAGTCGCTGGGCCTGCCCTACCGCATTCTGCGCCTGTGTGGCGGCGATATGAGCTTTGCGTCAGCGCTCACTTACGACTTTGAAGTGTATAGTGCAGCCCAGGAGCGCTGGCTGGAGGTAAGCTCTGTGTCAAACTTTGAAACCTTCCAGACCAACAGGATGAAGGTGCGCTATAAAGATGGCGCCGGCAAAACACAGACCGTCCATTCGCTGAATGGCAGTTCGCTTGCCCTGCCACGCATCATGGCCTGCCTGCTGGAAAACAATCAGACGCCGGAAGGAATAAAAATACCGGCTGCGCTGCAGGCTTATTTCGGAAAGGAAATGATATCGTAAACTTTGTAATTGGGAATGAGTAATTTGGATTGAAACCAGTAAGAAATTGTAGTTTTATTCAACAATCCTAATCACCTAAGACTAATTACCAATCACTAAACAAAGATGATACAACGCAAACAATCAATCTGGCTTTTAATAGCGGCACTTTGCGGCGCAGGTTTATTTTACTTCAGCTTATATCAATACCATGTTACTGAGAATGGTATTGATGTTGTGAAATCGCTGCGTGTAAACGATCACTATCCTTCACTGATCGTTGCCGTGGTCACTACATTGCTGCCGCTGGTAAGTATTTTCATGTATACTAACCGGAAGCGGCAGGTAGCTATGTCATTCGCAAATGTGATGGCACTGTGCTCGTTCATCTCCATGGTGCTGGCACGTGTCACCGGGTTGGATAAGCTGGTGCCGCCTCCTACAGGTGTCAGCTATGGTGTAGGAGCAGTATTACCCGTAGTAGCGCTCATCTTTACCATCCTTGCTATTTTCGGCATCCGTCGCGATGACAAGCTGGTAAAATCAATGGACAGGCTCAGGTAGCTTGCGGAAGTCTAGCGCCTTTTATATGGCTTCTTTTCTTCCATACCTTCATCGCTGCTGAAACGGTTTACTCCCTTCTTTCTTTTTTCTGAGATATTGAACGACACACCGACGTTCAACCCAACATTGCTGAATGGCTGTGAATAGGTGGGCAGATTTCCCTGGTTACTGTCTACCACTGCATCTTTAGTATATTTTATTACGTGCGCGCTGGTAACGTAGGCCAGGTTTTGGCTTCTGCCGTTATACGAAAAGCCCTGCAGGTCTGCCTCTTTGATATACAGGCTCATAGACAAAATGCTCAGCTCTCCCCAAATACTGATCTTATCGCTGAGCTTATACCTCGCTCCTACTGCGGCACTGAAGCCAGGGGTAAAACTGTTTTTTACTTTAAAGCTGAAATCGTAAACAGATGTAGCCCCGGTACCCGGCTGATTGCTCTGTACCTGGTCCATACTAATCCTGGAGCCAAGTGGCAGCGCGACACCAAAACGGGAGTATAAGTTTACTTTTTCACCCCCCGTCTGCAATACCAGCGATGGCGACAACACAAACAGCCCTTTCGCCTTCTGTAATATCTGCACATTGCTTTCTACACCGTTCACTAATACATTGTTGATCGTATAGGTGTATTTTTTTGTTGATAGTCCGAAATCGCCATGCAGCTCTATGCCTACATGATCGCTTAGCAAATAGCCCAGGCCCAGAGCTCCATGCACCCCGGTAGAAAACGAAGCAGATTGTATACTGAACGTTTCTGCAGCAGCATTGGTATTCACTGTGGTAGAGCCGTTATACGGTGTACCAGATCCATCCATGGTTTGCCCGGACTGCGGTATGGCATATCCCAGGCCTGCCTTTACATATAATTGTGCACTGGCTACCTGGACAGTGGTTAATGAAAGCAGCGCAAAAAAACCGATTTTTTTCATAGAGCAATTTGCTGCTAAGGTAAGGCTACTAAAAAAATAAAACTCCGATTAATTGATATTGAGATATTATTAATTACTTTAGGTTTACTAAAAACACCTATTTATGGAAGAAAACGTAGTGTCATCC
Source organism: Chitinophagaceae bacterium (assembly GCA_947446645.1). Classification (GTDB taxonomy): domain Bacteria; phylum Bacteroidota; class Bacteroidia; order Chitinophagales; family Chitinophagaceae; genus Nemorincola. The sequence goes on along the minus strand of CANFHA010000009.1, from coordinate 191,639 downwards.
GTTTTTGAAGAATTGGCCGCAGAACAGCCGGCATTTGAATATGCCACCCAAGGCCAGCGTTTCGCCAATTACCTTATAGACCTGGTGGTTTATTATGCATTCAATGCACTTATCGGGGCGCTTATAGGTATGACCCTGGCACTATCGGGCATGCAGCTTGAGGATATCACAGAGTTCTTCTCCAACAGGGTGTACACATTTGGCATAGCAATGGTGAACATGCTCATTATTTACACCATTATAGAGGGCGCGTCAAAAGGAAGATCGCTGGGCAAAGTGATAACGCGTACCGTAGCCGTAAAGGATGACTTTTCCCGCATCACGTGGAAGGACGCACTTATGCGGACGCTTTGTCGCATGATCCCTTTTGAGCCGTTCAGTGCATTTGGCGGCTATCCATGGCATGATAAGTACACCCATACGCACGTAATTAAAAAAGGCCAGTTCACTTTTGGTGAACCGGCCCAATAATTCCGAGGCAAAAACTTATTTTTTCTTCATTGCCGCTTCTATCTCTTCTACGGTTATCGGTATATTCTTAAACAGATCCACATTGCCTGTTTTGGTTGTCCAGATATTGTTCTCTATGCGTATGCCCATCTGCTCCTCGGGTATATAAATGCCCGGCTCTATGGTGAAGAGCATTCCCTCTTTTACCACGTCCATGTAAGAGCCTACATCGTGCACCACTATGCCCAGGAAGTGGGTAACACCATGGTAGAAATACTTGCGGTATGCAGGGTTTTCCGGGTCCTGGTTCTTTACATCTTCCTTAGTGATAAGCCCTATTTTCAGCAGCTGTTTTTCCATCTCCTGGTTTATGCTCTTTACATAATCCTGGAACTGGATGCCTGGCTTCAGTATCTTTTTACCATGGTTGTGCACCGCCAGGCAGGCATTATACACTTCGGCCTGCCGCTTGGTGAATTTACCGTTTACAGGTATGGTGCGCGTAAGGTCGGCGTTATAGTTCCCATACTCAGCGCCAAAGTCCATAAGCAGCAGCTCACCACTTTTGCATTCCTGGTTGTTCTCTTCGTAGTGCAGCGTGCGTGCGCGGTCACCCGATGCTATGATGCAGCCGTAGGCGTGGCCAGTAGCCCTGTTGCGCAGAAACTCATGGGTTATCTCGGCTTCTATCTCATACTCCATTACACCGGGCTTCACAAACTTCAGCACGCGGTCCAGCGCCTTGGCGGTAATGTCTATAGCCACCTTGGTTACTTCTATTTCTTCCTTCGTCTTTACACTGCGCAGGCCTTTCATTATACGTGCGGCACGGTCGTAGGTATGCACCGGGTATTTCTTCATCAGCTCGTGCACAAATACGAGGTCGGTGCGATATAGCTCAGTGTCCAGGCGATTATGCTCATTGGTGTTCAGGTATACGGTGTCGGCTGCATTCATCATCACCTGTATCATGGTGTCAAAGCCGTCCAGCCACTGCACATTCTTTATGCCAGATATGGCTGTAGCCTCATCCTTGCGCAGCTTATGGCCATTCCACTTTTCCATCAGCTCGTTTGGCCGCAGCAGCACCAGCACCTCGCGCATATTCTTGTCCGGGTTATCGGGGAAGAGCACCACTATCGTTTTCTCCTGCGCTATGCCGCTGAGCCAGAGCACATCAGCATCAGGCTTGTAGCCGTAGGTGCCGTCGCCACTCTTGGGGAATACCGGGCTGGCCGGGAATATAGCCAGTGAGTTAGGCTTCATATTCTTTATAAAGCGCTGCCTGTTCTGCTCGTACAGTGTAGATGGTATTGGTAGATATTTCATTGTGGTGTTATTATGGGTTGTGAAGGTAGGGAAATAATGAATTTGAAAAAGGGGGATCCATAGGGTGATGTCCGTATCAAACAACTAACATCCCCATTTCTTACAGCGTTGCCATATCAATCACAAAGCGGTAGCGTACATCACCTTTCAGCATGCGCTCATAAGCGTTTTTAATGTCCTTTATGTCTATCAGCTCTATATCTGATATAATGTTGTTGGCCGCGCAGTAGTCCAGCATTTCCTGTGTTTCTTTTATGCCGCCAATGCCCGATCCGGCTACGCTCTTGCGCCCGCCCAGCAGGCTGAATGCGCTTATGGAAGCGGGTGTTGAAGGCGCGCCCACACATATCATAGTACCATTTGTTTTTAATAGCGAAAGGTAAATATTGAAATCGTGCGCTGCCGATACTGTATCCAGTATAAAATCAAATGTGCCGCATACGGCGTTTACCTGTGCTTCATCAGTAGTTACTACAAAGTGGTGTGCACCCAGTTTTTTAGCATCTGCTTCTTTAGCGGAAGATGTGCTCAGCACAGTTACATCAGCACCAAACGAGACACCGAATTTTACTGCCATGTGTCCCAGTCCACCCAGTCCCAGCACAGCCAGCTTATGGCCTTTGCCTACCTTCCAGTGCCTCAGTGGAGAGTAGGTGGTAATGCCAGCACACAGTAGCGGCGCGGTAGCAGCAAGGTCAGCCTTTTCAGATACATGCAGCACAAATTCTTCCTTCACTACTATCGTGTTTGAGTAGCCGCCGTAGGTAGGCATTTTATCTTCGCGCCCTATTGCATTATACGTACCGGTTCCGCCCTCCAGGCAATACTGCTCCAGGTCTTCTATACAGTTGTCGCAGTGGCCGCAGGAGTCTACCAGGCAGCCTGTGCCAGCCAGGTCGCCCACTTTAAATCTGGTCACTTTATCGCCCACCTTTACTACGCGGCCCACTATCTCGTGCCCCGGTACCATAGGAAAGATACCCGGAAACCAGTCATCCCTTATCTGGTGCAGGTCTGAGTGGCAAACGCCGCAAAATAAAATATCAAACTGCACATCGTGTGCACCCACTTCACGACGATCAAAATTCCATGGTGCAAGGTCTGATGTATTGGTTTGGGCTGCATAGCCCTTTGTTGAGATCATAATTATGTTTTGAGCAGCAAAGGTCACGTATTTACAGGAGTTCGCCGCTTTGCTTCACATTATTGCAGTCGAAAAGAAAATTAGTCTCGATAAACAAAACAAGGAGCTCTACGCAGCTACTGCTGCGAAATATGCTTCAGTTTACCCGCATGTTTTGCCAGTTCCCTATCCTGCATCATTAGTTGGTGTATATGGCTGATCGTATTATCGTTGAGAGATCGGCTGCGGGATATAATGTCTACCCCATCTGGTGTGAAGAGTGTTTTTGAATAGTGGATCACCGCCCATGCTCCGTCTTTGTCTTGCAGGCTCACCTTCCATTTGCTGGTCACAAAAAATAGAATGCCCCTTCCTTTCCAGACAAAAGCCGAGGGGTCGTTTTTCGCCAGGCGGTCGTATCCGGCTATTACCTTTTTCTTACCATTTTTTGTGTATCTGGTCTCATCCAGCAGTTTGTAGGTGTCTTTCTTCTGTACAAACGTATAGTTAAGCGTGGGCAATAGCTTGTCCCCATTTAGCCATATCGGCGCGTCCGACGATAAAATAAACCAGGTGCCGATTAACCATTGCATCATCAGGGGAACGGCCATATTTTTTGCTTTCTGTGAGCAGCAACGCTCAATCAGCAGGTATAAAACATGTGCCAGTTAACTAATGGCAGGTTCATTTGAAATTGGCGAGCGCAGCCCGCCTATAGCTTGCGGGTGTTTCGCCCACCTTCGACTTAAATAGCCGGTTGAATGCCGCTTCTGATTGGTAACCCACTCTTTCCGCTATCTCGCTGATATTTTCCCTGCTCGCCAGCAAAATTTCCTTTGCTTTTAATATGCGCCAGTTGGTGAGATAACTAAGGGGAGTTTCTCCCAGCAGTGTTTTAAACTCCTTGCAGTATAGCGACCGCGACATGCCTGCAGCTGAAGCAAGTTGGCTTAGTGTCCATTCCTTTTCAGGTGCAGTATGCATGCAGTTCAATGATGCGCTTATCCTTGGATCTTTAAAAGCACGCAGAAAGCCTTGTGCTACATCAGCCTCTTCTATATAAGCCCGTATAATGAGCATAAACACAACCTCGGCCAGCCGCCCTAATATTACCTGGCTGCCCGCACGGGGAGTGCTTAGCTCTGCGTTCATAAAAGTGGCTGCCTGTTCCAGCCACATCCTGATCTCGTTCTGACCGCTGTTTATTTTTATCACCTTCGGCAGCGAATGCACAAAGGGGTGTATTACTGTCGATGTAAATTCAAAATGGCCACCAATTAAGATGGTTTCGTCTTCATCTCCCTGGAACATAGGGTTGCCGCTACGCAATGACTCAACGAACTTCGGGGCTGGTATACATGCACTGTCCGGCTTTCCCATTATCTGGTGGGCTCCACCAAGTGGTACAAAAATGAAATCGCCCTCATTCATCTTTATCGGGTCTTCACCCGGAACCTTTATAAAGCAGGTTCCTTTTAATAGCCTCCAGAATTGTGAATATTGATCCTTGCCTATAGATACACCCCAAGGCGCTGTGAACCTGGTCTTTTGGTACACTACTCCCTTCAATTTTAAACTATCTAAGACATCACTTAAAGCATCCATGATCCAAATAAATACGATTAAGCAAATTTAATGGACTTTCTGCTACTGCTGGTGCAGAGCGCATACCTAGCTTTGTGCAACAAAATAAAAATATCAGATCATGACCACACAACAAGTAGCCGACAGATATTACGAACTGGCACAGCAAAACAAATGGATGGAGATTCAGGATGAGCTTTATTCACAAGACGTAGTAAACAAAGAGCCGGAGCATGCCATTGCCATGGGTATTCCCACGCTTACTAAGGGCTTGGCAACGGTAAGGGCCAAAGGAGAAGCACGCCGTGCAATGATGGAAGCCTTACACAGCCAGGAATGCAGCGCACCCGTTATCGGCGGTAAATATTTTAGCATGTCTATGAGCAGGGAGGTAACTTTCAAAGGTAAACCCCGTATGAAATTTGAAGAGATTGCTGTGTTTGAAGTGCTGAATGGGAAGATTGTCACTGAGCAATTCTTTTATTGATTAAATACGCAAAGAGGTGAAAGAACGCGAAAATTAAAATGCGGAGAAAGCCATCTTTCTTCGCTTTATTTTTGATTTTATATGTAGTCAAAAACCCCTTATTTATATAGCTGCTACCTACCAAATTATAACAATGCTGATGAAAGGAATATAAACGAGATAAAGCCAATGGAAAAAAGATAATGAATTGAAAGAAATCTGTTTTCATTAATCCTGATCACCCGTTGGCGCGAGTCTGTTGCCAGGCTGTGAGCATTGCCTGCTCATGCCCACCCAATTTATCCAGTTTGCAACTGGCGTACCAAACAAAAAAATGCCGGATCACAGGATCCGGCAAAATATCTAGTCAACAACTCAAACAATCAACTAATAACTACAGCTTGATCAAATCATCTGTCTGCGCATCATAGAAGTTATATTCAGTAAGCGGTGACTCATTGTCGGCCACTACCTTTACTACTACCTTATGCTGCTTGGCCCATTTCTTTACTATAGATGGTTTGAAAATGTTGCCCTTTGTAAGGTACGCCTCTACTATCGGGTGCACATGCAGGGTTAGCTTGCGCAGGCCCTGGTTTACTATGTACTTCAAATCTTTTTCTATGTCGTCGCCCAGCAGTATGCTTGGGCCTATCATGCCGGTGCCTTTGCAGGTAGGGCATACTTCGCTGGTATTTATATTCAGCTCAGGCCGCAGGCGCTGGCGCGTTATCTGCATCAGGCCAAACTTCGATATCGGAAGTACTGTATGGCGTGCGCGGTCATTCACCATCATATCCTCCATAGCCTCATAAAGCTGCTTGCGGTTCTCCGCCAGCTTCATGTCTATAAAGTCTACTATTATTATACCACCCAGGTCGCGCAGGCGCATCTGCCGTGCTATTTCCTGTGCTGCTTCCAGGTTGGTGGCCAGTGCGTTAGCTTCCTGCCCTGCTTCCGCATGGCGGGTGCCGCTGTTCACATCTATTACATGCAGTGCCTCGGTATGCTCTATTATCAGGTAGGCGCCGCTGTTCAGGTTTACAGTCTTGCCAAATGCGGCTTTCACCTGCTTGGCTACACCGTAAGTTTCAAAAATAGATGCGGTGCCGCTGTGCAGGCTCACTATATCTTCCTGGCCTGGAGATACGCGCGAGATATATTCTTTGGCTACTGCCTGTATCTTTTTATCGTTCACCACTACCTTCTGGAAGCTTACGCTCAATAAGTCACGCAGAATAGAAGTGGTTTTGTCCTGCTCGCTTAGTACCATCTGCGGCGCTTTCGCCCCTTTCAGGTTGTGCTGCAGGCTTATCCAGGTTTTTTCCAGTTCCAGCAGATCGGCATGCAGTTCGGCAGTGTCTTTACCTTCGGCGGCTGTTCGTACAATAAAGCCAAAGTTCTTCGGCTTTATACCTTCCACTATTTTCTGCAGGCGTTTGCGCTCATCTGCGCTATGTATCTTACGGGAGATAGCAACAACATCGTTAAAAGGCGTCATTACCACAAACCTGCCAGGCAGCGATATTTCGCAGCTCAGGCGCGGGCCCTTGGATGATATCGGCTCTTTTAATATCTGGACTATTATTTCCGGCTTGCCGGTAAATACCTCGGTTATCTTACCGTTCTTCAGTATTTCCTGTTCATTCTTAAATTTTCCAAAGTCGTCGCCCCAGCTTGTATTGCCGGCTACTGACTGTGTACTGAATTTTACAAGAGATTTCAGGTATGGGCTAAGATCAGTATAGTGCAGGAAGGCGTCTTTTTCATAGCCCACATCTACAAATACCGCGTTAAGACCGGGCATCAATTTCTTCACCTTGCCGAGGTACAGATCGCCAACGGCAAACTGATCCTGTCCGCGCTCATAGTGAAGTTCTACCAGCTTCTTATCTTCCAATAAGGCTAGCTCTACACCTTCCGCTGATGAGTTTATTATAAGTTCTTTGTTCATGGGGGTTACCATTTCGCTTCCCATAGTAAGTCGTTGCCGCTTTTTACTCCGGGGGAAATTGACTTATAGCTGCCAGGCCCAATGTCGCGAGTACATAGACTACAATAACAAATAAACCTGCACATCATTAGTGCCTATATAGTACAGGCGACTAACGATGTGCGGTTAAAGCAGCTTTTTATAAGGAAGCAGTGGGGAAAGCCTACTTGTTCTTCTTATGACGATTCTTTCTCAAACGCTTTTTACGTTTGTGGGTGGCTATCTTATGACGTTTTCTTTTTTTACCGCAAGGCATAATCTGTAATTTTAAAAAGTTACTTTAATGAATTTATATGTTGTTCTAATTCCTTTGTGAAAGCCGGATTATCCGTTACCAGTTGTTTCAGTTTTTCCAGCTGCTCTATCGCTTTCGTTTTATCGCCTTTTCCTTCGTAAGCCTGAACAAGGAAAAATATCGCCTCCTTGTTTTCCGGCTCCTGTTTCAATATTGTTTCAAACCTTCCTATCCCCTTGTCATACTGCCCCGACTGTATCGACATACGTCCCAGCAACATGTTGGCAGGTATATCACCGGGTTTTTCGCGGGTAATGCCGAGCAGTATCTGTACTCCCCTCATCGGTTCGCCGGTGCCCTCTATATATCCCGTAGCCAGCGCCAGCTTTGTGTCTTCGTCATCCGGGGCCAGCTTTATAGACTGCTCCAGGCAACTCACCGCTTCTCTTGCTTCCCAGCTCTGCACCGATGGATCACGTTCGTTTTCCATCAGCTGTAAAAAGATTTGGGCTGCAAAGGTGAGCTTTTTCTGCGAATTTTCCAACTTAGCAGATTTGCCCGTATAATAGGCCATAACCGGCACTATATTGTTCCGTCCCCATACACCGGCAAGGCGCATAAAAACAGCAGCCATACGCGATGAATCACGTATGGCTGTAAGTTCATTTTCGATGGTCAGTACCGTATCAGCTGCCGTTTTCGGGAGCAGCTTTCGCGATGCGGATACTATAGAGTCGAAAGAGGCGGGCTTCATGGTGTTAGGGCCCTGGGTCATCGCTCCGGCCGTAGGTTGCATTTCTGCACCTGGTTTCTTAGCCGGAGGAATCGTGTTGCCTCCCCAGTATAAAAGAGCGATAAATGTTATTGCTACTGCAAGTGTGATATAATGTGCTAACCGCAAGGAATTAAATTTTTCAGTGCAAAGGTAGCGAAATCGTACTTGCTATCATTTACTTAAGCGTGTTCAACCAGGTCGGCATCACTGTGTTCTGACAGCTCATGCTTAGACTCCTTCACTGCCTGCACAAATTCCTTGGCTGGTTTAAAAGCCGGAATAAAATGCTCAGGTATTTCTACAGCCACATTTTTCTTTATGTTACGGCCTATCTTGGCTGCACGTTTCTTAAGAATAAAGCTTCCAAACCCACGCACATATACGGGCTCTCCCTCTACCAGTGATGTTTTTACTTCCTTGAAGAAAGTTTCTAACGCCACCAATATATCTACTTTCGGTATGCCGGTTTTTTCGGCTATGCTTCCAACTACGTCTGCTTTTCTCATAGTGATTATATATTGGCTATTTAAAAATAATTTCCAAAATACTATTCTCGTTGCCATTGTAAATCAACAATCAGACCATAATTTATTTTTTACTTCTTTTTGGTCCGATTATTGCTTAAAACCGACAATAATACAAAGGTAAGTAATTGATTATCAATATATAAATTGATTTTTACTGAATTCTGATAAATTTATTTGATGAAAATTCAAAAATTATTTCACCCACACAAAGTAGCAACACACCACAAAATGTGTGGAATGACTGGGGAAAATTTTCTACGTTTTTTTGTTAATTCAATACAAATGGCGTTTTTATAAACTTGTACTTAGAAGAATTTCAAAGCTATTTTCCTCTTTTGCCGAGCGGTATTGCATACATAAGCTACTTTTGCACTAAAGAAAACTTCAATTGGAATACAGGAAGAACAGGGCGGTAGCCTGGTGGCTTATTGCGGGCGTATTGATGATCATAGTTGAGTTTATAATGGGTGGTGTCACCCGGCTCACAGGCTCCGGCCTTTCCATCACAGAGTGGAAACCAATAATGGGCGCGCTGCCACCACTTAATGAGGACGACTGGAACAAAGCATTTGATAGCTACAAGCAAATCGCGCAATATAAATACCTCAATAGCCATTTCACGCTTCACGATTTTAAATTTATTTTCTTTTGGGAGTGGTCGCACCGCCTGTGGGCACGCTCGCTTGGGGTAGTATTTGCCATTGGCTTTATATACTTCTATGTTAAAAAGTATTTTGATAAGAAAATGGTGCAGCCATTCATTATTCTTTTCCTATTAGGCGGTCTACAGGGATACATAGGATGGCGCATGGTATCCAGCGGGCTCAATGATACAGATATGTATGTAAAGCATACATGGCTGGCTACCCATTTTCTGTCTGCACTTACGCTTATGGGCTATACCCTTTGGTTTGCCGTTAGCCTGCTGGTACCTGCTGAAAAGCGTGCTGTTGCACCGGGGCTTTTCAAATCCACTATTGCAGTCATCGCCTTGCTGGCGTTGCAGCTTGCCTATGGCGCATTTATGGCCGGCCTTCATGCAGGCAAAAGTGCCCCCACCTGGCCAACTGTCAATGGCATGTGGGTACCAGACACACTGCACCACAGCCTTGTAAGCAACCCTATTAATGTTCAGTTCATTCACCGCTGCCTCGCCTATGTGCTTATCATTGTCATCGGTTACTGGTTCGTGCAGGCCGGCAAGACTGCTAAGCAGAATCCGGGCAGCATATTGGCACAAGCGCGTTGGTGGCCTATGGTGCTGGTACTGGCGCAGGTGACACTGGGCATTGTTACAGTGCTTTGCGCTCCACTTATCACCTTTGCAAAGTTCGGCATCTACGAAACCCTGGCGGAAACCCACCAGCTGGTAGGTATGTTCCTCCTCATGTCGTTGGTAGTGAACCTATACATTGCTAAACCAGGAAAGGCCTAGTTTTAAACATTGAGCCAATAAAGGTCTATTTCTTCCGCTTCGCCCGTTCATACTGCACCGGCCACTCCACGTCATCATACCCCAGCTCACGCGCCGCCCTTAATGGGAAATACGGATCGCGCAGCAATTCCCTTGCCATAAAGATCAGGTCCGCCTGCTCCTGCTCCAGTATTTCTTCTGCCTGCTGCGCACTCACTATAATGCCCACTGCACCGGTAGGTATGCCCGCCTTGCGCACAGCCGCTGCAAATGGCACCTGGTAATTAGGCTTAGCCACAATTTTAGCATAAGATACCACACCGCCTGACGAGCAATCTATAAGGTCAACTCCCTTATCCTTTACTATGTCTGCAAGCCGCACAGAATCTTCCGCTGTCCAGCCACCTTCTGCCCAGTCGCTGGCGGAAATGCGCAGGAATAGCGGCAGCTCTATCGGCCACACTTCGCGCACAACTTCTATGATCTCTAAAAGAAACCGGATCCTGTTTTCAAAAATGCCGCCATACTCATCTGTGCGCTGATTACTGAGTGGCGACATAAACTCATTTATCAGGTAGCCATGCGCTCCATGCAGCTCTATCACTTTAAAACCCGCCGCCAGCGCTCTTGCCGCTGCCGCCTTAAAGTCATCTGTTATCCTTTTTATCTCTGGTATAGTCAGCGCTACCGGCAGGTCCTTATCTTCAGAAAAAGCCACTGCACTTGGCGCCACGGTTTTCCATCCGCCTTCTTCGGGCAGTACCAGCTTATCGTTGTTCCAGGGCTCCGTGACACTAGCCTTGCGGCCTGCATGTGCCAGTTGCATGCCCGGCACACTGCCCTGCTGCACTATAAAGCCGGTTATCCTTTTAAGCTCAGCAATATGCTCATCCTTCCATATCCCCAGGTCGTGCGGCGATATTCTGCCCTCCGGGCTCACAGCCGTGGCCTCGGTGAACACCAGTGCCGCACCGCCCACAGCCCTGCTACCCAGGTGCACAAAATGCCAGTCGTTAGCAAAGCCATCTTCACTGGAGTATTGGCACATGGGAGATACCACTATGCGGTTTTTGAGGGTAATGCTGCGTAGGGTGAGCGGGGTGAAAAGTTTAGACATATTGATGGTATATTCACAAAGGTCGTTAACCTTACGTCACTGACAAGCGTGTTTGCATCGCTGGCGCTAACTTTTTTCGGCCTGAGCGGTAAAGCCAAATCTGATCGCATCTTCAAGTACCTCCACATCAATATCTTTCAGCGCTTTGAACTTGATACAGTAGCCGGTTACACTTGCCTTGCCGAGTGCTTTTCCATACGTTTCGGCTAACAAGGTCTTATCTTTTACACCCATTATGTACACCGAGATCCCGGCTGTATTGGCACTCATGCCAACCTGGTAAAACTCACGGGTTTCCCCCTTAGCGTATTTTATGGTGTAAGAGCCATACCCTATGTTCGGGTTACTTACTACTTTGCCTGTTTCGTCAGTACCATCCAGGAACCATTGTTTACACCCTGGCGCAAGCCGCAATATCAGCAGGTGAAGCGCTTCCATATCGCTCCGTTTGGGTTCGGGCTGGCTGGCAATATACTTTTTGATTTGATCCTGGACGGCCATATAAGATGCTTTAGCAGAAGCGTAATTTACTAACCTTTATTATCAAATTGTATGCGCATTATAGTCAAGTGATCTCTTCACAAAAAAGAGCAAAGAAGCATACGCAACAACCGTTATTTTTGCAGATCAAACTATAGCGTACGTGGGCAGCGGTGATAAAATGAAGATCTCCTATTTCGGGGAGGATGTGATCAATGAACATGGCCTGCCTGAGCGGTTCACCTTTCCCTTTTATTATGAGCCGCACCCGCTAGCCCGGATAGCCGCAGCCGAAGTGCAACACTACCTGGAAACTCAAACCTATATAGATCACAATTTCGGGCTGACTGCAGACCGGGAGGGGTTTGTGATAGGTAAGATGTTTGGTGTGCTGGTGGTAGCAGATGGTGATGGGAAAATCGGGTATCTGTCAGCATTCTCCGGCAAGCTGGGTGGTAGTAATGATCATCCGAAGTTTGTGCCACCCGTGTTTGATATGCTCACGGAGAACAGCTTTTTTCTGAAAGAGCAGGAAGTCATTAGCGCCATAAATGTACAGATAGAAGCTATAGAGGCAGGAGCGCAATACAATAGTATACAGCAGGAGCTGGAAGCGCTTACCGCGCGATCGGTGGAGGAAATAGCTGATCAGAAGAGGCTGTTGAAAAGCAATAAGCAAAACAGGAAGCTGCAACGTGAAGAGAGGAAGAGAAGCCCGGATGTGACCGACTATGCAATCTTTGAGGCCGAACTGGTAAAGCAGAGCAACCATGACCAGTGGCAACTGAAGGTGCTGACCGATGACTGGAAGCAATGCCTCGCAGACCTGCAGGCAAAGGCCGCAGTAATTGAAGCACAAATAGAGGCGCTGAAAAATGAGCGTAAGGAGCGATCTGGGATATTGCAGGGGCAACTTTTTGAGCAATATTCATTCCTGAACAAAGACGGCAAACGAAAGAGCTTACAGGATATTTTCAGCACCACAGCATTTGGCAGACCGCCATCGGGCGCGGGTGAGTGTGCTACGCCCAAGCTACTGCAGTTTGCATTTGCGCACGGGTACAAGCCACTGGCTATGGCCGAATTCTGGTGGGGTGCCACACCAAGATCGGAGATACGGAAGCACAAACAGTTTTACCCCGCCTGTGCCGGTAAGTGCAAGCCTATACTGGCGCATATGCTGGAAGGGATGCCTATGGATGAGAACCCTTTCCTGGTGCCGGCGAAGGAAAGCGTGGAGCTTGAAATAGTATTTGAAGACGACTACCTGATGGTGGTGAACAAGCCTGCAGGGCTACGCTCGGTGCCGGGCGTGGATATTTACGAATCGGTATACAGCAGGCTTAAAGAGCGACTGGTGGATACCGAGCCGCTGCTTGTGCACCGGCTGGATATGGGTACATCGGGACTGCTGGTAGTAGCCAAGGGCGCGGGCATACACAAGCATATACAGAAACAGTTCCTGGAGCGAACGATAAGTAAGCGGTATACGGCGCTGCTCTGCAAGGTGATAGACGCCAATGAAGGCGAAATAAGCCTGCCGCTTGCTGCAGACCCTTTTAACCGGCCTATGCAACTGGTGTGCTTCGATACCGGGAAAACCAGCATAACTCGGTGGAAAGTAGTGGCACGAAACGAGGCTACTACCAAGGTACATTTCTGGCCGCTGACCGGGCGGACACACCAGCTACGCATGCATGCAGCGCATGAGCTGGGGCTGAATGCGCCTATTGTGGGCGATGACCTGTATGGCACCGCAGATAAGCGCCTGTACCTGCATGCAGCCCACCTGGAGTTCGTGCATCCTAAAACCAAGGAGCGTTTGTGCTTTGAGGTGGCGGAGGATTTTTAGCGCTGGTACCGGAGCTTGATTGCTGAAAGTGGTCAACGATGCTTACCGCTTACTTTCTATACAACCACTTGAATGCATTGTAAGCTGCCTGGTGGCCAATGGTGGCGTGGTTCTCATCTGGCAGGTAGTCCAGGTGCACGCTGATGTCTTTATTTTTAATCCCGTTCAGTTTATCAGCAAGCACGTTGGCATCCACTTCCATTACATGAGGCTGCTCAGTGGGTGCCAGACCTTCTTTTCCTACGCCTATGTATATACTGGTGCTGTGGGCGGAAACAAGGAGTGTTGGCTGCCTATTGAGCAGGGAACCATTGTCCCACCACAGGCTGGGGCTTATGATGATATACTTATCGAATAATGATGGCCTGGTAAAGAGCACTTCGGTAGCCAGCAAGCCCGCCAGCGACTCCCCTATTATTGTCTTCTGGCCATTGGTACGGTAGTGCTTTTGTATATAGGGTTGCAGCTCATCTGCCAGGAAGCTGATGAACCTGGCTGAACCGCCGCTGGTAGGCAACAATTCTTTATCCCTTTTTACCGTGCTTGGGAACGTCATATCGCGCTTGCGGTCGGTATTGGCAATGCCTATCACTATAGATGGCGGCAACCTGTTAACCCACGGAAATGTGCAGAACTGTACCAGCCCCACTATATGTATGAAGTCTTCATCAGCGCTGCCGTCCAGGAGATAGATGACCGGGTAGGTGGTTGTATCTTTATCCGAATAACCTTCGGGCAGGTAGATGTTCAAGGTTCTTGTTTCGGACAACACTGTAGACGGTATCTGCTCTACTGTGCCGAGCCTGAAAGTACCCACCTGGGCGCGGCAGATAAAGGAGATCAGCGTACAGATAAGGATCAGGAGTTTTTTCATAGGTCAAAGGTAAAGCCCTGCGGATAGATACCCTATAATGAACTGCTCCCCAAAAGGGGTGATTTCTTTTTAACAGCCCACTTGTATGCGCTAAACTAACAAGGCAAAGTTCTTTATTATTGATTCCCTGATTTTCTCCGGAACTCCTGATTCCTCTGCCACCTGCTGCCAGTAGGGGATGCTGCCCTGCACCTCTTCCACCACCTTTTTGAAATTCTTAATGGTGTACTTTTCCGCTATTACTTTCAGATCGTTCATGGCTATTTCTGTGCGCTTTCCGTTTACCGACAAAGCCCGCGACCTTGATTTTATGTTCAGTTCCGGATTGAGAGAATAGGTGAGGTCGTACGCTGGTGCCAGGCCCCAATCATCGTTAGCCTCATCATAGATAAAACTATGGTTCTTCAAATGGTCGTCATGATTTGCGAAGACCAGATTAAAAACCATTCTCCTGAATAGCTGTTCTGCATCTTTATGCGGGCACTTCAAAAACAGCAGCAGCTCAAACAGGCTCTCATAACTTGAAACCTTTGGGTCCATATAGTCAAAGCCGGTAAGGCCTGTGGCGGTAAGCACGTGCTTCTTTTTACCGCCCTGCCTGTCAAACCTGAGCGTGGCAAAGTGCTTTCCTTCTATCATCTTACACGCCGTCATATCAATGCCGGTGTGTACCGCAGTGAGATAATAGGCGTATTCTACCAGCTCCCTGCTATAGCTTATACCCTCCTCTATGCCCAGCTTTACGAGGTAGTGATTGTACTGGTCGTCAAACACAATATCGCCCGGTATTATTGTTCCCAACGTTTTGTGCTCTGATACCAGTATTTTAGGCCTCATACCGCCGGCCGATGTACCTATCCTAAAAATGTTGAGCAGCGATGCGTGGTCAAGCTGCTCTGCGCTCACCTGCCCTTTCAGGTCCAGCACACGGCGCACTATTTCTGTGATCTCGTCAATATTCACAGTATCTGCCGTTGATATTGATTTGCTTGGCTGGTATTCCAATGCGCCCATGCCTCTGGTGCCCACATACGCCAGCTGTTCCAGCACTGATATTTTACTGGCATCGCGACCCGAACCTTCCATCCATGTTTTAAAAATAATGTTGCCGAAAAGATCAGGCAACGAATCTGCTATCATAGGTGGCAGCCCGCGGAATGTGTCATTGTTGTACTTATCAAAAACCTGTGTTTGCTTTATTCTGCGAAACAGCAACGGGAAAAGTCGCTGATAGTTTCCTGCTTTTAAAAAATCTTCATTGTACTGAAAGAAGGAAGCACCACGGTTTTCATCAAAACCGAGCCTGCCTGTTTCCTGGCCAAAACAATGCACGCTAATCAGATTATTTTTTGCCATAGACTAGTAGAGCGATTGTTGTCCGTTGTTCTGTATCTCATTCGCCACATAGCTATCAAAACCGGCGAGCAGGTCGAAATACTGGAATACCTTTAAAACAGTGTCTATGGTCGGGTTTTTCCCCGCCTCCAGATTCTGTATCGTTATCCTTGACAGATCCAGCTTTTCGGCCAGCTCTTCCTGGGTTATAGCATCCCGCTGTCTCATTGTTTTTACCAAAGAGCCTACGTGCTTTTTTACATCCTTAACGGTTATATTTCCAAACATCAGCGGCTAAATATAATATGCAATGTAGGCTTTTTTTTGGCAAAATGCATATTATATTATTCATTTTTGGCTGAACTGTTGTAGCAGAGAGATTGGAAAGAAAATATGTTATTTGAGCATTTCATTCTACCTACTCTCATTACCTTACTTTCTTTTTGCTTCGCCAAAAAGAAAGTAACAAAGAAAAAGGCGATCCCTGGCCAAAGGCTCCGCCGGCCAAGGAATAGCTCTACGCTGTGGTTACACAGCATCTATCATCGATATGGCGCTAACATTCTGCCTATCCGTGCTACTATTCAGATGCTCAATCGTATCAACTTTATCCTAGAAATCAACTTCAGCATTCGTGTCTACGGCATTCTTAAGGCGCCATCATATGCTCAACTTCACCACTTCTATTATCTACGCGAGGATATCTTATTTTAAAGTGAACTAAATAACGCTTCGCTTCAGGGCCGAAAACGGCCAACTCATGTTGATGTTATTTTTCTTAAAATTTTCGTGTAGGGCTTTGTGGGTAAGCCTGCGTAGGTTTTGCGGAAATAGGGAGTGGTTAGTTTTTCTGAGATTTGGGTGAGGGTTTGAATCGTCTTTAGGTCGTGCATGAATTGCCGGATGCTGGGCGTGTTGGTTTGTGTTTTGTACAGGCCTTTTATTGCAGAGCGATGCTGTAAATAGCCATTGTGAAATAAAAGCTTGCGGCAACGTATGCCTGTGACGGGGCAAATGAAAAACCAGACAACTCCGTTTCCCAGGCCTGATGCGACCTTGAGGAGCTGTATGTCATTTGTTATCTGCCGGCCTTCTTCTGTATGGGATACTGTAATAAAGGAAGCATCTTTCCGGATGCATATTTGCAATAAGATCTCAAATGCTACGCTGTATGGAATAGTAACATTAGTGGTCCCTTCCTGATCAAAGCATCCGGCCTTTATAAGGTCGAAAATTGAAAGTGCAGGGCAGGCATCATATATCACGCTTTGCATAGATCTTTCATTTTAAAAAAAAATTCGTCTAAATCGTCGAGAATGTTTGGGAAGGAGTGTTGGTGCGGTAGGATAATTTACAATGTGAGCGCAATTTATATCACCCCTTCTGGGTTCAAGAAATGAGGGAAGCGGCTTGTCTCTAATAATGTTATCCCTTCGGGATTTTTTAGGCTGCTGATGTTAGTGTTGTTTGTTTTGTGGTTTCCTTTTTTGTTTTGCTCAGCTCAGGCAGGGTCTTTACGAGGGAGGTAATTGCTTTCAGCTTCTGAGCAGTTGTAACCTCGTTGAGATCGTGGGATAACTTCACTACCTGCTTTTGCAGCAGGTCATCGAGCATGCCGCCAATGCCGGCCTCTGCTATGAGCGCTTCCTGCTTTTGCAGTGCGGCGCTTTCTTCGATTGCCTTGAAATAGTCGAGGTAGTTTTTGGCATATTCGGAACTAACATCGCGGGCATTCACTTCTTTATGCAAATACCAGATGACATAGTAAGAGATAAGACTGTACTGCTGCGGGGTAAGCGCCTGGCCTGTGATGAATTCCTGATAGTCGGCAATGAAGGAAAAAAAGTTTGCCTTGTGTTCTTTTATTTTATCGACAAGCTGTTTTAATGTTTCCAGCATTTGCACGGGAGCAGCGAATACCGGTTGCTTTACGTTGCCGAGATAGAGCCGAAGCGCACAGTTATTAAAATTGAAGTCGGGCGTTTTGATATAGGCATTAAGATCTGATAGCGTTTCCATAGGGATTGGTTTAGGGCACAAAGCTAAAACCGGTTTTTGGAATATGGTGATTAATGTGGATATCTTTATGGGAATGCAGGAGGGGCGCGGGAAGTATTTTTTGGCGTGTGGATAAGTGTTGGTTAAGTAGGGCGTTGCAACGAGGACGAGTTGGAAAATCGTTATTTTCTTATCAAAATCTGGCACCCTATTGAACGTGTCTCTTTGACTGTGACCTCACGCCCGTTAAGCAGGGCATCAACCGCTACTGCTACAAAGTGATTTTTCACTTTTGCTGGTTCACCGCCGTTGTCATCAATAGCGCCGCTGTACTTAATAACGTATTTACCGTTTTCTATCCATACCACAAATGCGTGCGGTGTTTTTTGCGCCCCGAAATTTTTTGCTACTGTTTGCGCATCATCATATAAGTATGGGAACAGAAAGCCTTCATTGTGTGCTTTTGCTACCATTTTGGGATAGGTGTCTTCCTCATAATTTATCGTATCGGTGGAACTGATCGCGATTACAGGTACACCTAAGTGTTTGTATTTTTTATCCAGCTCATTGAGCCGTGGGGGATACAATTTTGCAAAGGGGCAATGATTGCAGGTGAATACAATGATAAATCCTTTTGCACCGCCGTAGTCTTTCAGAGAAACGCATTTACCATTAGTATCCTTTAGCTTAAAGTCGGATACCTGCCTGTTATCAATGCTAAAGCTCTGCAGCGCTATGATAACGAACAAAAGGAAAAATTTTACACCGGTGCTATATAGTTGCCTCATGTTATCAGTCCTTAATAAATTGCTTTACGATCACTTTCTTTGACTTATCATCGGTAAGCCTTATAAAGTATGTACCCGGTGCGAAGTTGCTCACATCAATACCTTTCGACAATTGTGGTCTGGGTAGCATATACATTGTCCGACCTATCGAATTTATTATGGAGATGTAGTAAACCTGCATAGTCGGGTCTGCGCACGTAATGTATATTCTGTCTTTTGCAGGGTTTGGAAAAACGAAGTAGTCCGTACTGACTTGTTGCGTTGGTACCGTAGTACTGCTGGAGACAACAAACTGGCCCATCATCCCGCCATCTTCATGCGGAGTGATGTGGCAGTGGTACATGAAAGGGTGTGTTTCGTCGGAATAGTCAGTAAACTTAGCAACAAAAGATACAGACTCATTTACAGGCAGGTAGTAGGTATCTTTCCAACCCTGCTCATATGGACCTACGGCACCCGAGCTACGCGAAACAATCTTGAACTCAACATCATGTATATGGAAGCTGTGGCCAAAAACGTTATTGTTCGTCACGGTCCATTCTTCAATATTGTTCAGTGTCACTGTCTTATTAATGGTAGCGAGATCAAACAAGGTATGATCGAAATTGAAAGGCACACTTCCGGGTCCCGGCGCACCATCTGTCACCGTTAGCGTTCGGGTGAGGGCGGCATCAGCAGCAGTCCAGTATGTATTGCTCACCAGTGTGGCAGGCAATGAGGTAATGGCACCTACGGTTGGCACTGCTACATTTATATGCAGCACATTGAAGTTTACATTGTTGAGCAGGCTACCAAATGTACCTGTGCTCGATGGCTCAGACCCTGGGAAACCGAATGGCATACCTGCATTATAAGCCTTGAGATCTATGCTTGAACCGACTGCATCGCCGCCAAGGTCTACCAACAGTTCCACACGCTCGCCTACCAGCAGTGGTACCCGGGTTACCGGTACAGGCGCATCGAGCAAGCCGCCATCATTGCCTATCACATAAAAAGTACGGTTGTCACTAAACCCCAGATTGTAGCCGCGTTCCATTTCACCATTAAGTATGCGCAGGCGCACATATTGCTTCGGCAGGCTGACTTCTGCATTCAACACACCGTTTGTGAGCATATTGTCACCATAAGAGGCCACATCATCGAAAGCATTTAACGCATCAAAGCGTCTACTAGTCAACATCAGCGGGATATCGTCTTTACCGTAGGTTCGTGGCAGCGCCAGTGCGGCTTCTTCCAGATCGCGAACAATTATAAAGCCACCAAGACCCGCCGTCATTTGTGCCTGGGTCATCTTATGCAAGTGGGGATGGTACCAGTAGGTAGCTGCATTATTGGTCACCAACCAATATGGCTGCCACACCGTTCCGGGTGGAATTACCTGATGCGGACCGCCGTCCATCACAGCGGGCAGGTGCATGCCATGCCAGTGCAGGGTGGTAGAATCATTTAGATTGTTATGCACATTCATATGCACCGTATCGCCCTTTCTGAAAATCAGGGTAGGCCCCCAGAAGGCCCCATTTATACCAGCAGTTATAGTTTGGTTGCCAGTGAAGAACTGGACAAACGTATCTTTCATTGACAGGTTGAACGTAGGGCCAGATATAGTATCAGGTATCCACAGCGTATTGTATTGCGCTGTTGCACTAAAAGAAAGGGCACAAAATGCAAGCCCTGCAAGCATGTGTCTGATCGTCATAAAAATACTGTTTGTATAACTATAGACGATTTAAAGAACAGAATCCTTCGATAGCGCTGATAATTAAATAGATATATATGAAGACGTGGAGAGGCACTTAGTATCAATTTCGGAATGTCGCATAGACCAAAAAATTAGAAGTCAGCGGATTCACCGCCCCATAAAAGCCACTCACCGACTACCCGTAATAATTAGCCGAAATAAATTTTCATATCTATGGCCTACCGTATAGCTTTGCAGCCTCAAACATCATATTTTAATGCAACAACATATACGCTTCCGTTTTTTTAAAGCATTTTCATTGTCGGCGCTGCTGATGGCTGCAGGCATTGCAGATGCACAGTACAAGCTGAGCGGCACGGTGCTGGATAATAAAGAGAGGCCGGTAAGGAATGCCAGTGTGTACCTGGACAATACGCTGGACGGCAGCACTACCGACAGCCTGGGTATATTCAGGTTCACCACATCAGAAAAAGGAAACCAGACCATTGTGGCATCGGAGGTAAGCCATGAGAATGCGGGTATGCCACTGGTGATAAATGGTGATATGAGCGGCATAGTGCTGCACATGAAAACAAAACCGCGCGACCTGGATGTGGTGGTGATAACGGCAGGTTCGTTTGAGGCATCGAACGACAAAACCAAGACGGTACTGAAGCCACTGGATATAGTAACTACCGCAGGAGCAGGCGCCGATGTGGTGAAGGCCATGAGCATGCTGCCCGGCACACAGCAGACGGGTGCAGACAACGGCCTGTTTGTAAGGGGTGGTGATGCCAGCGAGGCAGCGATAGTGGTAGATGAGATGGTGGTGCAGAATGCATTCTTCAGCGGCCCTCCCGGTGTGTCTACCCGCAGCAGGTTTGGTGCATTCAGTTACCAGGGTGTGGCTTTCAGCAGCGGCGGCTACAGCGCCAGGTATGGCCAGGCACTATCCAGCGTGCTGGAGCTGAACACCACCGACCTGCCTGATAAAAGCAATGTGAACCTGGGTATAAACATGGGCGGTGTATATGCATCGGGCACAAAGAAATGGAAAAACAGTGCGCTGGATATAGGGGGTGGCTATAACAACACTACACCTTTCTTTGCACTGGCCACTACCACCTTTAAGTTTTATCAGCCGCCATCCGGCGGATCTGGCAATGTACGGTATGTGTGGAAGCCCAATAAGGACGGAATTTTAAAGGCGAGCTTTAATGCCAATTACAACCAGAGCGGCATAGAAATAGCGAATCCGTACTCAGCAAACGCCACAAGCGGCGGCCCTTTTGACAGCCTGGGCGACCCGGTACGTTTTTCCACAAAGGACCAGTATTATTATGGCAATGTATCATACAAGCAATCGATTAAAGCGAAGTACTACCTGTATACGGCAGCATCTTACAGCCTTGACCAGACCAACAACAAATTTGGTTACCTACCTATAAATCAAACAGACCAGCGTACACAGTTCAGGATAGAGGGCAAGGACTATTTCACCAGCCGCCTGAACCTGCTTGTGGGTACTGATGTGCAGGACTTTGGTGTAAATAAGAAATACAGCAACTATCCCGCGCTGAAATTTGAAGAGGCAATCATATCGGGCTATACCGAGCTGGAATGGACGCCCATAAACAATATAGCCCTGAAGCCGGGTGTGCGCTATGAGCACAGCGTATTCCTGAACCGCGACAAGGTAGCGCCACGCCTGTCTATGGCAATAAAAACAAGTACACACAGCCAGGTGTCGCTGGCGGGTGGCCTGTTTTACCAGAACCCTGACTATGCCTATATGCAGGCAGGCTTTAAGCAGCTGGATATGCAGCAGGCAACGCACTACATAGCTAACTGGCAGTACAGCAAGAATGACCGCCTGCTGCGCGTGGAGCTGTACTATAAGAACTATGGCAACCTGATACTGGAGAAACCCTCAGGCACTTACGATCCTAATTCATACCGCATAATAGCACCGCCGCCTTATGGCAATGTAATACCTACCAATGGCGGCAGCGGCTATGCACAGGGCCTGGAGCTTTTTTACCGCGATAAAAAGTCGGTTAAAAACCTGGACTACTGGATCTCTTACAGCTATATAGATACCAAGCGCGACTACAGTAATTACATCTCCTCTGCCACACCTACTTTCATAGCTACGCACAACCTGAGCCTGGTGACCAAGTATTTTGTGGATAAATGGCACACCAATTTCAGCGCTACCTATAGCTATGCAAGCGGCAGGCCCTACTACAACCCCAACTATGACCCGACGGACAAATCAAAATTCCTGAGCGACCGCACACCTGACTACCACAATGTGGCGCTGACGGTGGCTTACCTGCACAGTTTTGGCAGGTGGTTTACGGTATTCTACATCAGCCTGGACAATATAACCAACCAGCACAATGTATTCGGGTATCGCTATAACTATGATAACAATGGCAACCCAACTGAGAATAAAACTGCGGTAGTACCAGCGCTGTACCGCTCCGTATTTTTCGGGATAAATATGTCGCTCACACAGTTTAAAAAGGACGAGCTTTAATTCAGGGATTGGTAACAACGAATCAGGACCGGTTTCTAAGAATAATAATCATTCAATAATAAAAACCACATAAAAACGATAACGATGAAAAAGTTGATCTTAATGGGAGCAATGGCCCTTACCGCTGCAGCAGCCCAGGCACAGGACTATAAGACGATAATGGAGAAAACATTCCTCGCCTTTGACACCACACAGAACCAGGAAGTGAGGATGGAGCAGTCGAACAAGATGTCGCTGATCGTAAAGAGGTTTGATAACGAATGGACAGCGCACTACTATGCTGCCTACAGCAAGGTGTTCATCAGCTACTTTGAGAAAGACAATGCAAAGAAGGATGCATTCCTGGATGAGGCAGACAAAGAAAAGGCCGATGCCGTGAGCATACTGAAAAAGGAAAATGATGAAACTTACGTGCTGGGTGCTATGATAGCCAGTGCCCGCATGGGTGTAGACCCTATGAACCGCTGGCAGAAGTATGGCAAAATATTCAGTGACAACCTGGAGAGTGCAAAAGAAGTGAATCCGGACAACCCGCGTATGTACTACATACAGGCTACCAACAAGTACTTTACGCCCAAGACGTTTGGTGGTGGTAAAAAAGTTGCCCTGCCTTATTTTGAGAAGGCTGAAGCGCTATTTGCAAAAGAGAAAGGTGGCGATATATCAAAACCATATTGGGGAAAAGATAAGAATGCATATTTCATTGAACAGTGCAAAACACCAGATAAGGACTAATTGATAATAAGGGACCCGACTGTTGGCATGATACTTTTAAGTGTATGGTCAGCAAGTTAATTTTCCCTTCTAATACATCTCCTAATTTTTTCCTACCTCAGGGCCTCGCGCGAAAAGCACGAGGCCCTGAATCATTTATGTGGTTCGTACATTGTCACAACGTAGGGGCTGAAAATTTTCAGCCCCTACCACGCGAAATATGCAGAGACCCAAAAAAGCCCCCGTTAGGTATCCCACACCTTTGAGGTGTGGGATACCAGACCAGCGGTAGCCCAAATGGATAAAGCCGTCATTTATGTGGTTCGTAGTTGCATTGTGCATAGGTGTCCCACACCTTAAAGGTGTGGGACACCTTACAGACGCAAAAAGCCGGAAATGATCCGGCTTACTGCACACACATCCACAACAAACTATCAGTTTTCATCTTCCAGCAGCTCTTTTAGATTTTTCAGTACCTGTGTCCAGTTTTCCACTGCATGGTGTTTTAGTTTCTCCGTAGGTATGTTTTCCTGGCTTATGGTGATCATAGTTTTACCATTGTGTTCCCTTACCTCGTCGGTAATGTCTACATAGTTCTCAGGTTTGTCGGCTATACCAGACATGGAGCTCCAGTAGTTATACTTGAGCAGCGCACCGGGTTCCACGGCCAGTATAGTGCCTTTATCTTCATAGGTGTCACCCTCCCACTCGCGCTGAACGTGATGGGGCTTCCCACTTTCCAGTCGGACCGGGCGTTGGTGTCGAAGAAATATCTTTTGATGATCGAAGGTGTTACAAGCGCCTCCCATACTTTGGCCGCAGGGGCTTCAATGATCTCCGATACCTGGGCTATATATTCGTGTAACATAACATCCCTTTTTCCCCACTATCTGAAAACTTCATGCCAATAAGATCCATTCACACGGCGAGGCGGCTCCTTTAGGAATTTGGGGTTGTATATTTACAGCATGAATTGGGCATCGCTTTATACCACCCAGCGCACGGGCAGTACCAGACCAACAAACAACAATCCGGACATTGTACGTAATTCGTTTTTAAAGGATTACGACCGTATCATCTTCTCATCAGCCTTTCGCAGGCTGCAGAATAAGACACAGGTATTTCCGCTGCCAGGCGCCATATTTGTGCACAACAGGCTTACCCATAGCCTGGAGGTAGCATCTGTGGGGCGCTCACTGGGTAAGGCAGTAGGCGAGGCCATAGCAGCAAAATATAAGGATGAAGGTGAATCATTTACAGAGTTTTACAGGCATGAACTAGCGTCGGTTATTGCCTCGGCATGCCTGGCACATGACATTGGCAATCCGCCGTTCGGCCACTCAGGTGAAGATGCTATACGGTCGTTTTTTACGGGCCTGGAAGGTGATGCACGGAAAAGAATACATGATGCATTAACACCAAACCAGCTGAAAGACTTTGAACTCTTTGAGGGCAACTCCAACGCTTTGCGCACGCTTACGCAGCGGTTTGATGAGCCGGAATCCGGTGGGTACAGGCTTACGTATACCACGCTGGCATCGCTTGTTAAATACCCCTGCTCTTCTATTGAGGGATTTAATAAGAAGTCGGGGCTGATAGCGACAAAGAAGTCGGGATTTTTTGATTCTGAGCTGGCTGCATTTGAACAGATAGCCGAAGCGCTGGATATACCCCGAAAGGACGGATATGAGCATGTGTATGCCCGTCATCCTTTTGTATATCTAACCGAGGCTGCTGATGATATCTGCTACCGTGTTATAGACCTGGAAGATGCGCACCGCCTGCACATAGTGTCGCTGGATAAGTTTAAAGAGCTTTTCCTGCCCTTCTTTAAAGAGGGTGATGGCTACAATACACGTGGCTATATAGAAAAGAAAATAGCCAACATAAAAGACGACAACCAGAAAGTACAATACATAAGAGCGGTATGGATAGGGCTGATGATAGGTAAAATGGCTGAGCTGTTTATGCAGCATGAAGAAGAGCTGCTCAATGGTACACTGGAGATGGATCTGCTTAAATGCCTGCCTGCCGAAGACCATGCACTTATAGATGCCATTAATAAATTCTCGGTATCGCATATTTACAACTACCGTGCCGTGGTGGAGATAGAGATAGCGGGCTATAATGTAATAGGAGGTTTGCTAAAAGAGTTTGTGCATGCGATACTCAACCCGGAGCTTACGAAGTCTGGCAAGATAATAAAGCTGGTATCTGCGCAGTTTCCTATATGGCTGGGGGCTGAAAACCTTTATCATGACATTCAATCACTGGTAGACTATATAGCAGGTATGACTGATCTGTACGCTATAGATATCTACCGGAAAATCACGGGCATTACTATTCCAGAGATCAGGTAAAACCATTAAAGGGCTTGCCTGTATTACTAAATTGAACATTGTAAAAATGCTTCCAAAAGACCTACGAATAGAAGGATACATGTATTCACTCCCCGACGAGCGGGTAGCTAAATATCCGCTTGAGGAGCGCGATGCATCTAAGCTGCTGATATACAAACAAGGAGAGCTGACCGAGAGTACTTATCGCAACATTGCGGACCAGATTCCGGCGGATACTCTGATGGTTTTTAACCAGACCAAGGTAGTGCATGCAAGGCTGCTGTTCACCAAGCCGTCAGGCGGCGCTATTGAAGTTTTTTGCCTGGCACCGCACAATGAGTATACCGATATACAAACCGCGATGCTGCAGAAAGGCAGCGTGCAGTGGCAGTGCCTGGTAGGTGGCGCCAGCAAATGGAAAGAGGGCATGGTGCTGCAGCTGGTGAACAAGGATGCTCATTTTACACTATCTGCAAGGATCATTGACCGCTCACCCGGTGCCTATGTGCTGGCCCTGGAATGGGACAATGACCAGCTTACTTTTGCCGAAGTACTGCACTATGCAGGCAAGGTGCCCCTGCCCCCATACCTGCACAGAGATGCGGCTGTTACAGACGAAGAGCGCTACCAGACCCTGTTTGCAAAAGAGGACGGAAGTGTGGCCGCACCGACAGCTGGACTCCATTTTACCAGCGACGTATTGGCAGCCATCAAAGCAAAGAAAATAGATACTGCTTTTGTGACGCTTCATGTAGGCGCGGGCACGTTTAAGCCAGTAAAAAGCGAGACTATGGCCGGGCACGAAATGCACGCCGAATGGATAGACGTGACCTATGAAACGATAGGCGTAATAAAAGACAGCCTGCGGAAAAATATTGTCGCCGTGGGCACCACCTCCCTACGTACACTGGAGAGCCTGTACTGGATAGGCAACAAGCTGGTAAACGGAAAAGAACCGGATATTACCGGTATAACGGTTTCACAGTGGGAGCCTTATGAAGCAGTAGCCACGTGCACCACCTGCGAGGCGCTGGCTGCCATACTTGCCTATATGGATAGCAAAGGCATTAAGAAGCTGGTAACCCGCACCCAAATACTCATAGCACCCGGCTATACCTTCAGGCTGGTGAATGGATTGGTAACCAATTTTCACCAGCCGCAGTCTACGCTGTTGCTGCTGGTGTCTGCATTCATTGGTGCTGACTGGCGTAAGGTGTATGATTTTGCGCTGGAGAACGGCTACCGATTTCTCAGTTATGGAGACGGGAGTTTGCTGTGGCAATCCACTTTATAGTTTTACTTTAAATTATTTGTCTGAATCAGTAATTTTATAGCAGCATTTCCGTTTACATACTACTAATAACATAGCCATGAAGAAACTTATCCCTGCTTTATTCCTTTTTATTGTAGCGGTTGCCGCTTATTCCTGCAATAAGAAATCAGACGCAACGCCCATAGGCAATTACCTGATCATAGGCCACGAAGGCGGATTTGTAGCCTTTGTCTCCAACTATTATTTACTAACCAATAGCGGACTAAGTAAGGACACGTCGCACTACGACTATGGCAAGGCGCCATCAAATCTTCGCGATTTCCGGTTTAATTACCATTTACCATCTGCCCAGTTTGACACGGTAAAAGGTTTGCTCACAGCTATACCGTCTGAGCTATTGGGTAGAAACAACGCAGATATAGGCGGCTATTGTCCCGACTACGGTTATGAAGATGTGAGGGCCAGCATAAATGGTGTGATGTACCAATGGAAATTTGAGTGCGACCAAAGCACCAGCAGCGCTGAGGTGCAGGAGTTCGTAAGGAAGATCAACGCCGACTTTTATTAGCCGCGTATAGCTTGCGATAATGATAATTTAATATTATTGGTTGCAGCGGTATTCCTTAATTTTGCCTTCCATATAACAACAACCATATTGACTACTAACCGGTTTATTGAGGCTGCACTACAGGAAGATGTGCAAAATGGCGATTATTCCACCCTGGCCAGCATACCCGCGGATGCCAGGGGCAAGGCAGTGCTGAAGATAAAGGAAGATGGCATAATAGCCGGTATAGACCTTGCAGAAGAGATCTTCTA
Organism: Chitinophagaceae bacterium; assembly: GCA_947446645.1. Lineage (GTDB taxonomy): Bacteria > Bacteroidota > Bacteroidia > Chitinophagales > Chitinophagaceae > Nemorincola. The sequence continues at coordinate 163,931 of CANFHA010000009.1, read as the reverse complement.
CTTCCTGGAACCGGGCGCTGTTTTTACGCTGTATAAAAAAGACGGTGACCAGGTGCACAATGGGGAAATAGCCTTTGAAGTGTCAGCAAGTGTGCACACCATACTGAAGGCAGAGCGCCTGGCGCTGAACTGTATGCAGCGTATGAGCGGCATAGCCACACTCACCCGCCGCTATGTAGATGCCATAAAAGATTATTCCACCAAGATCCTTGATACCCGCAAGACCACACCTTTGTTCCGGGCCTGCGAAAAAGAAGCGGTGCGCATAGGTGGTGGTGTGAACCACCGCATGGGACTTTATGATATGGTGATGCTCAAAGACAACCATATAGATTTTTGCGGCGGTATTGAAAAAGCGATAGAAAAGACAAATGAGTACCTGCAGCAAAATGCACTCGATCTAAAAATAGAAGTAGAGACCCGCAGCCTGGACGATGTAAAGCGGGTGCTTGCAACAGGCAATATAGACCGGATAATGCTGGATAACTACACTCCTGAAAAGGTAGCCGAAGCCGTGAGGCTGATAGCCGGTAAGTATGAAACCGAAGCTTCAGGCGGCATAACCATAGAAAACATTGTAGACTATGCGCGCACGGGAGTTGATTTCATATCCGTTGGTGCCATAACACACCATGCGGTTAGTATGGATCTAAGCCTTAAAGCACAGGTATTATGAGCAAGAGGCACATTGTCTTTATCATAAACCCGAAGTCGGGTGTGGAGCGGCAGAAGGAAATAAACCAGGCTATTGCCGCTCACCTGGATGAGAAGAACTATTCGCACGAAGTATGGAATACTGCCTATGCCAAACACGGTATAGCACTGGCCCGCGAAGCGGCAGATAAAGGTGCCTATGCTGTAGTAGCTGTAGGCGGAGATGGCTCGGTAAATGATATAGTACAGGGGCTAATAGGCACCAATACGCTGCTGGCCATAATACCCAAAGGATCTGGCAATGGTATGGCACGCACGATGCGTATACCGCTGAATGTGGCTGAAGCTATTAAAGTGATCAACAAGGGCAATGTTTGCGAAATGGATGTAGCATTTGCAAACGGGAAGCCATTCATCAGCAATGCAGGGGTAGCTTTTGATGCGCTGATCTCTAAAAAATTTGCCAAATGTGAAAGGCGTGGTCTAATGGTGTACAGCTGGCTTGTAACAAAATACATGTGGCTGTATAAGGAACGCGATTTTAAGATCACCGTTGATGGCAAAGAGTACCACTCAAAGGCCTTTATGATAAACGTGGCTAACGGGCAGCAGTTTGGCTACAATTTCAAAATAGCACCCATGGCCAGCTTTACAGATGGCGTACTGGATGTTATTATTATCCGAAAATTCCCGAAGATCCTTGGCGGGACCCTGGTGGTGCGCGCTATGGCAGGATCAATTGCCGGGAGCCCGTTTGTGCAACACCTGACCGGCAAAGAAATTACCATCTCCAATCCGCTGCTGAAGCTGATGCAGACAGATGGTGATGCACACGACTGCCTGCCAGAGATAAAATTCACTATTCAGAAAGGTGCGCAAAAGGTTATAGTTCCTTAAGCCCTTAAATTAGTTACGTTGCTTACCTTGTGCCTGATATGCGGGCAGTACAGTTCTTAGCTATAAGTATCCTCTTACTTTCGTGCCTTGCTCTTTCCTGCAAAAAGCAGCACCACAGTATTACGCCGGGATTCTACTATTGGAAAACCACTTACAAGCCGACATCTTATGAGCGGAACATACTACAGCGCCTGGGGGTACGCAAAATGTATACCCGCCTGTTTGATATAGACGTTGATCCTGCTACAGGTAAGCCTATTCCCATTGCACCTATACAGTTTCCGCCATCTGCTGATACCTTCAGCTTCATCCCGGTGGTATTTATAACGCAGAAGACGCTTACCGTACTCAACGAAAAAGATATAGCACCACTGGCTGGTAAAACAGCGGCTTTCATTGCGTCTGTCTGCAACAGTGCCGGCATAAAGCCGACTGAAATACAGATAGACTGCGACTGGACCGCCGGAAGTAAAGACACCTATTTTTTGCTACTCAAAGCCCTGAGGCAACAACCCTATTTTGCGGGCAAGGTGCTCTCTTGCACGCTGCGCATGCACCAGGTGAAATATACCGGTACAAGTGGCATACCACCTGTAGATAAAGCCATGCTGATGTGCTACAGCATGGGCGACATGAAAAAGCCGGGCGACCGAAACTCCATTCTTAATGTGGAACTGGCGAAAGACTACCTGCATAAAATAAACCTCTACCCATTACCATTAGATATAGCCCTACCTGTTTTTCAATGGTGTGTCTTGTTCCTTGATGATAAATACCGGGGAATACTACACGATGTAACACCGGATATGGTAAGTGGCTGCAGGCTGTTTGATAAGCAAACAGGTGATCTCTATGCGTGTAAGGCAGATACGATGTGGCAAGGCTACCCGCTAAAAGCAAACGACATAATAAGGGCCGAGCAGGTGAGCCCGGACGCCCTGATGGCGGCAGCCCGCTACACCTCGCAGCAGATAGCGCGGCAGGATATGAACATCGTTTTATTTTCCTGTGATAGTATAACTTTATCTAAATATTCCCCAGATGAACTGGAAGCGGTTTATAATACTTATCGTTAGTATCGTTGGCGTGGCGGGCGTGGCAAAGCTGGTGATGGCCTGCTCGGGTGGTGATCCCGATCCATTGGACGAGCAGGTTCTCTTCCTGAATACCATTAACAATCAGCCGGCATTTATTCCTTTTTTTTACACCAGTTCATTTACCTTTTTTAACCAGGGTTCAGAGAACAATAAGCGGGGTTTTGATGACCATTTACCAGATGAGAACATTGATATGTGGGCGCGCTATACCGGCGGCAATGTGGCAAAGGCAGACATAGACAGTTTCGTATACACTTTTAGCGAAGCGGAAGTAATGAACCTTTATGAACACGTAGCGAAAGGATATGAAATAAATGTGCCGGAAAAGGTAAAAAATAACGGATTTACAAAATGGGCATTAAAAAATAAAGACAAGGAGGCACTTTTGTATCTCTCTTTTGCCAAATCGTGTGAGCCCTATACTACAGCGCTGGAAAGTGTGTGGGATAAAGCTGCGGATGGGCTGGTAACACCTAAGCGCGACTCGGCACAAATGCAACTACTGGTACATGAAGGACTGCACCAGTATGAACATACACGCAATGAGGAGCTAAAACTGCGCTATGCATACCAGGTGCTGCGCATGGCGTTTTACGGCAGGGAGTACCAGCAGACACAGGATCTTTTTACGCGCCTCCTTTCAGCGCCGGTACAAAATTTCCTTTATTACCGTTGCCTTTGCCTTAAGGCCGGCGCCCTGTACAAAACCGGTAAGGCAACGGAAGCCGCATACCTGTATAGCCTGGCCTTTGACAATAGCGATGACTGCAAAACAAAGGCATACAATAGTTTCAGGTGGGCCGTGAATGGCAATATAGATACTGTGCTTGCCATGTGTAAAAATGACCATGAAAAAGCTGTGCTGTACATAATGCAGGGACTGTATAATTACGAGGGTACGGAGACAAGAATGGTGAACATCCTGAAAAAGGCATACGAGCTTGACCCAAAAGTGGCGGGGCTTGACGTAGTAATGACGCGCTTCATAAATAAGCTGGAGACCAGTATGCTGGAGGATATAGCTACGGCAGGCAAAAGGCAGAACAGCGTGATTGCCGGCCTTAATGAGTTCGCACAAATGGCGGCATCAGAAGGAAAAGCAGGTACGAAAGCTTACTGGACTATATGCGCTGCCTACCTCTACCTTCTGGACGGCGATATGCCCGCCTGCGGCAGGTGGCTGACTAAGGCAGTGGAAGCAGGAATGGCCAACAATGAGCAGGAAGTATATGCCACGGTTAATTTGCTGTACATGATGCGCAAAGACGGAAAAATAACGACGGGTGCTGAAGCTGAAATGCTCCCCTTCTTAAAAACAGTTGAAGCCCGCAGAAACGAACCACGTTATCGCGTATTGTTTTCGACCATCATTGGATCACTGCTGAGGCCCGCATATATGGCACAGGGCGATACTATAAAGGCTATATACTGCAGCTCTAAAGACAGGAATGACGATGAAGAAGACTACCAATATGGTGCAGGGCAACTGCTAGATGACATGACCCCTGAAAAACTGCGCGATGTGCAGGCTTTTGTAACGAAGCAAAATAAGTCCACTTTTGAGCTATGGCTGACCGAAAACACTAACTATACTGAAGGCGAACTGATGGAACTGGAAGGAACCAAGTATATGCGCATGTACCAGTTTGGCAAGGCGATACAAGTACTCTCAAAAGTACCGGGCGGTATAATAGCGAGGCAACAACTGCCGGATATGCTGGTAAGCCATATACTGGACGGACAAGACTGGAACAAAACGGATAGCGGCTATGCGTATAACAAACTTGAATTTGCGCGGAAAATGCAACAGTTGAAAGATACGCTGGACAAAAATCCGAACAACAGCCGCGCCGCCTATCAATACGCCAACGGGCTTTACAGCATGAGCTACTATGGCAAGGGCCACCATGCTTATGATTATCACCGGAATACAGAAGACGACCTTGGCTACTACGATGGTGAAAACCGCAATGGCCTTGCCGGATTTGAAAAGGAACACTATGCGGTGAAGGTGCCGGAAAGATATTATCTGCAAGCATTCGAACACAGTACCGATAAGGAGCTAAAGGCGCGATGCCTGTTTATGGCAGCAAAATGCTGGCAAAAGAGCAGCCAGGCAGACTATTACCTGAACACATTTGATAACCCTCATTTCAAAACGCTAAAGAAGAGCTATAAAGGCACAAAATTTTATACGATGGCCAGCGGCACCTGTTCTTATTTCAGGGATTATGTGCGCAAATAATAAGTCCGGAAATTATTCTCCATCCTCATTGTGCTCAGAAGCAATGCCGGTAAGGTCATAGATCTCCTGTATCTCCTTAAGGATGCCTTTGAAATTTATGTTGAGGTCTATGAGTATGCCTGTATGCAGGTCAAAAACCCAGCCATGCACAATAGGATGCCCTTTTTTCTGGTACATCTTCTGCACCGTTGCTGTTTTAATAACGTTGGTGGCCTGTTCTCTTACATTGAGCTCCACCAGGCGGTTGTAGCGCAGGCGCTGGTCTTTTATTCCATCCAGCTCATGGTGGTGCAGGCGGTACACATCGCGTATGGTACGCAACCATGGGTTCAGGAGGCCCATATCCTTGGGTATCATTGCAGCTTTAACACCGCCGCAGTCATAGTGCCCGCATACTATTATATGCTTTACATCCAGGTGCTTTACGGCAAAGTTTATTACAGCCATCACGTTAAGGTCTGTATTGTTCACCAGGTTGGCCACATTGCGGTGCACAAATACATCGCCCGGCTCCAGGCCCATTATTTCATTAGCCGGTACGCGGCTGTCTGAGCAGCCTATATATAAGTAGTCAGGTGTCTGGTCGCTGGCAAGTTTTTCAAAAAAATCGGCATCTTTTGCCTTCATTGCCGCCACCCACGTCTTATTGTTCTCAAAAATCTGTTCGTAAGTAGCCATATTTTCGAAGTCAAAAGTAAAACGTAAAAAATCAAAAACGGGAAAGAAATTAGCCGAATCCGTAAAGCCGTTTGAAACTGATGGGGTTATCAGTTAATTTTACCACCCAAAACCAACCTGGATGAAATTAGTAACCTACTCCAATAACGGCACAGAACAACTGGCTTTTTATATAAACGACACACTGTATAATGTGAATGCGGCTAACAACAGCTTACCCAATACTATGCAAGGATTGCTGAAGGACTGGGATAAGCATATGGATGCCATGCGTAAAACCGAGCAGGAGATAAAGGAAGGCAAGAATACAGTACAGGGTACGCCTTACAAGGGTGCATCTATTTTAGCGCCGGTGCCTTCACCCACCTCTTGCCGCGATGGTTATGCATTTCGCCAACACGTAGCTGCTGCACGCAGAAACAGGAAGGTAGATATGATCGCCGAGTTTGACCAGTACCCGATATTTTATTTCACGAATCATAATGCTATACAGGGCCCCGGACCCATACCCTGCATGCCCGATCATTTCAACAAGCTCGATTTTGAGCTGGAAGCGGCGATCGTTATCTGCAAGAAAGGCCGGAATATAAAGGCAGAAGAAGCTGACCAGTATATAGGCGGCTACATGATCATGAATGATATGAGCGCACGCACCCTGCAAATGGAAGAAATGCTGCTGAACCTGGGTCCGGCAAAAGGCAAGGATTTTAGTACGGTAATAGGGCCAATGATGGTGACGCCAGATGAACTGGAGCCCTATAAAATACCTGCGAAAACCGGCCACACCGGCAATGCCTACAACCTGAAAATGACCTGCACCGTGAATGGTGTAAAGGTTAGCGAAGGCAATATGGGTGATATGGACTGGACTTTTGCTGAAATAGTGGAGCGCTGCGCCTACGGTGCAGACATACTGCCCGGCGATGTTATAGGCAGCGGCACGGTAGGCACAGGCTGTTTCCTGGAGCTGAATGGCACCGGCCTGCTCAATGACCCGGCTTTTAAACCACAGTGGCTGCAGGATGGCGATGTAGTGGAAATGGAGATAGACGGCCTTGGTCATCTATCCAATACCATTGTAGCGGAAAAGACGGACTGGAGCATATTGGCGCTGAAGAAGAAATAAGATAGTTGGTGTCCACACCTCAAAGGTGTGGGACACCTGGAACTGGTAGATGTGCCACACCTTAATAGTGTGGCACATTTTAAATAAAGACTGTATGGATAAAAACACAATTGTAGGTATCATAGGCTCCGGAGCCATGGGCGCGGGCATAGCGCAGGTGGCGGCAGTAGCAGGGCACAATGTTATAGTGCTTGATCTGAATGCTGATGCGCTTGTGAAAGCAAAAAAGAGCATTAGCGGCACGCTCGTGAAGCTGCAGGAGAAAGGCAAGCTGGCCAATGCCGACGAAATAATTGCCCGTTTTACTTTTGCGGATGATATCAGTGCGCTTAAAGATTGTGGCCTGGTAATAGAAGCAATTGTAGAAAAGCTGGAAGTTAAAAAGTCAGTATTTGCCCAGCTTGAAGCGCTGGTAAGCGATACCTGCATACTCGCCAGCAATACCTCATCTTTATCGATTACCTCTATTGCAGCAGCCTGTGCAAATCCGTCACGCGTCATGGGGTTGCATTTCTTCAATCCTGCGCCGCTTATGGCGCTGGTAGAGGTAATACCTGCCATACAAACAGATGCGGCACTCATAGGCCCGGCAACTGAGCTGATGAAGCAGTGGGGTAAGTTGCCGGTAGTTGCCAAAGACACTCCGGGATTCATCGTTAACCGTATAGCCCGCCCCTTTTATAGCGAAGCCATACGCATTTATGAAGAAGGTATTGCCGATATGGCTACCATAGACTGGGCTATGACCGAGCTGGGTGGCTTCCGTATGGGCCCGTTCACGCTTATGGACTATATAGGGCATGACGTGAACTATGTAGTAACCGAAACCGTTTTCCAGTCCTTCTTCTACGATCCGAGGTACAAGCCTTCGTTCTCGCAAAAGCGCCTGCTTGAGGCGGGATGGCTGGGCCGCAAAACAGGTAAGGGCTTTTATAACTATGCCGAAGGTGCAGCAATGCCCGAGGCCAATAAAGATACCATACTGGGTACACAGATATTAGAGCGCGTGCTGGCCATGCTTATCAACGAAGCTGCAGATGCCCTGCATCTCAATGTGGCATCTGTCGCCGATCTCGAGACCGCAATGACCAAGGGAGTAAATTATCCTAAAGGCCTGCTACAGTGGTGCAATGAATGGGGCGCTGATAAATGCCTGGAAAAACTGGATGGACTGTATAATGATTATCATGAAGACAGGTACCGTGCCAGCGTATTATTACGGAAACAGGCTATTGGAAATAAAAAAATTGTTTAATTTTCGCAAATGAAACGAATTTTACTGGTTGCACTCCTGTCCTTTCTGTCGCTTCAGGGCTTTTCACAGACATTACTGGGCATATACGGCGGTGGCGGTTGTGCTACTTCAAATAATTATGATGTAGCTCCCTCCGGCGGCATTCAGATGTTGTTTGGTCATGGCCCTCATCTTCGCACAGGGTTAACTCTTTTCTACCAGGGCTATTCGTTATATGCCGACAATGAGGCCAATTCTTCAAAACACGGTACCGGCACCGCCGGTACTATAGACAGGCTGGCAGCCAGCTATGTTTTCCTTGCACCTAAGTTTTATTATGGGTTTGGCTCAGGCGGCAATTTTGGTTTTTACCTGAATGTAGGTGTAGGATACAACATCAATGGCTTCGACTCTTTGCGCAAATGGGATCATGGTTATTACACCAATGGTTACTACACCACTTATCCTGCCGGTGTAGGCCAGTTTGACAGCAGCCTGGACAAAACAGCGAACCTTAATAAGCTGGTATTCCGCCTGGGTGTCGGCTTCAGCGAGCATCTTTACCTGAATCATTACTGGTTTTTAACTTTCAGCGAGGATTTTGGTTTTCTTACTACCGACCTCACCAGCACCGGTTCTTCAAAAGATCCTTCGCGCACACCCTTCAGCCGCGGTGGGCTAAGGCCGGGTTACATCTCGTTGCATATCGGACTCACGCACAGGGGCAAAAAGTAATTTATCAGTATAAGCGGGTATGAAAAGAATTATCCTGGTCGTTGCCTTTTCTTTTTTTGCCCTTGGTGCTATTGCACAGGGCATGTTTGGTGCACAGGCCGGGCTGGGATATGGTACTTCTTACAAGTCAAAGATCACGCCTGCCCTGGAGGGTTACTACCTGCAGCAGATCTTTCCCCGCATTTACATTGGTGGCAGTTTGTTCCTGCAGCGCTATTCACTTAAGAACACGCTTATAAGCGATACCAACAACCTGGCGTATGGCGATATTATCAGCATAAGCCAGCGCAGCACTTACCTTTATCTCTGCCCTAAGATCGATTTTGGTTTCGGGTATCATAAATACATACATGCTTCACTGGCTTTTGGTCCGGGCCTGTACCTGGGTGGCAACCAGTCTACCTATGAGTTTCAGCCTTACTGGACCAATACCACCGGCACCAGCTTTGGCAAAGACACAATAACTACCAATACATCATACAATATTCCCAAGGTTATATTCCGTGGGGCCCTGGGTATTTCAGAGCGCATTCCTACACACAGGTACTGGAACATCATGCTGTCGCAGGAATTCACTTACCTGCCTGGCTACATCAGCCATGGTGACCCTAAGATGACTACCGGCTACTTCTGCTTCCAGGTGGGCATTATGCACAAATACCCGATGAAGTTTGTGGAATATTGATCCGCCTTTAATTGTTCAGTAATCTCTCGCAAAATCGTAAACCTGCCGGTAGACGGCGGCGAGCTTTTCTTATGTAGTGTTTAAAGGCCGCCAAGGTGTTAGTTAAAGATCCGCGTGTTCCCCTTGTAATATGCCACTCCTTCGGAGTTTAAACACGTTATGCAATGCTATTTGCTATAATCATGTCATCCCTTCGGGATTTTTTTGGTTCACCAGTGATTGCCCGAAAGGGTGATGCAGCAGATGAGACCTTTTCACCTCAATCTCCCTTTTTATACCGATTAGACTGTTAAAGCACACTAATAGCGAAATTGAGGTTCGTGAGATTGCCTTGCCACGGCCAGCGCACGTGGCTAAACATCGTGGCGCGCAATGACGCGGGTTATTAGTGTAGATTTAAAGTTCAACCGGTATTAGGATCAAATCCATTACGAAATAAGAAAATAAAAAAAGGATACCGGCAGAGCCAGTATCCTTCTCAAAAATATTATTCAGAGACGATTAGTCGAGGTAATCATAATCGCGCCAGTGCTGGCGGTCTGCACCTGAGTATATTGATTTCACTTCTATCTGGTAGTATGGGGTGTCATCACCTTTGTAGGTAATGTCAAACAGGTGCACAACAACGTTGTCGTTAGTGTAGATGTGCTCCAGGTAGTGCTGGCGTGTATAGCGGCGTAGCCTTGTGCGGTAGTACGTCATGCTGGCGTCTATTTGTTTTTTCAGACGCTCATACTCATCCTTGTTAGCAGTTTCGTACTTAATAGATATGTGGCTATGGTAGTACTGGCCTTCGTCATAATCGTGGCAAAATGAAATGATGTTACCGGCAGCATTTTCAAACACTGACGCCCTGTTGTTGTACTCAAGGTGTGCCAGTTTATAGCCTTTATCGTGAACATAGGTTTCAAAGCCGGTAAAGTTACCGGTTCTGAGTTTCACCAGTTCATCCAGAGAAAAGTCCTGCGCAAAGCCTATAGAACTGAAGCTAAAAGCAACCAGGAAAGCCAATAATATTTTTTTCATGTTTTTATTTTGTGAGACAAATATAACTGCTGAGTTGTGAATTGCGAAAAGTTTGGTAAAAAAACTTTAAGTAATAAAAACCCGGCGCATGGCATAAACACCACAAAACAGGCCATTATTGTAAATAAATTAAATATTTTATTACTTTTCGGGCGTATGCACAAACTGCTATTGATACTACTTCTGCTCACGGGGTCTGCTATTGGCCAGGAGTATGTGTATGTGAACACAGATAACCTCCTTTTGCGCGACAGGCCGGAAAAAGAGTACAATGTTTTCGACGTACTGCATGCTCCCTGCCGGCTTCAGCGACTGCCCTATAGCGATGCCTACAAAGAAGACAGAGCAGTGAAGAATAAATTTTATCACGTCGTTCTTACCATGCAGGATGAGGCAACGAGACGGACTTACAGCTCCTATGGCTGGGTAGAAAAGCAGTATGTGGTAAAAGATCATGACAAGATCACTGCCCGGTATAGCGACTCCAGCGAATTTATCTCATTTACCAAAACGGAGCTTTCGTGCGACCCTTATGATTTCAACTTTCGTAGTTACCCCTGCCCCCAGTACAAAGGCGGAGAAAAGAATTTGCCACCACCTTTTAAGCCAAAGTACTGCAAAGGTCCGCGGGGTGGTTGCTATTACATAAATCAAAAAGGCAGGAAAGTGTATGTAGAGTCGAAAATGTGTAAATGCAAAGGGAGTTACTAATCGCCACTACATATTCCGTCTCACTTCCCCGGGTAGGGTAAGTTCCTCAGGTAGGCGGGGAGCGGTTAAATTGCCTAATTTCGCACCATGAATCTTAATGCTCCATCGCATATAGCCAACTACATAGCCGGGTCTTTGCAGGCTCCCATCAATGGTAAGTACATAGATAATCTAAACCCCGCCACCGGTGAGGTGTACAGCCAGACACCGGACAGCGATATAAAGGACGTGGAAGAGGCCGTGGGCGCTGCAAGGGCAGCTTTCCCGCTTTGGAGCACTACTCCCGTGGAGCAGCGCTTTAAGATACTTAACCGCATAGCTGAACTTATAGATGAAAATCTCGATGCCCTTGCCCTTGCCGAGACCAATGACAACGGCAAGCCGTTATCGCTCAGCAAGCGCGTAGATATACCACGTGCATCCAGCAACTTCCGCTTCTTTGCTACGGGCATTATGCACTTCAGCACAGAGAGCCATAATATGGAAGATAAGGCCATAAACTACACCCTACGCCAGCCCATAGGCGTGGTAGGCTGCATATCTCCCTGGAACCTGCCACTGTATCTCTTTACCTGGAAAATTGCACCCGCCCTTGCCGCCGGCAACTGCGTAGTGGCCAAACCAAGCGAGGTAACACCCATGACGGCATACCTGCTCAGTATCATTTGCCAAAAGGCCGGTTTACCCGCCGGCGTGCTGAATATACTACACGGTACAGGCCCCGGCTGCGGCTCGGCAATAGTGGCGCACCCGCAGATCAAGGCTATTTCATTTACCGGCAGCACACGCGCGGGCCGCGATATCGCTGCTACTGCCGCACCTATGTTTAAGAAGATGTCGCTGGAGCTGGGCGGTAAGAACCCAAATATAATCTTCGCTGATTGCGACTGGGATAAGATGATGCGCACTACGCTGCTATCTTCATTCAGCAATCAGGGACAGATATGCCTGTGCGGCAGCCGTATACTTGTAGAAGAAAGTATCTACGAAAAATTCAAAGCTGAGTTTGTGGAGCGCGCCAAAAAGCTGGTACCCGGCGATCCGCTGGAAGACAGCAGTAAGCAGGGTGCAGTGGTTAGCAAGCTGCACTATGATAAAGTGCTGGACTGCATAGAGCTGGCAAAGCAGGAAGGAGGCAAGATACTGTTGGGCGGTAATGCGGTACAAGGCACCGGCCGCTGTGCCAATGGTCTGTTCATTGCGCCTACGGTCATCGAAGGCCTTGGCCCAGACTGCCGGACCAATATGGAAGAGATCTTTGGGCCTGTGGTAACGTTGCAGCCATTCAGCACCGAGGAGGAAGCGCTGATGCTTGCCAATACCAGTGACTACGGCCTCTCTGCCACTATATGGACACAGGACGTGACCCGTGCTAACCGCGTAGCCGGCCAGGTGCATAGCGGCATTATATGGGTGAACTGCTGGCTGCTCCGTGATCTGCGCACACCTTTTGGCGGATTTAAAAACAGTGGTGTGGGCCGGGAAGGCGGCTGGGATGCGCTTCGCTTCTTTACCGAGCCTAAGAATGTGTGCATAGAGCTATAAAAAAAGCCCTTTGACGGGTACTTTTATGTATAACAAATAAAATATCTAAAGTCCATGCAACCTGGCCAAAATATCTCCTAGTGTTTCCGGGGCAATGGCCATTGGAACTGTCGTGACAGTGTGATCAAGCGATGTGGTGCCTGTTACTTCAAAGTAATAGTACAAATTGTCTTTGTTGGTAATCGCAACGGCCTTATAGGAAATACCACCACCTAAATGGGCAACTAAAAATTTTCCCGCTCCCGAATAATCTCCCTTTTCTACGCTGTTGGTACCCGGCAAAACTATAAATACGACTGTATTGGAATTTGAATAGCTGTCATCCGGAAGTTGAAAGAATATTTTATCCGAAGCACCGTTTTCATCAAATCGGTCGCAGTTTATCCAGTTGAAACTGGTGCAGGAATCAAAAATATACATAAGGCTTGGGTGCGGGTTTGATGTGGTGGATGTTGATGAGTCATTTGTTGTGCCCGCCGCGGTAGTCCCGTTCTTCGTTGTGTCGCTTACGGTCCATTTTACAGTGGAGTCTACATTTCCCAGTGATCCATAAAATATTTCCATAGGTTGGTTTGAAGCACTGGCTTGCCTGAATCCAAGGCCGTATTTATTTGCAAATACTTCCCGGCCATTCATAGTTGCTTTAATATATACCTGGCCGCCACTTTTCAGCATACTGCCATCTGTGGTTGCTGTTGTAGCCCCATTGGCTATCATTGGCCCTGGCGTATACATTTCTATGAGCTGTATAGTGATGGTGCCACCGGTTATAAGATCGCCGGTAGCCAGCATGAATGAGTTAGGATAAAAGTGTAATACCGTGCTATCTGTTCCCATTATAACAGTGTCACGGCCCGCCATCACCGTGTATGTTTGAGGTGTAGACCGCAATGCAGAAGTCCAGGTTACCGCCTGTACGGGAGGGGTAGCGGTAGTGTTTTTCTTATTGCATGCAATAGCTATAGTAATTACGGCTAAGGCAAACAGAACGAACAGCGGGGTTTTTTTCATAAAACAATTTCGTAAAATAGATGTATGGATCGTTTAATAAGTTGGTAAAGTATTAATATTTGCATAAAACTATAGCTTTCTCTAAAAATATAAAGCCCTGAGGAATCAGGGCAAGATATCGATGTTAATCGAACGATAGGGTTTAATAGTAGGGTGTAGGTAACTGATAGGGGCTTTTTAATCAAATAGCATTATTGTTTCAGTGTTATACAAGTGTCGTACCTATATAGACGTAGCACACAGACCAAATGTTAGCGTGATTACAGTATATTTTTTTGCGTCATTCATGTGGCACACGCTGTTCCTATATTTTTTCCCACCTTTGTGCTATGCCTTTTAATAAGATACTGCCCGGCGACATTACCTTTTTCAAGTCCGTAGTTGGCGATAAATATGTTTTGTCTGATGAAGAAAACCTGGCGCGCTGTGCCAGCGACCAGACAGAAGACCTGCACTATTTGCCTGAGGTAGTATTGCAGCCAGGCACTACCGAAGAGGTAAGCAGCATACTAAAGCACTGCAACCAGCAGCACATACCGGTAACCGCACGCGGTGCGGGCACCGGTCTTAGCGGTGGTGCGCTCCCGGTTTGGGGCGGTGTGGTGCTGGATATGAAGCGGTTCAATAAAATACTGCATATAGACAAGCGCAACTTCCAGGTGACCACCGAGCCGGGGATAATAACCCAAGAGCTGCAGGAAACGCTTAAAGCAGAAGGCCTTTTTTACCCACCCGACCCGGCGAGCAAGGGCTCCTGCTTTATAGGCGGCAATGTGTCTGAGAACAGTGGCGGCCCGCGAGCAGTGAAGTATGGTGTTGTAAAAGACTATGTACTAAACCTGGAAATGGTGCTAGCCAGCGGCGAAATAATATGGACCGGCGCCAATGTGCTGAAGAATGCTACGGGTTACAACCTTACCCAACTGGTAGTGGGCAGCGAGGGCACGCTGGGCATTATTACCAAAATAGTGCTGCGCCTTATACCCGCAGTGAAACATGATCTAATATTATTGGTGCCCTTCCGCTCAGCAGTAGAGGCCTGTGCTGCGGTCAATGCCATTTTCCTTGCCGGTTATACACCATCTGCCCTGGAGTTTATGGAGCGCGACGCACTGGAATGGTCTATGCGTTATGTGCAGTCTACCGGTGTGCACCTGCCCGATGATATAGCGGCGCACCTGCTCATAGAGGTAGATGGTAACCATATGGAAGAGCTGTACCGCGATGCAGACGCCATATCGCAGATAGTGCAGCAATATGATGTGGATGAAATATTGTTTGCAGATACCCACGAGCAGAAACAAATGCTATGGACACTGCGCCGCAAAGTAGGCGAGGCGGTGAAGAGCAATTCGATATATAAAGAAGAAGATACTGTAGTGCCTCGTGCAGAGCTGCCGGAACTGCTGAAGATAATCAAAGACCTGGGCGCTGAGTTTGGTTTTAAGTCGGTATGCTATGGCCATGCCGGGGATGGCAACCTGCATGTGAATATAGTAAAGGGAGATATGACCGATGAGGACTGGCACAATAAGCTGCCGCAGGGCATTCGCAGGCTTTTCCAGGAGGTGGTGCGCATGGGCGGCACTATCTCAGGAGAACATGGTATAGGACTGGTGCAAAGGGAGTACATGGATATTGCCTTCAATAAAGTGCAGCTAGGGCTTATGCAGCAGATAAAAACTGTTTTCGACCCAAACGGAATTCTGAACCCCGGTAAGATCTTAATGAATACCTAAAATAGCGCGCTGCCCTTGCTGTACATTAAATTATCCTAACTTCGTTAGTGAAAATTGTGCTTTATGAAGAATACGCTTCTTGTTCTGCTCCTGTGTTTAGGGTTCACGTATGCATCTGCCCAGGATGTGTATACCAGCTCGGGCAAGCCCGGCTACCAGAAGCAGATGAAAAAAAAGAAGAAAGGCTACGACCCAGATAAGCTGATATTAGGCGGCGGCATCATTTTCAATTTTGGCGATGGTATGCTTGCCGCTGGTCTTTCGCCCATAGTGGGCTACCGCATTACCGATCGTTTTTCGGCAGGGGTAGGGCTTGGTTATCTTTATTCACAATTTCGCGATCCGAGTGCACCGAGTAAAATATTTACCTATCGTGAGCATATTCTTTATCCCAGCCTGTGGACACGCTTTTTTGTATATAAAAACTTCTTTGTTTCTGCTATTGGTGAGTATGATGTCATTTTTCAGCACGTGCCCGGCTATGACAATATGGGTAACCTTACTACGTTAAAATCCAAATTCGATAATACCTGCCTGTTCGTAGGTGCCGGTTACAAGTTCCCTATTGGTGGCAGGGTAAGTATGCTGCTCGATGTGCAGTATGATGTGCTGCAGGGCGCGAACAGTCCTTATCCCCAGGGCTTTCCTACGCTCATACATATAGGCTTTGCTGCAGGACTGTAGCATTTTCGTTTTGCCGGGCAGGTTATTATGTTCAGTAGCGGGAACGTTTATTTCGGGCTACGAGCTCGGCAGGGTTTATGCCTCTTTGGCTCTCATATACACCGGGATTTTTAGGCTGCTATTAGTTTACAAAGCCTCTTTACTGTTTGACCGCCTTATACCGATTAGACTTTTAAATCACACTAAGTCGCGAAATTAAGGTTCGTGAGATTGCTTTGCCACGGCCAGCGCACGAGGCTGAACATCGTGGCGCGCAATGACGCGGGTCATTAGTATAGATTCAAAGTTCAACTGGTATTATTTACCTTGTATCTATTACCGCTAACAGATTTCTCATGGTCACCCGGCATTGTCTGAAAAATCATCTTCTTTGCCCTGTCGTGGCAATAGCCGTATTTATACTGTTGCCATGGTGCTCCGCCGCACAAGGTATCAGAGGTCAGTTGCTCGATGAGAAAAAAGAACCTTTGGTCAGTGCCGTTGTACATGTATTTCTTAATGGTACAGTACAGGGCGCAAATGTTACTGACTACGATGGCAACTTTATAATTAAGCCATTGTCGCCGGGCCGCTACTCGCTCATTGCACATTACCAGGGGTACGATACGTTAGCAGCAGAGGTACTTGTAACCCCTGATAGCCTCACGGTTTTCAATGGCACTTTTAAGAAAAAGTGGAGAATGATTACTTACGTACCCAACTGTAATATCGGTCGGTTAAGAAACTACTTTGTATACGGAAAAGTAAAAAACAGGCTGGGGCGCAACTTAAGCGGTGCCAACGTGGTTTTATACAAAGACGGCAAGCCGTATGACAGTGTGCGGTCTGATAAGCATGGCAACTATGGCTTACGGTGCACAGAAATCAGGTTGGTACATGCTATATACGAGCTTCGGGCATTCTATCCCCGGCGCGACTCTGCTGTTATCGATATCAATTTCTCCGAGTCAATACTGAAGCAAAATATTGTTTTGAAACGCAGCCGGCGGAAGGTTGAGAGAAAAATATAGCAGGTGAAAACTAATTATGGCTCACCTGCGGCTTCTGTACCGCATCCATTATATCCAGCTTTATTACTTCCCAGCATTTGCCATTAAGGCAATGGGGCTCAAAGTCATTATCGGCTGTGGAAAAGTTAGTGAAGTTTGCCCTGGCAATTGCCTCGTCATGATCATAGGGGTATCGCTTGTTATGTAGCGCCAGCATCTCATCTATCGAATATTTATTTAGTAGTTCAGCCACATCCCAATAATCTTTTTTCCTTCCACCGCGTTGTATGCAGTCCGTTTTCATGGCCGCTATGTCTCCCAGGCCTGCCAGGCGCACTCCTTCTATTTCTGCGGCGGGTGTTAAAAACGGCTCAGTATAAAACAGGTCCAGCTTTACAGCTTCATCTGCAGTATCACCAATAAAGTAAGATACGCCTGTTCCACCTGGCCCGTGCTCATCTACATACCCAAATATCCTTCTTAGATAATTGTCCAGCACGATGAAATCAATGGAACCATATACGGCATCAGTATACAGATCTATGGCGCAAGACATACGATGGCCCAGCTGCAGGCACAAAGCGGTGCCACCCACCAACCTGAATGGATGGAAAAGGTGGCTGGCCATCAGCTCGTCCAGCGCCGACCTGAGCACAGGACTAACAGTATCCCAATGTAGTTTTCTCATAGCGTACTACCTGGCTATCGATTCCTTGTTTTGATTTCCGACTATTATGTCCATGTTTTTGGCACATTGCATCTTTCACGAAATGCCACTATTTAGTACCGCATCCACAGTGTCCCGCCCATAAAAACGCACTATCTCATTCTGCTCCGCATCGTTTCCGCGCTCAAAAACCCTTTTTATTACCACATTTTTATGTTGCAACCAGTCAATTTTCTCCATTATAGTATCCCAAAACAATATTTTTCTCAGCCGGGCGAGTTCTGGCTGATAATCTTTGGCCAGTTTTTTCTTCTGCTCCCTGATCTCAAAAAATATTTGCAGGGTCATAAAGTACCCTTCTTCCATTTCCAGCGCATTTTCTATGCGCATGGCAAGCGGGGTATTCATACTCCTTTTACCTGCCGATATTGCACTGAGCGTTTGCGGAAACTCATTTATCTGCAGCGCAAAACGGCCTTTACCAAGATTTCGCTTTTGCAGTTCGCGTTCCAGTATTATCCCGGGATGAACTCCTTTTATGACGTGGATATCCTTCACGATGCTAAATTAAACAAATATGTGTAAACATTTTTGTTTAAAATAAAAATTGAAAATAAATTATTTGTCTATGATCGATTCAAGTTATAGCGCTAATGCCATCCCTGACAATTTTCAGAAGCAACAATTACGTTAAAATTATAATTTGTTTATGTTTTTGGGGGGATATGACAAAGTAAATATTATTTGATGTGTAATAATTAAATTTGTTTGATGCATAAATTTTAATCTGATTAGTAAAAAGGTGTATTTCAAATTTTTGATTGACCAAGACCCTTATTGGTGTTGACTTTCGGGTAAATGTCAAAGAAAATAAAAGTCAACACTTCTCTCTGTTTGGCAAGGTTATTGATGTATTTACATTAGATTAACAAATAAACGTTAATGATGAAATTGATTGTTCACACTCTAAAAACTGGGTATATGAAACAGGCAATGATTGTTCTAACACTTTGGGTACTCTCGCAAAATGCGCTCGGCCAGTCTACAAAATTGGAAGGGTATTCCCGGAATGACGCGATGGTTGTATCTACTAACCATCTAAATCCATTTATAAACAGGCAGCCTCTTGCGGACATCAACCCGCATAGCTTCCTGACAAAAACGGAATCTGCCGCGACCGGCCCTGTAGTACAGAAAGCACGATCTGCCGCCCATGAGAAGACAAGTCAGGACGAAGTAAAGGCACTGTGGGCCAATACCAAAGCACTGGAGGAAAATACCCGTGCACTTGACGAGAATACTAAAGCACTGAAAGAAAACACGGAAATGATGCGCAGGTTGCTGGAGTCAGGACAAACAAAGAACGTAGCCTTGTTCGCTAAACAACAAAGTAATGAGCAGCGTATGCGGTCGGCTATAGCCATCTCCGATCAACCGGCACATCATGCACCAGTGTTTGCCATTATACCGCTGGAGGCCAATACTGCTGTACCCGGTATGGAAACAGCCGCCAAACCTGAACACATGTTTGCCGCAACATCGCTGGCTCCGATGGCTGCGCACCTTCCTTTGCCTTCGCTGGCCCCTGCCGGCAAGGCCGCAGTTAAGAAAGCTCAAGCTCTTGCACCGGTTCCGGCTGCAGTAGCCAGGATTGAGAAAAAGGAAGTGAAGGCGGTAGCTATAACTATCAGCACACCAGTAAAACAATCGTCCGCCAGGCCTTTAATCAGTAGAAGCGGAGTTAAGCCTGCTATATGCTTCCTCAACAGTAACTCAAATTTGGTGGAAAATGTACCTACGCCGCCCGTTACTAAAGTAACGAATGACAAACCAAAAGCATGGGCAGCCCATACAACTGCAAAAAAGCAAACATCTGTAGCGGCGAGGGTACCAGAGCAAAAAGTGGCTGGAGACAAGGCAGCTTTGAAAACAAATGGTCTGGCGGCTACACCGGCAAAAATGATAGTGTCTCATAGATCATTGTCTGCCAAGACAGCTACTGTTTCGATCGCAGCTAAAGCTAAGGCAGAAGCGGCAGGTACAACAGCTGGGCCTAAAATACCCCTGGCTGCGGTAATGCCCAAGGCATCAGCAAAGAATAACCTGCCTTCAAATCCGGTATCTTCAAAAACAGCCGCTGGTGTTAAACCAATAGTACCCATGGTGAGCTCGAAGATGCATCTGGCAAGTGCCCTCACAAAGGCCCCTTCACAGGCAGGGCTACCCAAGGCTGCAACAAGTGCAGCGACGCTGGGAGCTAACAATGCAGCAAAGGAACACGTAAAGAAAGAAGTAAAATCAGTAGAAGTGCCAAAGCATCTTTCAGCAAGCGTGATGGTAAACAACCGGGTCAGCGCAAGCCTGCCAGCAAACCAGGTTACTACAAAAGTTACGACTGCAAGCGCTGAAGCCAGACACACTTCCACTGCAAACCCAAAATCAGGGGTTAACAAGTTGGGCGCAGCCAGCTCACAACCCAAGGCTATGCCAGCCGATATGGAAGCCGTGGTTATAAGAGGGGCAAAGCCACGCAGCAGGGCTGTCGATAATAGGAACATAGTATCGCCACTTGACCCTAAAGCAACAGCCGATGCCAAAGCATCTATGTCCATAGCCATCGAAACCGGTATGATCGGCAAAAAGAACAAAAGAGTAAGCCTGGGCTACCTGTTACAGTTCCCACTGCTGGAAAGGTCATATGACAACCAGTTGCGTTCATCAAAACATATGCCTATCGATGTTTACTCCGGCTTTAAAGAGGGGGATATGGTAACTACCCATGGGTACATAAGCCTGATATCAATAGAAGATTCCGGTAAACAAAATGAGACCTACTATATACAACTGGTAGTGAACCCCTACAAGAAGGATTCCTGCCTGAACATACGTATCACCGCAGACCAGTTTGCAGGAGACGCGCGTAAAAAGCTTACAGAACATGCCAGGGAGTTTGTAAGGGAGCAGCTTCTGAGCGGCAATACGCCAAGCCGTGGCGGCAACGTAATGCACAGCCCGGTTTTTGTGAGCATTACCGGCCAGCTGGTGTACAACTCAGCACTTGCTGGTGCTATGCGCGGACCACATCCGCTTTACATTGGCAAAAAAGGGGTACGATCATACACCCCATGGGAAATCACTAACGTTAACCGAATTCAATTTACGAGATAATGGACTGTAACATATCGATCTCCAGGTAAAGGAGTTTCAGCGGGAGTTGGAACTCTTTTATGTTTGAAGCACTTATGCCCTCTTACTAGGATAAAACCGCAAGCTCTTTACCTACCTTGATAAAGGAATCAATAGCAGCATCGAGGTGGTGACGCTCATGGCCGGCAGAGATCTGTACCCTTATGCGCGCTTTACCTTTTGGCACCACCGGGAAGAAGAAACCGACAACATAGATACCTTCCTCAAGCATGCGGGCCGCAAATTTCTGGGCTACAACCGCATCATAAAGCATAAGCGGGCAGATGGGATGCGTACCAGGTTTAATATCGAAACCTGCTTCCGTCATACGCTTGCGGAAGTATAAGGTATTATCTTCCAGCTTGTCGCGCAGTGCGGTTGTTTCGCTGAGCATATCGAGCACAGCTATGGTAGCACCCACAATAGAGGGAGCCAGTGAGTTAGAAAACAAATATGGCCGGCTTCTCTGGCGCAGCATATCCACTATCTCTTTTCTACCGCTGGTAAAACCGCCTGATGCACCGCCCAGGGCCTTGCCCATAGTACCGGTGATGATGTCTATACGGCCCATAACCCCGCAAAGCTCATGAACGCCCCTGCCGGTAGCGCCCATAAAGCCCGAAGAATGGCTTTCATCAATCATAACGAGCGCATCATATTTATCGGCCAGGTCGCATATTTTATCCAGCTGGGCAATGGTGCCATCCATGGAGAATACAGAATCTGTTACGATCAGGCGGGTACGGGCATCCATATTGGCCTGCAGCTGGGCCTCAAGGTCTGCCATATCATTGTGCTTATAGCGGCCCCTCCGTGCTTTGCACAGGCGTACGCCATCAATAATAGATGCATGGTTCAGCTCATCAGAAATAATGGCATCGTCTTCACCCAGCAAAGGCTCAAAAACACCGCCGTTGGCATCAAAGCAAGCGACATACAATATAGTATCATCTACACCCAGGAATTTCGACAGCTTTTCTTCCAGCTCTTTATGTATGTCCTGAGTGCCGCAAATAAAACGCACAGAGCTCATACCATAACCACGGTGGTCCACGGTGCGGTGCGCCGCCTCTATCACCTTAGGGTGGGAGGAGAGACCCAGGTAGTTATTAGCACAGAAGTTGAGCACTTTGCGGCCATTCACGGTTATCTCCGCTCCTTGTTCTGAACCAATTACACGTTCCTGCTTGAATAAACCCGCGTCTTTTATCTCCTGCAGTTCTGCTTGCAGCCGCGTATAAAATGAAGGACTGGCCATAATATGTATTATAAAAAGTAAGGTTGGTGCAACAATATTACCTTGTAAAGGTGGCACTGCAATTGTCTGGTCCGCCGGTAGGCGTGCTGGATGCAGAGTACCAAATGGTCATGCTGTTTGCCGTAAATACACCGTAACCCTGCGCCACTACACCGTTACCCATATTCTGGTTTGGTATGGTCAGCGAGTCGTTATCGCAGTTAAGTATCACCTGTGCATTTACACCGGCTCCATAGCCACCAAAGTTGTTAATAGTGAGTGTGTTGGTAGTGCCTGTGGCAACACCTGTAGCGGTGTAGTTGTAATTTAAAGCGGCGCATGCATTGTGTACCGAGAATGCACCCCACAGATTAGCTGCGCAATCGGCAGATATAACGGTAAGGTTGAAATTATAGGTCTGTGCAGCTACGCCAGGGGCTGTAGCTATGATAGCTACAGGATAAGTAGCATGTGCAGCATTGGTAGTAGTAAACACAAAGTCCTCAACGTAAGTAGGCACTGCGCTGAATGTGTCTGGAGAAACAGTAATATCTGCAGGCAGGCCGACAACTTTCAGTGTAACATTATCGCTGGCGTAACCACTCAGAAACTTTACCATTATCTGCATATCATAAGTTCCATGATCCGGCACATAAATATCTGTCACCTTGTCCTGGTGATTGGTAACCACGGAAAAGGAGATAGGTATTTTTACCGTTTTGGTACAGGAAACTACCGCAATACCGAAAGTCACAAAAAGTGTGATGAGGAATAAACCAATTTTCTTCATATGCCTGATTTAAAACGGAAAGATACATTCATAACACTAAAAATCATAACCATTTTACTTTTTCGGTTATGGAGCTATTGCGCACGCCTTCCTTAGCCGGTTCGTCAGAATATCCCAGAAATATAAGACCCATGATAATATCATCATGGCCCAACTGCAAGTGCTCTTTTAGTGCATGTGTGTGGGTCATGCCACCGGTACTCCAAAAAGAGGCAATGCCAAGGGCTGTAGCACCCAGCAAAATATTTTGTATCGCTGCAGATGCGGCAGCCACCTCTTCCACCTGGGGAATCTTCGGGTTTTCGCCCCGCTTCATCACCGCTATAAGCAGGTGACTTGCTTTGTCCACATTATGCTCCAGTTTTTCACGTGTTGCTTCCTGGCGCTTATCTTCAGCGGTATGCTGCCAGTACAGGTCTCCATGGGTTTTGCCAAACTGCGTGAGGGCATCTCCGCCATATACATAAAACAACCATGGTTCAGTGCGGCCATGTGTAGGCGCCCAGTGGGCAAGTGAAAGCAAGCTGTTCACTGTTGCATCCGGGATCTTTTTGCCATTCATTTTTGCCCACCCTATGGAGCGTCTGCCGGTTATTGTTGTTTTTAACTGCTCAAACTGATCATTTACCATGTGGGCAAAGATAGGGAGTACATCGTATGATTGCGTGTGAGGGCCATTTATGGTCTTATTTAGAAAATAGCACTTGCTATTTCCGCTTAACTTTGCCGGAATGAAATTGCAACTTCCTAAAACTAAGTTTATAAATCTGCTGATCGTAGCACTTGTGTTTTCATTGAGTGTACAGGGCCAGCAGTTTGTGCCAGCGGCAAAGGGTTCTAAGGCGGTATTCAAAATTGCCAGCCACCGCGAAGGCGAAGAGGTGATAAAAGGTATGTTCACCGGCTTTAAAGGCAGCATAACCTTTGACCCCAATAACCTGGCTACAGCGGCTTTTGATATTACAGTGAGTGTGAGCAGTATAAATACCGGGCTCGCTGAAAGGAATAACGTGCTAAAAAAATTACCCTTCTTTAACCTGGCCAAATACCCCCTGATCCATATAAAATCAGTGAATGTGACCCAGGATATGCCAGGCAGCGCAGTATATACACTACATGGCAACTTAACGGTGAACGGGATCACAAATCCTGTAAACCTGCAGTTTATGGCAACACCTAATGAAGGTGCCTATTTGTTTCGCGGCAGCCTGGAGCTGAGCAGAAAAGCATTTAACGTTGGTAACAGTTCAGAACTTATTGAAGACCATGTTTCCGTGTTCATTGAAGTAAGAACCACCAGGAAATAGCAGATCGCTTAGTCTATCCCAAGATCTTTGTTGTACATATCGGCCGACATGGCACCCGCAAAAAGTAACTGCTCATTGCGCGGGTCTGTGAACAAGATGTATACCGCATCACCACCCATGGATGGTGGCTTAAGGTCGCAAATGACAGAACGCACGGGCCTGTGCCTGGCATCTTCAATATAAGCATGACCAGCGGTAAGCAGGAAAGCGCCCACCCCTTTCTGCAATATCCATTGAACCCGGTTACGGTATTCCATTTTAAGCCCCGGAAATAAATCGATTTTATAGGTGCCGCTGGTGTCCAGCCCACATGTGTTGCCAAAAGTAGTATCACCTGTTTCGTATAGCAACTGAAGCGCCTTATCTATATCCTTGATTGTAAATGCAATAGTGTATCCCTGGAATAAAACATAGACCTGGGGCCTTGTCCATATATTACGCATGGCTATGGTGCGCTGTGCCGATACGCTGAGTGAAACAACAAACGAAAACAAAAGCAATAAGACACCTTTCATTTGTTTTTATTTATGCTGATGCCCCACCAAAGTACAAAAAACAGCTAATTTTAACCAAAATCTGTACAGATGAAAAGCTTTGCCAGCGATAATTATGCCGGAGTACTGCCTGAGATAATGGAAGCCCTGCAAAAGGTGAACGGAGAACATGTGCGCTCTTATGGCGCAGATGAGATTACCGCACGTACAGTATCCCTTTTTCGCGAAGTGTTTGGCGCTGATGTGGATGTATATTTCGTATTTAATGGTACCGGCGCGAATGTGCTCAGCATCAGCAGCGCCACCCAATCATACAATGCTGTCCTTTGCTCAGATACGTCGCATATATATAATGATGAGTCTTCAGCGCCTGAAACGTTTACCGGCTGCAGATTTTTTCCGCTGCATGCCAACGACAAAGGCAAGCTGGATGTAGAAACAATAAGTGAGCGGCTGATAAGGAAGGGCGATGTACACTACGCCCAAACAGCCATGCTCTCTATAACGCAGTCTACAGAGTATGGCACTGTATACAAGCCGGAAGAAATAAAACACATTTCTAAACTGACCAGGGAACACGGCTTGTACCTGCATATGGATGGTTCACGCTTCTTCAATGCCGCGGCATCGCTGAAGTGCGGGCTCAGAGATATAAGCACAGACGTGGGCGTGGACATATTATCCCTTGGCGGCACAAAGGCCGGAATGATGTTTGGGGAGGCAGTGGTTGTATTTAACAAAGAACTTTCAAAGCATATAGCCTATAAGCATAAGCAGATAATGCAACTGGCCTCAAAAACACGTTTCATTGCCGCACAATTTGAGGCAATGCTCCAGGACGAAGTATGGCGCAAACATGCAACACATGCCAATAAGATGGCCGAACTGCTGTGCAAATCGCTGACCCCCAACAGGAAAGTGAAAATAACCAAACCGGTGCAGGCAAATGCTGTGTTTGCAGAGATACCGCGCAGCTGGTACGAGCCGCTGCAGGAGCACTATCCCTTTTATGTATGGAAAGAAGGCACTCATGAAGTAAGACTTATGTGCGCCTGGGATACAAAGGAAGAGGACATTCTGCAGTTCGCGGCAGCGGTAAATAAATTGCCGTAACACGGACTTCCTTATTTAGCTGGCTGTGGTGCTACAGGATTTGCAACAGGTTTCGTTTCGGCATGACTAAAAAAGCGATCGCGTATAAATACATAGCAGACCGGACCAACCATGATGGCCATAAAAAGCAGGATGACCAAAACACCTTTTGTTTTTTGACTTAACGCCACAGAAAATAAAATTTAGATTTACTGATAAACTACCGGGCATTGTTCCTGTTGAGCAGGTCAATTACCCCTTCCTTTTGCAATATACGATATCCGATCCGGTCGTCAGATATACCTTCCTTCAGCTGGTAGGTAAATTGATAACCGCCTTCATTCGTCATTGTAGTAACAAAATATGAAAAAAGCATTTCCTTATCACGGTTGCCGCCTGCATTGAACTGCTGGGCCACCTCGTAGAGATGAGTGGACAATATCATCAGGTGATCAGGGTGATGCAGCAAGCCGTCTAAAACTGCGCGGGTACACTCATAGGCATCATGAACATTCGTGCCTTTGAAAAGTTCGTCCATCAGCACCAGGTGGGGTTCGCGCTTCAATATTTTTTCAGCGGTTTGCTTCATACGCTGTACCTCTGCAAAGAAATAGCTTTCGCCCCTGAGGATATTATCCTCTACCTGCATGTTGGTAATGATGCCCTGAAGAAAACTGGTGCGGAACGAGGTGGCCGGCACCCCCATGCCCAGATGAGCCAGCAATGCGGATACGCCCAGCGCACGCATAAAAGTTGTCTTTCCCGACATATTCGCGCCTGTCAACAGGAGAAAGTTGCGGCCATGCTCAAATGCAATGTTGTAAGAAACCGGGCTCTTCAGCAGCGGATGATACAGACCCTCCGCGTCTATACACACCGGCATAGGAGGCAACAACTGAGGAAAAACCCAGCCGTTAGCTTTCGTAGCCACAGCCATAGATCGCCAGGCATCCAGCCTAGCATAACTGGCGACCAGGCGATATACCACGCTCTTCATTTCGCGCCGGGCCTGGTAATGAAGCTGCATGAGATCAGTATACTTGCTCTGTTTGGTAATACCGGTGAGGGACCCGGTAAGCCTGTGCTGTAATTCTTCCTTTATAGTCTGCAGTTCCCGTTTCAGCAATGGCGGCACGCCGGGCATTTCCGCTATCTCAGCCAGCTGCATGCATCCCTTCAAAAAATCGGAAAGGTGCGAGAGGGAGAATTGGGTAAGAAAATATTCCTGCTTGTTCAGTATTTTCTGAAACCAGGAATTAAGCAAAAGATTGATACCCGCCGGTGGGGCAGAGACCGTATCTGCGGAGTCGAAAAACTTATCCAGCATCACCAGGGTGCCATTCAGAATAATCCTCGGCCAAAGATCCAGGTGATTCGACCAAAAGATAACGACATCCTGCACCTCCTGTAGCTTTTCGAAAGTATCAGGCGGATGCTGTATGTGCTTCTTCAACGCATCGCGACCGGCTTGTGAGGTGGCATGATCTAACAGACCAAATACACCAGCGCCTCCATCAGATGGAAAAATGGAAAGGTCGGTGAGTGTTGTTTTGTCATTTATCATTTTTAATTACAGATAGGGTCCCGGTGCTGCTTTATACCATGGTTCATTTCGATCAGTTTCATTGTGGTCAATAAAAAAATCGATTCATCCGTAGCTGTATTTCTACATGCTTCGTAATTTCTATGCCACCCCTTCGGGGTTAAACCTCTATTTGTCCGTGTTTCTATAATCATATCATCCCTTCGGGATTGTGGCGTAAATGACCTTGTGTTCTTCATAATAGAGCCATAAAATCATAATTTCCATAAACTACGTAAAGACAACATGCTATAGACTCATCTTTTATTTTCCTTATGCTGCCAATGAATAAACCCCGAAGGGGTGATATTATTATAGAAACATACACACAGAAACTTCACAAACCCCGAAGGGGTGATATAGACTATTCGATCCATTCAAATAAATATTTCTCGTCAAACTCAACTTCGAATTTTTTCAGCAGCCCCAAATACTCTTCGCGAAATGTGGCTTTCTTATGATGCTCTTCCTGGTTTAAAATGTAATTGTATACTTTGTCTATCTGTGAATGTCCATAGGAAAAGGCGCCATAACCCTCCTGCCAGCAGAATTTTCCAGGTACAAATCCTCTTTCATTAATAAAATTGGTAGCGTTGTTCTTCATTTCACGGACAACTTCTGATATCTGCATTGATGGACGTAAACCGATAAAGGCATGAATATGGTCTGCCATTCCATTCACGATAATGGGCTTTTGGTCTTTGCCTTTGATGATGCCCGCGATGTATTTATTCAATTCTTCCTTCCACGTCTTGTCAATCAGGTTTTCTCTGCCCTTTACAGCGAAAACAACCTGTATATAGACCTGTGAAAACGTTCCCGGCATAAGGTAGATTTTATGTCACCCCTTCGGGGTTACACCCAAGATTTATGCTATTTGCTATAATAATTTCATCCCTTCGGGATTTGTGTTATTACCCGGATCACCTATCAAACCTCAACCTTTGTCCCCTTACCGCATCATTCACTTTACCATCATTATAGGCGATCTGCCCATTGATAAATGTATAGCGGACAGAAGCGGGAAACGAATGGCCCTCAAAGGGCGACCAGCCGCATTTGTACAGTATGTTTTCTTTAGTAACACGGGTAGCCTCATTCATGTCTACCAGCACAAGATCGGCATGATAACCTTCGCGAATATACCCGCGCTTTGCTATCTGAAAACACTGCGCAGGGGCATGGCACATTTTCTCCACCACTTTTTCTATGCTTATTTTTCCCTGCTTTACGTACTCCAGCATCAGCAGTAAGGAATGCTGCACCAGTGGCACACCAGACGGTGCTTTCTGGTAAGGCAATTGCTTTTCTTCCCAGGTATGCGGGGCATGATCGGTGGCAATAATATCCAGCCGGTCGTCAAGCAATGCTTCCCATAAAGCGGTTTTGTTCTCCGTTGCTTTTATTGCCGGATTACACTTTATCAGGTTGCCATAGCGTGCATAATCATCTGCGGTGAAGTGCAGGTGATGCACACACACTTCAGACGTGATCCTCTTATCTGCCAGCGGGAACATATTCGTGAACAACTGCAGTTCCTTAGCAGTAGAAATATGCAAAATGTGAAGACGGCTATTGCATTGTTTTGCCAGCTGTATTGCCGAGAAAGAGCTTTCAAAGCAGGCCTCTGTATCCCTAATCAGCGGGTGATAAGAAGCATTGTCCGCATCCGGGTATTTAGCTTTATTTGTATTTATGACGTTCTCATTCTCGCAGTGTGTGGCTATCAGTAATTCCGACTCAGAAAATATTTTCGATAGTGTGATGTAATTGTCCACCAGCATATCACCTGTGCTGGAGCCCATAAATATCTTCACGCCGCACACATCCCTGCGCTTATCGTTTGTGCGCAGCACTTCATCCGGGTTAGTATTTGATACCCCCATAAAAAACGAATAGTTGCCAACAGATGTTGCTGCCGCAATTTCGTACTTGGCTTCCAGCAGCTCCTGCGTAATAGCCGGTGGATTTGTGTTCGGCATTTCCATGAAGGTTGTTGTTCCTCCTGCCACAGCGGCATGCGCCTCGGTTGCTATTGTTGCCTTGTGGGTAAGGCCCGGCTCACGAAAGTGCACCTGGTCGTCAATCACACCCGGCAGCAGGTACAACCCTGTTCCGTCTATCTCCATGCAGTTGCCTGAGGGCTGTATATTATCATCGATACGTTCTATGAAACCGTCCTTAATAAATACATCTTTTACACTGCTCACGCCCTCGTTCACAAGGGTGGTGTTCTTTATTAATTTTGAAAACATAGTGGTATATTCGTACCGGCTTGCGCGGAACACTTTTTGTTGTCTTGCAAATCTACCAAACGCATCTGAAAAAATTCCTTTATGCTTAAAAAAGCTTACCTGCTTTCAGGCTTATTATTTACGAGTTCCCTCGCCATAGCCCAGACTACTTTTTTACAGATAGGATCAGAAGATAACCGCGTATTGGACCGACTGGAGACGCGCTCAGGCCGGCTTTGCGACTCGCTGGTAACCGGTGACAAACCGGAATCGCGCAGGAATGCAGTTCACTTCCTGGAACATATAATGCAGCCAGCCACAGCTACTGATGTACCTGCACATAAAGGCATGTCTAAAATAGACCTGTATAATGCGCAGCAGATGTTATCGGAAAGCGGTGAATGGACCGCGGATGAGAACGGCGCCATCAATTCTAAGCTTTCGTGGTTCCATACATTCTACAACAAGCAGTATGACTTGGTACATGTAAAAACAAAGGATTTTTTTGTTGTTATTAACCCGGTACTCAGCGGCATAGCAGGATATCAGCAAAACACACCGATGCCAACAGGCCTGTCGCATAAACTGGTCACCAATAGCCAGGGTGCTGAACTTCGCGGCTGGATAGGAAAGAAAGTTGGCTTCTATACAGCGGTAGTCGATAACCAGGAGCAATATCCTTACTTCCTTTACAACTCAGTCTCAGATCACAAACACCAGTATGTGCCGGGTGCTGACTATTTTCTGCCACCCGGAATAGCTACCGGTGCTACCGGCCGCTATGACTACCTGCAGACCAGCGGATATGTGAATTTTGATGCAGTAAAGAATCATCTGAATCTCACTTTCGGCTCGGGTAAGCACTTTCTTGGCGATGGTATCAGCAGCCTGTTTCTTACCGACAACTCATCGAGCATGCCGTTTCTGCAGATACAAACACGAATATGGCATATCAACTACGAATGCCTGTACCTGGAGCTGACGCCGCAATACGACAAAAGCAGAGGTGACGGCGTACTGGCCCATAAGTTCTCCACCATACATTACCTTACCTGGAACACCTTTAAATGGCTGAACCTTGGGTTTTTTGAGGCAGAGGTATTTGACCGGCCGAATGTATATGAGCTTTCCTATCTCAATCCGATCATTTTTTCAACCGCTATCAACCGTTTCAACGGTGCTGGTGACAAATCGATACTGGGCATGAGTGGTAAAGCCATAATAGCAAAACATGTGCAGCTATATGGCCAGCTGATGCTGAACGAATTCAGGGCCAAGGAGCTGTTTAGCAGTAAAAAGTGGTATGGAAATAAATGGGGTATACAGGGCGGTGTAAAATACTTTGACGCGTTTACTCTTAAGAACCTGGACGTTCAGGCAGAACTTGATGCCGTGCGTCCATATACCTACTCTGCACAGGATACCCTCGCCAACTATACCAACTACAACCAGCCACTTGCCGACCCACTTGGTTCCGGCTTTGTAAAAGTGATTGGTGTGGCAAGGTACCAGCCCGTTAAGAATCTCTATCTCACGCTTAAAGGCACTTATTATATACAAGGTGTAGATACAGGCGGCGTAAACTTTGGCAACAATATTTTCAATCCATACGTTACTGCACCAAGCCAGTACGGCGTGTCTATGATAAATGGCCCGAAAAGCCATTGTGAAATGCTGAACATAAACATATCCTACCAGGTGCGCAGGAATATGTTTATAGACATCGGCGATACCTATCGCAAATATGCAAACGATGCCGGTATTTACAGGAATGATTATTCTACTACCGGCCCTGTATACAGTGCGCTCACTACCAATTATTTTTACATCGGACTGCGAATCAACGCATCAAGACGCGACTATGACCTGTTCTAGCACCATATTCATTTTTGCCAATCAACAGGGAAGTCATGAAGGGTTATAAAGTTTTACTTTACTCATTAACGGGAGTAGTTTCAGTCATCCTTGTCTTGTACGGGCTGAATATTTTTCCCACACCCGGTACTGATTCAAGAGTGTTTATTCCTACGGCATTGCTCTTTTCACAGGGCTTTGGCCTCATAAACCCGTTGTACGATGTATCGGTAGTAGGTGTAGCCACAGATGCCACAAACGCGATCAAGTTCAACTACTACGTTCCATTTTTCCCTATGATGCTGGGTACGCTTAGCCGCTTTCACCCGGGTATTAAAACCATCTTTCTAGTCTGCTCACTGTTCAGCATCAGTAGCTTGTTTTTATACTGCCGTATACTTGCCAGTGCACTACCCGCACAAATTACCAGCCCCATAAAGGCCCTTGCAGCCTGTTCTATTGTTTATGTGTCTACTTATCTGTTACCTACCGTAGGCCGCCCTGAAAACCTTACTGTTTTGCTGGTATTCATGATCTACATTCTTTACAGCAAAAGAAATGAGCTTAACCCTGTTTTATACAATATACTCGTCTGCACCATTTTCGCAGTTATGTTTGCCTCGCAGCTCATCTGCTTTTATTTTTGCTTCATTTTCTTCGTTATCAGTGAGTTGATCCACTCTGCAAATGTCATTAAAACCACACTGGTCAATACAGTTCGGTTCGCTGCTATAGCCGTCCTTTTTGCATGTATTCTTTCTGCCTCACCACATGGATTTATTGATACAGTAACCACCATACGGCAACATTCGCTGTCTGCAATGACCCGCAGTGACCGCAGCCTGCATCTATTCATCCACTACTGGTTATTCTCGCCGCTCAATTTCGGGTTTATCATATTGTTTCTCCTTTGTATCGTTTTTTATCTGAAGGGCATGCTAAGCAGAATAAAAAATATTCAGACTGTGCCCCTGGTGCTTATCTCAGCTTTGCATCTGATGCTGGTTTATGGTATTATAAAGTTCATTCTCTATGCCTCACCCACTGTTTATAATGCTACCCAGTTCATTCTGCCGTTGACTATATTTCTGATAGCAAATATTACAGCTGCGCCAAAAGGTGGCCTTAAGGCTGCAACCACCGGCTTAACTCTTGCTACCTATATTGGTGGTATCGTCGTATTTCTGCGTGTGTTCGTGCTGTTTGTTGACTATAAAAAAGATAAAAAAGATTTTGCGGCTGCACAGCCCATTTTCAACAAATATGTACATGGTGGTAAAAACGTTTACGTAACAGTAAACCTATGGCCGCTTGCAGATGATGCAAACGATATCAAGTTTTTCGACGGTGTCCGTTTCAAAAAAGATGATACCCTCGTTATTCAGCAGATGTATCTGCCCTTTGCCAACAATTTCCTGAGCAAGTGCACCATAATATATGACTGGCGAACCGAGGAACACAGGAAACTGTTTGGTATTCCGTTGACGAATACACCACAGGGCTATAGCTTTACGGTATGTAGAGTAAATTAACTGATATTTATACCTCTATTACGCCTTCTCCCAAGATATGGCGTAGGGGATAACTTTATTTTGAATAATATGTATCCGATCTTCTATTTGCGCTACAAGCTAATTGCGTTTTAAGTATATTTACCCTACAATCGATCCGGCATGAAACGTAACTTATACAAAGCAATTCTCCTGGTGGCCCTGATAGCTCCATTCGCAAGCTGCCACGCACACAAAAAGAATGCAAAGAAGCAGCCCGAGCAAAAGGTGCTTCGCCCAAAACCACGTGAAAGGAATTACTAATTCTTCCTTTTGAAAGGTACTTAACCCGTGTGATCTGCTCCTATTGCGTGCAGCAAAAATTGCATTTCGTAAAAAGGAAGATTTTATTACTTTTAAGGCTGCTAAATGTCCCAGATGAAATATAAGATCCTAAAAGTCATAGCTGTCCTGCTCATTCTTGCGCACATAAGCAGTTGCGTTACTCATGTAAGAACGAACAGGCGCATGCCACGACATGGCAGATACCATGCGGGAGACAGGTGGTGGTAATGGTTTGTTACCACCTGGCGCTCTTTTGTCTTCTTCCCTTTTTTGCAGGGATTTGAAGATATTCCATTTATCTTTGCGCCTCAATTATCATTAAAGGCACACATAATGAACCGCACGATAAAGTCAGCGCTGATCTCTGTATTCTATAAAGACGGGCTGGAGCCTGTGGTACGCAAACTTGATAGCCTTGGCGTGGTGATGTACTCCACCGGCGGCACACAAACTTTTATTGAGCAGTTGGGCATACCGTGCACCTCCGTGGAGTCTGTAACCGGTTATCCTTCTATATTGGGTGGCCGCGTTAAAACACTGCATCCCAAAGTATTTGGCGGCATACTGGCACGCCGCGATTTTGAGGAAGATCAAAAACACACCCAAGAATACGAGATCCCATTGCTGGACCTGGTAATAGTAGACCTTTATCCATTTGAAGAAACAGTAAAGCAAACCAATGAAGAAAAGACCATCATTGAGAAAATTGACATAGGCGGTGTATCGCTGATACGTGCAGCGGGGAAAAATTTCAAAGATGTGTGCATCGTGGCCTCAAGGAACCAATATGGCGAGCTGCTGGAAGTACTGAATGCACAGAACGGGGATACCACACTTGACAACCGGAAACACTTTGCTGCCGCTGCTTTCGCTGAATGTGCACACTACGATGTGGCCATAGCAGAATACTTCGCAAAAACAGCAATAGCAGAACATTTCCAGCTTTCTTTTGGCAACAAAAAGGTATTGAGGTATGGTGAAAATCCACACCAATCAGCCACTTTCTATGGCGACCTTGATGCTATGTTTGATAAGCTGAATGGCAAGGAGCTCTCGTACAACAACCTGGTAGATATAGATTCGGCATGCCAGATCATTTCTGAATTTTCAGATCCGGCATTTGCTGTTATAAAGCACACCAATGTATGTGGCGTTGCAGAACGTGAAAACGTACTGCAGGCATGGGAAGCGGCACTTGCCGGCGACCCTGAAAGCGCTTTTGGTGGCGTGCTTATCACCAACCAGACTGTAAATGCGGAAGTAGCTGCTAAAATAAATGAGCTGTTTTTCGAGATACTCATTGCTCCCGCATATGACGAAGATGCGCTGGCTACACTGAAAAGTAAAAAGAACCGCAATATCCTGTTGCAGAAACAAAAATTCTACCCGACTAAAGAATATAAGCGCATACTTAACGGCGTGCTGGTGCAGGATGCAGATACACAAAACTTTGCCGAGTGGAAAGAAGCCGGTTTACGCAATAGCAGTGAAGAAGAAAAGGCAGATCTTTTGTTTGCCAACATAGTGTGCAAGCACCTGAAATCGAACGCTATTGCACTGGTAAAAAATAAGCAGCTCATAGGTAAAGGATGCGGGCAGACCAGCCGCATAGACTCCCTGCGCCAGGCACTGGATAAAGCAAAGCAATTTGGTTTTGTGCTAAAGGGCGCAGCTATGGCATCTGATGCCTTCTTCCCGTTTGATGACTGTGTACGTATGGCCCATGAGGCAGGCATTACGTCAGTGATCCATCCCGGCGGCTCGGTTCGCGACAACGACAGCATACAGTTTTGCAAGGAAAATGGTATGGTGATGGTGATAACAGGCACAAGGCATTTTAAACATTAACCCCAAACCCCTCCCAATAGCAAATCGAGACCTTATTCCGGGGCTTCGCCTGGAAATATGTCTTGAGCTTTTTAACAGATACTGGCGTCATTATGCTTGCCATTTTGCAGATAGGCTGTTGCCAGCACGTAAAGCACTCCCGGAACAAGGTCTTGATGCCTATCCGGGGGAGCCGGGCGTTTCGCCTTTCAGTAACCCAGCAATCACCACGTCCTCGGGCATTCCGTTTCTCATTATGCTCTGCCTGATGATGCCCTCTATTTTAAAGCCCAGCCGCTCGGCTATATGTGCGCTGCGGGTATTGGCAGCTACAAAGTGTATTTCTATTTTATTCAAACCTATTTTATCAAAAAGAAAACCTGTGAAACCTGTGAGGCTTTTGGAAACAATTCCCCTGCCCTCATAGTCAGCCACTATCCAGTACCCTATTTCCGCCCTGCGGGTGTCCTGCTCCCAGTGGTGCATGCCTATGCCACCTATTATTTTGCCATCGTAGACTAGTGCCAGGTCCAGCCCTTCCTGGGTGTGAGCTTTTTGTAATGATTGCTGAATGAAGTGAAGTGATTGTTCCGGCTTGGTGGTCTTATTTACCCAGTCGAGCCATGGGCCCAGGTGCTTGCGCGATGCATTCACTGCATCATACAGTTCCTGCGCATCGCTCACCTCAAATGACCGCAACAATATTCTATCGTCAATAGTTATTGATACCAAGTATAAGTCAAAAGTTAAAGATCAAAACCCAAAAGTGTAAAAAGTTATATCCTTAGTTTTCCCTGAGCCCACTATTCATTGTTTTACTCTACCTATTCCTTTTCCTGTATCTTCCCCCACATCTCGGGTATACGTTTTATCCACGCCAGCTCACGCATCTTGGTTTTCGCATCTGTCACCGGCGATCCGAAGTAGGTTTTGCCACCTTCAAGGCTGGCCGGCACACCGCTCTGCGCCAGCACCACCGCTCCCTTGCCTATGGTCAGGTCTTTACTTACCCCTACCTGTCCCCACAGTATCACCTCATCTTCTATTATGGCCTTACCGCCTATACCCACCTGGGCTGCAAACAGGCAGTTGTTTCCAATCACAGCGCCGTGACCTATATGTATATGATTGTCCAGCTTAGTACCGCGTCCTACAATGGTATCTCCGCTCACACCCTTATCTATGGTAGTGCCTGCGCCTATTTCCACATCGTCCTCTATTATTACGCGACCGCAGCTTTCCAGTTTGTTGTACTGCACCGGCTGATCCTTGCGGCGCTTGTAATAAAACGCATCAGCACCCAGCACACAACCGGCATGTATGATAACATTATCACCGATAACGCAATGATCGTAAATAGTAACATTGGGATGTATCAGGCAATCCTTGCCTATGCGCACATGATTGCCTATAAAAACCCCGGGTTGTATATGAGTTCCTTCGCCTATTAACGCGCTATCGCTGATCATTTTAAAAGCAGGCTCAAACGGGCGGAAATGCTTAACCAGCTTCACATAAGCATCAAACGGCGCATCAGTCACCAGCAATGTCTTACCCTCGGGGCAATCCACTTCTTTATTAATAATGATAACCGTGGCTGCCGATGTGAGGCATGCGTTGTAGTACTTCTCAAAATCTACGAATGAAATATCACCCGGCGTTACCTTGTGTATCTCGTTTATCCCTGTTGCCTCCTGTGAAGCATTGCCTACCAGCTTAGCACCCGTAAACTCAGCTATCCACTGCACCGGAACAGGTTTTTCAAACTTCATATATTATTGCTTTGTGACAAAAATACGATTTTGGCTGGGGGAATCGGGAAAAAGCCAGAATATTGAATGATGAGGAAGTACCGTTCGTGATTCAGTATTCCACAAAGACCATCGAACAAACTATTATACCTTCGCAATCTTGAACTACATCAACCTAAACGGAAAAATAGTCGCGGCCCAAGATAGCGGACTTCCCATTGACAATGGCGCATTTCGGTATGGTTATGGTCTGTTTGAGACCATGCTGGTGCAGGATGGAGCCATCTGCCTGGGGGACTATCACTGGCAACGACTATTTGCGGGGGCAAAACAGCTATACTTTGAGCTGCCTGCTTTAATGACAGCCACATGGCTGGAAAAAGCAGTGTTGCAAACGGTAAGAAAAAACAGGCTGGAGCATCTTTGTCGTGTGCGGCTGCAGTTGTTTGCTGCCGGCGGGGGGCTTTATAGTAATGAAACCAGGCAACCCGGGTTTGTAATTGAATGTTTTCCGCTGGAGCAGGATACAATGCAACTCAATGAGAATGGGATCAAGACAGGGATCGCACAAGGTTTGTCTAAGAGCGTAGATACGCTTAGCAATTTAAAGAGCTGCAATGCGCTCATCTATGCCATGGCAGCACGGCAAGCGAAGGAAAATAAATGGAATGATGCATTAATAGCCAATACTGCAGGCAATATAATTGAAAGCACACTCGCCAATATCTTCTGGATCAAAGATAAAACCGTATATACCCCGCCCCTTGCAGATGGCTGCGTAGCGGGTGTGATGAGGCGCCGTATACTGGAAACAATATCAGTGAAAGAAAAAAGCCTGACGATGACAGAGCTACTGCAGGCCGATGAGGTGTTCCTTACCAATGCCATAAAGCGCATGAGATGGGTAAGCAATATTGGCGATAGCCGCTATAGCCGCAGACAGGTTAGTGAATTGTATAGATCCCTGTACGGCCCACAGGCATAAATTTGTTTTATATTTGGGTATCTTTACCCACCAATGCCGGTTATGAGATCTATCTATTTTTTACTTGCAGGCTTCCTCCTCCTTTCGGCCCCGGCCGGCGCCCAGATCTATTTTGGCGGTGAGGTAGGCGTGAATGTAAGTAGTTATACCGGCAAACAGAGCGGTACCAACCGCAAAATGAGAGTAGGTGAAACGTTCGGATTTATAATGAGTAAGGATATCACCTGGCATCTTTCACTGGTATCAGGCCTCACCTATGCCAGGAATGGCTACACACTGAACCGCGACGGGCTTATCTACAAAGTGGGCATAAATACATTAGAGATCCCCCTGAACCTGGAATGCGAGATAGGGAGACCCAAAAAAGTAAACTACTTTATTGGCGGCGGACCCTATGTGGCGGCAAACCTGGGCGGCAAAACAGCGCTAAGCGGCCTGTTCCCAACCAACCAGGACCTGAGGGTGGGATACGGCGCCGGCGACGATATTAGACGTTACGATGCCGGTTTCGATCTGTGGTTTGTAGTGCAGCCTACAAAAGGCCTGTTTTTCCGCGCCCGGTGCAATAGCAGTTTCTTTAACCTGGACCCTTCAAAGTATGCAAGAGAAAATGCTATGCGCAACCAGGATCTTCGCATTACTGTGGGGTATATGTTCGAATAGCGGGAAGTAGCATTACTTCATATCTGCTTACCTTTAGTATTCAATCCTCCGCCGGTTATGAGATTCCGCCACTTGCTGATATTGGTTTTTATGTGCGTGTGTGCCTCTGCGTGCGCACAGGTAGGTTTTGGGCCGGTTATTAGCGGAGGCATGAGCAGCATGAAGTTTTTACCGCCGCAAGATGTTATCCAATACCCCAATGCCTCTGTAAAGGCTATTGCCAGCGGCAAAATAGGTGGCATCGTTGATCTGCCTATGAACAAGCATTTCTATTTGCAGCCGGGCCTGGTGTTATCACGCAAAGGCGCGGTAAGAAACTTCTCCTATTACCTGAACAATAGCTTTAGTGAAACAGTAGAGCAAACACTGTACATCAACTACCTGGAAATGCCGGTAAATGTGCTGTTCAAATCGGGCCACCAGGGTCGCGGGCGGTTTGTTTTCGGGCTGGGAGCAGTTCCGGCCTATATTATAGGCGGCCGTAATAAAGTGAAAGACCACCAGGTATTCAACGATACGCTCACCATCACCAGTGATAACGTGAAGATCGTGGCCGGCAAGACGCTAAGCGGATTCGACATTGGTGTCAACATCACTGCAGGCTATGAATTGC
Source organism: Chitinophagaceae bacterium (assembly GCA_947446645.1). Taxonomy (GTDB): domain Bacteria; phylum Bacteroidota; class Bacteroidia; order Chitinophagales; family Chitinophagaceae; genus Nemorincola. The sequence continues at coordinate 124,758 of CANFHA010000009.1, read as the reverse complement.
CAACCGGCCTGCTTTTCAATGCCTATTATACCACGGGTGCCAAAGACATAGGTATTGGTACAGAAAAGGATAAGAACCGTGTATGGGGTATCACAATCGGATACCTTTTTGGCAAGGGTAGAAATGCAAACAAAGACACCGAAAACCTTATTGACAAGTCAACAGACTAACATCCAGCTAAGCAGGAAATCAGTCAAAAATAGCGTGTAATTATTACGTTTTATTGATTTGGATAAAGCATTAAAAAGGTGTAATTATCTGTTTTCATGCTTCTTACGAATTTAATTATTCTTGTTTTTAAAAACTTTAACAGCACTTACTAACATCTTTTGCACAGCGTTTTGTATCTTCGCCCTCCACTATACGTGATGTTGTTAATGAAAAGAATATATAAAACGACTTTACTGGTGTTGATCTTATCAATATCAGGCTTTTGCGCCTCAGCGCAAAACAAGTCGTATATTACTAATCATAAGCTTATGGCAGCCATCTTGTCTGCCCAGTATGGTATACCAACTCCGGTTATACTTTCTATTGCAGCCATTGAGTCGTCTGGCGGCATGGCGCCTACAGCCAAGGTGCTGAACAACCACTTCGGTATGGTGGGCAAGAACAGCTTTGTGAATCATAAAGGCCATAAGAGCCGCTACAAGCAATACAGCAACGAACTCGCATCTTACGTTGATTTTTGCAGGGTAATAAGCCGTAAGCATTTTTACGAGCGGCTTAAGGACAATGGTGACTGCGCAGCCTGGATAAAAGCAATCAGCCACTGCGGCTACTCTGAGGAACCAGCAAAATGGGAGCAGAAGGTATTCAGTGTACTATCAAGCTTTAAGTCTGAGCCAACCATAGGGCTTATATCATTTGCTTCCCTGAAGTAAAGGAACATTTTCCATCTTAGGCCATGCACCAACTTTACAGATCTGTTTTCCTGGGTTTTGCATTTTTAATTATCCATACTTATTGTTTTGCTCAAAAGTCGCCAGAAAAGCCGGTTGCTTATGACGATAAGGTACTTTTTGGTGGCTGCTGGTTTGTACCCCACAACTCTGAGATCAACATACGCTTCTCCGAAAACTCAAACTTTGTGCTGCATGAGCTTGACTCTGCCGGTAAGGAAGTTGCACTGACCGGCAAGTACCTGCTGGACGGACATAACCTGTGGCTGATATACAATGAGCGGCCCAAACAGAAATTCAATTTCTTCAAAACCGAGGGCCCGGATGCACATTTCGTTTTTGTTTCCTCCCCACCAGATGCCGGCAAGTACAAATTTGTACATGGGAACTGCGATTGAGCCTTTGGCGCGATAGCGCTATTCACACAGCTGGGGAAAACAATTCGCGGTTCTTTCGGGAGTTATTTCTTTTCTATGCCTATGTTTGTTAGCGGCTAATAGCCGTTAATATTTATGCGCAATAACAGGGACGTAGTTTTATTCACTTTAGTGGTAACACTTATCCTGTTTTGTTACTCCCTTTTCTCTGCCTTCTCACACTCTGATATACTGCGACTGAGCAAAGTGAGTATACTCTCAGATGTACTGCACGACAGGCAGGCGAAACCCAACGCAACCAAAGCCATACCCGATACCACGACTACGGTAGATGCATACGTGGATGACAGCCACAACACCGATACCGCAAAAATTGTAAAGTCATTCAGCAAGTACCTGCAACCGAGGCTGCTGACCAACTTTAATGCTGACACTACAAAGCCAGCCCTGCCACGGCTTATGAATAAGCTGCATGCCATAATGAAGGGTCGTAAGGACAAGATACGTGTGGCGTGGTTTGGCGACAGCCTTGTGGAGGCCGATGTTATCTCTATGCAGTTCCGCAAGCTGATACAACAATTCACGAGTACCTATGGTGTAGGGTTTATACCAGCCACATCTATCACATCCCGCTTCCGGGTAACGGCCAAGCATACCTGGAAGGGCACATGGGATGAGGAGAACTTCAAGACTAAAGACCTGCGCGCTCCGTTGTTTCTCTCCGGCCACGCTTTCTATACCACTGACGGCGAAGTGACCGTAGAAGATGAGACGATACAGGATACCGTGCATCCACAAACCATAGAAAAATCGCTGCTGTGCGGCAAATCTGTGACCGGCACAGTGAACCTGACCGTGAATGGACAACCAAAGCAATACCGGGCTGATAAGCTGCTGAACCGCCTGCCCCTGGAAACCAGTAGCAATCATAGTGTTACGGTGGGCATAAGGGACAATAAGCTACCTGTATATGGCATTACTTTAGAGCCAGTATCCGGCTTTATTATTGACAACTTCTCTTTCCGGGGTATCTCCGGTTCTGAACTTGGCAGGTTCGACACAGCATTTCTTGAAACCTTAAATACTGAAAACACTTATGACCTGGTAGTGCTGGAATATGGTGTTAACCTGATGTCTCACGCCAGCGATATGGAATTTGGCTGGTACAGCGCGTCCATAGGCCATGTACTAAGGCGCATGCAAAAAGCAATGCCTAATGCTGAGTTCCTCATTATCAGTACCACCGACCGTGCTTTTTACATAAATGGCAGGTGGCAGTCAGCGCCCGGCATCAATAACCTGGTGAAAGTGCAGGCTGAGATCGCGTATAAAAACGGAGCGGCGTTTTACAACATTTTCCAAAACATGGGCGGTGCGGGCACTATAGCTGCCTGGGCTGAAACCAATCCGCCGCTGGCGAAAGATGACCGGATACACCCGAGCTACAAAGGCACGCAGATACTGGGAGAGCTGATCTACCAATCGTTTATGAATGACTATAACAAAGTAAACCCTAAATGATCGCCGGTATGCCCATTTTCGACACCCACGAGTTTCTGAGGCAGTTTTTGTACGACCCAAAAAACCCATTGCTATTCAACAATGGATTTTTCATGTACTTCTTTGCAGCGTTCATAAGCCTGTACTACCTGTTCAGGAACAATGTAAGTGCGCGAAATATTGTGGTCACTTCATTCTCGCTTTACTTCTTTTACAAGGCCAGCGGCTCGTTTGTAGTCCTTGTGATCGTGTCGGCTATAGCTGACTATATACTGTCTAACATGATCTACAGGCAGCAGGAGCAGAGCAAAAAGAAACTGCTGCTGGCGCTGAGCATTATCGTGAACCTGGGCCTGCTGTTCTATTTCAAGTATACCAATTTCTTTCTGAGCCTGAGCAACCAGTTCTTCGCCACGCATATGAACCCGCTAAATATACTGCTGCCGGTGGGTATATCGTTTTACACCTTTGAGAACCTTAGCTATACTATAGATGTGTATCGCGGGGAGTTTGAACCGGAGAAGAAGTTCATCAACTATATGGTGTTCCTTTCGTTCTTCCCTAAGCTGGTGATGGGCCCAATCGTTCGTGCCCGGGACTTCCTGCCACAACTGCGTAAGCCTTATGAGCTGCAGCAGGGCGACTTTGCGCAGGGCTTTTACCTTATTGTTTCCGGACTGGTGAAAAAGCTGGTTATCTCCGACTACCTCACGCTGAACCTTGTCAACTATATATTCGATGACCCGGCGAGGCATACGGGCCTTGAGTGCCTGGTGTCTGTGTTTGCCTACGCCATTGTTATCTATTGCGACTTCAGCGGCTACAGCGATGTGGCTATAGGCATAGCTAAGTGGCTTGGCATTACTATACCTCCCAACTTTAACCTGCCCTACAAGAGTAAGTCGATCACAGAGTTCTGGAGAAGGTGGCACATATCGCTATCTAGCTGGCTGAAAGACTACCTGTATATCTTCTGGCTGGGTGGCAACCGGAAAGGGAAGGTTCGCACTTACGTAAACCTGTTCATTACCATGCTGCTGGGTGGGCTGTGGCATGGCGCCAGCTGGAACTTTATTATATGGGGCGGCTTGCATGGGGTGGCGCTGGGTGTACATAAAATATGGATGGAATGTGCTAAGGGGTTCATTGAAAAATATGATGATAACCTGGTCTACAATTTCTTCTCTTGGCTGCTTACTTTCCTGTTTGTGTGCTTTTGCTGGATCTTCTTTAAGTCGCCTGACTACGCGACAGCTTCTATCATGATATCGCAGATCTTCACTGACTTCTTTATAAGCGTGTGGCCGGAATTCTGGGGCAACTACCACAACGTGATCTGCATGATGCTAGTGGGCTATGCGATACACATGGTACCTGAAGAGCTACCCGGCCGAATAATAGCGCGAACACAAAGGGCAACTATGGCTGCATTTGTAATTGCCTTTGTAGTCTTCCTGGTGGTGTATGCGCAGTTCAAGTCGAGCACACCGGTGATGCCTATTTATTTGAAGTTCTAACTCAGTCAAAGTGAAAAGTTAGCACCCAAAAGGCATGCAAGTATAATCTGGTTTCCAGGGTAGGCTCATCAAGGAAATCATTGAGCGTTTGCTTTTTCCCTTTCGCAGATCTAAGCACTTTTACCTCGTCGTACGCTTCCTTCAAATCAGACTTCAGTTGCAAAGCCTGTTCATATTTTTTTAGCTTATTGAGTATCTTTTCTCATTCGGCTACCGGCAACTGAACAGCCTGGGTATAGCCATTGGAATCATTTACATATTGAAGTGCAATCTTCATCATTCAAATTTAAGAATTTTTCAGCATATGGATTGGCAGCAACTGAATCAAATCATTTCTCGTATTTCACTTTTATGTTAGTCTTATGATCCCTGGGGATGACGATGGTGTCTGCCTTTGGTGAGGAAGGGGTGGGTGTGGTGCCCACGGGCTTATTCTCTGTTTTTGCTTTTGGTTTGGTTGATTTCTTAATAGGGGTAGTGGGGACGGGATGATAGGGGTGCACCTTTGCGTAACTATCGTAGGCTTTGGCCAGGGCGCTAAGCAGCAGCTGGCCCTGCAGGTGGTAGCCTTTGGGATCATAATGTACAAGGTCGTGGCCCAGCAGGCCGCTTTTTTTCCAAAGCGCAGCGCTCTTCTTGCCGCCGCTCAGGTGGTAGAGATCCCAATATGCAGCACCATTCTTATCGGCGGAGTGTATGAGGCCATTGGTCACCTTTTGCAAGACTGCATTGGGGTGCTTTTGCTTGTAGTAGGAACCGGCGGGTGTTGTTATCAACACTGCCGCACCCGGAGCGATATCGTGTATTTTCCTGACCATAGAGTCACATAGTGCTGCCATAGCCTGCTCGGTAAGCTCCTGGTTCTGGGCCTCATTTGTGCCCATGGAAAGGATGAAAAGATCGCCGTGCAGGGCTTTGAGCTGTTGCCAGAAAAGCTCGCTCTCGCCATACTGGTCGTAGCGGGCACCGTTGGCACCAATGGTGTGGTATATGACCCCGCTGGTGTCTTTGCGCTCAAGAGAAACGCCATAGAAAGAATAGTCGCCGGCGGTCTTGCGGGTAAGCTGCAGGCCGGTGAGCAGTGAGTCACTCTCGTAAACGAGCGAGGGGCTATTTTCTCCATCCTTTGTGGATAGCGGCACCTGCTTTGCGAGTGCGCTATCGGTAAGCAGGTAGTCAGCACTTTCCTTGCCCACAAAAATCTGCATTCTATTAAAGTAGCCCGGTACGCCGTTCTCGTCTTTAAGGTAGATACATACCGAAGGATTTTTCTGTCCACAGATCATACCATAGCCCATTATACCTGTCTTTATAGGCGATTCTGAATTAGTGATCCGGTTGGCTTTCCACGTAGCGTTAGAGGTAGCGTGTATGTCTTTAGGACCATTGGTATTGGCTAGCTGGTAGGGAAACACGAGCCCGCGGCCGGCATCGCCAAAAAAGTCATGAAAGCCATTGCGGAGCACACTGGTAATACCATCGGCCTGCAGGTGCGAATCGCCGATGTGAATGATGCGCACAACGCCCTTGCGGGTGGCATGAAGCTGCACCAGCTTTTTGAAGACACTGTCCAGCTTGCTGCGCTGCTGTATCACATTCTCGCCGTAGTTGATAAATGCATAGTGTGCGGGAGCGGGCGGCTGCCACTTTGCAGTATCGGTTTGTGAGAAGGCCGTGAGGGAAAATAACATGAGGAATAATACCGGGAAATGTTTCATTATAACTGAGCGCTACTAAGGATACTAAGGTACTGCAAATTGTCTGTGGACTAAGAATTTCCGGGATTTTTCCGGTTGGCACAAAAATCATTTTTGCGCAGGTTGTTATTGATAATCAATTACTTTCCTGCAAAAAATTTCCGGTTTTTTCATGTAGCGGAAATTGGTTAATTCGGGTTTGGATGGGTACGTACGTAGGGCAGATTTTTTTGCCTTTTTTCTCTAATTTCCGGTCGTTCGGAAAATGTATTTTGCACACATTATAGTTGAAAATCAAGCTCTTAGTTCTCGGAAATTTCCGGTTTTTTCCGGTAGCGGAAATGGGGTTCATTGCCCGGTGTTATACCACGTGGACATTTAAAATAGGTGCGATTTCTCTCTAACGCGTCTGACGGCTGGAAGCCGTACTGACGCTAATCACAAAGCAGATTTTTAAAGTCCATTTCGTATTATCCGGAGATTAAAAATATTACGTTTCTAAATGGATTGCGTTTTCGAGTAAATCAAATACTATATCGGCCAGTAAACCTGCGAAATATCTATTAAATAAGAAACGATGCACATGAAGATCCATGTACACCGTTCCAACTAAAGATGTTTAGAAAATATGTTAGTGATAAACTACTTCCATACCGAGGCGAAGGGCTATATCGCGCTCTAATTGTGCGCCGCGGCTGTCCTGCCAATCTGGTAGCATGTGTACTTCGTCGCATTCAAGCATTTGTTTGATATCGCTGCGTACTGCGTCGTCCCAGGTTTTTGAGTCATCACTTACAGCAACGGGTCTTACCACATGGTAGCCCATAGCTGACAATTCCTTTGCAACCATATCGAATTTGATCTCTACATCGCGTTTCGGCAAGCCTGATATCTTGCCAGCTATATATGCTGTCCTATTCATAAAATATCGTGTTAGGTGGTAATGAAATAATCTCTATTATTGGATTTAAAGAATCATGCCAATGGAGCTCGTTACCTATCCCCTTTAAAAGAAATGGAGCAGACCAATGTGTGCTAACGGCAACCCTTAAATTGAGTATGTATTTATTGCCTGGGCAAGACTTGCCGGGCAAGGTATAAGTGTAAAATCAGCTGATGCTATAACGTGGCTGTTTTATCCTTATTAAAGGAAAAAAGAAAGGAATGTTCTAAGGAGCTTAGGCCTTGCAGGTGCTTCCTTGAGCTTTTTCTCCCTTTTCACGTTTGCCATGAATGTTATCAGCATGTCGTGCTTTTTTTGTCTTCTCGTTTTCATCTGAGTCTTATTTGATCGTTTTTCAATTGCCTGATGGATTTTGCCATCAGCTTTTATATTGTTTAACACCAGGATCTTCTCATCTGCCTGCGAAATCTTAGCTACGGTACCCGTTTAACACCAAACTCATTTCTTTTGTAAGCTACGATTTTTATGCTGCTCTTTTTGATTCAATATAGAATAACTCATCCTGCACTACCTGCACCCCAATTTCGTGCAACAACGATGCCACATTTTCTTTGTGGCGGTCTGCCAACAACAGGTCTTTTGCTGGTTCTTCTGATACACGTACATAGGCGGGCAGTTTTATCCTCAACCCGTTGAGCACTTTTTCCCAATTAGTTCCCTTTACTGTCTTAAGCCGGGGTGTACCCAGCCTGAAACCGGCAACACCATGAAGCGTACCTATGCTCCTGCGTTTGTCGAAAAGAACTTCTTTGTTTGCCAGGCAATAGGCCTGCACCAGGCTGAAAGCTATTGTTTTGGTTTGAGAAAGACACATGAGCTCATCGTTGTATCTTTCAAGTAACTCGTTCACTTCAAGCTCAATAGCCTTATTTATTTCTGCTTCGCGCTGCTCAGCTGCTGCATACCGCTGCATGGCTTCTTCAAAGCCAGCTGCGGTGATCTCAGTAACAGGTTTTGTTGCGTTTCTTGTTTTCATAGTTAAAGTTTTTCAACCTCCGCAGCACGAATTTTACTATTGGTATTTGATAACGATAATATAATTTCGTGCCACTGGGATTTGTGATCAGTGTTACCTTACTTTTTCTTTGCTTCGACAAAGAAAAAGTAACAAAAAGAAAGGCGATTTTTTTCAAAGGCTCCGCCGGAAAAAAAGGGCTCTACGCTGTTGACGCAGTTCTCTACTCAGTTGCATGGCGCTGAATTTTTTGCCTACCATTGCAATTCAGTAGCTTCATTCCATGGCTCAGCTTACAGCCTTTTACTAGCAAAGAATCAGCATCTACGGCAAAAAAGGCGCCATCATCTGCTCAACTTCAGTTCCTCTATCTACCGAAAGATCTTCAATATGAACGTTCTCTACGCTGCCAGAGCACTCATTTTTTCGAGGAGGTTGTCTACGATGAGTACGGCGTATTTATCGCGGCTTATATCCAGCATTTTCCAGAGCTGGTAGAAAGCGGTGGCTTCAGAGCCTACGAGTATCAGCGTATACATTTCCTGGTTGCGGCCGGCCATTTCTTTCAGCTTGCCGTGCAGCTCCTGCAGGTACTCGCCAAGCAGCAACTGGTGATCGTTTTGCGGACTAAAGTCTTCCATCATTTCCTCGCACACCTCCTGCAGGGCGGCTACGCGCTGGTGGCTTATGCGCACTCTTATGCCTCGCATTTTAGCCATAGGTCTACAGATTTTAGAGCGTTGTTGTATTTCATTACAAAGCGCGGGTCGCCGGTGTATATAAGATCGTTTGCCCGGGCCAGCCCGCTAATGATAGATGAGTGATCCTGCCCGCCAAAAAGTGTGGCGATCTGGTGCAGTGTCATAGTAGGATAATTGCGGCGAAGCAGTACTGCGGCCACAAAGCGCAGCTCCACAATGTGGCGCGCTTTTGTTTTCATTCGGTAGCAATCGGGGTGCATGCCCAGCGCCAGTGCTATGACGTGGAGCATTTCCTCCGGTGTTTTGGAACCCACCTCCGGCGAATAGAGCATCATGCTCACCCTCATGCCGGTCTTTTCTTTTATCTGCCGCTGGGCAGTGCGGGCTATATGCCGTGCTGCGGTTATTTGTTGTGCTGCTGCGTAGTACATATGTATCAGTTTGTTTTTTTCTTTAATGATCCGCCTTAAAGTGCTGTTTGGCTAAATGCCATCTTCCGCATGTCATCCTTCGGCGGTGCTCAGAATGACAATTCCTTTTTAAGCCGCCTGGCTTATTTGTGACTGGTGGATAAGCTGTATGGCAGTGTGCAGGTTATTGTCGCATGCACCGGCTATGTGGTTTATAAGGTCTTCATCATAGATGCCATTCGCGTGGCACACCAGGTCTACATCGCGCGGGCCAAGGCTGCTGAGGGTAATGAAGCGGCGGCCAATGCTTTTATATATTTCATCGAAGCCAACTTTTTTGAGGCGCACGCCATCTATGACACGCATGCGCAGATCGCCGCTACCCATGACGATGATACCTGCCTTGCCGGCCAGCGAATTGGCCAGCAGCACTACCATGTGCAATACGCGGTCTTTGAGCTTGTGTGCATCATCGAGCAGAAGCAGTGGCTCATCGAGTGAAATAACGTGGTTCGTGAACTGCTCCATCATTTGCGGTACGCTGCCTTTTGCCTCCAGTCCGGTGGCCTGCATCAGCGCTATCATAAATGACTTACGATTATACTGATCGTGGCCGGCTATGTAAAAAGTATTTTCATTCTCCCTGCTGTATTGGCTAGCGGTAAATGTTTTGCCAAGTCCGGTGCCAATGGCTATGCCGTAGGTCATGGCATAGTGCTGGGCATCGCCAAAAAGTATGCGCAACAGCAGGTACGCGCTGGTATCGGCAGGCTGACCGCTATAGTTATAGTCACCGCTGTAAAAGCCAACCTGGCGCGCGATGGTGTGCCAGAGGTGATCGCTGAGCAACTCCCAATTATTATTTTTTACCTGGGAGATGGTAGATGAGCTGATGCCCTGCAGGCTTTCTGCAGCGATTGCCTGGCTACTGAAATTGCCCACGTAGCGGATGAGGGCTTCTCTTACTTGTGTTTTCTTTTCGTTTGTCATTTGCTTCCGGTTTTAGCGTTTATCAATAGTGATGTGTTAGTTGAACGGTTAATGGGTTGATAAGGCATTAGTAAGTGTTTTCATGGTTGGTTTAGAGGGACTGTGTTTAGTTGGTCGGTTAAGCGGTTGATAAGTGATTCATAGCAATAGTTTTCATGATCGGTTTAAAAGGGGCTGTCGTTTTTACAATTTATTTGGCATTCGCTATTATTCTTTTGTATTTTTGATACATAAGCATCAAATCCGACACAAAGATATTCCAAATATTTTGACAAATCCAAATTTTGTGGAAAAATAATCTTACTTTTGTGACATGTACTTAGCAAGCAATCTTAAATTTCTTCGGAAAAAAATGGGCAAAACGCAGGATGCGCTTAGCTCAGAGGTGAATATTGGGCGCACGACCATAGCTAATTATGAGTCTGGAATAAGCGAACCAAATGTGGATACGCTACTCACATTTTCCAATTATTTTGGAATAACGCTGGATGAACTCTTGTCAAAAAACATGGAGGAATTTATAAGGAGCGGTGAAAAGGATATGATGCTGCGTGGTGCATTTGGCCAGAAGCCACTAATAGGATATAGCAGTATACCCAAAATAATAACGGTAGACAACAGCGGGAACGACAACATAATATATGTGCCTGTGAAAGCCAGGGCGGGCTACCTGAATGGCTACGGCGATGTGGAGTTTATGGAGTCGCTGCCCACCTTTCGCCTGCCGGGTCTGAATAATGCTACGTACAGGATGTTTGAAGTAGACGGACCATCTATGGCGCCAAACGTGCTGCACGGCGACCGGATAATAGGTGAATGGATAGACGAACTGGACAAAATACGCGACAACCGGGTATATGTAGTGGTGCACACGGGCGGCGTAGCTGTGAAGCGGGTGGTGAACCGCCTGAAGGAGCGTGGCAAGCTATATCTGAAATCTGACACAATTGCTCACAGGCATGAGTTCCCTACGCTGGAGATAGAGCCGGAGGACATAAAAGAAGTATGGTACGGCCGCATGAAAATAAGCAGCGACTTCAGCGAGCCTGCAGAAGTATACCACCGCCTGGCCGACCTGGAAATGGATGTGATGGAGATGAAGCGGATGATGGATGGGGGGAAGTTGAAAGGTTGATTGGTTAAATAGTCTAGCAATATTTTACATGAGCGATGTGATAAGCGCGATATGAACCACCCCAGCCGATAAACCGGCTTCGCCGTTTGTCCGGCATCCCCTGCTTGAAAAAAGTAGGGAGTGTGTTACGCGGCCCTAAATTTAGCCCTCAATGTGATTAGTGGAACTGTGTTTGGTTTAAATAAAAACCTGTGTACTTTTATAGTATGAGTCTTCTCAGGGAATTTTTCAGTCCACGGATACTGATCAATTGCGCTATATTTTCGGTGATCATCAGCGTTGTATTGCTGTGGAGGATAACGTATGTGAAGGGTATGGAAATGGTGAGCGAGGATGCGGCGGAGATATACCTGTGGCTGGTGCTGATCACTTTCCTGGTGCTGCGGATGATCTCCTTCCTGCTATACCTGCTTGCGCGGCGGGAGGAAAGGGCTGAAAATGAACGCCGCCCTAATCCTTGAGGGTTGCCAGCAGCACATCATTATATTCCGGGTGCTCTTTAGCGTACTTTACCGCAAACGAACAGTATATGATCACTTTCAGGTTGTTTGCGCGTGCATATTCCAGCACATATTTTACTAAGGTTGCACCAATGCCCTTTCCCCTGCCGGATTCCGGCACTATCGTGTGCATAATTACCAGGCTACCCTTTAGCCAGCGGTAATCCAGGCGGGCGAACTCACCATCGGGCATAGGTGTCTCAAAACGAAATTCCTTTTTGTTATTTATTACTTCCATCGTGTAAAGGTATATCAAGATAATATCTAAATCTTACGCCCAAAGGTCTCTCGGAGGCGTGGAGTCGCAGTTTCCCAGTTATGTTTTTAAGGCCGCAAATGTCTCGAGCATAGGTGTGGCACATCGTGAAGGTGTGCCACACCTGCGCAAAAAAAGGCCCCGGAGATGCCGGGGCCAATTAAACCATTCTATCGATCCTATATTCACCTATTACTTTTGTTTTGCGAACTCGAGGTTCAGTATTATTGTTACTTCATCGCCTACTACTGCGCCACCTGCTTCTGTAAGTGTATTCCACAGCAGTTTGTATTCTTTGCGGCTGATCTTAGCAGTGGCTTTAAATCCTGCCTTTGTGTTGCCATAAGGATCTACAACGGTGCCGCCGTAGGTAACTGCGAATTTTACCTTTTTAGTTACGTCGCGGATAGTAAGATCACCTGTGAGCTCATAGTTATTACCCTTCTGCTTTTTCAGGGATGCACCATTGAACGTCATTTTAGGGAACTTTTCCGCATTGAAGAAGTCATCGCTTTTCAGGTGCTTATCGCGCATATCGTTATCTGTAGTTAACGATGGCACATCTACCGTGTAGCTGATCTTAGCATCTGAGAAATCGGGGGCGGATGCTTCCATACTGCCTTCAAACGACTTGAAACGTCCTTCTACTTCTGATACCATAAGGTGGGGCACGGTAAACTTGATGGAAGAATGGGCAGGATCTGATGTCCATTTTGCCGCGGCGGCGGCTGCCTTTACCGGTATTTTTTTAGCAGTAGCAATTGTTTGTGTGCCCAGGGCTGTTACCAGCATCATAGCGGCGAATAAAATTGAGGTTGTCTTTTTCATGTTAGCGGATCTTTTTGATTCCGATACAAATGTATGTACATACATGCATGTAGTAACATCGATTTTATTTATGGTGGTATAGGTGTAAAGCTTATTCGGCTAATAATACCAAAAGGATGCCTCGCCAATAAATAGCCCATACAGACCATTAATTAGAAAAAGTAAATAAAAAAACCCCGGAGAACCGGAGTTTACAAAGCGTCTGAATACACACTCAATATATTGGCGACGCTTTATTATTTGTATTTAGAAATGTAGTTGCTATTCGTTGGCGGGGTTGCCTTCGGCATGTTTGAGCACTTTGGCTTCCACAAAGAAAATGACTTCCTCTGCCATGTTTTTGGACTGGTCGCCTACTCGCTCCAGTTTGCGAATGATGGATAGCACATACAGGGCATCATTGACAATGCCCGTATCAGCCCTGATGCAGTCTGCCAGCTTATTTATTGCATTTGCATTTATGCGATCTAGCACTTCATCGCGCTTAAAGATGCTGCGGGCCAGTATGGTGTCTTCCTTTTCGAAAGCAAGCCGGGTATCAGCCACAATACTGATGGCATCATCGAACATTTTTAAAAGGTCGGTGCCCATGAACGAGTCATGGTCAAAATCGCTCAGTGCCTCGATAATGTATTTTGCTATGCCTTCTGCAATATCTCCTATACGCTCCAGGTTGTTATTGATCTTGAGCACAGCCAGAAGAAAGCGGAGATCTACTGCTACAGGACAGTAGAGTGCGAAGATGTTTTCACAGTCGCGATCCAGCTTGAGCTCAAATGCATTAACGCGTTTCTCCTTAAGCACTACCTCGCGGGCAAGGTCGCGGTCGAAATTCAATATGGCGGAGCGGGTCTTGCGGAGCTGTGACTCCACGAGGTTCCACATGCTCAGCACTTCCAACTTAATGTCACGGATCTCGTTCTCTAACTGTGTCATACTATAATTCTATTGTCTTTTTTTAGCTGAATCTGCCGGTGATGTAGTTTTGTGTGCGGGTGTCCTTAGGGTTGGTAAACATGTTTTTCGTGATGTCGTACTCCACCAGCTCACCCATGTAGAAGAAGGCGGTACGATCGCTGACGCGGGCAGCCTGCTGCATGTTGTGCGTGACTATAATAAGGGTATAGTTCTTTTTGAGCTCATGAAACAACTCCTCTACAGTAGACGTAGAGATAGGATCGAGTGCCGAGGTTGGCTCATCGAAGAGCAGCACCTCCGGCTCCATGGCTACGGCACGTGCTATACACAGGCGTTGCTGCTGACCACCGGAGAGAAATGAACCCTTTTTGGTAAGGGAATCCTTTACTTCTTTCCACAGTGCTACACGGGTGAGCGAGTGCTCTACTATGCGGTCCTTTTCTGCTTTGGGCAGCTTAATGCCATTCAGCTTATACCCTGCTATTACGTTGTCGTAAATGCTGAGGTTGGGGAATGGATTAGGACGCTGGAAGACCATGCCTATTTTGAGACGAACGAAGATGGGGTGCATTTCCATTACGTCTTCATTGTTAAGCATTATCTGGCCTTTGGCGGTGGCACCTGGTATGAGCTCGTGCATGCGGTTGATACCACGCAGGAAGGTGGTTTTACCGCAGCCCGACGGACCCATAACGGCAATAACGTGATTCCTCGGTATATCCATGTTCACGTCTTTCACCACGTGATTGTCGCCGAAGTAAGCGTTGTAATTAATTGACTTTACAATTGTACTTTCCATTTTCTAGTTATCACCTTTGTAAAAATGTTTAATGCCAGCACCCATATCAGCAGGATGCAGGAAGCGCCCCATGCGAGGTCGTGCCAGTCGTTGTAGGGACTGGTAGCATAATTGAATATGAGGAGGGGCATGCTCTGCATGGGCTTCATCATATTGAAGGACATGTAGGGATTGCCGAACGCGGTAAATAATAAAGGTGCGGTTTCACCGGCTATCCTGGCTACCGCCAGCATAACACCGGACATAATACCACTGATGCCACAGGGAACGATAACCTTTAGCACCACACGATGAAAGGGCATGCCCAATGCATATGCTGCTTCGCGAAGTGAATCGGGAAGGAGCTTCAAAGTTTCCTCGGTAGAGCGGATGATTATGGGCAACATCATGATGGCAAGCGCCACGCTACCGGATATTGCTGAGAAGCCACCAAGTGGTTTTACCAGCCAGAAATAGGCTACAATACCAATAACGATAGATGGTACGCCCTGCAGAATGTCTACACAAAGGCGGCTCCAGTAGGCTAGCCTGCTCTTCTTGTTTTCGCTAAGGTATATACCGCAAAGTATGCCGAAGGGTATTGCAATAACAGAAGCGCAGAGAATGATCATTATGCTGCCTATAAGCGCGTTGGCTATGCCACCGCCTTTCTCGCCAACCGGTTTGGGCAGATTAGTAAGAAACTGCCAGTTGATCTTGGTAAGACCAGCCTGCAGGATATATATAAGAATGAAAATGAGGGGCACGACGCAAGCGAATGCCAGGAGTATTGTAAGACCCTGGAATACCCTGCTTTTACCTATCCTGTATTTTACGTGATTCGCCATTTGATTATTCGTTTGTAAAGCTGCTTACCATTCGCTTGCCTACCATATTAATGACAACGGTAACCAGGAACAGCACCAGGCCAAGCTCAATAAGTGCAGAGAGGTAAACAGGATGGTCTGCCTCTGTAAATTCGTTTGCTATGACACTGGCCATAGTATTGCCGGGAGAAAAAATGCTTTTGGGTATAAGACTGGTATTGCCAATGACCATGGTAACGGCCATTGTTTCACCAAGAGCGCGGCCTAATGAAAGCAACACACCTGCAAACAGGCCAGACTTGGTGTATGGAAAAATAACACTGCGGATAACCTCCCAGCGTGTAGCACCGAGGGAATATGCAGCTTCTTTAAGATTGGACGGCACCATGTGGATCATAGACCGGCCGAGCGAAGCAGCATAGGGAATGATCATGATAGCCAATATAAGCGATGAAGTAAAAATGCCAATGCCTACCGGCTCAACACCAATAGAAGTCTCGAAGCTCCTGACGATAGGAACGAGCACTGCCAGGCCCCAGAAACCGTAGATCACTGAAGGCACTGCAGCTATGAGCTCTACTGTATTCTTCAGGAGATTTGGTAACCAGCCTGTGGGGTAATATTCACCAAGAAATACTGCGACTGCAAAAGAAAACGGAATTGAAATAATTAACGCCAGGAAAGAAGTAAGCAGTGTACCCAGTATGAAAGGATATGCACCGAAAACGTCTCTTACCGGATCCCACGTTTTGCCCCAGAGGTAACTAAAACCAGCGGACTTAAACGACAGTGTAGACTGCACTGCCAGTGTAACCATGATGCCGAGCACCAGGACGATCATGCACAGGGCAACAATAACAAGCATGCGCCTGAAAACATTTTCTGTACGAATTTGCCGGAAAGAACGCCTGATACGCTTGTTACTGCTCACGGTACTGGTTTTTTTTACCGAAACTACCCGCCCGGCATCTTTGCCGGGGCGGGTAGTCACTTTTATATCAACAGATTGTTCCATCATTATTTGGGTAGCACTTATTGCAATACCGGCTTACCATCAAAGGTTATTGACTTCAACTGTGCATCACCAACGGCTACTGCTTTGTCAGAAAGTGGTGCATAGTTGAGCGGTGCGCAATATTGCTGTGCGTCGTGTATCATCCACTGTACCAGTTTCAGCATTTTTGTAACCTTGTCGAGCGAGCGGTTGTTGTATTTCTGCTCTTTGTACACGAGTATCCAGGTAAGGCCTGAGATCGGGTAGCCATCGGCTGCCTCTGTGTTGGTAAGTGAAACCTTGGCATCAGCAGGAATCTCGATGTTTGCAGCAGCAGTGATGCTGGCTATGCTTGGCAGGATGAATTTACCCGCCTTGTTCTGCATTTTAGCAAATGCCATGTTGTTCTGCATAGCGTAAGCAAGCTCTACGTAGCCAATGCAGCCCGGAGTTTGCTTTACATAGCCGGCAACACCTTCGTTACCTTTTCCACCAACGCCTGCAGGCCAGTTAATAGAAGATCCTTTGCCTGGTCCGCTTTCCCAATCTTTGCTCACCTTGCTCAGGTAAGTAGTAAAGATGTTGGTAGTGCCGCTACCGTCAGAACGGTGAGAAATAACTATAGTAGTAGCCGGAAGTTTAGCACCTTTGTTAGCAGCCATGATAGCCGGGTCGTTCCATTTGGTGATCTTGCCCAGGAATATTTTGGCCAAAAGATCAGGAGTGAGCATAAGCGTATCCTTTACATCGGGCAGGTTGTAAGTAATAACAACCGCGCCTGCAGTGATAGGGATATGTACTGCCGGTGCAGAAAGAGCTGAGTCCTGCTTGCCGTTGAGTGGCGCGTCAGAAGCACCGAAGTCTACTGTCTTACTGGTAAGCTGCTGTATGCCGCCACCTGAACCGATAGACTGGTAGTTAACCTTCAGACCGTTCAGCTTGTTATACTCAGAGAACATTTTTGAGTAAAGCGGATTAGGGAAGGTAGCGCCAGCACCGAGAATCGTGTTTTCCTCGCCTGACGATGCATTTGCAGTACTATCTGATTTCGAAGTATTGCCGCCGCCATTGCAGCTTGTGAGTGACATGGCTCCGGCTATGGCAAGTGCCAGACCTGAAAGGGCGATGCTCTTTAAAATTTTCATATTTATTTGTTTTTAAACGATTAAGCTATACTTAGAAACAATATTATTTTCCGTAAACGTAGTAGAAGGTGAGGCGATAAACAGCGTCTGTACCCTTGATACCTGTAACGTTTGAGTTCATAGAAGCGTAAGTAGTGTTGCCTTCCCTGCCATCATATGCAAGCGCCGAGGTGTACGTATTCAACCAAACATTTGGCATAAAGTGAACGTTCTTGAACGGTGTAAAGTCGAGACCAAAAGTTACGAACTGCTCTTTTGTAGAGGGCTCGTAGGTAGATGACTGCGCTGTATATGACCTTGTATTTACTTCACTTACAATGTTTGACAGGTTACCGCTAGGGTCATAATTGTCGTAGCGCGCGAAGTAACCAAGCAGCTGGTTTCCCTGTGGATTAGAAAGGATGCGGCCGCGAACAAAGAACGACAGACCCATTGCTTTTGTGGTGCGGTAGTAAGTATTACCGTCTTTGCCGGTAACCTTCACGTCGCCCAGTAAAGTGTTCTGGAAAACTTCGGCACCCACTGTAAGCATTTTGGAATTCCATGCAGCAAATAATTTGGTCATGTTACGATCGTGGTACAGAGGTCCGTTAAATCCTTTATCGTAAGTACCCCAATGCAGGCGCTGATAATCCTGGTAGATATCAATGATCAAACGCTTGTTGAAGAATTTAGCATAAACATTTCCCTGGAATGCTTTATAGGGGTCAGTTTCAGGCCTTGCTGCGCTTCCGTTGGACACCATAACATCATAACCAAATTTTCCATCACGATCGAACCAGCCCTGGAGGCTAACACCCATATCGAATGAAGGTGTGCGGCGGATATCAGTTATGGTCCTTTCTATTGAACGGTAGGCCCATACTTCCTCAGCTGTCTGGTCGTTGCGGCCGGTCTTAGCGAATCCAGGAGTAGCCTGTGAGCCAATAACGAGGTCTGTATTATGCCAAAGATTTTTCCAGCGAACGTTTGCAAGCTTTACATAAGGGCTGAATTTACCGTCTACCATTATGTCGCCGGCGCCTTCATTTATCAAGCCACCGTTAAAGTTATCTTCTGCTGCGAGCAGGAACTCCGCAGAGAAACGAGGGCTGATGTCGTAGTTATAACCAAGGTATACACGGCGGAACTGGAATAAGCTGGCATCCGTCTGCATATTGGTGTACTGGTTCGCACCGCCACGGCCTACCGGCGGATTAGTGGTGCCTAAGTTATCGGCTGAGCCTTTGTAGGCGAAATCGCCAAAAGCATAGCCCCATACTTTACCGCCCGGTTTGAATTCCGCGACTGTATCCGCAGACTGCGCTTGTGCCGCGCCAGCCAGGGATAGAAATAGCGAGCAGTATAGGCCCGCTTTAGAAAATAATTTGGTCATTCTGTGCATGTTTAATTAAATGCAAAGGAACTATTGCCATGTTACGCCAATATTACCCGCATATTAACTTAATGTTAAGTCCCATGATATACTTTTATATTTATTGGCGGTGCCTGTAGGTATTTCGCCTATGCTGATGGTACATATAATAAGGTTCGCGATACAACCCGCCTTCCTACGGGCAGGCAGACCACATAAAAAAACACCGCATGAATGATGCGGTGCTTGTAGTATTTTAATGTTGTTATATTATTTGCCGTAAACGTAGTAGAATGTGAGGCGGTAAACTGCATCTGTGCCTTTAACGCCTGATACATTCGAATTCATAGCTGCGTATGGTGTGCCGTATTTGTTGACACCATCTGCAGCAAGACCTGAATTATAAGAGTTCATCCACACATTCGGCATGAAGTGGATGTTCTTAAACGGTGTAAAGTCAAGACCAAAAGTTACGAACTGCTCCTTTGTTGTCGGTTCGTAAGTATCACCCATACCCAAATAAGACCTGGAATTTGCCTCGCCTGCAACATTGCTTAGGTTGCCTGTAGGGTCATAGTTGTCATAACGGGCGAAGAAGCCAAGCAGCTGGTTGCCCTGGGGATTGGATAATATGCGGCCGCGCACAAAGAATGACATGCCCATAGCCTTAGTGGTACGATAATAAACATTGTTGTCAAACCCTATTACACGTGTGTCACCCATCAGGGTATTCATAAATACTTCTGCACCTACCGTGAGCAGGCGTGTATTCCATGCCGCAAAAACTTTGGTCATATTGCGGTCGTGGTACCAGGGGCCGTTATGACCACCTACACCTACGCCCCAGTTGAGCCGCTGATAGTCCTGGTAGATATTGATAATCAGACGACGGTCGAGAAACTTTGCGTACACATCGCCAGAGAACAACCTGTACTGGTCTATTTCCGGGCGGGGGCCGGTACCGTTTGATACCATCACGTCATAGCCGAATTTACCGTCATGATCGAACCAACCCTGGAGGCTGGCGCCCATGTCGAATGACAGTGTACGGCGTATATCAGTAATTGTTCTTTCAACTGAGCGATATGCCCATATCTCTTCAGAGGTCTGGTCGTTCCTGCCTGTTTTAGCGAAGGAAGGAGTGGACTGTGAACCGATAACCAGGTCAGTATTGCGCCAAAAGTTTTTCCAGCGTATGTTGGCAAGCTTTACATAAGGGGTGAATTTGCCATCGACAGTTAAATCTCCACCGGCCTGGCGGATCAGGCTGCCATTGTTGAAATTATCCTCAGCAGCCAGCAGAAATTCTGCCGAAAAGCGCTTGCTTATATCATAGTTGTAGCCGAGATAGACACGACGGAACTGGAACAGGCTGGTACTTACCGGCATACCTGTATACTGATTTAAGCCTCCACGATATACAGCCGCATTGTTCTGGCCAATATTGTCCGAACTTCCCTTGTAGGCATAATCTCCAAAAGCGTAACCCCACAGCTTGCCACTTGGCTTGAATTCTTCAACTGTGTCTGTAGCCTGTGCCATAGCTGTGCCGCTCATAGACAGGAGTAAAGAGCAATAAATGCCAAGTTTCGTAATTGTTCTTTTCATTGAGTGTGTGTATTTTATTGTCTGAATTTTGCAATGTTACCGCAATATTAGTTTAACGTTACCACGCATAATAACAATTTGTTATATTTTTTTGTTTTGGATGATGGCGGTAAGCAAAAAAGCTACCTGGAGGGGCAGCCTTTAGCTTATCTTCTTTCTGGGAATTAATTAAATCCATTGAAATCTACCTTGCCCGTAGCTACGTCGTACACGGCTGGTGCAATGGCCACCTTTTTACTTTCTACCAGCTCCCTTATCATTTCGCTGCGGCGTAATATCTCTGCCATCGCATGTTCAATATTGAACTTAGTGACCGCGGCTACATAATCGTTGTTAGCGCTTGACCGCTCACCGGGGAACAGGGTATTTGCTTGCTCCAACGCCGGGTCAATGCGCTCCAGCAAAGCAGAAAGATGTCCGCCTTTCACATGGTCGCAGGCGCCTTTTATTGCACCACAATTGGTATGGCCCATCACCAGTATAAGGCTGGCTCCGGCGACGGCCGTAGCATATTCAAGGCTGCCCAGAATACCATCGGTAATAACATTGCCAGCAATGCGAATGCTGAAAATATCACCTACGCCCTGGTCGAAAACCAGCTCGGCAGATGTGCGGGAATCCATGCAGCTGAATATAGCCGCATAGGGTGTCTGGCCATCCTTGGTCTGGTCTACGCTGGTAAGCAGATCTTTGTGCTGCAGCATATTATTTATGAAGCGGAAATTCCCTTCTTTAAGTCTCAGCAGGGCTTCTGCCGGAGTTACGGTCTTTGATTCTACTGAATAGTCTATCATGCTGCAGATGGTTTAGTATTGTTATTCAAATGTTTTTTCAATTGGGCGAGGAGCTTCCTATGGTCTCCTGAGGAGCGTACCGGTACTTCATTTTTATTGAGGAAGCCAGATACTATATCGCGCTCCGGTATTGTAGCAGGCAGCTTGTACACGTTTTTAAAACCTACCAGCGACATATCTATCTTCTTTTCTTTGGCCTGTACTTTATAAAACTCCCTGATGATGTCGAGCACATCGAAGTCTATATACTGTGTTTGGCTGGCGTCAATAATCACTTTGCTGTTTTCCGGCAACTTTTCCAGTGTTTCTTTAATGCTAGCCTTGTTAAGGAACGAAACTTCCTGAGCCAGCTTCAGCTTTATGAGGTCGCCCTCGCTGAATGTGCTGCGCTGATAGTAGTAAGGGATGCGGATATTCTGACGGAGGATGTAAAAAATGCTGAGGAGCAGGCCTATGCCTACGCCTTTAAGCAGATCGAGCGACACAACACCTACAACCGTGGCTACGAATGGTACAAATTGTGTCCATCCGCCTTTCCACATATGCTTGAACACAGCAGGTTTGCAGAGCCTGTAACCGGTGAAAATAAGTATAGCGGCGAGTGCAGCCTTAGGTATAAGATTGAGCAGCGCCGGTATAGATGCCGCGCACAGCAGCAGCAGCACGCCATGAAAAATGGCAGAACGTTTTGTCTGTGCACCTGCATTCACATTGGCAGAGGAGCGCACGATAACCGATGTAATAGGTAAACCGCCCAGGAAGCCGCTTACGATATTGCCTATTCCCTGCGCTTTCAGCTCACGGTCAGCTGGCGTATAGCGCTTGAGCGGATCCAGCTTATCAGTAGCTTCAATGCATAACAGTGTTTCTATAGAAGCAACTACGGCAATGACAATGCCGGTTTCCCACACCTTTAGAGAACCAAATCCTCTAAAGTCTGGCAAAGAGAACTGGCGGAAAAAGTCGCCAGCAGAGGATGGCATGGGCAATTTCACCAGGTGAGAACTATCTAACGCCAGCTGAGGTGCAGCGCTGATAAAAAGGGCATTGATCAGCGTACCTGCGAGCACTACTACCAGGCCAGCGGGTATAAGACTAATCTTTTTAAACGTTTTAGTTTGCCACAGTATAAGTAACGCCAAGCCAACAAGAGCGATAACGACTGCGCCTGCCTGTATGTGCTGCGTAGCTGTTGAAATTGTGTTCACCAGGAAGCCATCATCAGCATCAACCATTACGGCTGCTTTGTTTTTAGCAAACCCAACGGCATCCGGCAACTGCTTAATAATAATAGTAAGCCCTATGCCGGCCAGCATTCCCTCAAGTACACTTGCAGGTATATAATTAGCTATTGCCCCTGCCTTGAGGTACCCAATGATAACCTGGATGACGCCCGCAATAATAACCGAGCATAAAAATATTTCGAACGCATTGAGCTCTGTGATGGCGACCAGCACTATGGCTGTAAGACCAGCGGCTGGCCCTGACACACTGAGATGGGATCCACTAAGCGCGCCAATAACAATGCCTCCTACTATACCCGCAACTACACCGGCGAACAGTGGTGCGTGACTGGCCTGGGCAATACCCAGACACAGCGGCAGGGCGATAAGAAATACTATAAGACCGGAAAGAAAGTCCTTTTTGAGGTGCTTTTTTGAAAAAACTTCTGATAACATAAAATGAATGATTTATAGCTGCAGCCAAGAACATGGCACAGCATGGGTAATAAAAAAGGTAGTAGGAAAGTAACGGACTTATGGCATTACCATAGCACGCAGCGTAGCACCCGGCAAAGGCGGATGAACATTAAATGAAGACTGAAGTATCGGGAGGGGGAGATGGAATCTCGGCAACGTGAACTGATGGTAAGGACTCCTCCCGGTGAATGAAGGCGATAACCTTTACATCGAAATACTGGCGGCTTGCAAAAAGGTCGGGGGCATCCTGGTGAAAGACGAGGAGATCATCTCCAAACTTGGCAAGCTTACCACCGGCACCATCTTCAGGCGCATCGTCGTTATGCACTTCTTCTGTATTCTGACCGGAATTCAATAACTTACCTATCACCTTCAGCGGTAAAACCTGGAAGGAGAAAACGGTAAGAAAGAATATGGCCAACAGTTTGCGCATGTGCTTTACAAAGAAAGATAAAAATAGCTTGCCTAAAACAAATAGGAGGCTAAAAAATTGTTAACACTTACTGGGAGCGCCATGTAGCATATCAGAGGACCTGGCGTCAATTTGTTCGCAACTGGTTCGTTTCCAATATTCTAACTTTGTTGTAACCAGATATTTGTTTTTTAAAGCAACTACAATCATGTCCGACTCTTTATTCACAGATGCAAGGCTACAAGATGAGATCAGGAAGTTTGGACGGATAAAACAAGTGAAGCGTGATTCGGTACTGATGGCACCGGGCGATGAAGTAGTTTTTGTGCCTATAGTACAGAAGGGTGTATTGCGGATAATAAGGCAGAATGAGGATGAGAAAGAAATATTTCTGTATCACCTGTACCCTGGCCAGACATGTGCTATGGCTATAAACTGCTGCCAGTCACGTAAACGAAGCATGGTGAAAGCTATAGCTGAAGAGGACAGTGAGATACTGCAGATACCAGTGAACCTTGTAGAAGATTGGTTTAAATACCCGGAATGGAAAACTTTTGTGAACAGTACTTATGGCAGCAGGTTTGCCGAGCTTATTGAAGTAATAGACCTGATAGCATTCAGCAATATGGATAAACAGGTGTTGCACTACCTGCAGGAAAGGTGTAAAGCCGCAGGATCGACAGCACTGTATATAACACACCAGCAAATAGCCGACGAGCTGCATACCCACCGCGAAGCAATAAGCAGGCTGCTGCGCACCATGGAATCAAAGAACATACTGAAGCTGGGCAGAAATACGATAGAACTTTTCTCCAGTTAGGGAACATTTGTTCCAAACTACAGTTGTGCGGCGTGCGATCTTTGTTCTCAAATAAAACAACTTTATGAAAAAGAACATGGGTACCGCAGATCGTGCAATACGCATTTTGATAGCAGCTATAGTAGTTGCATTGTATTTCGGAAACGTGATCAGTGGCACGATCGCCATTGCATTGCTGGCCGTGTCCGCAATCTTCATTCTTACCAGTTTTTTAGGCTTTTGTCCACTGTACATGGTGTTTGGAATACGCACTACCAAAAGCACAGATAATAAATGAAGCGGTTTATATCAAAGTACAAGTCACCGATCGCGGGATTAGTACTTGGCGCTGTTGGCGGATGGTGCTATTGGCGCTTTGTGGGGTGTGCCTCCGGCAATTGTGCTATTACCTCAGACCCACGCAACAGCTCGCTATATGGCGCGGTGATGGGTTTGTTGGCTGCGGAAATACTTAAAAAAGAAGAATCTAAATCATAAAAAAGAAATGTAAAATGGCAGAGCTTTCGGAAATACTTAAATCAGGGGAAACTAAAGTGGTGGATGTGCGCACACCTGTAGAATTTATGGGCGGGCATGTGGCAGATAGTATAAATATACCGCTGAGCGAAATACCTGAACATGTGAATATGCTTAGGGAAGCCGGCCAGATAGTGCTGTGCTGCGCATCAGGCGGGCGCAGCCACCAGGCGAGTATATTCCTGCAGCAGCAAGGCGTTGCCTGCATAGATGGCGGACCATGGACAAACGTTAACTACTATAAAAACAACTAAGATGCTGGAAAAGATCAAAAAGATGTTGGGCATAGGCCCTAAAGCAGACCTGGCAGAAGTGATGTCAAGAGGGGCAACGATAGTGGACGTGCGCACGCCGGGCGAATATGCAGGAGGACATATTAAAGGATCCATAAACATACCGCTAGCTGCGCTGGCCAGCCAGATGGCAAAACTGAAGAAAGATAAACCTGTGATCACCTGTTGCGCATCGGGCATGCGCAGCGGCTCAGCAAAATCTATGCTGCAAAACAATGGCTTCAGCGAAGTGCACAACGCTGGCAGCTGGTACAACCTTAAAAGATTTGAAAGATGAACAACCTGAAACAAAGGCTCTTTACCAACTGGCACCTGATGCGGATAGTACGCGTAGGAATAGGTATAATGTTCCTGGTGATGGGTCTGCAGGGTAAGGACTGGGCTATGGGCCTAGCCAGTATATTTTTCCTGTACCAGGGAATTATGGATACCGGATGCTGCGGCAGCCAGGGATGTTATAACCCACCGGTAAGAAAAGCAAAGCCCGCCAGCACAGAGCAAGAACACGTAGAGTTTGAAGAAATAAAATAGTTATGGAAACAAAAACGTTCTCAGAAATAATTAACGGCAGTAAGCCGGTGCTGGTCGATTTTTCGGCGGAGTGGTGCGGGCCATGTAAAATGATGGCACCTATACTGAAACAGCTCAAGGAATCGGTAGGCGATGACGCAACAATATTAAAAGTAGACGTAGACAATAACAGCAGCCTTGCGAGAGCCTATAGTATTTCGGGGGTGCCCACGCTACTCCTGTTCAGGGAGGGAAAAGTTTTATGGCGGCAGTCGGGCGTAGTTGCGGCCAGCCACCTGAAGAGTATCATAGAAAAATATAAAATTTAGCAGATGAAGTATGTAATAGTGGGAGCGGTGGCCGGCGGCGCCAGCACTGCAGCAAGACTGCGAAGACTTGATGAGCAGGCGGAGATCGTAATTTTTGAAAAGGGCGCTTATATATCCTATGCCAATTGCGGGTTGCCCTACTACATAGGCGATGTGATAAAGGAACGCGACCGGCTTTTTGTGCAGACTGCTGCATCATTCAACAGCAGGTTCAACATAGATGTGCGGGTGAAGACAGAGGTAACGGCCATTGACAAAGAAAGAAAAACAGTAAAGGCTATAGATCTTGTAAGCGGAAGGGAGTATGAAGAGCAGTATGACAAGCTGGTATTGTCACCAGGCGCGGAGCCGTTAAGGCCACCATTACCCGGCATAGGACTGGAAGGGATCTTTACCCTGCGGAATGTTACTGATACTGACTACATTAAAAGCTATGTTTTAAAAAAGAAGGGTGGAAAAGCCGTAATCATAGGCGGTGGATTTATAGGACTGGAGATGGCCGAAAACCTGCTGAGTGCCGGCCTGGACGTAACCATTGTGGAAATGGGCAACCAGGTGCTGGCCCCGGTTGACTTCCCTATAGCAGCGATGGTGCAACAGCATATAAGAAGTAAGGGAGTGAAACTGAGACTAAGCACCGCAGTTGCAGGCTTTGAACAAGAAGCAAACGGATTAAAAGTGCTACTGGACAACGGAGATAGTATAGAGGCCAGCATAGTGATATTGTCGATAGGTGTGCGGCCGGATACCAGGCTGGCAGTTGCCGCAGGACTGGAAACCGGAAGTGCGAAAGGAATACTTGTGAATGAATACCTCCAGACATCTGACCCGGACATATATGCTGTGGGTGATGCTATAGAGTATACAAACCCCATCACACACCAATCGATGATCACCTACCTGGCAGGACCAGCAAACAAACAGGGCCGTATATGTGCCAACAACATAGTGCTGGGAAATGTGCAGCAATACAATGGCTCCATTAATACGGCTATAGTGAAGGTGTTTGATATGACCGTGGGTACTACCGGTGTAGCTGCCAAGCACCTGGAGCGTGCCGGTATAAAGCATGTAGTGTCCACGACAAGCAGCGGATCGCATGCCGGCTATTACCCGGGCTCACAATCGATGACCATACAAATAACCTTTTCACCCGAAGGTAAACTGCTGGGTGCGCAGGTAGCAGGATATGAAGGCGCAGATAAAAGACTGGATGTGCTGGCATCTATAATAAAAATAAATGCCACAGTGCATGACCTTGTAGAATTTGAACACGCTTATGCACCACCATACTCATCGGCAAAAGACCCGGTAAACATGGCCGGCTTTACAGCTGAGAATATTTTAGAGAAAAGGCTCAGTGTTTTCTACTGGAACGAATTCCCGAAAATAGGTGCTGAAGAAATGCTGCTGGATGTGAGAAGCCCGGAAGAGTTTGCGGCAGGAAGTATTGCTGAAGCTACCAACATACCGATAGATGAACTGCGCAACCGCCTGGCCGAGATTCCTAAAGAAAAGAACATTTATATTTATTGCGAGGCGGGGCTTCGTGGCTATCTTGCACAACGGATATTGAAGCAAAACGGATATAGCCATGTATTGAATCTATCAGGTGGGTACCGGCTGTGGAAGCAATGCATGGATGAGGCGAGTGTAAGCACCAAGCAACTAAAAACAGAAACTGTATGAGACGACTGACATTTATAATATTCCTGGCTGCAATGGTGAATATGGCATCGTGCCAGACACCGGGCGAACATCACGAGGCAGTAAAACAGAATATACCTGTAGCGGAATTTGAACAGAAGCTGGCCGCAACATCAAATGCGCAGCTGGTAGATGTGCGGACGCCTGAAGAATATGCCGCCGGCCACCTGAAGAATGCAGTAAACATTGACTATAACGGGGATGACTTTGTAGGTAAGATTGGCAAGCTGGACAAAGGCAAGCCTGTGCTTGTATATTGCCTCTCCGGCGGAAGAAGTTCAAAGGCTGCAAGTAAGATGGAGGATATGGGATTTGCCGAGGTGTATAATATGGAAGGCGGTATGATGAAATGGAACGGCGCCGATAAACCGGTAGATAAAGGAACGGCTGCTGCAGTGAGAGGGATGACCGCAGAACAACTAACCAAATTGACCACAGATGCAAAGTATGTACTGGTAGACTACAATGCCAGGTGGTGCGAACCCTGCAAGAAAATGCTGCCGGTACTGGAGGCATTTGCTGAAAAGCGCAAAGACAAGCTGGCACTGGTAAAGATAGATGCGGACGAAAACAGTGAGCTGATGAAGCAGAAAGGCATATCCGGAATACCCTACCTGGAGCTATATGAGCATGGAAAGCTTACCTGGAGCCATAGCGGGTTTATTGAGGAAAGCGACCTGCTGCGGGAGACTAAGCTTTGACCCTCATTATTAAAAAAAACAGTGAGCACCGGGTTTGCCCCGGTGTTCGTATTTTAGAAGAGAGTAGAGGAAAGAGGTATCTGTGTTCATTAACTTTGAAAACCTGATGAATAACAGGCAAAGGCGTTTTGGTTAGGTATATACCGGCCGTGCAGGTGATCCGCAATTCAGATGAACAATGGGTGTGGCACCATTTTTCTTAACTTCAGTTTTTAGAAAAACATATGACTATAGATGAAAGCCTGTTCAAGGAACGGTATAATGCGCTGAATGACCGGCAGAAGGAAGCCGTAGACACTATATACGGCGCTGTGATGGTGATAGCCGGGCCCGGTACCGGCAAAACGGAAGTGCTGTCTATGCGCATAGCGAACCTGATGCGGAGTGAAGCACAGGTGCAACCACACGAGATTCTTTGCCTCACGTATACGGATGAAGCCACTAACTCCATGCGGCGCAGGCTGGTACAGATAACCGGCCCGGCAGCGCATAAGGTGAACATTCATACGTTCCACTCATTTTGCAACAACGTAATTCAAAAAAACAGTGAGTACTTCAGCCTGCGCAGCCTGCAGCCCATAAGCGACCTGGAGCGCACCGAGCTGCTGTATAAAATACTGGATGAGCTACCACAGGGCCATGTGCTGAGGAAACTAAGCGGCAACATCTACTTTGATGCCGGTAAGCTGAATCGCCTGTTTGACGTGATGAAGCGGGAGCACCTTGATCCGCAATACATCTCTAAAGCTATAGACGACTACATAATAGACCTGCCCACACGTGAGGAATACATATACCAGCGAAACGGAAAGGGATACAAAAAGGGCGATGTAAAGGAAAAACTGGTGGAAGAGGAAATGAGGAAGATGGAGGCCACCAGGGGAGCCGCGCTGCTGTTCGATTCATACGACAAAATGATGAAGGAGTGGGGCCGCTATGACTTCAACGACATGATCATCTGGGTGCTGGATGCGTTTAAAAACAACCCGGCGCTGCTGCAGAGCTACCAGGAGCGATACCAGTTTATACTGGCAGATGAGTTCCAGGATACAAACGGGGCGCAAAGCGAGCTCATTACTTATCTTACTTCTTACTGGGACGACCCGAACATTTTTGTAGTAGGCGATGATGACCAGAGCATTTATGAATTTCAGGGCGCGCGCATACGCAACATTGTTGACTTTTATGAGCGATACCGTGAGCATATAAAAATAGTGGTGCTGCCGCACAACTACCGCTCATCGCAGGCCATACTGGATAAGGCAATGGCCAGCATAGAGAATAATAAGAACCGGTTGATAAACCAACTGTCTGACCTGGGGCTTGATAAGAACATCATATCTGCCGGCACCCGGTTTAAAGATGGCAATGAGAATGTGGTACCTGTGGTGAAGGTATATAACAACATACTGCAGGAAGAGGCCGAACTGGTAATGCAGATAGAAAAAATGCAGCAGGAAGGAAAACCACTGAGCGAGGTAGCTATACTGTATGCACAGCATAAGCAGGCAGAGAACATTATGGCGCTTATGGACCGCAAGGGCATACCCTATAATGTGAAAAAGCCCGTAAACATTCTGGAACTTCCTCTTACGGAACAAATATTCAATGTACTGCGCTACCTGGAACTGGAACGCAAAAAGACATTTGACGGTGAGGAAGTATTGTTTGAAATAATGCATGCTCCCTACTACGGTATAGAACCTACTGATATTGCTATGCTTTCGCTATATATCAGCAATAGCCGTAAAGAACGAGGGCCAGTGAAATGGCGACTGCTGCTGTCGAACCCATTGCTGATAGAATCACTGAACCTGCGATCAGCAAAGGCCCTGCAGCGACTGGGAAATAATCTTGACCAATGGGAGAAGGCACAGCTGAGCCTGCCATTGCCACTGCTCATAGAAAAGATAGTACACGAAAGCGGCATTGTGGCCCACCAGGTAAGAACTACTGATCACGTATGGAATATACAGGCGCTATATACCTTCTTTGAGTTTGTAAAGGAAACCTACGGGCGCAACCCGAAAATAAAGCCGGTGGAGTTTTTACAAATGATAGACCGGATGAACGATGAGAACATAGCGGTGCCCCTGCAGCGGGTGATACAGCATGAGAATGGTGTTCACTTCTATACCACGCACAGCGCGAAGGGAAATGAGTTTGAATACGTATACCTAGTAGGTGTGACAAAGAACTATTGGGAAGGTAAGCGGGGCGGAGGCAATGAGTACCGCATGCCTGATACGATAACCGCCACTGATGAAGACCCGGAGAAGAGCTATAAAACGGAAGTGGCAAGAAGGCTGTTTTTCGTGGCCCTTACCCGGGCAAAGAAATACCTGCAGGTGTCTTATGCCCTGAACGATAATGCCGGCAAGGCCATTGAGAGCTCAGTATTTATTGATGAGATAAGCAGTGCAGAAGAACGTGAAGCACGGGCGGTACCTGGTGATGAACTGATAAAGCATATGCAGTGGGCACTGCAGCCCGTGCCTGAGGTACGAATAAAAATGGCCAATGCTGAATGGATAGAACGTGTACTGCAGCAGTTCATTATGAGCTATACAGCATTGTCTAAATTCCTGCGTTGCCCGCTGGCGTTCTATTACGAAACGGTGCTTAAGGTGCCCTTCCAGAAAAATGATGCGCTGGCCTTTGGTAGTGCCGTGCACTATGCACTGGAGCGGATGTTTCGTGACATGAAGGAGAAAAACGGTGAGTTCCCGGATAAGGACCATGTGCTGGGTACCTTCAACTCTGCGCTCTATTCTGAAGCATCGTGCTTTACCCCGGTGCAGTTTGACCGCAGGATGGAACAGGGGCATGCCTTACTTACGGAGTACTACGACCACTATATAAACACCTGGTCAAAAGATGTGGAGATAGAATTTAAAGTGCCCCGCTATATACTGGACGGAGTACCTGTGACCGGCAAAATAGATAAGATAGAGCTGAGCGGAAACAACTGCAAGGTGGTGGATTATAAAACCGGTGACCCTGACAAATCAGCGACACCAAACACAGCACCCCCAAATGAGAAAGAACCACTGGGCGGCGACTACTGGCGGCAAATGGTTTTCTATAAGCTACTGCTTGAAAACTATGAGGATAAGAACTGGAAGGTGACACTCGGTATGTTTGACTTTGTGCAGAAAAATAAAAACGGTGAGTATAAGCAAATAGTAGTGCCGGTATTTGCACAGGATGAAGAAATAGTGCGTGGACAAATAAAGGATACTTATAGCCGGATAATGAACCATGAGTTTGACAAGGGTTGCGGTAAGGAAACCTGCCACTGGTGCAACTTTGCTAAAAGGTATGAGCTTATAAGGCCCGAAGAAGATAAAGTAACAGAGATTGATGACCTCTAAAAAAGGGTAAAGGAAAAAAGGGCTGTTTTGGAGTTTAACCTTCCAAAACAGCCCTTTTCTTTTGCTGAATAACAGCTCTTATTTTTCTACAACGAAGTTGAATGTTTTGCGCTGGTCGCTGCAACGAACGATAAGTACATACATACCGTTAGTAAAGTTGCCATCGAGCGTGAATGACTGGTCGATAACACCGTTGGTAGTGAAGCCTGAATTCCTGTAGACTATCTGGCCGGCCATATTTGTTATTTCGTAGTTCACCGTTGCATCAAAAGCAGAGCCTGTTGTTCCTTTTAAAACGAAACTACCTTTGTTAGGATTTGGCACCAGGGCTGCTTCTATTGGCAGCTGGCTGATCACTACATTAGTTACTTCTGTAGTCACCTGGCCATCAGCATCGGTAGCGACGTGAGTGATAGTAACAGTACCCTCAGACAGAGCAGATACATTACCGAAACCGTCAATCATAGCAATATTATCATCGCTGCTTGTCCACTCACCGTTGCGTATGTCAGCAGCAATTTCCATTGTGGTACCTACTGTAGTGGTTGTAGTAGTTGCTGCTTTGCGGGCCGCTGCTGCAGTAACTGTTATCAGTTTTGTTACTGATGCACTGCAACCAAAGCTGTTAGTAACCAGGTACTTGATAGTGGCACTACCTGTAGCCGATACCGCTGTTACAATACCTGTGCTGCTGCCTATTGTCATTATGGTTGTGTGATCGCTGGTCCATGTACCGCCTGGTGTCAGTTCAGACAATACTGACGGAGTACCAGAGCATACTGTAGCTGCGCCGAGTATTGCCGGAACTACCGGTGCTGGGTTCACAGTTACTATGGCAGTTGTGTAGCAGCCAGTAGTCACTTTGTAAGTAATGGTAGTAGTACCTTCGGTAACACCAGTTACAGCACCTGAAGCACTGATGGTGGCTACAGCCGGCGTGCTGCTTGTCCATGAAAGCGCTGTGCCGGTCAGGTCAGACATAAATGTTACCAGGCCCTTGCACACGTTCATATTTCCGTTTATCGGTGCAGGAACATCATTGATGCCTATGATTCGTGTGCTGAAACAACCTGTGCCTAATGTGTATGTAAAGTCAACACCACCTACTGACAGACCAGTAACAACACCGGTGGCATTTATAGAAGCATGGTCATTAGATCCGCTCCAGGTTCCGCCTGGTGTAGCATTGGCCAGCGTTATTGCTGAGCCGCTGCATACGCTGGTTGGGCCGCTAATGCCAGAAGGATTTGGATTAACTGTTACGTTATACTGAACACGGCAACCAGCAGGCGCTACAAGTGTATAATACATTGGAACTACGCCGGGGTTTGACGCAGTAACTACACCTTCAGCCGCCCCTATTGTGGCAACAGATGGTATACCACTTGTCCATACGCCACCAGGTGTAACGTTGTAAAGTGTTATCTGCCTGCCATTACAAACTGTGTGTGAGCCGGTAATAGCTGCAGGAGTAGGATAGATGGTCAGTACAGATGTTGTAGTAGTACCCATGTAAGTATAGCTAAGTACTGCTGTACCTGCGCTTATACCCGTAACCTGGCCAACTGGTGTAGTCTTTGCAACACCGGTGTCCGCTGCAACTATGCTGAATACGCCGCCTGAAGTTGCATTCCAGTAAGCTGTAACACTGCCTACACAAGATAAAAACGATGGGCCGGTAATAGCTGACACATACTTGCGTGGGCTGTCTATTGCTACCACTTTGGTAACCACAGTTGCGCCGCAGCAATTCGAAAGTGAGTAAGAGATAGTAACAGTACCCGGATATACGCCGTGTACCAGGCCGCCGGTCACCGTTGCATAGCTATTACTTGCGCTCCATGTGCCACCTGCTACTGAATCTGTAAGTGTAGTGTCTGCTCCGTAGCGAACATGTGAACCACCCATTATTGGGCTTACAAATGGAGTAGGATTAACCAGTACGAAAGCGGTTGCTGTTGCTGAGCATGAGCTGTTAGTAGCTGTATATGATATTGTTGCAACGCCGCCTGCAATAGCGGATACAAGTCCGGTAGCACTTACCGTAGCTATGGACGGTGTACCAGAAGTCCAGATACCACCGGTAGCTGTGTTTGACAACAAACGATTTGTACCTGCGCATATTGTTGCAGCACCGGTAATGGTACCTGCATTTGGCAGTGAATTCACGGTAACGATCCTGGTAGCTGTTGCAAACCCACAACCGTTGGTTACTTTATAAGAGATAGCAGCAGTTCCTGCAACCACACCGGTTACTACACCAGAAGCATTTACGTTTGCGATACCGGCTGCAGAAGAGCTCCATGTGCCACCACTCGACGCGTTAGTAAGTGTGATTGGTGTTCCCAGGCAAGTGTTTGCTGTACCTGTGATAGCACCTGCTACAGGCAGCGGATTAACCGTTACCATGTTGGTGGTTACTGCGGTGCCGCAGCTATTTGTTACTGTATAAGAAATGGTAGCGGTACCCGCAGCCAGACCGGAAACTATGCCGCTGGCGCTTACAGATGCCGAAGCTTCAGATGCGCTCCACGTGCCATCAGCAGCAGTGTTAACCAGAGCTACGGTGGTACCAGCGCATAATGTTGTTGCACCTGTGATTGCACCGGCATTTGGCAATGGGTTTACTATCATCACCTTTGTAGTATTTGCAACACCGCAGCTATTGGTTACGGTATACGATACGTAGGCAGTACCTGCAACAAGACCTGTTACTACGCCTGCGGCATCTATAGTGATTACGCCTGTTGCATCGCTGCTCCATACCCCGCCGCTTACAGCAGCAGCTAAAGTGGCAGATGAACCTGCGCAAACGCTGGCAGCGCCTGGCACAGCACCTGCATTTGGCAATGGGTTTACTATTATACCCCTGGTTACATTTGCAACACCACAGCTATTTGTTACTATATAAGATATATTAGCGTTACCAGCAGCTACACCTGTTACCACACCTGCGGCATCTATTGTTGCCACATCTGTTGCATCGCTGCTCCATACACCACCGCTTACAGCAGCATATAAAGTCACTGTTGCCCCTGCACATACACTGGCTAAGCCAGGTATAGCACCGGCATTAGGCAGTGGATTTAAGGTTACTACTTTTGTAGCATTGGCAACACCGCAGCTATTTGTAACGGTAAATGATATAGTTGCAGTGCCTGCAGAAACACCTGTTACAGCGCCTGTAGCATCTACAGTCGAAGTACCGATTGTGCTGCTGCTCCATACCCCGTCAAAAGCGTCGTCTGTGAGATTGATAACTGAACCTGCACATACTGTAGCTGTACCTGATATCATTCCGGCAACTGGAAGCGGATTTACGATAAGTGCGCTTTTAGTTACTGCGCTTCCACAGCTGTTGCTTACCATATAAGATATTGTAGCGCTGCCTGCTGATACCCCGGTTACTACGCCAGTGGCATCTATAGTTGCAGCTGGTGATGATGAAGTCCATGCACCGCCTGCAGTACCATTGCTCATGTTAGTAGTCGCTGCTTCACAAACTGTTGTTGAGCCGCTTATTGATCCGGCATCCGGCAATGGATTTACAGTTACTACTGTTGTAGCAATCGCAACGCCGCAGCCGTTTTTTGCTTTATATGATATAGTTGCAGTACCTGCTGATACACCTGTTACAACACCGGTAGAGGCTATAGCAGCTATTGCGGATGCTGAAGAACTCCATGCACCGGTTGATACAGTATTTGTTAAGGTGATCAACGATTCTTCGCAAACAGTAGCCGTACCTGTTATTGATCCTGCATCTGGCAGCGGATTTATTGCTATAACTTTTGTTGCAGTTGCAGTACCGCAGCTGTTCGCAACGGTATAAGATATAGTAGCAGTACCTGCAGCAATACCCGTTACAACACCTGCAGCGTCTACAGTAGCTATGCTATTTGCAGATGAACTCCATGCACCAGCGGCGGCAGTGTTGCTCAATGCAGCTGCTGCAGTTGCACACAGTGTTGTTGTGCCGCTTATTGATCCGGCATTTGGCAATGGATTTACAGTTATCATTTTTGTAGCAGATGCAACACCACAGCCATTTGTTACTGTATAAGATATAGTAGCTGTGCCGGCTGATACACCTGTTACCGTGCTTGCCACGCCTGTTAAGCTGCCAGGGCTGCTTGCTCCGCCGC
Organism: Chitinophagaceae bacterium; assembly: GCA_947446645.1. Classification (GTDB taxonomy): domain Bacteria; phylum Bacteroidota; class Bacteroidia; order Chitinophagales; family Chitinophagaceae; genus Nemorincola. Next base: position 89,101 of record CANFHA010000009.1, on the reverse strand, counting down.
CTGAAACTGTTACCGTAGCTACGTCTGCTGATGTGCTGGTCCAGCTGCCACCACTTATTATATTAGTTAATGTAGTAGCAGCACCTGCACACATACTTGCTACACCGGTGATGCTACCTGCATTTGGCAAAGGATTAATTGTTACCACCTTAGTGGCTGATGCTGTGCCACAGCTGTTTGTTACGCTATAAGATATTGTTGCAGTTCCCTGTGCTACACCGGTTACTGTGCCTGTTACATTTACTGTTGCCATGCTGGTAGCGGATGAGCTCCAAACACCACCGTCGGCAGAAACATGAAGTGCGGTAGTTGCCCCTGCACATGCACTGGCAACACCAGTGATGGTGCCGGCTGAAGAAAGTACACCTACAGTTACCACCTTTAATGCCCTTGCCGTACCGCAGCTATTAGTTACTGTATAAGATATAGTCGCTTTACCGGTAGCAACACCAGTTACGGCACCGGTAGCATTTACAGTTGCTATGCTGGTAGCGCCGCTGGTCCAAACACCGCCTATTGCAGCATTTGTAAGCGTAGTAATAACTCCTGTACAAGTAGTTGCTGTCCCAGTGATGGTATCTGCAGCAGGTAGTGCAGCTACTGTCTGTATCCTTGTGGCGGCAACGCTACCACAAGTATTAGTTACTGTGTATGATATAGTGGTAGTACCTGCCGCTACCCCTGTAACCGAACCACCTGCGCTGATAGTTGCAGTAGCTGTAGATGAAGAGCTCCAAACAACGCTGCCTGCTGCATTGCTAAGAGATAAAGATGCACCCTCGCATACTGTCGCTGCTCCGCTTATGGTACCAGCAACAGGCAAGGCCCTTACTGTAGCAGTCCTCACTACAAATGCAGAACCGCAGCTGTTAGTTACAGTATAAGTTATTTTTGCTGTGCCCTGCGCAATGCCCGATACTACACCGGCTGTACTTACCGTTGCAACACCAGTTGCGCTTGAGGTCCACACGCCGCCAGGAACAGTAGAGGTGTAAGTGGATGTTGTTTCAACGCAAGTGGCTTCAGCACCGGCAAGAGTACCTGCTGCAGGTGATGGGCTTACCGTTACGCTGAATGTTTTCGCTGTGCCGCTGCAGCCAACAGTTGATGGAGTTACAGTTACTATATCTGTAACAGCTGATGTGGCAGTATTGGTTGCGGTAAATGCAGCGATGCTGCCGGAACCGGTTGTTCCGAATCCTACACTTGCTGTACCTGACCAGCTAAAAGTTGTGCCGGCTACTGTGCCACTGAATGCTATAGCCGATGCAGCATTACCACTGCAATAAGTGAGTGATGATATTGCGTTTACATTTGGTACAGCATTTACTGTGAGGCGCGCGGTGTCCGGAACAGAGAGGCAACCGTTAGCATCCTTTACTCTTACTATCTCGTTTGCTGATGATGATGGTGCAGTTACTGTGAGTGTGCTTGTGGCTGAGTAGCTACCGCTGTTCCATGAATACTGGTAGGGAGCGGTGCCGCCTGTTGCGAAAGCGGTAAAGGTTGCATTGCTGCCTGTGCATACAGCGCGATCATCAGCTGTCACTGAAGGCAGCACTGGCAGCTTGCCAAAACTAAGGTCGGCCATAGATGCAGACATAGACTGCGACTGCCATGTTAAAGCAATATAAGAATTGAAACAACCATCGAAAACGATACCCGTTGAATCCAGGTTTACAAAACCTTCGAAGAATGAGCTGGAAGGATAAGTACCTGCAGTACCTGATTTAGGAGTATAAGGCCATCCTGATGGTACAGAACATGTGCCGTCATTTGTTGCTGCTGCTGCTGCTCCTGTGCCCAGTGATACTGCCACCGCTGCACCAGCAGACCACCTGTATAGTGCCGGTGTAGCTGTAGTGTGACCGTGGGTAAAAAACATACAGATGAGCAGGTCGCCATCCTGGTGTACACCGGAAAAATTACCACCGGCTACCGGTGCACCGCCACCCTTAAGCAACCAAAACCCGATCGCGGCATCACCATTAGCAGAGAATAGGTCTGCACATACATATAATTTATGACCTATCAGTGCTACGCCAGTATTGCGCATATCTGTTTTATCGCTTGTATTACCGGCGTCCCAGTTCCAGCTGGATACCGCATCTGTAACATGCGAACCTGAAGTCCACACATTATCATTGCAATTATCTACTGTATCAAGCACATGTGCTTTAAATGGGTTAGATACGTTTGCCAGTACAGCTGGCCAATCAGACGGGTTACCGTCTATTGTTATCGTTTGAGCTTTAAGCTCGTTCGAGGCCAACAAAGCCGAAGTGGTGAGCAGCAGTACTGAACAGAAATTTCTGAAAGCTTTTCCTGCCTTTGTCACTGTTGTTTGCGCGTTTGCATGCTTGGTTGCTGCGCAGGTTGTTTAGGGTAATGTTGTAAAGTTTTTCATACGCCGTAGCTTAATGATTTTCAATTTTAATTAGGGGTGTTTATTATTTGTTAACGAGTTTTACTTTTTTGGTTAACGTTTGTTGTGTTTTTCGTTAAACCGCTTGTTAATCACTTGCTAACGCGATGCAAAATAGAAATTCGTTTGTTATTCATATGCAATTAACAAATTATTTTTAGATATTTTTATTTGTACTTCGTCTTGGAGGATTTATAACTAGTTATAGAATATCGCTAATACCTTATTTTAAAAATAATAGCAGGCATTAATGGCATTTCGGAGCAATATCTATCCACTGTGAAAGCCGATTTGTTTCGCTATTTGTAAATACTTTTTCCCATTTATAAAAATGGATTGCAGCATGTCTGCGTTTCTTTGCATCCCCTTTACCGGGTCTGCGTATGAAAAAAAAAATACTTAGCCTTTCCCTTTGCCTATTGGCTTTACAAAGCGTAACCGCTCAAACTAAAAAAACACAGGTACTGACACCGGCACAGCAGCTGGTAGCGGCTACCGGTGAGGATTCCCTCAATTCTTATGGCGGCAACCGGTCCAGAACGGTAATATCAGGATATGGAGAAGTGCAGTACCAGCGTGATTTCAACAGGAAGGAATCTGTTGCTGATCTTAAAAGGGCAGTACTATTTGTGGGCCACCAGTTTACCGGGAAGATCGCTTTCTTCTCTGAACTGGAGGTGGAAGACGGAAAAGTAGAAGGTGGCGGCGTGACGGGTGAAATAGCCATGGAACAGGCCTACCTCAAATTCAGCCTCAATCCACGCCAATATATTGTAGCCGGATTGTTTCTGCCACGTATAGGTATCGTGAATGAGAACCACCTGCCTATAAATTTCAATGGGGTAGAACGGCCGCTTGTTGAGACCATGATCATCCCATCTACCTGGCGCGAGATAGGTGTAGGCTTTTACGGACAAACCACAGCTCTACCTTTTACTTATAGTGTAGCCCTGGTGAACGGACTTAACAGCGCGGCGTTTGAGCATGGCGGAGGTATAGAAGGCGGCAGGGCAGAAGGTCAGTTTGCCGGCGCCAACAATCTTGCGGTAACTGCTGCTGTGCAATATTTCGCTGGCAACTGGAAATTCCAGGTGTCTGGTTACTTTGGTGGCACTACTACATTGAATCCCCGTGCAGCAGATAGCCTGCAGCTGGAATCGGGCATGTTTGGCACTCCTATCTATGTGGAAGAAGCAGATGTGCAGTATAATAATAACGGTATCTCCTTTAAAGCGCTGGGAGTGAACATATCGCTGCCGGGTGCACAGCATCTGAATCTTGCATATGACAACAATACGCCTTCACAAATGTTTGGTGCCTATGCAGAACTAGGTTACAACCTGTTTCAGCTTTCCAAAAAGGAAAAGATGAGAAATAAGCAGCTGAACATCTTCGCACGGTATGAAATGCTGGATATGAATGCCACCATACCATCGAACGGAGTGATAGACGGCACTTTGCAGCAGTCGCATATAGTGGCCGGTGTTGGTTATTTCCCTATACCACACGTAGTAGTGAAAGCCGATGTGCGCCTGATGAGCACCGGAGACCAGAATTCAGCACTGGTTATTAACCCAAATCCTAATGCGATGCCCTATAAGCACAACAATGCTTTTTTAAATATCGGCATCGGTTATTCATTCTAATATGGACAGAAAAGAGTTTATCAAAAAGGGATCGTGTGGTATATGTATCGCATTGAGCTCCGGTTTCCTGCTGAGCGCGTTGCTGGATTCCTGTAAAACACCGCTTGGTGTGGTGAAAACTTCATCCAAAGAAGATATAGTGCTGATACCCGTGAAGGAATTCGAACAATCTGACTATAAGCTGGTACGCGTAAACAACTATGACTATGACCTGGCTGTGCAAAAAAACGCTAACGGCACCTACACTACCCTGGTACTTCTGTGCAGCCATGCCGGGCAGCCCCTTACCCGCACCGGAAAAAACTATTACTGCGCCCTGCATGGCAGCCAGTTTGACCACGAAGGCCATGTAACCAAGGGGCCAGCTGAGCGGGATATGATTAAATTAACAACACAAATCATAAACGACCAAATCTCCATTCAGCTAAAAAAGACATCATGAAAAAAATATTTCTATTTTCTATTGCAGGTTGCCTGGTATTTTCCAGCTGCCATAAGAACAACGATAACAAGACAACTGCGGTTACCGAAAGCCAGGTGATCACAGACTTTGTAGGGAAGGTGGCTTTGCCGCAATACCAAACCCTGCAGGATAGGGCTACCGATCTTAATAATGCCATACTTGCACTGAATACAACAGCAAATGATGTTAACCTGGTGGCCGCACAAAATGCTTGGCGCTCTGTAAGAAGTACATGGGAAGGTTGCGAAGGTTTCCTGGTAGGGCCGGTAGAGGATGACAACTATGATCCTAATATGGATACGTGGCCAGTGGACTACCTGCAGCTCGACTCCTTTATGACCAGTAGCAGTGAAGGTGATATTAACACGGCAACAGTAAGCACCCTCGGGCAATCGCTTCGTGGTTTCCACCCGCTTGAGTATATTTTATGGGGTGTGAACGGCAATGCGACTGCGGCCGGACTCACAGCTAAAGATAAAAAATACATGGTTGCTCTGGCGCAGGATGTATTAACTACCTGCACGGCTCTTAACACCAGCTGGGCAACAAGCGGTGGTAATTTCCAATCACAATTTCTCACAGCCGGCACAGGTAGTACACGCTATACCACTAAAAAAGATGCATTGCTGGCATTGGCAGCCGGAATGGCCGATATATGCGGTGAAGTGGGCGGCGGAAAAATGTTGGATCCTTACGACCTGAGGGACTCTACAAAAACGGAATCTCCGTTTTCCCACAACTCTATGACGGACTTCACTAACAATATAAAGGGTGCACAAAACGTATACTTGTGTTCTATAGGTGGGGTAAGTGGCAATAGCCTGAGCAACCTGGTGGCGCAGAAGAACCTTTCGCTGGATAACAAGATCAAATCACAGTTTGCCGCAGCGGTAGCCGCCCTGGGCAATGTGACGGTAAGCTTTGAAAGTGCGCTGTATACCCAGCGTACACAACTGCAGACAGCAATGACTGCTATTAATGACCTACAGGGTACACTTGACGGTGAGTTGAAAACTTTTATTACAACTTACGTAAAGGACTAAGCAGGATTTTCAATAATGTCTGAGGATTTGAAGTGATATGAAAAAGAAGGTAAGTGTGATATTGGGCTGTGTGCTGACCGTAACGAGCATGGTTATGTGCCGTAAGGCAAACAATGCAGCAATTGATGATGACAGCAATTTTGATCCGCGCCTCTCCGGAGGTGCGGCTACTTTTTTTGATATCAGCTCCAGCTCGTTCAGCACACCTATTCCCGGACTGAGCGCAAATGATGAGCGGATACATGAACTGGGAGATGCGCTTTTTGAACAATCTTTCATAGCCGCACCGGCACCACGCTTTGGTGGTCTGGGCCCCATATTCAATAATGTTTCGTGCGCCAACTGCCATCACAACGACGGTTTTGGCCAACCGTCCTTCGGACAACTGGGTTCATCTCTGTTAATGCGCATCAGTGTACCTGGTACAGATGCACATGGCGGTCCTAATCCGGCACCGGGTTTTGGCGGCCAGCTGCAGAATGTGGGCCTCTACGGTGTGCACCCGGAAGTAACGGTGAATCTCACTTGCACAGAGCAGTCTTATACTTTTCCTGATGGCACTATTACAAGCCTGCATGTACCGTCTTATAACATTGTTGATGCCTATATGCCGCTGCCTGCCGGGTACATGACTTCGCCGCGACTGGGGCCGCCGGTATTCGGACTTGGCCTACTAGAGAATATTCCTGAGGCGACGATCCTTGCCTTTGCAGATCCGGCAGATGCTAACGGGGACGGTATCACCGGGCATGCCAATTATGTTTATAATCCATTTACAAAAAAGACTGAGCTGGGACGCTTTGGTATGAAGGCCAATACATCTACCCTGCAGGTACAGGTAGCCACTGCTTTTCAGCAGGATATGGGACTGACCAGCTATGTGCAGCCTAAGAAAAGCGTATGGGGCCAGGACCAGATGCGGTACGTAAGTGACAGCACAGCTACAGATCTTGCAGATACAATGGTAGATGCGGTAATATTTTATGTGCGTACACTTGCTGTGCCTGCGCACAGAAATGTAACAGACCCGCAAGTGAAACGTGGCGAATTATTATTTAAGCAGATGAACTGCGCTGGCTGCCACCGGCCAACTATGTATACCGGTGTAAACGTAAATTTCCCTGCACTCAGCAACCAGCGTATACACCCATATACGGATATGCTGGTGCATGATATGGGCGCAGGCCTTGCCGATAACCGACCGGATTACCTGGCTACAGGCACAGAATGGAAAACTGCTGCACTGTGGGGCGTGGGCATGTTTGAAAAAACAAATGGTACACCTTACTACCTGCACGATGGCAGAGCACGCACCATACAGGAAGCAATATTATGGCATGGTGGCGAGGCGCAGCGCAGCAAAGACCAGTTTGCCAATCTGCCGAAGAGTGACCGCGATGCAGTAGTTGCCTTCCTGCAATCTCTCTAATGTTGTTTTTTGAAGTTTTGCAGCCTGTTTTAACCGGTTGTTAATGTGCAATAGTCAGCAGATTGTAAAATGCGCCCCTGTGCGACTTTGAACTTCATTTTTATTAAAATAAACAATTGCAAATTTTTACATTAGCATAACCACTGTATCACATGAAATTAAATGACGCCATAAAATCAAAGTTTGCCAACGACAAGCACCTGGCTTCCGTCAACCTGCTTTTTTCTGCATACTGGCTGAAAGATCATTTAATTGCGGCCCTTAAGCCCCATGGCATTACACTGGAGCAGCATAATGTGATGCGTATACTTAAAGGCAGCCACCCAAATGAAATGCGAGTGAAAGACATTGCATCGCGTATGGTGGAGAAAAGCAGTAATGTTCCGAGGATACTGGATAAGCTGGTTATCAAAAAGCTTGCAAAACGCACTATCTCACCTGCGGATAAGCGCGAAACACTTGTGGCGCTTACAGAATCGGGAATAACATTGATCGAAACGGCACGAGCATCGGTAGACGAGCTTACCGAACAGGTAATGACAATAAGCGACAAAGAGGCCCGGGCACTTAGTAATATACTGGACAAGATGAGGGCCGCAGAATAGAAAGTCTATCGCGGCCCGTTTTTTTATATTTCAGCAGGTCTTCTGCCGGCAAATTAATTTTCAGACTTATCGTCAGCTTCTTTTTCCTCTTTTACCGGGCAACCCCTGTTCTCCCATGATCCATATACGTCCGGACACTCATCCCTACGGTTAGATACCCCATCATGGTCGCGGTCTCCTGCTCTTGATTTTCCGAAAGGAATAAAGCCACCTGCATAGAAGTTAGCGCCATACTGGTTGTTAGCAAACAAAGACAGCATATCATCGCTACCCACAAAGAAGCCGGAGATACGGAAGCCAACACCCATTTTCACACTTTTGCTAAGCATGCCGTAAGATATCGGCAGGCCTATGCTAAGCAGGCGCGAATCGTAGCGTGGAGTTACTGTTACCTGGTTGTAGAATGAGTTGCCGAAATTCTGGCGGTTTGCCAGGTTTACTGAATAAGCGGCATTCAGATAGAAACGGTTGTACAGGTTGTAGTCGGCACTAAGCAACAGCCTTGTGGGCATATGCACCTTAGTATCATGGCTGGTGGAATCACCGCTAAAACCTTGCTGACGCAGATAGTTGTTAAAATCTGTGAAGTTGCCCAGGTTATTAGAAAGATCATTACCGGTAACATAGCCATTGCCGGTTGCCTGCAGATTTGAATTAGCAGTGCTTTTATAATTAATAGCACCCAGATCCAGAACCGAAGCTGATATACGCAGCTTATACCTGTTACTGGAGTAGTCTACCCGGTCTGTGCGACCATCCATTTCATAATTTTCGCGTCCTGCGTTTTCAAAGTAGTCATATACTATACCGAGATCTGCACCGAAACCATGACCGTCCTTAGATCCAAAGAACTGGCTCAACAGGTTGTTGTTGCCAAAGCCGTTGAACAGTGCCGATTTGGTGCCCAGTATATTGCTCGCATATTGCAGGTCTGAGTTGTAGGCAAAAACGGTGTCGTTACCGTCCTTGTATTGCACATCCAGGTTCTTGCCCTTCAGGCCTACGTAGCCTATACCACCCAGGTAGCGCATTGTTACACCTACTCTTAATTCATTGTGCTGGTTATCCAGTATCACTGCCCCGTAAGAAATTCCTATTTCACTCCAGATGTGCGCAGTATAGTTGAAGTTCTTAGACGTATAGTTTGCATCACCCGCCGGTAGGTCTGCAGGGTTAGTAATTGTCTGGTATAGCGAACGATCGAAATTATTGAACTGGCTCATGCCCCTGATAGCAGTGGTAAGCGCCAGGCTATGCCTGTGGTTAATGCTGATCATACAACCCGGGCCGTTGATCTTACCATACGGTGCCAGCAGGCTGAACTTATCGTTCTTTGTATAATTGATCAGGTCGTTGTTATTACCGTTATTGATAGCCTTTAAGATGCCACCCTTTATGGAGCCGAGGTTGTTTTCGATGCCACCGTTGGCAGAAATGAGATCTACGGTAAAGCGCTCACGGCTATCAGCAATGTTTGCCGGGTTAAGATATACGCTTTGTGTGCCGCTCCAGTTGCCGGTGGCCACACCGAAATTATATTGTGCCTGAGCCCTTACAGAGAAAAGAAACATTAATCCTGCAAGAACCGGAATTTTAAAATAAGTGTGCTTCATCGGTAGAAATCGATTCTGATATGGCACTAAAGTACAAATAAAGTTGTAAAGTGTTATAGATTCTGTTAAAATATCTGCCTTGAGAGCCTTGCAGATTCTGATTTATTACTTGTTCATCTAATCTTTTAATTCCCTTTTATAAAGCTGAACTACATTTTCCAGTCCGTAGTATAGTGCATCTGCTATCAGCGCATGCCCTATCGATACTTCCAGCAGTTCAGGTATCGATTGTTTAAAGAAGCGCAGATTTTCCCGGTCAAGGTCATGACCGGCATTGATACCGAGACCATTTTGCGTAGCTATGGTTGCTGCTTTTACGTAAGCGGCTATTGCGGCATTGCGGTCTTTGTTGTAGTTCCTGGCATAGTCTTCGGTATAGAGTTCCACCCTGTCGGCACCGGTAGCGGCGGCGGCGGCGGCCATCTCCTCCACCGGATCTATAAATATAGATACGCGGATGCCTGCATTTTTAAACACGCCGATGATTCGCTGCAGGTATTCCTTTTCCTTTATAGTGTCCCATCCGTGGTTTGATGTGAGCTGGCCGGGACTATCCGGGACGAGGGTCACCTGGGCGGGCTTCACTTCCAGCACAAGATCTACAAATTTATCTTCGGTCGGATTTCCTTCTATATTGAATTCAGTAGTGATTATCTTACTTATGTCCCGCACATCGCTGTATCGTATATGCCGCTCATCCGGCCTGGGGTGCACGGTAATTCCATCAGCTCCAAACTTCTGGCAGTCAATTGCTGCCTGCAGCACACTTGGGTTGTTGCCGCCCCGGCTGTTTCTAAGTGTTGCTATCTTATTTATGTTTACAGAGAGCTTAGTGGCCATGATCTTGTTTTCTCAAAATTACTGTTCCTTTTAGTTAATTTGCAGTAATGGGTAACAGAAACTTTAACCGCAACAGCGTGCAGGCGCACAGGCGAAGTTATTTTTCTGGCATCTGTACTCCGCAGCGGACCCCATCGAAAATATTGTTACTTTTTTTCGCGCTGTTCGCAGCCTGTAAGTCTGCGGAAACAACAAGATCAAATGACGTTTTTTATCTCAACATTTCCAGCGGTTATCTCGAATCGCTTGACCCTGCCTTTGCCAAAGATCTGAATATGATGTGGCTGGACCACATGCTCTATAATACACTGGTGGAGACGGACGAACAACTGAGAACAGTGCCATCTCTTGCAAAGAAATGGGAGGTGGATGAAAGTGGTCTTACCTATACATTTCATTTACGTGGCGATGTTTTTTTTCAGGACAATGTGTTATTCCCCGGCGGCAAGGGGAGACTGATGAAAGCACAGGATGTTGTGTACAGTTTCAACCGTATAGTAGCATCAAAAACGGCCTCACCTGGTGCGTGGATATTTAACGGCAGAGTGACTACTTCAGATCCTTTTGTTGCTATTAACGACACGACTTTTCAGATACATCTGCGCGCACCTTTCCGCCCGTTGCCCGAGATGCTCAGCATGTCTTATTGCAGTGTAGTTCCACATGAGGTAGCAGAGCATTGGGGTAAAGATTTTCGCAATCACCCGTGTGGCACGGGTCCTTTTCAGCTCAGCTATTGGGATGAGGGCAACGCGCTGAACCTGCTGCGAAACCCGCACTACTGGGAGCACGATAGCACCGGCCGTGCATTGCCATACCTCAGCGCAGTGCAGCTGTCATTTGTAGATAGTAAGGCGACAGAGTTTTTGCTGTTTCGCCAGGGGAAGATAGATTTTGTAAATGGTGTCGATGGCTCCTTCAAAGATCTTTTGCTGTATAAAGACGGCAACCTGAAAAAGGAATTCGCGGGTAAATTTCATCTTGATAAAAACACCTATCTCAATACTGAATACCTGGGCTTTCTTACCGATACGGCGAACGATGCTATGAAAGATGAGCCTACGAAAAACCAACTGGTAAGACAGGCTATAAACTATGCTATAAACAGGCAGAAGATTGTGACCTACTTTAAGAATGGTATGGAGATACCAGCTACACGCGGGTTTATTCCTGCTGGCATGCCGGGGTATGACAGCGGCGCCCATTATGGCTATGACTACGATCCGGCCAAAGCATTAAGGCTGCTTGCAGCAGCCGGGTATCCGAACGGAAAGGGACTAAAGCCTATAAAAATATTAGTGCCTAATAACTTTGAGGACATAGTAAACTTTATAGCCAGTGAACTGCAAGAGGTGGGCATAACCGTAAACATAGAGTTGATACAGCCTAACATACTGAAACAGCAAATGAGCAGGTCAAAGGCCCTATTTTTCAGGGCGCAGTGGCTGGCCGACTACCCGGATGCTGAGACTTATTTGGTTTTCTTCAACAGTCGTTTTCCGGCACCACCAAACTACACGCGTTTCAATAACGCCACATTCGACAAATGGTATGATGAAAGCCTGAACCTGCCGGACACGGCCAGGTGGGCCATGTATAGACAGATGGATAGCCTGGTGATGAGCTATGCGCCTGTGGTACCACTATACTACGAGCGGCTTTACCACTTCACTCAAAACAGCGTTTCCGGATTTAGGAGTAATCCCATGAACATTATAGATATTAAGCGGGTGAAGAAGCGGTAATGGTTATTGCTTAAAAAGTGTGTGAACATTAGCCCCGACAAAAGTATGATTAACAACAACTCATTGTTGTTTCAATAATTCGTTGATTGCTTTTAGTATTTTCAATATAAATATCTCAAAATGAAGGTCCCTGTTCTATCATTCTACACCGCTGTATTCGCTCTATTTGTTTTGCTATCATACGGGTGTAACAACACAAACAGCACCCAGAATAATGAACAGCAGCCGACTGCTGAAAAAATAAAGCAAGAGGAAACCAGCCTGAACGAAACACTTAAAAAACTGGACGTGCCCTCACAGATATTTTCTGCCCCCGGTGACCAGCTATCGCTGATAAAAGGAAAAAAGGGAACCGTCATTTTTCTGACACCGAAAGACCTGGAGACCGAAGATGGCCAGGCACCGGGAAATAAAATAGTTGTGGAACTGAAAGAATTGACAAACGCTGCTGAGTTGGCGCGGGCTAACGCACAAACTTTATCAGACGGAAAATTGTTGGTTTCCGGCGGTGCCTATTACGTGAATATGACATCTGACGGGAAGAAACTGAAAATTAGAAACGGTAGGTCTTTGAAAATAGCCTTTCCAAAAATTACGGACACTACTATGATGCTGTTTAATGGACAACGCGATAGCACAGGTCAAATGAACTGGCAACCGACAAATGAACAGCTAAGTGCCAAGAATGGCTATGGCGTGGACACCCGCGATACCGGCGATGGAAAATCTATCATGGTATACAACCCAAAAAGCTATAAGCTGATGGGATATGTAGGTAGCGAGAAGGCATATAAAAGGGATTATGCAGCTCTCGGCTCCATTAAGGAAAGAGAAAAATATACTGCTGAACTGGAAAAAAGGGGTGCTACACTACGTGATTCTATTTCCACTGAAAAAATGAAAGAAATAGTTACGACCACCCAAAAGTTGAATGCAAGCTTGTATGACATAACTAGTATCAGGCAGCTTGGGTGGATCAATTGCGACAGATTCTCTACTGCGGATAAAACCAATATTAGCTATACCATAGATCCTAAGGACAGTATTTATTATGCGCGGGTATTTATAGTTTATAAGCAGATCAATTCAGTAGTGGCATACTCTTTCTTTAATACGGAAGTGACAGGTACACGCGAATTAGCCGGTCTGCCCATTGGCTACCAGGCAAGAATGATAGCAACCGCCAACAAAAACGGTGAACTGGTAACTTCTAAAATGGATGTCACAATCGTGAACAATCAACAGACCGTGTTCAAATGGAGGAAAACGACTACTGAAGAGTTGAATAGCTATTTTGATGCCGGCAATAATTGGGGGCAATAGCTATAATCTCCGTATTTTTAACCGATGCCCGAAACATTGCCAAAACCAGCAGAACAGCTGGATGTATCGAATTCCATTTTCCAAAAAGCAGTTTCATTTGTAAGGGATACTGACGAAAACCTTTTTCTCACCGGTAAGGCTGGCACCGGTAAGACAACTTTCCTAAAATACATTCGCACACAAACACGCAAGCAAAGTGCTATAGTAGCGCCTACAGGTGTAGCGGCTATAAATGCCGGCGGCGAAACCATACACTCTTTTCTGCAACTGCCTTTTGGCCCTTTTGTACCAGGAACAGCAGGTGGGTTTGGCAGACAGGGCGAAGGAACACAGGACAAGCATTCACTGCTGGCCAACCTGAGGCTGCGGGATACAAAACTGAAGCTGCTACGCAAACTGGACCTGCTGATAATAGACGAGGTGAGTATGGTGCGCTGCGACCTGCTGGACAGTATGGACCTGGTGCTTCGGCATGTGCGCAAAAACTGGGCCCAGCCATTTGGTGGTGTGCAGATGGTATTTATCGGCGACCTCTTCCAGTTGCCACCGGTAACACCGGAGAACGACTGGGAAATACTGCGTCAATACTATAATAGTCCGTACTTTTTCGATGCAAAGGTTTTGCGGGAACAGCCTCCGCTTTACATAGAACTAAAGAAAATATACAGGCAGAAGGAGCAAGCGTTTATTGATATTCTTAACCGCGTAAGAAACGGGCTGGTGACACAAGAGGATATAAATACGCTCAACACACATTATGACCCGCTGCCACAGAAAGATAAAGGATACATAATCTTATCTACTCACAACCGGATAGCAGATGAGGTGAACCAGCGCTCACTGGAGCAACTGGGTTCTCCGGCTCATACGTTTAAAGGCACTATTAAAAACGACTTCAGCTCTAAGAGCCTGCCTACAGAAGAAGTGCTGACACTAAAGACAGGAGCACAAATAATGTTTGTGAAAAACGACCTGCAAACACCCCGTCGATACTATAACGGCAAGATAGGACAGGTAGAGAGAATAGATGCTGATGGCATATGGGTGACCTTTGCCGGCGAAGAAAATGAGCCATTGCTGCTGGAGCTGGAGACGTGGAAGAATATGCGGTACACGCTGAATCCACATAAGGGAGAAATAGAAGAGGAAGAATCAGGAAGCTTTACACAATATCCTATAAGACTTGCCTGGGCCATAACGGTGCATAAGAGCCAGGGGCTTACGTTGCAGAAGGCTGTTGTAGATCTGAATCAGTCATTTGCGCCGGGCCAGGTATATGTGGCACTAAGCCGGTGTACCAGCATGGAAGGGCTGGTGCTGAGGAGCCAGCTGAGCATAGAAAATGTAATAGTAGACCAGCGCGTGGCCGACTTTGCGGAACTGGAACAGGAAGAAGACGCACTGGAAAACATACTGGTACAAGGCAGGCGCAAAGCACAGGCTTCGCAACTTGGAAAAATATTCTCCTTCATGGACCTGATGGCCCATACCGAGCAGTTACTGCCGGAACTATTAAAACGTAAAACAGGGCCTAAGGAAAAAAACATAGCACTGCACGATCAGCTAATGGCAGCATTGAAGCTGGCGCAGGGCCACGCACAGGGTTTTCAAAAGCAAATACATGCACTTATCATATCGCAGGATGACCTGTTGCTTGAAGAGCGGAAAAAGAAAGGGGCGCAGTATTTTTCAGAGCAGGTACTTAAGCCGCTTATCGTAGCGATAGATGAGCACATTGCTTCATTAGGCACGCTCACCAAAGTAGCAAAGCAGGTAAAAACGTGGAAAGATCTTAATACAATGCTGAAGCAAAAGCAAACAGAGATAAATGACGTATTGTCTGCACCCTAACTCTATTGGTAATTCTTACCCATGATAGACCCGTGATGCCACAATCATACCATCATTAATTTCGAGTACTTCTGCAACCAGCATGTCTGCCTCATTGGCCACTTTTCGGGTGTATTCCATAAATACACGGTCGTCATTTGCGGTGAGCGTCGTTGGTATATAGTTGAGGGTGGGCAATCTGTCAAAAGCATCCTGCCACCATGCTCTTAGTGCGGCTTTTCCGGTTACAAGTCCATTTGTTTCCGGCTGGCGGATCTTTAGTTTAGGGCTATAGTGTTGTGCTTCATCGTGGTATAATGAAAGCAGATTTTCAAGGCTATGCTCATTAAATGCATTGAACCATTTTGTTGCTATCGAAATATTCGGATGATCCTGATTCATGACTATGTTGTGCTAAAAATGCTAATTGAGTCAGTCTTGATAATTACCATTAATATAATAGTGAGGTGCTCAACTTTAGAGTCTGCACTTCCTTCTAAAACACTGAAAACGCCAGTGGGTGATTGGTTAGTTGAGCTTTGACGGCGTTACTAACTTAAATTCCGGTATGGTAACGGTAAATTTCTTTTTGTTGGAGAGATTCTCCATCAGGTAAGTGCCATACATTTTTCCGATCTCGCTATGCAGGTTGGCGCCGGATGTGTATTGATAAGTGCTTTGCGGGCGTATCACAGGCTGTATGCCTACCACACCATCTCCCTGCACTTCGCGGTGGGTGCCATTGCTGTCAAGTATATGCCAGTGGCGGCTTATGAGCTTTACCGGGTTCATCGATAAATTCTCGATGGTTATACGGTATGCAAACAAATGCTCTGAGCTCAATGGATTGGATTGGCCTGGCTGGTAGAATGTTTCAACCATAATACTTACGCCCTCTGTCACCTGTTGCACCATAAACGATAACGGTTAGTTAAGCGAAGATAACAAAAAATCATTACTTATTTCTCCTCCAGGCATATCTTTACCATATCCATCACAAGGTCCCGCTCATAACCTTTCTGTATCAAATATCTATAAAGTTTTAATTTGCGTGATGGCAGGCTCCTGTCTCCTCTTATTTCTTTCGCTTTTTTAAATGCAAGTTTATTTAATGTTTGTTCGTAAATATCTCCATCTATTTCTGTCATCGCCTTTTTAATGCAATAATCAGATATTTTCTTTGCTTTTAGCTGCTGTTTTATCTTTTCACGCCCCCAATGCAGCATTCTGAATTTTCCCCTGGCGAAAGAACGGGCAAATCTTTCTTCATTTAATACCCCGGTTTCTATAAGATTTGCCAGTTGGTGCTCCACCTCGGGTGTAGTCAGTCCCAAGTCATATAACTTGTTGCGTACCTCAACATGACATCGTTCCTGGTATTTGCAATAATGCAGAATAGCAGCTTCTGTACCTGTTGGCCCTTTCCCATTATTATCAATGCGTGATTCCATAGCTATGGTTTCGCAGATTTTCTGTTCATTACCTTCCCATGTACACCATCAGTATTTGCACATCGCTCGGGTTTACACCGCTTATCCGGCTGGCCTGTCCTAAAGTCCTTGGTTTTATTTTATTCAGCTTTTGCCTCGCTTCGTTAGAGATGGAGGTAAGCTTATCATAATTAAAGGATTCGGGAATGGTAAGACCCTCTAGTGCCGACATCTTGGTAACCAGTTCTTGTTCCTTTTCTATATACACATCGTACTTCACCTGTATTTCTACCTGTTCTAATACCAACGGATCTGCGTTACCTATTTTTTCATTAAGACTGGGAATCGCCGTTATCATCTCTTTAATACCTACACCCGGACGTAACAAAAGTTTTATGGCCCTTGTTTTCTCCTGAAGCTGAGCAGAATTTGAATCAAGTAATAACGCGCCAGCCATATCAGGATCTATTGAAAAATCAGAAAGTATCCTTTTCACTTTTTCTACCTGTTGCTTCTTATCATTCATTAGCGCCAGTCGCTCATCTGATGCAAGGCCTATATCATGCCCTAATTGTGTAAGGCGTAAGTCTGCATTATCTTGTCTAAGTAGTGTACGATATTCAGCCCGGCTTGTAAACATCCGGTACGGTTCATCAGTACCCTTATTTATAAGGTCGTCAATAAGCACCCCTATGTAGGCATCACTTCTTTGTAGCACTACTGGCTCTTGCTCTTTTGCATTCCGTGCAGCGTTTATTCCAGCCATTAATCCCTGGCAGGCTGCTTCTTCATACCCCGTCGTCCCATTTATCTGTCCTGCAAAGAATAGATTCTTTACCAGTTTTGTTTCCAGGGTGAATTTCAGCTGTGTTGGCGGGAAGTAGTCATATTCTATAGCATAGCCAGGCCGGAAGAATTTACAATTCTCAAAACCGGGAACCATCTTCAATGCTTTATATTGTACATCTTCAGGTAAAGAAGTACTAAATCCATTTACATAGATCTCTACAGTGTTCCATCCTTCGGGTTCTACAAATAGCTGATGACGATCTCTATCAGCAAAGCGGCTTATTTTGTCTTCTATACTTGGACAATACCTTGGACCGCTGCCTTTTATTCTCCCCTGGTACATAGGAGATTGCTCAAAACCTGTCTTGAGTATTTCATGCACTTCAGGACTAGTATAGGTGATCCAGCAACAACGCTGTGCCTTAGGCTTCACTCTTTCCATTGGCAAAAAAGAAAATCCTACTACTTCCTCATCTCCGTCCTGTACTTCCATTTTAGTATAGTCCAGGCTTCTACCATCTACCCTGGGAGGCGTACCCGTTTTAAGGCGAGCACTTTCAAAGCCCATTTCTACCAGCTGTTCAGTAATACCGGTCGCTCCCTTCTCCCCTATTCTTCCACCGCCAAACTGTTTCTCCCCTATATGAATAACACCGTTTAGGAAGGTACCATTAGTTAATACTACACACTTTCCCCTTATTTCCTGGCCCATGCCTGTCACAACGCCTTCAATTGTTCCACGTGAAACAATTAGTCCTTTCACCATATCCTGCCAGAAATCCACATTTGGTGTCTTCTCCAGCATCTCACGCCAGGTGTTTGCGAAGAGCATTCTGTCGTTTTGCGATCTAGGACTCCACATTCCAGGGCCTTTAGATTTGTTTAGCATCCTGAACTGGATCATACTCTTATCACTTACAATACCGCTATACCCACCAAGCGCATCTATCTCACGCACTATCTGGCCCTTAGCAATTCCGCCCATAGCCGGATTACAGCTCATCTGTGCAATGGTCTGCATATTCATGGTCACCAGCATCACCTTCGCGCCCATATTGGCAGCGGCAGCTGCAGCCTCACAACCAGCATGGCCGGCACCAACCACTATAACGTCGTATTCAGGAAACATATTCACAAAGGTACGTATAGTCTCTCATCGCCCCAACACGAGCTCAGCAAACATGTCCAACCAATGAAGGGTAAATTATTACATATCCGACTCTTTAAACTTAATGTTCCACGTGGAACAAAAAAAATCCAAACCTTAACAATATTGTATGGAATAACACGTTACTTTGCATAGAATAATATGGTGTGCAATAAGAAAATAGTAGCCTTCTCGCTAATGCTATGGTGTACCACCGTTGCTTCCCTAACGGTATTTGCACAATCAAAGATACCTGGAGCGGGAAAGAAAGAAAAGACAAAAGCCACTTTCGGCATACAAGCAGGTAAGGAATTGTTATTAGGACAAAATGCTGCTGCCACAAATCATGCTAAGCATCGATGTATTAATAGCAAATCAATCACGTATATACAACCCATAACTAAGAATCTCAAAATAGAAACAGGGGTAAACCTGGGGATTCTACCAAAGACAAAGGGTACCGAACGTTTGAATAAGATCTCAGTTCCCCTCACCGTACAATATTATTTACGCCCTGAAAAATGCAAACTACGCCCTTACTGTGGAGCAGGCATACAAGGTAAAACATACTCTGGCGAAGAGCCTGCTTCATCAATAAAGACAGATGTTCAGTGCCAGCACAATAGCCACAGCGCAGATACAAAATACATTACCCTACTGTTTACACAAGGTGTAACGTTTGAAGTAAATACCAAAGTACAAGTGAGCCAGTCATTGCATTTCATCCCAGGCTCCAATAACAAGGAAATAGGCATCAACTTTGGTGTGGGATACAAATTCCCTTAAGACGCATCTCCATCTCTATTCTTTCTTAATGCCATGTTTTGCCTGTAAAGTTAACCAGAACTTACAACCGGCAATTAGCAGATTGCTTCTACTTGTATCCATGTTTACCCGCAGACAGCATATCAATATAAACACAAGCAAATACCACAGCATCATTCGTAAAAACAAATTCCATGTCCAATCAGTATTGATTCAACTACCTTTTTGGAAACTAATGTTCGCTACCTGCGACTACAAAAATCAACAACATAATAGAGCAGCCATACGCGCTTCCATAAATCGAAGCAACCAGAAGAACATCTACTGATCAAGGCACAAACAATACCAACAAAAAAGGGCTGCCATAGCTGGCAGCCCTTTTGGTAAAGAATTCAAATGATCCTATTTAGTCACAACAAATTTCTTAGCCATTGCTTTACCTTCAGCATTGATGATCAGGTAGTAGTTACCTGCAGCCAGCTTGCTGGTATTAATGGTATAGATATCGTCCTTCACGTTTGTATGTATCTCTTTGCTTACAAAACGAGCAAGACCATCGATGATCTCATAAGAAACAGTAGGCTCAGCTTTGTCAAAAGAAGCAGAAACATTCAGCTGGTCTTTAGCTGGGTTAGGGAAAAGATTAACATCAGCCAGTGGCTTTACAGGTGATGGTTTAACTGAATTAGGCGTGTTATTAGCAATCATCGACACAGCTGGTATTACACCTAGCATGCTGCTGTACACAAAAGAGTCAACTGAAGATATAAATGCAGTTTGCCCAGCCGGTACCGGCGGATTTCCCTGCAAAGAATCGCTGATAATGCCAAGATCGCCTACAAGCACAAAATTATTGTAATCAAGCAAGTGGCCACCATTATGGAAACGGCCAAAGATACGAGGGTACGCACTATTTACACCGTCGCAACCAAGGAACAAAGGAGCAGCAGTAGAAGAAACTACATCTATGGCTACATAGTACCAACTGTTAGGAAGCAGCGGAACCTGGCCAGCCAATGGATCACCACTCGACAGATCAGAAGAAATCTGGCACCAAAGAGTCGCTTCACTTGTATCTGCTGAGTTATAATTTTTAACACCAAGACCGACAAGTTCCAGTTCACCATTTTCTACTATGCTGTCCGCAGCTGCACCACCTACAGTACCATCATTCCACTTGAAAACATAAATATTATTGCTACCATTTGGGAAGAATGGATAACCAGATGTTGTAGAATTCATCGCTATTGAGTATTGAACACTTGAAAGGTTGGTTCCACCATTCGCTACATAATACATTGGGCCCCAGATATATTCTGTACCACCACCAAATTGCTCATAGATCGTACGACTTGGTGTATTATTAGAAAAATTATATGTGCCTTTTGAATAAAGACTGTCTGTAGTGTAAAAAGATACGTTCAAATGATTATCAGATGGGAAGTCATCGGCTAAGTCGTGCTCAATAACATAATTGATATCAAAACGTCCTGTACCTGGAGCACTTAAAGAATACTCAGACCCTACCTTAAACATAGCCATGATAGAATCAGCTACACTGAAGGCAGGTGTAAGATCAACACTACTTGTATGCTGGCTTGTTGTGCTACCACCTGTAGGAGTGAAGCTGGTTGTTGTTTTCAAACTAACACCAGTCTGAGCTACTGTACCAAAGTTAGCAATAAAGGCACCATCAATCATGTTGTACTGTTCCGGATTGCCGCTGTTACCCAGCTGATTTGAAGGTATAGCATAGTTATGCCACATAGCCGCACCGCCCGGTACAAACCCAAGATCATTTGCAAAGTTCTGTCCCCATTGTGTAATGGTCATATTAACCGGCACACCTGACCTGTACTGTGCACTGATTGCAATACCATCCAGGTTGCTGATCATAAAAACAGGAATGGTAATACCAGTACATGTAGTACTTGCTGCCATACCAACCGGACCCTGACCGGGATATTCGTTAATCAATACGCACGCAATAGCGCCTGCATTCTGCGCATTAAGCGCTTTACAACCGAAATCACATGGAGTACCAGCACTCGGCAACGGGCCGCGCCAGATAACTGCTATCTTACCATTCATTGTTGCCATAGCAGCAGTAGAAAAGCTTGTGCAGCCGAATGAGTCAGAAGTAGTGTCCATAAAAATAGGCATGTTGATAATAGGTGTAGTTACAGCACCACCCCAATCGCCTGTAGCACCAGTGCCGCTGTTAGCCGCCTTATAGTTTTTGCTGCCTGCAATAACTCCGGGGTTAACCACTTCAACACGAAGACCAACATAGTTGGCATACCAATTTGATGTGGTAGCCGTAGTACCAAGCGTGTAACTTCCGAATGCCAACGGATGTATCTGCCCGTTCGCTATACCCGTAATGCTGATAAAGGCAAGGAGCATTAATGCTTTAAATAAGTTGATTTGCTTCATAATTCTGTTTTTATTTTTGGACCGTTAAGTTATGAACTATATAGAATATAACCAAAATTTAACCCTTATCGGGTGAACTAATTTAAATTATATTACATAAAAAAGATCATCTGTTACCCTGCTAAACCTAGTTCTCTGCTCAATTGCAGCATACGGTCTATCGGCTTTTTTGCAGCTAACCTTAAATCTTCATCCATTAATATCTCTGGCAGCTCGTACTTCATACATAAATAAAGTTTTTCCAGCGTATTCAATTTCATATGCGGACAATCGTTACACACACAAGCATTATCCGGAGGAGCGGCTATAAAAGTCTTTGCCGGTGAGTTGCGCTGCATACTGTGCAGGATGCCTGTTTCTGTAGCTACTATATAAGTAGATGCACTATCCTGCTCAGAATATTTAAGCAACTGGGTGGTAGATCCAATAAAATCAGCAATTCTAAGCACAGCCTCTTCACACTCAGGGTGCGCTATCAGTTTTGCTCCAGGATGCCTTTCTTTAAGCTTCGTTATTTTTTCCAGTGAAAATATTTCATGAACCATACACGCGCCATTCCACAACACCATATCTCTTCCGGACTTCTTATTGATATAGCCGCCAAGATTTTTGTCGGGAGCAAATATGATCTTCTGACCTATTGGTAAGCTTTCCACTATCAGCTGAGCATTAGATGAGGTACATATAATATCGCTTAATGCCTTAATGCCAGCAGAACAGTTTATATAGGAAATAACAAGGTGATCAGGATGCTTATCCTTGAAAGCTTTAAAAAGAGCCGGCGGGCAACTGTCACTTAATGAACATCCCGCTCTCAGATCCGGCAGCAATACTTTTTTACCGGGATTTAAAATTTTTGCAGTCTCCGCCATAAAATGGACTCCGGCGAATACAATCATGTCTGCGGGGGTACGTGCCGCATTCTGAGCCAATCCCAAACTGTCGCCTATATAGTCTGCCACATCCTGTATATCTGGCTCCTGGTAGTAGTGGGCAAGTACCACGGCATTCTTCTCCTTTTTAAGTTTCGAGATCTCTTCAAACAAATCCAGCGAAGGATCGATCTCCATATCCAGAAATTCCTTTTCAGTTAAATTTCCTATAGCGTTGTTTTGCATATTACGTCCTGAATATCAATGTTTTCAGCTTATCCACATCCCTATTAATAACCTTTAAATTTTTTAAAGAAATAACCTATTATTATTAGGAGTGTGAGTTTGGGGAATAATAAAAGTTATTCCTATTGCAAATTAGGCAGTTTTGAGTTATCCACAGAAAACTGTTTTATTATACACCAATCAAATGCAGTAATAGCAACAAACTAACAGTATAAATGGGGATTGTGGATTACATACCCTGTTAGTAAAAATGCTAACCTTAATATCGTAGAACACTGTGGGCAAGTTTCAAAAACATGGGATAACTGCCTGAAAGACTTGTCTTCTAAATAGTTATGATGTTTTGAGGTACTTTTCTACAGCGATAAACCGATATTATCCACACCCCATTTTAATAACTAAAATGGCGGAATATTTACCTTTAATAATACAAACATAATTTTCATGCCAAAAAAAACGCACAATGAAAATTGTGCGTTTTAAGAAATTAGAAAGATGTGAATTAGTCCAGCGAATAACTCACGGAGCCATCTTTTTCATCTTTTAATGTTATTCCCGCTTTCAGCAGCTTATTCCTTATTTCATCAGAAGTTGCAAAATCCTTTCTCTTCTTAGCATCAGCCCTGATCTCTATTAATACAGATATAATGCCATCCAGCTTATTGCTTTGAGCTACTGCCAGGGGTTGAAGGCCCAGAATATCTTCTATGAATAATTTAAAATTTTCCTGGAGCAGTGTAAAAGTGGCAAGCGATAATGCACCGCCGGCAATTTGTCCGCCCTTCATACCGTTAATGACCGGGGCAAGCTCAAACATATTAGCTATTACCTTGGCTGTATTAAAGTCATCATTCATAAAATCATTGAACTCCGCTATCCACGCAGACACCTGCCTGTCCAGATTTTCATCCTTAGGCTCAGTAGTACCCGGGTGACTTAGTTTCTTTAATACGTCATAGGCTTCCCACAACCTGCGCAACGCGCGCTCTGAGCCCTGCAGTGCCTCATTTCCAAAATCGAGTGTGCTGCGATAGTGCGTTTGTAAAATATAGAAACGAACTACCATGGGGTGGTAAGCCTGCTCCAATATGGGATGATTGCCACTGAAAAGCTCCGAAAGCTTTATGACATTGTTATAGCTCTTCCCCATCTTCTTTCCGTTGATGGTGATCATATTGTTGTGCATCCAGTAGCGGACTGGCGGATGGCCATGAGCAATAGTGCTTTGCGCTATCTCACTTTCATGATGCGGAAACATAAGATCCATACCGCCGCCGTGAATATCAAATGTCTCGCCCAGGTACTTGCTGCTCATAGCAGAGCACTCTATGTGCCAGCCCGGGAAACCTTCGCCCCATGGGCTTATCCAGCGTTGTATATGTTCAGGAGGTGCACTTTTCCAAAGGGCAAAATCCACTTTATTTCGTTTTTCGTCCTGGCCGTCCAGTTCGCGCGTGGTCTCCAGCTGGTCCTCAAGTATGCGGCCGGAAAGTTTTCCATAAGGATAACCCTGCGCATATTTTTTCACATCGAAGTATACTGACCCGTTCACTTCGTAAGCGTAGCCTTTTTCTATGATAGTTTGTATCATACTTATCTGCTCTACAATATGACCGGTGGCTGTGGGCTCTATAGCCGGTTCTTCGCAATTGAACAGCCGCATACCGTGATGAAACAGGGAGGTGTACTTGTGTACCATCTCCATAGGTTCCAGTTTTTCAAGTTTTGCTTTTTCGCCTACTTTATCTATGGCATCGCGGCCTTCTTCTTCAAAGTGGCCGGCATCGGTAATGTTGCGCACATACCGCACCTTGTAGCCCAGGTGCTTCAGGTAGCGCTGCACCACATCGAAGGTGATGTATGGACGGGCGTGCCCCAGGTGAGACTCACCAGATACAGTGGGTCCGCACACATACAGGCCGGCATAGCCCGGGGTTATTGATTCAAATTTTTCCTTCTGGCGGGTATATGAGTTATAAAAATGAAGATCAGACATAGCTATATAAAATTTTGCTGTTGGCAATATGCAGACGATACGCCATGAGCGGTGTAAAAATAATTAAAAAGAAAAAACAGGAAGAATAAGGAAGCAGCAGAACGGTAAGCTGCTAGCAACAGGCACAACAACCATAGTGCTGAATGATGGATTCGGCAAAGGCTTTAGTATTATTTTGTATGGTCCTGTGAAACGACATGGTTATGTTTGATGCAAATATAGGAAATACATTAAAAGCAAAAAATAGCTGCGTTATTCTTTTCCGGCACGCATCAGGGTTTCCTTTTCTTCAGCAGAAAGCGAATTATACCCCTTTTGATTTATCTTATCCAGTATATCATCTATCCGCTTCTGCGTTATCCCTTGTTTAGGCGAATAGATTTTTTCGCGGTTTTCACCACGTACTTTATTTTGTCTTTTACTGATTGCATTTTCATCGGGCGTTACCAGGCTTTCTATTTTACCCGTGATCTGGTACATCCATTCGCCCGGACGGTAGCCAGCCTGCAAAAGCTTCACATAACCATACCCGGTAAGCGCCCCACCCACCAGCATAAAGATAACGGGCAGCCAGAAGCCAGAGCCCACGATCAGAAGTGCAGTAAAAATTGCGGCAACCACCAGCAGCGGGATACGAAAAGTTTCGGTAAGGTAAAACTGGTATTTAGGCGTAAGCGTTACTGCAGCTGCAGCAAACCCAATAAGGCCGGCACGTGGCCCTAATATATATGGTGGGCAGGCACCTAATGAACCCGGCAATAACTGCGCGAGTAAGTAGAAAACACCACCGCCTACAAGGCTATATAAAAATAACGGGATAATTTGCCTGTGCCCGATAAGCATTTGAACTACTGAGCCAAAACAATAGAGCCAAAGCATATTGCTAAGCAGCTCCCAAAAACCGTTTGGATAATTAAACAAACCGTAAGTGAGCAAGCCCCACCAATGACTGCTAAAATTGGACAAATGAGAAAGTGCTACAGCGGGTATGAAATATTGACTAAAGTTGCTGTCGCCCTGGTACAGCAGCGCCACCACAGCCCACATAAGTGCAAATATGATATAGGCACCCGATGTAAAAATAATCAGCTTTAAAACTGCATTGCCTGATAAACCCGGAATATATGATAGTGCCGATCTTTTGCGCCCTGTATTCATTGTAATAGGGTAAAGTTATTAATAATAACGGTTCTTGAATTTATTGCCCCATATTCTTAACAATATGAACGCAAACAATGCACCGCCAAGGTGCGCGAAATGGGCTACATTATCTCCTGCAGAGTTTGCAATTCCCTGCGTTAATTCTATAAGACAATAACCGGCCACAATCCATTTCGCCTTGACGGGGATAGGAATGAAATAAATGTACATTTCAGTATCAGGAAATAAATAGCCGAATGCAAACAACAAACCGAATATTGCGCCGGATGCCCCCACAGTTGGTTCGTCCATATGCGTTTTCAAATACTCTATCGACCGGACAGCATAATTAACAGAGTCAGGCTGCAATTGCCAGCTATGTAAAAACTGGTTTACATCGGCAAGGCTTCCGGCTATAGGATACATATTCGCTATCCGCAAAAAATCGCTGACATTCGGATGTTGCTGGTACTGTACCAGTTGCTGGTGAAAAGGTATGAACTCGTAAGTAAGCACACCCAGGTGGCATAACGCTGCGCCTACCCCGCAGATAAAATAGAAAATTAAGAACCGCTGCGCACCCCATACATTTTCAAGGATCCGGCCAAACATCCAGAGCGCAAACATATTGAACGCAATATGCGCCAGGCTGCCGTGCATAAACATATGGGTAATTAATTGCCACCAGCGAAAGTGGGAAGACTGCCAGTAATGCAAAGCAAAAACATCATTGAACGTGTAGCCGCCAATTAAAATATGCCTTGATTCAAATGCCTGCTGCACAAGAAAAACGAGGATATTAATAATAAGCAGGTTCTTTACAATTAGCGGGATCTGCTGAAAGCTGCTTTGCCGGTACTGAGCCATGCTGCAAAAGTAAGCATTGCGCGATGATAACTACAGCCAGTGCATTCTATAGTAATATCAACACAATTTATGGTTGATAGTCAACAGTTTAGATTTTTTGGTAAGCAAATCCCCGGATTTCGGAGTGTTAAATAAAAATGAACAAAAATGCGGTTGAAATTAAAAAATATGGTAATTTCGGCTGTCTAAAGATTTATAACCAAATTATACTAAACAAACAACAATGAAAAAGATTTTACTTTCTTTGGTTGCTGCTGCAGGAATAGCTTCGTCTGCAAACGCTCAGCTGGCCAGCGGCACAGTGTTTCCGGATTTTACGGTGACGGACATCAACGGCATGTCTCACAACTTGTATTCGGATTTGAATAGTGGCAAGACTGTTTTCATCGACATCTCTGCTACATGGTGTGGGCCATGCTGGTCGTACCACATAAGTGGTAAATTGGATTCCATTTGGGCAAAACATGGTCCGGCGGGCGAACCAGGTGTTGACGCAACAACAACAAACGACGCAGTGGTTTACTTCTTCCAGGGAGAACCAACAAGCGGTATGGCTGAGTTGACAAACAACGCAATTGGTTCAGGTGCGGTTACAACCGGTGGAACTGCAGCTACCTTCACACAAGGTGACTGGGTTGCAGGTACGCATTACTATATCATTGACGATTCAACAGCACAGGGCCCACGTAACACTTTGTGGAACATCAACTACTTCCCAACAATATACATGATATGCCGTGACCATATCGTAACTGAACTTACACAGCCTACAGAAGCTGAAGCATATGCTGCTGCTCAGGCTACTTGCCCATCAACACCACCAGCCAGCGGCTCAAGTGTTGACGCAAAAACATCTGCTTACGGCGGAAACAATTATTTTGTTTGTAATGCTGCACCTTCTGTTACTTTCCAGAACTATAGCACTACTTCCAACATTACATCAGCTACAATCACTGTAACTGATGCTACTGGTGCTACTGTAGCTACAGTGCCATGGTCAGGTTCATTGGCTCCTTATGCGGTACAGTCTGTTTCTATTCCTTCTTTTGCAGGAACTAGCTTTGGAGGTTATAAGTATAACGTTACCGTTTCTGGTGACATTAACACTGCTAACAACATCAGCCTTGACTCAGTATTTAAAGTTTATACCGCTGCAAATGCTGCTGCATTACCAGGAACTGAAAATTTTGAAGGTTCTACCATTTCTTACAAAGAAGACTTCTCTTCAGACGGCTATGTATTCCCGGTTACGAGCACAGCATTTGCACCAACCATTGCAACCATGATAGGTTCAACAGGTGCTGCTACAAATGCGCTTTTGTTCTTCTTCTTCCGTGCTTCTGCTGGTCAGGTATCTGAATATGTGTTCAATAACTTTAACACAGCATCTGCAGGTACCTATAACCTCCAGTTTGATGTTGCTTATCAGCAATATGATGCATCAACCAACGACGCACTTGCTGTAAAGGTGTCTACAGATTGTGGTGCTACATGGTCAACCGTTTGGAACCAAAATGGTTCTGCACTGGCTACACTGTCAGCATATAACACTTCGATATTTGCACCAACTACCGCTGCTTCATGGAAACATGTTACCGTTGACATGAGCGCATATCACAATGCAAACACTCTTGTTAAGTTCGTAGGAACATCTGCTTACGGTAATGATGCATTTGTTGATAACGTTAGCATCTCTGCAGGTGCAACCGGTGTTGCTAATGTAAACATGGTTAACATGGTAAGCATTACTCCTAACCCGGCAAAGGATATGGCATATGTGAACATGTCTATCACTGAAGCTACAGCTGTTCAGATCAATGTATATGATGCAATGGGACGTGTTGTTAACACAATCGGCCAGGAATTGTCTGCAGGTGATCAGAAGATCGAGATTTCTACAGCTAATCTCGCTGCAGGTATCTACACTGTAAAGATCATAGCAGGTACAGACATCACAACTAAAACATTGTCTGTAATTAAATAATCATTCTGTTTTCAATAAGATATGGGGGCCGGCAATTAGCCGGCCCCCATCTTTTTTTTAGTAATACTTATTTTTGGATTGTATAAAGTATTTAGTAACTTGCATACAAAATAGTGTGTAGATGAGAAAGATTTTACTTTTTTTAGTGTGCGCAGTAGGGTTGGCTAATTTTAATTTGAGAGCACAGACCTTCACCATTGCAGACACAGTTACAGCGTCTGTTACTGCTGGTTCAGCTAGTGTTACTATAGGAAATTATATTACCAATATAACCGGCACAAACCTTGTCTTGAGATGGCGCGCAGTAAGCAGTAACTTTCCTGTTGACTGGACAGACAGCGCTGCGCTTGCTATTTGTGATGACGAATTGTGCAGGCAGAATGGCGGTGGACAAATATGGAATCCAAGCCTGAATTCAGGCGGCACCTATACAGCAACTTACAGCGCCAATGCCACTCATGATTCTACGAGTGATTTTCATATGCTGCTTAATCTTTCGTCTGCTACCAGCACCGGACAGCACTATATGACATTTAGCATTACCGACAATAGCGGTTCTCTTGGCGGATACAGCAAGACAACAACATTTCTGATAAATAAAATACCTGAATCGGTAGCAAACGTAAATAACCAGGAAACTAATATTAACCTTTACCCCAACCCCGCTCACAATGAAGTGAACCTGGTGTATAATGCCAGTGCAGATGTAAAAAACATAGCAGTATACAACATCATAGGTAAGGTAATGGCTGTGTATAAAGCAACAGAAAATAACAGCGCAAATCTGAATATCGAGAGCTTGCCATCTGGCATTTACTTTGTTCGCCTGATGAACTCACATGGTGATGTGGTGGTAACAAGGAAATTTACCAAGCAATAATAAAACGCGAAAAGAGAGAAAATATTTTGCAGGGGCTATTCAGCCCCTGTTCTATTTTAGGAAAGTGGTGTTGTGGTACACCATTTGAAATACTTATGGGTTGGCTTCAAAATACCTGATCACGCACTCCTTCAGCATACACTCCTGCTCCACCAGGCCGGTTACAGGCACCTGTTCTATCTCCCTGAAGTGCGGCCACCCATCATCATCGCGGCCCATCAGTTCGTAATAGCCCAGCTGGCTCAGCAGTGTACAAACAGCCACATGCATTAGGTCTTGCTTCTGTTCTTTTGAGAATTTTTTTCTTGGCAGCTTTCCCAGTTCATTCACACCTATCAGGAACAAAGTACCTTCCATATCCGGCAGTTTATCGAATCGGTCCCTCAGCATAAACTCAACATCTATCCACCTTTGCTCGAAATTTTCCATTGTTTGTTTTACGTTGTTCAAAAGTAGAAACAAGTACGCTATTAACCTATAAATGGTCGTATATTACAGTGTTTTATTACCCGGGCTTTTAAGAAAAGTTAAATCTATGTATGCGATTTGCATTTTTATAGCGCCCTTAATTATTTTTGAAGACAATTAAAATTCTTTATAATAGTATGGAAGTATCTTCATCTGTAGACATACGCGAACTTAACGAACGTATACACCAGCAAAGCGCTTTTATAGAGCTGCTGAATATGGAGCTGAACAAAGTGGTGGTAGGCCAGAAGACCATGGTGGAACGCCTGATGGTAGGCCTGCTCGCTAATGGTCACGTACTTCTTGAGGGAGTGCCCGGCCTTGCAAAGACACTTGCTATTAAATCAATGGCATCTGCTATTCAGGCGCGCTTTGCACGTATCCAGTTCACACCCGATCTGCTGCCGGCCGACGTGCTCGGTACAATGGTATACAATCCGCAGTCGCACGAATTTGCGGTGCGCAAGGGACCAATATTTGCCAATTTTATACTGGCAGATGAAATAAACCGCGCTCCCGCTAAAGTGCAGAGTGCACTCCTCGAAGCCATGCAGGAACGCCAGGTCACCATAAGCGATGCCACTTACCCGCTCGATGAACCTTTCCTGGTACTTGCCACACAGAACCCGATAGAACAGGAAGGAACTTACGAACTGCCGGAAGCACAGGTAGACCGCTTTATGCTGAAGATCGTAATTACATACCCGAAAAAAGAAGAAGAGCGCCAGATAATTCGCACAAACATTAACCCGGGAGGTATGGTAAAGATAAACCCGGTGGTGACTACCAATGATATTATGAAAGCGCGTAAGCTGGTGCGCGAGGTGTATATGGACGAGAAGATAGAGCAATACATACTTGATATTGTATTTGCTACCCGTTTCCCTGAAGAATATAAACTTGGAAAACTAAAACCATTCATCAGCTATGGCGGCTCGCCACGTGCCAGCATAAACCTTGCAATGGCTTCAAAGGCTTATGCGTTCATTAAGCGTAGGGGATATGTAATACCAGAAGATGTGCGCGCCATTTGTCATGATGTAATGCGCCATCGCATAGGCCTCAGTTACGAAGCTGAAGCAGAAAATGTAACAACAGAGCAGATAATAAATGAAATACTGAATGTGGTAGAAGTACCATAGCAGGTTAAAAGGTAATAGGTTAAGAAGTTAAAGGGTGTCCGGTTGGATACCCTTTTTTGTATGATAAACTAAAGGTTGCTACACCGGCAGGCAGATCTCAAACACAGACCCCGAAGGCGTGTTATCTTTCAGGGTGATGCGCCCTTTGTGTTGCTGCACTATCTTGCTGGTAAGATACAAACCTAGTCCCGTGCCCTTCGCCTTCCGGCTTTCTTCGTTGCCTACCCGGTAAAATTTATTGAAGATCTTTTTCTTTTCCGTATCGGGTATTCCGGCGCCCTGGTCAGCTATGGTCAGTATTATTTTATTCTGTGCTTTGTGCAGCGATATCTTTATCGGTTTATCATCTGGCGTATATTTCACTGCATTTTCCACAAGATTATTAATGGCCATTTGCAACATCACCTTGTCTCCCGATATTTCGCAGGCTGCCGTTACGTCTCCCTCAAAATTGCGCGAATAGCGGCTTGAGTACTCTTTAAGAATACTTGCAACCAGGTCAGAAATGCTAAATGTTTCAATTGCCGGCCGGTATTGCCTGCCTTCAATCTGCGATGCAAACAGCATATTGTTGCACAGATCATTCAGCCTGTCCGATTCTTTGATGCACCTGTTTATCAGCAGGTTCCTTTTCTCTTCATCCAGCTGGTGCTTTTCCAGGGTTTGCAGGTTCAGCTTCACGGCCGCCAGCGGCGACTTCAGCTCATGCGTCACCGACAGCATAAAATTATTTTGCTGCCGCGAAAGTATGATGCGCCTGTGAAAAGAGGAATATACCACTACCGCGCCTATGAGAATAACGATAAGAAAAGTAGCCCCCTCGCCGGTATACTGTGTGGTACGCTTAGAGAGGCTATGCTTCAGCGCTTCCAGCTCTCGGTTATAGGTATATGGATCTTTGGTGCTGTCTACCCGGCTTTGCAGGGTTATTACTTCCTGCGAATATATGCGGCCGCTCTGCCGCTGCAGGCTTAACCCCCAGAAAATAATGATGGCAATGATATAGCCGAGCAGCAGCAGGTGTACGGAAGTAAAAAAGCGCATGTTATCTATTTGAAAACCTCCTTAAAGAATACTAATGCCTTGCTTCCTTTTTCTCCATCCTCCACCCCACGTGCAGTACTTCGGGCAGCGGATTGATGCGCATATTCTGCTCCAGCGATATTTCGTAAGTGCCCTTGCGATTAAACCGTACAGAATCTCCAAGATCTACAGCCAGTCGCTGTTCCCATATCTCACCCATGCCCCGGCCCAGCCATTTTCCTGTGGCCTCGGCCAGCGGTATGTTCACACGCTCTTTTCTCACTGTGCTATCTCCCGGTGCTTTTATATATATCCACATCCACAGGTTGTTATATGGGTAAGCCTGTGTGTGCTGAATGAGGAAATACGGCTGATAAGCAGCCGTAGTGTCAGTAATATCAATATTGAATTTTGGTTTGTAAGCGTACGTCCATGCATTTTGCGGCACAGGCACTTCTTTTTGATAATAGGGCGCAGGCAGGCAGCCCACTAAATAAAAAGTAAAAAATAAAAAATAAAAAATGCGGTGTTTATTATTCATGTTATTTTATCGAAAAGTAAAAATGACGTAGCGTACACTCGTGCAAATTTACATTAAATGACAGTTATAAATTTTTCAGTTCATTGATAATGAAAGCCGCGATTTTGTTTTTATCAGGCAGCTGCAGCAGATATTTACGTACGAATAGCTGTTCGTCCATGCCGGCCGTAGCATATTCCACCAGTGCGTCACTTTTGTCAGTAACCATTAATATGCCTATGGGAGCACTATCGCCGGGCAACATCATTTCTTTTTTATAATAGTTTATATAAGTATTCAACTGCCCTGCATTACTATGATCGAATGCTGCAACTTTCAGGTCAATCAGTATGTGGCATTTTAAAACACGGTGGTAAAAGACAAGATCTATGAAAAAGTAGGTGTCTCCTATCAATATTCTTTTTTGTCTTGCTTCCAGGCAAAAGCCATGGCCCATTTCAAGTAAAAATTGCTGTAGGTGGTTGAGCAATCCGGTTTCAAGATCACTCTCTTCCACGGCATCGCTTACTGGCAGCCCGAGGAACTCAAAAGTGTATATGTCTTTTACAAAAGATGCCTGTGGCTGGTTTTCTACTTTTCCCTCCAGATTTTGCAGTAATTGCTCCGGCTTTTTAGACATGCCGCTCCGCTCAAACAGCAAAGAATTTATCTGTCTTTTTAGTTCCCGCACACTCCATGTACCTTTTATGGCTTCTACGGCATAGAATGCCCTTTTTAATGGCTCCTCAACAGCTATTAAAAGGGTAATGTGAGAGAAAGAAAGGTGAGTAATGATCTTGCCACTTAAAACTGATTCAGCAGATTGGTCAGACACTGTCTCACCAATACCTATGTCAATATTTTTAAATCTAAATTGTGCAGACACTGTCTGCACAATTTCCATGCTAATATTTTCTAATGCGAATTGTGCAGACACTGTCTGCACAATTGATGGATAACAAAGATAGAATTGCTTAAAGAGCTTTAAATTTCTGCTGCCTAACCCATCAATGCTTATTTTTTCTGCTATCGTATTTAGCAAACTATCCCCATACTTAGCCTTATCCTCTCCCTTCTGCTCATACTCAACAATGTAATATCCTATCAGCCAGTTGCGTAAGGTCAGCAATCGGTTCACTGACTTGTTGGCCTCCTGTTTTAAAGAGCCATCAAGAGACTGGATCTGCGATATTAGCTTGTCTAATTGCATACCACTTACAATATATTCAATATCTGCTCCTTTGCTTTTTCCAGCTCGTCCTTCATGTTTATCACTATCTGCTGTATCTCGGCATGGTTTGCCTTTGAACCAAGGGTATTTATTTCGCGGCCTATTTCCTGGAGTATAAAATTTAGTTTACGACCTATGGCGGTGTCGTTTTCGTTTACGGTGCTGTTAAAGTAATCGCAGTGCTGCTTCAGCCTTATTTTTTCCTCTGAGAAGTCCATACGCTCCAGGTAGTAGATCATCTCCTGCTCAAAGCGGTTCTGGTCTATTTTCTCTTTATTGGCCATGTCTTCCAGCCACTGCGTAATGCGGGCACGCACGCGCTCTATGCGCTCCGGCTCCAGGGGCAATATTTTTGCATGCAACTGTTCTATGTTGTTTATACGCAGGCTTATGTCTTTTAATAGTGCCTCGCCTTCATGCTTGCGGTGCTGCATCAGGTCTTTGGCTGCCTGTTCTATTACTGCGCGCACGCCTATCCATTCAGCCTCCGGCAGTACATCGGTATCTGGCGCCACTACTTCCGGCAGGCGCATTAGTGTAGATATAATATTATCCTGCGGCAGCCCGGTCTGTTCGGCTATCTGCTTCATGCCCTGGTAGTAAAACAAGGCGAGGTCTGTATTTATCACCATTGGTTTCGATGCACCTTCCTGTTTCACGCTTATGGTCAGGTCTATAGTACCGCGTTGCAGCATGGTGCTCATCATATTACGTATGTCCAGGTCGTAGGAGCGTAATATGGGTGGCAGCTTGGTATTAATGTCAAATTGTTTGCCGTTCAGGGCTTTTACTTCTACTACTACCTGGCGGCCGTTAACTATCGATTCCGCCCTCCCAAAACCCGTCATTGAATACAGCATATCATTTCCTTTGGTGCAAAAGAAAACAACGTTAAGCAATAAAAAAACCCGCTTCGTTGTTTTTGTGGTAAAACCATATAAAATCGTCTTAAAACTGGCGAAATTGAATAAAAAGCGTTTTAATTAGCTATTTTTGTTTTGTACCAACACTGGCCCATGCGTCTGTCCTCGCTTCTTTTGTGTCTTCTCCTTACGGTTCCCGCACTTGCCCAAAAGCAGGTGATCTATACCGTGTCTAAGGAGCAGCTGGACGAAGACAAGAAAAAGATAGTGGCAGCTATAAAGGAAACAGAAGAACAGCTGGAGGCCATAAAGACCGATAAAAACGCAACACTAAGCCAGCTCAGGGCACTCCAGAACAAATTGGCCGATCGGCAACGACTGATAGGTAATATAAACCAGCAGATTGATAACATAGATAATACCATAAAATCTTCTTCTAACGAAGTAGGCTCGCTGAAGCAAAAGCTGGAGCAGCTGAAAATGAGATATGCGCAATCCATACGTTATGCCTACGAAACCCGTAGCTCTTACGATATGCTGGCTTATCTGTTCTCCTCCAGTGGTTTTAATGATGCTATGCGCCGCATGAAGTACCTGAAACGGTTCCGCGACCTGCGCAAGCAGCAGGTGGAGCAGATACGCATCACGCAGGCTCAGCTGCAAAATAAAATAGGCGTGCTGAATGCGGAGAAGGCGCAGAAAGACGAATTGCTCACCAGCCAGGTACAGCAAAAACAAGTGCTCCTAAAGGAAACTGATGAGCAGAACAAAGTAGTGCAAGACCTGAAAAGCAAGGAAAAGCAGCTGCTGAAGGAGATAGAAAAGAACAGGAAAAATGCTGCCAAAATAGATAATGCGATAAAGAACATTATCGAAAGGGAAATGAAGAGGGCTGCGGAAGAAGCTAAGAGGCAGGAAGCACTGGCTGCTAAAGCCAATGCGCCCGCCAAGCCAGGTGCACCTGCCAAGCCGGGAGCTCCGGCTAAGCCAGGCGGCGTTGACGCAAACAATCCGCCACCGAATTATAAGCCACACGAGGCTAAAGAAACGCAGCCATTACTGTCCACACCTACCGACGTAGCCCTTTCCAGCAACTTTGAGGGCAATAAAGGAAAGCTTTACTGGCCTGTAGAAAAAGGATATATATCAGACCATTTTGGTGTGCACCCGCACCCGGTAGAGCACCAGGTAATGATAGATAACGATGGCGTAGATATACAGACTGCGCAAGGTTCGCAGGCGCGTGCCGTTTTTGACGGCGTAGTATCCAGCGTTTTCTCAGTTGGCGATAATTCTATTATTATGGTGAGGCACGCCAACTACTTTACGGTGTATAACAATCTTACTAAAGTGCTGGTAAAATCTGGCGATGCGGTGACGGTGAGACAACCCTTGGGCACTGTTGCCAATAACGATGAAGGCATCCCAACCATCAAATTCCAGATATGGAAAGCTGCAACTAAAGGCAAGCCCACGAAATTGAACCCCGAGCAGTGGATGGGAAGGGCGCATTAATACCCCTAAATCTTCTAAAACGCTGATTACGACGTTGTTCACACCTTGTCAACATTAACGCCAGTTTTGCTTTTTAAGGCCGTGTAGCCGCCTGTATTCACGTTAAAATTCAGTAAATTACATCGTAATATAAAGGAGTAAAAAAGGCACACAAATTATATAAATAAATATTCATGTTGACCCGCTTGCATTGTGTAAGTTATCCACAGGCATGTTAGTTTTTTCTTCTTTTCGGGCAGATAGTTTATAATAATTTAGTGTCGGCATCCCCCAAACTATAACATTAAAATAATACAATAATGAGCGCCAATACTAACAACAAGGGCCTTTCCTTCGACCGTCAATATACCCGAGACGGAGTAAGCCCATATGACATGTTTGAGTACGACTATCGTACCTCAGTGATCCGTAACCCCAACGGGGAGAAAGTGTTTGAGATGACCAATGTAGAAGTGCCAAAGCACTGGTCGCAGATAGCTACTGATATACTTGCTCAGAAGTATTTCCGCAAAGCAGGCGTGCCGCAACCCGATGGCAGCGTGGGCCGCGAAACGTCTATAAAACAAGTAGCACATCGTCTTGCTCATTGCTGGCGCACATGGGGTGAGAGCTACGGCTACTTCGAATCTAAAAAGGACGCACAGGTATTTTACGAGGAGCTGGTATATAGCGTTATGATGCAGAGCTGTGCACCTAACTCACCGCAGTGGTTCAATACCGGCCTGTTCAGCAGCTACGGTATCGAAGGCAATGCGCAGGGTCACTACTATGTAGACCCAAAGACAGGTACGCTGGAGCGCTCGAAGAATGCTTATGAGCGTCCGCAGCCACACGCCTGCTTTATACTCAGCGTGGATGATGACCTGGTAAACGATGGCGGTATCATGGACCTTTGGGTTCGTGAAGCACGCATATTCAAATATGGTTCTGGTGTAGGTACTAACTACTCTAACATACGTGCAGAAGGCGAAAAGCTCAGCGGTGGCGGCACATCAAGCGGCCTCATGAGCTTCCTGAAGATAGGCGACCGCGCAGCTGGCGCTATTAAGAGCGGTGGTACCACACGCCGTGCAGCCAAAATGGTTTGCCTGGATCTTGACCACCCTGAAGTAATTGACTTTATCGACTGGAAAGTAGAAGAAGAAAAGAAAGTGGCAGCACTTATTGCAGCAGGCTATTCTTCAGATTACGAAGGCGAAGCATACAGAACCGTATCTGGCCAAAACTCCAATAACTCTGTACGTATTCCTAACTCCTTCTTCAAGGCGCTGGATAATAATACAGATTGGGATATGACAGCCCGCAGCACCGGCAAGGTGATGAAGAGCATTCCTGCAAAGGAAATGTGGGAGAAAGTATCCTACGCAGCATGGCGTTGTGCAGATCCGGGTACACAATACGATACCACTATCAACGAATGGCACACATGCCCTGAAGGTGGCCGCATCCGTGCTTCCAACCCTTGCTCAGAGTACATGTTCATAGACAATACTGCATGTAACCTCGCTTCGCTCAACCTGCGCCGCTTCTTCAACGAAGAAACAAGCCAGTTTGATGTGCAGGGTTTTGAATATATGACACGCCTGTGGACCGTGGTGCTGGAAATATCTGTGCTTATGGCTCAGTTCCCGTCACCAGAGGTTGCACAGCTCAGCTACGATTACCGCACACTTGGTCTCGGCTACGCTAACCTGGGCTCTATGCTCATGGTAAGCGGCATTGCTTACGACAGCGAAGAAGCGCGTGGCATAGCAGGTGCTATCACCGCTATAATGAACGGTGTTGCCTACAAAACATCAGCAGAAATGGCTGCATGTCTTGGCACTTTCCCACGTTATAAAGAGAACAAGGAGCACATGATGCGTGTAATGCGCAATCACCGTGCAGCGGCATACGACGCAGCAGATGCTTTCGAAGGCATAGAAATAAAACCACTGGGTATCAATGCTAAATATTGCCCTAACTACCTGCTGAAGGCAGCTACTAAAGCATGGGACGATGCTGTGCAGCTGGGCGAGCAGTATGGTTATCGCAATGCTCAGGCTACAGTTATAGCGCCTACCGGCACTATAGGCCTGGTAATGGATTGTGATACTACCGGTGTAGAGCCTGACTTTGCATTGGTGAAATTCAAGAAACTTTCTGGTGGTGGTTACTTTAAGATCATCAACCAGTCTATACCTGCAGCGCTGAAGAAGCTGGGCTATACCCCTGAGCAGCAGGATGCGATAGTGAAGTATGCAAAGGGTCATGGCACATTTGCCGGCGCGCCTTTCATCAATCACCAGAGCCTCAGCGAAAAAGGCTTTATAGGCGAAGAGCTGAAGAAGCTGGATATACTTGTAGAAAGTGCTTTT
This sequence comes from Chitinophagaceae bacterium, assembly GCA_947446645.1. GTDB lineage: Bacteria > Bacteroidota > Bacteroidia > Chitinophagales > Chitinophagaceae > Nemorincola. The sequence goes on along the minus strand of CANFHA010000009.1, from coordinate 50,468 downwards.
GAAATAGGATTTGTATTTAATCATTACAACCTGGGTGAAGAGTGCATGCAGCGCCTCGGCTTTACACCGGAGCAGTACTTCGCACCAGACTTTAACCTGCTGGAATCTCTTGGCTTCTCAGATGCTGAGATAGATGCGGCAAACGACTACGCCTGCGGTACCATGACTGTAGAAGGTGCACCGTTCTTAAAAGACGAGCATCTGTCTGTATTCGACTGTGCAAACAAATGTGGTAAAAAAGGTGAGCGCTTTATACATGCACACGGCCACATACGTATGATGGGTGCTGTGCAGCCTTTCATCAGCGGTGCTATCTCTAAAACCATCAATCTGCCGAACGAGGCATCCATTGACGAAATAAAGGATTGCTACTACCTGAGCTGGAAGCTGGGCCTCAAAGCCTGTGCACTTTACCGCGATGGTTCTAAGCTGAGCCAGCCGCTGAGCAACAAGAGCGATAAGAAGGAAAAGAAAGTAGAAGCGGTAGAAGCCGAAGTGAGCCAGATAGTAGACATGAGCAAACTCACTGTTACTGAGCTGCTGGAAGAAGTGAACAGGCGTGTACAGGAAAGCCCCGATACACAGCTGAAACGCGAACTGAGCCGCATAGTAGAGCGCAAGCAGCTTCCCGCAAAACGCCGTGGCTATACCATAAAGGGTAAAGTAGGTGGCCAGGCCATATTCCTCCGCACGGGTGAATATACCGATGGCACCTTGGGCGAAATATTTGTGGACATGGCTAAGGAAGGCGCTACCATGCGTAGCATGCTTAATAGCTTTGCCATAGCCATATCAGTAGGCCTGCAGTATGGTGTGCCGCTTGAAGAGTATGTAGATAAATTTGCATTCTCCCGCTTTGAGCCATCAGGCATTGTAGAACATCCGAATATTAAGAATGCCACTTCAGTGCTCGATTATATCTTCCGCCTGCTGGCTTACGAATACCTGGACCGCGATGACCTGGTACACGTACCCGATCCGAACAGGATAACACACCAGCAGGAAATGGAAACCATAAGGCAGGAGCTGTCGCAGGTAAGAGTTACTGCACCACAGTCTTCACAGCCGGCAGCGGCGCAGAAGCCTAAGAATGCTTTGGCACCTATGGCAGTAGGCGTAAATGCGCAGAACACTGCAGATATAAAAAAGATGATGGGTACCAGTGCTGATGCGCCGGTATGCCGCAACTGTGGCAACATCACCCTCCGCAACGGCACCTGTTATATGTGCCCTAACTGCGGCACAACCACCGGATGTAGTTAGTTTAGTGAGTATAGAATGTTTTATTTAGACAATAAAACAGCAAAAAGACCGTCGTCCCCCTCGATGGTCTTTTTTGTTTTTTATAACCTTAGATCCTTTTCGTCATGGCTATAATCTGGACCACGCTCTTCCGCTCACCCTTAGCGGAAGTCAGCTAACTTTATCACCTTTGGCTACAGACTGGTGGAAATAGCCGGTTTTGCTATAGTGATATCACGTTATCCATTCCTTTTTCCAGCATACAAAATCTGCTAAACCCGGAATTCAAGAAGCGCATAAACGCCATGCATTAAATATACATATTTTTTCCCCCCAGTATTAACGTACCAGATCTCGCTGAATTTCGCCCAAAATCTCATAAAACTTCACTATTCTCTGCAATTTGAGATAATTTGTGAAGAATGTTGCCGTATTATGCTTCACATAATTCATAATTTGCAACAAAATGATAAGGATAACTTACTTTTAGAATCCGCAGAAATGGCTTGCTTTAAAAGGCACACACTTGAAAACAGAAACATTTTTAAAGTTAGATTATCTTTGAGTGGCAGTCTATTATCAGCATGAGCGACATAACAACAGATAGCCCACGTCAGAGGGTTAGCGGATATTTGGTTTTCCAGTGTTATGGCACCGAGGGGATATTTCATGAATGCACTTATGCGCTGCTCTCACTGAGCCGGTTATATTCCCCTGCCGACCTGGCAAATGTCGAGATATGGATATATACAGACAAACCGGAATGGTTCAAAGCGCTGAAGGACTGCTGGCTGCCGCTGCACTACAGGCAGATAGACCCGGCCACAATAGCCCAGTGGCGGGGTCAGATAAACTTCGTGCACCGGGTAAAAATAGAGGTGCTTAAAGACTTCGTAAAAACCCGGCAGGGAAATGTGCTCTACCTGGATACCGATATCGTATTTACGCACCATATAGAACAGCTACTCAAAAACATAGGCGCAGGTCAGCTATATATGCATGTGAGAGAGGGGGTGGTGAGCGACCGTAGCAATATAATTTTTGAGAAACTGGATAGGCACCTGCGAAAAAATGTGCCACATAAAATAAACGGCCGTGCCATTCATGACCTGCCCATGTGGAATGCCGGCGTGCTGGGCTTTAATACCAAATACAATTACCTGCTGGATGAGGTGCTCACTTTCACCGACACCGAATATCCACGCTTCCCAAAGCATGTGGTAGAGCAGTTTGCCTTTTCCGTTTACTTTCAGCAGGCCGGGGTAGTGCGGGCAGCTGCACCGTATATTTTTCATTACTGGAAACTGAAGGAGGCCCGGCATCTGCTGGCCTCGTTCTTTGAGCACTTTAAGAATAGCAGATGGGACGACCTTGTCCGCTACAGCGCACTGGTGCAGATACATGTGCTCATGCAGGAAAAGCTAAACTTTTTCCAGAACAGGGGTGTGCATGCCCATATATTGAAAAAACACTGGCTGCCTGAAACACAGGATTGGGAAGAATTGAGTAAGCAGGTTTAACGTAGCAACTGCACCAGCGTATCAATTGCTGCATTATTGCCCTTGTCATAAATAGACTGGTATATGTCTTCCTTTTCCTCCTTAGTCAGGTGGAAGTTGAGGGCGGCTATCTTGTTTGCTTTCTTAGGTACATACTGGAGCGTAACTATACGCATTTTACCACCCAGGAAATAAGGTGCTATATCTTTGAACATGCCCTGGCCATATGACTGGAAAGCTTCCCATTTATTCTGGATCACAAATGCAGGGTCTGCCATCATTTTACCAAGGGAAGATGACTGATCTACCATCTGGGTAACTTCGTTCTCGCGGGTATCCCTGATATCCAGGTATATGGCACCGCTTGTGTTTTCCTCTATCCAGTGGCGCAATACGTACAGATAGCGGGTGCCCACCTCTGCACCAAAATTGTCGCGCAGGCCCGCATCCATAATATTCATATTGGGGCGGCTGGGCAGCTTTACTACCGGCAGCACATAAGGGAAGGTGGCATTCATGCGCAGTGCAGATGTGATACGCAGATTATAGGCATCCTGCCGCGGGAAGAAAGCACCGAAGTCGATGGCATCTATAGGTGGGCAAGGGCTGTTAAGCGAGTACTCAGGCTGTGTCAGATAGCCCAGCGGCAGGCCTGACATCATAATGCGGCGACCATCGTTCACTACAGTGCCGTTTATCACCAGCAGGGGTATAGCGCCACTTGCCTCACGGGGGGCAAAATAGCCCAGGTTTTTATCCAGCAGGCCACGCGTGTTCCTTATCAGTTCCTGCTCCATGGCATAGCCACGGTCGCGGGTGTAGGAGTAGCCGGCAATATTTACCCGGTTGAAGGGAGATATAAGATCGACGCTGGCGAACGAAAAAATAATGGGGTTAAGGAGGTCTTTACCTACATTTTCCTGGTATCTGCGGGAATAGGGATCTTTTAAAAGACCCTGCTGGCTGGCATCGTGTATGCTGCGCCAGTAGGTAGCCCCTATCATACCGCCGGATGCGCCGGTGATGAGTACTGTGCTCCTGAACAGCCTCCCATGGGTAACACTGTCTATATACTGCAGCGTGCGGAAAGTCCAATAAGCTGAGCGTGTACCGCCACCACTTACTGACACTATTACGAGTGGGGGCTTGCTGGTGTCTGTAGTAGCTTTTGCCCGCCATTTGTCCAGGCGGCCCTCTTCAGTTTTTTTATCGTCATCGTAGCGCTTTTTGGTGAAAAAAGAGCGCAGGTGCTCATAATCATAAATGGGCTGCTGCTCAGTAGCGGTATGGTAGTTAAGCCCATATGCTATGCTGCGCAGGTCAAACATGCGGATCTTCACCATCAGCGAGAGGAGCACAATAAAAATGATCCAGCCAATGGCCTCCCAGCTTTTAAGAAAATACTTGAACGCACCCACCACACCCATGATAATGGAGAATAGCAGCAGGAAACCCGCGCCTGCAGGCACACGCATAAATGGGCGGTCCATGAATATACCCAGTAGCAGCAGCATGACGTATGCAATGATGGTAGCAAATATCACATTGCGGTGGTGGCGGCGCAGCACCGTCTTCATAATACGTGGGTGGTAGGCCTCCAGGTCTTCGCTCTTCTCTACCTTCAGCTGGCCGGTAATGAACGTTCGCGCGGGGAGTATATCCAGCTCATAATCCAGTGAGTCGTAGGGAATGATGCCGCGTATGCGCGAGGGGTTGGTAATGGTGGTGAGCAGGGTCTTAAAGAAGTCGCGGCTGACCCTGAAAAAATACATGAACGAGACGAGCGCAACAAGTGCAAGGCCTAAATAGAACCCCAGCTGCAAAAGAATGATCTTGCTGATGGGGGCGTTTTCATCCATCCACTGCGAGCGTATGGTGACAACTGAGTAGAAGCAAAGAAAGGCTATAGGAATGACCCCATTATTGAAGCAGTAGATGACAAATGCGTGCCGTATGGCACCCATGTGCGGCATGCGCTTGCTGTGCACAATGAAGGTGGTGATATGCCACATCATAATGAAGACACACATAGCACCGCCCAGCAGCATCATACTCAAAAAGCTGATACTTCCCAGGTACTCCGGAGCAAGGAACAATGATGAGGCACCGAAGTGAGACGCAAAATTACCGGTGATGGTAAGGAAAAGAATAAGCCAGAAAATAAGCAGTAACTGGTACTTGCGAAAGTGCAATAGCAGCAGCTGAACCGGTAAAAAATAATATAACCCGCTGAGTATACGCCTCATATATCGACCCCGGTTTAATTCTCAAGCTACATAAATTTTCTGGGAAATTATATAGTGGACGCCGTTAAGATAAAACTATGAGGGTTGCGGCGGCTACCACACCTTCGGAAGTATAAAATCGAAAGGCACTAAGTAAGACCATTAATTTTCAGTTCCAATTTTTTCCAAACGTCAAATAAATTGGTTGATCCGCTTGAAATTGATTCATATTCGTCTCGGCCTAATTGAGTTAGCAGATATTTGTTGCCACTTCTTTGCACAACACCCTTTTGAATCAACCAAGAGATAGAGGATTGCATTTCCTTGTGTGTAGGTACTGCATGGTTGATACCGTCAGCAATTGAAGAAATACCCTGAAAATCTGTTGGTCCCTTTTGTGTGGCCATAGCTGTTGCTAAAAAAATCCAGGATATTGTTTGTTCAATGGTCATGACGAATCGTCCGCTTAGGTAATATACAATACTATAAAAAGGACACAGCTATTAGAAAATGAAATTATCCATTCAAAATTTTAAGGGTTGTATATTCCGCGATCTTATTAAAGTCTTCGTCGTTATGCAGTAGCCTGGTGTTGCAAAAAATAGAATAGTGGGCAATAAGACAGTCGTTGCTTTTACGAATTGTTATCCCGTGTTTTCGTACTTTCCTGTATAAAGAGGCGGCGCAATAAGCTGCCTCAAGTGGGTCGATAATAAGCAATTCAAATCCTGATAATCTATCTTTTACCAGGCTAAAGTCCTTATCGTCTTTGATACCCTGCAATATCTCCTGTATAACGACCGGGCACAAAACAATAGGTGCGTCTTCGTCGATAAGTTGTTCAAGTAGTTTTGTTTGCGGGGTATGCCGTCCATTCAAAGCGTCGATCCACACAGAAGTATCTACCAGCACCTTGTTCATATTCCGCGCATTTTCTTCAGGTCGCCTTCCCATTTCACTTTACCAAACAGGGTTTTCATGTCCCTGCGCTTAAGTGACGCGACAAAATTTTGAAGGGCAAGGTCAACAACTTCTTTCTTGGTATGTGCATGGCTCAGCTTCATAGCTTCTTCCACCAGCTGTTCATTCAACACGATATTTGTTCTCATTGGTATTACTTTATACACAATAATAGCAAATTTTATACACATTACAAAATGTGGTAAGCCAACGTGTCTGAGTGTAAATGGAGGTAAAACAAAATCGCCAACTTTTAAGAAAGTTGGCGATTCTGACTGCAACGATTGCTATTAAATTCTCTTTAGAACATCTTTATTTTATCCATCACCAGGTCTTTAACGCTTGCCAGTGCTATGCGCTCCTGTGTCATGCTGTCGCGGTGGCGTATGGTAACCGTCTGGTCTTCCTTGGTCTGGTGGTCTATGGTGATGCAGAATGGTGTGCCTATAGCATCCTGCCTGCGGTAGCGCTTGCCTATGCTGTCCTTTTCTTCGTAGAAACATTTGAAGTAGGGCTTGCACTGGTCTATAAGTTCACGGGCTATCTCTGGCAGGCCATCTTTTTTAGTGAGTGGTAGTACAGCAAGTTTCACCGGCGCCAGCATTGGCGGCAGGCTCAGCACCACTCGGCTATCCTGTTTCTCTGGCGTGCTCAGGTCTTCTTCTTTGTATGCCTCGCTAAGTATCAGCAGTATGGCACGGTCCAGACCTATCGATGTCTCAATTACGTAAGGAACATAATGCTGGTTAATATCGGTATCGAAGTAGGTAAGCTTTTTGCCGCTGTGTTCCTGGTGTTGCTTCAGGTCAAAGTCGGTGCGGCTATGTATCCCTTCCACTTCTTTAAAGCCCATCGGGAAATCATATTCTATATCGCAAGCCATATCGGCATAGTGTGCCAGCTTCACGTGATCGTGAAAGCGGTACCGCTCCGGGGAGATGCCTAGTGTCATATGCCACTTCATGCGCGTTTCTTTCCAGTATTCATACCACTCTTTCTGAGTGCCCGGCTTTACAAAAAACTGCATTTCCATTTGCTCAAACTCGCGCATACGGAAAATAAACCCACGTGCTACGATCTCGTTACGGAATGCCTTACCGGTTTGTGCTATACCGAAGGGTATTTTCATACGGCCCGACTTCTGCACGTTCAGGAAGTTCACAAATATGCCTTGTGCAGTCTCCGGGCGCAGGTATATCACATTTGCTTCTTCTGCCACAGAGCCTATCTCTGTAGAGAACATCAGGTTGAACTGGCGTACATCGGTCCAGTTGCATGTACCGCTCACTGAGCAGGACATTTTGTTGTCTTCTATTAATTTTTTCAGACCTGTGAAATCGTTGGCAGCAAGCAGCTGGTCCATTTGCGCCAGTATTGCGTCACCCTTCTCTTTATCCTGTGTTTCTACAAACGCTTCTATAAGATGGTCTACACGGTAGCGTTTCTGGCTATCCTTGTTGTCTATCATAGGGTCGCTGAAATTATCTACGTGTCCGCTGGCTTTCCATACCGTTGGGTGCATAAAAATCGCCGCATCTATACCCACTATGTTATCGTGCATCTGGGTCATGCTGCGCCACCAGTAGTCGCGTATATTCCTTTTAAGCTCTGCGCCCAGCTGGCCATAATCGTAAACGGAGCTCAGACCGTCATAAATTTCACTCGATTGAAATATGAAACCGTACTCTTTGCAGTGTGCTATTATACTTTGCAGCTTATTTTCATTTGCCATAATGAGCGCAAAAATAGGGCATTTTAGATGGTCTTTTTAGACTACATAAAGAATATTAGCGCTTGCTAAACCAATCACGTTGAGCCATATCAATGGCCGGCAATGTGCTCCCCAAATCTTTGGTTGGGATATTAGCTTTAAAATAATTTTTTAAGGTTGATTATAACGCTGTAAAACGAGCGCAAAAATTAGTATCTTCAATGTGTATTTCCCTCTTCGCATGGATTTTTTTTCAGTTTATAGTTATAACATTCTTAGTTAACCAATCGTTTGCATTTAATTCCCAAAAGAGATTTAGATTTGTTTTCAGTAGGGTTATGATTAATAAATAGAATGTACTTGTTATTAAATTTAATATTTAATATAGGCCGGATATAAAATAGGAAGGAGAAAATAAATGAAAAAGGGAATATTGGTGATTGAGGGCAATAGCACAAAGAACGCTTTGCTACACAAACACCTCAAAGAACTTCACTACTCAAAGGAGAACATTTACCGTGCCCATTCAGTTGACGAAGCCGTATCTTTTCCGGTCGATAATATCTCCATAATTCTTGCAGATCTTTCCACGCCATCTACCAGTATCTCCGCCGCTCTTCACACGCTGCAAAAGCATTTCAGGAACATACCCATAATCGTATTGGCTGACAAAGACGATAAAGATGATGCTATGGCCGCGGTGCGTGAGGGTGCGCAGGACTACCTGGTAAACGGAAAATTTGACTGCGCACAGCTTGAAAAAGCCATTTTGTTCGCTATAGAGCGGAAAATGCAGGCACAGAAGTCTGAGTATGCAGTACGTGAGTACAAAAAGCACTTTGAGAATGGGCCTATACCTATGTGGATCATAGATTTAGATACTCAGAAATTCCTCATCGTAAATAACGCTGCCGTAGACAAATATGGCTACAGCAAAAGTGAGTTCAGGCGAATGACCATTAATGACATCTTTGCACATCCCGGCATTCAGCCTGAAGGGGATAATCCTTCGAGGTTGACAAAAAAGGATTTTTATGATGCGGGGTATTGGAAACATGTGAAGAAGAATGGCGAAACCTTTTACGTTCATTTATACTCCCATATCACCCAGTTTGGTAAAATTGAAGCCCTGTTAAGCTTTGCCATAGATGTGGATAAGAAAGTACTTACTGAACAGCAAAATGAGGAGCTGACCGGCCAGCTAAAAGCGCAGAAAGAACAGCTGGATAGTTTGCTCTACTCCATGGGCTATACTATATGGTCCAGGAGGGCAGATAATTTCGAGTTGCTATACGCATACCCTAATAATGCTTACCTGAAAATTTTTGGTCATTCTGCTGATGATCTGATCAAAGACAAGAGCCTTTTTTACAATGCTATTCACCCCGATGATCTGCAAACTGTTTATGATTCATTGAGAGAGGCAAGTACTAAAGGCGCATCTGAGATCATTTTCCGGTATTCACATCCCGATGGGCAGATCAGAACCTTTAAGTCGCAGATAAACCTGAAAATAGGAAGCGGCGATGTGCCCGATACTATAAATGGGGTAACCTTTGACATATCAAAAGAAAGGGAACTGACGCAGACCATCCGGTATACTGAAAAGAACCTGAGGGCCACGATTAATAATACGAAAGACATGATCTGGTCTATAAATACCAAGCTGGAGATCGTTTTTTGTAATAAAGCCTACGAAGACTCGGTATATGAGCTGGCAGGTGTTGTGCCCAAGCCTGGAGACTATGTACTAGGAGAGTGGGGATCTGAGACATTCTTCAACACCCGCAAGAAGGATTATGAGCGCGCGCTGCTGGGTGAGTCATTCATTGTTTTTGTAGAGGAGTACTATGAAGGAGACCTGCTGCACAAGGAAATTAGCACAAACCCTATTTTTGATGACGATGGCAAAATAGTAGGTGTGATCTGTATAGCGCGCGATATATCGGAACAGAAAAATCAGTTCGTGCAGATACAGCGCCAGAATGAAAAGCTACGGGAGATAGCCTGGATACAGTCGCACAGGGTGCGCGGACCGGTTGCCAGTATCCTGGGCCTTGCATCACTCTTTAACTATGAGGCTCACGAGCACGAGAAGAATATTGAAATATTGGAGAAGCTGAAAATAGCCACCCATGACCTCGACAAGATCATAAAGGAAGTAGTAGACAAAACCAATAATATAGATACACCTGCAACAACATAATTCAGCTGGCACGTCCTGGTACTAAGCTAAAAACCTAAAATCGTTCTTCTGCGCCCAGGGAAAACAGGGCGTAATCATATATTGCCGGGTCGCTTGGGTTAAGCAATTTCAGCTGCGCTGTCAGGTGTAGCGCATTGTTCCAGTTCGACTTTATATTGTCCAGCATACCCAGTCGCTCTGCCACTCTTGCCACATGCACATCCAGCGGGCATATCAGCTGCCTCGGCTTTATCTTTTTCCAGATCCCAAAGTCGACCCCGTTATTATCATGGCGTACCATCCACCTCAGGTACATATTCATGCGCTTGCAGGCTGAGTTACGGGCCGGGGTAGCTATATGCTTGCGTGTACGGTGCGGGTGCTCTATAGAAAAGAAATAATTGTGAAAATGAATAAGTGCCTGCTCCACCGTTTCCTCACGGTAATGCCTACCGGGCACAAAAGCATCTTCCAGCGTACTGCTGCTGCTATAGTGGTGCCGCAGAAAGAAAATAAAATAAAGCAGGTCGGTAGCGTTGAAAGTGCGGTGAGCAAAGCGGAGAAAACGTTTAAGGTCTGTTTCGTGGTGGTGCAGCAGAAAGTCATGCGGGCTGTTATCCATCCACTCCATAAGCTTCCGCGAATTGTTGATAATAGTAGTACGGTTGCCCCAGGCCAGCACTGCAGCAAAGAGGCCGGATATTTCTATATCCTGCTTTTTGGAGAAGGCGTGCGGCACGCAAATTGGATCGCCTGTGATAAAAGATGGTTGATTGTAGAGTTTTACTTTCGCGTCAAGAAACGCACCTATCTCAGGAGGCACTTTGCTTAAAGCTGAAATTTCTTTTTTATTCTCTTTGCTCATCAGTTAGTTGTGATGGAAGCCCCCTTTAGGGTTGGGACTAAAATACCTCTCCAATATTCACAAACAAACCACCGGAGCCCTTGAGGCCGAAACCATAGTCTATAGCAACATTGGTACGGGTAAATTTATCAAGTTTCAGTCGCAGACCAGCACCCCAGCCGGGAGCTATAGTTTCGAACCGCCCTGAATATTGCTCCGTAACAGATTCAGCATTAGCGAAAACTACCCCGCCAAACAGGCCATTGTTGGTGATACCGAACCGATACTCTCCTTCCACATAGGCCATATTGTTTCCCCTGTACCTGCCCAGTATATAGCCGCGGCCGGTATTACTATAAGGGTCGCCACCCGTATTGGGCATCATAAGGTATGGAGCCTGTCCGCTAATGGTGAGCCACTCGTAGGTCCAGAAAGCCAGTACATTATCTGAGTTGGCAGGAAATGGAATGTACTTTCGTGCATCTATCACCAGCGACCGCCAGCTGAACGCATTGCCAAGTGTAGTAATATTGGTTCGGTAGGTTACATTCACGAAATTTCCTTTTTCAGGGTTTATGGTGTTTTTCCGGTCGTCATATAGAAAATTGAACGTCAGGCCAGACCCGAATTCGGTGCGGTTCACAATTTTGCTTATTTCGTACCGTTCAAAATCTGTTATCCTTCCGGGTGGCGGATCCATTTCATCAATATTGTAGAAATAATCCATGTTGTAGCCAAGCCCTGCATACAGGGAGGGCTTTATCTTCCGGAGCAGTGTAGTATGCAGTCTTATCGCCTGGTAGTTTATCAGGTATCCATCGCTTATGGTAGTGTAGCCACCCAGGCCATAAGTGTATGATGGAAACCGTACAAAGCGCCAGTCGGTGACAATATTGTAGTTATTGTTCTTCGTCCAGATATTGCCTAGTAAGGGCAGTATGATCTGATTGCGGACAGTATAGGTGAAGCTGGTGGTCAGCGTGGAATTGTTGGCACTCAGATCAGTGCGGAATATAGCATTTGCGGCCACCAGCCCTGCCAGCCCGGTAGCGAGAGAATAACCGGCAGCCGGCACAGCCGAAACCCTTAATTTTTTAGTAATTACTTCCCCGGTATCTATCCTTTTATTTACCTTTTTACCAGTTACATCGTGCCAAAGATCTCCGAACAGATCTTTAAAATCAACCTCCTGTTTTGGGTGCTGTGCAGCTACCTGGCTTGTAGTATCATCTACAGCTTCCGGAAGAACGGTATAGTTTTGCGGCTGCGCCATGCTTCGTGTAAAGAAGCAGCACAAAATAGCAACCACAATGCATTTTACCGTTTTCAAATAGTTCCTTTTTAATAAGATAGCCACAGGCTATCTGCAAAGGTCAAATTCTAAACTCTAATATAATCCTAATTTCATATCACCATTAAACCCATGGTCAGGGACTATACGATAGCAGGTAGAAAAAATAATGCCCCCGCGGTGTGCAGGGGCATCTGAAATTTTAAGGCAGCAATACTATCGTCCGCCGTTGCTGATAAAGTCGTTCAGCTCGGTCTTGCTGGCATCGAAACTGAATATGTTGTTCACTTTAAAGTAGTTGCTTTGGTCGGTTGTTTTGCTGTAGGCAAATTTTGCAAAGTCTAGTTTTGAGGCTTCAAATGACATAAGCTTGCAAAGTGTGATTACCTGGTCGGTAGAAACACAATTGCTGCTCAGTATAGATTTTGCTGTTGAGAGCTTGGTTTCATCAAAGCTTGCTTTTTCTACTGTTTCTTTTGCTGACTTAAAGCTGCCAAAGTCCATAGGATACCGGCAACCCGCCGGAGCCGCTGGCTGAGACTGTGGTTGATCATAACCCGCTGAACTGCTGCTAGTTGTGGTAGAAGTGCGCGTTACCGTAGTCTGAGTAGTAGTAGCGTTCATATCTACATTAGGCATGTTTACATTGATATTTACGCCCGGTACACTTACATTCATGCTCACGTTAGGGTCTACCTGTGTGCTGGTAACTGTTGTTTGTGTAACCGTAGTAGAAGAAGCCGGTGCTGCCTGGCCATAATGCGCTACATACATATCTGGCGGAGGGTTGTAATTAACAGGCACTGGTGTTGCGCTGAAATAACGAAGTTTCAGGTCGCCATCTTTTGTTTTCTTTATTTTGTAAGTGACTTCTGCAAACTGGTTAGTACCCGGATCTTTAGTCGGTATATTCTTTGTTATCTCCGGCTTAGACGCATCTTCAAACAATATTTTAGCATTGTAAAATTCGTTGGGCAGTCCATCAATGCGCACATTGGTCTGCGGGGTGTTATTTTGTTTTTGCCCATTGAGCACCAGGTAAAACTTATCACCATCCTCCGAAAAAACGGTGATACAGCCTTGTCCGAAAGAGAGCAGTGGCAGCAGTGCTACACACAGCAGCATCGTAAATCTTAGCTTCATAATCTTTGATTTTTATGATGCAAGGTTACTTAAAAAAAATTAATTGTCCTGTTTCCAGCCTGTTAAAATACATGTTAACTTCACCAATGTGTTCAACTTGAAACCATGAAAATGCTAAATATCAACTTTAATCCTTTTCCCGAATTATCAACTGAAAACCTGGTGCTGAGGAAAATGAGCGTGAATGATGCTGAAGAGATGTTCTTCCTGCGGTCAGACGCCGACGTGCTGAAATATATAGACAGGGAGCCTGCCAGGTCGGTGGAGGAAGCAGTAAATTTTATAGAGATGATAAACACAGCCCTTGCAAATAATGAGAATATAAACTGGGCTATATGCTTGAAAGACGACCCAAAACTGATCGGTTATATCTGCTTCTGGAGGATAGACCGGGAAAACCATCGTGCGGAGATCGGTTACGTGCTGCACCCGGCTATGCAGGGAAGAGGACTGATGCATGAGGCCATGAAGGCTGCGCTTCACTATGGCTTCAACACCATGAACCTGCACTCGGTAGAAGCGAACGTAAACCCGGAGAACCAACCGTCTATCAGGGCGCTGGAAAAAAACGGCTTTATCCGTGAAGGATATTTTAAAGAGAACTATTATAGCAACGGAAAGTTCCTCGACTCAGCAATCTATTCTCTGCTAACTGCCGTAAAATAGATTTCACTAATTTTACTATATGTTTAAAGGAAACGACCCGGAATAATACAATCCTTCGGAAAGCATTAGTTCCCGCGCCACCATCAAACGTTCCTGCAGTTACTATAACTGATATGCCTTATACATGCTTTATTGGCGGGCAGGATCCTAAATTCGCTACTACGCAATAGTTTGCCCAGCAACAGAGTCCCGCGTTTAAGGATTTCTATCCAAAAACCGCTCCGCTGCCACCAGCTTATCATGCAGTACATTATCCTCAGGCATAAAGCTGGCAACCTTTCTTAGCTCCTCAAATACTTTCTCTATTGCCGGAGACGACTTATGTGGCCGCCTCAGTTCCAGTCCCTGAGCTGCGGTAAGCAACTCTATGGCCAGCACACGCTGCACATTTTTTACCACACGCCTTAGCTTCGTGGCCGCATTAGCACCCATGCTCACATGGTCTTCCTGACCGTTACTGCTCACTATGCTGTCTACCGATGCCGGTGTACAATATTGTTTGTTCTGGCTTACTATGGCCGCAGCCGTATACTGAGCAATCATAAAGCCGCTGTTCAGTCCCGCATTAGGTGCCAGGAAAGGCGGCAGTCCACGCTGCCCGCTCACCAGCAGGTAGGTTCGGCGTTCAGATATATTGCCTATCTCTGCCATTGCTATCGCCAGGAAATCAGCATGCAGCGCCAGTGGCTGACCATGAAAATTACCCCCGCTCATTATTGCTCCCTCATCATGAAACACAATGGGGTTATCCGTTACCGAGTTTATTTCTATCTCCACTACATTCGTTACCGTATCAGCCAAATCTTTAGATGCACCATGCACCTGTGGCATACAGCGGAATGAATAAGGGTCCTGCACCTGTGCCTTATGCAGGCGTTGTATCTCGCTGCCCTCCAGCAGTTGCAGTATACGCTGTGCAGTAGCTATCTGCCCTTTATGTGGCCGCACCCGGTGTATCGGGTGCTGAAAAGGTTCATTCTTCGCATAAAAAGCATCGGCCGACATTGCGCCTATCACGTCTGCCCACTCCAGCAGCTGCTTAGACCGCATCAGCGACCACGTAGTATACGCACTCATAAACTGGGTACCATTCAGCAGCGCCAGCCCTTCTTTCGCGGCCAGTGCTATCGGCTCCAGCCCTTCTGCCTTCAGTGCTTCCGCAGCGGGCATTTTTACACCCTTATACCGCACCTCTCCCTTCCCAAACAGTGGCAGGCACAGATGCGCCAGCGGTGCCAGGTCGCCGGAGGCACCCAGTGAGCCCAGCTCATAGACCACCGGTAATATACCCTTGTTATAAAACTCCGCCAGGCGCTGTACTATCTGGGTGCGCACACCGCTATATCCCTGGCTCAGGCCATGCACTTTCAGCAGCAGCATCAGTCGCACTATTTCATCCGGCACTTCATCGCCCATACCACAGGCGTGAGAGCATACCAGGTTCTCCTGCAGCTGCTCCAGCTCATGGTCGCCTATCATCACATTGCACAGCGATCCGAAACCGGTGTTTATACCATAGTGGGTCTTGCCATCTTTCAGCACTTCTTCCAGGTAGGCCCTGTTGTGCTCTATTCGGCCTGTTGCGGCCGCAGACAGCGCTATATTGTCATATACACCTTGTTGCAGCAGCTCTATCGATAAATGTTCAGGTAATTCCATAACAGTCTTTGAGACTGCAAATGTAACTATTCACTTTTATAGGTTTCAAGGAGTGTTCAGAAACTATCCGCTGTTTCTTCCTGACGAAGTCAGGATCTTTATTCAAGGAAGGTAATAATGTTCGACAAACCAGGCCATCCGGTTTGTCATTCCGACGAAGGAGGAATCTATACTCACGAAGGGTAGATAATTCGTATTTGGATTACGTTATGGCTTCCTGTTACTAATAGAGGCTACCTCACTAGCGAACGAAAATCACCATCCTCTTTCACGGAAGCAACAGAAAAATAGGGCATGGCAGCGGTTTTCTCTACATCTTCCACATGCTTCCGGTCCAGGTACTTCAGCGCCATATCAGCAAGGTCATATTCTACAGACACTTTTACACGATTGGTGATTCGACCCACTTCGCGGTCCCCGTCAAACACAATGATCGTAGGCTCAGTGCTTACAAAGTATTTTTCCTCCACACTTTTCCCGGTCGATCTGTTTACATCGGCCGCATACAGTGTCACGTTCTGCAGCATAGCAGCCTCGTCCATCACCTTATAAAGTTTCGGCACCAGGTTCTGAGATCCTGTGTCCCAGGTACCCATAAATACCACTACGCTATAACGCCACATAGTGCGCTCCATATCTTTTATTGCTGCCTCATCAGGTACATAATGGTCAGCACCGGTTTTCATCCAGTAGTAAGATGGAGCATACAACAGATCATTAAACGATATGTTCCCTTTCAGCATCACGCACCCGGTGCGGGCTGTAGCCGGTACGGGCTTATGGTGCTTTTTAGTTTGCGCCACCAAACCGGTAGCTATAAATAGGAATGCAACGGTAAGCATTCCTTTTGCGGTCTTAACCGCGCAACATGAAAAACTGCGTGTTTGAGCGAGAGACTTTTCGCACGTATTTCCTATGAACATATTAGGGAGTAGAATTAAGCTATTTCGTTTGCGGAGGAAAAGTAATAATCGCAGCCAGGTCATCCTCTATAGTCTTCTTCACGTTTTCTGTTATCCTGCCTACTTCTTTGCCGTTTTTCATCACTATTATGGTAGGTACCAGCGTTATATTATATCCTTTCTGCTCGCCATTCTTAGTCGTTTTAGCCCTGTCTGTGCCATACATGGTCACTTTTGCCAGCGGATAATTTGCCTGTATCAGCACCCTTTCCAGCTTAGGTATCAGTGTGTGCGAGTCATCGCACCAGGTACCCATAAATACTACAAACGAATAGTCCCTTATATACTTCTGCAGGTACTCAATTACTTTATCGTATGGCTTATATTCCTTCGAATGCCCCATCCATACAAAGCTGGCTTCCCCGTTCAGGTCTTCAAACGTGACCGGGCCATTAAAGATGATACCACCGTCCACACTGTCTTTCATGGGTATATATCCGGGTGTCTGCGCCATCGCGGCTGTGCCTGCAAGCAGCATAAATGCAAAAAGTATCTTTTTCATAATTGTATAACTACAATAGGACCATGCCAGCAACCACTATCCGGCCACTAATCAACTGATTAACAACTAACACGAGCCCCACTAATCACCAGATCAACCACTCAACTAATCAACCACTCAACTAACAAGGTTATTCCTGATCACCAGCAGTTTATTTCTCAGCTGCAGCAGCGAGGTCTTCAGGTCTATGGTCTCTACATCCATCTTGTTTTGAGTCTTCAGCTTGGCTTTTGCACCGGTCAGCGTAAAGCCCCGCTCCTTCACCAGGTGGTGTATGGCGCGTAGTTCCCTTATCTGCTCCGGGGTAAACAGCCGGTCGCCTTTGCGGGTGGTGCGTACTTTCAGCTTAAACTCATTTGTCCAGAAACGTATGTGCGAGGTCTTTACCTTAAACAGTGCAGCTACCTCGCCTATCGAGTAATATTGCTTGTCACCGTCCCAGTCCTGTGGTATTATTATCTCTTTTTCTTTTTCCGGCTCGCCCCCTGTCACAGCTGCCGCCGGCTCTCTTTCGGCAGGCAGTTCATTAGCAGGCTCTTCATTTACTTCTTCCTTTTTTGTTTCCTCTGTCTTTTCTTCACCCTTCTTCTTCGCGCGGCTTCTCCCCACAGCTTTCAGCTGCTCCGGAACTATTTCTTCTCCAAATAGTGTTATGATACGCTCACTCATCCTTTACAAGTTACAAAATTGTTCTAACACAAAGTACAGGCCTTCATTTTAACAAAAAAGGGTTGTTTGTGAAAACAACCCTTTCTCTACTAAATCTTATAAATCAACCAATCCTGAGATCCTTATTAGAAGTTTGTCGGGTTAAAAGTCGCATCTGCTTTCTTAACCACGGTCTGCTGCATCATCTGGCCCATGCCGTTCATCAGCTGCATTTCCTGGTTCCTGCGCTGCTGGCCCAGTATCTGGAACAGCACGTTCTGGTCAGTTGGCAACTGCTGGCTCATACGGTTCAGCACGCTTATAAAGTATACACCACCTGTACCCTTTATACCAGGAGAAACTGTATTCGGCTGGAATGATGGGTTGAATGTGTAGCCGATAACTTTTGGCTCGTAACCCAGGTTAGCCACAAAGCCGCCACCTGCTAATACTGAGTCAGCCTGCTGCACCTGCTGGCCAGCTGCTGCTGCTATAGCATCAAGCGAACCGCTGTATTTCTTGGCTATTATTTCAGCCTTCTTTTGTTCGCGTATCTTCTGCTCTATCATTGGGCGGTTAGCTGCGGTCACTGGCACCATACCCTTTTCTGCCGTAGATGACAGCTTGCCTACTACATAGCGCTGCTGGCCCAGCTGAAACACAGGAGATATGTCACCTACCTTGTGCTCAAACATCCACCTGATAGCTTCACGTGCAGGGCCCAGGCCGGTTATCTGGAAACTTGTTACCCTTACATTGTCAGCTATGCGCTTGTCATAGTTTTGCTTCTTTACTGCTGCATCAAACAGTTCAGCAGAGGTGTTCCTTCCGGCAAATTCGTTAGCCTTGCCATAGATAGCGTTTACAGTGCTGTCGCTTGGTGCCAGGTTCTTTACTATTGTAGCGGTCTTCACTGCAGAGGCTACGCCGGACTGCTCGGTGATCAGTACATAGTAGTAGCCGCTGAAGTTGTCGTTAGATACTTTTATCCTTTTTGTATCACCTGTCTTGCCTTCAAACATGAAGTCACCCAGGTCTTTGCCTACTTCTTTATCCAGGCTCGGGCGCTGCAGCAGAGATACGGTCATTTCGCCCCCTTTCGCCTTGCTGCCATCATCCACACCATACTTCATTACTACAGAGTCAAATTTCACGCCTGCCTTTATTTCAGCTATTGCGCTGTCCAGCTTCATCTTGGCAGCAGTGTCTGTAGCTACTTCGTTGCCCTGTGCTTTGGTGATAACCAGTATGTGCTTGCTCTTTACGGAGTCCGGCAGTGTCTTCCTGTCTACTATTTTGGTCAGCTTGTATGCGCCATTTTCAAAATAAGGGCCATATACGCTTTCTACCGGTGCCTCCATTATAGAGTCTGCAAAGCGCGAAGTGTAAGTCTTCTTATTCAGGTATGCATCGGTATATGCATTGATGTCGTCAGTCTTTGTATTTACAAAGTTCTTGTTGTCTTTTTCCTTAGTAGTACCAAACTCGCTCTTTATGTCAGTAAGTGCGCCCAGTGCACGTGCAGTATCTGCAGATGATGGATTGATATCGAAAGATACATACTCCATTGTGCGCGATGGTTCGTCTGTCTCAAACATACCTGGGTGAGCAGCCATATAGTTCTTTATGTCTTCGTCGCTTACTTTCACATCAGCATCTGCTACAGCGGTAAATGGTACTTTCACATACTTTATGGCTGCCATTGCACCCTGGTCAGCCGCAGTGTGCTTTGATACAAACATTGGTGCATATACGCTGTTGGTGAACATCATGTTGAACTTGTTGATACGGTTTCTCCTCAGCACATAGTTCTTAACGGTCTGCCACTGCTCCCTGAACTTGCCATCCGGATCTTCCTTATCACCCTTATCCTGCATTTCTTTTTCAAAGCCTTTTATCCTCGATGCATCAAACTGGCGTGTTTCAGGATTCATGAATATAGCCTGGCCGTTCAGCTGAAAGTTAGCTACCATTGGGTCCACATTAGGGCCATAGATCAGCTCTTTCTTTTCATCTTCAGATGTCTGTATGCCCAGCTTATCGCACTGTTCGCCTACTACCACTTCTTCTATTATGGTGCGCACTGCCTGCTCATCCATCTGTGCACGCTGCACATCATCCAGCGAGCGCTGCTTGTTATAGATCATGGAGAGTGTTTCAAACTCCTTAATGCGCATCTGGTATTCTTTGGGTTCTATCTTTACACCATTTACCTTCATTACATTAGAGTCCTTTCCACCAAAGAAACTGCCAAATGAACCATTGCGGGCATCAGAAATAATAAAGCCGACCAAAGCAACAGCAATAACTGCACCGGCTATCTTCCCATATTTATTTCTAATCGTTTGAATTACAGACATTGTAGGTTTGTGTTATGTTATTATATATTAAGGACGGCAAATTTATGCGAAAAATCGACATTATGCACATGTTATCACCACAACAGCCGTTTATTTTTTAAATTTAAATTTCACGAAGAGTTTTTGCTTATAAGGGTGTGTTTTTAAGTTTGGGTATCGAATATGGTTTTTGCATTTGCTCCATATCCGGTATGACATAAAAACTATATCTTTGGTAGGATAAAGAAAGAACAGAAAATGAATGCTGCGTCTGTAAAAATTGGTAGCAAAAAGGATCGTATCATGGCTGAAAGTGACTACATTACACTTTTACAAGATATTAGGGACTTGGAAAAGGTCTTAAAGCGCCGAAATGAAAAGGGTACGGAGGCTCGCGAGTTCTTTAAGCACGTGAAACAAAAACAAAGGCTGGCAAATAAGCTAAACAGTAAATAACCTATAGAAAAGTCCCGCATGAAACTAAAACATACCATTCTATCTCTCGTCCTCCTTTTCTCTGCCCTCCGCTCCTTTGCCGCCACCGGAAATGGATTGGACGAAGTGAAGGATATCGTAACCACCTTTAATAAGAGAATAGAAAAAACAGGCTTCAGGGAAGGTTTTTTCATGGTCTTGCAAGACAAGGAGACTGATGGGATCAACTCTTTTAAAATTTACTTTTACACATATACGAAAAAAGATAAAAAACTGGCCTATCAGCTCAGCGCAAACAATGAAAGCGAAAACGGCCATTTCTATGCATCTGTTATAGAAGACGGTAAGGTGCTGAAGATACAATACAGTATTGCAGACAATAAATTTGAATACCAGGTAAAGATGGTTGACGATGTATTGGTGGTCTTCGATGATAAAGGAACGCAGCTTTTCCCCTCCGCCAGTGACATGCCCGCTAAGCCCGCAGCAGATCACGGCTCCAAAACAGCGGTTACCATAGCAGAGGTAATGCCGAAGCCGGCTTTTGATATCGGTGCCTACCTGGGTGATAACCTGCACTATCCCGAGATGGCCAGGCAGAAAAATAAGGAAGGTAGAGTGCTGGTAAAATTTGTGGTGAATGAAGATGGCTCCATTAGCGACGTGGAGCTAATGAAGGGTTTCAACGACGAATGCGACAAAGAAGCCATGCGCGTTGTCAGGAACATGCCCAAATGGATACCCGGTAAAGTAGATGGAAAAAACGTGAAGGTCTATTTTACACTCCCCTTGCGCTTTAAACTGACCAACTAAAAGCGTGACATAACTGCTCGCATCCGCCCGGAACTATGCCGGCAGATATACGTTGAACACAGATCCCTTTCCTGTTTCGGCGGTAGCGGTTATGAAACCGTCGTGGTTTTCTGCTATTTTTTTACAAAGCGCCAGTCCTATTCCCGTGCCGCCATACTCCTGTTTTTTGTGCAGTCGTTGAAACAGGGTAAATATTAACTCGCTGTATTGCTGGTCAAAGCCTATGCCGTTGTCGCTAACGGTGATGCGCCAGTAGTTACATTCGCTTAGTTTTCTTGGCGCGCCCGTTATTTCTTCGCTTGCCACTACCGCCGCACTTATTTCTATCACTGGGTTTGCCGCAGAAAATTTCAGCGAGTTGCCTATCAGGTTAGAGAATAGCTGCACCAGTTGCATATAGTTTGCCACCACTGTAGGCAGTGGTCCGCTTTCTATCGCTCCGTGTTTGTCTTCTATCAACAGTTCAAAGTCCACCCGCACATCATTGAGTACTTCGTTCAGGTTCACATTTTCTTTTTCTATCTCTTTGTTTAGCCGGCTGTAATCCAGCAGCGATTTCACCAGTGCTGCCATTCGCCTCGCGGATAGATCCAGCTTTCCGAAATATTTTTTTACGAATTCTTTATCTTCAAATCGCTCCTGTATAAGCTCTGTAAACGTCTGTATCTTTCTGAGCGGCTCCTGCAGATCATGAGCGGCTACCTAGGCAAACTGTTCCAGTTCGCTGTTCTGCATTTCCAGTTCCTGTGTATAGGCGGCCAGTTTTTCATCGGCCATTTTTTGGTGGGTCAGGTCACGGGTTACTTTCGAAAACCCTATCACCTGGCCATCTTTCCCGTGCAGTGCCGTAATAACAATGGTTCCCCAGAATTTTGACCCGTCTTTGCGCACACGCCATCCTTCGTGGTTTGCTTTTCCGGCTTCTTTCGCTTGCCGCAGCAGTTTTGCCGGCAGTCCGCCCGCACGGTCTTCGGGGGTATAGAACAGCTCAAATTTCCTACCCAGTACTTCATTAGCACTGTACCCCTTTATTTTTTCGGCCCCCGCATTCCAGTTCTCTATAATACCATCAGCGCTTAGCAAAATGATCGCGTAGTCCTGCACTTCGGCTACCATCTTATGATAGCGCTCTTCACTCATGCGCAGGCTGTCTTCTACTATCTTCTTATCCGTCAGGTCACGCGTCACCTTGCAAAACCCTATCACATCACCATTATCGCCATGCAGGGCGGTAATAGTTATACTACCCCAGAATTTTGTACCGTCTTTCCGCTGCCGCCATCCCTCTTGCGCTGCCCGGCCGCTTTCAGTAGCTTCGGTTATCATTTTCAGCGGCACATTATTATCAAGGTCACTCTGCAGATAAAATATGCTGAAATGCTTACCTAATATTTCTGCTTCCTTATATAATTTTATTTTTTGCGCGCCCTTGTTCCAGTTTCTGATATATCCTTCCCTGTCCAGTAATATTATTGCATAGTCCTGGATCTCTTCTATCATCTTCCTGTACAGCGCACCTTCCTCAAAACCACTTAGGCTCATTCTCTGCTCTCCCATGCTCCGTATTTTACCTACCTGATTTTGTTCAGGCACCTATCCCGAATATTTTAGACAATTTTTGGTAATGTCATAGTTAAATGTAGAGGTATTTACCATCTCGCCTTACATTCATCGCACTGATATGTTTTAGTAAGTTTCCCCATAGAGAATACACCAAGCATTAGAGCTGATCCCACTTTGGCACCAGCACTAATTTTGCTGATGTACGTTGATTTGTAGGTTGGGCACCTAGGCTTTGTCGATAGTGGGTTACCGCAATGAATGCAGCTTTCGGCATTAGATGAAACTTGCTTCTTGCAATCTGGACAATCTATTAGAGCCATTATATTTGGTTTTCATAAACGTACAACATATAATCAATAAAAAAGGCTGCATTTTAGCAGCCTTTGAATTATAAAAAACATCTTTTTAATCTACATCGGTGTACGGGATTTCCAGCGTTGCGCTGCCGTCCTGCTCGAATTTCGGCAAAGCAATCTTACAAAGACAGAAAGCAACTGAAACAACCCCTTGAGGCATTAGTGGGTAATAATGGGAAATGATGTTATGTAATAATATGACATCCTAAACTATTGGCTGTTAATATTTTAGATCAGGTGGGTCCAAAACAAAATACCCCATAGTATGAAAATGCTTATTTAAAGACAACGGGGCATTTCTTTTCCCGTTAGCTGATAATAACTTTGCATCCTTGAAGATGCGGATTTCCGGTACCGGAAAAAACCGGAAATTTTTAAAAGCTAACCGATTGATTGTCAATACTAAGTTGCGCAAAAAACTAGTTTCATTGGAAACCGGAAATTTCTTGCCTTACCTATACTCCGAGACGTTACCGGATCGACATAGTAAAGCCCCATCTGTTTCCACGACTCCTGAAAAATGAACAACTAAATATTTATTTGTAAAAAAGTTAGGATAAATATTGTCTATTAACTATTTTGTTCCCGATTAAAAAATCATTCTAATGAGAAACTACTTAATGATCGCCTTTTTAGGCCTTGCATTACTGGGAGGCACCAAGGCGTCAGCGCAGGGGAAAAGCGACGATGTAATGAAAACAGCCTGGTGCGACTGTATACAAAAGTACTCCTATATGGAGCACTATGATGATTACCTGGCCAGCAACTACAAGTGCTACCGGGCATGGAAAAAAGACATGAAGCGCAAAAAGAAAGAGTGCCAGTCTAAAGCGCTGGAAACTAACAGGCCGTTTGCTGCTGAAAGGAAAAAGAAAAGAGCTGAATGGAAAGCCTACAAAAGAGATCAGCTGGAAGCTAACCACAAGGATAGAGGCGAAGGTCACGACTATTGGTATTAAGCAATCAATAAATAATTTACAACCCGGTATTAAACAAGGGCAATTTTTTACTTTTGAATTATTTTCTACACAAAAATTAAATTGAGTTTATGAAGAAACACCTGTTTATGTCATTTCTGGCCATCATGTTCCTTGCTATAGGAAGTGTATCGGCACAGGACAAGGATAAAGATTCGAAAGAAGACAGCTACTTATGCGAAGGCCACTTCAAAGGTGACTACCACTGCTGGCGCGCCTGGAAAAAAGAAAGAAAGATCCACAAAAAGATGGCAATGGCAGAAGACATGGAATGTTACCGTCCATGGGCTGCTGAAAGGAAGATGCGCTCTGCATACCGCAAGGCATGGAAGCGCGACAACTGGGAAACTGACCACAGGCATGGCGTATACGCTCATGGCTGGTGGGGCCGCGGCTGGCGCGATCGCGACTACTGGTATTAATATTACATATTTCTTATAATGAAGAAGCAACCCATTCGGGTTGCTTCTTGCTTTTATAGATAACTGCATAGTTGCAGCAGAATATTCACCCCTGCTTATTTCAGCTTGCCCAGTCGTGCCATAGTCTTTACAGTAGTCTTCTTGTAGATAAGGCCAATACCTAACACAGGCTTGCGTACACGCTTCTCAAATTGTGGATAGAATATAACATCATACCCTGGATTCTTGGCCATCAGGTCATACAGTGCATATGATGAGCTGTGGTCAGACAGGTAGCCACCTATCACTGGTAAGCTGGAAGCGCTCAGCTTCATACCAGCATCCTGCGATGATATAGCACCCATATCTGAACTGTGGAACCAGTGGTAAAAGTCAATACCTAGTATTTTAGTGCATTTGCCCTGCCCCGTTACCTGCTCAGATAGCGTAAAATCGTTCTTTGTGAAGTCTACCCTTGAGTATGGTTCCCTCATTGTCTTGTTCATAGATGCACAGCTATTGAGCGTAACAACAATAGCTACCAGGGCGGAAATTTTAATACAAGCTTTCTTCATCTTACAGTTTGTTTGTTGAACTAAAAGCCAAAAAAAAACCGTGCCGCATTACATTCCCCACTACCTGCAAATAAGAAGGGCCGGGGTTTACCCCGGCCCTTTATTAGTATTAATGTTCTACCCTGATCAATGATGATGGTGGTGTGCAGCATGTGCATCACCCAGCTTAAAGAAAGCTTCTTCCTCTATCTCCTTTTCCTCTATGGTAAACTGTGTTTCCAGGTAGCTGAACAGCTTGCCAAACAGCAGGCGGCGATAGGTTTCATCTATCATCTTGTCGTCCTTCTGTATCTTGGCCAGGTATCCATCCATCCATGGTGCCTCATCTGCATCATCAGGGCCCAGGCCAAAGTAGGCCAGCACGCGCACCTGTATGTCTTTCATCACTTCTTCACGGTTCACAGATATACCATGCTCACCCATCAGCTTGTCTGATATCAGCTGCCAGCGCAGTTGGTGCTCAAAGCTCCCGTACTCATTCTCCACTTCCTGTGCCGACTTTGGCTTTTCGCCACCCTCGCGCATCCAGCGCTTCAGAAAGTTTTCCGGCAGGGTTATCGGCGTGTTGTGTACCAGCAGCTCATACATTTCGTTCTGCAGGCGCTCACCGGTTATGCGGTCAAATTCGCGGCTCAGTTCAGCCTTTACCTTTTCACGGAAATCGGCCTCATCCTTCACTTCCACATTCGGGAAAACCTGTGCATACAGGTCAAAGCCCAGTTCCTGTGGTATCAGCAGGCCCACTTTAGTT
Organism: Chitinophagaceae bacterium; assembly: GCA_947446645.1. Lineage (GTDB taxonomy): Bacteria > Bacteroidota > Bacteroidia > Chitinophagales > Chitinophagaceae > Nemorincola. Next base: position 24,721 of record CANFHA010000009.1, on the reverse strand, counting down.
ATGGTAAGCCTGTAGTATTGCTGTGCGTCTTCTTCACCTGCTTTCAGCGGATCCTTCAAAAATGCTTTCAGCTCTTCTTCCGTGCACACATCAGCCGGGCGGAAAACGATGGTATCGTCCGTTTTCTTACCCATTACCATCTCCTTCAGTTTGGCAGGCATCTTATCCAGCACCGCGGTATCTTCTATCTTATTGGCTCCTTCAGCCACAGCGCCGTTTGCATCGCTCTGCTCATAAGTAGCATAGATGATATCTTCTTTGTTTGTCACAGTTTCCTGCGATTCCACCTTACCATAGCGGCGTGTGATGCGCTCTATCTCATCATCCATCATTTTATCGGTAACGGAGATCTTGTAGCGGGTCAGCTTGGCTTTTTCCTTTATAGCAGGCACATCAAACTCGGGCTTTATACCCACTTCAAAATGAAAGTCGATGTCATTAGGTTTATTCATGTCCAGCAGGCTCCTGTTAGGGTCCGGCATTATCATAGGCTGGGCAAATATGAATAGCTTTTCCTCCTTCATATAGTCTTCCAGCTTTTTGCCTGCAGCACGCACCACCTCTTCGTTGAAGATAGACTGGCCATGCATCTTGCGCATCATGCCCGATGGTACCATGCCCTTGCGGAAGCCGGGTACAGTAGCAGTCTTGGCATATTGTTTCAGGGTTTTTTCAAAGTTGGGCATATAGTCATCCTTACCCAGCTTCACTGTAAGTTTATCGTGTAATGTACCTATGTTTTCGCGCGTTACCGTAGCCATAATTTACGTTTATATATACCTTTATTTTGAGGGGGTGCAAAGATAATGAAAGAAAAGTAAATGGAGATTTGCGGGTTCCGAGGAACAGGGAAGTGGGTAAAAATCAGTATTCATACTCCAGGCAACAAATAACCGCTAGAAGTGATGTACGGATAAATGGTACCGAAGTGAGGAAGTTTGTAGAGGAATAACCGCGTCTGCAAAATGTAGAACATTTCATTTCTGCGTACTTTTGTAACAAATGCTGCCACATGCTACCCAACATAAAATTGAAAATATCGTTTCAGGAATTATCATTGAGGGGCAAGCTGATCATTGCACAGCAATCAGAAATTCATTATGCAGACGCTTTGCAACAAGTACAACGGTTAAAGAAAATTTCCAAGGTAAATCAATCATTAAAAAAGAACAGGCCAACTTCATAGAGGCTTATTGTGATGAACATAATCTGTGGGTCACAAATCTTCCTGGAGAAGACCGTTATTTAACGAGGGGTGGTGAGGCAAGGATTTACTTGCATCCTGACAACAGGAACGTTGTTAAACTTAATGATGCCATATACTATGCTACATGGCTTGAATTTTTAAACAGCATTCTGCTGCATAATATCTTTTTTGAAAATACCTCATACACACTAAAAGGGTTTATTAAAGATGAAGGTGTGTTACTGGCCGTGCTGGAACAACCCTTCATCATTTTCGATGCCTATGTAGATCTGTTGGATATCAAGAGGTTCATGGAATTCAATGGATTCGAAAATACCCGGAGAAACGATTATGCTAACCTGGAACTAGGGCTGATCCTTGAGGATATGCATGACGAAAACGTCCTTGTCTCTTCCGAAACATTATTCTTTATTGATTCCGTATTTTACACAATTAGCCCAGCCCAGCTACATAATCGCATTCTTCCAATGTAGTAATTTTTTCGTTACATCAAAACTACACCGCACGAATAACACAATATAGAATACACGGTAGTATAATTCGTGTATTACGGATCAATATCTACCTTTGCATGACGACCAGGTGCCTGCATGTTAACCATACTCTATGAGTAATTTTAACAAGGTCTTTCGTGCCATAAAAGCACTTTCTGCCAAACAACGGCGGATGGCCGAATTAACCAGTTTCGATGCAATAGCAAAAGAAGCCAAGGTGCCTTTAAGTAGCCTTGAAGGTTATTTTAAGCACTTGCAGGATATTGGGGTGATCAAATACTCCATGGAAGAGCGTTTCGTACACCTTACTTCGCTCGGCAGTACCCATGACGATCTTCCGAAAGAATAAGTCGGTTACTTGCGTGCTAAAGGTGTCTGCATGTTTGCAGGTAATATTCACCCATGTCCACACCAATTGTTTATAACTGGAAGCAATATTTCTGGCCGTAATTTTTTCACTTTTTTTGTAACTAGTTGAATTATAGCTACCTTAGTCCTAAGAACTATCCCCGTTTTTCTAAAACGACCAATTTTAAAACGTCTCGGTGATACTTGCTTGCAGATAATGGCGCAGGCGTAGTTAACCAGATGTAGGGTGCTTGGTCGTACCTTGAGAAAGGAAACACTACTAACCTGCGCAAATAATATCATGTTTAGGGATTTTTCCAATTTCAATGCTGTTTATATCCCCGTCGCAATCAATTCCGAAATTTGTCTTGTAAAGCAACCTCAAATCCTCATTTATCTCACTTGCAAAAACACAAGAGTGACCAAGACTATGCAACGCAAGATGAAACCCACCAAGTCCAGCAAAAAGATCAATAAACTTTAATTTTCTCATTTACGATAATAGCTATTTTTAAATTGTCAAAGTACGCAGAATTACTTTTGCTTTGCAAATGTTTATCAATTAAAATGCGAAATTAATTTAATGAAGTTCCTGCGCGATTATCAAGGTCAATATTTACACCTTAAAAAATGTAATGCATGGAGAGAAGACCTCCTTCTATACTGTAATGCCGGACTCAAGAGTAACGGCACTTCTTTCTCTCGATTTCAAGACCAATCTTCGAAATAGTATAAACTACTTGAGAGCACGCCGGACGACCTGTTTGAGCAACGACTTACTAACTATATACTCTCAAAAAGCATGAAGTAACTGCTGTAAACCCTTGCTAATAGGGCGTTTGGTGAAATTGGCAGACACGCCAGACAATAGTTCCATTCAAAAGTGCTATTTATTTTTTGTGCAATTTTTTGTGCAAATTGTAAGTTGTAAAAAATAAAAAAGCAGTTACGTTTAAGTGTAACTGCTTGATTACTAATTAAGTGCGGGCGGAGGGACTCGAACCCCCAAGCCTCACAGCACTAGATCCTAAGTCTAGCGTGTCTACCAATTTCACCACGCCCGCATTCAAAATCCTGAAGGCTTTTTTCAGGAGGGGCAAAGGTAGGTAAATTCAGCTTAAAAGAAATCGCAATTATCGCCTGGATTATAAAATATTTTAACAAACGAACTGAGCTCGGTTAAATTGACCAATTATATCTACCGATCTGAACGATTTATTTTTGAAATCCCGGGCAGCAAATGAAAACGCCGGGTTGCCAAAGAAAGCATGTGTATTTTCTGTATTTTTGTGCCGGCCTTTTCAATTATGACAATGGTTTTTCATAATGTACAGTATGCGAATAACTAAACTAATACTCTTAACGGCAGCCATAGCTGCACTCGCCGCCTGCAATAAGGGAAAAACAGATAATAATAAAACCCTGACCTTCAATGGCCGTATCTGGCCAAAAGGCACCACCAGCTATAGCTATGGCACGCATCTTGTATTTATAGACAAGTTCACTTGGTACGTTGTAGAAAGCACAAGTCTTACACTGGACTCTTACAACGGCGATTCGGTAACCGTGGTACTGAAGGACATGGGAATAGGTGGAAATCCGGAGCTCTATAATGTGATCAGCATTATTCCGCGCTAAAGAAACATTTATCATTAAAGAATTGACAATGGCCCCTAAGAAATATAAAGCATCAGTACTGGTAGCAGAAGATGAAGAAAGCCTGCGCGAAGCCCTGAAGCTGAACCTGGAACTGGAAGGATATGAAGTAACGACGGTAGACAATGGTCCGGCGGTAATAAAGACAGTAAAAAACGAATATTTTGATCTCATTGTGCTGGACATAATGTTGCCTGATATGGATGGCATCACCGTATGTGAGACCATAAGGATGCAGCACAACGATGTACCAATTCTGTTCTTGTCTGCCCGAAATAACAGTGCCGACCGTGTGGAAGGACTGAAAAAAGGCGGCGATGACTACCTCACCAAGCCTTTCAACCTCGAAGAACTGTTACTGCGGGTAGATAAGCTGGTAACCAAGAACAAAAGAATGAAAGAACCTCAAACCATAGGCGATGCCTATGAGTTTGATGGCTGCAAAATAGATTTTGCCGCACACGAGTGCATAGACAAGAACAAGAGTGTACAGGAACTGAGCAAAAAGGAAGCCGCGCTGCTGAAGTTGCTGATAGAGCATGAAGGCGAGGTAGTATCGCGAGAGCAGATACTACAGATTGTATGGGGTTACAACGTCTATCCCACTACCCGCACTATCGACAACTTTATCCTCAACTTCCGTAAATTCTTTGAGAAAGACAGCCGTAACCCCAAGCATTTTCACTCAATAAGGGGCATAGGCTATAAGTTTACAAAATAGAACCCCCAAAGCGGCTTTGCTTACCTTTAAGACTGTTGCTTTCAAACAAAAAATGGATGCCTAAAGCAACAGTAGCGGAAATAGCCGCGATTGATGCCTTTAAGCGCAATTTTCGCTGCTAACCGAAAAAATCCCGAAGGGATGACATTATTATAGAAAACGGAATCGAATAACATGTCTAAACTCCGAAGGAGTGGCATATTGAACCGGAACACAAACTACGCCATTGCCGTTAAGGAGTTTGGGATTTCACCACTTCAACTCAGGATCATCACTTTCCTTCTTCATCCGGTTTTCCTGCCGGCTGCGTATCTTTTGCAATTGACGGTCGTAAATAAGGCGGGCTATTTTAACAGCAACATCGTCTTCCTGCATCACACTATTAAGCTTCTTCTCAGAGATATCCAGCCGGTACATCAGTTGGAAAAACTCCTCTGGCCCGCGCTCTAACAAGGTTACTATCCGGTCTGCCAAAAGCTTCAGTATCGCTTCTTCCGATAGCATGTCCGGCAGGCGAAGTTCCCAGTCTTGTTGCAGGGCGTGCGCAATTTCATGTATTATGCTGGTATCAGTCATTATAGCAACATAAATTTATCAGCATCATTTAGAAAAGGAAGATTGGTTCTTACTTTCTCCAGCGCTTCTTTCTCCAGCACCACCGTATGGCAGGCTACACCATTTGTTTGCTGCCATATGGTTTCACCAAGCGGGCCAAACACACTGCTGTCACCTGAATAATTGTTGTTTTTAGCATCGGTACCTACCCGGTTTACGCCTACCACGTAGCACTGGTTTTCTATAGCACGTGCCTGTAGCAGCGTTTTCCATGCCAGGCTCCGCTGTTCGGGCCAGTTGGCCACATACAGCAGCACATCATATTCCTCTTCCAGGTTCCTGGCCCATACCGGGAACCGAAGATCGTAGCATACCTGCAGGTTTATCCGCCAGCCATTTACACGGGCTATTGTGCGTCTTTCACCACGTGTATAGTGCTGGTCTTCACCAGCATAAGCAAATAAATGCCGCTTGTCATATACACCTATCAGGCCATCAGGCTGCACCCACAGCATACGGTTGTAGTACTTACCTTCTTCTTCTATTATCAGGCTGCCGGTAAGTATGCAGCGGTATTTTACGGCCATATCTGCCATCCACCGCACAGACTCACCGTCCATTGGCTCTGCCAGTCGCTTAGGTGCCATACTAAAGCCGGTGCTGAACATCTCCGGCAGCACTACTACCTGCTTCGGGCCGGTTATGCCGGCAATCGTTGCTTCGTATTGCTCCAGGTTTGCGGCTTTGTCTTCCCATACTATATCGGGCTGAATAAGCGTTATATATAATTGTCCGGCTGCCATAATTGGATATGAAGCTACGATTAATTTAAATTTGTAAAAATGACGCTTGACAGCGTTCTGATATTTAACAATATTAAAGCAGGTTATACATTTTTAGTGCCGATATTTAACGGAGTTTAGGAATACCTGCAGCGAAATATGAAAAAACTATTTGTCCTCTTACTGCTCCTTATCCCCGTTGTCGCCATCTGCGGTAAGAAAAAGCCGACTAAGCCTTTTCAGCGCAGCAGGTGGAAGGAGGTAGGCAGGATGAGATCTGATTCTTCTATTGTTACCTTTACAGATACCATGTTCCTCTTTTTCGATGGCAGGGACTCTTTTTCATATCACGTAAAGAATGGCTTCGTCTATAACGGTGCCTTCATTTTTAAGGAAGATAGTATTCTTGACCTCGGCACTGTGCGCTACCATGTTTTACCCGGCAAGCCTGGTAAAATGGTATTTGTAAATGATAACGGTATCTATCAGTTCGGTGTTGACTCATCAGATACCGTGAAGGCCATCATTATACCTAAAGAAGAAAAGGCCTTGCCGGTAACAAGCATTGACCAGATGATAGGTCACTGGACGGTATATAAAAAATCAGCAGTAGGCAGTGCAAACACCCCTGACGTGGATATGCAGATCAGGTCGGCATACATCACCGGTCCATCCACAGAGGGTAAACTGGGTTACATATTTAGTGGCAGCGATCCGGGTAATGCTCCTTCCTGGTTCATAAAAGATTTTACTACCGATCAGACCCTCCAGTGCGAAGGCAAGACACCGCGAATACTCAAAGTCTTAAGGTGCCAGAAGAATGAAATGGTGCTGGAAGATGAGAGTATGAGATACTTCCTGAAACAGTTCAGGTAAATTTATGTTGTCACCTTACACTTATCTTAGCCTCACCAGATAGTAACTTTTCAGTTCCTTAGCTCGTGTGCCAAGATTAATGAACTCAGGTGTCAGTTCGCTTACCTTAAATGCACTCCCTTTTTTCAGCAGTTCGTATGAAAGGCCATTTTTCGCCAGATCTGTCAAGCCTTCGTCCATTGTTAAAAGGTATCTTTTATCCGGAAATTCTGTTAGGTAAGTAATACCCTTCAATGTGCCCTGCGCATAAAACTGTATAGAGTTGAGTGGGTCATTCATTTTATAGATGGCCACTTCATTAGTAGGGATAGCATGGTTGTGAATATACCTGCCGGCTTGTGAGCCTGCCTGGTACTGAAGCAAGGTAGGATAGATAACGTTGTTCAGAAATACATTTACAATTATAATGGCACCGGCGGTGAGCCAGAGCATTTTGCCTTTCAGCCCCTTGCGCAGCGCAAGATAAAGCCACCCACAAAATAGAACCACCCACAAACCGATAACCAGCGGCCCCTGCGGAAATGCAAAGACCATAAGTGCCAGCGATGCAATGAGGAGCAAGCTGCTGATAACAACCTGGAAAGGTTGCATAAAAGCTAACATGCGCCTGTATTTCTCTTCTTCAATGATATCCGCAATGAATTTGGCCGTGAAAATGGCGGCAAGTGGGTACGCTACAAAAATATAGTGGGGCAACTGGTAGGAAGAAGACCCCAGCGCAAGGTACGCAAGCAGGAAGCCTCCGGTGCTCAGCCACTCCTGCTGTGGCTGCAATCTAAATCTTTGCTTCACCAGCTGCACAATATTCATAACCAGCGCAGGAATAAAAAGAAATATCCAGGGTAGGAAAGACCATAGCATATTGCTGAACAGAAAAGAAATATCAACCGCGTTTTTCCAGGGGCTCTCACCGGTTATGCGCCCAAAACTCTGGGACCAGTAAAAGAATCTGAGCCCTGAAACTGCATGTTTTCCATCAATCAGTTTTTCAGGGTGCAGGTCAAACTGCTGGTACAGCCCGATGCTCATAGGAATGAGCATAACGGTAATTATTACAATGCCTAGTAAATACAACGGCTGAAAAAAATTCCGCCACTGCCGCTTCAAAACCCAGTCGCTGACAAAGGAGAATACCGGCACCATCAGTGCAATCGGCCCCTTGGTCATCATACCAAACGCTACGGATGCGAATCCCATAAGTAAATACTTCAGCTTTCGCTGCACAAGCCATTCCTGGATCAACCAAATGGCAGTAACTACCCAGGTCATAAGTATGGTATCACACCGCACATCATTGGTCATCAGGAACATGCCCTGGCAGGTAGCCAGCAATAAGGCTGCCATGCGCCCGGTAGCCTCACCGTAGAAAAGCCTTGCGAGTCGATAGGTGGCATATATGGCCAGCAAGGCAAACAGTATAGATGGAAACTTATATCCTAAATTATTAACGCCGAACATCTTCATGCTGGTTGCGCTCACCCAAAATAGGAATGGAGGTTTATCCAGGTAATCGGCACCCCGATCAAACATGTGCAGGTAGTCGCCGCTTTTCATCATTTCACGGCTCATCTCTGCATACTGCGATGCGTCTACGTCCATCGTGTCCACGCGGGCAGCAGTGAAATAAAGGATAGCGATAAAAACGAACACCCAAAAAGGGACTTTTGGCATGGCAGTCAGCGTCAAAAAAGTTAAAACCAGCCCGATGTAGAGCAGGATCGAAACCAAAAAGTAAATAGAATGGGCTGAGAAAATTCAATCAAAATTAGCCGTACTTTTCAATTCGGTTTCGGAAGGCAAAAATAACCGCAATTTTATCTAATGCTGCAATTAAAATATTACACCTGCGATCTGGCTTTTGAGTACCCGTTTACAATATACAAGGGCACAAAAACCCACCAGCCTACTTTGATCACGTCGTTAGGATTGGGTAACCTCGCTGGTTACGGAGAAGCAACTGCTATTACCTACTACAATGTTACCGTACCTGATATGGTAGCTTCGCTGGAGAGCAAGCGGGGAATGATAGAGCGCTATGCCCTTACCGACCCCCAGCGTTTCTGGCATTTTTTACATCACCTTATACCTGGCCAACATTTTCTAACGGCAGCGCTCGATATTGCAGGTTGGGACCTGTTTGCCCAAATGCGCCGGATGCCGCTGCACCAGCTACTGGGTATAAAGTGGGACCATGCCCCACTTACCGACTATACCATAGGCCTGGACTCGGTAGAAAATATGATAGCAAAAATGGAGGCGCACCCCTGGCCGGTATACAAAATAAAAGCAGGCAGTGCAAACGATATAGATCATATTGTAGCTATGCGACAGCATACCGCTGCTCCATTTCGCATAGATGCGAATGAGGGGTGGACATTTGATGACGCAAAACTGCTTTTACCTGAGCTCCATAAATTGGGCGTGACCATTGTAGAGCAGCCATTACCAAAAGAAGAACTGGAAGCGATGAAGGAACTGAAGCAGCTATCACCCATACCGCTATACGCAGATGAGAGCTGCCGGACAGAAGATGAAGTGAAAAAATGTGCCGAAGGCTTCCATGGTGTAAATATAAAATTGACAAAATGTGGCGGCATTACACCAGCCATGAGAATGATAAAGGAAGCACGGGCGCTTGGGCTTAAAGTGATGATGGGGTCTATGAATGAAAGTTCCATAGGCACTGCCGCCGTAGCTAATATGCTGCCGTTGCTGGACGAAGTAGATGCAGATGGGCCGCTCTTGCTAAAGGAAGATGTGGGCGAAGGACTGGTGTATAACAATGGCGAAATGAAGCTAAGCGGAAGAAGCGGCCTGGGCGTAAGGTTTACCGGAAAGCGATAATAGACTATTTTTGTTAAGATGCGGTTACAACACAACGTCTCCTTAAAACCATACAATACCTTCGGCATAGACGTGTCCGCCGAGTTATTCACGGAAGTAAACCAGATAAACGACCTTGCGGCTATAACAGAGTCGCCCCAGCATAAACATATACTGGGTGGTGGCAGCAATCTTTTGCTCACCCAGCCGGTAAACGGGCTGGTAATACATAATCAGCTAAAAGGAATTACCATTGAAAAAGAAGATGACGAGAGTGTGTGGCTTAATGTGCAGTCTGGCGAGCTGTGGCACGACCTGGTGCTGCACGCAGTAAACAATGGCTGGGGCGGTATAGAGAACCTGGCATTGATACCCGGCACCGTAGGCGCATCGCCAATACAAAATATTGGTGCCTATGGTGTGGAGGCAAAGGAGACGATAGACAGTGTCACGTTTTGGTATTGGAAAGAAAAGACATTTCTTACCTACAGCAACAGGGAATGTGCCTTTGGTTACCGCGACAGTATCTTCAAGCATCAGCTGAAAGACAAAGTGTTCATTACTTCTGTTGTCTACAAATTGAGCAAGAAGCCGGAATACAACACCAGTTACGGAGCCTTGAAAGAAGAGCTTGCAAATATGGGCGTGTTTGAATTATCTGCAAAAGCCATAGCCTATGCCGTGATGAACATACGCAATAGCAAATTGCCGGACCCTAAAGAAATAGGCAACGCCGGCAGCTTCTTTAAAAACCCCACTATCACCAGGAAACAGTATGAAATGTTGCTGGCAAAGTATGAGAGCATCCCAATGTACCCTGTAAGCAATGAACTGATAAAGATACCGGCTGCCTGGCTCATAGAGCGCTGTGGATGGAAGGGCTTTAGAAAAGGTGACCTTGGTGTGCATGCGAAACAGGCGCTGGTGCTTGTAAACTATGGAAACGCCAAAGGCAAAGACTTGTGGAAACTATCTGACGATATAGTAACCACGGTAAAAGCCGAATTTAATATAGTACTGGAAAGAGAGGTGCAGGTATGGTAATATACAGATAAATGTAACCTGCAGGCGAAATAAAAATATACGTAATTGCTTCGTTTTGCGGAACTGCACTATTACATTTGCCCTCAAACACAGATTTATGAAATACCTGTTACCCTTTCTTTTGTTAGTGTTGCTTTTGTGCATACACCCCTCGTCGCATGCTGCATTTGTGACTTCCTTAAAAACGGTAAATAACTCAATCCTAGCTGCTTCTTCCGCTAAGCCTGAACAAAATGCTACATTAATTTCTGTACATGACTCACTTCCTCGCGGCCGGGGAAATGGTAAAGATGCAATGATGGCTTTCATGCTTGGCTGTCTGTCCATTTTTCCTGTCTTAGGCGTGATTCCGGCAATTTTCGCTTATAAGAAAGGCTTCAAAAATCTCGGCAGGATCCGCAAGTATCGCGGATTGGCGATAGCGGGCATTATACTCGCCACTATCGGGGTGGCATTTACCATCCTGATCCTTACTGTTTGATCCATACATTCCCTCGTTTTCAACTATCAACTCAACTAAAATGATTCTGAAAAGAATATTCTGCGCAACTGCTATTATGTTAACCGGTCTTGTGTCTGCACATGCCCAAACGGTTACTGGTAAAAGTGAAGTGTTCCAGGAGCCACTGTCTGAAGGCTGGACAAAAATGATCATGCTTAAGAATGGCAACACCTTCTACTTTCACTACGGCAGCAAAAAGGGCATTGAGACTTACGTATGGGATAAAGACAGAAAGCTGGTAAATAAGGTAGCCATCAAAAGTGATAACTGGCAGGCCAGCAAGAAAAGAAGGGTGAAAATAAACGGTCTTTACGAGATTGGCGGAGAGCCGGTAATATTTCTGGAATATTACGATGGGCGAACCCCCGTCCTTTACAGGCTGCGCCTAAATCCCAATGACGGTAGTTTGCTAAAAGAAGAAACGGTGAGCAAATTGCAAATGGCAGCGCATGCTGACTTTGACGTTACCTTTAAAATGTATGGAGGAGTTGAAGTCAATAATAATGGTGATGGGCAGGACGTGATCGTAGAAAAGGATGCTGAATCCGATAATTATGGGGTAATATCTTACTATGGCAACAAAAAATCGGGGCAACATTTAAGGGTTCAACTATTCGATGGCAGCCATAAGCTCATCAACAGTGGCAGCTATACCAGCCCCGATCCTGATTTTAAAAAGCTAAACATAATAGGCGCTACGGTAGAAGGTAATCGCGTGTTCATTGCTACCTATGGCGCCCTATCTGCAAAAGGGAAAAATGCGCATGTCTTTATCTCATGCCTCCGGGCAGGTGATACAGTGCTCACGACCAGGCAACTTGATTTCACCGAAGACTTCAAAAATACTAACTCGCAGATGGTATATAACCACAATAGCAATTCTATTGTTATGCTCACAAATACCCTCGCCGAGAAAAAAAGTAAAAGCAACAACTATGTTTCCTTTTTAAGCTATATAGACCCGGAAAATCTGGCACTCAACGGCGTGCACGTTGTATCAAACGAATACGTGAACCGCTACGCACATGATAAACTTAACATAGAGATGAATTATGCCGGTCTTCCCCAGAAAGTGATCGTGAATAGTGATAATACCCTTACGGTTTTGCAGGAAGATATGTCTACACAAGAGGTATACAGCAGTAGAGGTGGGCATGTGGCAACATATACATTCCTGGGCAATATAGGCGTGACAGAAATAGGGAATGATGGCAAAGAAAAAGCAGGATATGCATTGATGAAGAAACAGATGTACGGTGGGGAGCTAAACCCCTTATATATGGCCGGAAGGGACAAAGGGCTGTGGGTGAATGAATCATACAGCAGCAGGTACGTAGATGATAACCTGTTCTTGTCATACGAATACATACACACCCCTACGGACAGCTATGTGCTCTTTAATGACAATCCGAAGAACAACAAGAAAAGTGAAAGCAAAAAGAAAAGGAAGGCGACCACTAACACGGACTATATCAACACAATATGTTACAAGCTGAAAGATGGTACGGCTACACGCACTTATCTATTTGGCGAACCCGAAAAGAAAAAAAAGTCAAGGGCCTGCTATATAGAGACCTCTTACTTTGACAGGAAGACCAACACATACGTAACTATAGAAAGCGATGAGAACGGGTCTAAATACAACTCATACGTAATATGGATGCATTTCGACTAAGCAGCAAATGATTTGTCCTAAAACACCTTATCATGCCTATTCCTAAAGTATATTTATTTGTTGGTATTCTGAGCTTGCTGGTATGCGGAAACACAGCCCATGCCCAGCTTGCCCTTGACAAGGAACATCTAGCTGTAGCTACCGAAGCGCTTGACATTGCACACAATTGCGACCGGGCACTCGGGGAACTGAGGCTGGTTTCCGATTCAGGCAGGAAGGCCGCCACCTATCTGCTCTCCATGGCCAAAGCATACGACTGCCAGTCCAACACCGCTAAAGCGCTGCAGTATTATAGGCAATATATCGATAAAAACCCTGGAGAAGATTCGGTTAAAAAAAGGATTGCGGAACTAACTGATGAAAATAAAAATGGTGCATCAACGCAAAGCAGTAAGGCAAAGGCGATCTACAATGCAGTGAAAAAAGGGTACACGCATAAATGTATAAGCGAGAGTGATTTTGTATGGGGACTAAACGGAAATTTTTACACCGGCGGCAAAAGGACACCCCACAAAACAGCAATAGGCTTCACCAATATATACCAGTCACCCTTTGCCAAAAAGCATATCCAGTTTGAATTTGAATCAAAGATTGTGTACCTGACAGGTGGTCAAAAAAGTTGGTTCGCCCAGGCATTAGGTGTGCCGGCATCATCGGTTACTAAGGTGCCGGGAACATTTGGTATTGCTATTAATGTTTCTGTGGCGCCTGTTATCATCAATAGACATGCAATAGCGCTGACTGTTGGCCCTACGCTGGGCGTAAACGCATGCCTGATGTCTTATGTTGATGTAACTAATGCTTCCAATGAATATAGCTCGCCAATAATGGGAACATTGACGTATGGCATTAAGTCAGCACTATATGCCGGCCGCAATTTTTATACATCACTGGAGTATTCAGTTGCAACCAGGTCCAGTTATTCGAATGAGCTGAACACATCAACTGTAACCGTGCCATTTAAGGGTAATTATCTTTGTGTTATGGTAGGTATCAGGGGCTTTGGATTTCCAACGTATTACCGCTATTAAGAGGCGGCCAAAGGTAAATTGATAAAGAAAGTGGTGCCCACGCCTTCCTTTGTTTCAAACCAGATAATTCCTTTCCAGAATTCAATTATCTTTTTGGTCATTGCCAGGCCCAGACCGGTACCAGAGCTCTTGGTGGTAAAGTAAGGCTGGAATAGCTTACCAATGATTTCATCCGGAATGCCTGCGCCATTATCGCCTATTGAAATAGTAACTACGCCGTTATCAGTCGTCACCGAAACCAGTATGTTTCCATTGCGATCGGCAGGAATAGCCTGGCGTGCATTTTCCAGCAGGTTAGTAAATACCCGCAATAGCTGGCTGCGGTCTGAATGTACAAAAAGCTTTTCCGTGCTTTCTATGATAGTCACCTTTATGTGGGCATCATCAAGATGCAGTTCCACAGCTTTATTAAGCAGTTCGCCAAGTTCCAGTCTTTCTGGTTTCGCTTCCGGCATCTTTGCGAAATTGGAGAACTCAGAGGCGATGTAGGAAAGATTGTTGATCTGCTCCACTATAGAATCAGCAACTTTATCTGTCAGCTCCTTTATGTTAGGCGCATTGTTCCGCATAGCCTGTTGCAGGTACTGAATATTCAGTTTCATTGGTGTTAGCGGGTTCTTGATCTCATGTGCCACCTGCCGTGCCATTTCGCGCCAGGCCATTTCGCGTTCGCTTTGTGCCAGCAGTGCCGCATTTTCTTCCACCTTATTCACCATGTTGTTATATTCACCCACAATCCGGCCTATCTCATCATCATAAGGCCATTGAATGCGCTCGTTCTTTTGCAGGTTTATACTGCCAAACTGTTTGATGATCATGTTAAACGTCCGCGTTATCCACCGGGTAATAAATATGGTGATAACACTGGAGGCCAGGAAAATGAAGGCGTAAAGGTTGATCAGCGTAACAACAATGTTCGATATCTGGAGATTCAGATCTTTCTCTGAAGAAAAGAATGGCACATTGATATAACCGAGTGTTTTGCCACGCTCATCTATCAGCGGCTCATAGGCAGACAAATAAGACAATCCGGCTACACGCTCATTTTGAACTACAATAGACTTATTCAGCTTGTTAAGCTGGTAAAATGCTGATGGCCGCATTCTGCGTGCTACCACTCCTTTATCATAAATATCTTCCTGCGACGACGAAAACAGGGACCCGCGATCTTCAAAAATATTAATGTCTATTTTCTGCGTGTTTGCTGTTTTAGTGATGCGGTCTTTGAACCAGTTAGATTTGCAGACCGAATCAAACCGGAGATCAGAAGAGTAGGCATTGGCAATTCTCAGCTCATCATCTACCGACTGACGGGCCACCTGCATTTTCGATTGCAGCTTACTGATGTTAGACAGCTTATACTGGTTGGTAAAGAAGACAATAGTAACCGAACCAACTACTACAAATGATATAAGCACTATGGCCAGCATAGAATAGCGTACACGCTTACGAAGAGTAAGTTTTGTAAACTCGCTCGATGAAAATGCACCGGTGAAGTAGGAAAGGTATATCTGGTAGAGCAATATCACGAAAGCTATGAGCACCTGTATCACAAATATGTAAGAGAATACGGTGATCATTTCTATGAATCGGTCGTGCTCGTGGGCAACCACGATGATGCGCTTATCCTCTATTTTATACCTCAATTCTGATACATTCCTGTTATCTAAAAAGGCATAGTCTTGCTCCTTTAGATTATCATTTTTGATACGCGTGGTAAATGGATAGTTCTGGGTCTGTGATACAAGCTTACCATTCACATATACACCTACTGAGTACTCAGCCTCCTGTGGGTTTGCTTTGTTTGTACTTACCTGCAAAAGCTCTGGGTAAACAGTAGTCTCCGTTCTCGGTTTTTTTGAATCGATGTCTATTACTACGTATCCAATTCTTTTGTTGATACTGTCGCTGTATATGGGTAGGTAAGCATAATAGAAATGCCTGTCGTGTATTGATTCCCCGTAAAAAAGATAGGGCAGGTTTGTGGGAGCCGATTCATTTTTCTGCTCGTCCAGCTCATCATATCTGAGGGTATCCTTATTGTAAAGCCCCTTACCGTTTACGTCAAATAAGTATACTTGGGTCTGATACTTATTCAATGCGCCATTGAAGTACAGTGCATTAAAGCGCTCTATGAGAATGTCTCTGCCGGATATTGAGGGTTTATTTAAAAAGCTCTTTAGTACTTTGTCGCGTTCAATGCTTTTGGCTTTTTTGTCAAAGTAAAACTCCATTATATTGTCACGGTGCGTTGCAAATTTCAATTCTACGAATGCTCTTCGTGCATCCTTTTCTTTTATTTCATTAAAGTATTGCACAATGCCGGTACAAAAGGCGCAGATGAATATAGCCCAGAAGATCATGTGTGGTTCAAACAGGTCTGATACAAAGGTGAAGCCTCTTATATCGAGCAGCACAATAAAGACGATGAGCCAGCCTACAAGCAGCCAGTAAAAGGGGTCGTGCAGGGTGTGGGCAGCGTTGAGCTGTACAAAGCCCATAACTACCAGTATCGCCAGTTTGGCCCACCTGTTTTTTATAAGCGCATTGAACTGCACATTGAATAAGAAAATGACCAGGCAAGAGATGCCGGTAATAGCGCCTATCACCAGCAGACCAAGAATAGTGTATATATTGATGGCATAAAAATGGCTTACATCAAATGAAATGCTGGAGTCAATAACAAGACCGCGTATAAGATTTACAAACAGGAATACATATTCAAACAACATGAACATCAGCATCACCCCTGTTATATAGCGAAGCCACTTTTCTTTCAGCCCGTCAAAATAGGTTCTATATGGTGTATGCCTGGTGATAAATACTATGAGCCAAAGCGCGCACAGCGTGTTGATAAACAGGTCTCCAAAAGAAGATAGAAACTTGCTTGAAGCATATAGTGCAGGGGAAAAGAACGGAAGCGCATCGAGATTGAAAGGGAGGTGGTATATGTAAAGCAATACGCGTATACCTACCACCAGCGAAAGGGTAACTAAAAACCCGGTGAGCGACGACTTGTTGCGCGTAAGGTGAATGACCATCAGCTGCAGCCAGGAAATGCTCATAATTAATGCTGCAAACAGCATGATGATGAACATAGCATCAGGCACCCACTTTTGCACGTCAGCTGCATTGAACTGCAGGTAGAAGACAGTGGCGTTGCCCCGCATAGTAACCGGATGCGAACCTAACCCAGCGGCATCGGGAGCCAGGATGCGTGTGGTTACCGGTATATAGTCAGACGCAACAAAGTGTGTCTTCAGGTAGTCGTTTTCTACCGGGTAGGTGATAAGCACCGGGAAGAGCACCAGCAGTCGTTTTTTGCCGGTTGCTTCAAATGGGTTTAGCGACTTTGCAATGAATACCCCCTTGTCATTCCGCACTACCACTGCTTTCCCAAGCGAAGAATCACTGTAGCCGGGAATGATGACGTTCGTGTTCCAGAAATTTAAAGAATCATGGTTGTAGGCGAAGAGATAGAAAGGGTAGTTGCTTATTTTTTCAGTCTCTTTTTCCGAGAGTGAATCAGCAAACATTCTGCGGATAATACCGCCACCCTGCATGAACTCATCAAAAACAGCTTCCCGGCGTTTAAGGTCGTTATTTACCGAGGTGGCCATCCGGTCGGGCAGCATATCCTGCCGGTGCAGATGGTAGTTATACCCATTGATGCACCAAAGTAACAGGCTCGCAACGAGCCAGCCCCAATATGGATACCGCCTGAACATAGAGTTAGTGAAGATAACAAAATTAATTCGCTACCGGCCGGGGGCCTGGCTGCGCTCTTCTTCCTTCACCTTGTTCCACAGTGCATCCATTTCACCAAGGGTCATATCATGCAGCGATTTGCCCTGGCCCTCCGCCATTTGCTCTATACTCTGAAAGCGGCGTATGAATTTCTTATTGGTCTGCTCCAGTGCCAGTTCCGGATCTACTTTTATGAACCGGGCGTAATTGATAAGCGCGAACATAACATCGCCAAACTCACCCTCTATTTCTTTTTGGTCACCGCCTGCCACTGCCTCATATAGCTCCTGTATCTCCTCGTCCACTTTTTCCTTTACCTGGGCGGTATTATCCCATTCAAAGCCCACTTGTTTTGTCTTTTCCTGCAGGCGCAGCGCCTTTATAAGGGCAGGCATAGACGGCGGCACACCACTCAATATCGATTTTTTGCCTTCTGCCTGCTTTATCTTTTCCCAGTTTTGTTTTACCTCTTCTTCATTTTCCACCTTCACGCTGCCGTATATGTGCGGGTGGCGGTTAATGAGCTTATTGCACACACCTTCAACCACATCATCGAAAGTGAACTGGTTTTGCTCGGCGCCTATCTTGCTGTAGAACACTATGTGCAGCAACAGATCGCCCAGCTCCTCCTTTATGCCTTGCCAGTTCTCACTGGTAATATCATCCATCAGCTCATAGATCTCCTCCAGCGTTTGCGGCCTCAGCGTATGTATGGTCTGCTTCTTATCCCACGGGCACTGCTCCCGCAGCTCATCCATTATTTTCCTTAGCCGTTCTATTGATTTTGAGTATTCCATTAAATATCTGGTCTTGATTTTATTAAATGTCGAATTCACTAATCAACCTATCAACTTCCTTCCCCCCATCTATATCCCTCAGCATTCAATCCCGCGAGCTGTAGCACCCGGTGGATAACTGTATAAGCCACATCATCTATTGTCTTTGGCTTGCTGTAGAATGATGGTGTAGCCGGGCAAATGATGCCGCCTGCCTCAGTTACCGCGGTCATGTTGCGCAGGTGAATGAGGTTGTAGGGTGTTTCTCGCACTACGCAAATCAGCTTGCGGCGTTCTTTGAGCATTACATCGGCTGCACGGGTTACCAGGTCGTTGCTTATACCACCGGCTATGCGCCCTAGTGTGCCCATACTGCACGGGCAAATGATGAGTGCACTGTAAGAGGAGCTGCCGGATGCGAAGGGCGCCATAAAGTCGTTCTTACCCCAGGTTTTGAACGGCACTTTGGCGTAGTCTTCATTGCCAAGCTCATGTTGCCAAACCGTGTACGCATTGTCGCTCCATACCACCGATACTTCGGCTACCTGGTCTCTAAGGCGCTGCAACTGTTCCAGCAAAACTTTCGCGTATATTGACCCGCTGGCCCCTGTAACTGCAACTGCTATCTTTATCATAAAATTATCGGCCAATTGGCAAAACTACATGGAATAATTGTAAATTCGTTTCTCTAAATCAAGGAAGAATGAAACGAGTATTGCTTTTTGTTGTGCCTATATTAATGATCAGCACAGTAATGCTGGCATGGAAAAAGATATCACCAGCACCACAGCCGCCTCACGAAGAGATCCACTGGATAACATCTATAGATGAGCTGCAGGCCAAAATGAAGGAAAACCCCAAGAAAGTATACATAGATATGTACACCGACTGGTGTGGCTGGTGCAAAAAAATGGATGTATCTACCTTCCAGAATCCTGACCTCATTAGGTACATGAACAACAACTTCTACGCAGTTCGCTTCAATGCGGAAACTAAAGAAGTAATCCATTTCCAGGGCAAAGAATATACTTTTAAACCAGAGTACAAGGCAAATACATTTGCGGTGGAAATGATGAAGGGTACAATGTCATATCCTACTGCTGTTGTGATGATGGAGAATTTCCAGAATCCACAATCCATACCAGGGTATTTGACTGTAAGCCAGATAGAACCTTTGCTAACCTACCTGGGCGACAATGCTTACAAGCACCAGGCGTGGGATGCATACCAGAAATCCTACACTACCAGGTGGGATCGTGAAATGGCGGAACCACCACACGCTTCACCATCTTCTCCTATGGGTCACTAGGCCTCGTTTACAATGTATTTCATATCTGTCTGAAAGAACTTACAGGCAGGCTTAAGTCCGCATTGCTCACATTTTGGCCTGCGTGCCACGCATATGTAGCGACCATGCAGTATAAGCCAGTGGTGGGCTATTGCCAGCAGATCTTCCGGGATGTTAGCTACCAGTTGCTGTTCAGTTTGCAAGGGTGTTTTAGCCTTAGTGGTAAGCCCGATGCGTGCTGATACCCTGAACACATGGGTGTCTACGGCCATACCGGGCTGGTGAAACACTACGGAAACAATAACATTAGCGGTCTTACGGCCCACACCCGGTAACAGCACCAGGTCTTCCATATTGTCCGGTACTTCACCTTTGAACTTTTCCATCAGCATCTTAGCCATGCCTATAAGATGGCGTGACTTATTGTTGGCAAAAGTGACGCTTTTGATCAGCGGCTCTACATCTTCAAATTCAGCATCGGCGAGGCTTTCCGGCCCAGGAAATTTTTTGAACAGGGCCGGTGTTACCATGTTTACCCGCTTATCTGTGCATTGCGCAGATAGAATCACTGCTACCAGAAGCTCGTAGGGACTGCCGTAGTGGAGCTCTGTCTCCGCATTTGGCATGTTCTTCTGAAACCAGTCGATAATGAATGTGTAACGTTCTTTTTTAGTCATAAACCCCCCAACCCCCTAAAGGGGGAGTTAGCTTGTGAATATATTTTCAACTTCAGTATCATTCCTCTTCAAAAATAAGTATTTACAGAATAAGGGAAAGGCCCTACCGCCTACCGGCAGGCAGGTTAGGGGTTAGGGGTAAAGTGCAGAGCATAGCCATTCATGCAGTAGCGCAGGCCGGTGGGTTTGGGTCCGTCGTCAAATACATGGCCCAGGTGGCCACCGCAACGAGCACAAACCACTTCATCCCGCTCCATGCCGTAGGAGTCGTCTTTAGCCTGCTTCACGCCATCATTAAGCGACTTGAAGAAGCTAGGCCAGCCTGTGCCGCTGTCGAACTTGGTATCTGAGCTGAACAGGGCATGGCCACAAGCTGCGCAGTAATAGGTTCCTTTTTTAGGGTTGTGTACATAAGGGCCTGTGTTTGCCATCTCCGTTCCCTTTTCACGCATGATGTTGTAAACCTTTGGCGCCAGCACTTTTTTCCATTGTGCATCTGTTACCGATAGCTTAGTATTTCCCCCCTGACTGAAGTAGGGGTTATTCTTTTCATCCTGTGGCTGCTGGGCAGTGCAGGCAGCTATGCTGCCCACGAGCAAAACGACTGATAATAGCAGTGATATCTTTTTCATGTTTTTCATAAAATTTAGTGGTGTATGATATTAACGATGAAGAAGGGAATAGGGTTTCCCTGGAATTGTTAAAATGAATGACAACGTAATTCATTGGTCCTTATCTCACATTATAAAAACTAAAACGCAAGGTAAAGGAAAGAAAATAAGCCTTGGTGCTAACACGATATTAAATAATAAAGTATTTTGCGACTCAATTCGTATGAAAAACAAACTTACCAGTCTGATAGCTCTGTTGATATTGCTTGTTTTCGCAAGTAGCTGTGGCCGCACTATTTATAGCGCCAAATACGTGAATAAGAAAAAGTACATAGCTCACAAACAGCACAACTATTTCTGGCACCGCCACCACTATCGCCCACGTGCGCATTATGGCGGTTACTGGTAATAGTTCCTTACCTCCTACTTATTACTGAGCAGTCTTTTTAGATGCTGCTACTACCTGCTCCCAGCGCCATGCTGTGTCCATCATTGCGTCCAGGTCATACTTAGTTTCCCAGCCCAGTTGTTTGCGTGCCTTGTTATTGTTGGCATATACTTCAATAACATCACCCGGGCGGCGAGGGCCTAATTTGTAATTCAACTTTTCGCCAGACACTTTTTCGAAAGCAGCAATCAGCTCCAGCACCGTGACGCCGTTGCCGGTGCCAAGATTGTAAATCTCGCAGTTAGACTTGTTGCGATCTTCAATGATGTACTGCAACGCCTTGGTATGTGCATGGGCTATATCACTTACATGTATATAGTCGCGCACGCAAGAACCATCGCGTGTATCGTAATCGGTTCCGAAAACGGTCATCTCTTTACGCGCGCCAATAGCTGTCTTGGTGATAACCGGCACCACACTTTCTGAGAGGTCCTGGAACTCACCGATCTGTGCCGA
The DNA here is from genome assembly GCA_947446645.1 of Chitinophagaceae bacterium. Classification (GTDB taxonomy): domain Bacteria; phylum Bacteroidota; class Bacteroidia; order Chitinophagales; family Chitinophagaceae; genus Nemorincola. The sequence continues at coordinate 3,004 of CANFHA010000009.1, read as the reverse complement.
AGAGTGCGCACCTACCGGGTTGAAATAACGAAGTAATATGGTATTGAAGTCTTTATGAAGATTGGTAAAATCGCGGCAGATGGCTTCACCCATTTGCTTGGTGCGTGCATAGGGCGATTCAGGCTCGGCAAGTGGTGCCTCTTCTGATACCGGAAGCTGCGTAGTGTTGCCATATACCGAGCAGGATGAAGAGAACACGAAGTTATCTACATCAAAATCTTCGGCACACTGCAGGATATTGATAAGTGAGTTAAGATTGTTCTTGAAATACATGAGCGGATGCTCCACAGATTCCGGTACTGACTTAAATGCTGCGAAATGGATAACACCAACAAGATCAGGATTCTCAATAAATATAGCCTCGGTATCATCAAGGTCGCACAGGTCTACTTTATAATTCTTGATAGGACGTCCCACTATCTTTTCTATACCATGAAGCATTTTCATAGAGCCACGCGAAAGGTCATCGACTGAAATAACATCAAAACCATTCTGAATGAGATCTACAATAGTATGACCACCTATATAACCACAACCGCCTGTAACAAGAATTTTATTACCCATAAAATATTAAATGTTGAAATGCCAGTGTATTACTAATTGAGCAATGCTCTCTTGCAAATATATGTTAAGGGTATAATGAGATAAAATTTTTTTATTCCGTTTTTATGGGTATTTACTTAAGGCAAAAGTTGAAAGTAAAAAGTGAAAAGTGTGTGGTGAAATTGCAGGTATGCCATTGTTCATTTGCTGATCTCTGTTCTATTTCACTTGCTGCATTTCTACCAGGCGCTTGTAAATGCCATTGTTGGCAAGCAAGCCTGTGTGTGTGCCACGCTCTACAATACGGCCTTTTTCCAGCACTATGATCTCATCGGCATGCTGCACGGTAGAGAGGCGATGGGCTATGACAATACAGGTGCGGTTTTTCATGAGATTATTGATGGCATCCTGCACTATGCGCTCACTTTCTGTATCGAGCGAAGATGTGGCCTCGTCAAGTATAAGTATGGGTGGGTTTTTGAGGACAGCGCGTGCAATGGTAACACGCTGGCGCTCACCACCACTAAGCCTTGCGCCTCTATCTCCCGCCACGGTCTGGTAGCCATCTGCCTTCTGCGTAATGAAGGTATGGGCATTGGCGATCTTTGCAGCTTCTTCCACACGCTCCTGCGTAGCACCGCCTGTGCCCAATGTTATGTTACTATAGATGGTGTCATTGAACAATATGGGGTCCTGGCTTACCACACCCATCAGGCGACGTAGGTCGTCAAGCTTGCATTCTTTTATGTTAATACCGTCTATAAGTATCTCCCCTGAGCTGACATCGTGGAAGCGTGGAATAAGATCTGCGAGCGTAGACTTCCCTGCACCGGATGCACCTACAAGTGCTACTGTTTTTCCCTTTTGCACTACCAGGTCTATACCCTCAAGTATTTTCTTATCGCCATAGGCAAAGCCTACGTTCTTAAACGTGATGTTGTCAGAGAAAGAGGGAATGGGTTTAGGGTTGGCAATCTCTGTAATAGTGTTTTTCACGCTAAGCAGGTGTTCTATCCGATCAAGGGCTGATGAGCCTTTTTGAACATTGTAAAATGCAGATGAGAGATTTTTGAATGGATTAATGATCTGGCTAAACATGCCTACATAGGCAACGAAAGTAGCGCCATCGAAACCGGTATTGGAAAAAACCATTTTACCCCCTATCCAGAGAATGATGCTGACAACTATAATGCCCATAGTTTCTGATAGAGGAGAAGCCAGTTCGCGCCTGGCAGCAATATGATTACGTGTGCGGAACAGCAGGTTGTTCAACTTCATAAAGCGAAGGTGCTGTTGGTTTTCGGCATTGAACGCCTTTAGTACGCGCATGCCAACCAGTGTTTCGTCGATGACACCAAGCATATTTCCCAGTTGCTCCTGGGCAATGTTGGACGATTTGCGTAACGATTTACTGATACGGCCTATTATCAGCCCAGCCACGGGCAACCCAACAAACAGTATCAAAGTAAGTTTGTAGCTGATAAAAACCATTGCACCAAGGAAGGCAATGATAGTTAGCGGTTCGCGTATAAATACTTCCAGCACGCTCATTATAGAAAGCTCCACCTCATTAATGTCATTGGTCATGCGGGATATAAGGTCTCCTTTACGTTCTTCGGTAAAGAAACCGATGGGTAGCGACAATGTTTTGGTAAACAGGTCGTCGCGTAGCCGCCGCAGTACAGCATTGCGCAAAGGGTTCAGTATATATAAGGCCAGGTAGAGAAAAAGGTTTTTAAGTATGGTGAACACCACGATAACTATACAGATGTATGCGAGCGCAGTTTGTTTGTCCTGGTGTACCAGGAAATGTTTGAAAGAATCGATATAGTGGTTAATGCCTGAGCTTGTTGATGCTTTGACAGTTGAAGCCGGGCTAATGCCAAATAACACCTGCAGTACAGGAATAAGCATAGTGAAAGACAACAAACCAAATGAGATGCTCAGCAGGTTAAAAAGAAAATAGAGACCTATTTTTCCTTTATAGTCTGCGAGATAGTTTAAAAGCCTGGAGATTTTCTTCATTACTATTTTAAGACAGGAGTTTTACGGTATTGATAAATAATAATTTGTGCAAAGGTAGTAGTTAACCCAGTAACGCTATACTGCTGAGTTTAGTGTTAGATTTTCCGGTTTCCGGAAAAATCCTTCCCAATAAAAATATAGGCTTTTGTGACTGATAATCAACTGTTTGCAAAAATAAGTAGGTAAGGAGATTTCCGGTTTTTTCTGGTCTTTTTCCGGTTTTGCAAAGGATTTATGCGGCCATGTGGGAATCTTTCGTCATATCGTTTGGTGCTTTTCAAAAAAAACGTCTTCTATACAACTAACTGTTTTCTGTTGTTTTTAGTTCTTTGAGTTTTCGTTCGAGATATTTGATTTTGATCTCCTTACGTTTGCTAATGTAGTCTTGAAGATTTATGGGGTTGAATTCCATTTGATAGCGCACCATTTTATAATA
>CANFHA010000008.1 GCA_947446645.1 Chitinophagaceae bacterium | reverse complement strand
TGAGTTTTGTTGTGTTGCGCGGCCCACGTTGTCTTTACTTTTTCATTCCTTCGCTCCCGATAGGCATCGGGAGGCAACAGAAAGTAACAAAGAAAAATGCGATCCCTGGCCAAAGGCTCCGCCGGCCAAAACGTAGCTATGCGCTGTGGTTGTGGGGGAATTCTATCTGGCCCCGCAGCACGTGCGGCCTGATTGGGCAGCGGAATATTAATTGGGGGTGTGTTGTTTCTTTGCTTGCTTTCATAGTTTTTCTGGTTGTGTTGAAAAATGTGTTTTGCGCACATTTTGTTTGGTAATCAATTGGTTAGTTTTCAAAAATTTCCGCCCTTCGACTACGCTCAGGGAGAATTTATTGATCGAGGAAATTGGAAATCTTGAGTTTTGTTGAGATGTGTGGCCCACGTTGTCTTTACTTTTTCTTTGCTTCGCTCCCGATAGGCATCGGGACAGGCGCCGAAAAAGTAACAAAGAAAAAGGCGAGTTTTGGCCAAAGGCTCCGCCGGCCAAGGAATAGCTCTGCGCGGTGGTTGTGGGGGAACTCTATTTAGCCCCGCAGCACGTGCGGCCAGATTTGGCAGCGGTACTACTATTAAGGGCGTATTTTTTTTCTCTTCATTTCCGGTTGTGATGAAAATGTGTTTTGCGCACATTTTGTTTGATAATCAATTAGTTAGTTTTCAGAAATTTCCGGTTTTTTCTGGTACCGGAAATCCTGAGTTTGTTGTTATGCGCGGCCCGTGTTGTCTTTACTTTTTCTTTGCTTCGCTCCCGATAGGCATCGGGAGGCAACAGAAAGTAACAAAGAAAAAGGCGAGTTTTGGCCAAAGGCTCGGCCACCGCTGAAGCTAAGGCGCACACCGTCTGCCGGAAAATAGTAGATCGGCGCTGTGGTTGTGGGGGAATTCTATCTGGCCCCGCAGCACGTGCGGGCCTGGTGGGGCAGCACTACTGCTATTGAGGGTGTATTTTCTTTTATTGTTATCGCTAATGTTGCCTGTTTTCTAAAAATCAAAAAAAAATTCGTCGAAATCGTCGAGAATGTTTTGCCGAAACGCCTTTTAAAAAAATAAAAAATCTAAATCGTCGAGAATGTTTGGTAGGCTGCCAAAAAAGCTTGGCTTTTTCATGCATAGTAAGCCGCAAATACTGTGCCGGAGCGGGCCGTGGCAGGCGCGTGGCGGGGAAAAGATATCCACATTTTTTGATGGTAACTTTGTGCTATGGCAGATGTACACAGCAAGGAAACGCGCAGCTACAATATGAGCCGCATAAAGGGCAAAAGGATTAAGTAATTGTGGTAGCGTGAGAACGACTCCAAGTCGTCAGACGCGTTAAGAGCTAACTTACATTGTCGAATGTTCTATCAGGAGGATAAAATCTGCAATATCTCCATCGGTCGCCTCCTCTTCTATCTGCTCAACAAAATCATACTCGTGCCAACTGTGGTCCATCTCTTCATCCCATGGATAGAAATGAAGGTCTTTTAATTTCCATTTGTTGGCATAAAACCATGTTTCGTCTATCAGAGCTGCCTTAATCACACTTTCTACTTCCTGTATGATATAACCTTTGTCATTTGAAAAAATCACAGAGTTACCTTGCTTATAATTTGCACCATCGCGGTAGAGGTAATGGAACTTTATGTTCATAATCAAAATTACAAAATGACCCTTAAAGTCCGTTGACTTAAATGCCACATAGGTATACCTTGTTCGCATGGACATCAAGTTGAAAGTAGGTCAACGGATAAAAGAGCTTAGACATAGGCTCAAGTTATCTCAAGAAGCCTTAGCTAATAGAGCTGATGTTGACCGTACTTATATGACTGATGTAGAAAATGGCCGCAGGAATATATCGGTAGAGATTTTAGAAAAAATCATTGCTGCATTGGAAGTCACTTTCTCAGAATTTTTCGACTCTAAAGAATTTAAGAAATGACCCAAGCATATTATAGAAATAGTGTGCGTGGCTTTTTATCCGATAGTAATAATTTTATTAAAGGCACTCTTGATTCTGGCAGTACTCAACATGCCCAAATATGGACTATTCAGTTTGATTCGTGGGAAAGGTCGATTGAGATTTTAAAAGAACATCTATCTGACATTTGTGCTAATTATGAAAACGCCAATAACTGGACCGTACTGCTGGAGTATGAAATACCGCGGCTCCTTACCAGAATTGATGTTGTAATTATAGCAGACGATTTAATCTTCATTGTAGAATTTAAATATGACCGAAAGTTTTTTGAGCCTGCAGACAAGCGGCAAGTTGAGGACTATGCTCTTGATCTGAAAGACTTTCATTTAGAGAGCAGAGACAAAATTATCATTCCTATACTATTAGCTCCATTGGCGCAAACTATTCCCTTTATAAACTTCAAAGACACAGCCAACTTAGTACAACCGACAATAAAAGCAAATGAGAGAAATTTATCGACGCTAATTCTTTCATCGTATGAACTGAACCATAATAGCGCTAATAAAAGTATAGCTGCTCATGAGTGGGAAAATAGTGCATATAGCCCTACTCCAACCATCATACAGGCAGCACAGGCACTTTTTGCAGGGCAAAAGGTTGAGGCAATAACAAAAAAGGGAGCAGAAAATTTATCATTGACAACTGAGTACGTTTTGCGCGTTATAGATGACGCGAAGCGGGAAAATAAAAAGATGGTCTGTTTTGTCACCGGTGTTCCCGGGGCAGGAAAAACGCTAGTCGGGTTAAACATTATCCATCAGGATGAATTTGTCGAAAAAAACAAATCAAGTACCGCATATTTTTCAGGAAATGGGCCTTTAATAGAAGTGCTAAGAGAGGCCTTGGCACGAGACGAATTTGAAAGAGAAGCAATCCTTTACAGGAACAAGCAGCGAACGCAGAAGCCTTCCAAAAGTATTTCGCATCAGAAAATCGAGTCAAAGATTCAGAACATCCACAAGTTCATTAAGGACAATATCAGAGATGAAAAAGCACCATTTGAACGAATTGCCATTTTTGATGAAGCGCAACGCTGTTGGGATGCAGATAATGCCTATAATAAAGCCGTGCAAAGCCGTGTGCAGGAAAAGAATCCGCTACGGAAATCTGAGGCTGAAATCATCTTTGAAGTAATGGATAGGCATAAAGACTGGGCGGTAATAATAGCGCTAGTTGGTAATGGCCAAGAAATAAATACTGGTGAAGCCGGGATCGGAGAATGGGGGCGTGTATTGAGACAAAAGTACAATCATTGGCAAGTACATATTTCGCCTGAATTGCTGATACGGGATCAGAATAATTCTATTAACGCTCTTTTTAACGAAAAACCAGACAATATCGATATCCAAACTAACAACTCTCTTCACTTAGTAGTAAGTCAAAGATCTTTCAAAGCGAATAATTTAAATGATTGGGTTAATGCGGTGATTGATAATAAACCAGTAATAGCAAAGGAATTGTATTCTCTTATTTCAGACCAGTATCCTATTGTGACAACCAGAAATCTTTTAGTAGCCAAAGAATGGTTGACTGCATGGAAACAAGGAAATAAGAGAATTGGTTTGGTCGCCAGTTCAGGAGGACTACGTTTGCGGCCTTATGGAATTAATACTAGAGAAGTAATTAATGTTCCATATTGGTTTCTTAATAATGATGAGGATGTAAGGTCTTCCTATTATTTGGAAATCGTAGCCACAGAATATAAGATACAAGGCTTAGAGATTGATCGGGTTGGCCTTTGTTGGGATGGTGATCTTCGTCGCGACGGAAATAAATGGGGGTTTAAAAATTTTAACGGGACAAAATGGGCAAATGTCAATAAGGAAGAGGATCGACAGTTTTTACTGAATAAATACCGGGTCTTATTGACAAGAGCACGGGAAGGGATGATACTCTGGGTGCCTGAAGGGGATAAAGACGATATTACCAGATCGCCTGAAATTTATGATCCTATTTTCGAATATTTAAAATCGTGCGGCATTGGAGAAATCTAATCTTCCATTGCAAGAAAGGTAAATCCACAATTGACATTTTTGCAAAAATGCAATTCATAATATTCTGCTTTATGGATAATGTCATAAAAATCCGTTCGGCAGCCACAATATGGACATGTAGTTGGTTGGTCATTGATCAAATAAACTTCAGGGTTTTGCATACTGTAAAATAGGGATGGCTAACCATTTCATATTTGCCTATGAGTCACGTTGCATAAAAAGTGGACTCGCTGTTGATGGATTATTATCATAAAATGAAGTATTGCTTCGGTTTAAAACATCCCCCTAACCCCCTTCCCCAACGCACACGGCTACGCTTAAAGGGGGGAATTTCCCATGTTTCGTGAGATTGCTTCGTGCCTCGCAATGACCCTTCGGCAAGGTCAGGACAGGCTCAGTGGAGTACAGAGCTGAGATGAACCACCTCCCCTGCGGGTGGGCTTCGCCCGTGCCTTGGCAGGCATCCTTGAAAAAAGGAGGAGAGTTGCCCGGCAAGCTTGCCAGGCCTTAGCTAGATGGTAATCCGTAGATGAATGGTGCCCCTTCGGCGGTATGTGAATTTCCCTGTGTTTTTGTGAGATTGCTTCGTGCCTCGCAATGACGAGCGAGTCGAGTAAAGAACTGAACGTACAAGAGTGCGGCAACGGACGGAGATAGTAGCACCCAAGCTAAGTACCCAATAATTTAGTTTTGCCTTACCTTAGCGATATGTCAGTCATTCGGCGGGGTTACCCTTCGACTACGCTCAGGGTGACACCCACAAAAAATTGAAACAAAATGTCTGAAAATACACCTGAAAAGAAACTGTTTTTACTGGATGCTTTTGCGCTGATATTTCGTGCTTATTATGCGCTGATACGCAATCCGCGGGTGACGACGAAGGGGAAGAATACGAATGCACAGTTCGGGTTTACGAATACGCTGCTGGAGCTGCTGACGAAGGAAAAGCCTACGCACCTGGCGGTGGTGTTTGACACAGCGGCGCCTACGGAGCGCCACACTGACTTTGCGGACTACAAGGCCAACCGGCAGGAAACGCCGGAAGACCTGAAGGCGGCTGTGCCGGATATACAACGCATCATAAAGGGTTTTAACCTGCCGTGCCTGGAGCTGGATGGGTATGAGGCGGATGATATAATAGGTTCACTGGCGCTGGAGGCTGCAGACCTGGGCTATACTGTGTACATGGTGACGCCGGATAAAGACTATGGCCAGCTGGTGCGGGAGAAGGTGTTTATGTACAAGCCCAAGTCGCCATTCAGCGACCAGGAGACTCTGGGCGAAAAAGAAATAATAGCCAAGTGGGGTATAAAGCGGGTAGACCAGGTAATAGATATGCTGGGCCTGATGGGCGATGCGGTGGATAACATACCGGGCATACCAGGTGTGGGCGAGAAGACGGCTGCCAAGCTGATAGCCGAATACGACAACATAGAGAACATACTGGCCAACGCGGATAAGATAAAGGGTGCGCTGGGCGAGAAGATTCGCAATGGCAAGGAGAAGGCCATAATGAGCAAGAAGCTGGCCACTATAATAACGAATGTGCCGGTGCCGTTTCATGAAGAGGACTTCAGGGTAAAGGAAAAGAATACAGATGCGATAAGGCAGGTATTTGAGGAGCTGGAATTCAGGGCGCTGACGAAGCGTGTGCTGGGCGAGACCGGCACGGAGCAGGATATATGGAACGGCGGCGCGCCTAAAACGAGTGCAAAGAGTATAGCAGCGCCGAGCAGGGGACTGGACTTGTTTGGGAACCCGATACCCGCAGGTGCGGGAGAGCGGAGAGCGGCAAATGAGAGCGGAGAAACGGAGCGGGAGAGCATAGTTGAGAGCGAAGGAACAGAGCGGGAGAGCGGAGGGGAAGAGACAGACAACCTGCCGGCAAACCTGACTACGCTGGAGGAGGTGCCGCATGTGTATACGCTGGTGCAGACAGACGAAGAGATAACAGAGCTGCTGGCAGTGCTGGCCGATAAGCCGGAAATAGCATTTGACACCGAGACAACAGATCTAGACCCCAACCTGGCCGACCTGGTGGGCATGAGCTTCTGCTACGTGCAGGGGCTGGCTTACTTTGTAAGTTTACCTGCAGACAGAGCGGGAGCGATAAGCGTGTTAGAGCGGTTCAGAGGGCTGTTTGAGCGGGAGGATGTGCTGTGGGTGGGGCAGAACCTGAAGTATGATATGCTGATGCTGAAGTGGTATGGGTTTGCGCTGAAAGGGCCGATATATGATACCATGCTGGCCAACTATGTGATAGACCCCGATGGCAAGCGCAGCATGGATATGCTGGCCATGAAGTATCTAAGCTACAAGCCGGTATCTATAGAAACACTGATAGGCAAGAAAGGCAAGGGGCAAACGTCTATGCGCGATGCGCCGATAGAGCAGCTGAAAGAATATGCAGCAGAAGATGCTGATGTGACCCTGCAACTGAAAAAAGTGTTTGACCCGATGCTGGTGCAGAAGAATGTAAAGAATGTATTTGACGAGGTGGAAGACCCGCTGGTGAAGGTGCTGGTAGATGTGGAGTATGAGGGTGTGGGGCTGGATGTGGCGTTCCTGCGCAGCTACTCCAAAGACCTGGAGAAGGATATACGCCAGTCGGAGGAGAACATTTTTAACCATGCGGGGGTGAAGTTCAATATAGGTTCGCCGAAGCAGCTGGGCGAGGTGCTGTTTGAGAAAATGAAAATAGATGCCGGGCAGAAGAAGACCAAGACGGGCCAGTATGCCACCGGTGAAGATATACTGCAGAAGATGCGCCACAAGCACCAGGTGGTGGAAGATATACTTGCCTACCGCGAGCTTACGAAGCTGAAAAGCACGTATGTGGATTCGCTGCCCAACCTTATCAATCCGCGCACTGGGAGGCTGCATACCAGCTTTGCACAGGCGGTGGCGGTAACGGGCAGGCTGAGCAGCAACAACCCTAATCTGCAAAACATACCGATACGCACAGACCGCGGGCGGGAGATACGCAAGGCGTTCATAAGTCGCGGTGATGGCTATACGCTGGTGTCTGCGGATTATTCGCAGATAGAGCTGCGCATAGTGGCGGCCATAAGCGGTGATGATAACATGATAGCGGCCTTTAAAGAAGGTAAAGACATACATACCGCCACGGCAGCCAAGGTATATGGTGTGGCTGAAAGCGAGGTGACCGGCGCGCAGCGCCGTGCTGCCAAGGCGGTGAACTTTGGTATCATCTATGGCCAGTCGGCTTTTGGGCTGGCGGAGAATATAGGCGTGAGCCGTACGGAGGCAAAGACCATTATAGACAACTACTTTACCCAGTACCCCGCCATAAAGCAATATATGGACCGCAGCATAAACTTTGCCAAGGAGCATGGCTATGTAGAGACCGTAATGGGCCGCAAACGCTGGCTAAAGGATATCTACTCGGCCAACTTCACGGTGCGCGGCTATGCAGAGCGAAATGCCATAAACATGCCCATACAAGGCACTGCGGCAGATATGATAAAGCTGGCCATGATCACCATTCACCGGGAGCTGGTGAGCCGCAACATGCGCACCCGCATGATACTACAGGTGCATGATGAGCTTTTGTTTGATGTGCCGCTGGATGAGATAGACGCCGCCCAGCACCTGATAAAAACAGGCATGGAAAGCGCTATGAAACTGCCGCACGATGTGCCATCGAATGTGGAGACTGGTAAGGGGAATAACTGGCTGGAGGCGCATTGATAATTGCTCAATGGCTGGATGGCTCAATGGCTCAATAGTCCGAGGTGCGGGTGTTCGCGTTACCTTACTTTTTCTTTGCTTCGTTCCCGATGTGCATCTTACTGTGTAGCAACAAGTCTCCGGATTGCCTCCTTATTATCTTTACTTTCTTTGCTTCGCCAAAGAAAGTAACAAAGAAAGGCGAGTTTTGGCCAAAGGCTCCGCCGGCCAAAACATAGCTCTACGCTGGTTGCGCAGTTCGCTCCCCGGCGACATGGCGCTGGCTTTTTTACCTATTTGTGCTGTTCTTTAGCTTATGTAGTAAAGCAACAAATGAGCCTTCTATTGGCTTCCGGACCTACTTCTACGGCAAAAAAAAGGCGCCATCATGTGCTCAGGTTCCGTTCTTCTATCAGCATGTAGCGATAGCAGGTTATTACGCCTCTGCCGGAATCGTTTCTGATTTTGGTTCTTCTTCTTTGAGGATGTAGAGGTCGGGGAGGTTGCGGCCCAGGCCGTCGTAGTCGAGACCGTAGCCTACTACAAATTTGTTTTCTATTTTGAAGGCGGTGTAGTCGGCCACTACATTGAATTTCAGGGCCTCCGGCTTGGTGAGGAAGGTGGCGATCTTTACTGATGCGGGCTGGCGGTGGTGTATCTCCGGCAGAAAGGCGCTGAGCGTTTTACCGGTGTCTATAATGTCCTCCACAATGATGACGTGGCGGCCGTGCAGGTCTTCCTCCATGCCTATAGCGGTTACTACATTGCCGGTGGAGGTGGTGCCCTTGTAAGATGCCAGCTTTATAAACGATATCTCCGCATTCACGGTAAGGTGGCGAAACAGGTCTGCCGCAAATATGAACGAGCCATTGAGTATGCCTATGAGCAGGGGGTTCTTACCCTCGTAGTCAGCATTGATCGAATCAGCCAGCTCCTTTACGCGCTGCTGTATGTCTTCCTTAGAAATGAACGGTACGAATACCTTGTCGTGAACAGTAGCCATATTGTAAATTCAAAAGTAAAAAATCAAAATTCAAAAATCTCCCGCAAAGGTGCAGTTTCTATGTTATGTTTTTGAGGCGGCAAAAGTTTTTCGCACCCTAAGCATCAGTAGTTTATTCCGCTATCATGGTTCGACTACGCTCACCATGACAAATCAACTATTCAACCAATCAACTAATTGTCATCCTGAGCGACGTCGAAGGACAACCGATCAACTAACCCAGCATGTTCTCCAGGTCTTCTTTCTTTATCATCACAAATACCCGCTTGCCATCGGGGGTGTATTCGGGCTGTGAGCAGGCGAAGAGCTCGTCTATCAATGCCTGCTGTCCTTCGGGTTGTATTATAGCGTGCTTGTTGCGGCTGAGGCGGCGGGCCATATGGACCAGCAGCATCTCAGTGCGCTTGTTCACGGCATCCGGCGACTCATGTTTCAGGTGGTCTATCACTTCGTCCAGCACATTCTTTTCCTCGCCGGTGGGCAGTCCGCTGGGGGTGCCTTGTACGGCAAAGGTGTTCTGCCCGAAAGGTGCTATATCAAAACCGATACGTGCGAGGTCGGCCAGCACCTCGGTAAGCAGCACGGCATCCTGCGGGCTGGCTTCATAGGTTATAGGAAACAGCACACGCTGCGATGGGGTGTCCTGGCTGTTCCACTCGTCCAGCAGGCGCTCGTACCATATCCGTTCCTGTGCGCGGCGAATGTGTATGAGCATCATACCGCTCTTCACGGTGGTGGCCAGCATGGCGCCGTGTACCAGCATCATGTTGCCGCCACCCTTGCCTTCGCTCTCAGCGCCGCTAAGTATAGAGCCTTGCATGGTGCTGCTGTCGGGGTAGCCCGGTGTGGCTGATGGCGAGGAGATGGCTCCAATATCAGCCAGTGGCACTTTGGCTATTTCATACAGATCTTTCCACTGCTTCAGGCTGTCTTTGCGCTCTATGAAGTGTGCCTGGTTTTTGTCGGTAAATGTATTGTAGAGGTAGCCGCGCTGGGTGTCTTCCTGCTGGCGCTGCGTATAAGGCAGCTGCACAGATGGCAGGTTCTGTATCTCCGGGCTTAGCGTAAAGTCGAGCGAGGGGGCAATGTTGTACCGGGCCAGTGAGTGTTTCACCGCACTGTTCAGGTAAGTATACATCATTCGGTCATCCTCAAACTTTACTTCCTGCTTGGTGGGGTGTACGTTCACATCCACCCGCGCGGGGTCTACCTCCAGGAAGAGCACGTAGAACGGGAAGGATTCTTTTTCTATCAATCCCTCATAGGCCTGTACCACAGCATGGTGCAGGTATGGGTTGCGTATGAAGCGGCCATTGATAAAGAAGAACTGCATGCCACGTGTCCGTGTTGCCGCTTCAGGTTTGCCTATAAAGCCGTGAATGTTCAGCACATCGGTCTGCTCCTCTACCGGCACCAGGTTTTTGGCGTAGGCATTGCCCAGCAGGCCTACTATGCGCTCCTTCAGGTTACCGGCGCCCAGGTGGTACTGCTCCACACCATTGTTCCAGAAGCGGAAACCTATGGTGGGGTATGCAAGGGCTACCCGGGTAAACTCATCGAGTATATGCCGCAGCTCAGTGGTGGCGCTTTTCAGAAAGTGACGGCGCGCGGGTACGTTGAAGAACAAGTTCTTTACACTTATCGTTGTGCCGGGATTAGCGGCGCAGGCCTCCTGCACTTTTACCTCGGTGCCCTCTATCACTATGCGCGAGCCTACTTCATTTGCCGCCTGGCGGGTCTTCAGTTCCACCTGTGTTACAGCGGCTATTGAGGCCAGTGCCTCGCCCCTGAAGCCCATGGTGCGTATCCTGAAGAGGTCTTCTATGTTGCGTATTTTGCTGGTGGCATGGCGCTCAAAGCTCATGCGGGCATCGGTGGGGCTCATGCCCTTGCCGTTGTCCGTCACCTGTATCAGCTCCTTGCCTGCGTCTTTTATTATCAGTTGTATCTCTGTGGCACCGGCATCTATGGCATTCTCCAGCAACTCTTTTACCGCCGATGCCGGGCGCTGAATGACCTCGCCCGCCGCTATCTGGTTGGCTATATGGTCCGACAACAATTGTATTACATCCGGCACTATTCCCTATTTTTTGTAAATATACGGGGCGTTTACTCAGTTTCCATAGCTGAGGAGCATATGGTGGTTAGGGTTGTAGTGCGTTTCTGATATTTTGAATCTGTGATCACCGATAATAGTGAAGCCATTCTTTTTATAAAAGTGCACGGCCTGCTCATTGCCCGTCCAGGTGAAGAGCCACATGCCGCACTGGTCGTTACTGTGGGATAAAGCTACATTATGTGCTAGTAGCTGAGCGCCCAATTGCTTTCCATAGAAGCCGGGCAGAAGGTATATGCGGTCCAGCTTGGTAACGTTCTTTTGGGGGATATTGGGGTGTTCTGCATTGAGGATGATCTTAGAGAAGCCTGCGGGCTGGTGGTCGCAAAAGATAAGGTTATAAATATGATCGGGGTTAGTCACCTCATTTAGTATGGCGGTCTCGTTGTAGTGGGCGGTAAGGAAAAGCTCCATGTCAGCTGTGGAGCAGCTATCGCGGTGGGCCAGTTCCACAGCCACTCTTCCAATCTCTGCTACAATCTTAGCATCAGCGGCTGTTGCGCGGCGAATAAGTATATCCATCGTATAATATTTGATCCATTTATGCAGGAAAAGGCATAACGCTGTTATAGCAAAAAAATTATTGAAAACCGGCACTATCATTCATTCTATATGTAAAGTTATAGAGAGTGGCAGGCGAACGAAGCCAGCTGGCAAGATACAGGTAAGTTATAAGTGTTGCGCATCTGCATTTTTTTCACCAGCCCAAATGAGCCGCTCGAGGTCTGCCCGCGTGAGGAGATTTGCCCGGTATATTTTTTCTGAGGGTACCCAGGTTCCTTCCTTGCTGCGCATTTCGGGCAGGGCACACCAGATCGTTTTCTTTTCACGGTTCACTATCTGCAGCTTTGCATAGTCTGAGCCAAGACAAATGAAAAATGAAGCCGTCTGCAAGCTCGGTGGCTATACCACCGGAATAGAATCCTCTTTTATAGCCATCCGCAGTGCAGCCATACTCCCATACTGGTTCCAATACGTTGGTGTCTTTTTCAGGCTCGCGCATCAGCATCAAAGCCGGCATTTTGCTGAGGCCGTAGCAGTAGTTATTATTGAAAAAATAGAGGTAGCCGTCTTTTGACCTGCGTATACTGTGCTGGTTGCAGAACATGCCATTACCCTTTATAGGTGCGCCCTTCTTGTACACCTCACCGTAGGATCGCACCACTTTACCACTTGGATAATCGATCTTTATGATCCGGTCCATGTTGCGGTAGCTGGCATAGATAGCATTGTTTTTTTCATCGAAATAGAACGCGTTCATGTGTGGGCTCATAGCGCCGGCTTATGTCACCCGGCCAGTAGTTTACATAGTCTGAAGCCTCCAGGTATTTTTCGTCGTGCCATATCCACACGGTCTTACCATTTTCATCGAATTCTATGATCGTATTATATCGGCCCCTGTTTTGGGCGATCGAGGTATCCCTAAAAGCTGATCCCTGTGAACCAGTATATCTATCGTGCTTCACTGTATCGCGAACAGTG
Organism: Chitinophagaceae bacterium; assembly: GCA_947446645.1. Taxonomy (GTDB): domain Bacteria; phylum Bacteroidota; class Bacteroidia; order Chitinophagales; family Chitinophagaceae; genus Nemorincola. The sequence goes on along the minus strand of CANFHA010000008.1, from coordinate 232,699 downwards.
ACGAAGTAGCTGCTGTCTTTGGTTTTGATACGGCTGTACCATACGAAGTCAGTACCAAGTACCATGTAATGACCATTTGCCAGGCGTGTAAATTCGTGATGGTGGAAACCGGAACCTGTATCTCGGTCGTAGGGGGGCGTAGTCCATAGTTTTTTCCATTATAGTCTGTCTCATAGCCAGCAATATCTACTATGTAGGTGAGCGTACCTTGCGGTGTCACCTTAATATCACCAGCACTACCGGCCAGCGCTGCTGAATCGGGCAGATACCATACCGGGTTGTCGGCCATATCGTAGATGACACCAATGCCATCTATACAGGCGTATGCGTCTTTGTAAGATGTTGCTGGCTGCAGAATACTGAGACGGCGCTGCGCAGTATCTAGGGCAGGCCTAATACCTGTAGAAAAGTGGTAGAAGTCTGATTTTTTTACATCGTCCCGGTTGTGCTTGTATACTACACGCCAGGTGTAGCGCTGGCCAAAAGCCGGTACTTCGGTAATAAGCTTTGCACTTTTGCCAACGGGAGAAAGAATGATATTTTTCTTAAAGGAATCCTCGTTATTGTAATTACCTGCGGCGATTTCGAGCCGGTAGTCTGTGGTACCCTCAGACCCAGGAAAAGAAAAGCCAATTATGCGATAATTGAGGGTGCTACCTTCCTTTGGGAAAACCTGCCCTTGTAGCTGTAATGAGAAAACAAATAAGATGATTGTAAGTAGTAGCCTTTGCACCGCAAAAATTCCTTTGTCGTTGCAAATAAACAATTTCTGGTAAAAAAGCCAATGACCAAGGTCAGTGTCAGATAGATGCAGTCCCTATATGTTCTGGCCAGATTAATTTTAAACCGTATATGCATGGTTGTCATTGCCGTCACTATCTGCAAAATTTTAAGTTAAGAATTTAATTGTGAGTTAAAATTAAATTTTGGCTTATTGTTTTGATGTTTTAAACCGTCTGGCTTGCGGATTTGAATGAAAACAACTTATCCTACAGGCGCAAGACTGTTATACAGCCACGTGAGAAGCCGACTCGTGCCTGCATACTTAGGCATGCCGATAGCAAGACAATAAAAGATACACAGGAGAAGAGCTACGGAGCTGCTGCATACTTAACCCCGGTGGCAGTAAGCGCACCTGAAGTGGTAAAAATGGCCGAAGTGCCTGCTTTGGAATCATGCCAGGCATAGCGCTCAATGAAGCTTTGGGCGTTCATCCACCTGGTAACGGATGTTATGAACTGGTTTACCTGGGCTTGGGAGTATTTGGTTGGTTGCGACGCACTTGAGCTGGTAGTTTGCGGGGCAAATTCTGTTACCCATATCGGCTTATTGAAAAGGTTGTGGATACTTATCATATCGCTGTAAAACCTCGTCGTATCTACCCCTTTGTACCAGTGCACAGTGATGAAATCAACCTTGGGTGCGGGGGAGGAAGACATAAATTGTTGTAACCAACTGCCCGACGTATTAGGGCTGCCAGCTGTGGCCGGGCTACCCACATAGGTAGTGGCTGCCACAAGTGTGGGCCAATAGGTGAGTGCCTGGGCTGCAGTGAGGTTAGATTGAGATGTATTGTCGGGCTCATTGAACCCCAGCAAATAGGTATAATGGCCCAAGTGCGAAAGCCCCCCGGTACCCCATTCCATAGGTACAAACGGAATAGTGGAATGCGCAGCAGTGGTTAAACCCCAGTTGTAATACCAACTTACATTTAGTAGTTGTAATTGCGTATCGTTGAACCCGCCAGATTCACTGAGCCCAATCCCCTTTTTAGGGCTTGCGATCCTGCTATTGCTGTTATTACTTTTTCCATTTGCAATATTGCTATTTGCAGTATTGGTATCGTAATTGGTGGTTTTACTACAGCCAGACAACACCACTATAGTTGCCCAAATAAACAGATGCTTTCTCATAAATCAATTTTGACAGCGAAAATCAAACACAAACATATGTATTTTTAAAACAACATTGTATATATAATATTGAAAACCAAATATTTACTGAGCTAGTTGCTATAACATTGTGTTACCGGGGAGTCTTCGTCTCCTCAGCGGGGTATAAAAAATTCGCATGAACCCAAAAGTATAGACATGGGCTTAAGTACCCACCGCCGCGAGCCTATACCCCGGACCAATGTCCCAATCAGGTATCGGCAAGGGTTTGGGGTTTTAGTTAACTTGCACCCATGTTTGCCGACATCATCCTTCCCCTCAATCTTCCACAAATACTTACCTACGGAGTTCCGCACGAAATGCAGGACCACCTGCGGCTGGGTATGCGCGTGGAGGTGGAGCTGGGCAAGAACAAACAATATGCCGGCATAGTAGAGCGGCTGCACAACGAAAAGCCGGAACTATACCTCGTAAAGCCAATACGCGGCATTATTGACAGCGAACCAGTGGTGAATGAAAAGCAGCTGCAGTTCTGGCGCTGGATAGGGCAATACTACATGGCCGTGCCCGGCGAGGTAATGCAGGCAGCACTACCTGCGCACCTGAAGCTGATGGGCGAAACGCGGCTGGAATGGGTAGGCGATGAAAGTATAGTGTATGAGTGGACCAACGAGGCCTGGCTGGCAGTAGACAACCTGGTGCTGCGCAAGGAGATCACCATTAGTGAGCTCAGAAATATTATTGGTTCGCGCCACTTTGCGGCTGTGCTCAATGAGCTGCTGGAAAAGGAGGTTATCCAGATCAATGAATCGCTGGAGACAGCGTACCGGCCGCGCCGTGAAAAAGTGGTGACACTGGCACCTGAGCACAAGGAAGAAAAAGCACTGATGGCGCTGTTTAAAAAACTGGAGAAAGCGCCAAAGCAGCTGGAGCTGCTCATGGCCTATACCGAAATATCTATGAAGCTGGGCATAGTGCGCCAGGCCGATCTGCTGGACCGTGTAGCGGCCTCCGCAGCGCAGGTAAAGGCACTTGCCGACAAAGGCATTTTCCTGATAGAAGAAAAAAATGTAGACAGGATCATCTATGCCGCTATAAAGGAGCAAAAAGAAATAATATTCACCCCCGCGCAGCAAACCGCATACGATGAGCTGAACACCGGCTTGCAGGAAAAGAAGGTGGCGCTGCTGCACGGCGTTACCGGCAGTGGTAAAACACTGCTCTACATACACAAGATAAAAGAGTGCCTGGCAGCAGGCAGGCAAGCCATATTCCTGGTACCGGAGATAGGCCTTACCACCCAGCTTGTAAGCCGGCTGCACGCCTATTTTGGCGATATACTGGGTGTATACCACTCGCATTTCAGCAACAATGAGCGGGTGGAAATATGGGAAAAGGTGCGCAAAGGAAACTACCAGGTAGTTGTGGGTCCGCGCTCCGCGCTATGGCTGCCCTACCACGATCTTGGGCTCATAATTGTGGACGAAGAGCACGATGGCTCTTATAAGCAAAAGGATCCCGCGCCACGCTTTCATGCGCGCGATGCAGCCATTTACCTGGCTTCACTTTTTGATGCGAAGATCATACTGGGCTCAGCCACACCATCTGTAGAGAGCCTCTTTAATGTGCAGTGGGCAAAGTATGCCTATGTGCCGCTTAAAGACCGCTACCTGGGTGTAAAAATGCCTGAGATAGAAGTGGTGAATGCGAAGTCGCTGGAAACAGTGCGCACACAAGGTATAAAGCTGGTAACACCAGAACTGAGGCAGGCTATACTGGAGGCGCTGCAGCAGCGCAAACAGGTGATCCTGTTTCAAAACAGGCGCGGCTATGCGCCCTTTCAGCTGTGCACCGTATGCGGCTGGGTACCGCAGTGCAAGAATTGCTCGGTATCCCTTACTTATCACAAGAGCACAGACAAAATGCACTGCCACTATTGCGGGCTAAAGGCTGCTGTAACACAGAGCTGCCCGCAATGCGGAAGCACGCGGCTTGTGAGTAAAAGCTTCGGCACGGAGAAGATAGAGGAAGAAGTGCAGCTGATATTTCCCGAGGCCCGGGTGGCCCGTATGGATGTAGATAGTATGCGCGGCAAGCATAGTATGACCGAGCTGCTGGACAAGCTGGAGAAGAGGCAGGTAGATGTGCTGGTAGGTACACAGATGGTAGTAAAGGGTCTGGACTTTGCCTCCGTGAGCCTGGTAGGCATCCTCAGTGCAGACAGCCTGCTCAGCTATCCCGACTTCCGTGTAAACGAGCGCGCCTTCCAGCTTATGGAGCAGGTGAGCGGCCGCGCCGGCAGGGTAGATGGCAAGGGCAGGGTGATCATCCAGGCATATAACACACAGCATCCTGTGCTGCAGTGGGTAAAGGACCACGATGTACAATCATTTTACAAACATGAGATCAGGTACCGCGAGGGCTTTGGCTACCCACCTTACAGCAGGCTCATAAAGATCACCTTCAAACACCAGGATGAACCGAAGGCAATAGCCGCGGCGGCCCAAATGGCAGAAGCACTGAAAACGGTGGAAGGAATAATAGTTCAGGGCCCGGCCCCGGCATTAGTATCCCGCGTGCGCAATCTCTTCATCCACGAGATCTGGATAAAAGCCCCGAGAGATCAAAAGCTGCTGGATGCACTTAAAAGCTTTCTGAAAAACCAACGCTCCGTAATACTATCCAAAAAGGGTAATACCAATGTGCAGTTAGTGTTTGATGTAGACCCGGTATAAAAAGGCTGAGCGACTATGCTGGCAGCTATTCTCTTAGCTTCCGCATCACCATAATCCCATCGCGTACGGGGAGCAGCAGGTGGTCTATGCGGCTATCTGCCTTCACTTTTTTGTTAAAACTACTTATGGCGCGGGCATTTTTTGATTGCTCTGTTTCCGGCAACACCACTTCGCCGTCGTAGAGTACATTGTCGGCAAGAATGTAGCCACCTACAGGCACCTTGTCGAAGACCAGGTCGTAGTATAGCTCATAGTTGCTTTTGTCAGCGTCTATGAATACAAGATCAAAAGATTCATTCAGCGCTGCAATAACATCTTTTGCATGACCTATGTGCTGCTGTATACTACTAAGCAGGCCGGCCTCCTCGATGTAGTGCGATGCAATGTCCTGCAGTTCTTCATCTATTTCTATTGTATGCAGCACACCACCCTCTTTGAGGCCCTGCGCCAGGCATATGGCGGAATACCCGGTGTAGGTGCCTATCTCCAATATGCTCCGCGGCTGTATCATGCGGCTGAGCATCTGTAATACCGCACCCTGTACGTGCCCTGACAGCATTACGGCATCACCCCTTTTCAGGTTAGTCTCGCGGTTCAGCTTTGCCAGGTATGGCAATTCTGCCGAGGTATATTTTTCTGCATAATCATCCAGCAGTTTGGATTTCATTAGTGTGAGCATCGGTATTAGAAATTAGGCTGAAGCTTGTTGTGGGTATAAAACTCCTGCATGTAGGATACTACTTCGTCTGCCGTATCGAATACCTTTATCATTTCCAGGTCACCGGGGCTTATGTTGCCCTCACCCACATACATAGATTCGCGCATCCAGTGAAAGAGGCCGTTCCAGTAAGTGGACCCTATGCATATCATAGGGGTCTGGGTGAATTTCCTTGTTTGTATCAGCGTAGCAACTTCAAAAAACTCGTCCATGGTGCCCCATCCGCCGGGCATCATGATAAAGCCCTGCGAGTACTTGGTGAACATTACTTTGCGCACAAAAAAGTAGTCGAAATTCATAAACGTATCGCGGTCTATGAACGGGTTGCTGGTTTGCTCAAACGGAAGATCTATGTTGAGCCCTACGGAGCGGCCCTGTGCCATATTAGCACCTTTGTTGGCTGCCTCCATTATGCCCGGACCACCACCGGTAATGATACCGAAACCTTCTTCTGCCAGTCGCCTTGCTATCTCCACGGCCAGCTCATAGTACTTATGGCCCGGCTTGGTGCGTGCCGAACCAAATATGGAAATGCACGGCCCTACCTTGGCGAGGGTTTCGAAGCCCTGCACAAATTCGGCCATTATCTTAAATATCTGCCAGCTGGAATGGGCCTTGGTCTCGGTCCAGTCGCGCATTTTTAGTTCTTTCAGTTTGTCTTTCATCAGGGAGTTGCGGCCGCTACCATGCCGCCTTTTTTAGAGCATAAAAATAAGAGTAAAAATGTAAGAGATGCGTTAATTATAAGCAATTCAGTACCTATAACATAGCTGCCCAGCAGGCGCGCCTCATTGTGCTTCAGCATATAGCAGCACACCGGCGCAATGATACAGACCAGCGGCACCAGCTCATTCATGAGGGCGCGGCGGGTGAAAATACCAAAGGCGAACAAGGCCAGCAGCGGTCCGTAGGTGTAGCCTGCCACATCGAGCAGGGTATCTATGAGTGAGCCATTATCTATCTCCCGGAAAAGGAAAATGAAGATGAGAAAGACCACTGCAAATACATTGTGCACCATGAGGCGGGTGCGCTTTTGCTGTTTTTCGGTCATGCGTGCATTGCGCCTTATACCCAGAATATCTATACAGAATGATGAGGTAAGGGCAGTAAGTGCGCCGTCGGCACTGGGGAAAACGGCCGATATAAGACCTATGATAAAGCAAACCGTAATGTAAAATGGCAGGCCGCTCTTCACCGCTATCATAGGGAAGAGATCATCTTTTGCGGCAGTGATACCTTTAGCAGAAGCGTAGAGATAGAGCAGGCCACCCAGCAGCAGGAAAATGAAATTGGCCACCAGCAGCACAAAGCAGAAGGTGATCATGTTCTTTTTTGAATCGCCGAGGTTGCTGACGCTGATGTTCTTCTGCATCATCTCCTGGTCCAGCCCGGTCATGCCTATGGTAATAAAGGCACCGCCCAGTATTTGCTTCAGGAAGAAGGTGGGGCTGTTCACATCCATTTGCAGCAGGCGGGTATAGCCTTTCTGCTGCATGGCGGCCCAGGTGCTGCCTATATCCAGGTGCAGCGTGTTCATAATATAGATGACACAGATAACGAGCGCCAGCAGCATAAATGTAGTCTGCAGTGTGTCCGTCCACACAATGGTTTTTACGCCGCCGCGGTAGGTGTATAGCAGTATAAGCCCGAGGATAATAACGGCTGTTGCCTCAAATGGAATACCCATATCGGCGAGAATGAATTTCTCCAGCACTTTAATAACGAGGTATAGCCTGAGCGTGGCCCCCAGCGTGCGGGAAAGTGTAAAAAACAGTGCGCCCGTCTTGTACGTAACCTTACCAAAGCGTTTATCGAGATAGGTATAAATGGACGTGAGATTGAGCCGGTAGTATAGCGGCAGCAGGATAAACGCAACTACGAAGTAGCCGAGCCAGTAACCAATAACTACCTGGAAATACTGGAAGCCACTGGCGCCCACCTTGCCGGGAACGGAAATGAAGGTCATGCCGGACAGCGAAGTGCCGATCATACCAAAGGCTACCAGCCACCACTTGCTATCACGGTTGCCGATAAAAAACGACTCATTGGTAGAGTGGCGGGAGGTATAGAAAGCAATGCCCAGTAAAACCGAGAAATAAACCAGTATGATAAAAAGCAGTATAGCCGGACTCATACTGTAAAATAAAAACACTTTGCCGGTAGTTGATCAAATATTTTTTTACGAGTTCCACGCATATAACATTTATGATTGCAATGTTGTACACAAAAAGTGGTATGCCCTTCAGGATAGGCGCAGCAGTTATTACTTTTTCAATACGTGATCCCCCGTGTTCTTCAACAAGGTCTTTTATATAATGCTACTGCGAACGTAAATACCCAGAACATAAAGGGGATAAGCACTAAGCGCTGAAGCACGCCAAACCAATGGGTGTCTATAAACTGTGATCCTGGAATTTTTGTAGCGCTTATAAAAATAATAAGCGTGGTGGCGAGCAGGATACCAATAATAAGTGTCCAGGTTGCGAAGGCTTTCCGGTGCGGCCGGGTGCGCATTGCCCGGTAGCACACCAGGCAGCTAGTGGGAAAAAGGAGGAACACAATGCTGCCCGTGATGCCGTGCACCAGCCCATGCAGGCTTGCCTGTGCAGGTAGCGTACCGGCGGGGTCCATTACAAACGGGCCGGATATGAACATACCTGCGGAAACAATGCCCAGCAGCACCGGGCCGGCCTGCGATCTATTTTCATTCCTGAATACGATGGATACACCCCTGGAGAATACCAGCATAAATATGCCGCTGACCATAAAGTTAGTGATCTGCACCCAACCCCGTGGTCCCAGCGACAGCGCACTGACGTAGTTGGAAAACATACTATAGCCTGGCCGCAGAAAGCCTTCCACCGTGAATACAATAACGAACAGTGCGGAGCCTATGCTACCGGCAAGCGCTGTATTCCGAATGATACTGTTGTTTTTCAAAAATTGTGGCAGCTAAGAATTCTATCCATTTTCTACGAAAATGCCACGATAAATATATTCACTTTTAGCGGGAGTGTGATTTTCGTATCCAGGTAATCACACTGCTGCTTCTGGTATATGCGTGTGAATGAGTTAACTCGTCTTTAGGAAATGTACCAGTTTGCAGGAGCGTTAATATATCTGCTCAACGGTCTAACTTCGCACAAAACAGCCCACACCAAATGAACCGCATCGACCGCCTTTTCGGTATCACTACTATGCTGCAATCAAAGAAATATGTTCCGGCAGAGAAGATCGCCGAGCAGTTCGGCATCAGTGTGCGCACCGTTTACCGCGATGTAAAGGCGCTGTGTGAGCAGGGCATACCCATAAGCTTTGAGCAAAACAGGGGCTACTTCTTGGTGCAGGGCTATTTCTTGCCGCCGGTCTCCTTCACGCCAGAGGAGGCCAATGCCCTGCTGCTGATGGAGAAGATCATATATGGGGTGGCCGACAAATCCATCCATGCGCACTATACTACTGCGTTGCATAAAGTAAAGTCCGTACTTCGCAGCCCCGAAAAAGACCGGATAGATCAGCTCACCAGCCACATCAAAATAAGCGTATCCAAACACTTCTCCGGCAATTTCGACTACCTGGCTACACTACAATCTGCCATATCACACAGGCATATTATAGAGGTGGAGTATCGCAACAACAACGGTATCACCACTCAGCGACAGCTGGAACCGATCGGCCTCGTCTTCTACCTGGCGGCATGGCATGTTATAGCCTGGTGTCACCTGCGCAATGAGTACCGCGATTTTAAGGTGGTGCACATACAGCAGCTCAAGGCAACCGGTCTTCCTTTTAAGAGTACGCACATATCGCTCAGCGATTATATTGCCGGCCTCAAAGTGGATAATATTGATGTGCGATAAAAATATTTTTTGCGCTGTTTTCAGACTGCCATAGGGCTGTCAGTGGCCGGGTCTTCCTTTGTGTTATCAAAAACAAACAGACTTATGACAACGACACAAAGGTTACTCGCACAGCTGGAACAGGAATCAGCCGCCACACGCAAAATGCTCTCCGTAATACCCGACGGTAAGTTCGACTGGCAACCACACCCACGTAGTATGACCATTAGCCGACTAGCCACTCACCTTGCCGAGCTGCCGGGCTGGATAACTATTACGCTGACCACAGACGGGCTGGACCTGGGTAACAATCCCTTTGTACCGCCACTGGTCAACACTCGCGCAGAGACGCTTGATTTTTTGGAGAAAAAGCTGGAACAGGGTCGCACCTCATTGCAAAATGCTACAGACGATGATCTTGCTGCCAACTGGACAATGCGCAACAATGACTATGTTATCAGCGTGCGGCCAAGGGAAGAAGTGATACGCATGGCCCTCTGCCAGATCATTCACCACCGCGCACAAATGGGTGTCTTTCTCCGCCTGCTTGATGTGCCGATTCCGGGCAGCTATGGCCCAAGCGCCGATGAAATGATGTAGGTAAGATTGATTTGTTAGTTGTTCCGGACGCGCCTTAGTGGTGGCATCCGGAACAACTATGTTTAGCGCATTAATGACGTATGCGTTGCAAACCCTGCCTGGGTTGCAGAATATATGGTTATTGCGCAAAAGCCATTTTTTCGTTTATTCTCCCAATTAGCTGCATGCAGTTTTTAACCCCGGCTTTTTTCAGCATGTTTTTGCGGTGCTTGTCTACTGTCTGCTTGCTTATGTAAAGCAGAGCGGCTATTTGCTGTGATGTTTTTCCGGATATTACGTAGTGCAGGATTTCCAATTCGCATATAGTCAATAGCGAGACCGGATTGTTTTGAATCTGGTTCATGGTAGTGATGGTTTTAGGGTGGTTTATAAAAAAACAGGTTACTACTACAGGTTTCGTCCCTTTATGATTTCATTATATACTAAATCTACTGCTTTTATAAAACGTTGTTACGTCTGAAAAGCTGGTTTTCATCAGCTTTTCAGAGGGCTAAAAAGCACATATCAACTATGTATAGATAAAATCGATGTACCAACACGCTATTTTCCTTAAATTTGAATACAATCCCACGTGCTTATGGAAAGGAAAGAATTTATAAAGAAAGGTGTAGTAGCGACTGCACTGGCATACGTGCAGGCTGCATTTGGCAATCCTGCGAAGGCGGCAGCCCGGCTGGCGAATACCGGCTACAGGGGAGTGGAGGGTGTGCTATCGCCTACCAACACACATATGGTGGGCAATGGCTTTAAGGTGATGAATTTCTTTCCAAACGGCAAGGGGTTTGAAGAGCGCATGAGCCCTTTCTTCCTGCTCGATTTTAATGCGCAGGTAGATTATCCGCCATCTGAAATATCGCGCGGAGTGGGAGTACACCCACACAGGGGTATTGAGACCATTACATTTGCCTACAAAGGAGCGGTGGAGCACCACGACAGCAAGGGCAACCACGGAATAATAGGTCCGGGCGATATACAGTGGATGACGGCAGGCGGCGGTGTGCTGCACAAAGAATACCAGGAACAAAGCTTTATAAAAGGCGGTGGCGCCTTTGAGATGCTGCAACTATGGATAAACCTGCCGCAAAAGCACAAGATGGTACCCGCCAAATACCAGAGTATAATACATGACCACAAACCTAAAATAGACCTGCACAACGACATGGGTACGATATATGTGGTAGCAGGCGAATACAGGGGTGTAAAGGGAATAGCAAAAACATACTCACCGGTGAATATGTATGATATACATTTTAATGGTCATGCAGATTTTACCTTCAGCCTGCCCGCTAACTATAACTCAGGGATACTGGTAATAGATGGATCGGTAGTAGTAAACGGGCATGATGTGGATGAGAACCACTATGTGCAACTAAAAAATGAAAAGGGCGAGATACACATAAAGGCAAAAGAAAAAGGCATACTGCTGGTGCTGAGTGGCGAGCCGCTAAACGAGCCTTATGTAAGTTACGGGCCGTTTGTGATGAATACGAAAGAAGAAATATCGCAGGCTATTGAGGATTATAATGCCGGTAAGTTCGGTTTTCTGAAAGACTGATGTTAATCCTTTAGCGCGAAACGCTACTGGAAACCGGTATTAATAAGAAAAATGGCGATACGTGTTTTTTGCATCAAGTGAATAATGTTTTTTATCTTGTTACCAAATTGCGGCATGAAACAGTTGTTTAGGTCGATTATTTTTTTGATGCTCCTGGTTACGGGTAGTAATGCTTTTGCGCAGAAAGATGAGCAGGGCATTATTGATTCCATGCAAAAGGAATTGCTTAGGCCAAAGCTGGGGATCTATCCTAGAGCATTGATCTACGAGGAGATAGGACTGGGGTATAACCTGCAAAAAAATTACGATAGTGCCATAACTTACTTTACTAAGGCGCTGGCACTGCATCAGCAAGGTGGGAATGACGAGGGCATAACCCGCCTGGCCACTATGAAGAAACAGACCGAGCTGACGCAGCTGGAAGCCAGTAACAGGTTTAACGAGCGTGCGGTGTCTGGCGGTGTGCTGGTAGTATTCATCATCATTATTATAGTGCTGGTAAACAGGGGAAAAAGGCAGCGGAAATCGAACAAACTGCTGCTTGAGGAAAAGAAAAAATCGGAGGAGCTGCTGCTTAACATTTTACCGGAGCAGGTAGCTAACGAGATACGCGATAAGGGGATGACCCATGCACAACAGTTTGACAATGTAACAGTTATCATTACAGACTTTGTAAGCTTTACCACCGTGGCCGAGCGTTTTTCGCCAAACCAACTGGTGGGTGAGCTGCATGCATGTTTCAAAGCGTTTGACGAACTGCTGGTAAAGTGCAACATAGAAAAAATAAAGACCGTAGGCGATGCTTACCTGGCCGTGGCCGGACTGCCTACGAAAAACCCCAACCATGCTGCTGACGCAGTAGCGTTTGCTATACACATACGCAACTTTATGAAGCGCAGAAAGGACCAGCTGGGTGATGCTACCTTCCAGATGAGGATAGGTATACACAGCGGGGGTGTAATAGCAGGTATAGTGGGAGCCAAGAAATATGCCTACGATATATGGGGCGATACGGTGAACACTGCCGCAAGGATGGAGCAGAACAGCGAACCGGGAAAGATCAATATTTCGCAGACTACCTACGATCTTGTAAAAGACAAATTTGACTGCCACTACCGAGGCGAGATCGAAGCGAAGAAGAAGGGTAAGCTGAAGATGTATTTTGTGGATTAAGGAGGTGAAAATACTCTCGCAAAGACGCAGTTTATCGTGTGTGTTTTAACGGTCGCAGACCAATCGCCAACATTACTCTGCTACAAAAAAATGAAAGGGAAACAGGTTACAGATAAGCACCTTGTAGCAGGTATAGTTATCAGCATGTTTTTATGGGGGCTGAGCTGGCCATCGAACAAGGTGCTGACGCATTACTGCACGGTGGTAAACTTTACTGTGTACCGGTATATAATAGTTGTAGCCTCTATGGGGCTAGTAGTACAGTTGCTCGGTGGTGGATTCAGGATAGTGAAAAAGGCAGTGCCTGATTTTATCATTTCCGGCTTATTGCTGGCGTTTTATAGTTTCCTGTTTTTCCAGGGATTAAAGAAAGGTTCGCCAGGTGCGGGTGGGGTACTGGTGACAACGCTAAACCCGATAATGGCTTATACGCTCAACATTTTTATAAAGAAGAAACTACCATCGCGCAACGAGGCTACCGGGCTGGTGCTGGGTATAATAGCCGGTGCGATATTGCTGCGCCTGTGGGATAATTCGTCGCTGCTTGACGGTGGCAACCTGTTCTTTCTGCTGGCCGCGCTTACATGGGCTGTCATGAGCAAATTTACCTCCAAGGGATCGCAGCACGGTTCTTCTATCAGCTTCAGCCTGTGGCAGTATATGGTGACGCTGCTTTGCCTGTTACCCCTAACCAATTTTACTGAGATGCGTGCGGCAGTACATATAAAGGATGCTGCATTCTGGCTCAATTTGATCTTCAGTTCGGCGATAGTTACCACCATGGCCACGACCATTTATTTTTATAGCACTACCAGATTGGGGGCCGAGAAAGCGAGCAGCTTTATTTTCCTGGTGCCGCTGGCGGCGGCACTATCATCGTGGGGTATGCTGGGCGAGCGGATATTGCCGCACACTATTGTGGGAGGACTACTGGGGATAGCCGCTGTGTACTATATAAATAAGCGCAAGCCGGTGGTAATAGATATTGCGGGGGAATAACCAGCAGCAGCGCGTAATAATTGGCAGAATAATGCCAAATTTGTTAGTAAATTGTTTTTATGGCAGGCATGGAAAAATTCGATCAGCTGAAAAATCACTACAAGCAATTGGTGCCTTCTATGTCAGAAGAAAGCTGGAATATTACCAGCAGTGTGCTTACTGTGCGCACGCTGAAAAAAGGAGAATACCTGGTACGTGAGGGTGAGGTTTGCAACCATGTATCATTTATAAACCACGGCCTAGTGCGCATGTTTCATGCAGTGGAGGGCAAGGAGAAGATCATCATGTTTGCTCACGAAAACGAATATACTGCGGAGTACCAGAGCTTTCTGACACGCCGGCCTGCAAATGCCTACCTGCTGGCCATGGAAGATACCGAACTGGTAGAAACCTGCTACGATGACCTGCAGATGCTGTATCAATGTGTGCCGGAAGCTAACCTGCTGGGCAGGATGATAGCCGAAAACCTGTTCCTGATGATGTGTGACCTGAGCAACCATGAGGCTAAGAGCACAATAGCGGGACGATATGAACGGCTGATAACAGAAATTCCCTGGCTGACACAACGGGTGCCACAGTATATGATCGCATCTTATCTTGGTATTACTCCGGAGGCTTTCAGCCGCATTAAATCTAAGGCGGCTAAGAAGCGGAGCACGATACCGGTAAATTATTGATCCGGGTTAAGAAATAGAGACCGGCCTTTAAATCTTGATTTGGGTTAAGGAGAAAGACAAACGGACCTTTGATATTTGTGCTCTAAAACAAAGTGCAGTTATGAAAAGTCTATTCCTATTTCTTTTCTCTTTTTTGCTGACCTCGTCGGGTTTTGCGCAAACACAGACCATTACTGGCAATATATACGATGACGCATCTAAGGCGCCACTGACAGGTGTAGTAGTAGCTGTGGTGAATTCGTCACCTGCGCTGGGAACGGTAACTGATGCTAATGGACACTTCGCGCTGGCAGGTGTGCCATTGGGCAGGCAGACCCTGAAGATCACTTATATATCCTATGAGGACAGGACGATAAGCGACTTGCTGATAACGGCCGGTAAAGAGGTGAACCTGAATATAGCGATGCAGGAAGCGGTACGTAGCATGAAAGAAGTGGTGTTCTCTTACGACAGGCGGCGGGACAAGGATAAAACCATAAACGATATGGCGCTGGTGAGCTCGCGCTCATTTAATGTGGATGAGACCAACCGGTATGCCGGCGCGCTGGGTGACCCATCGAGAATGGCCGCGAATTATGCAGGAGTTGTATCCGGCAACGACAGCCGCAATGATATAGTGGTAAGGGGCAACTCGCCTACCGGCATGCTATGGCAGATAGAGGGCATGAATGCCCCTAACCCTAATCACTTTGGCACCATTAACAGCACAGGCGGACCTGTGAGCATGCTGAACAGCAATAATATTGATAAGTCAGATTTTTTCACCGGTGCCTTTCCTGCACAGTATGGCAATGCACTGGCTGGTGTGTTTGATATGAAGCTGCGCGATGGCAATCATGATAAACCGGAGTATGTAGCGCAGATCGGGTTCAATGGTTTTGAAGGTGGAGCTGAGGGGCCCATAGGTAAGAACAGCGGCACATCCTACCTCGTCAATTTCAGATACAGTACGCTGGCCGTTTTTAAGGCGCTGGGGCTGAACCTGGGTACGGGCACAGCTGTGCCTGTGTATGAAGATGTGAACTATAAAGTAGTGACGAAACTGGGCAAGAGGGGCAAGCTATCTCTCTTTGGCATTGCCGGTGACAGCAGGGTAAACTTTTTAGGGAAGGATATAGACACTACTAAGCCCGACCTGTATGGTGGTGATCCATTCAGGGATCAGAGAAGTAAGTTCATTACTTCCATTACTGGCCTGGCATACGACCAGCAGTTGTCGGAAAAATCGTCGACCCGCTTCATACTGGGTTATTGCACTACGTATCAGCATTACACGACAGATTCCATCAGCGATAGAGATGGAACGGTATACCCCAATCAGTATGCACTGTTCAAGACTGGTAAGTTGTCGCTGCAATGGTCGTACCTGCACAAATTCAGTTCTAAAAATAATCTGCAGGCGGGAGTGTCTTATGAAAATACAAACTACAGTACCAACTATACCAAGATGATACCGGGTATGCCGGACCAGGTATATGAAGACCAAACTGGCAACATGGGCCTGGAGCAGGCTTATGTGCAGTGGAAACACCGGTTCAACAAGAGCTTGTCTTTTGTGGGTGGTATGCATTTTCAGCTGCTCGACATTAATAAGAGCTTTTCTGCAGAGCCACGCGCCGCCTTCCGCTACGCACCCGATGCGCGCAATGCTTTCAGCCTGGGGTATGGCTGGCACAGCCAGGCGCAAAATGTATACACTTATTTTATACAGACGCCAAGGGCAACCGGGGTGGCCTACACTAACAAAAACCTGGGCTTTACACAAAGCCAGCACCTGGTGGCCGAATATGACCTGAACCTTTCAAAAAATATGCGCGTGAAGATAGAAGGCTACTGCCAGTATATAAGCAAAGTGCCTGTAACAGAAATGGCTTCCTCTTACTCCGCATTAAACTCAGGCGCGGACTTTGGACTCGATAATAATGACAGCCTGCTAAGTAAGGGAACCGGGCGCAACCTTGGTGCGGAGCTGACCATCGAACACTTCCTGAGCAAGGGCTTTTACTTCCTGGTGACAGGTTCGCTGGTAAACTCAAAGTATAGGGGAAGTGATGGTGTGGAGCGAAATACGGCCTTTAATACCGGTTATGTCGCAAATGTGCTCGCCGGTAAAGAATTCAGACTGAGTAAAAACAGCATTTTTGCGCTGAATGCAAAGGCGTCGATGATAGGCGGAAAATATCTTACGCCCATAAACCCGTTGGCGTCACAACTGGCAGGCACGGAAGTACTGATGGACAACCTGGCTTTTTCTGTACGGCAATCGGCCTATTTCAGGACCGATGTAAAACTTACGTATCGCAGAGAGTTCAGGAAGAGTACGCTGGAATTCTCAATAGACCTTGAAAATATCACCAATCATAAAAATGTGTTTAACCAAACCTATGATTCGCGCAAGGGGCGTATAGTGAACAATTATCAGCAGGGCTTCTTCCCGGTGCCACTGTTCAGATATACGTTTTAGTAAAGGAGGTATAATTTGTTTAATCGTTTACGGTGTGTGGTAAAAAACCACTATTAACCAGCCTTTCGCCACTTATTTGATCCCGGATTTGCGAAATCAGCGAAATAATTGCTATCATTGTACGGTTTTTCAAATACCTCTTTTAAATATCTAAAAAATAACTTGCCTTTTATGAAAAGAAAAATGTTACTCTTAACACTTGCGTTACCTGCATTGCTTTGCCAGGACCTTAAGGCACAAACAATGTCAAGGTTGGTAGGATCGGCAGATTATACATATAATGGCGCCAGCTATGATGTAAATGACTCTACAGCTTACACTTACTCAGCCGGCCGTGGCGGAGACCTGATGCATACGCTGAAGTATGACATGAGCACTAACTGGGTAATGGTAGGTGATACTGCTTATAACAATAACTTCAATTACTTGCAGACATTTGACGGTAACAATAACATTATCAGCACCATAACCCAATACTGGGACGGTACTACATGGGTGAACTGGACCAACGTTCTGTATTCATACAACGGCAGCGGCCAGGTAGCTACTATCACGCACCAGACCTGGAACGGTATTGACTGGGTAAATGGAACTCAGGATGTGTTTGGCTATAATACTGCTCATCAGCTGTATCTTGACCAGACTGGTACATGGGATACCGGCCTGGTAGCGTTTACGCCTGTAAGCCAGAAGATCTATTACTTTGACTCTGCCAGCAGGCTGATACAGGAAGTAGATCAGACTTACAATTCTGCTGCAACGGTATATGAATATACCGCGCAGTATATGTACACTTACTCACTCATCACCAACACTACTACTTACAGCACGTGGACCGGCTCGGGCTTTGCCGCAAGCTATAAGTATACTGATACTTATGACAGCACCGGCAACCTGCTTACCCACCTGTACCAGACGTATAGCGGTACTGCATGGATAAACCAGACGCTGAATGTATACAGCGGCTTTACAGCCGGCCATATGGCAACTACAGGTATAGACCAGATTTGGGACAGCACAGGCACAGGAAGCTGGGCTAACGTGACTATGCACATGTACACCTTTAACGGTAACGATCAACTTACTTATGCTACAGCAGAATCATGGCATGTAGGTGATTTCTGGGAATTTGCAACCGGTGATGCTGCAGCAAGGTACTATTACCAGGATTTTGACCCAACTGCTGTAAAGAGCGTAGTGACGAAAGCAGGCAATGCAAATCTTTACCCAGTACCAGCACGTGGGACTATAAACGTGGACGTAAACTGGAACGATGCACAGGCAGGCACAGTTACAATGTTTGACATGAGCGGAAGGGAAGTTAATAAAATGAACATCCCTTATGGTACACATTTCAATGGCGCAATGCAGGTGAACAACCTTGCTGACGGTATGTATGTAGTACGCATCAGCGGTACACAGGGCGAAATAGTGAAGCAGGTTGTAGTAGCGCACTAAGTAAAAAAGTAGTCAGACTTACTTGAATAATTTTAGCCCCGCATTTTGCGGGGCTTTTTTTGTGCGTATTTCCTTATTTTCACAGTAAGATGTCGCATCCTATTGGTGTTTTTGATTCGGGTTATGGCGGGCTTACTGTATTCAAGTCTATAGCCGCGCTGCTGCCGCAGTATGACTATGTGTACCTGGGCGACAACGCGCGGGCGCCATATGGCAACCGTTCCTTCGATACTGTGCACCAGTATACGCTGCAATGTGTGGAGTGGTTCTTTAAGATGGGCTGTCCGCTGGTGATAGTGGCGTGCAACACGGCATCGGCAAAGGCGCTGCGCACCATACAGCAAAACGACCTGCCGCGCATAGCGCCAGAAAAGCGTGTGCTGGGTGTGATAAGGCCCACAGCTGAAGTGATAGGGCAATACACTAAAACGAACTCTGTAGGCGTGCTAGGCACCAAGGGCACAGTTAGTTCGGGATCTTACGAAATAGAGATAAACAAATTCTTTCCGGACATAAAAGTGCACCAGCTGGCCTGCCCTATGTGGGTGCCACTGGTGGAATATGGTGAGTACAAGGCTGAGGGTGCTGACTATTTTGTACGCAAATACCTGGATGAGCTGCTTACATCGGCCCCGGACATAGACACCATATTACTGGCATGTACCCACTACCCGCTACTCGCTGATAAGATAAAGAAATACCTGCCAGAAGGCATAACGACAGTATCGCAGGGGCCGATAGTAGCAGAGAGCCTGGCGAATTACCTGCTCCGCCACCCGGAGATAGAGCGCACCATTACGCGCAGCGGTAAAAGACATTTTTATACCACTGATGATACGGCAGATTTTGACAATCACGCTTCTACTTTTTTTGGTGAGAAAGTGCGGTCTGAGAGTGTACAGTTGTAAGGCTGCAATTCAACAAAAAACGATGTATTTTCAACAAAGGGCATGGCATTCTCAACAATGTGGGGTAGCTGCATGTGCGATTTTTTAGCTTAGCGTTTGATATTCCCCGATTTTGAAACAACCCCTGGTTTTAATATGTTTAACTGATGAAAAGAACCATTTTGGTTGTTTGCCTGGCATTTTTGCCTTTTATTCTTAAAGCACAAAAGGAAGGAAAGGGCTTTATAGATTCTGCGCGTGAAAAACTGGACGGTAAGGAGCTTGTTACCTGCTTTGAAAAAAAGCTGGAATGGACGAAGCAGGACAGCAATAAAATAATGCTGCTTGATGCATTGTGTTTTTTCTGCTCCAGCTTTGATCCGGGCTTGGGAATAAAATATGGCTTACAGGCCTTGTCATTATCTCAACAGATGGGGTACAAAAAATATCTGTCGAACATCTACGGTAATATAGGTGCGGATTATTTTCAGCTGTCAGACTTTCCGAAAGGGCTGGAGTATATGTTCCTTAGCCTGAAAATGGATGAAGAGAGCGGCAGAAAAGAGAAGATACAACTGAGGCTCTACAACCTCAGCAGTGCTTACTTCAACATTAAGGAATACAGCAAGGCGCTGGAATATGCAAACCGGTCACTGAAAATATGCGAAGAATTGCACGATACCTTGTCTATAGGTTTGAACTTCTCTAATATCGGCGCCATATATAGCGTGGAGCTCAAGTCAGACGAAGCCTTTGAATACCTGTTTAAGGCATTAAAGATATTTGAAAAGGTGGGCGATAATCCCGCTATCGCGTCTACGCTGTCGCATATAAGCGCCACCTATTCTGATCAGAAAAAATTTAAAGAAGCACTTGACTATGCAAGCCGCGCACTGAAGATAAACGAAGACATGGGTGATAAAGAAGGCATGTGCGTGAATCTTTCAGACATCGGGAATTTTTATTTTGGCATGGCTACCGATTCCGCAGGTGGCATGCTTATAGTACATAGTGAAGCATACCTGGCAAAAGCGATAGAATATTATAAGCGAGGTGAAGCCCTCTGCAATGAAACACACCAGCTTGAGGTGCTTTACGAGATCGAGAAGACCCTTTCTGAGGCGTATGAACTGAGTGGTAACTACAGGGACGCTATAAAAAGCTACAAAGAATACGCATCTATCAAAGATTCCCTGCACTCAGACAATAACAAGCTGAAGCTGGCCAGGCTGGAAACGCAGCGTGAAGCTGAGCTGAAAGAAAAGCAAATAGAAATAAATAAGCTGGCTGAAATTAAAAAGCGGGATGAACATGTGCTGTACACGGTGGCAATAGTGCTGCTGCTGGCTGTGATACTGGTGGTAGCCAGGAACTTTATGGTGCAGAAAAAAGCAAATAAGGTAAAGGAGGAGCTACTGCTGCAAAAAGACCTGTTCATGAAAGAGATACACCATAGGGTGAAGAACAACCTGCAGGTGATAAGCTCGCTGCTTGATCTGCAGCTGCTGAACATAGAAGATGAACATGCCAGGAACGCAATGTCTGAAAGTAACACACGTGTGCGCTCCATTTCACTCATTCACCAGCAGCTGTACCAGAGCGAAAACATAAACGTTATAGAGTTCTCGAAATTTGCCAAGGAGCTGATGTACCAGGTGTCATCAGTATTTAGTAATGCGGGGCAAAAAATAGTGTTGAAAAGTACTATGCCCGAAACGAAACTGGATATAGATACAGCAGTGCCACTGGGGCTGATACTGAATGAGTTGATGACGAACTCTTATAAATATGCATTTGGCGAGCCAACAGAAGGGTTTATAGAAATAGCACTTCATCACAGCCAGAACTACGAGCTGATATATAAAGACAGCGGGCCGGGCTTGCCTGTAAACGCAGGGGGTGCTACCGGGATTGGGATGAAAGTGATCCGTAGCCTGTGTAAGCAGATAGGCGGTGACTTTGTGTACATGGAACAAGACAAGACCTTCCTGGTAACATTTAAAGATATGGCGGGAAGGAAAACAATAGACTAAGCAATAAGTAAGAACCGGGACAAAAACAGGAAGCAAATAAAGCTGGTAAATTCCCGTAAGAAGGGCGGAAGATTACACTGGAGACCCTTATGAAATTTGATCAGTTATTTAAATTGCAAGATCATGGCGACAAGTATAAAAGTAGGAATAGTAGAAGATGAGATGCTGATAGGTGAGGGAATAGCGCGTGCACTTTCGGAGCTGGGATATGTGCCTACCGAGCCCGCAATAAGCTACACCGAAGCACTGGAAATGATAAAAAGAGAACAGCCTGATATTTTGCTGATAGATATACAGCTAAGCGGTAAAAAAGACGGAATAGACCTGGCCTGGAAAATAAGGGAGGACTACAATGTGCCGTTCATTTTCCTTACCGCAAACTCTGATGTGAAGACAGTGGAGCGTGCTAAGAAGCTATGCCCGCCGGCTTACCTGGTGAAGCCGTTCAATAAAGATGAGCTATATACCTCTATAGAAATATGCCTTCACAACTTCTCCGTATCGCAAGATAAAAAGGAAGTAGTGGACAAGGAGAATTACCTGATAAAGGAGAGTCTTTTCATAAAGCAGGGGCACCTGTTTCATAAAGTGAAGGTTGCCGACATTATGTA
This sequence comes from Chitinophagaceae bacterium, assembly GCA_947446645.1. GTDB lineage: Bacteria > Bacteroidota > Bacteroidia > Chitinophagales > Chitinophagaceae > Nemorincola. The sequence goes on along the minus strand of CANFHA010000008.1, from coordinate 211,058 downwards.
CCTGGAGAGCGACAATGTATACGTATATGTGTACACGACGACCAATAAGCTACTGGTGAGAAGCAAGCTGCAGGATTACCTGGAGCTGATAGATTCAAAACAATTCTTCAGGGTTCACAGGAGCTTTGCTGTAAATATAGAGCATATCGAAACGATCAATTCTGAAAGCCTTTTCATCCAAAGCCGGGAGATACCGGTGGGCAAAGTATATAGAGATGAACTGCTTAACGGGCTGCGTCTTGGCTGATAATCAATTATTGACCAGTAAGATACACGCTCCAACATTTTCCATTTCCACAAAAGGTAGCCGTTTTGCAACAAATCGGCGACGGGTCTCAACATTGCCAAAAGAGCAGTGATGAAGTCATTTAGTTTTATCGTGCGCTCAGCAAATAGCTTCTGGTATTGGTGCAGCGCATGTACAATATTTCTTCATCATTGTTAAAAACCAAACTGACATGAAAGATCTGACTACACATTCATCGAAGTTGCCGGGGCAGCCTGCAAGTATGCAAAATTGTCATTGGCCGAAAACCGGCTATGTTTCGCCGTTACTTGCTAAGACCATCAAACCTGGCGGTAAACTAATGGCTATGTTAATATTCTGTTTTCTATTCATTGACAACAGGGTTCTGGCAACTGTGCTTGCACCGGTCATTTCATCACTAAGTGCTACGCGGGCTGCACCCGGTGCTACTATTACTATCAGCGGTCTCAATTTCAACTCCGTAGCTGCCGGCAATGTGGTTTTTTTTGGCGGAGGAAAAGCCAGTGTAATATCCGGTAGTGCAACATCGCTGACCGTGACTGTACCTTTTACCGCTACCTATGCGCCTGTAAGCGTAACCAATACCGCCAGTGGATTAACAGCGTATTCCACAGCTGCCTTCCAACCTACTTACAACAACAGCGCGTATGCGCCGAATGTGGTGAACTTTGACACTACCCGGTTTATAAATGTGCCGGGCAACCCTGGAGCACTGGTGATAGGCGATATAGATGGTGATGGCAAAGCCGATATGGTCTCAACAAATTTCGTGACAAGGACCATGCTGATCTACCGCAGTGTGTCTGTAAGCGGCTCAATAGATTCAGGATCCTTTGCCAGCCCGGTAAGTATATCGGCTGATACCGGTGCTTATCATGCAGCACTTGGCGATCTGGATGGCGATGGTAAGCTGGACATTGTGGTGACAAGTAATGCTGATACCGGCATCACCGTATACCGTAATACTTCTTCCATGGGTTCTATATCGTTTGCGGCCGGACTATTCGTTCCTACTCTGTCTACCCCTACCAATGGTGTGATCATCACAGACCTTGATTCAGATGGCAAACCGGATGTTGCAGTGAGTTTTGATTTTGGTGTTTTTACCTTCCGGAACACATCCACACCTGGTGGTCTGTCATTTGATGCCGGCTCATATTTTGATGCCGCAGGAGGCGGAGGTTTTTTGGGATCAAGCACCGTCGGCAACCTTGCAGGGGGAGACTTAGACGGCGACGGAAAGAAAGACCTGGCAACACATTCATACAGCAGTAACCAGGTAATTGTTTTGCGAAATACTTCATCAACAGGTACAATCTCTTTTGCAGCCAAACAAGCTTTCGCTGTTGGCGACCAGCCGAGCAACCTGGCGATAGGTGACCTGGATGGCGATGGCAAAGCAGACCTGGCAGTTACCAATACCGGCACTTCATTTTCAGACACGGGTTCGGTTTCTGTATTGCGCAACACTTCCACAAGCGGATCAATCTCTTTTGCAGCAGGTTCTACGTTTAGAACCAGCTTTACTCCAACCAGTATTGCGATAGCATCTATGAGTGGCGGAGCAAAACCTGACCTGGTTATTTGCTCTTACCAGGGTCACACTCTTTCTTTACTTCGTAATATGTCGACCACAGGTACCTTTTTGTTTGATACCGCGAGTCATCCGTTTTATACGGGGATGCAATCGACAAATCTTGCAGTAGGTGACCTTGACGGAGATGGTAAGCCAGACGTGGCTGTGAACAACTATCAGGATTATTTCAGCGGTGGCGGCTCTATAGCTGTGCTGAGGAATGAACCGCTTGGCTTGCTATCCGGTCCTGCGATGGCCTGCACCATGGTAATGGATTCTTTTGCCGCCGCTACACCACATGGCAGGTGGAATAGCAGCGATAGCTCTATAGCCATTGCGTACACGGGTATTTCTAATTCCAGTGCCTATATACAAGGTATATCGGCAGGCACTGCAACATTGACTTATACCGTAATGGGCGGATATACTACCACCACAGTGCTGGTGGCATCGGGTGTGCCTACTCCGGCGGCTATAAGCGGAGGTTCTGCAGTGAACGCTGGCGCTAATCTTTCATTAAGCGATGCCGTAGCCGGTGGTGTATGGTCCGCAAGCAATGGAAATGCGACCGTTTCCGGTGGTGTGGTGCATGGCGTAACTGCGGGCACAGTAACTATTTCTTATACTATTACTAATGGCTGCGGCTGGAATTATGCTACGAAAGTAGTTACTGTAAATCCCGGCACTGTAACCAGTGTTGCCGCTATCACAGGCTATTTCTTTTATGTGTGTCCTGGTGCCACAGCAGCATTTGCTGACGCAACAGCAGGCGGCAGCTGGAGTATTAATTCGGGTGACGCAGCTATCGCATCTGTCTCCGGCACCGGCGTGGTGACAGGTATAAGCGCAGGCACTGCGAGGCTTAGCTATACTGTAGGATCATCATATGCCACTGCCACTGTATCCGTATATCCCGCGCCCGCGGCAATTACCGGCAACGCCAGTGTGTGCGCCGGAACAACAACAGCACTTTCTGATATTACTACGGGTGGAGCATGGAGCAGCTCAATACCATCTACTGCTACGGTGGGAACAGGTGGTGTGGTTACAACTATAAACCCCGGTACGGTAACTATTTTCTATACACTACCGGCAGCGGGCTGCAAGGCCTCGAAAATTGTAACGGTCAATGCCAATCCCGCGGCCATCACCGGCCCTACAAAGGTGTGCACAGGGCAGTTAATAACACTCACAGATGCTACCGCCGGTGGTACGTGGAGTGGCAGCAATGCTTCCGGATCAGTAGATGGCTCAGGCCATGTAGCCGGTATTACCGCTGGTACGGTGCCGGTGACCTATACATCTGGGGCCGGATGCTCTAAAACGCTGAACGTACTGGTGAACGCTTCTCCTGTAGCAATATCCGGAAACCGCTCCGTATGTACAGGTAAGGTAATCTTTGTAAGTGATGCCACCACGCCCGGTGTATCGTGGACGAGCGGCACGCCTGCAGTGGCCACCATTTCAGCATCTGGTGCTGTAACCGGTGTAATTGCCGGTACGTCTGTGATCACGTACACAGCAAGCAACCTTTGTATAGCAACAGCAACGGTGACTGTGAACACAACACCAACAGTATCGGCCATTATTGGTGCAGCTTCAGTATCCCGTAGCGGACCCGGTATAGTGCTGACGGATGCGACTGCAGGTGGTGTATGGACCAGCAGCAATACTGCAATACTCACAGTGGGCAGCAGTACAGGCGTAGTATATGCCCTGGTGTCGGCCGGCAGTGCCAACATTAATTATATAGTTACTACGGCGGCAGGCTGCAGCAATTTTGCAACTAAGGTGATCAGTGCCAGTCCTGCGCCGCACGGCTACGGCGGCACCGTAACCACAACAGCTGGCAACGTACTGACATTGGCCGACAAAGCCAACGCTGGCAACTGGAGCAGCAGCGATGAAGCTGTAGCTACGGTGGATGAGAATGGTACTGTCAATGCTGTAAGTGCAGGAGAAATAATCATCACACATACAACAACCGCCAGCGATGGCAGCGAATCAGCAGTCACTACTACGTTGCAGGTTTTGGCGTCACAAATGCAAGTAAGCCTGGTGCCTAATCCTAACCGGGGCACATTTGTAATAACCGGTAGCACCGGTACCAAAAGTGATGCACTACTGACTTATGAGATCACCGATATGCTGGGGCACATTGTGTACGCAACAACAACCACAGCTGTAGCAGGAAACATAAGTGAACAGGTGCAGCTAAGCAACAACCTTGCAAACGGCACCTACCTGCTGAATGTAACGAGCGGAAGCGGGCGTAGCATACTTCACTTTATCATAGAGAAATAATACCAGAGGAATTGATCAAACGGGCGGGTGGAAACACCGGCCCGTTTGGGCTTCCGGCAACCTTCAGCAGTTATACGATGAATTCGCCAATTGTATGTGAAGAGAGATTGCCGATGCGAGCAACTTGCGCCCCTATTTTTTGGGACTTACTGGCTGCAATACGGGAATTTGGGTTTGTACCTGGACCATTAATAACCAAATATCCCTATTTTTACACTGTAAAAGTTATGAAAGCAGGCAGGAAAAGTATCGCAATTTATATTGTTTGGCTGTGTTTGGCAGCCGTGGTGGCTCAGGGATGTGGCGGCAGCAAGAAATGCGGTTGCGGGCACGACCTGAATGGCGTTTACAATCCGCGTGGAAGACATAGATAATGGCATGGTATTTGGTTTATCAATAAAAAAGGGACCATATGTGGCGGGAAAATAATCTTTGGTTGCATTATGTGAAGAACATCATGGCTGCTGATCTTACGTCTGCCATGTTCCTCGTGTCGTTTCTGCGCCGCACGCAAATAAACAAGACTTATGCAGCTGCCCTGGAGATCATAGACCTGCAGAAATACAAAGTGATCAGGCAGGAGCATAAAGTAAAATCGGCCCTCAGAGAGCGGGCAAATGTTCCTTTCGTATTTGTGGCGTGTAAAAACTAATGCGCCCTAAGCATCAACCTCGCAACTTTTTTTTAATCATATTTCCTTTCTGCAACTTTTTCTGAATAACTTTATAACCTGCGGGCTTTTTTGCCAACTGAGATTTTTGCAAGCAAAACAATAAGTTGCTTTGCTGCAGGCTTTTTTTAATTTTAAGGCCAGGGAGAAAGGTTTTGGTTAAGCTGGGTCAGACGCATAAAACTATTAAACAAAAAGTATGAAAATATTGAACACAACCGGTAGTGAACAGGTAGTGGAAATGGATAATGGGCAGGGTACATCAAGACGCCGTTTTTTTCAGCTGGCGGGTGGTATCACCGGGGCCGGTCTGCTGCTTGCAGCGTGCAGGAGAACTCCACCCAGCACCACTTATGTTGGCACCGGCGACACCGGGCTGCTGAACATGCTTTACATTATAGAGCAGGTGCAGGCAGGCTTCTACACACAGGCTGCCAGCACACCCTACTATGGCATTACCGACAGCGAATCGCTTTGCTTCATAGACTGTCGCGACCAGGCGATAGCCCACCGCGAATACATGAAAACACTGCTGGGCAAGAGCGCCGCAAAGCCTATTGTGCTTGACCTGTCGCTAACGACCTTTGCCGACCGCACCAGCACGCTAACCAATGCCTATATCATTGCAGATATAGCAGTGGGTGCTTACAACGGATCTGCCAGGTTGCTGACTGATGGCCAGAAGCTGCAGGCTATAAGCAAAATAGCCACTGTGCAGGCCCGCCGCGCTGCCTATATGCGCGACTGCCTAAACTACAATTCGTTTGCCGATAACACTGCTGTAGACTCAAAAGGGCTGGACCTGGCAACAGAGCCTGCACAAGCAATGGCGCTGATAGAGCAGTATATCCAAACCAAATTTGACATAAGCAAACTACCTTCTTTCTAATCAATACGATCATGAATTTTAAGAATATACTTACAGAAATAGAGAAGACGGATCCAGAGGTATATGAGCGGCTTAGCGGCCGCAGGCAGGTATTAAAAAGCTTTAGCTCCAAAGTGGCTGTGGCGGCATTGCCTATAGCACTGGGTTCACTTTTCAAGAAGGCTTATGGCAAAACTGCTGCTGCCGGCGACGTAGTCAGCATCCTGAACTTTGCCCTGCAGCTGGAGTATTTCGAATATAACTTTTACCATACTGCCAATAATACCGGCGGGCTGATACCCACAAATGACAAACCCGGCTTCCGGAATATTGAAACTCATGAATTGGCGCATATTAATTTTCTGAGCGATGTGGTAACCACACTTGGAGGAACACCATATACCCCACCAAACTATGTTTCTACTGCCATCATACCGCAGTATATACCGTCCGGCACCTATGACTTTACAGGTCATGGTGCTCATCCAAATGTTTTTAACGACTACCCTACTTTCCTGACGCTGGCACAGGTGTTTGAAGATACCGGTGTACACGCTTACCAGGGGCAGATGCCTAATCTTATAGGCTCAACTGTAATAGGTCAGGCTTTCCAGATAGCAACTACAGAAGGCCGCCATGCAGCACATGTGCGCCGAATACGCAGGGAAGCGCCAATAAGCGCCATAGAAAAACCTGCGCCGTGGATCACGAACAATATACCACCATTGCCAACGGCAGCGTTTCAGCCGTACTATACAGGTGAGGAGAATACCACGCAGATAGGCGGTGTAGATATTTCGTCGCTGCCGGACTCCTATAGTACTTCTGGTACCGTGCCTGTGCTGTCAGCTACAGCAGCATTTGACGAAGGCAAGGATATGGCAACGATAGTATCACTGATACAACCGTTCCTGGTTTAAGTAGAAGTCGAAATTGTAACTTCAAAAAATTAGATATTGAAAGGCTGCACATTGTGCGGCCTTTTTACTTGAGTTTATTCTGGCATACCTTTGTAGCGTGAAAGCGCCGATCATACCATACAAGATCGTACGCACCGATCTGCCGGGTAACAATATTGTTATAAGGTGCCGGGTGCTCGGATTCCAGGCAATGGGTGCTGTTTTAATATTGCCCATAGCCATCACATTTCTTCTGCTGTATCATCCGGCACATTTTATCCCTGTTATTGCGTTATGCCTTGCGTTGCTACTGGTGCAACCTTTTGTATGCAGGTTTAAAGTGGCAATTTCACCATCATTTGTGACAATGCGCATAAAGTACTTTGGTATTACCCAGACCTACGTACAAGTTCCTTTTTCGAGCGTGCTGGTAGATGTGTATGGCCACCGGCATATTAATGAGGCCTTTTACGAAGGCTATAGCCGTAATAAGACAGGCTACATAGTACTGGGGTTTGATAATGGCTGGAACGATCCGGTAGATCATGTGAGGTGGAACTACGGCGGTAAGGAGTTTGTAATGAGTATGGAATCTGCCGCGTTTGAAAAGGAATTTTGGAATGTGCTTACAGCCGCCATTAGTGAGACTTATGAACTGAAGGCGAAGTAGCCTGTCGCGAGATGTTTTCGCTGGGATCGCGGGTGGGTCAGGCAAAGGGCGCTAAGCATGCATCCACAGAGTATCCACATGAAAATACTGCCCGCATGAGGCATTACCTTTCTCATTGTAAGCCTTTCGGTTTAGCTCTAAGGCTCTATGAAGCTTTCTGCTCCTTACAAGACTACACTTTTAACTAACAGATAAGTATTGTTATTGTATTTTTGTCAGCAACCGGACTATATAAAAATTTGCTGATAAAGAAATACATACTAAGCCTGCTTGCTGTTGCCATATTCGCAACGGCTAGTGTTAGCGCGCAAACCGCCTATATAGAGCGTGCAAAAAGGTATGTGGAGCAATATTATGCTATGGCTATTGCCGACCAGCGCTCTTCAGGCGTGCCGGCGGCTATCACATTGGGGCAGGGTATTCTGGAGACAGAAGCAGGTGCCAGTGAGCTGATGACACAGGCCAATAACCACTTTGGCATAAAATGCGGCACCGGCTGGAACGGCCCATCTTTTCTGCATACTGACGATGCCGAAAATGAATGTTTTAAAAAATATGGCAGCGCAGCCGAGTCTTATGCCGACCACTCGGCCCACCTGAAGCGTAATCCACGTTATGCATCTTTATTCAAAATCCCGATCACTAACTATGCGTCATGGGCAGCAGGACTAAGAAGGTGCGGCTATGCTACCGACCCGCAATATGCACAGCGCCTCATAAAAATCATCGAAGATTTTCAGCTGCAGAGCTATACGCTTACAGCTATGGACAGCAACCGTAGCCAGCTGGCCCTGCAGGTAGAAAAGCAGCAGACACCTGTTATTAAGGAGCCGGTGCTGGTCAACAAGCTGGAGGATACAACTCTGTGGGTAATAGATAAGTCCAAAACCACGGAGAAAGAGGATGACAATGATGAAGAGATGGATGTGATGCCAGCCACCATCAACGAGCCGGTAACCAAAAGCACGGTTGCGGTGGTTGATACTATTTCTACTCCAAAAACGGTTACCGGGGAAGCGGCAGGCGATATCAGGTCTATAGCAGATAGTGCGCGCTTCATGGTGATGAATAAGGACACTGCTGCACAAACTCCGCTGCCTGTAGTGCCCCCGCCACCTGTATATGATACTAACGGCATAGTGCGCATACATGGTCTAAAAGCATTTTACGCCCACAAAGATGAAACCCTGCTGCAGTATGCAATGAAGTTTAATCTGCGCTACCCAAAGCTGCTGGAGATGAACGACCTCGCTGATGCGCCGTTACCTGTCAACAGCTATATCTTCCTGGAGAAAAAGCTGGCTGCAGGGGTTAACACCAGGCACATAGTGGAAGAGGGCGAAACATTGTGGCTGATCTCGCAGAAAGAGGCCATACAGCTCAAAAGGCTCACTGCTCTGAACCTGCTTAGCCCCGATGAAACGCCTGTTGCAGGCACTGTACTGCAACTACAGTTCCCGCTTGCTAAGAAGCCCGATGTAAAAAGTATGCCTACATCGGCCCACAAAGGCAATGCTATAATACTGATAAACAAACAGGATAAGGAAGCAGTAGTACGCGATACCACGGGCTATATAACCCTAAAAAATGGTGTATCTGCCGATGAGTCTGATACAGGCTTTATCCATATTACCGATACTGCTACTACTACAACTACGCCGGGCTCTAAAACTAAAACACCCCTGCGCACTACCAAGACGCCGGTAAAACCCAAGGCCGCTCCACTACCAATACCGGAGGCACCAAAGCCACTTGTTGAAAAATATGAGCCTGTGGTTATCATTACCACTGCTGCCCCTAACGACAAAAACTCGCCAGTGCAATGGGTGAACAAAGACACGGTAAAAAAAGAGATACCCGTAGCCGCTGCCACCACAGATGAGAACGGAGAAGACCCGGACAAACAGGAACTGGCACGCCTTAAAGCCCAGCTGGACAAAGTGGTATATGCCGACGACAGCAAGCTGGTAGCCAAAATGCAAAGCGAGCAGCCTGCGCAAAAAGCAAATGAAGAATTATCAGCGCCTAAGAATTCAAAATTCTATATTGTAAAGAAGGGCGATACCGCCTATTCCATAGCCAAAAAGAACAGCATTTCTGTAGCGCAGTTGCTGAAGTGGAACGACATAGATACCAGCGAAATAAAACCTGGTAAGAAGCTGGTGGTAAGTCGTTAGGACTAACTATTAACAAAGCGGGATTCTCCACTGCGAAAAAAACCCTTTGCTATTGCTAACAAAGGGCATTTACAAATTATCGAATAGCTAAAATGGCCGATTACTTTTTCTTTTTATCAGCTACTACTACCGGTTTTGGCTCTATAGCAGAATAGGCAAATACAGTATCGTTATAAGGAGCATCTCCCAGCTTAAAGAAGCTGATCTCTGTAATAGTTTCCCGCACTATAGGCACGCCCGTTATGGTCATAGATGTGCGCCAGTTAGGGTTCACTATCTTCAGGTTGTACGTGCCCGGCAGTATGTTGTTGGTTTCGTAGTAACCTGCCTCATCAGTAAAGCCAGATGCGCCTATAGTAGAGTCGGGCATATAGATGAATGCCTGCATACCCTTTATAGGGTGCTTGCGCATATCCGTAAAGTAGCCGCCTACGCCGCTCTTATGGTATACTCCCGCCTTTTGCGGAATAACAGAAATATTCGGGCGTGCTTCTTTCTTTTTCTGTGCACTCACAGTTCCGGAAACAAACAAACAAATAGCTAACGTCAGGATTTGTCTCATCATAATTCTGATTTGGGCTTTAAAAGTAAACAATATTCTAAAATTCTAATAAAATCACCACTAACGTTTTATAGCCTCCCTTTAATCACGTAATTTTGCAAACTGTCTTTATCCGAACTAGCTTGCTGTACCCTCACTTTTTGGTCCCGATAGCTACCCGGGAGACTTTTTGAATTTTTACTTTTGAATTTTTAACATGAGTGATGTTGTAATACCAAAGGCACCCCTTACCGCTAAGGACTTCGTTACAGACCAGGAAGTGCGCTGGTGCCCCGGTTGTGGTGACTATTCCATACTGAAGCAGGTACAAACCATTTTGCCGCAAACAGGGATCCCCCGCGAGAACATAGTTATTGTTTCTGGTATAGGTTGCAGCTCGCGCTTCCCTTACTATATGAATACGTATGGTATGCACTCTATACATGGCAGGGCTACTGCCATAGCTTCCGGCCTCAAGGCTACCCGGCCTGAGCTGAGTGTATGGATTGTAACCGGTGACGGTGATGGCCTGAGCATAGGCGGCAACCACACCATACACCTGCTCCGCAGGAATTTCAATGTCAACATACTCCTGTTCAATAACCAGATATACGGTCTTACCAAGGGGCAATACTCACCTACATCGGAGGTGCATAAGATCACCAAGAGCACACCAACGGGCAGTATAGATCATCCGTTCAACCCGCTGGCACTGGCGCTAGGCGCTGACGCCACCTTTATAGCCCGCAGCATGGACCGCGACCCCAAGCACCTGCAGGCAATGCTGCTGCGTGCCAATGGTCACTATGGTTCTTCGTTCCTGGAGATATACCAGAACTGCAACATCTTTAACGATGGCGCTTTCGAGATATTTACCGAAAAGGGCAGCCGCGGCGCAGAGACACTGATGCTGGAGCAGGGGCAGCCGCTTATCTATGGCGCTGCAAAGGATAAAGGAATACGCCTGAACGGCCACAAGCCTGAACTGGTAGACCTGGGTGCAGAATACAGCACCAGCGACCTGTGGATACATGACGAAACCGATTTTTACAAAGCACAGATACTTACCCGCTTTTTCGATGACCCGTCAGTACCGGGGCATGCACCGCGGCCATTTGGCGTATTTTATGCCACCCAGCGCGCCACCTACGAAGACGAGATGAACCTGCAGATACAGGAGATGATAGCTACCCGCGGCAAAGGCAGCCTGGACAAGCTGCTGGCCGGCAAGGAAACCTGGGTGATAGAGTAATGTGCAAATTTGAAAATTTCCGGTGGAAAGGGATAAATTTGAGAGTACACGATAAACACTTTTGGGTTTTGACTTTTAACTTTTGACTTTTCTATATTGGCTTCACTAAAGAAACTTGCAGGGCAAACGGTATGGTATGGGCTAAGCAACATCGCTGCTAAGTTCCTCAACCAGTTGCTCACACCCCTTATCACCTATGTGCTCAACAATCCGTCGGGCATGGTAGACTATGGTAATTTCAGCATGGTATATGCAGGTATATCTTTGGCCAATGTTGTTTATACCTACGGCCTTGAGACAGCTTATTTCCGCTTTTCCTCGTCCGGTACCGACCAGAAAACACTTTTCCAGACCACGTTCACTTCCCTGCTGCTGAGCTCTGTCATCATTAGTGGCATCCTCATTTTTTTCCGCGAGGCCCTCAGCGATTTTATAGGTCTCGGCGGACATTCTGAATACATCATTTTTGCCGTGCTCATAGTGGCGGTAGATACTATGGCCGCCATACCCTACGCCCGGCTGCGGCAGGAAGGGCGGCCTCGCAAATACGCGTTTACCCGTGTGGCAGGTATCATTGTCAATATCATGCTTACTGTGTATCTGATAGCATGGTACCCACGGCACGGCTTAGCCGCAGACCAAAGCGCCTTTGCCCGCTGGTATGTGCAGAACACCAATGTAGGCTTCCTGCTCCTGGCAAACCTGGCACAGTCAGTTGTTACTTTTCTCCTTCTGTGGCGGGAGTGGATCGGCTACCGCTTCCGGTTCGATGCCGCGCTGTGGAAGAAGATATTTGTTTACAGCGCCCCTATGGTGATAGTGGGCCTGGGCGGCATGGTGAATGAGACCATGGACCGCCTGATGCTGCCCAAGTTGTTGCCGGTAAGCGCGGAGGCGCAAAAGATAGCCGTAGGCATCTATGCGGCCAACTATAAGATAGCCATCTTCATTACCCTCTTCATACAAGCCTTCAAAATGTCGGCAGAGCCATTCTTCTTTGGCCAAAGCACAGACAAGAACGCGCCCAAGACCTATGCCCGCGTTATGAAGTGGTTTGTCATCACCTTGTGCCTTGCGTTCCTTTTTACCGCCTTGTATATAGACCTATGGAAGTATTTTGTACATAAGTCATATTGGGGTGGCCTTGGCGTGGTGCCCATCCTACTGGCGGCCAATGTGTGCCTGGGTATTTATTACAACCTGTCGGTGTGGTACAAGATCACCGACAAAATGTACATGGGCATGCTTATAACCCTGGCGGGTGCGGGCATTACACTTGCGCTCAACTTTGCATTTATACCTAAGTATGGCATGTATGCCTGTGCATGGGCCACGCTTGCCGCGTATGGCAGCATGATGGTGATATCTTACTTTATGGGGCAGCGCTATTTCCCGGTGCCCTACCCTACCAAGAAGCTGCTGAGCTACATAGGCGTAATGCTGGTGTTGTATTTTGTACAGACGGCTGTAATGCACTTCACAACTATACTAGCCATAAGGCTGGCTACGGCAAGTGTATGTATGTTCCTGTTCCTGAGGTTAGTGTTTGCTGCAGAGAAAAATGAACTGAGTGGTATGCCGGTGGTGGGGAAATGGGTGAAGCGTGGGTAGGTATTAACTAGATCTAGTAATGCGCAAGAAAATCTCCGGAAGAGAGGTAATGGCCCACTTTTCTGTAGCCTGTTTTATGGCCGCAGAGATGTTTATAAACATCCTGATCTGTTACATAGATGTCGAACCAATGACAGACATGCCTACCTATTGTTCCTTAACCGCTCTATATCTTCTTCTATTTCTTTCATGCTTTGTTCTTTTTCTTGTCTTTTTTGATCCAGTCTGAATTTTTGATATTCTTCGGTTGACCTTTGTACCGCCATTTCATGGCTTATTTTTCCCGCATGGTTGAGTATTTCCCTGCCATTGAGCTGCAAAATGCTGTCGAGGCGGCTTATCCAGTCATTCATATACATAGGAGTCCGTTGCTGCGCCATTGTTTCGGCAAAAGCCAGGTACTGCTCCACCAGCAGACCCAGTAGTTTAATTTCTTCCTCATCCAAGTAGTTTTTGGCTATGAAAATGTCGTTTTTCGTAATTTTCCCAGGTGTTTTTTTGTCGTAAGACTGCATACCCAGCAACGGTAGTGTTGCATCAACCCGCCTGTAAACCAGCTCGGCCGCTGTTTGTGAGCTGATAGCCCATAACAGTTTGTTTTGGACGATTTTAAAGAACTCAATAGTTCGTTCATCCTTAGGGTTATAATCGATGCTGGTGGCGTAGATGTCTTTTATTTTTTGGTAAAAGAACCGTTCGGATAGGCGGATCTCGCGGATACGCCCTTGCAGCTCCTCAAAATAGTTCATGGAGCTGCCGGATTTGAACCGCTCATCGTTCAGCACGAATCCTTTAACTAAGTACTCTTTAAGCCGCCGGGTAGCCCATATGCGGAACTGTGTGCCTTGTGGAGATTTTACGCGATAGCCTACGGAAATAATAACATCTAAATTGTAGTAATTGGTATCATACTTTTTGCTATCCACGGCAGTTGTTCGGAATTTCCGAACAACTGAATTGATCTCCAGTTCCCCCTCCTCAAAAATATTTTTTATATGCTCACTTATCGTTGCTTTGGATTTCTGGAACAGCTCGCAAATCTGCGCCTGCGTAAGCCAAACAGTCTCGTCCTCCAGCCGCACATCTATACTGATGTTCCCTTCCTGATTTTGATATATAAGTATTTCGCCTGTGTCCATTATTATAGTTGCTTATTCGCTTCTGTTCATGCCTTCCCTGCACATATCGTCTAAAACAAAAGTATATTATTTCGTAAAATAAATTATCCCCGCCCCGAGGGAGACAATGTTCGGATACAACTCGCTATTTCCGGTGTAATGAAAAAGGAATTCTGTACAGTTTTATATTGAAAATCAATCCTTTAGTTTTTCAAAATTTCCGGTTCTTTCCGGTACCGGAAATTTTGGTTTTACTGTTGTCAAGTTATGATTTGGGTTGATTTTTTCCATTATTAGGTGGGAAAATTTCCTTCCTACCATACAAGCACGTCAAAAATCAGAATGCAAAAAAATAATTCGTCGAAATCGTCGAGAATGTTTTGCTTTCCTGCCAGAAATGGGCCGAAAGTGCTTTCTGCCAGCCTTGATTAATGCCGCAATTACTGTGCCGAAGGTGCGTGTGGCAGGGCATGAGTTATCAACATTTTTGAACGGTGGTTGTTCGCAAGCTGGATTGCAGCATGAGGGCGAAGGGAGACCGGAACGCGGATTTCATAAGGCGTACTTTTTGGCGACCATATGAAATTCGATAGTTTATTTCATGTATTAGTTTATGCACCATTCCTCTATTCAGCTTCAGTTCTGCTAATTCCGTTCGGAGAACGGCTACTATACTGCGTTCCTGATGCCCTACGGAACATCAGGAACAACGTGGCTTATTGTTTAAAAGCCGGAAAAATAATTTGTCATCGGGCCAGTTATTTCTGTTCATGGGTGTGCAGGTGGGGACATTAAAATTAGAAAAACATTGATAAAGAGGCGCATCTGATTTTGCCTATTGGTTACTTCACGGCTATCTTTCCAGCCCGGCTTTGTACACTTTTAAACAGCGTTCCCGTGCCACTGTGTGCTCCACTATGGGACGCACATAGGTCAGCTGCTCATATTCCGGTACCCACCTGCGTATATACTTTAGCTCCGAGTCAAATTTCTGGGTCTGCAGGTAAGGGTTAAACACCCGGAAGTATGGTGCAGCATCACAGCCGCAGCCGGCAGCCCATTGCCAGTTGCCATTGTTGGCGCTCAGGTCATAGTCCAGCAGCTTTTCTGCAAAGTAAGCTTCGCCCCAGCGCCAGTCTATAAGCAGGTGTTTTGTGAGAAAACTGGCCACTATCATACGTACCCGGTTGTGCATAAAGCCTGTTTCATTCAGTTCGCGCATACCTGCATCCACTATCGGGTAGCCCGTTTGGCCTGCGCACCATAGCGCAAACTCCTGCTCATTGTTACGCCATTTTATATGGTCGTAAGCTGGTTTAAAACTACCGTTAACCACATGCGGAAACTGCCACAATATCATCATGTAAAACTCCCGCCATATCAACTCGTTCAGCAGCGTGCCGTTGAGCTCCTGTGCACGGGCTGCCAGCCGCCGTATGCTCACTGTGCCAAACCGCAGATGCACCCCCAGCCTAGTGGTACCGGCCACAGCAGGAAAGTCGCGTGTGGTATCGTAGTGCCGAGCTATCTCTTCATCGAGCTGAGCGGGCAATGTGCCTGGCGGCGCACTCTTAAACCCTATGTCCTGCAGCGAAAACAACGGCCTAGCGGGCTGCTGATAGAAATGGTGGTGGTACTTTTCTGTTGGGTACGGCTTCAGGTAAAAAGCATTCAGTTTCTCTTTCCACTTGCGGCTGTAGGGTGTGAATACTGTATATGGTTCCTTATTGTCCTTTACTACCTCGTCCTTCTCAAAGATCACCTGGTCTTTATAAGTATGAAAAGCAATCTGCTTACCTTCCAAGAAATCCCTGATCCCGCGGTCGCGCGTCATGGCATAAGGCTCATAGTCATGGTTGGTATATACCGCAGCTACATGGTACACGGCGGTGAGCTGCTTTATACAATCCAACGGTGTGCCCAGCAGTACATGCATGGTGCTGCCAGCAGCTTCCAGCTTAGCCTGCATGGCAGCCAGCGCATTGTGTATAAAGTGTACACGCTTATCCTGTTTATCCTCCAGCCCCTCAAGTATGCTGGTATCAAATATAAATACAGGCACCACCGGCAGGCCACTGCGCAGCGCATGATAGAGCCCTGCATTATCAGAAAGCCGCAGATCCCGGCGAAACCAGAATATGGAAATGGGAGTTGTATTCATGAGCAAATATACCTTGAGGGCAATCAAAAAGCCAAATAGAGGGGTGTCATCCTGAGAAGTAATTAGGTTACGCCTCAATCATAAAGCCAATGACAAGAGGCTAATAATTAGCGTCAGCACGCCTTTTTGGGCGTCAGACGCGTTAAAGGCGGTACTTGCCACTGGCAGCCATGGCGAACGATGTTATGTCGAAAGGAGACATCCATACCCGCACCTTATCACCACATTACATTTCACAAATAACATTTTGTATATTTACTTATCCTTAAACGCTATTTTATGATCAGGTTCTACACTCTTATTCTTTGTTTGTTGTCGTCTGGTGCGAATGCCCAACATTGGGGCTCAAATTATATCTCCTTCGACCCATCAGATACTTTTGGCCTCGATTATCACCAATACATATTTGTTGATTCAACCTACACCTATAATACGTGGCAAGTTGGAGCACCGCATAAGACAGTTTTTACATCAGCTTGGCCTGCACGAAATGCTATAATTACGGACACAGTCGGTCATTACCCGGCAAATGATACGTCTGTATTCATTCTAAAATTTCCTGGCTATTTGACCACTGAATTTGGCGCTTTTTCACAATTGCGCTTTTGGTATCAGCTGGATATTGATTCTGGAGATATTGCCCGTGTAGAAATGTCCCTGGATAGTGGGATCTCTTGGTTAAACTTGCTTGATTCACTACCGCCATCCTTTTATTGGACATCGGGCACTCCTGTTTTAACAAGATCAACCACAGGGTGGAATCAATTTACGCTATTGTGGGGTCGAGACAATGTTGCTCCCGACTCTACCATGTACTTCCGCTTTACTTTTATTTCCGATAGTTCGGACTCCATTAAAGATGGTTGGATGATTGATAATCTGGAACTTGATTATTCTTCTGAAAGCGTCCCTAAACTCCAAAACCCCAACCTCATCTCCGTCTACCCCAACCCCTCCAAAGGCAACATCTACATCCACACCACAAAACAATATGCAGACGCCAAGCTCACTGTCTACAATACACTTGGTCAGGAGGTGTACCACACAGAAAGCCCGCCCCAAAATGGGTACCTGAACCTGCCGCTATCAAGCGGCACTTATACGCTCAAGTATTTTGGTGGTGATGAGTATTGCGTGAAGAGAATAGTGATCGATAGGTAGTTTGTTTGTGAGGTATTTATACTTCGCTACTTAACGGCTTGTCCCTTCCTCTTTATTCGTTGTATACGCACTATAAACCAGATGAGTAACAATATTATCCCTATGCAGGTTATCATCTCGGGAACCGGGGGTTTTTGCGGTGGCAATATGCCGATGAGCAAACCCGCTATCATCACCCCTAAGAACACCTGGGCAACTCTTCCCAAAGGCCCTTCATATACATTTCTCACGGCGGTTTTATCTGAATTGGTGCCTTGCAAAATCACGGCAAGGGTTTCAGTTAGTTCGGTAAAATCCTGAAAAGGCTTGCCGGGAGCCGCTGTGAATTTTGTGCCGTCTTCCAGCCGCAACGTGAGGCTGAAAACGCCACGCTCATAGGAAGTAAAGGAGGAAATTCCGGTGAACAATATGTCCCGGTCTTTCCTAACATCATAAAAGGGTTGTTGCCGGTATCTCACAGAGAGGCGGTCAGAAAGCACTTCGATCTCCATTTCCCGTTTTATCATATAATTGGCAAGCAGTACTCCTAAACCGGTGGCCAGGAACACGCCTGCAAAGATGGCGGGCATGCCGGCATTCAGGTACATGTCAACAGCGACCAGCCCCATAAGAATAAACATGAACAGCACGAAAAAGAAAAGCGCTCCCAATGATGAACTATCCCGAAGCCTGTATATGCGGCCCACAATCCCTGCCGGGACAGCTAACTTAGGTAGTGCCGGGCTCACAGGCTCATTTGTGCGTATCGGCGAAGCTTCCTGCTGCTTTGCGGCTTCGCCTGCCGGTTGTGGGCGGCTCTTCTTATACAGCGCGCGAAGCTCAGTTTCCAGGTTATCAAAATAATGGATTTTCCTCAGCAGCGGCAAGCCTTCGCGCAGTGTTATTTTAGTGCCGTTGCTATTGGTGAGCTTCACGTAATTGCCACCCCATGTTCCCTTTACCGGTTCATAGCTTTTTATATCTGTCCAGGGGATGAAACCGTCCGGTTGCTGGAAAAACAGGAAGTTTTTCTCCCACCGCAGATGCAAACCGTCTTGCGCAGGCTCTACGGCGAGTCGTCCCTTAGACAGGTGTTGCGAGCTATATAACGACACAAACCAGATGACTGCGAGATCGGCGAGGAAAAGCAGCAGGAACACGCCATCTGATACTTTATTTATAAAGTCATCGAGTACAAACGCCGAGGCACAAAGCAGGATAAAATAAGAGATGATGAATGCCGTGATGAAGAGCGCCCGTGAACGAGCATAGACACTATAGGTATTCATAGTATTTCACAATGAATAGTAAATATAATGAAAAATTGACTACCACATCAACAACTCAACCAATCAACTGCCCAATCGCTGTTACCAGCTGAGGCGTCGATAAAAAAGGGTGAGATCAACGGAATGGGCAGTTTATGTTGAGTAAAAATAATCTATTTACCAATTATAACTGCCGTAGCCGGCACCGTGCATACCCGTGCCGCTGGAGAATAATTTAACAAGGACATGATTGTTTTCCATGAAAATATACTGCGTCTGAATAGCCTGTTTCAACATCACCTGGGAACCTTCATCGTATCTGTTGTATATGCTTGCATCTACCTCAAGGTGATTTTCCAGGCCCTCGATATAAATGAAATACTGGCCAGTTACGGGGAAATATTCTTTCCGTTCAATGGTAAAAGGCCGCTCATATTTCTGTCCTGATTCTGCATCCTTCCTGAACGGAAGCATCCAGTTTTGGTATAAAATAAAGCTATGCGTAGACAGACAGAGCGCAATGATGATTAAAATAATGGTGAGGTGGTGCATGCCTGACCCCGCCAGCCATGGGTTGTCGTGACCTGTGAGGACATCATGAAAGGCAAAAACCAATGCATAGACAGGGGCTACGGCAATCGTCCACAGGAGTGCACATTTCACAAATCCGCCCCAGAAATAATTTTTGAACCGAAGATCGTAAATGTTCATCAACCAATTTTTCTCATCCTCCGTGAGGGGCACGGTTGTTACATTCGGGTTTACCATACGAGCGTGATTTTCATAGCATCAGCCAGTTAAATACAGGGTAACAAAGAATAACGCAACCAATCAACCAATCAACAGCCCAATCGCCGTCACCAGTTCAGTCCTTGTTATCGGAGTGCCCTTGATCTTGTTATACCCCACAGCATCAATGAGGTATTTGTCGCGGATTATCTTTATCAGCTGGCCGTTGTTTATCTCGGGTATCAGTACCTTCTTGTATTTTCCCAGCATTTCGCCCAGGTTGCGTGGGAAGGGGCGCATGTGCCTGAGGTGTGCATGTGCCACGCTTTTGCCCTGTGCCTGCAGCTCCATCACCGCGCTCTTAATAGATCCGTAGGTAGATCCCCAGCCCAGTACAAGTACGTCGCCGGTTTCCGGACCGCTATCCAGCGTTTGCAGCGGTATGTAGTCGGCTATCATGTCCACCTTAGCTTCGCGGGTCTTCACCATGTGCTGGTGGTTCTCTGCGTCGTAAGATATGTTGCCGGTTATGTCTTCTTTTTCCAGTCCTCCTATGCGGTGTTCCAGTCCTGCTGTGCCGGGTACAGCCCATGGGCGCACCAGCTTTTCATCGCGCAGGTAGGGAAGGAAGGTAGTTTCATCAGCACCCAGCTCTTTCTTAAAGTTTACGGTTATTGGCTGCAGGTCTGCACTCTTAGGGTACAGCCATGGCTCAGCGCCATTAGCTATATAGCCGTCACTCAGGAAGATGACCGGTGTCATGTGCTGCACGGCTATGCGCACCGCTTCATACACCGCATCAAAGCAGTCGCTTGGTGTAGATGCAGATATCACCGGCATTGGGCATTCGCCGTTGCGGCCATAGTAGGCCTGCAGCAGGTCGCTCTGTTCTGTTTTGGTAGGCAAGCCGGTAGATGGGCCGCCACGTTGTATATCTATTATAAGCAGCGGTATCTCCAGCATCACTGCCAGGCCCATAGCTTCTGTCTTCAGCGCCATACCGGGGCCTGATGTTGTGGTTATACCCAGACTGCCGCCATAGGCGGCACCTATTGCCGATGTTATGGCTGCTATCTCATCCTCTGCCTGGAAGGTGCGTATACCAAAGTTCTTGTGCCGCGAAAGTTCGTGCAGTATATCTGATGCCGGAGTAATAGGATAAGATCCCAGGAACAGTGGCAGTGCGCTCTTTTCAGCAGCAGCTATCAGTCCGTAGGTGAGCGCGATATTACCGGTTATGCTCCGGTATACGCCTTTGGGCAGTTTTGCCTTTTCTACCTTGTACCGGGCAGAGAAAGCCTCCACCGTATCGCCGTAGTTATAGCCGGCCTGCAACGCCTTTATATTGCTCTCCAGTATCAGCGGCTGCTTGCCAAACTTATCGTGCAGGAAAGAAAGGGTACTGGTAAGCTCACGGCTGTAAAGCCAATAAACGAAGCCGAGTACGAACATGTTTTTCGCCCTGTCCTTCTCCTTGGTGCCCAGTTGTATTTCCGCCAGCGCCTCACGGGTGAGCTTGGTGATGTCCATTTTATGCACATCAAACCCCACCAGCGATTCATCTTCCAGCGGGTTTATCCCGTCGGTATAGTTGGCAAGGCGCAGGTTTTTACTATCAAATCCGCTGATATCGGCAATAATGATACCGTGTGGTTTCAGGCTTTTCAGGTTTACCTTCAGTGCAGCGGCATTCATAGCCACCAGCACGTC
Source organism: Chitinophagaceae bacterium (assembly GCA_947446645.1). Lineage (GTDB taxonomy): Bacteria > Bacteroidota > Bacteroidia > Chitinophagales > Chitinophagaceae > Nemorincola. Next base: position 190,096 of record CANFHA010000008.1, on the reverse strand, counting down.
GCAGTTGTCACCCGGTGTATATATTTTTTGGCTCGAAAAGTGGAGCTGATAACCGCTCACACCCGGCACCGTGCCAAGGGGGGCCCTGATCTCTGCCGGGAAATCAGGAAAAGTAGACAGATCATTGCCTATAAGTGCGCTGTTGTTGGTAAACTGGCTGCCCGTAAGCTGCATACCATCACCACTATCACCGGCAAATTTTATAACAACATCCTCTACAATCTGAACTGGTACCGACATAATATAAAAATGGGTGCAAAGGTAGGTTTTTTTAAAAAAGGGATATAGTTAAATGTTTATTGGCATATAGTCTGTTCCATAGCATCAGTATAGTATTAACGAAGATTAATTCTATATATTTGATGCATAAAATGAAAACCATGAAAAATATCATCCTTCTCCTATTGCTGGTAATATCTATGGCGGCATCCGCCCAGGATCTGAAAACGTTGGTTCCTAAAGGGAGTAAGATCTTTCTGCAGGTAAATGAACAGTCAACCTACAAAAAAGCACATGATAACCTGGCTAAGTGGGGTTACTGGCAGATCGTAGACAATAAGAAGGACGCAGACTTTAAGCTAAAAGTTACGATGATCGTAACAGGAACAGGCTTTAACACCGCCTGGGCCGATTTCTACGCAAAAGACAACGAAAACGTATTTACCACACGTAGTGTATCCCTAACTGTTAATCTGGATGCCTTTGAAACAATTAATGAGCTGATCCATAAGCAGCTAAAGGGAGTGGTGGAATAGAAAATCAATGAATCACCTTTCAAATGACTAAAAAAATCATCCCTATCATTGTCGTTATTGCCCTTGCGCTTATGCAATGTCGAAATGACAAGAGAAGCGCGATATTGGACGCAAGCCAATTGGCGGCCCAAATCTTTTCGATAGACATTACCAAAGATACGGTCATCCATACTCGTAATGGAGCGATGATACGCATCCCTCAGGGCACTTTGGTAGTTGATGGCACACAAATAGTAAACCTGGAAATCAAAGAAGCGTATACCATAGCTGATATCGTAGCCGGCGGTTTAACCACGAAGGCTGGAAAAGACTTACTAAGCAGCGGTGGAATGGTCTACGTGAATGCGGTAGAAGGTGGTGTAAAGATCGCAAAACCCTTGTCAGTTTCTATTCCAACCAGCTATCAGCAGCAAGGGATGACGTTATACAAAGGTGAAAAAAAGCCGGATGGTACTATAGACTGGACTGATCCGCAACCGCTGCCGAAGCAGGAGCTGCCAGACAGGCTTGCCGCAGGAAAGATATTGTTTTCTACTTGTGCATCTTGCCACGATCCTGTTAAAAATAGGACTGGTCCGGCCCTTGCATTCCTCGACAAGCGCAGGAATTTAGATTGGTTGAAACGTTTTATTAATAACTCTGCTAAGATGATCGCGAGTGGGGATCAACTTGCAAATTGTATTTATAATCTGTACAATAAAACAGCCATGACGGCATATCCTACGTTGAGGGAAGACGATGTTAGTAAAATATTCGAATACGCTGATTACGAGGCAGAAAATACGCCTCACCATACTTTTGCAGACTTTAAAAAGGCGTTTGATAGTTGTATGCGTTATACAAAGATGCTAAAGCAGATTAGCGAAAAACGTGACAGCCTTATTATTGAAAATGGTCCACAAGTAGCAATTAAAGCTGTCAACCCACTAAGCCTGGCGCCCGAAAATGGCCCGGGCTCTAAGCCAGATGATATAGTACGTGCCGCTAAAAACGATGCCGTTTATTATCAATTCAATATAACAACATTTGGTTGGTACAATGTAGATATCCTCTTCCGCGATATGCCCGGATTTGAAAACAGCATTCTTACCGTCCGTGCAATCGGTGAATATAAAGACGACATCAATATTTATCTCGTTATACCCACCTACAAGGTCTTTGTCCCGGGAGGGCCAATGGCAGATAAACCGGATGAATATGCATTTTTTACCGACGATGGTAAGGCACCGCTCCCTCAAAATGCGAATGCGTGGATAATAGCATTTGGTGAATACAACGGACAGGTATTCTTCGGTAAAACAGAATTCGTCACCAGTCAGCATCAATCCTTTGAAATACAATTGAAAGGAATGGCCAGGGAACAAATGAACGCAGAAGTTAAGAAGCTGGGTATACCGGATCTAGATATAACCGCTGTTGAGGCTAAGAACTCAGGTGAGATCAGGAAAATAGATGCTACATTGATCGAAATAGAGAAATTTAAGCCAAAGGACTGTGATTGTGATTGTTTGTCTAAAAAGGATTCAGGTTTTGTAAGGTGAATTAAAGATCGGACATGTTTCTAATTTCTGCTGCGGCTAACTATATGACTTTTAACAGACTCTTGTTGCTTTACTCGTACTGGAACTCTTAATTACTGTCTGCAACTCATTATTTCCTCGTATTTTTGAATTTCGTTTTTGTTTTAATTAGTGTAGGTAGTTATCCCGGTGTTTCATGTATTTAAAGAGGTTATTAATAATATTATTGAGTCTTTTCGGTAGTTACAGTTCATTTGCCCAATCTAAGGGGGAAATGACGCAGTCGCGTATCCTTATCCTGCTCGATGAGTCTTCGAGCATGATACAGAAATGGCCGAGTGGTAAGGAGAAATACAAAGCAGCCGATGAGCTTATACTGCGCCTTATGGACAGTATCTACGCCATAAACAGGAATGTGGAGTTTTCGTTGCGTGTTTTTGGACACCAGTATACCATAGAGCAGAAAAACTGCTACGACACTAAAAACGAAGTTGCCTTCAGTAAAGACAACCGGGTGCAGATGTCGCTGAGGCTGGAAGATATCCGCCCCCTGGGTGTTACACCTATCTCTTACGCCCTTATGCAGGCCGCGCAGTACGATCTTGTGGATGAAGAACGCAATGCCTACAGCATTATCCTCATTACCGATGGCGGCGAAAGTTGCGGCGGCGATATATGCGAGGTAATGAAGAAGCTTTTAAAGTACAAAGTGTACTTCAAGCCATACATTGTGAGCCTGGAAGATGATCCTACGCTGAAGGTAACCTACTCCTGCATGGGCGATTATCTGCAGGTGACAAAAGACAGCGATATGCCGGTGGCTGTAAGTACTATTGTAAAGGCATTCCGCCCGCTGATCAGCATTACCAAGGCAGACTACAAAGAGATCAAGAATATAGCAGCCAACGCGCCAAGTGTGCTGAAGGTAAGCATACCGGAAATAAAGATGGCCGAATCTGATACGAAGAAACCGGAGCCGCCCGTAAAACCGGTAAAGCCCGTTATTGATACAATTCCAGTGGTGAAGGCAAAAGACACAGTGGCCAAGCCGGTATCTAAGATAAAGGTAGATGAGGTGCCTGCAAAACTGCCACAGGTGAAAATACCCGCGCTTCCTGTAAGCCACAGCAACCTGTTCTATACCGCGGCACCAGTGCTCAAAACTATCAATGCCGCACAGCTACCGCCAACTAATATAGCAGCTCCGCTGCTTGGTGAGGAAATCTCTACACTGCCCATTGCACAAGGCAAGCCGTTCAGCATACAGCCACCTGTACTGAAAGAAGTAAAAGCCACCGACCGCCTACCCACAGTGAGCATAGTGGTTAAAGACGAGCCTGAGCACATTTCCGGTCTTACACTATCCCGCCCCGCCCAGCTATCTGTAGCAGTGCCACAACCGTTAGCTAGGCTTGCACCTCATGCACTGCCTGTACCAGAGATGCAGATACCATCTTCCCTTGCACCCGAGCGCATAAATCACCTCCCGGTTTCGAAGCCTAGATTGCTGGCCACCACTACTCCCAGCCTGAAAATGTTGAAACCCGTTCAGCCTGCAACTGTAGTGCTGCCTCCGGTAGTAATTGATACTGTTGCGGTGGTACCAAAGTTAAAAACCGACAAGGCGGAGCGCCTGGCGCTTGCTGCCTTTAAGCATATACAGATACTTATTGTGATCGAGGAAAAGTCTATTGTGCCGGTAAAGCTGCCACCGCTGCCACCGCTGAAAATAGAGATACCACAGTCACCGGTAACAAAAGCACCAGCGCCTGCCAATGTGCCTGAAGATGGCTCCAAGCCTGCCGACTATACCGTAGAGCAGGAAGACGCAAAGGAAACATCTGTAGAGGTATACCTGACCAATGGCAAGGGAAAATTCTACAGCACTACACCACAAATGCTGGCGCTGGACCCCGCTACAAAAAAAATAGTAAAGGCATTTTACCGCACAGTAGATGCCAGCGGCAACCCCGATGCAATTACCGATTTCCCTCCGGGCAACTATAATATCTCCCTCTCTACCCGCAGAAGCCTTGAGGTAAAAAATGTAAGCGTGGAGCGCGGTAAGAAAACCAAAATAACCGTTATTGTAAAGCCTTGCTCACTCAGCTTCCGCTATGAGAAAGCACCGAGCAGGCCGGTAGTAGAGTTTTCGGCAAGGGTGATAGAGCGCAACAAATCGCAGGGAAAGATCACCGATCAGCGTTGTAATGAGCGGCTGGAGTATGCACCGGGCAACTACCACATCATGATCAACACCTTCCCGCAGATAGACAGGAATGCGGATATTGAATTTGACGAACTGGCGATAGATATTCCACAGCCCGGTTTTGCAAAATTCATTGCAGATCCAAACCTGAAAACTGCTGAGCTGTACAAGCAGGAAGGCGACAAATTCCTGATGTTCCATACGCTTGATGTGACCGAAGCAGTGAAGCACCCTGTACGCATACAGCCTGGCATATACCAGGTGCACTATCACAAGAGTAAAGGAGCGCCAGATGTGGTAGTAACATTCCTGATAAAAGCAACAGAAGAAACCAGCATAGAGCTCAATACAAAATGAGTATTTACGTCTCCATAATGGATCATGCAGATCCTAAGTATCCGCAGCTTTGGGAACTGCGTGAGGCCATACTGCGCAAGCCCCTGGGCATGTCGCTTAAAAACGAAGACCTTAGCCGGGATAAGACAAATACTTTCTTTATTGCCGAGCACGATGATAAGATAATAGGCTGCGTGCTTATGGAGCCAAAAGATGCCCATACTGTGCAGCTGCGTGCCATGGCTGTATATAATGAATGGCAGGGCAAAGGTGTAGGCCGGTTACTTGTACAAGCCCTTGAAGACCACGCCCGGCAGAATGGTTACAACCAAATTATCCTCCACGCCCGCAAAGTAGTGCTCGGCTTCTACAAAAGCATGAGCTATGAAGCTGTAGGGGATGAATTTGTTGAAGTAGGCATTCCACACTACCACATGGAAAAATCTTTATAGACCGGTTTTAAGCCTCACCTACAATATGCCTGCAGGCATTACACAACTTTTTGGTTTTAACTTTTGCCCTTTGCCTTAATAAAATATTCCTGGCAATTCCCCGCTGATAAGCCCGCCAGCCTTTGCTTTGTTGAAGAGCGTGCTTATAGCGTTTCGTCCTTTCTCTCCCAGATCGGTAGAGTAGCTGTTTACGTACAGGTTTATGTGCTGGCGCATTACATCTTCTTCCATTTCCTGTGCATTTTCTGTAATAAAGGGCGCAAGCGAAGGGTAGTATTGCCAGGAGTAAGCCAGGCTGGCCTTTATGATCTTGTCTACCGGAGTGCACAGCTCCTTGCCCAGGCTGCGGCGCATTACTATACCACCCAGTGGTATGGCAGCATTGGTTTCTTTTTCCCACCAGTCGCCCAGGTCCACCAGCTTCTTCAGGCCTTTTTTCTGGTAGGTAAACCGGCTCTCATGTATGATAAGGCCTGCATCATATTCACCGCTCAGCACTGCTGCCTCTATTTCGCTGAATACCAGTTCGGTTTTGTTCCTGGCCTGTGGGTATGCCAGTGATAGCAGCAGGTTGGCCGTGGTGTTAAAGCCCGGTATAGCTATCTTGAAGGAATCACTTTTATTCATATCCAGCTGCTCATTCGCTATCAGCAGCGGGCCTACGCCCTCGCCCAGCGCACTGCCACTATGCAGCAGCGCATAGTTGTGCACCGTATGCAGAAAGCTGCTGTAGCTGAGCTTAGTAATATCCAGTTTGCCCTGCTCTGCCCACTGGTTCAGGGTAGCCACATCTTCCATTACAAAGTCGAAGGTGAGGCCCATGGTATCTATCTTGCCATTTACCATGGCATCAAATATAAAAGTATCGTTTGGGCAAGGACTAAAGCCGAGAGTAAGTTTCATTGAAAAGCCAAAAGTTAAAACCACAAAATGTTCATTATTGCGGCGCTGAGTGCAAAGGTAGCGGGCATTTAATAAGCCAGCAGGTTAATAAATTCTATAAGCCATTTGTTTAAGTTTATAATGGCATCCTTCATTTGCCACTGGCTTCTATCGCGCGGTGTCACATAGTTGGATATAGCTCTCACCTGGGCAAATGGCACCTTTTCCCGCAGGCACACATAATGCAGCGCGGCACCTTCCATACTCTCCAGGTCGCAATGAAATTTTTCCTTGCGCATGGCCACCGTGCGCTCACTACCGGTTACTGTATTTACGGTGAGCCCGCTCACTTGCGGCAGCTTTATCTTGTTGTGCACCGGCAGCAGTGGCGTCAACAGCTTTCCGGCAATGAAGGGTGGTACGTTCGGGTTTACAAAACCCATTTCAAAGATATCCAGGTATTTATCATGGTCTTCAGCACCCAGGTCGCCGTACTGGTCGCTGGTCACAAATACTACTTCACCGGTTTTCAGGGTATTTACATAGCTGCCCGCTACGCCTACCTGCAGCACCAGGTCGTATACATTGGACTCCAGGTGACGGGTAAGCTCGTAGGTGCTGCTCATCATGCCCACTCCTGTTATCAGCACGCCGCCGGTAAGTGTACCGGGCAATTTTGCACTTTGGAAATAGGCATTCAGCGGGGCTATCTCCGCAACTGTGGCGGCAACTATCAGTATGTTCATAATGGGAATTATGTTGCCTTAAAAGTAAGCAGTTTCCATACAATGACGTACAATAATGCCTTTGCGGCCTTAAAAGCGATAGCTGTAAAACTGCGTCTCTGCGCCTTTGCAAGAGATATGATACAACTTTCCTAATTTTGCACCCTAAATAGGCACAATGGTATACCTGACTCGTGTAGAGAATTTTAATGCAGCACACCGCCTCCACAATCCCAGCTGGACCGAGGCGCAGAACCTGGAAGTATTCGGAAAATGTAATAATGCTAACTGGCACGGGCACAACTATGAGCTGCACGTGACGGTAAAGGGTGAGCCAAATGCAGAAACCGGCTTCATATTCAATGCAAAGACCCTGGGCGACCTGATAAAGGACGTAATAGTGGAAAAGGTAGACCACCGCAACCTGAACCTTGACGTGGATTTTATGAAAGGTAAGTTCACCAGCGCAGAGAACTTTGCAATGGGCATATGGAATGAGCTGAAACCACATATAGACAAAGTAGGCGGTTCGCAACTGCACTGCGTAAAGCTGGTGGAAACACCCAAGATCTACGTAGAATATTTCGGCTAGAGACCTGTTCCGGCCTATGCCGGAGAAAGAAGATTTGATGTAACACCGGAATTATTACTTTTAATTTTTCACTTTTAACTTAAGAAAGTGGCTTACCACAAGAAGGAATCATACGACGAGGATGTTACGGCTTCTCTTAAAGAGCAGTACACCTCTATTCTTCAAAACCTGGGCGAAGACCCGGAGCGCGAAGGCCTGCTGAAGACACCGGAGCGTGTGGCCAAAGCCATGCAGTTCATAACCCAGGGGTATAACATGAATGCGGCAGACATACTGAACTCTGCAAAATTTCATGAGTCTTACAGCGAGATGGTGCTGGTGAAAAATATAGAATTGTATTCGCTGTGCGAGCATCATATGCTGCCATTCTTCGGTAAGGCGCATATAGCCTATATACCCAATGGGGTGATAACGGGCCTTAGCAAGCTGGCACATGTGGTGGAGTGCTACAGTCGTCGACTGCAGGTGCAGGAGCGGATGACACACCAGATACTGGATGTGATACAGGAAACCCTTAACCCACTGGGCGTAGGCGTGGTAATAGAAGCCCAGCACCTGTGCATGATGATGCGTGGCGTACAAAAGCAGAACAGCGTTACCACCACATCCGCATTCAGCGGCCAATTCATGAAGAACGAAACAAGAGCAGAATTCCTGAAGCTCATTTCTCATGATCTGAGCTAACAGAAACAGCGCAGGACCATCATTATTAGTATGGTTCATTAAAACAGTTTTCACATTAATATCCGAACCACCACCATAAAAACGAGCCAAATGCCATTACCGAATATTTTTGATCCGAATGTAGCAGCAGATGTTGTGGGCCGCATAAACAAGCTGACACCCACTACCCAGCCCAAGTGGGGTAAGATGACTGTGGGCCAGATGCTGGCACACTGCTGTGTGACTTATGAAATGCTATATGACAATAATCATCCTGCACCTAAGGGGTTCATGAAGTTTATACTGAAAGCATTTATAAAGGGTGTAGTAGTGGGAGAAAAACCCTATAAACACAACAGCCGCACCGCTCCGGCTTTCCTGATAACTACTGAGAAGGAGTTCAACACCGAGAAGGAACGCCTGATTAATTATATAAAAAGAACCCAGCAGCTGGGCGGCACTCATTTTCATAACAAGGAGTCGCTATCCTTTGGCAAGCTGTCTACTACCGAATGGAACAATATGTTCTACAAGCATCTCAATCACCACTTATCGCAGTTTGGTGTGTAAATGGTTGGATACTCATAAAAGCAGCGGCGCAACCTTTTGGTTGCGCCGCTGCCGTTTTAGTGCATTAAGCAATTAATCTTTCTTCATTATTTGCACCTTGGCTACAAAAGCATCTGCATATTTTTCCAGTGCTTTCTTAGCTGCGGCTTTGTATTGTGCCTTTGTGGTTTCTATTACTACCGGCTTCATTTCTTTAGCAAAGCGGAACGGATTATTCTTCATGCGTGACTGGTCTTCGTTCACCGCATTGCTGTAGCTCGCGTTAGATTCCAGCTCCTGGCTCAGGGTTATCACCTCTACAACGCCCTTGCCATTTTCTATCATAGACAGGCCCAGCTCATTCGTCGTTATTTTCATATTGGGCTTCACATAGGCATCGTACTTGAACGAGGTAGTGCGGGTAATGGTCTACCAACCATTATGCTCGCTGCTCTTTATATCCAGGCCCACGGTCACATCGGCAAAATCTACGGTGAGGTAAAAGTAGCCGGTAGGTGCATCCAGCGCTTTGGCAAACTTTACCGCACGCATTCCCTTACCAAATGCGAAGCCCGTTTTACCACCATATATAGTGTTACCATTGTTGGCATTATTGGCCACCCACACCTGGCCGCCCTTTTTCGCCTGGTCTTCGTCAGCCTTCTTCTCATCCGCTTCCTTATAAAAGTCTTCGGCTATTATTTTGCTCCAGGCCAGGGTATCTATACCGCCGGCTTTTAGTGCTTTCTGAAAGTAGGAGTAGAAGTAGTCGCTCACCTCCTGGAAATCGGCGGTGGTGAGCTCGCCGTCTGTGGTTTCCAGGTAGGCGGTTATCTTAGCCCCGGCTATCTGCCCGCTGCCTTTGTCCTTGCTGGTTACCCTTTCGGTGGTGGTGAGCTTGTAGTTTATGGTTACCTGCGGTATTGCCAGGTTTTCCATGTGGTTGAGGATCTTTGGCTTGCCAAAGGTGCCGCCCACGCCTATAGTCAGTGCCTCTGCATTCTTCTCTGCTTCCCCCTGTGCCTGTGCTGTCCTGCTGCCCATAATGGCTGCTGCCATAGCTGCTGTAATTATTAATTTTTTCATACTCCTCGTTGGTTTGCTATGATGAATCTACTTTGGCAAAATTATCCCCATCGCCAACGACGTACAATGCGTACTTACCGGTAATTTTCTATGCGTATTTCCACGGATAGGGGAGTGAAAGCCTAAAAGCACTTTAAACAATAGATTTGCCTTAAACACATTTTACTGTTCTAATTGCAACCACTTACCGAGGATTTTCGGGACATCGCTCCGCCGCGGTGAGGCGCATGGCGGCGGGTCATTGGTTCGCTAGTTCAATTCCTGTACAATGCAAACAATAGATTTGCCCTAAACACTTTTTACATTATATTTGCCCTCCTTTACGGGTGCGGGACGTAGCGCAGCCCGGTAGCGCACATGGCTGGGGGTCATGGGGTCGCAAGTTCGAATCTTGTCGTCCCGACAAATAGGCTTCATAGATTTAGTTCTATGGAGCCTTTTTTATGCCTGTAGGCTATACTGGCAGGCATTACGGCTATTAATCCCATCCCTGGGTCTGTAAAAATTATAAGTCTCTTTCGCTCCCAAAAACACCGTTTGTGTCGCCAAGACGAGCACAATTGCGTCGCCACATATTAATTATTCATTTCATTTTAACTTCTCTAAATCCGACGATATGAAAAGTATACACTTTTCTGTCAAGCTATTCCTCCGAACCAACAGGTCACAGAAGGATGGTATGGCTATAATCTACGCTCGTATCAGGCTTGGCCGAGAAAAAACCGAATTGTCCACAAGTAAAGCCATAAAGCCCAGTCATTGGGATGAAAATAAATGTGCAGTTATCAATACAACTGACGCTAACACCATAAACAAGCATCTGGAGGCATTCAAAAGCAAGATCAATAATGCTTATTCCAACTTATATATCGCACAGCAGGAAATAACACTGGATGCCATAACGTCTCTTGTATTGGGAAAGCCCAGCACACCTACCCATACGCTACTATCAGTAGCTACTGAACACAACGATCATTTCAAAAGTATGCTTGGTATAAAGTACAGTCCAGGAAGCTACAAGAACTATAAGACCACCCTTATTTATCTTACCGAGTTCATACCCGCATACTATGGCAAACCAGACTTATCCCTGGGACTGGTCAACTACAAGTTTTGCGAGTCCTTCTTTACCTACCTAACAACAAAGAAAAAGTGTCATACCAACGGAGCAAACAAGCAGCTGCAGCGCCTAAAGAAGATTATCAACTACGCAATAAAGCTGGGTTACATACAGGCAAACCCCATAGCCACTTATACACTTGAGTTTGAACCGGTAAACAAAGTTGCACTTACAATCCCCGAGATTGAAATGCTGCGCAAACTGGAACTACAGCGGTTGGTGCTAGAGCAGGTTCGAGATGTATTCCTGATGCAATGCTACACGGGTTTGTCGTACGGCGACATTAAGCTTTTAGCGCAAAAGCATCTGTCTGTTGCGGAGAATGGAATCTATTGGATACATATGGTACGTCAGAAAACTAAAGTGTCCTTTGCTATACCATTGCTACAGCCAGCGTTAGTTTTGCTCCAAAAATACATCCCTGAGACTAAGTCTGAATTAGCCCTTTTCACCGTATTGTCGAACCAAAAGATGAATGACAATTTGAAACTCCTACAAGAACTGGCGAGTATTTCAAACAACCTAACTACTCACTTAGCCAGGCATACATTCGCCACTACGATTACACTCAGCAATGGGGTTCCTATTGAGACAGTTTCACGCATGCTTGGGCATACCAAGCTTAGTACTACGCAGGTATATGCAAAAGTGTTGGATGTCAAGATCGGAACTGACATGCTTCTTCTCAGCGAAAAGTTACAAATGCAGGAGCTGAACAAGAAAAAAATAGCCACCAACGACCTGCGCGCCGCACATATAATGATGAATGCAGAACAGGATGGCATAGTATGCAGCGGGGCAATGAGCGGTAAGAAACTAACCTATGCCCTGATAGAGGAAAGAATAGCGCCGGCAAAAGTCATGAGCAAACAAGATGGCGCCGCTTTGCTGGCTAAGAGATATTTTACCAGTCATGGCCCTGCCACGGTGCATGACTTTTCGTGGTGGTCGGGTATGTCGCTAACGGAGGCGAAGGCAGCTTTGGCGGCAAACGAGGATGCTCTCGATTCGGAGGAAATAGACGGCAAAACCTATTGGTTTGGAAGCCATGTACAGGCGGCTAAAGCTGCCAGCACGAGTTTTCATTTTTTACCTGCCTACGACGAATTTCTGGTAAGCTATAAAGACAGGTCCGGATCGCTGGAAACAGCACACACCAGGAACACCATCACTGTGAACGGCATATTCAGGCCGGTAATATTGGTGGACGGCAGGGTGGCGGGCACCTGGAAGCGAACGATAGAGAAAGACACCGTAATTATAGAGACTGAATATTTCAATATTCCTGATGACACGGGAAAGGGGCTGCGAAAGGCGCTGAAGCAATACGGCACCTACCTGGGTAAGGACGCGGTACTTGCCGATTAATACTTTAGGCTTTGTGCCTTAGCGGGTAAACCAATACCTTTGCACCTGCAAAGCGAAAAATAATGACAAATAAGAAATACAAGCTGAATACTAAAATGATACATGCCGGTGTGAGCCCGGATCCTACTACAGGAGCTATCATGACACCGATCTACCAGACCTCTACTTATGTGCAGGCCGGCCCGGGCGACCATAAGGGATATGAGTATGCACGCACACAGAACCCCACGCGTGATGCACTGCAGTCTTCCCTTGCTGCAATTGAAAATGCTAAATATGGTCTTAGTTTCGGCAGTGGCATGGCTGCAACTGATGCGGTAATAAAGCTACTGAAGCCGGGCGACGAGGTTATAGTATCTAACGACCTGTACGGCGGCACTTACCGTGTGATGACCAAGGTGTTTGCGGCATATGGCATCAAGTTCCACTTTATAGGCATGCAGGATGCGCAGGATATTACTAAACATATCAACAGCAACACAAAAATGATATGGATAGAAACGCCTACTAATCCGCTGCTGAATGTAATAGATATTGAAGCTTGTGGTGTAATAGCTAAAAAGCACGACCTGATACTTGTATGCGATAATACATTCGCATCGCCCTACCTGCAAAACCCTATGGACCTGGGTGCTACTATAGTGCTGCACTCTGCTACCAAGTACCTGGGTGGCCATAGCGATGTAGTGCATGGTGCGCTGGTGATGAATGATGCAGGGCTGGAAGAGCGCCTGCGCTTTATACAAAACAGCTGCGGCGCTGTACCCGGCCCGCATGACTGCTGGCTGGTGCTGCGCGGAATAAAGACGCTGCACGTGCGCATGCAGCGCCACTGCGAAAACGGTGAGGCGATAGCCAAATACCTGCGCTCGCACGCTAAAGTTGGAAAGGTACTTTGGGTTGGGTTTGAAGATCATCCTAATCACGATATTGCCAAAAAGCAGATGCGCGGCTTTGGTGGTATGATATCCTTTACGCTGAAAAATGACAGCATTGACGAGGCAGTAAAGGTGCTGAAGTCAACCAAGCTGTTTGCGCTGGCAGAATCACTGGGCGGTGTAGAATCACTTATCGGTCACCCGGCTACTATGACGCACGCATCTATTCCACGCGAAGAGCGCATGAAGAATGGATTAGTAGATTCGCTGATAAGGCTGAGTGTAGGCATAGAGGATGTAGATGACCTTATTGACGATCTGAAACATGCGATAGGATAAGCTAATTTGGAAATTTGAAAGTGTGTATATTTGAAAATGCCCTCGTATAGCGAGGGCATTTTTTTATTGTATTTAAAGCTCCTATCTAACAAGGATGTAAGTATCCACATCCTTCCTGGTTATAGTTTTATCTGAAAGGATGATGAGTCGCTCTACTACGTTTCGCAGCTCGCGGATGTTGCCTGTCCAGTTGTGGTTCTGCAGTGCTGTGATAGCGGCTGGTTCCATTTCTTTTGGCTGCTGTTTATATTCATCGCTTATCTCTTTCATGAAGTGAGCGATAAGGGCCGGGATATCATCTCTTCGTGCATTTAGCGAGGGTACCTGTATCAGTATGACACTGAGGCGGTGATAGAGGTCCATGCGGAACTTTTTTGCCTCCACTTCATCCAGCAGATTTTTGTTCGTTGCTGCTATTACCCGCACATCCACTTTTATTTCTTTCTCGCCACCTACGCGGGTTATTTTACCCTCTTGCAGGGCGCGGAGCATTTTGGCCTGCGCATCGTGGCTCATATCACCTATCTCGTCAAGAAAGAGGGTGCCGCCATTAGCCTGCTCAAACTTGCCTATGCGCTGCTTTATAGCTGATGTGAAGGAGCCCTTTTCGTGCCCGAACAATTCGCTCTCTATAAGCTCAGATGGTATTGCCGCGCAGTTCACTTCCACCAGCGGTCCGTTTGCACGGTTGCTCAGCTCATGTATGCGGCGCGCTACCAGTTCTTTACCTACTCCATTCTCCCCGGTTACCAGTACGCGGGCATCGGTAGGGGCCACCTTTGCTATGGTATCCTGGATACGCGCCATGCCCTCGCTGCTGCCTATCATTTCATAACCGCGGGATATGCGCTTGCGGAGCTGTTTAGTTTCCACGACAAGGCTCTTCTTATCCATTGCATTGCGCACTGTGATAAGCAGCCTGTTAAGATCCGGTGGCTTGGAGATATAGTCGTAAGCTCCTTTTTTTACCGCATCCACAGCTGTCTCTATATTTCCATGACCGGAGATAACGATAAATGGAGTATCCGGCCGCTCTTCGCGCGCTATTTGCAGCACTTCAATTCCATCTTTTTTGGGCATTTTTATATCACAAAGAATGCAGTCATAGCTGTTCTCCTTTATTTTCTTTATGCCTTCTTCACCATCTACTGCCTCGTCTACCACGTATCCTTCAAACGAGAGTATCTCCCCCAGTGCCTTGCGTATCGCCTTTTCATCGTCTATTACCAGTATTGTCTGAGCCATATTATTAAGTTAAAGGTTAAAAGTGAAGCCTGAAAGGCTGTGTTTCTGATACAAAGGTTAGTTGTAGTGCCTACAAATCAGCAACATCACCATTTAGGGCATTTCGGTGCCAAATTACCAATTATTAACGTGATGCACATGTAGAATGTTTATTAGGATTGCCTTTCCGTTTTCGGGGCAGTTGCGTACTTTTTGTATTTTAGATATCAAATTCCTAAGTACCCATGCTTATTGACCAGGCAATCATTAGTGACATCAAGAAAATCATTCTAAATTCCCGGGATAGAGCTATCCGTCAGGTAGACAATGAACGTACTTTGATGTACTGGCAAATAGGGAATCGGATTTTTGAAGAGGAGCAGGCAGGGAAGGATCGAGCGGACTATGGTGTTTATCTAACAAAATTTATTGCAGAGCAACTGGAGCCAGAGTATGGGAGTGGCTTTTCCAAAAGGCAAATAGAGCTTTTTCGTCAGTTTTACCGAAATTTTCCAATTGCGAACGCACTGCGTTCGCAATTGGGTTGGACACACTATAAATTACTTATACGTATTGATGGTCAGGACAAAAGAGATTTTTATATAGCAGAGGCAATTAAAAATAATTGGTCTACACGACAACTGGAGCGCCAGATTTACAGTAATCTGTGGGAAAGATTACTGCTAAGTAATAAACGAGAAGATGTACTTGCTGTAGCAAGAGAAGAAAAACTACCTTCAGATGCCAAAGACATTATTAAAGACCCGATGTACCTTGAGTTTTTAGGTTTGAAAAGAGAATCTGCTTACTATGAAAAGGACCTGGAAAATGCAATTATTACCCATCTACATGATTTTCTCTTAGAACTAGGCAATGGTTTCGCTTTTGTAGCCAGGCAAAAACGACTCCATATAGAAGGAGATGAATTTTTTATTGACCTTGTTTTTTACAATCGCCTTCTGCAATGCTTTGTTATTATTGAGATCAAAACCAACAAGCTCACACACCAGGATATTGGTCAATTGCAGATGTATGTGAATTATTATGACAGGTATGAAAAGCGGGATTTTGAAAACCCAACGATAGGCATACTTCTATGCGCCGAAAAGAATAATGCAGTAGTGAAAATATCGCTGCCGGAAAACAATAAAACTATAATTGCGAGTGAGTACAAATTATACCTGCCCACGGAAGAACAATTAGTACAAGAGGTAAAAAGGGAAATTGAAAAACAAGAGTCTGATAAAAGTAAGCATGACCTTTAAGCTACAAAGTCTGCAACTTTGTCATGAAATTTAAACGGGCACTTGTTTTGTATACATGTATGTACATATAAATAACGGAAAATGGCAAAAACAGTTTTTCACGCAGCAGATAAAAGAGGCCATGCGCAGCATGGCTGGCTTGACGCACACCATTCATTCAGCTTTGCAAACTGGTACGATCCTACAAAAGTCCATTTTGGCGTACTGAGGGTATTGAATGATGATATCATAGACGCAGGTATGGGCTTTGGCCGGCATCCGCACGACAATATGGAGATCATAACCATAGTGCTGGATGGTACGCTGGAACACAAGGACAGTATGGGACATGCACAGCAGATAGTGCCGAATGAGGTGCAGGTAATGAGTGCGGGCAGCGGTGTAACGCATAGCGAGTATAATCCCGACCCGAATAAAAAGGCAAACCTGCTCCAGACATGGATCTTTCCGAATAAGAAGAATGTGAGTCCGAGATATGATCAGAAAATGTTTCCGCCAGAGGAGCGCATGAACCAACTGCAGACTATAGTGTCGCCGATGGACAACGGCGATGCCGGTATGAAAATACACCAGGATGCATGGATATACCGCACCACCCTTGACGCCGGGAAAAGTATAAAGCATGCTTTCCGTGACAAAAATAACGGGGCATATATATTTTTGATAGACGGTCAGATAAAAGCGGAAGGACAAGTGCTGGGCAAAAGAGATGCGCTGGGAATCAGCGAAGCAGAGGGTTTTGAAATAGTGGCAGATGCTGCCAGCGATGTGCTGATATTTGAGGTGCCCATGACTTAGGTAGGCAAGGCTTGCTTAACTTTATACAAAATACTATTCTTATGGATAACGTAACCAAACATTATTCAAACGGTGAGATAACCGTGGTATGGAAGTCCGGACTGTGCCAGCACAGCGCTAACTGCGTGAAGGGGCTGCCGGGTGTCTTTAACTCAAAACAAAACCCGTGGATAAATGTAACAGGGGCTGAAACAGAAATGATAAAGCAGCAGGTGGAAAAATGCCCTTCTGGCGCACTTAGTTTTGAGATAAAACAACAGTAGCACTATTGGATAATAAGGGAAGAATAGAATGGCTGAGAGAAAGGCTGCAGCAGGCATTGCCAGGGCGTAGCGCACAGGAGCGCATGGTAGGCCGGGTGGTGACTATGCCCCTGAAAGTACCAGACAATGCACGGCCCAGCGCCGTGCTTTGCCTGCTTTTCCCCATGAATGATGAGCTGCATGTGCTGCTGATGAAGCGCAGGGAAGATAATACAGCCCACAGTGGGCAGGTAAGTTTCCCCGGGGGTAGCTTTGAGGCTACTGATGCCGACCTGAGGGCTACGGCACTACGGGAAGCGCAGGAAGAGGTAGGCATTGTTTCATCTGAAGTAGATATACTTGGTGCGCTGACTCCATTGTATATACCGGTGAGCAACTTCAACGTATACCCCTATGTTGGCTATGCTAATGCGCGACCGCAATATAATCTGAGCCAGAACGAGGTTTCGTATACCATAGAAGTGCCGCTGGATAACCTGATGCATGCGGACCGAAAAACAGTAACCGATGTGGTATCACCGGCAGTACGCGGGGTAATAAGGCAGGTGAATGCGTATAAGCTGGAAGACGGAACAATAATATGGGGGGCCACAGCAATGATAATAAGTGAGCTGGAAGTATTACTGTCGGGCCTGGTTACCTGAATTTGAAAGCGAAGGTGAGCATTGCCGATGATCGTACGGTTTCACCTTTATCTTTAGCCGGAGTCCACTTAGGCATGGATTTAGCTATCCTTACAGATTCGGCATCAAAGTTTTTATCACCACTGGTACGCAGTATTTCGGCGGCACCTATACTGCCATCCTTCTCTACCAGGAATACGACAATGGCTTTGCCGGTTACTCCCTCACCATTCTCTACATGGCCGAGGTGCATGCTGCGAGCGATGAATCTTTCGAGGCTATCCTTTCCATAAGGAAATGCAGCTGGTAGCTCAGGAGCATCGTATACCCGCGCGGGAGATGCAGCATGTTGCATAGCCTTATCGCCAGCGGCTGTAGCCGATCTTTGGGCAGAGGCTATAAATGATATTGCAGTAAAGAAAACGATAAGGGCATTTTTCATGACTTGCGCATTTTAGATGCTGGTCAAATTTAATGCTAAAGTCCCAGTATGAAGCCGGTAAGATTATCTTCTGCGTTCAGCTCCAGTTTTTTGCGAAGCCGGTACCGGGCGGTCTTCACGCTATCTGGTGAAATGTTAAGAATCGCGGCCATTTCTTTAATTGACAATTGCAGCTTGATAAGTGCGCAGATCTTAAGATCGTTAGGGCTGATGGCGGGATAGGCCTGCTTCAGACGATCGTAGAAATTTTTGTTGATGCTTTCAAAATAGACATTGAAGTCAGACCATTCTTTATCCTGGCTAAGACCTTTGTTTATTATTTTTTCCAGTTTCTGGTCTTTACCAAACGATTTGTCGGCGTCCAGTCTTTCTTTAAGTTCCAGCAGCAGTTCATTTTTTTGCAGCATTTGCAAGGTCATAGCGCTTAGCTGACTTTCTTTAAATTCCAGCTCCTGTTGCATCTGTTGTTCTCTGAATATTTTTTGTTCTTCCACCAGCCGCTTTTGTTCTGCAGCTGCCAGTATCAGTTCGTTCTGAGTAGCGAGCAATATTTTATCTTTCGTGTTTGTGTGCCTTTGATTGTATATCACGGTGCCTGATAGCAGCATTAATGTAGCAAGACCACCCCAAAGCAGGTAGTTAGTAAGCACAGTTATTTTCTTCTCTTTTTTCAACAGTTCCAGCGACCGGTCTTTCTCTGCCACATCAAAGCGTATTTCCATTTCGCGCATCTCTTTTTGCCTGTCCCATGAGTAGATACTATCGCGGGTGTGTACCAGTTTTTCCTGGTAAGCCATCGCCTGCTGGTAATTGCCGGTCTGCTTATAGAGTTGTAGCAGGTGATCAATGGCTTTGATGCTAAATGTTTTATCTGTGAGTGTATTAGCGATGGAGAGTGCCTGCAGGTAATTCGTTTCTGCGGTGTGATAATCTTTTTTGAAGGCTACCTGCCATTCGCCAAGCCCTATGAGCGCCCAAACCTGCGCCTGCCGGTTACCCGTACTATCGGACAGCTGCTGTGCGCGGGTATAATAGTCAAAACTGGTTTTGCTATGCTGCAGTTCTTTTTCAAGGTTTGCCACTTGTATGTAGGCGCCGGGCAGGTAGGTAAGGTTGTTATTGCGCAAATGCTCTGCCAGGGCCAACCTATGGAAATAGGCCGATGAATCGGGCAGCGCAAGACTGCTATAGGCAGTGCCCAGACTGTTGTAAATGATACCGATATCACCCATTGAATCACAACTGCCGACCAACCCTTTTAATGCCTCCATGCTCAGGTTTATTGATTCCCTGTATTGACCCTGCCGGCTTTTAATAGTACTTACCAGCTGCAGGCAACGGCTTCTGCCTTCCAAAGCTCTGGCAGGGTAGGCATTTTCCATTTTTTTGTATTCGGCCAAAGCACGGTTGCAATAATCCAGCCCTTTGCTATAGCTAACACTATAGTAGCAAATACCCAAATAAAGTAAGGCCTGGGCCTTGTCAGCGGTGTCATTATTATGCTCTGCTTCAATTAAAGCCTTACTAAAATATAATAGGGCTGTAGTATCCTCGTCGCGCACGAGTGAAGCCCAGCCTTTTTCAAGAAGTGGCTGGGCCTTGCCTGCATAGCAAAATGAGCTTATGAGCAATGCCATTAACAGTAAAACGCTGGTTCTCTTTAGTAACGGCAATATCATAACGGCGATATCGGTTTTGTTCAGAACTGTTTAAAGTAAATTTACTTCTTCCTGCATAATATCGTGCTTAATGCAACAAACAGGCTCCGCCATCTGGCTAAGCCTGTTTGCAACAATAAACTCTTTTTATTTTACAAATTTCCCATTCATTGCTGCTCCATCTGCACCTACCTGGAGGAAGTAAACTCCTTTTGGCAAGTCGGCCACATTCAGCTCCAACCTGTTATCGAGTGTTGCTATTATCCCCACTTTTGATATCCGGCCCATTACATCCGTTACTGTTACCGCAAATTCCCTTTCAAGCTGTTTACCTGGTAGGTCTACGTATAATGTGTTGTCAGCCGGCACAGGAAAGCATTTCAGGTGTTGTGTACTTCCGGAGACCTTCGATACGCCGGTGGTTCCAAACTGGTTGATATCATCTATAAGGAAACGCGTACCATAGTGATAAATGGAATCGGCATGTAAAGTAAAGCGCATAGTAACATAGGTAGGCGTGTCGGTACCAGAGTAAGTGAGGGGCACAGTTGCTAGTGTCCATGCAGAAGCAGGGCCGCTAAACCGCCGGGTGGCACTGGCGATAACATGTGTATCCTCGCCTTCGAGTTTGATCTCAACGCTACCCTGGTCGCCCATTACGGGTAACAACTTATAATAAAACGTAAAGGCATCGGCCCGTTCAGTAAATGGCACGCGCTGGTCTGCAAAAGTGTCAATGTCATATCGGAATAAATGTATGTCACCACAATAAGCGTTTTCGCAATAAGTTGCTACGCCAATATCAAGAGCGTGACCACCAGAATGCGAGTCACCTGTTGTAATAGCCGTACTGTCGGCCCCCCGCCATGTGCAGCTGGAATCTATCGGGAAAATAATGAAATTTTCCTGCCGCCAGTTGGAGGCCATACCCAGTGAATTTATTGTTTCAAATCCAGGGTTTGGTATCTGTGCTTTTGCCAGTCCGCAAAACAAAATTCCGGCGATCAATAATAAGGTCTTTCTCATATGATTATTTTTTGTGCACTTCCAGGGTGCTGGTTATTGGATATGCAAAACTACCCTGGCAGCAGGCGCTTGCCAACATTTTCAGGTGTACAGCAGGTGTACATAAGCATAAGAATCAGGTACTACAGGTATACTTTGACCCGGTATTGAGTTTTACGCGATTTCTAACAATGAGATACGGCTGTAAAGTGACAGCCGTATCTCAGAAAATGCGTTAATAAATCACTTTAACCAGCAGTCATAATTACATATTCCTCCTATACTGCCCCCCTACTTCAAACAGCGCCTTAGTGATCTGCCCGAGTGAGCAATATTTGGCCGTCTCCATGAGCTCCTCGAATATATTCTGGTTGTGTATAGCCGTTTGCTGCAGGCGGTGAAGAGCGTCTGCACTTTTGTCATCATTACGTTTCCAAAGGTTTTGTACTGTCTGGATCTGGAATTCTTTTTCCTCCGTTGTGGACCTTATCACTTCAGATGGAATGACCGTTGGTGAGCCTTTGGAACTAAGGAAGGTATTGACCCCGATTATTGGGAACTCACCGTTGTGCTTCAGCGTTTCGTAATACAGGCTTTCCTCCTGTATCTTACCACGCTGGTACATGGTTTCCATGGCGCCCAGTACGCCGCCACGCTCTGTGATGCGGTCGAACTCAGCCAAAACCGCTGCTTCCACCAGGTCTGTAAGTTCTTCTATTATAAAAGAGCC
This sequence comes from Chitinophagaceae bacterium, assembly GCA_947446645.1. Classification (GTDB taxonomy): domain Bacteria; phylum Bacteroidota; class Bacteroidia; order Chitinophagales; family Chitinophagaceae; genus Nemorincola. The sequence goes on along the minus strand of CANFHA010000008.1, from coordinate 168,614 downwards.
TTGCAGCGGGTTTTCATTCTTGGCAAGACCCAGCTCTTTATTTATGATAAGCTGTATGGCCATAGCACGACGAACGCTTTCCTCTGTAGGCGTAGTGATCGCCTCATCGTATGCATTGGTGTGCAGTGAGTTACAGTTGTCGTATATGGCATATAGTGCCTGCAGCGTGGTGCGTATATCATTAAAATCAATCTCCTGTGCGTGCAGCGAACGCCCGGAAGTCTGGATATGGTACTTGAGCATTTGCGAGCGCTCATTGCCGCCATATTTCAGCTTCATGGCTTTGGCCCATATGCGGCGTGCCACACGGCCTATAACACTGTACTCAGGGTCTATACCATTGCTGAAGAAGAAAGAGAGGTTAGGCGCAAAATCGTCGATATGCATTCCCCTGCTCAGGTAGTACTCTACAAAAGTAAAGCCATTGGATATAGTAAATGCAAGCTGCGAAATAGGATTGGCGCCCGCCTCAGCTATATGATAACCACTAATGGATACTGAATAGAAGTTTCTTACCTTTTGGTTGATAAAATATTGCTGCACATCGCCCATCACACGCAGGGAGAACTCTGTAGAGAAGATACATGTGTTCTGTGCCTGGTCTTCCTTCAGTATATCTGCCTGCACCGTGCCGCGTACTGCCTGTAGTGTATCTTTCTTTATTTTTTCATACACATCTGCCGGCAGCACCTCGTTGCCGGTAACGCCGAGGAGCATAAGGCCAAGCCCGTCATTTCCTTCGGGCAGTTCCTGGCCGGTATATGCTTCTGCCCGTGCCGCCTGGGCGTTGTAGTATGGGCGCTGCACTCCTTTTGCTTTGTATATTGCGTCTATTTTTTTGTTCACCTCTTCTTCCAAGCCATTCGCTTTTATATACAGCTCGCACTGCTGGTCTATAGCGGCATTCATAAAGAATGCGGTAATAGTGGGTGCAGGGCCATTTATGGTCATAGATACAGATGTCTTAGGGTCTGCAAGGTTAAAACCGCTGTAAAGCTTTTTGGCATCATCAAGGCAGCAAATGCTTACACCTGAGTTGCCAACTTTACCATAGATATCCGGGCGGTGGTCAGGGTCTTGTCCATAAAGAGTTACACTGTCGAACGCTGTACTCAGCCTTTTTGCAGGCAAGCCCTTAGATACGTAGTGGAAACGTTTGTTGGTGCGCTCCGGCCCGCCCTCGCCGGCAAACATGCGCGCAGGATCTTCGCCCTCACGCTTGAAAGGATAGATACCTGCGGCGTAAGGAAATTCGCCCGGGAAATTTTCCATAAGCGCCCATTGCAGTATTTCGCCCCATGCTTTGAAAGGCGGCACAGCTACCTTGGGTATCTGTAAGTGGGAGAGTGATTCGGTATGAGTTTTTATTTTCAGTTCCTTATCGCGCACCTTATAAGTATAGTAGTCGCCTGTGTACTGGCTTTTCTTCGCCTCCCAGTTTTCCAGCAGGTGCTTGTTTTTTGGGTCCAGGTCCAGCTCTACTTTTGTATAAACCTCCTGCAAGGTTTTTATCAGCCTGTCGCGGTCATCCACTTTTGATGCGTTCAGCGTATCAATGGTTTTAGTGATACCGAAGAGCTTCTGTGCCACTTCGCCCTGGTCTTTCGCCCACTTATCATACTTGCGGTTGTTCTCGCTTATCTCGCTCAGGTAGCGCACCCGGTTTGGTGGAATGATGTAGATCTTCTCACTCATCTCATCCGTCACTTTGTAGCTGGAGTGAAGCGGCGCGCCGGTTTTATTGGCAATGAGGTCCATCATGGCCTTATACATGGTATTGGTACCCGGATCATTGAACTGAGAAGCAATGGTGCCGAACACAGGCATATCATCCGATTTCTTGTCGAACAGCTTGTGATTGCGTTTGTATTGTTTCTTTACATCGCGCAGGGCATCTGCAGCGCCACGTTTGTCGAACTTGTTGATAACTACTATATCGGCAAAGTCGAGCATGTCAATCTTCTCGAGCTGGGTTGGTGCGCCAAACTCGGGCGTCATCACATACATGCTCATATCGCAATGCTCGGTGATCTGTGTGTCGCTTTGGCCAATGCCGGAGGTTTCCAATATAATAAGATCGTACTTAGCCGCCTTTAAAATATTTACCGCATCATGTATGTAGCGGGATACTGCAAGATTGCTTTGGCGGGTAGCCATAGAGCGCATATATACCCGGTTATTGCGGATAGCGTTCATGCGTATACGGTCGCCCAGTAAGGCACCACCTGTTTTCCGCTTGGTAGGGTCTACTGATATGATACCAATATGCTTATCCTTAAAGTCGAGCAGGAAGCGGCGTACCAGCTCATCTACCAGCGAGCTTTTACCTGCACCACCAGTGCCGGTGATACCCAATACAGGCACCTGTGCTTTATCAGCCTGTTCCTTTACTTTCTTTAGGGCTGCCTGCGTTTCCGGCAGGTCGTAATAATTTTCAGCCGCGGATATGAGCCGGGCAATTGATTTTACATCTCTCTCCACCAGGTGGCCTGCCTCACCGTTCAGCCTGTTGCCAGTGGCATAGTCGCTTTTCTCCAGCAGGTCGTCTATCATGCCCTGTAGGCCCATAGAGCGGCCATCGTCGGGCGAGTAGATGCGGGTGATACCGTAATCTTCCAGTTCCTTTATCTCGGTAGGCAGTATTACACCACCACCGCCGCCAAATATCTTTATATGCCCGCAATCCGCCTGCTTCAGCAGGTCGTACATGTATTTAAAGTACTCCACATGCCCGCCCTGGTAACTGGTTATAGCTATGGCATTTGCATCTTCCTGTATGGCACAGTCTACCACTTCCTGCACGCTGCGGTCGTGGCCCAGGTGAATGACCTCAGCGCCACTCGCCTGCATTACACGGCGCATTATGTTGATAGATGCATCGTGGCCATCAAAAAGAGAAGCCGCGGTAACAAGGCGTATTTTATTCTTTGGAGAATAAGACATATGAAAAATATATTAAAAATCTGTGTGCAAAGTTACGAATATAGCAGTAACAGAAAGAAGAATGTAGATCTTCGTCATTTCGCCACTCTATAACAAATCTGGCTCCAAACAAAGACGGCTGCCCTTTTGAAGAACAGCCGCATTTCTCTTTTAAAAAAGGTATCTATTTGCAGATCGACACCCTCATGACATTGCTTGTGGTACCATTGTATACCTTGATAAAATAAACGCCATTTGTAACACCATAGTCAAGTGTAACTCTTTTATTAATATCCCCGTTGTGAATCTCTGCCCCGTTCTGATAAACAATCCTACCCATTATGTCCATTACTTCTATGGTTGCCTCGCCTGATATCGCATTTGGCAAAGAACCGCAGATGGTAAATGTACCATTATTAGGATTGGGGGAGCAAATCAATTGGCCCTTCACTGACGGAACAATCGGCGCTGCTGTAGTAATATGGGAATTGATACCGCAACCAGAAGCAGTGCATGTAGAATCGCGCTCGCTCACCAGTGTGTAGCCGCCGGTAACTGAGTAAAGCCTGCCGTAAAGATTCATGCCTGTTGGGTTGTAGATCGTGCTTTCCGGAAAGTTGTAATTGCGAACTACAATATTGAGCTGGTGCGGGCCGACAGGGAGATTTATAGCGGCAAGTGTCATGAAATGCTGGAACTCGCGATGATTCGGTTCATTATTTGGATCGGTACCAACGGCTGCCTGAAAAGCAAAATCTGGCACGTCAATAGTGTCATCAATGTTTGCGGAAACTATATAGTTATCATTCGCTATCATGGCATCGATGCGTATACTATCTTCCCTGCACATGGCGAAGGGACGACTCAGGGTCATGGAGAGATTCAGTGCGTTATGAAAATCAGTCTGGTAGCCATGAGCATTCTGGGCAGTTATCCAGCTGCTGGGACTTGATGTTGTATCTACAGCCCATGAGCCGGTAGGGTAGGGAGGGATGTTTGCATCCATAATATCTGCTTTGCCGCCCAATGTCACAGCAGAAGATCCGAATGCAGCTATCTGCGACAGTGCATCGGCCGAAATAGCGGTTACAATCCATTTAGGATCTTCTACGGGTGTAACGTTATCGCCAGCCTGGCCGGGATCGGCAGTCGCGGTGAGCGGATTGTAACCCGTATTGATCACCAGTGAGTTAGTGAGGCAGCAGGCACTAACGGTGATAATGCAAGTTGTCACATCCTTGCCATTACTATAAGAAATAATTGCCGTGCCTGGGCTTACCCCCAACACTACGCCAGAACTGATGTCAACGGTTGCTACCCCATAGTTGGCGCTTGTCCAGCTGCCACCGGCTGCGGAAACACATTCCGTAACTGTAGACCCTACGCATATAGATGTAGCACCGGGCGTAATGGTATATCCAAAACCATGAATGCAAAACAGGCAAAAAAGTGCGGAAAGTAGGACTGGTTTCCTCATAAGAACGTGGTTTAATAGTTAAGTAAAAGAGTTGCAGGTGCAACTACTCTTTATACAGGCGTAGTAAAGTTCATGAATGTTAGCGGCAAATGAAAAATATTTTATTTATGAACATGTATATGACTTTGTGAATATGTTTTTATATTATTTTATATTAAATAGTGGCAATTCCACTGAAATTTATATAAATGTTATTATATTTGAAGTTCGAAAAGTAAATACATGAAGAAAACCTACTTAACCGCTTTATTATCGTTATTAACTTTAGTTGCGTCTGCACAGGTGAATGTTCGGCCATATGTACCACTTGGTAACCTGGAAGCATGGTGGCCATTTACAGGAAATGCTATAGATAGCAGTGGTATTGGAAATAATGGAACTGTACACGGTTGCACACTTACTAACGACCGGTTTGGCAATGCAAATTCAGCATACCACTTCGATGGACTAAGTAATTTTATTCATATTGATCCCAACAATTCACTGGAACTGATAAAAAGTGTAACGATAGCTGCCTGGGTGAAGTCAAATAATTATCCTGCCAGCGGTCAGGCTCAAATATTCTGGAGAGGCGATTTAGCAAGTGCACATGATCCGTACATGCTTTATTTTAATTCAGGGCAGGCGTTATTCAGAAGAGATCTTGGCGCTACAGGAACTACAATTACGGAAATTGGATTCCCTACTTCTCTTATTGACACAACCAAATGGCATCATATAGTTGGTACTTACAACATAGGTACAGGTAATATGAAGATGTATTATGATGGCAATTTGCAGGACAGCTCGCATCTGCCTGGAACTATCACCTATGCCTTACCTACTTACTGGAATGAAATCGGATCTGTAGATAATGGAACCTGGCAGTTTTTTTCTGGAAATATAGATGATGTGGGGGCCTGGAACAGAGAGTTGACCGTTTGTGAAATAAACAAACTTTACCTTTCTCTACCGTCCCTGGTTACCGCAGATCCGCAAAACGACACGGTAGATGTCACTGGAACAGCTACGTTTACTATCAGCGACACGGGCTATGGTTCTCCTGTGTATATTTGGCAGGAAAATTCCGGTTCCGGTTTTGTTGATCTTACTAACACTCCTCCTTACTCGGGAGTAGATACAAAGACTTTAACTATCAGCCCGGTAAGTGTAATTGATTCAGGTAACTTATACCGATGCGTTCGCAATGTGAGTGATAATTGTATTGATACTTCAGCTGCTGCTTTGTTATTTGTTGGTACGCCGGTAGATACTAATGTTGTGACAACCGGCATTCATATGCAAAATAAAAGCATAGAAATTTCTTTGCAACCTAATCCAAATGACGGAACATTTGTGATCAAAGGCCTATGCACCAGTGGCGAAAGTCAGGTTACTGCCCAAATAATTAATATGCTGGGACAGGTTGTTTATGAGACCAAAGTTCCTGTTCAGAACAGGAAGATAAACTATCAGCTGCATCTGAAATCTGTTGTTAGAGCAGGAGTCTACCAGTTGAAAATACAGTCGATGTCGTCAGCCAAAGTGGTGCAGGTAGTCATTACCGAATAACCGATTTTATATGGTATAGCAATAGATCGATCAATATTGTCGATCTATTGCTATTTTTACCCCTCTAATATTGCACTGATGCTCCAGGGATTAAAACGAAGACTGATAAAAAACATTTCCAAGGTTTACAATCCTCTTGTAACAATCAGCATCGGTAGTCAGACAATTAAGATCCCACTTTCTCATGATCTGCGGGATATTATGTTATTATATCCGGAGTATAACTTTAACCTTGCAAGAATAGTAAAGTATGTAAATGAGCAAATGCCTGACGTTCGGGTTATAGATATTGGCGCCAATATAGGCGATACTGTTGCGTTTATAAAAAACTACAGTGATGTACCCATATTGTGCATAGACGGAGATGAGAAATACATGAATATCCTCGCTGAAAATACTGCGAAGTATAAAAATGTATTTTCTTGTAAAACGCTGGTAGGCGCAGAAACAAAAGAAGTAAACCTCAAATTAAAATCAGGGAAAGGTACTGCATACCTTGAGGAAGGTGGAGAAGCCATTCCTATGCGGTCGCTTGAAAACATCCTGGAAGATTTTCCGGATTTCAAACGGAGTAAGATCATTAAGTCAGATACTGATGGATTTGATACTATTATTTTAAGATCGTGCGGAAATTATCTTAAAAGTATTAAGCCGATATTGTTCTTCGAATTTGATCCACACCTGATCAAAAAAAACAATGACGATGCATTTGACTTTATCAGCTTTCTTGAAGCACATGGCTATCACTACTTCATCTTCTATGTAAATATTGGTGACTACCTTGTTTCATGCAGTTCTGATCAAAAAGATCTGCTTAACCAGATCATACATTATTTCTCAGGAAGGAAGCTCGATCTTTTTGCAGATGTTTGTGCATTCACTGACGAGGACAAACACATTTTTGAGCATATTACAACGCAGGAAATATTGCATTTCCGCCAGGTAAGAAACTACTGATCCGCATGACCGTTTTCTATGATCACCAGGCTTTTTCTTTGCAGGACTATGGAGGAATTACCCGTATATTTTCTGAACTGAAGACAGGTATAGACAGGAGCAACAACCATGCACATTTATCGCTGCTCTATTCAAACAATATTCATCTTAAGGAAAATAATCTTGCGCCTCAAACTGTATTTCGGGGAGCACAAATACTGAAACGCCGCCAGGTATTATACACGGTCAATCAATGCTATAATATCTACGATATACTTACCAGTCGCTTTGATATTTACCATCCTACCTATTACAACCCTGGTCTTATTAAATATGCAAAGCATAAACCGGTTGTTGCTACTTTTCATGATATGATCAATGAAAAATTTGCCGGGAAGTTCAGGGAGTTAAGGCCTGATGATAGGCTAATAAGAGAAAAAAAAGAGATGGCAGCAAAAGCAACACATATTATTGCTGTTTCTGAAAACACTAAAAAAGATCTGATTGAGATATACGGGACAGATCCGGAAAAGATAATGGTCATATACCTGGGCAACTCGTTTGTTGGTAATATAAACAGCTCAAAAGTAAACAGCGAAAAGCCTTACTTGCTGTATGTAGGTAATAGGGGATTGTACAAAAATTTTGTCCCTTTTCTAAAGGCTATAGCGCCATTATTAATAAGGCATAAGATCTCTTTCGTTTGTGCAGGTGGGAAACAGTTTACAAAAGAAGAAAAAGATGTTATAGTGCAGTTGAATGTTGGGGAATACCTTATTCAGGAACCCGTAAATGACACGCGGCTGGCAGAGTTGTACACGAATGCACTGGCATATGTGTTCCCGTCATTGTATGAAGGTTTTGGGATACCGGTGCTTGAAGCATTTGCCTGCAATTGCCCCTGTATACTTAGCAATACAAGCTCTTTGCCAGAAGTAGCGCAGAATGGGGCGGTCTATATGGACCCTTATGATCCCGAATCTATGTATCATGCCGTGGAAATGGTAGTCAGCGATAGTGCCATTCGTGATAAATTGGCTAAAGATGGCGGAATAAGACTTAAAAATTTCTCTTGGGCTAAACATGTCACTGAAACGCTCGATCTTTATAATGATATTTTGAAAAAGTAATCCAGCAATGACCCGAATCTCCGTCATAACTATTTGCTTCAATAATCCTGAGGATGTAAAGAAGACCTGCGCCTCTGTGGATATCCAGGCGCTGAAGCCATATGAGCATATCATTATCGATGGATCCAGTAAGCCGGATATTAAAGAATACCTGGAAAAGACGCCGCAGCCTGCGTACCGGAAGTGGATTTGTGAGCGGGATAAAGGGATATCGGATGCGTTTAACAAAGGCATTTTAAAGGCAACAGGTGATGTAACTACACACCTTAACTCCGGCGATACGCTTTATGACGAATCTGTTCTAGACCGGATAACTACAGTGTTTGAAAAAGACCCTGATACAATGTGGTGCCATGGCAAGCTGAACCTGCTGCGTGGTGGTATATGGGTGGCTATAGGCAAGCCGTTTGATCGCAGTAAGCTCTACAGGGGTATGCGCGGCACACTGCACCCTACTATGTATGTACGCAGGGAACTTTACGATAAGCACGGCCTTTTTGACATAAACCTGAAGCTGGCTATGGACTATGATTTTCTATGCAGGATAGCGGATGAAAAGTTTGTGTTTATAGATTATCCACTAGCTACGTTTGACCCTACAGGCGTGAGCTCAACTGGTTATATAAAGGCAATGAAGGAATCTTATGCACAATACCGGAAATACTATGGTTCATCGCTCAAACAGACGCTGTGGGGCTGGCGTTTAACCGGGCTGCATTATTTGCTGGAGAGCAGTTTCGGTAGGTTTCTCTATAAGGTGAAGGTGAAGATGGGCAGAGAGAACAAGTGAGTTTTATCAGCAATTGTGCATAATGTAGAAGCAATGCATTGCGTCTATACTAAATAAATAATTTCCCGTTTTTAGGTTTAGGAATTCTCTTTCTGAAAATACCCATAAGCTTTGGTAAGCCCTTCATGTAGGGTGGTTTTATGTTTCCAGCCCAGGGAGTGCAGGCGGGAGCTATCCATTAGTTTACGGGGAGTGCCATCGGGTTTTGAGGCATCGAATTTTATCTCGCCGGTGTAGCCAACTACCTCTTTTACCAGCAGGGCCAGGTCTTTTATAGTTATCTCCTCACCAGTGCCAATATTTACGAACAGCTTGTCGTTATATTCCTTCATCAGGAACATGCACGCATCAGCCAGATCGTCTACAAACATGAACTCGCGAAGCGGTGAGCCGGAGCCCCATATTTCGGTATAAGCGGCACCGGTCTTTTTAGCTTCATGAAATTTGCGCAGCAGCGCAGGAATAACATGCGAGTTTTGCAAATGATAGTTATCGCCTTGCCCATACAGGTTTGTAGGCATGCCCGATATGAAATTGCAGCCATACTGGTCGCGGTAAGCCTCGCATAGTTTTATGCCGGCGATCTTTGCCACGGCATACGGTTCGTTAGTTTCCTCCAGCAACCCGGTAAGGAGGTATTCTTCTTTCAGCGGCTGCGGTGCCAGTTTAGGATAGATACATGAGCTGCCGAGAAACAGCATTTTTTTTACGCTGCTTGTGTATGCAGCCTGTATGATATTGGCTTCAATAATAAGGTTGTCGTAGAGAAATTCAGCCCGATAAGTATTGTTGGCCAGTATGCCGCCTACCTTGGCCGCCGCTACGAAAACATAGTCTGGCTTTTCATTTGCAAAAAAATCGTTTACACCAGCCTGGCTTCTGAGGTCCAGCTCTTTTGATGTGCGGGTAATGATGTGCGCGTACCCTTCCGCCCTTAGTGCCCTGACAATAGCTGCGCCCACCATACCTCTATGGCCAGCCACATATATATTGCTGTTCAGTTCCATTATTCGTATTGGTTAAGTGTCTGGTAGCCTTTTTCGTGAAGCAGTACTTCTTTACGGAAATGTTCAATATCAGAAAGTACCATTTCTTTGGCCAGCTGATCCAGCGTGTATTTTGGTACCCAGCCCATTTTTTCCTTTGCTTTGGTCGCATCGCCCAGCAATAGGTCTACCTCTGTGGGGCGGAAGTAGCGCTTGTCTACCTCTACCACTACATCACCAATTTTTACCTTACAATCAGGGTTCAGCACTTTTACTACCACTCCCTGTTCTTTCTCTCCCTCCCCACTAAATGCTACCTCTACCCCGGCATGGCCGAAGGCAAGCTTCACAAAGTCGCGAACGGATGTAGTAACCCCGGTTGCAATTACGAAGTCTTCCGGCTCCTGCTGCTGCAGCATCAGCCACATAGCTTCTACATAGTCTTTGGCATGTCCCCAGTCGCGCTTTGCACCCAGGTTACCCAGCCACAGTTTGTTCTTAAGACCCAGCACTATCTCTGCTATACCGCGTGTAATTTTCCGGGTTACAAATGTTTCGCCACGCAACGGGCTCTCATGATTAAAGAGAATACCATTGCAGGCAAACATGCCGTAGGCTTCGCGGTAGTTCACCGTTATCCAGTATGCATAGAGCTTTGCCACACCGTATGGCGAGCGTGGGTAAAACGGAGTAGTTTCACTTTGCGGCACTGCCTGCACCTTGCCATATAGCTCAGATGTAGAGGCCTGGTATATTTTGGTCTTCTTTTCCAGTTTTAGTATACGTATGGCTTCCAGTATCCGCAGTGTACCTGTGGCATCAGTATTGGCTACATATTCTGGTTCTTCAAAGCTTACCTGCACATGGCTCATGGCACCCAGGTTGTAGATCTCATCCGGCTGCACTTCCTGTATAATGCGTATGATATTGGTAGAGTCGGTAAGATCGCCGTAATGAAGCACAAACTTTACATTTTTCTCATGCGGATCTTTGTACAGGTGGTCTATACGACCGGTGTTAATAAGAGATGTACGACGCTTTATACCATGCACCTCATATCCTTTGCCTAGCAGCAGTTCTGCCAGGTAGGCACCGTCCTGTCCTGTTATGCCTGTTATCAGGGCTTTCTTCATCAGGGTAAGTTTTTGGCAAATATAAACTATTCTATGGTGGGGCTTATTTAGCGCTTTACACTCGTACGCCAATTGATTTATGGTATGTATTTTAACATAATGTCAGGTCGCTTTCTTACGATTGCTATATTACCTTTGCGCACATGGGCGTTGTCTTCCGGCAATCTGCAAAAAATCTGGTGGTAGTAGTGCTGGGCGCAACAATAGGCGCCCTGATCATTTGGCTTTCAACCAAGTACCTTACCAAGCCGCAATTCGGATTTACCAGGAACCTTACAAATTACGCAGTTGCCCTGTCGCAGATTTTGCTACTAGGTCTTAACAATACACTGGCAGTATATATACACCGGTATGCTAATGATGAGCGCAAGAAGAAGTCATTGATCACCGCCTGCCTTGTACTGCCGCTTGTAATAGCAGCGGTCTTTTCAGTGGTATATATGCTGCTACGCTCATGGATATTGCCCCATTTTCAGCCCGCAGATATACCTTATATGCAGCGCTATTTTTACTGGCTGCCTGTGTACACCGTACTGTTCATATACATGGTAATACTGGAGCAGTACCTTGGTTCACAGATGAAAGTAGCCGTATCGGCTTTTATGCGCGAGGTAGTGGTAAGGGCTGGCAGTATAGCGCTCATTCTGCTCTTTGGGTTTGGTTATATCGCTTTCGATGTGTTTGTTATTGGCTCTATACTTATTTACCTCCTGCCGGTGGCTATCTTCCTGCTTATTTCGTTAACAACAAAAGGATTCGGTATTGCATTTCACAAGTCAGATTTTGAGAAAAGTGAGTATCGGGAAATGGTGCATTTTTCCTGGTATCACTTTTTGCTCACTGTTTCTGTGCTGCTGATGGGGTACATGGATGCCTTGCTATTGCCGTTTTACGATCGGAATGGTTTCAGCTCGGTAGCATTGTATTCCGTTGCTGTATTTTTTATCTCTTTTCTTCAGTTGCCGTTAAAGGCTTTGATGCCCGCAAGCTTCACTGTACTGGCTAAGGCCTTTGCTGATGACGATATGCTCAAGGCGAAAGATATTTTCATGCGATCTTCGCTCAATATTTTTATCCCTACTGCTGGCCTGGCTGTGCTGCTTTGCTGCAACCTTGAGAATGCCATCACCATTGTAAAAAACGGTTATTCAGAGATCTTACCTGTTTTTGCTATCCTGTTCATAGGCAATATTGTGAACATTGCTACCGGTATGAACGACCAGGTACTTTCTATAGCCAACTATTACAAGTTCAATTTTTATTTGTCGCTCGTACTAATGGGTGTGCTGTACCTGCTTATCCGCGTGCTGGTGCCACGCTATGGTATTTACGGTGCTGCCTGGAGCACTACTACCATTCTGATGATCTTTAATGTGCTTAAATACCTGTTTGTATGGAAGAAGCTGGATATGCAGCCCTTTTCAAAAGGTACTTTTTTTGTGGTGGTCGCAGCGGGTGCAGCGCTTGGATGCGGTTATTTTTTCCCTCACTTTTTAGACCAGGCACACCATGTGTATGTGCGCACCTTTTTGGATGTAGCCATGCGCAGCATGGTAATAGTAATAGTGTATGTACTGATGTTATTATGGTTGAAACCTTCCCCGGATCTGCAGGAGTATATTGCAACGGTAAAGAAAAATAAACGACTGTTTTAGTTTTACTTATCCCACTTTATTACCGAGCTGAAGGCATTGCGGAGGCCGCTATACTCCACCAGGTCCACCTTTATGCTGCCTACCAGTATAGGGCTGTTTATTCGCAGCGGCACATGGTTGGGATCATCGCTCACCCATACCGTCATTTTTTCACCACCATCGAAAATAGTGCCCTCTATGAGCAGTGGGACTATTTTGATAGACTTGAAAGTGCCAATCTTGGTTTTTATCTCCTCCTTGCCTACGTACTTTATGTACAGGTTATAGACCTTATCATCCAGAAACATGCTGAAGGGTATCTTATCCCCGGGTTTGAACTTGCTGTAATCGATATTGCGGGCAAAGTAGATGGTGGAAAGCACGTCTTGTGTGCACTTAGGTATATCATAAACCTTTTTGGCCGAGGTCACTTTTCCTTTTTTATGATCAAAGGCCACGTCCTGCTTTATTTTAATGCCGCCTTCGCTCACATCCCTGAGGAAACGCTGGGGCAGCATGGTCTCTTTATCTACAAAGGTTTCGTAGCGGTCATTTACTTTGTAAAACCATTCATACGACCTGGCAGTTTTGCCGTCGCCGGTTATATGATATACTTTGTGTCCATTCAGGTCTTCAGAAGTAGTGGTAAAGTAGGCGTTGCCGGCATTGATCCACACAAAATTTAAGTTATAGAAAACTTTGAAGGTGAGCTTTTCGCCCTCTGTAAAGCTTGTATTTTTTGTGGTGCAAAAATCGTTCTGGGCATATGCGCCCTGTGCAAACCCTGTAATGAGCAAGCAAAAAAACGATTTTAGCAGTGCGCTTCTTATTCCTGTTTTATGAACTTTCATAGATCTGATACTAACGTAATAATCTGGTTCTCATTATAAGCAAGCTTCCTAAAACTGAGGGTAAAATAAGATTGAGCAGCCAGAGGCCGGTGGTAGCCGACAATATGCCAACCGAATTTGCCGAAAAATTATGGAAGAGGTAAAGGCTGACATTTCCCCTCACGCCTAGCTCTGTAAGAGCTATAGAGGGTACTACAGCCAATGTCCAGAAAAACAGGGCGGACACTATAAATCCCTCTGCAAGAGGTATGTCAACATTCATCCACCTGAGTAAAAACAAATACTGTGCCGTAAACACCCCAAAGCGCAGCAGCGAGAGCGCCAGCACCAAAATTTGTCTTTTTGTCGTGACCCGGTTTAGAAGCCTGCCATATATTATAAACCTCCGCAGCCACTTTATATCATCCAAAGAAGGAAACCAGTTTTCGAAGCGCCAATAGATAACCGCTATGCAAATATTGGCCGCTAAACACAGCCCCAGTGCCACCTGTGCCACCATCGCGGGGAAAAAGATATTGTAGTAGATAAGGCCTGCAAGACCAAACAGGAAGATCGCCGATAGCTGTGACATCACGCCCAGGATAGAAACATTAATGTACCGGAAAGTATTTGTACGGCCCAGGTAAAAAATGCGGGCAGGATAATCACCTATACGGTTTGGGGTAACTATAGAAAAGGCCATACCTGCCAGGTAACTGGCCAATGCCCTGAAATAACCAACCGGTTCCACAGAATTGGTTAACAAATACCATTTGCCACTTTCGAGCAACACATTAACAAACATGAGTGCGATGCAGAGATACAGATAGGGGTCTTCGCCGGTTTGCTGCCATATAGCGGAGTCAAGGCTTCCTACTTGCTTTATCACCTGGTTGTAAATGGCCCAAAGGAGTATAAGCGATACGAGCCCGCCTGCGAGATAGTTAAGCCATATTTTGGTAGTTTTGTTCAATCGCCTTTTAATTCAAAATTTTGCAAGACAGCCAGATCATTCTTGGAATAGACCCCGGCACCCTGGTAATGGGCTACGGACTTATTTGTGTTAACAAAAGTAACGTATCACTCATAGAAATGGGCGTTTTGCATTTGTCAAAACATAAGGACCATGCTGAGCGGCTGCAGCTCATTTTTAAGAAGATGGAGAGCCTCATTGTATTGCACAAGCCGGTGGCTGTGGCCATTGAGGCACCGTTTTTTGGGAAAAACGTGCAGAGTATGCTGAAACTGGGTAGGGCACAGGGCGTAGCCATAGCCGCAGCTATGATGCACGATCTGCATGCCGTGGAGTATGCGCCGCGTAAAATTAAACAGTCTATAACAGGAAGGGGAAATGCTACCAAGGAGCAGGTATTGAAGATGCTGCAACATACGCTTAACATAGTGGAGGATGTGCGATTCCTGGATGCGACCGATGCAGTTGCTGTAGCACTTTGTCACCACTACCAGCACAGAACTGCGCTGATAAAAAAGGAGACTACCCCAAAAAGTAAGCCTAAGAGCAGTAATTCATGGGCTTCCTTTATAGCGGAAAACCCTGGCAGAATAAAATAGTTTTTTTTTGGCATTATATATTAATTTGTTAATTAAATCCGCGTTTAACAATTAGAAGTATTATATTAGCAGAAGGAAATCTGTTAAATTTGACTTTTTCGTGCCTATGTCACAACCAAAACTTAAAATATTATTAGTGGAAGATGACCCCGTGTTGGGGTATGTGGTGAAAGATTTTCTGCAGAAGCAGGATTATGATGTTACGCATTGTACCGAAGGGGATGCAGCCTGGCATCAGTTCATGAAAAATATCTACGACATCTGCCTGCTGGACGTAATGCTGCCTGGTAAGAAGGATGGAATGGAACTGGCGAACAGCATTCGCAAGAAAAACGAAAATATTCCTATCATTTTGTTATCGGCCAAGAATATGGACAATGACAAGATCATGGGTTTTGAAAGCGGTGCGGATGACTATATTACAAAGCCTTACAACCTGCAGGAACTGCTGCACAGGATACAGGTATTTGTGAAGCGCACTAAAAAGAAAGATGATCTGGGTCCTGTTATTTTCAGGATAGGTGATCTTCTTTTCGATTATACCAATCTTACGCTCAGCAATGAGAAAGTGAATCACCAGCTGACACAGCGGGAAGCAGACCTGGTAAGGTTTCTGTGCCTGAATGCCAACCGTGTGCTGAAGCGGGACGAAATACTAATGAGCGTGTGGGGCAAGGACGATTACTTCCTGGGCCGTAGCATGGACGTATTTATTACCAAAGTGAGAAAATACCTGAAATCGCAGAATGTGGCTAAGCTGCAAACGATACATGGTATCGGGTTCAAATTCAACTACACCCCTGAATAAGGGCCAGTATAGACTAATGAAGCATGATGAAGCTGCCTGATGGGCAGTTTTTTCATGCGCATTACTATGCTATTGCATTGTATTATTTCAGGAGTTTTCCTATTGCCAGCAGCAGCTCGGTAGACTGCGTGGGCGATGGTGGATTTTGCATAGCAAACTTACCATCCTCATCAATCAGGAAATAGGTAGGTAGCGACTGTACGCCGTAGAGCTGCACTTCCTTTGCGTACCACTCTCCTTCCGCATGTGTGAATATACCTGTCATCTGGTGCTTTGCAATCAGTTTGTTATCAGCTGTCGTATCATTGTCTATAGACACATGCACGAACTCTACCGGTTTGTTCTTGAGCAAGTCGTTAAATTTTGCCTCCTTTATTATCTCTCCCACACACGGCTTGCACCAGCTGGCCCAGAAACTTATAAAAACCACTTTTCCTTTCAGGTCAGATAGCTTCATGTTTTTGCCATCAGCCGTTATAATATCAAAATCTGGTGCCGGCTGGCCAGGCGCTAAACGCTCAGCGGTAGTAACCTGTTTGGCTACCAGGGGCATATATTCGCTTTGTGGCCAGCGCTTTCTGAAATCGGTATACATGTACTTTGTGCGCTCCAGGGGCTGGTTACGAGCCCTGCCATACAGGTTTTGTGCGCAGTAGTATTCTGCACTTTTAGAAGGCATTTTTTTGTTGACGAGGCGCAACACGCTATCCTGGAATTTTCGGTTGTTCACAGTATCAGCTGGCCAGAAGGAATAACCGGCAGCTTTCAGTTTGATCTCAAAAACACCGGTAAGGTACAGCAGGTATGTAGATACACTCAGCAGGGAATCGTTGAAAGCATAAGGCAAATGACTGACCACTGAAAAATTTTCCGCAGGTATGGTATCCGTATACCTTCGCACTTTTATCATAGCGTGCGTTTGCGGGTACTGCTCTATAAAAAAGTAATTGTAGTACTTGAAAAACGATGACCAGTAACTGATAAACGACTGCGGCAGGCCGGCTTTATTTTTTTCAAGGAACTCATTTTCAACCTTTAGTTCCTGCTCTATATTTTTAATAAAGTCGGCAGGCTCTTTGTTTATATGCGTTTTCACCTTTATCGCATATTGATTGATGCGCCCATGGCCAACGGTATGCTTAGCTATGAAATTTTCCACAGCCGCTCCATTTCCTTCATAATGTATAGTACTGTCAAAATGTGCGGCATTCACTGTAAGTGTGAGGTTGTCGCCGGCATAGAAGATCACTTCGGCAAGCTTGTTCTTATGCTGTATGGTAGCCTGCGTATAAACACCATGTGGGATGGGAAAAGCGAGCCCGAAATTTCCCTTTGCATCCACATGTGCCACAAAATCTTTGGGGTAATAAGCAATGGGGTTGTCGTTGTAACTAACCACCACGCTGTCAGACAGCGCATTGCTTATTCTGCCGGACAGTTTTACACTGTCTTGCGCTAGGGCAGAGGTGGCAAGGAAAAGCAGGGCTGGCAAAACGAGTTTCATGGAAATCAATATTTTGAACCACATAGATACATAGGCACCCCGTTATGTGTGCTTATGAATCGCAATGGAAATGTTTTACGCAGCAACCAGTTCCGGTATTGACCGGGGTGAATACTTTTTCATGGCCTTTGCAATAGCCGCAATATGATCTGGGGTGGTGCCGCAGCAGCCGCCTACCAGGTTCACCCAGTTTTCTTTGGCCCATTCAGAAATAACCATCGCCGTATGCTCCGGGCTTTCGTCATATTCGCCCATAGCATTAGGCAGGCCGGCATTGGGGTATGCGCTTACATAGCAGGCGGCTATTTGTGCCAGTTCCTCTACGTGTGGGCGCATCTGCTCAGCGCCAAGGGCGCAGTTTAGCCCTATGCTCAGCGGGTTGGCGTGCATTACCGATATATAGAATGCCTCCAGCGTTTGTCCGCTAAGCGTACGGCCAGATGCATCTGTGATAGTGCCGGAGATCATCACCGGCAGCTTTTGTTTTGTGTCTCTGAAGTATTTATTGATGGCGTATATAGCTGCCTTAGCGTTGAGCGTATCGAAGATAGTCTCCACTACCAGTATATCTGCGCCACCGTCTACCAGTCCCTTTATCTGCGTATAGTAAGCATCTGCTACCTCGTCGAAAGTAACTGCCCGGTAACCGGGGTTGTTCACGTCCGGTGAGAGGGACAGGGTTTTATTCATAGGCCCTATGGCGCCTGCCACAAAATGATCCGAATCAGTAATATTATTTTTAGCGCGGTACTCCAGTATAGCTTCCTTAGCCACTTTGGCGGCGGCCACATTCAGCTCGTATGCCAGGGGCTGCATATCGTAATCTGCCAGGGAGATCACCTGTGCATTAAAGGTGTTCGTTTCCAGTATGTTGGCACCCGCCTCCAGGTATTGGGTATGTATCTGTTTTACAATGTGGGGTTGCGTCAGGTTCAGAAGATCATTATTTCCCTTCACATCAGTATGCCAGTTGGCAAACCTGTCTCCGCGATAATCGGCCTCCTCTAGTTTATAGCGCTGTATCATGGTGCCCATAGCACCATCTATAATCAATATCCTCTGGTCCAGCAGTTCTTTCAGCCTTGCTTCTGTGTTCATGGTGCAAAGGTAGGGGATAGGCAGATATGTTGAATACGTTGCCGGAAAGCAGTAGTAATCTGTTGCACGTTGTAAAAAAAATAACGTTTTCAATATAACAGATTTTCAAAACAGGCGTTTTCAATATCTACTTTTACATTACAATAGGTATATACCTCCAATCATCCTGATATACAAAGTTCTATAGGCACAGTTTTTATACCAAGTTTACTTAAACACACAAAAACAACCATTTATGAATAACGAAACTAAGTTAGTAACTGTAAAAAGCAATAACAGCGGCGTAAGACATAGCCGTCTTCGTATGGCATTTCTTTACGTGCCGGCGATATTACTGATGATGAATGTAGCCTCTTCGTGCGGTAACAATAATACGGCATCCAACAACGAAAAACAGGGCCTGAGGGATTCTCTTGCCCTGGCAAAGGATACGATACAGGCCCAGGCAAACGCGGCACACTCGCAGATGGATGAATATGCTACAATCAGTGCCCGGTTAGACAGCCAGATCGCGCAGAAAGACCTGGAAATAAGCAAGCTGAAAAGCATCAACGGCAACCTGGCCAGCAATAACAAAAAACTTTCGGCAGAACTGAAGACAAACAAGAAGCTCATAGCCTCCATGAAGGATGACCTGAACGAAAAAACCAAGGCTTATGAGCAGCAACTTGGCCTGCTGGAAAATGATAAAAAAGACCTGATGCGCCAGAGGGACGAAATGCTGCAGAAATACAATAAGGTATTGGCACTCGGTTCTGTGCTTCATGCTTCAAATATCAGGCTTACTGCCTTAAAACTGAAACGCCATGGTACAAAGGAAAAAGAAACAAATCGTGCGCGTAAGGCCGACGAACTGAAGGTGGAATTTGATATAGACGAGAACAGGATAGCCGAGAATGGTACTAAAACGCTTTACCTCGTTATTAAGGATCCCCAGGGCAACTTGCTGAGCAGCCCATCTGCAGGTTCCGGATCAATGACTATGAGCAACGGCAGCCCGATGAATTACAGTGTACTTAAAGAGATAGCACTTGTTACCAACGAGCCGGTAAAAGATATAAGCGTAGACTGGAAACAGGAAGCTGATTATGAAAAAGGAGTTTATACTATTACTATCTATAATGGCGGCTACCGCATAGGCGGCGGCCAGGTGGAACTGAAATAAGACATCCGCAATATTGAAAACGCCCGGGAACTATTTTGTTCCGGGGCGTTTTTCTTTGCAGGCATCCTTTATGTATTTGGCTGCCCTTGTATCGCCCAGCCTTTGTGCGTTTTGCAGGTCATCGCAACCAGCTTTTTTTTCACCGGTGAGTATGCGGCATACCCCACGAAAAGTATAAGGCCTGGCGTATAGAGAATCCATGTCTATCGCACTTGTAAAGTCGTAGATTGCTCCTTCGTAGTTAGCCAGTTTTATTTTTGCTGTGCCCCGGCTATAGTAGCCCAATGTATCGGGGCCCATGTTCAGGGCCTTGGTAAAAGTTTCTATTGCGGCGCTGTCGTTCTGCAAATTTTCTTCTGATATGCCTTTTCTTACGTAGGCCCGTGCAAAGCCGGGGCTAAGCGTTATGGCCTCATCATAGTCTTCAATAGCGCCGCTATCATCTTTCATCACTGCTCTTTCCATACCCCTGTTGTAATATGCCTGCACAGAATTACTGTCTATTTCAATCACTGATGTGTAGTCTTCTTCCGCCCCGCGATGGTCCTGTATTTTGCTCTTTGATATAGCACGGTTGTAGTAGGCTGCGCTAAAATCGGGCTTCAGCGCCAGGGCCTTGTTGTAGTCTTTTATCGCGGCGCTATCTTGCTGTAGCATGCTTTTTACAACGCCCCTGTTGTAGTAGGCATCGGTATAACCGGGGTGTAGCGCTATAGCTGTGCTCTCATCGTTAATAGCGCCGGTGTCATTCTTCAGTCTTACTTTTGATATACCCCGGCTATAGAATGCTTCGGCATAACCGGGAATTATTGAAATTGCCCTGTTGTAGTCGGTAATTGCATCACTGTCATTTTTAAGGTCACTCTTTACCTGGCCACGCACATAGTAGGCCTCGGCATAAGCGGGATCGAGGGCTATGGCTTTGTTCTCATCGCTTATCGCACCGCTGTCGTTTTGCATTTTATGCTTCGTTATGCCCCGGTTGGAATAAGCTGCAGCATAGCCGGCATTTATAGTTATGGCGTTATTAAAGTCAGCGATGGCAATGTCATATTTCTGCAAGGCAGTGTTTGCGATGCCCCTGTTCACATAAGCCTGTGTAAAAGAAGGCTCCAGTTCAATGGCTTTTGTATACGCAATGATGGCTTCTTTCTCATTTTTGAGTGCATGATGTGCATTACCCAGTCCATTGTAGGTTTTTGCTTTCGAGGGCGCAATATCGATGGCTTTATTATAGTCGGCGATGGCCCTGGAAAAATCCTTCAGCGCATACCTGGCTTCCGCCCGATGAAAATACGCCACGTCATTTTTTTTATCTTTCTCCAGCGCCTTGCTATAATCGGTGATAGCGAAATTGTAGTTGTTTTCGGCTGCTTCTGCCATACCCCGGCCAATGTACGCTGCTACATACGCATGGTCTATTTTTATAGCCTTTGAATGGTCGGTTATTGCTTTAGCATAGTCTTT
The DNA here is from genome assembly GCA_947446645.1 of Chitinophagaceae bacterium. GTDB lineage: Bacteria > Bacteroidota > Bacteroidia > Chitinophagales > Chitinophagaceae > Nemorincola. The sequence goes on along the minus strand of CANFHA010000008.1, from coordinate 147,611 downwards.
CATGGCAAAGGCAGCATTTGCCCTGTTGTAATACGCAATTGCATAATTAGTATCTATTCCCACAGCCATTGTGTAGTCGGCTATGGCGGTTGCGGGGCCGTTAAGTTTATTCTTTGCATTTCCCCTTCCGTTGTAAGCTAATGCATCGCCTGGCTTTATCCTTATTGTGGCTGTATAATCAATAATAGCGGCTGCATATGCGGTAAGTGCATAGTTAGTTTCGCCACGGTTATAGTATATAGCAGCGTTGCTGGTATCCTTTGCCAGCGCGCGTGTATAGGCATCAATGGCACCGGCCATATCGCCGAGGCAGTATTTGGCAATACCGATCTTAAAGTAGGGGAGGGCATAACTGGTGTCCATGGCATCAGCAGTTATATGGTCTTTTATAGCACCCGCATAATCATGGGATTCAAATTTGGTCTCACCACGGCTGTAGTATGCCTTGGCATAGATAGAGTCAAGGACAATGGCTGTTGTGTAATCGTCAATGGCATTTTTGTATTTTTTGAGAAAATACATGGTGTGCCCACGGTTGTACCAAGCCTTTTTCATCGCAGGGTTCAGTTGTATAGCTTTTGTATAGTCTGCGATGGCGCCTGCGGTGTCGTGCACCTTAAACTTAGCGTTGCCCCTTCCATAATAAGAATCAGCGCTATAGGGGTTGATCTGTATATTCCGTGTATAGTCGTCAATCTCCGCACTTTGGCAGTATGCTGACGCCACTGTGAAGAGAAGAAGAATGAAACTAATTAGATTTTTTATACGCATACGCCAATCTCCCGTTACGAAGTTCTCTTATTTTATTAAAACAAACTTATCCTTGGGTGGCAAAACGTATATTACTATCAGAATTAACAATTACAATGTTGCGACATTAGCTGTATGCTCACTCTTTTCATGGGATGAAACATTCTTAATAAATATTTAATGAAAATGGGGGAAATCGCTCAAAATTAAATCACTCGCGAAAAAGAAATAAGGTTAATTTTGCGGCCCGTGAGGACGTTATTTCACGGCACACTTCTTTTAAGGCAATACCGATTTTAAATCTATTAAATATGGATGGCAATGCTGGTTCAGGATCTAAGGGGGAAAATTCTGGAAGGCGACCTCAGCGAGTTGCTGCACCACAGCAGGGATGAAGATTATCCGGCTGAGGTAGCCAAGCTATTGGGTACTTTGCCCAAGGAATTTGCCATAAATACCTTTCTTTCTTTACCAGAAAAAATACAGATCAGGATATTTGCCTACCTGGATCATGTGCTGCAGATAGGCGTAATTGACGAATTGCCGCGCGCACAGGTTTCCAACATTCTTAACAGCCTGGAATCTAATGACCGTATAGCGTTTTTTGATACGCTGGATGGCATAGAAGTGACTGAATACCTGAACCTGCTGAATGATAAGAACAGGCTGGCCACTTACGACCTGCTGGGTTATCCTGAGCAGAGTGTGGCGCGCCTTATAAACACAAACTTTACTACAGTACGCAAGGAGTGGACCATTGGCCAGGCCATAGAGCACTTGCGCCGTTTCTATACGGATACACCGGCAGCTAATGTGATATTTGTGGTAGACAATAGTGGTAAACTGGTAGACGATATACCAATACGCCGGCTAGTGCTCAACGAGCATAGCAAAACCATAGAGGACATAATGGACGGTTTTTATGTGAAGCTGGACATACAGGACAGCATAGAAGATGCCATACAGAAGTTTAAAGAATATGACCGTGTGGCCCTGCCCGTTACCAACAGCAACAATGTGGTAATGGGGGTAGTGACGGTGGATGATGTGATAGACGAGGCGGAAGAAAAGGATACTAAAGACATGCAGCAGTTCGGTGGTGTGGAGTCGCTGGACCTGCCATATGTGAAGACGAGCTTTGTGACGATGATACAGAAGCGTGCGGGCTGGCTCATCGTCCTGTTCCTCAGTGAGATGCTGACGGCTACTGCCATGCAGCACTTCCAGGGGGAGCTGGATAAGTTAGTGGTGCTGGCCATGTTTGTGCCGCTGATAATGAGCAGCGGTGGTAACAGCGGCTCGCAGGCGGCAACGCTTATAATACGTGCCATGGCCCTTAAAGAACTATCGCCACGCGACTGGTGGTATGTAATGCGGAGGGAGATATTTTCGGGCCTCACACTGGGCATAATACTGGGCACTATAGGGTTTGTACGAATAACGATATGGCAGCAGCTTTCTTTCTGGAATTATAATATGCTTGCAACTGCCCAGGAGTCTGGCATACCAAAGGGAGGGGTGCCGGGCAGCTGGGTGCTGGTGGGGCTTACCGTTTCTTTCTCGCTTGTGGGAATTGTGCTCTGGGGCACACTGAGCGGCTCTATGATACCGATAATACTTAAACGGCTGAAGCTTGACCCAGCCACATCATCGGCGCCGTTTGTGGCCACACTGGTAGACGTGACGGGCCTGATCATTTATTTTAGCATGGCTGCAATGATGCTGCACCTGTAAAAACCCCTAACCCCTAAAGCGGAATAACTATATTTGTTGCATACTCATATAGCATTTGAAAACTAACAGGCCTGATATAATTCCTGATAAAAAGCAGTTTGTTTTTAATACCCGTAATGTCTTTTGCATTCTATGGGTGCTGATGTTGGTTTTGTATTTCCCTGCGGCAAGGGCAGGTTTCGTCACCGACTTCACAGGCTGGCTGGACCAGGTAAGGAACCATAGTTTCGGGGAGTATATAAATCGCAGTAATTTCAAAGCTACCAGCCTTTACCAGGTTACCCAGTTCAATACATGGGTGTTCTATAAACTGTTCGGCATTCATGCCTGGTTGTGGCACCTGTTATTTATAACCTTCCATGTTATTAATGCCAGCCTGCTGTTCATTTTGTTTACAGGCATCCTGGATGACGCAAAGGTGTCGCGAAGCAAAGCTATTGCCTTTACCGGCGCGCTGTTATTTTGCATTAGTCCTTACCTATCAGAGGTGATAGTATGGGAGCCATCTTTTCATTTTTTACAGGGCTTGCTCATGATACTGCTGGTACTGCTTTGGGTGCAGCGCTACCTGCACTCAGGTAATAGTAAATATGCCTGGTTGGCCGGGATCGTATTTCTTTTGTCTACGCACACGCTGGAGGTGTTTTATATCACCCCCTGGCTGGTGCTAACACTGGCTGCATTTTACCGGCTAAGCAATATCGCAGGCAGAAAGCAGTTTGTACAGGTACTAATGCTCTTTTTTATTCCGGAGCTTATCATGTTCGCATTACGCCTGGTGGAGTTCAGGGTTATCTACGGTGGTTGGGTGTCGCGTATAGGTTGGGGTGCGGCCATGGCTGCGCCGCTCACGGGGCTCGGTAAGCCGGCAAAATATATCTTTCATTTACTGCTACTGGGTCGTTTTTTTCCGCATGAGGTAAAGGAGAAAGTGTATGCTTTCTGCGACAACGCAAAAGGGATAGCGTTCTTTTATAGTCTGGTCGTTTTGCTATCCGGTTATATAGTAGCCCGGTTTAGCAAAATGGGTGGGAAAGGTAAAGTGGCAAGCTTGCTTTTCGGCTACGTGCTGATCACCTTTGTGTTGTTGCTGCCACTGTGGTTTGGCGATCTTTTGCTCGTTATGTTCGACCGGTACACCTATTTTACCGGCGCGTTCCTGTATATGTTACTGGCAGTGCTGGCTGGGTTTATAGGCATGCAGTATGTGCGGCTGAGTGTAATCGGTATCTATGCGCTTGCTAATCTGCGCTTTGCAGTACAGGTGAGCAGGTACTGGGGCAAGGCATATAATGTAGATGCAGGACTACTCCAAAACTTGCCTGATCCAGGTAACCGCATATTAGTATTGCTGAATTTGCCTGAGTCTATGCATGGTGTACCCATGATAGGGTCAGAAAAAGAGAGCGAATATAAGGGTATGCGAAACCTGCTGCTGCCCGACCAGCAACTAAAAAATACCGTTTACGATGGCCTCTCTTACAATATGGAAACCCCTGAAGATGGCGCCACCGCAAGGGTGCTGAACGACAGCATGGTGCGGGTGACGCTGAACCAATGGGGTACCTGGTGGTGGTACGAAGGCAAGGGTGGCTACAGCTATGAGAATGCAGACTACAAGCTGAATATGATAGATGGCGGTCACTTTTATGAGTTGACTTTAAAGAAACCTGCTGCTCAATATGAGTTGCTCTACCAGGTGGGAGATAAATGGAAGGTAGTAGACATGAGCAGGAAGGATGTTGATCAGATCTAGCTTAGGTGTCCCACACCTAGGAGGTGAGGGACACCTATACACTCAGTTGTGCAACACCTAGGAGGTGTGGCACAACTACAATCAGGCCTCTATAGTTACATCGCCATTTACAGGATGCCCTACACAGGTAAGAATACTACCCAGTTTTAAATCTGTATCCATAAGCACTTCGTTATACGACAGCCATACCTGGCCAGCAGTGCAGCGCGCAGCGCAACTGCCGCAGCGGCCCACTTCGCAGCTGTAGGGCAGTGTTAAGCCATTCTTTTTCGCAGCCTGCAATATCGTATCAGGGTAGGCTACCGGGAAGGAATATGTACCGCCGTTGTATTTTATTGTTGCAACATGAGTGCCTTTATCAGGTGGTTCCACCTTATGTACCTGCCGGTCATTAGTATTGAAGTTCTCCTTCCTTATCTGGTCATCCGGTATGCCTGCCTCCTCCAGCGACCATATCACCATGCGCATATAGGCAAACGGCCCGCAGACATACACCAGCACCTCGTCATTAGGCACTACCAGGTATTCCCGGAGCAGCACCGGCAGTAAAGCCTTATTCAGGCGCGCCCGTGATAAATTGAAAGAAGTGCTGTAGAGAAATTCGACTTTGAAATTTTCCGGAAATTTTTGGAGAAGCCTCTGTAACTCTTCATAGAATACGGTCTCCTCTTTAGACCGGTTGCTGTAGATGAGCGTTACCTGCTTTTGAGGCAGGGTGTGCAGTATCGTTTTGATGAGGGAAATAATGGGCGTGATACCTATACCTGCCGCAAAAAACAGAAACTGTCGATACCGGCTGGTGTCGGCTGGCAGGGTGAAGAGCCCAGCAGCACCAGAGGTATATAACTTATCTCCCACGGCTGCACGGTCGGTCAGCAGGCGGGAGTAAGCACCATTATCTATTCGTTTCACGGTGAATGAAAGTGATTCGTCATGCACAGGTGAGGTGGATATGGAGAAAGACCGCCGTTCTTCTTTGTCGTGATGGTTAAAAACAAACGTGACGAACTGGCCCGCGGTGTACGGTATAGGCGCTCCGTCTTCACCGGCTATTGTGAAGGTTTTTACTCCCGGTATTTCCTCGCGGATAGATGTGATGGTGACTGTCTGCATAACCCTTCTCTAAATAGAGATTACAAATTTAGCTAAGTAAAATTCATTTAGGTTTTGAAACAATTAAGCTAAAATATCTGGCTTACTTTTGTAGGGTGAACGACTTTTCATCAGAAATATCTTATAAAACTGCACGCAGCGGCGGCAAGGGCGGCCAGAATGTGAACAAGGTGGAGACCATGGTAGAAGCCTTGTGGCAGGTGGCGGGCTCAGGCAGTTTTACTGAGGAAGAGAAGGCCCTGATACAAACAAAGCTGGCAAACAAAATAAATAAAGAGGGCTACCTGGCCGTACGCAGCAGCGAGGCCCGCTCACAACTGGAAAACAAAGCCATAGCCCAAAACAAAATGGAATCGCTGGTAGCCAAAAGCCTTATCGTACCCAAGAAGCGCAAGCCCACCCGCATATCTAAAGCTGTAAAAGAGAAGCGGCTGGAGAGTAAGAAGAAAGAGTCATTGAAGAAGGAGATGAGAAGGAATGTTAAAGATATTTAACGGTATAGCCTTAATAATAGTTGTTATTTTAAGGCTTTGAATTTAAAAATGTATAACCTTTACTTTAAAACAACATCTTATACACATCCTCCACCTTATTCACGGTCTTAATCTTTATCTTATAGTTCTTGTCGTTAAGCCCCTTGGCGTTTACTTTGGGTATAAAGATCACGTCCATGCCTAGTTTGTCGGCCTCTGCTATGCGCTGGTCTATGCGGTTTACAGCACGTATCTCCCCGCTCAGGCCTATCTCGCCTACCAGGCATATATTGGAGGGGAGTGCCTTGTCTTCGTAAGAGGAAAGGAGAGAGCACACCAATGCCAATTCTATTGACGGGTCTTCTATTTTAAGCCCGCCGGCAATGTTTACAAATACATCTTTCGCGCCAAAATGGAATCCGCCGCGTTTTTCCAATACTGCAAGCAGAAGTTGTAGCCTGCGCAGGTCCAGGCCGCTTACTGTGCGTTGCGGCGTACCGTATACGGCCGTTGTTACCAATGCCTGTACTTCTATCATCAGCGGGCGTGATGCCTCCATGGTGGCAGCAATGGCTATGCCACTCAGCGGCTCATCGTGTTGCGACAATAATATTTCAGATGGGTTGCTCACCGGCCGCATACCGGTGCCCACCATTTCGTATATCCCAAGTTCTGATGTAGAGCCAAAACGATTTTTTAGTGTTCTCAATATGCGGTATGCATAGTGACGGTCACCTTCAAACTGCAGCACGGTGTCTACCATATGCTCCAGCACTTTTGGCCCGGCTATGGCGCCGTCTTTTGTAATATGGCCAATGATACACACAGGTATATTGGTCGCCTTGGCAAATCTTTGTAACTCAGCAGCGCATTCTCTCACTTGAGATACACTACCCGCCGCCGACTCTACATAGGGTGATTCTAGCGTCTGTATAGAGTCTATAATGAGCAGTTGGGGCCGCACCTTTTTTACCTCCTGGAAAAGTGTGTTGGTATCCGTAGCGGTGAGCAAGTAAAGGTTCGGGTTTTTCACACCTATGCGATCTGCGCGAAGTTTTATTTGCTGTGCACTTTCCTCACCCGATACATACAGTGTAGTAATGCTTCTCCAGTGCAGTGCCAGCTGCAGGAACAGTGTGCTCTTTCCTATACCGGGGTCACCTGCTATCAGTATCACTGAGCCAGGTACCATGCCGCCACCCAGCACCCGGTTCAGTTCGCCATCAGGCGCCTGCATACGTGCCTGGTGGGTGTGCACCACTTCTTCCAGCTTGTGCGCTTTTCTCTGCTCCTTGTTGTCGTCTTCCCAGTTCATTGCCTCCGGCTTCGACTTATCATCACGCTGCACTACTTCTTCTACAAACGAATTCCATGCACCGCACGACGGGCATTTACCGGTCCACTTTGGTGTTTCGTATCCGCATTGTTGGCAAAAGAAAGCCGATTTAATTTTAGCCATAAAACCTCAAACCCCTAAAGGGGCTTCTCCATGTTATTAATTGCTCTTTTAAGAGTCCTGTTCTAAATAAATTTCAGAAAAAGTAGTTGTCCAAAGTTGGAAAAATAAAATGACTTTCTGTGTGCGCATAAAATTTCTTCACGAATGCATTTCGCTTTTTCACTTCGCAAATAAGTTTAGAAAATGATTTTCAAAAAATAAAAAAGTGAAGAGTGTAAGAAAAGTATTTGCAGAAAATGGGGATAACGTGTTATTAAACTAGGGCAGAGATGAAAAGAAAAAGAGCCGCTGGAAGAATCCGGCAGCTCTTACTTACTAACCCATTAAATTCACAACTTGACACAAATGTAGTGTTACCAACGATAGGAAAAAAATGGAATTATGCAGGCGGGCCATCACTTTTATAGATATAACGCTAATAAATATCCTACCTGAACTAATGTCTTGAAAACCATAAATATTACCTCGATTGTTGTCTAAAAACATGCCATTTCTGCCGATATCGTTTTATTAATTAATAAACACATATAATATGTGTTAACATAGTATTTACAAACAGAGCAATTAATATGATGTAATATTCAATACAAATTCGCTCAGGCTGTATTTAAAGATACCCGTATTTTGCACTAACAAAAAACGTAAAACCAGGTATCATGAAAGAAGCATTTGTTCCGTTGAAAGAAAAACACAGGCACTTTTTACCTTCCGATTTTAAGCTCACAGATTGGGATGCATTGCAGCCTTATTTCGAAGAACTTAAAAACCGCAGTATCGAAAATAAAGCTGCTCTTGATAAATGGCTGAGTGATGTTAGCGAGCTGGAAGCAGTAGTAAGCGAAGATGCTTGCTGGCGACAGATTAAAATGACTTGCGATACCACGAACAAAGAATATGAAGAAGCCTTCACTTATTTCTGTATGGAAATAGAGCCGAAGATGAAACCCTATTCTTTTGAGCTAAATAAAAAATTACTCGCCTCTCCGTTCACCAAAGAGCTTGATAGTGATTTGTTTTTCCCTTACCTGCGCAGTGTAGATAATGCTGCAAAATTATACAGGGAAGAAAATGTGCAGCTGCAGGCCGAAGTAAGTCTGCTGGCACAGCAATACGGTGTTATATCCGGTGCCATGAGTGTAGAGGTAGATGGCAAGGAGTATACGCTGCAACAGGCCGCAAAGATGCTGCAGAGCCCTGATCGCGATCTCCGTGAAAAGGTGTTTGCAAAAGTTGCTGGCCGCAGAATGGCGGATAAGGATAAATTGAATGAGTTATTCGATAAGTTGCTTGCACTGCGTCAGAAGATAGCGGCGAATGCCGGCTTTGAAAATTACCGTGATTACAAATTCAGGGAGCTTGGCCGGTTCGATTATTCGGTGGCGGATTGTTTTGCGTTTCACGAGGCGGTGCGTGAGCACATTGTTCCGCTGCAGGCCATGCTCATCAGGCACAGGCAGCACCGGCTGGGCCTCGATACTATGCGCCCGTGGGATAGTGATGCAGAACCTATAGGTACGGAGCCGCTGCGCCCTTTCTCCGATGGCAAGGAACTGAGCGAAAAGGCGGTGGAGGTATTTAGCCGGCTTGGCAAGTATTTCAGCGGTTGCCTGCAGACCATGCAGCAAATGCATCGCCTGGACCTGGACAGCAGGAAGGGTAAAGCGCCGGGCGGCTACAACTGCCCGCTTGCTGAAACGGGTGTACCATTCATTTTTATGAATGCTGCGGGAACCATGGGAGATGTGATCACCATGATGCACGAAGGTGGCCATGCTGTACATTCTTTCCTATCTGATCCGCTGCCACTGGCCTCATTTAAGGAGTATCCTATGGAGATAGCTGAACTGGCCAGCATGAGTATGGAACTTTTCTCTATGGAGCACTGGGATGTGTTTTTTAAAGAGAACAAAGAACTGAAGCGTGCACAACTGGAAGAGATGGAGCGTGTGATCAGTGTATTGCCCTGGATAGCTACCATCGATAAATTCCAGCACTGGCTATACACGCATCCGGGCCATACACTGCAGGAACGTGAAGAAAACTGGCTCGCTATTCTCAATGAGTTTTCCACAGGTATCACCGATTGGTCGGGCTTTGAAGAATACCGCACAAATTTCTGGCAGAAGCAGTTGCATTTATTCGAAGTTCCTTTCTACTATATCGAATATGGCATAGCCCAGCTAGGCGCTATGACCATGTGGCGCCAGTATCGCGAAAATAAAGACCAGGCGCTGGAAAACTATATGAAAGCGCTGAGCCAGGGCTACACAAAGACACTAAAAGAACTTTATACTACTGCAGGGATAAAGTTTGACTTTTCGCCCGCATACATAAAGGAACTGGCTGACTTTGTAACGCCGGTATTAAAAGATATGGGTGTCGAATAGGCTTTTCAAAATTCATAAGCCACCGCCATATAAAGCTTTTTAACGAGAACAGCCCTGAATATCAGGACTGTTCTCGTTTTTTTATAAGCTTAGTTGACTATTTAATCAGTGTTACATCACCTTTAAAGATACGGTTCGTGCCATCTGGCCGGCCAATGATAATGACATAGTTGTAAACACCCATATCCTGCACTACACCATTAAAGGTACCATCCCATCCTCTATCCGGATCATTAGTATTTTCAAACACTACCTGTCCCCACCGGTTAAACACGCGGAAATCAACCAGCTTTTCATACCGCATTTTATTGCACAGCCTGAACACATCGTTTAGTCCATCACCATTTGGTGTAAAGGCCGAAGGAATACAATTGTCTTCATACTCCAGGCGAATGGTAACAAAAGTAGAATCGCGGCAACCTGCGGGACTCATGCCATACACTGTGTACACAGTCACAGAATCTGTTGGTGTAGCTATCGGGTTGTTTATGTTCGGGTTGTTGAGCGTACCATTATCCGGTACCCACCAGTACAGCAGGTGCTCAAGCGATGGGCTGCTGGCCTGCAACTGTATATGACTGCCATACATAATGCTTGCATTCACAGGGCTCGCATCTACATGTATGGGTGGGCTCGGCCTTAATATCACAGAGTCGGTGCTGGTGCAGCCAAGCGAGCTTTGTATAGTTATATAGTACTGAAATACACCCGGGGTAGCACTGTAGAAGTCTGGCTGCAGTAATGTTGGGTCAGACAATAGCCCCATCGAAGAAGTAGGCGAAGTCCATGTAAGTGTAAATGGAGAATCAGCCGGTGTAGTTACCACCTGGATGGTTACCGGGTAACCAATACAAAAAGTAGAATCATAAGGGATAATATTTACCTGTGGGTGCTGCACACTATAGGTAATGGTATGCACCACATCCGGGCAACCAGGGAATGAAGCAGTAACTGTGTAGGTAGTAGTGAGGGCAGGGCTGATAACAGGGGTAATGATATTAGGATCAGATACGCCAAACGACGGGCTCCATGAATAAGTAGATGTGGTATCGCCTGTGGCAAATATCTGGTAATGACCCGGAGGGAAACATACGCCTGTATCCTGGCTGATAAGGTTAAACACGTTGGATACAATATGCAGCAGGAATGAATCTGTAGCAAAGCATCCAAATACCGAGGAGTTTACGCGAACCGTATACTCAATATCTCCCATGGCAGTAGGCGTAGCAATAGGATTGGCGATGGCTGTGTTGTTCAACCAGGTAGCTGGTGTCCAGGAGTAAGTATAAGGGCCGGTGCCGGAAGCTACTGTTACCCCCAGTTGTAATGGTGCGCCCACACATGTGGTCTGCACTGGTGGACCTACAGTTATTTCTGGTGGTTGCACTACAGAAACGGTGACGTTGTCGGTTGACGGCGCACAGCCGGAACCAGGCAACGATGCTGTGACTACATAAGTAGTAGTAGCCGTGGGCGTAGCCGATGGGCTGAGTATTGTACTACTGCTTAGTGTACCCGCCGGCGACCACAGATAACTGAGCGAGGGAATTCCTGAAGTATTGATAATTATACTCTGGCCAATGCATATTGCGGTGTCTGGAGTGTTAATATGCACATAGAAAGAATCGTAGATGGTTAGCGCCACGCTGTCTATTATTACCGGGCCACTACCGCAGGTGTAGGGAGCAAGTATGTACAATATAACAGTCTTTGTGCCGGTTGCAGTAGTAAGACCATTAATGAATACGGTATCGGTAGCACTGCCAGCTGGTATCACGGCACTATCGGCAATGGTGGAATAGTCAATGCCGTTTACACCGGTGCCTCCTATCACGTAGTGTATGGTAATAGAGTCTGCCAGTGAGCCGGTATTGTTGAAAATGAACATGCCCGGTGTACAGCCCCTGATAGAGTATTGTGCGCCAAAGCCAGTATCTGTAGGATTAATACCTACTGCACCCACCCCTATACTGATAGAAGTAAGACTGCCAGCCTTAAGAAATACACCAGAATCCAGCACTTCGTCAACTGCGTCTGCAATACCTAATTTAAGGTGATAGGTATCGCATGGAGTTACGCGCGCTACGGCAACGAGCGTAGTTGTAAGCCCGTCATAAGTTATCGTTGTGCCGCTAGAGTTATTTACATAATAAGTACAGAATGGTGAGCCCGGACCAATTGCCGTACAAGTAGAAAGTGAGTATCCGCCGGTTGCTCCGCAGTTCACACTATTTATACATACCGGAATACCTGGAAGACCCGTGCCGGGTACAATAGCAAGGTTAGTAGCAGATGCGTAGCCCGGACCGGTTATAAAAAATCCAAAAACGTCGTTAAAATCAGAGCACGTATAGCTCGAATATTCTTCCGATCCGAAAACGTATTGGAACCTCACTGTATCACCAATCGGGCGAAAATCGAATTGGAGTATACAGGCATCATCAGTAGGCTGGCCGGCCAGCGCAGTGAGTTGTGGGTCTCCGGCTGTGCCATTAGAAGTGCTCGCAAATCCCGATGCTGGTCCATTAGCGCCGGTGGCTAAGCCGCCGGTCTGCGCCTGCCCGCTTGTAAGCACTATTCCGCTATCAAAGCTTAAGGTAGAAGGGCCGGAAAATATACCATATGCATTAGATGCGCAGGTGAGTACTGGATTAATCACCACCACGCCCGGCCCGGCTAGCCTGTTGGCCATTGCAGCCGCAGTAACACCAGGCACAACAGTGACCTGGCCAAATGATATTGAAAACTTAGCACAGAAGAATGCTATCAATAAAAGGTATGCGTAAGACTTTCTCATGACTTATTTTTAGGAGTTAGAGGTAATAGAGTACTTAAAGCGGATTGTAAATTATGATTTTTCTTGTTCTTGCGAATGAAAGGGGAAATAAATTTTAGTATTATTAATAAGATGTTAATAATAACTTGTTTATTGCGATCAATATTATTCACGTTTTATTCACTGGTTGAAGATAAATGATAAAATACCGCGTTACTTTGTACTCAATAATTGCGTATGAAGCATAAGTTGGTTACAGCGGTTTGTCTCTTTACATTGTTAGGCAATATGTCATGTGGCGGGTCCAGGCATTCAGGGAAATCTAAAAATTATATTCCCGGAACATGGCAACAGCAGCCAATAGTAATAGATGGTAATAGCCAGGATTGGCCGTCGCCGTACCCGAATTTTGACGCCAAGGCAAAGATTGCTTACGCTACATCCAACGATAGGGAAAACCTATATATTTCTATGGAAGCCGGCGATGAGATGACACAAATGAAAATATTAAAACAAGGCATGACGGTATCTATAGATACCGGTGGCGGTAAGGAGGCTTCCTTTTTTATCAATTTTCCGCTGCCAAATGACACAGAACCTATTGAATTGTCGCAGACTGCCCGTAAAACTGATCCGGCATCATTACAAGGCCGCCAACGGGACGTGAAACTGACCAAAGCAGCGAAGGATGCAAACCAGTTTTCGCTGGAGGGTTTTATTGGGTGCAGCGGCGGTTATATGGTTTCACAATCTACAACCTGCGGCGTAAAAGTGATCATACGGATGGATGAATATAAAGAACTGGTATGGGAAGCAGTAGTGCCCTTCAAAGCAATTTATAATAGAAATGTCATCACCGCACAGGATGCCGATAAGCCAATAAGTGTATGCTATGCTATTAAGGGCTTTAAAAATCCATCTGCAAAAAATGCAGATAACGGTGGTAACGGGATCAGTAATAATACAGGCGGTAGCGGTTCCAACATAGGAGGCAGAAACGGTGGTGCCCGGCCGGCATCCACCCGCCAACCTGAAAACCCGCTGCAGCACCTTTATGATAATACCAAAACATGGAAACAGTTTGGCCTTGCTTATAAACCGGAGTAAATGATCAGAGATGTTCTGGCATTATGCAATATATTTATTTATCCTCCTTAATAATTAGTTAAAAGCCATTTGCAATTTCGCTGCATAACTGTAACTTTGTTTATTCTGTAACGCGCTTTCTAAGTAAGGAGACTAATTATGAATCTTTTGTTGCTGGCAGTGGAGCACAACACGCCGTTTAATTATTTCCCCATAGCCCTGCAGCTGGTTATTGCTATAGGATTTGTAGTAGTCATGATGGGTGTAACCCACTTATTGGGTCCTAAAAGAAAAACTGATGATAAGCTGATCAACTTTGAGAGCGGCATACCTTCTGTTGGCAATGCACGCCAGCCTATGGGTATCAAGTATTTTCTTGTAGCTATTCTTTTTGTACTGTTTGATGTGGAAGTGATCTTCTTCTATCCTTATGCAGTCAACTTCAGGTACTTTATTACACAAGGAATAGGCCCCAAGGTTTTTCTTGAGGTCATATTGTTTGTGGCATTCTTCTTATGCGGTTTTATATACATAGTAAAGAAGGGTGCACTAGATTGGGAAGATTGATAAAAATTAAAAATTAAAAGTAAAAAATTAAAATACCCAAGTGGATAAACCATTCGACATTAAAAAGAGATGTTTTGCATTCTCGCTTATGTTGATAGACTTCATAAAAGCTACTGGGTATGAGAAAATTTACTTTTCATTTTTCGACCAGGTCATAAGGTCTGGGACATCAATAGGGGCAAATGTAGTTGAAGGGAGTGGTGGAAGCTCAAAGAAGGATTTGATAAATTTTTATCACATAGCGTCAAAATCGGCAAATGAGACCAAATATTGGTTATGCCTGATCCGGGAGCGGGTAACTTGTGATAGAGATCGGATAAATGTAGTGATCAATGAAGCAGATGAGATTTCAAAAATTATCGCATCCAGCATCATAAAAATGAAACAAGTGGAAAGTGTTAATTGAGGGAGTTTTTTAAGTTTTAATTTTTAATTTTTATGTCTCGTCCGGTTCAATATAATACGAAGATAAAAATGGTGGAGATGCCTGAGGGCTACTCCGGTGAAGGGTTTTACTCAACTTCGTTTGATAAGGTGGTAGGTCTGGCCCGTAAGAATTCCTTATGGCCGCTGCCATTTGCCACATCTTGTTGCGGCATTGAGTTTATGGCTACCATGGGTTCTAACTATGACCTTGGCCGATTTGGTGCGGAGCGTATGGGCTTTACCCCGCGCCAGTGCGATATGCTGCTGGTGGCTGGCACAATAGCAAAGAAAATGGGGCCAATTTTGCGCCAGGTTTACTTGCAGATGGCAGAGCCCAGGTGGGTAATAGCTATTGGCGCATGTGCCTGTACAGGTGGAATATTTGATTCCTATCCTGTGCTGCAGGGTATTGACCAGGTGATACCGGTAGATGTGTATGTGCCTGGATGCCCACCAAGACCGGAAGGCATACTGGATGGAATTCTGAAACTACAGGATCTTGTTCAGAACGAAAGCCTGAGACGCAGAAACAGCGAACCATACAAGGCTTTGATGCAGAGTTACGGAATACAATAATAAACAGTATACAATAACAGGAGAAAGCGCCGCCGCGGCGGATTTGGGGTTTTATGACAAACGAAATAATAAAACAAAAGCTCACAGATAAGTTTGGGGAGCAACTTAGCGGGTGGGAAGAGCCTTATGGCATGCTTACGCTTACTGTACCCGCTGAGCTGAACCTGAAAGTAATGCAGTTCCTGTTTGATGATGAGCAGATGCGCTTCAGGTTTATGACAGACCTTACCGCTGTACATTATCCGGAAAGAAAAGGCCAGGAGCTCTGCGTAGTATACCACCTGCATAATATGGTGGATAATGTGCGCATGCGCCTTAAGGCTTATGTTCCCATTGATAAGCCCGACATCTATACAGCCTCGCAACTTTTTTCTGCGGCCAACTGGATGGAGCGTGAGACATATGATTTCTTCGGGATCAACTTTATCGGGCATCCTAATCTTGTGCGCATACTTAATGTAGACGAGATGGATTACTTCCCTATGCGTAAGGAATACCCTATGGAAGACCCGACCAGGAGAGATAAGGATGACGAAATGTTTGGAAGAGGATAAAATTTTTGAGTAATGTCAGAACAACTAACAACGCAGCAGCAACATCATATTAAACTGTCTGACGAATCTCTTCAGAAGCAGACCACTACGCTGAACCTGGGTCCTACCCACCCGGCTACCCATGGTGTGTTTCAGAATATAATGGAGATAGACGGTGAGCGCGTGCTGGAAACTGTACCTACCATAGGCTATATACACCGTGCATTTGAAAAGATCGCCGAGCGCCGCCCTTACTACCAGATCACACCACTTACCGACAGGCTCAACTATTGCTCGTCGCCCATCAACAATATGGGTTGGCACATGACCATAGAAAAACTGCTTGGCCTCAAACTACCAAAACGCGTAGAGTATCTGCGTGTTATTATAATGGAACTTTCAAGAATTGCTGACCACCTGGTTTGTAATTCTGTTATTGCTGTGGATACCGGTGCACTCACTCCCTTTACTTATGTGTTCCAGTACAGGGAAAAAATATACGAGATATTTGAAGAGATCTGCGGTTCGCGCCTTACCACCAATATAGGCCGCGTAGGCGGATTTGAGCGCAATTTCACCCCGGCCTCTTTCGCCAAGCTGAATGATTTCTTAAAGTCATTCCCGAAGGTGATGAAGGAATTCGAATCGTTGCTTAACCGTAATCGTGTGTTCATGGACCGCTGCATAGGCGCCGGGCCAATAAATGCTGAGCGTGCGCTTAACTATGGCTTCACCGGGCCAAACCTTCGCGCAACAGGTGTAGACTATGATGTACGTGTAGCCCAGCCTTACAGCTCTTACGAAGATTTTGATTTTAAGATACCGGTAGGCACAGTAGGTGATGTGTACGACCGGTTCATGGTGCGCAATGGTGAGATATGGGAAAGTGTAAGCATCATACACCAGGCACTGGAAAAAATCGCTAAGATGGAACAGGAGTTTCCTGACCAGAAAGAAGTTTTCTATGCTAAAGAAGCCGACCATTTTCACATTCCCGCTAAGGAGGATGTATACACAAAAATGGAAGCGCTCATCTGGCATTTCAAAATAATAATGGGAGAGATAGATGCGCCGGCAGGCGAGGTTTATCATTCTGTAGAAGGTGGCAATGGCGAAGTAGGCTATTATTTGATCAGTGACGGTGGCCGCACCCCTTATCGCCTGCATTTCCGCAGACCATGTTTTATATATTACCAGGCATATCCTGAGATGGTAGAAGGCGGTCTGCTGAGTGATGCGATCATAACACTGAGTAGCTTGAATGTGATAGCTGGAGAACTGGATGCATAATTTAATTAGCGTATTTAAATGATAACGTTTTCAGAAGAAAAATTAACGCAGGTAAAAGAACTCATTTCTCACTACCCTGAGGGCAAGCAGAAGAGTGCTTTAATACCATTGCTGCACATGGCGCAGGACGAAAATGGAGGCTGGTTAGATGCGTCTGCTATGGACTACGTAGCGGAGATATTGCATATACTGCCTATTGAAGTTTATGAGGTGGCTACATTTTACAGCATGTTCAACACTAAACCCGTTGGCAAGTATGTGCTTGAAGTTTGCCGCACCGGGCCGTGTATGTTGAATGGCAGTGACGAAATAATTGATTACATAAAAGAAAAACTGGGTATCAGCGAAGGGGAAACTACTACTGATGGCCTGTTCACCTTAAAACCGGCAGAGTGTCTTGGCGCATGTGGTTATGCACCTATGATGCAGCTTGGAAAGCATTACCGTGAACACCTGACAAAGGAAAAAGTAGATAAACTAATAGAAGAACTGAGCGGGACAGCTAAAAACTAATTATGGCTTTCGACCTTTCACTTGAGTTCATACTATCAGCAAAGCCGGCGCGTGTGATGCAGTTGCTTACCGACCCGGTGCTGATAAGAAAGTGGAGTGGAGGAGCAGCAGTGCTGGAGAATAAGACAGGTGGCAGGTTTGAAATGTTTGATGGGTGGGCAACAGGAACAGTGCTGAATACAAGTGCAAATGAACTGGCCTATACCTGGAAAACCAGCGATTGGCCTGAAGAAACAAATGCAACTGAAGTTCATTATTTATTGAAGCCCGACGAGGCGGGGACGAAAGTGATACTTCGGCATACCGGTTTCACGGATGAAGACGAAATGAAAAGCCACAAAGCCGGCTGGACAGATTATTTCTTCGACCCGCTGGAAGATTTTATAATGGTATTTGATAACAGGTGATGAGGTATTTAGTAACAATATCATTGCTCTTTATAAGTATTGGAGTATTTGGCCGGAAGGCAGATACCGCGCTGTTGCGCAAGACAATTGCAGATTTCGATGGTGCCCTGGTCAGCAAGGACACTATTGTACTGAAAAGAATATTGAGCGACGATGTTAGCTATGGCCATTCAAATGGCTGGATACAGCGGAAGAACGAAGTGATTAGTGACTTGTACAATGGTACGATCACTTATAAGAAAATAGAGGTTAAGGCGCGGCCCTTTGAAATAGTAGGAATAAATAAGAATACTGTGTCAGTAAGACTGAATGCAGAGATAGACCTGGAGATGAGTAACAAACCGCTGCAAGTGAAATTGAGTGTGCTGCAGGTGTGGGTATGGAAAAACAAACATTGGGAGTTATTTGCGAGGCAGAGTGTGAAGATTTAAAAATAGAGTGACTGAGGTAATTATTAAACTCAAAACAAAATATCAAAACTGGTTTTTTGATTTTTGATTTTTGACTTTTGACTTTGAAAAATGGGTGTAAAACTATTATTAGAACACGATAAGGTAGAAGGCATTCGGTACTATGATGCCTATCGTAAGCATGGCGGCTACCGTGCAGCTGAAAAGGCATTTAAAATGTCTCCGGCTGATATAGTGGAAGAGGTGAAAAAGAGCGGACTTCGTGGCCGTGGTGGTGCAGGCTTTCCTACCGGCATGAAGTGGAGCTTCCTGGCTAAGCCGGAAGGTGTGCCACGCCACCTGGTGTGCAATGCTGATGAATCAGAGCCCGGCACTTTTAAAGACCGCTACCTCATGGAGTTTCATCCGCACCTGTTTATCGAGGGGCTCCTGATCAGCAGTTTTGCGCTGGGCAGCAATGCTACCTATGTATATATACGCGGAGAGTATGCCTGGATACCCGACATCCTGGAGCAGGCCATAGCTGAGGCTAAGCATAACGGCTGGCTTGGTAAAAATATTCTGGGTTCCGGCTTCGATTGCGAGATATATGTTCACCGTGGTGCAGGCGCTTATATATGCGGCGAGGAAACCGCACTCATTGAGTCGCTGGAAGGTAAGCGCGGCAACCCGCGTATGAAGCCACCTTTCCCGGCCATACAGGGTGTGTGGATGCGTCCTACCGTGGTAAACAATGTAGAAACTATAGCAGCAGTAGTGCCGATAATAAATATAGGTGGTGATGAGTATGCTAAAATTGGGGTGGGTAAGTCTACCGGCACCAAGCTGCTCTCAGTATGCGGTAATGTTAAGAACCAGGGTGTTTACGAAATAGACATGACCATTTCTGTAGAGGAATTTATCTACAGCGATGAGTATTGCGGTGGTATCCCTAATGGTAAAAAACTGAAGGCCTGTATACCGGGCGGATCATCGGTGCCTATAATCCCTGCCAACCTGCTGCTGAAAACAGCAAAGGGCGAAACACGCTATATGAACTACGAAAGTCTTTCAGACGGCGGATTTGCAACCGGCAGTATGATGGGATCTGGCGGTTTTATAGTGCTTAACGAAGACCAGTGCGTAGTACGACATACCATGACGCTTGCACGCTTTTACAACCACGAAAGTTGCGGACAGTGCAGCCCTTGCCGCGAAGGCACCGGCTGGATGTATAAGATATTGAAGAACATAGAATACGGAAAAGGCAAGATGAGCGATGTGGACCTCCTTTGGGACATACAGCGCAGGATAGAGGGAAACACTATCTGCCCGCTGGGTGATGCTGCTGCATGGCCTGTGGCCGCAGCCATCCGCCATTTCCGCGATGAGTTTGAATGGCATATAAAGAACCCTGAGGAATCGCAGACACGTAATTATGGCCTGGCACATTATGCCGACCCTATTCATGTGCCTGCGACAGCGTAAAAAAAGAATATGGGATTAGTATACGCAAATATCAAGTTGTCGAATCCGGTAAAGTCCGAACAATCGCCTATTGAGGTGAAAAGTTTGGTTGATAGTGGGTCTACATTCTTATGTATTACGCAACATGTCGCCAACCAGTTGGGAGTAAAGGAACTTTATCAGAAAGAAGCTCAATTGGCTGATGGCACATCAAAACTAATGCCTTACGTAGGGCCTATAAAAGTAGAATTTGAGAACCGTGTATGTTTTGTAGGAGCAATGGTGTTAGGGGATGAATGCTTGCTTGGAGCAATACCTATGGAGGATATGGATCTGGTTGTCATTACCCGACTTTTCAAATTGAGCGTAAATCCTGAATCTCCGAATATTGCAAGGGGTAAGGTTAAATAAAAGAAATAGAAAATGAGTGACCAAGCACCAAAATTTAAAGTAACCATAGATAACATCAGCATAGAAGTGCCTGCCGGTACTACTATACTGAATGCTGCGCGTATGATAGGTGGAGAGGTTACCCCGCCTGCTATGTGCTATTATAGCAAGCTGAAGGACAGTGGTGGCAAGTGCCGCACCTGCCTGGTAGAGGTAAGCAAAGGCTCTGAAAAGGATCCGCGTCCTATGCCTAAGCTGGTAGCCAGCTGCCGCACTACCGTTATGGACGGCATGGAAGTAAAGAACATTACTTCTGAAAAAGTTGTCGACGCACGTAAAGGTGTTGTGGAGTTTTTGCTGCTCAACCACCCGCTCGATTGCCCGGTATGTGACCAGGCCGGCGAGTGCGATCTGCAGAACCTGAGCTACGAGCACGGTAATGAAGCTACCCGCTACGAATTCAAACGCCGCACCTTTGAGAAAGAAGATATAGGACCATACATTTCTCTGCACATGACACGGTGCATTATGTGCTTCCGTTGTGTGTATACCGCCGACCAACTTACCGAGAGGCGTGAGCACGGCATCCTGGAAAGGGGCGACCATGCACAGATCAGCACTATGCTGAGCAAGTCGCTCGATAATGAGTTTATTGGCAACGTAATTGATGTGTGCCCGGTAGGAGCCCTCACCGATAAAACATTCCGCTTCAAAAACCGCGTATGGTTCACTAAGCCGGTCGATGCCCATCGCGACTGCCCTAAGTGCACAGGAAAAGTGCGCCTATGGATGCGTGGCGAAGAAGTATTCCGTGTTACTGCTCGTAAAGACCAGTGGGGGGAGGTAGAAGAATTTATTTGTAATGACTGTCGTTTCCATAAAAAAGAAACAAAAGACTGGGTGATAGAAGGACCATCTATGATAGCACGGAGCAGCGTAATAGCTCAGGGCCATTATGCGGGCAATGTGGGTACCAAGGCTTCGCCGGTTCTTATTGACAAAGTGATCGGTAAGGACCCTAAGTTTTTGCTTGATATACATACCATAAGTGACGTTAACAAACCGGAGGTTCATCTATCACAGATCAATGGTCCGGCACATTCTGATGATTTTAGTAAAAAGTAAGTGATACTGACAACCGAACATATCAAACAGGTCATAACCAGCTTTTTCGAAAAAAGACCAGTAAAAAAAGTATGGTTGTTTGGCTCTTATGCAAGGGGTGAGGCTGATGAAAATAGTGATGTTGATGTGCTTGTTGATATTGACTACGTGCCAGGAGTGGCTGCTGATTACATCTTATGGCGTATGGACCTTGCCGAAAAGCTTAATAAAAAGGTGGATATTGTAAGTGCAGGATGGGAGAGTAAATACATAAAACCATTTATCGACAGAGATAAATTTATTATTTATGAGAGATAAAATTGGTGATAATGCGCGTGTATCCCATATTATTGAATACATAAATGAAATTGAAACGGCAATAGAGGGTATTACTTATGATTCATTTTGTGATAATCATGTTCTAAGGATCGCAGTGGTAAAATGGCTGGAGATAATAGGAGAAGCGGCAAACCATATTACTGATAATACAAGGGATAAGTATCCCAGCGTAGAATGGCACAAAATGATAGGATTAAGGAATATTTTTGTACATGAATATTTTAGGATTGATTATGCTATTATTTGGGATGCTGCGACAGTTTTTCTTTTGAATTTAAAAAAAGAGATTGGCACAATAAAACTTGATTAAACGATAATTTTTTAACTAACTAAATTACTTTTGCGACAATATGCTGTTACTTCAGATTGACACAGCGCTTATAATAGAGAAGGTCATCCTCATTTCAGTGATACTGATGGGGTCTCTGGGTATAGCTATGTACGCTACCTGGGGAGAGCGCAAGGTGGCCGCAGTTATGCAGGACCGGCTTGGTCCTAACCGCGCAGGCCCATTCGGGTTGTTACAACCGCTTGCCGATGGTCTTAAGCTATTCTTTAAAGAAGAGATCATTCCTGACCGTTCTACACAGGTAATATTCATCCTGGGCCCATGTCTTGCCATGCTTACTGCCCTTATGACCAGTGCTGTGGTGCCTTGGGGTCCGGATTTTGTAACAAAAAGCGGCCATGTTATTAGCTTCCAGGTTGCAGACATCAATATTGGAATTCTGTTCGTATTTGGTGTAGTAAGCCTTGGTGTATACGGTGTTATGCTGGGTGGTTGGGCTTCAAATAATAAATTTTCCCTGTTAAGCAGCATCCGTGCAGCATCACAGGCTATCTCTTACGAGCTGGCTATGGGCATCAGCCTTATCGCACTGCTTATGCTTACCGGCACACTTAGTCTGCGCGAAATAGTAGCTCAGCAGCACGGCTTCTGGAGCGATGGCTATTTCTCCTGGAACTTCTTTAAACAGCCTGTAGGTTTTGTGATCTTCCTTACCTGCGCATTTGCCGAGCTTAACCGTGCACCTTTTGACCTTCCGGAGTGCGAAAGCGAGTTGAACATGGGTTACCACCAGGAATATTCGTCTATGAAACTGGGCTTTTACCTGTTTGCTGAGTACATAAATATGTTTGTAAGCTCGGCTATCATTGTTACCCTGTTCTTTGGCGGTTACAACTTCCCGTTCATGGATCAGGTAGCTACCGCAGTTGGTCCACTATTATTCTCTGCTATTTGTATCATGGCGCTATTGACTAAGGTTGTGTGCATGATCCTCTTCTTCATGTTTATCAGGTGGACATTGCCACGTTTTAGATATGATCAGCTGATGAAATTAGGATGGCGATCATTGATACCACTGGCACTTGTGAATATGCTGGTAACCGGTGCAGTGATAATTTGGGTTATTAAAAAGTGATCCGGGGTTTAGGAAAAAGAAAATAATGGAGAAACTAACTAACAGAGCAGTACAAATAGACCGGACCCCGATGACATTCGGGGAGCGTATATATCTGCCATCTATAGCAAAGGGGCTCGGGATAACATTGGGGCATATATTTAAAAAGAAAGCAACTACAAGCTATCCTGAGGAAAAACGCCCGTTTAGCCCGGTATTCCGTGGCTTACATATCCTGAATCGCGACGAGAATGGAGCTGAGCGCTGCACCGCATGCGGTCTGTGTGCACTGGCTTGTCCTGCAGAGGCCATTACCATGGAGGCTGCTGAGCGCAAAGCCGGTGAAGAAATGCTGTACCGCGAAGAGAAATATGCGGCCAAATACGAGATCAATATGCTTCGCTGCATTTTTTGCGGCTACTGCGAGGAGGCCTGCCCTAAGGATGCAATATATCTTACGGAAACAATA
The DNA here is from genome assembly GCA_947446645.1 of Chitinophagaceae bacterium. Taxonomy (GTDB): domain Bacteria; phylum Bacteroidota; class Bacteroidia; order Chitinophagales; family Chitinophagaceae; genus Nemorincola. The sequence continues at coordinate 124,204 of CANFHA010000008.1, read as the reverse complement.
ATGCCTTCTAACTACAACCGCGCAAGTTTCATCTATAAAAAAGAAGACCTGCTTATTCCTAACCCTAAAAAACAGGACAGCAAATAGGTATGGAGATATACGATATTTTATTTTGGATTTTATCTGCGTTGGCTGTAAGCTGCGCCTTAGGTGTAATACTTAGCCGTAACCCGGTGAACAGTGTAATGTTCCTCATCGTTACCTTTTTTGCAATATCAGGTCATTATATATTAATGAATGCGCAGTTTCTCGCTATCGTTAATATCATTGTCTACGCAGGCGCTATCATGGTACTGTTCCTGTTCGTCATCATGCTTATGAACCTGAATGCGGATGTGGAACCGCAGAAGGGCCAGCTGGTGCAGCTGGCAGGTGTTATCTCGGGTGGTGTTCTGTTCCTGGTGATCCTGGCGGCTATAAAAACTGCAAAAACAGAATCAATGGACAAAACTTCAACTGATATTGGTCTTATCACCAATCTCGGCCGTACTTTGTTCACCAGGTATGTGTTGCCTTTTGAAATTAGCAGTGTGCTCTTTTTAAGTGCTATGATAGGTGCCGTGGTAATTGGTAAGAAAGAGGAAGCAAAGCCATCCAAAGAGGACGAATCAGAAATGAAGCAATTTTTATAAAGAATACAGTACCATTGCCGCTCAGTAATAAGGGGCAATGAAAGATTTTACTTTTAATTTTTACCTTTTACTTTTTTAAAATGCCGGTAAATTCAACACATTACTTGTTCCTGAGTCTCCTCTTGTTTTCCATAGGAATCATGGGAGCGCTTATGCGCCGTAATGCCATCATTATATTTATGTGTATAGAGCTTATGCTTAATGCCGTAAATCTGTTGCTGGTAGCTTTTTCAAAGATCTACGGAGATGCTGATGCGCAGCTATTCGTATTCTTTATAATGGTAGTAGCTGCTGCAGAGGTTGCCGTGGGCCTTGCCATCATTGTAATGATGTACCGCAAAGTTCACTCGGTGGATATTAATATTTTGAACAGACTGAAACACTAAAATAATTTAATTTTTAAAATGGGGAATTTTTCTCAACTCGTCTATTTAGTGCCATTGTTTCCGCTGATCGGTTTCCTGATCAACGGTTTGCTTTGGAAAAGAATGCCTAAAAACCTGGGTGGTATCATAGGTACACTGGCAATACTTTGCTCATTCGCAGTTTCGCTTGGCATTTTCTTTGAAGTTAAAGACCCCGCATTTCACGGACCAGTCATCGTTCACCTGTTCGATTTCATCCAGTCAGGCAAGCTCATCATACCTTTTGCCTTCCAGGTAGATGCGCTTTCGGCTTTGTTCCTGCTTATCATTACCGGGGTAGGCTTCCTTATCCATGTCTACTCCACATCCTATATGCATCATGATGAGGGCATGGTAAAATACTTTGCTTACCTCAACCTGTTCGTTTTCTCCATGCTTTTGCTGGTGCTCGGTGCCAACTACCTCATCATGTTCATAGGCTGGGAGGGTGTAGGCTTATGCTCATACCTGCTCATTGGCTTCTGGTTCAAAAACAGGGATTACACCAATGCTGCTAAAAAAGCATTTGTTATGAACCGCATCGGCGACCTTGGCTTCCTTGTAGGCATGTTGCTCATACTGCTCACATTCGGCACCCTTTCTTACCAGGATTTCTTTGGTCAGCTTCATGGCTCACAGACTATTGTACCTACCAGCACTTACAACTGGATCGCCCTTTGCCTGTTCATAGGTGCTACCGGCAAAAGTGCCCAGATACCATTATATACATGGTTGCCAGACGCGATGGCCGGCCCTACTCCGGTATCGGCGCTCATACACGCGGCTACCATGGTTACCGCTGGTATATATATGATAGCCCGTAGCGGTGCACTCTATAGCCTGGCACCAATGATATTGCATGTTGTTGCTATTATCGGTCTTGCCACAGCTATTCTTGCCGCTACCATTGCTATAAAACAATACGATATTAAAAAGGTACTGGCCTATTCTACCGTTAGCCAGCTTGGGTTCATGTTCCTTGCCTTGGGTGTGGGTGCATACACTACGGCTGTGTTCCATGTTATGACACATGCGTTCTTCAAGGCGCTGTTGTTCCTCGGTTCTGGTAGTGTCATTCATGCTATGGGGGGCGAGCAGGATATCCGCAAAATGGGTGGACTCGGCAAGTATATGCGTATCACCCAGGCTACCTTCCTTATTGGCTGCCTGGCTATTTCAGGTATCCCTGGCTTCTCTGGTTTCTTTTCCAAAGATGCCATCCTCACCGATGCGTTTGCCCACGATCCTATACTATACTACCTGGGCATAGGAGCTGCAATGATGACTGCATTCTACATGTTCCGCCTCTACTTCCTTACATTCAATGGTAGCTTCCGCGGCACTGAAGACCAGCGTCATCATCTGCATGAGAGTCCTTATGCAATGACCATTCCACTCATGATACTTGCTGTGCTTTCCATAGTGGGCGGCTACGTAGGTATACCGGAGGTGCTGGGTGGCCACAATCTTTTCAATACATATCTCAGCAACGTGGTTACCAACTTTGGTGAGCACCATCTTAGCGAGTCTACAGAATGGATACTTATGACAGTATCTGTAGTTGCTGCCGTTATAATGATCGTTGTAGCATACGTAGTCAACAAGAAACCTGACTTTGCCGAAAACAAAGGATTTGCAAAACTGCTCGAAAACAAATGGTATGTGGATGAGATCTATGATGCTATTATTATCAGGCCTATGGAAGGGTTGTCAAACCTGCTGGACAAGTTTGCTGAGAAAAAGGGTATTGATGGTGTGGTAAACGGTGTGGGCAAAACGGTAAGATGGGGTGGTGATCGCCTGCGCCTGCTGCAGAGTGGCCAGGTGGGCTTCTACATTTTTATTATGGTGCTTGGCATTGTGGTGTTGTTCACACTTAGTTTTTTCTGGATTAGGTAAACGGTGAGGAAAACTTTGGTTTTCATCGCCCACGTTAAATTAAATGAATAATTGCGAAAACTTTTGGTTTTCACTTTTAACTTTTGACTTAGATACAATATGATTTTATTATTACTTATACTCATTCCGTTGATCACAGGCGCAATGTCTTTTGCTGTAAAAGGTGAAGGTGCAAAGGCGCTTGCTTTGATAAGTTCAATTCTTACTCTTGCCGTTTCTGCTTATGTAAGCGCTGCCAATTTCTCGGCACCTATTACTTATAACCATGAGTGGATCCCTGTTTTGGGTACGCAGTTCAGCTTGTTGGCAGATGGCATGAGCAGCATGCTCTGCCTGCTTACCGGCATTGTAGTAATGGTAGTAATGATTGCCGGCGTTAATAAGAGTGTAGAGAATCCTGGTGCTTTTTATGGGTTTTTGCTGCTCTCACAGGCGGGCCTTATGGGTGTTTTCCTTGCTTCAGATGCATTGGTGTTCTATATGTTCTGGGAGCTTGCGCTCATCCCTGTATATTTCCTATGTTCCACCTGGGGTGGGGAAAAACGTATCGCTGTTACCTTCAAGTTTTTCATATACACATTTGTAGGCAGTCTTATGATGCTGGCGGGTCTTATATACCTGTCTACGCAGTCGCAGGGTATGAGCAGCTACTCATGGAGCGATATAGTTCGCGCCGGTAGCTCGTTGCCGCCGCAAACACAGCAATGGGTATTCTGGCTCATGTTCATCGCATTTGCCATCAAGATGCCAATTTTTCCCTTCCATACCTGGCAGCCGGATACGTATGAGCAATCTCCAACCCCGGTTACAATCATACTGAGCGCCCTCATGGTAAAGATGGGCCTGTATGCAGTGCTCCGTTGGTTGCTGCCTGTGGTACCCGCAGGTGTGGCTTATTGGTCAGATACCGTTGTGGTGCTTTCAGTTATCGGGATAGTGTACGCATCCTGCATAGCTATTGTGCAAACAGATATGAAGCGCCTTATCGCTTACTCATCCATTGCGCATATGGGCCTTATGAGTGCCGTTGCTTTCTCGCATAGCAGTGTGGGCATGCACGGTATCATGGTGCAGATGTTCAATCACGGCATCACCATCACCGGCATGTGGCTTATGGTAAGCATGGTAGAAAACCGCTGGGGCACCCGCGATATGACTAAGCTCGGCGGTATGGCCAGTGTAGCACCTAATATGGCTATTGCACTTGTCATCATTTCGCTCGCAAGTATTGCATTGCCGCTTACCAATGGCTTCATTGGTGAATTTATGTTGTTCAACGGCCTGTTCTCCGGCACAGAGTCAAACCACGTAACCGTAATGGTTGTAGCTGGGCTTGGCGTAATACTGGGTGCGGTATATACCCTGAATATGATTCAGAAAACAGCATATGGTGCTACTGCGAAAATGCTGATCACTAAAGATATCAGTGTAAATGAGTTTGTGGGCGTGGCTATAATTATTATCCTGATCATTTTCCTGGGCGTCTATCCAAAGCCGCTGCTCGATCTGACCTCAGGTATTGCAGCTATGATAGTGAAGTAGTTTTTGATTGAAATATATGTGCGGCAGAAGGTGTGGGGTTTTGAATTTTGAATTTTGAATTTTGATTTGAACATGAAGGCAATTATTGCTACAACGGTTTTTGGTATAATAATGATGTTTGCCGGTTTTATGGTGAGCAATAAGAAGAGTGTGGTAGCCCTTGCTTCCCTGCTTTTCGTGGCGCTGCTTGGTGTCAACATCTGGGACCTCATGTCCACATCGGGCAATGCCCCTGAGCTTAAGTACAGCGGCATGCTGCGCATAGAGCATTACTCACTTTGGTTCAATACGCTCATGACCGGTTGTTCCGTACTCTACATACTGCTAATGGGCAAGGAGATACAGAAGGTAGGCATGCATGTAGCCGAGTATTTTGCACTCATTTTCTTTATTCTTTGCGGTCTGTACATACTCTCTACTTACAACAATCTGCTGATGCTGTTTATCGGTATTGAAATACTATCCATACCGCAATACATACTTGCAGGCAGCGACAAGCGCAACCTCAAGAGCAGCGAAGCATCGCTTAAGTACTTCCTCATGGGTGCATTCTCTACGGGCATATTGCTCATGGGTATCACGCTGCTCTATGGTGCCGCCCGTAGCTTTAATATTATGGACATGGTAGGCATATTGCATACCGATGCCCTTAACCCGCTTGCACTTGCCGGTATCATGTTCATCATGGTTGCCCTGTCTTTCAAAGTGTCAGCGGCACCTATGCACATGTGGACGCCCGACGTATACGATGGCGCGCCTACTCCTTTTACCGCCTACATGGCAACAATAGTAAAAGCCTCCGCATTCTTTGCGTTCCTGCGTTTGTTCCAGGTTTCATTCAATACCCTCAGCGAACACTGGACGCTTATCCTGGCTATTATCACGGCCGCTACACTGCTGGTAGGTAATGTTACAGCTGTTTTCCAGCAGAGCGTAAAGCGTATGCTCGCTTATTCATCTATAGCGCAGGCCGGCTTTATGCTGTTCTCCATACTGGCACTCAATAAGTTTGCATGGCAGGGTATCATTATCTATGCCGTAGCATACAGCGTTGCCACTATTGGTATTTTCTCCGTTCTGGTTAAGCTGAAAGATTACACCTACGATGGGTTCAATGGTCTTGCTAAGAAAGAACCATTGCTCGCTTTCGCGGCATCTATTTTCGTTTTCTCGCTTGCCGGTATACCACTTACCGGTGGCTTTATGGCTAAGTACTATGTGCTGCAGGCAGTAGTGCAGCAGGGTCATCTGTTGTGGCTGGTAATATTTGCATTGCTCATGGCAGCAATAAGTGTATACTACTATTTCAGGGTCATCATAGCTATGTACTTCAAACCCGGCAATCCCGAGCTTACCTCTGAGGTTACCCCAATGGATAAAGTTCTGCTTATCATTACCTGTATTCTGGTAATACTGTTAGGCGTACTCCCCCAGATATTCCTTTACCACGTTTAAGCTGGATATTTTCACAGTTCCCGTTAAAGTCGCTTTGGTCATTAAATAAAAATTTAATGACTGACCTAATTAATGTAAATTAGGTCAGTCACCTGACCTAATTTACATTTTATGATCCATTTTTGTTAATTAGGTCACTACAATGACCTAATTAATGTAAATTGCGTCACTCAAATGACCTAATTTGCATTTTATGGATATTCCGCGGTTATTACAATATCAGATAGCAAAGCAGATAGGAAAGCAAAAGGTGGTAATGTTGTACGGCACGCGCCGTATTGGCAAGACGACTATTATTGAAAATATAGCCGCTACCCACGGCAGTGATGTATTGTTGTTGCAGGGTGAGGATATGCAGGTAGCGGCTACGCTGGGCAAACGAACAATTGCCAATTACCGTAAGCTCACAAAAGGTAAGAAGATCATTATTATAGACGAAGCACAGTCGGTGCCTGACATCGGCATGATCCTGAAGCTGATGATTGATAATGTTAAGGATATTACCATTATTGTTACAGGCAGCAGCAGTTTCGACCTGGTATACAAAACAGGGGAGCCACTTGTGGGGCGCAATATTATATACCAGCTATACCCTATTGCTCAGTGCGAGCTTGCAAAAACAGAAGATCATTTGTCTACCATTCGCAACCTTGAGGACCGGCTTATTTATGGCAGCTATCCGGAGTTGTGGCACCTGGAAAGCCAGGAAGAGCAACAGGACTATTTAAGGCAGCTGGTAAACAGCTACCTGCTCAAAGACCTGCTTATGATGGAGAATATAAAAGGTGCTGACGTTCTTTTTAAATTGCTTCAGATGCTTGCGTGGCAGGTAGGGAGCCAGGTAAGCACGGTAGAGCTGGGTAACAGTCTGCAGCTGAATAAAATAACCGTAGAACGATACCTTGACCTCCTGACCAAAGTATTTCTTATTTATCCCCTGTCGGGTTATAGTGGCAATCTGAGAAAGGAAGTTACCAAAAGCAAGAAATGGTATTTTCATGATAATGGCATAAGAAATGCGTTGATCAATAATTTCAGCCCGCTGCATGCCCGCAACGATGTGGGCCAGCTATGGGAACAGTACGTGATGAGTGAAAGGTTGAAATACAATAGTTATCACGGCTACCACCCGCAATATTTTTTTTGGCGCACATACGATGGACAGGAGATAGATCTGCTGGAAGTAAACACACGGCAGCAAATGCAGGCCATAGAATGTAAATGGCAGAAAGGAAAAGCAAAAATACCCTTGGCATTTGCGAAAGCATACCCTGATGCAGCCTTTGAGATAGTAGATAAAGACAACTACCTAAGCTGGATAACACCGGAAAAATAACAAGTAATTGGTGGCCTGAACAACACTCAGCCCTGCAAGGGCGGCATCTCTCCGCCCAAGGGTACACAACACAGCCGTGGGGCTGCATAACCATCCACCTCGTTGCTACAAATGGCCTGCAATGTTTATGATATTCTTACAAACCAATTATGACGCGAAATGGTTATTATTGTATTAATTGCACTACTATCAGTTGTAGCACTGATTAGCCTTTTAAAATAAGCATCGTCATTAGCGTCAGTACGGCTTCCAGCCGTCAGACGCGTTCAGAGCATCGCGCGTATTTTTATTCTCCATTTGGTATAAGTGAAATATTGATCCATACAACAAAAAAGCCCTTGAAAAGACATAAAACTATGAAGTACATCAGTTTGTTTCCCTTGCTGGTCATCCTCTTCGCATGCTCATGCAGCGCGCCAAAAGAGCTGGTATACCAGAACGTACAAAACTTTCGCCTGAAGCAAAACGGCCTGCAGACCCAGATGTGCCTGGACATAAACATGTTCAACCCCAACAGGTACGGCATGAAGCTGAAGGATGCGGATGTAGACGTTTTTCTGAATGGCAGGAGCCTTGGCAAAATGCAGGTAGATGAAAGTTGCACCATCCCCCGGCTCGATACTTTTGCCCTGCCGGTAATGCTGAATGTAGACCTGAAAAATGTACTTCCCAATGCGCTTCAGTTGCTTATAAGCAGCGATGTGGAGATAAAGCTCTCCGGCTCCATAAAGGCCGGCAAACACGGCATCTATAAAAAAGTACCCGTCAGCTACCAGGGTCGGCAGGATATAAAGGGGAGTATTAAGTGGTAATTTAGCCTACTATTCATATCAGGTTCGAATCCCCTTCTCTCCGCTGAAAATTGAAACCCGCGCTGAGTGCGGGTTTTGTCGTTTGAAGTGTCCCCTTGGATAGTCCTGCACAACTAGAAACTTGGATATAAGAGACTTAAACCAAATTCAAACGAGTCCACAAAATCCCTTCTAAAATCCTCCCGCATTTTATTGACAACTTCTTGTCCCCATTTTTCAATGTACCATTCATCACCAACACACTTTAAAGCATTTTCGAAATCTTCTTTTTTTCCATAAAATTCATACCCCTTGAATTTTGCATAAAAATCATTACTCATCCCTTTTCGTTGGTATCCTACTTCGTTATAGTAGAAACCTTGCACAATCGTATTTTCGGCGAAGCTTATTGATTGATAAGTACAGTTGGATTCACTGTTTGATCCTGAACTTTCGCAAGTGAGATACTGCCTTTCCAATTTATCCAATCTCTGGCTTAGAATAAATTCCTCTATTTTATCTTTTACTTTTTCAATTGCCGATCCTGTGTATACCTGTACGGCAGACTCTAGAATCCCCTTATCTATTTTATCAAGGTGCCGCTTGTCCTCAATAACTAAAATATATTTATTAAACTCCACCGAGGGAATGTCTTGAATATACGATGTGAAAGTATCTAAGGGTAAATTGCACGAACTTGCATCCCAACCTTCAGTTTCCAGATAATTGTTCCTATCATCTGGATTAAGAGTTAATTTGTAATGGCAGACATCTAAACCCATAATCGCATCAACTTTGAAATTTTATAAAAAATCATGGTGAAAATAATATATCGCCTTCAGATCCTCCATTAAATAGTTCGAAAGTTGTCCCTTACAGCCCGCTTGAAAGGAAAACCCGCGCGAGGAGCGGGTTTTGTCGTTCGAAATGTCCCCTTAGGCGTTACAAGAAGAAAACACTTGAGCCAACGAGGATATAGCCAAATATCAATAACTAAAATACTTTACCGAAAAAAGCCTAAACTGGTCATACCAATTGTATTAAATACTTGTTTCGTACAGTCCATGCCACATTAAACTTTGTGATTCCATTAGACCAAGAAGTAGCGGTTGGCTTATGCTTTATCCGATTGAGAAATTTTCTTCCATCCTGTAGTATGTTTTTATCAGCTTCAGGGATATTCCTATAAACACACAATTCGTCTATCACATCAACCAAATCTTTTTTCTCCCAGGGAATGTTTTTTGAAGCTCGTATGTTGTTATTGTGATTTCGTAAGGAAATTTCAAAAGCTGCACACTTCATAAAAATTGGGTCAGGAAGATCGGCATCCGTAATACTGCCATACTCTGCAAAGCAGGTCTTTAAGAACTTTGATATTGAAGGTTCTGCCCTAACCATCATTACAAAATCGCAGTCACCAGCTCGCTGAGAAAAATTGTCCGTTTTTATTACACCACGGCTCCATTGCACCATAAATGGCTCTGGTTCCTTAATGTAATCAAGGAACATATCATAGTCACCGTGCTTAATAGCATTAAACTCATCTTTAAATTTATTTATTCGCTTGCCTGATTTTATCACTTTCAGCATATAGCCTACAGCATAAGAAATAGGTAGTTTATGATCTTCGTTTTTTGTAGGCATTGTACTCATCTATCAAAATTACGGGGTATATCAATATCGTACTACTGTTTAAAGTATACTGTCGGCAGTTGTAAAATAATCTGTCACGAGTCCTTGAAATGCGAATAGTCGTTGCGTTACAAAAATGCCAAAGTGTTCGCCTCCGAAACACTAACTGAGAATCTTTTCCTCACAATCTAAAAATTCTCAATATTCTTTAAATCCTCGACAAAAAAGTTCGAAAGTAGTCCCTTACAGCCCGCCCAAAGCCCACCCTCCCCACTCCCAAAATTTGTGGAAATCTCATCCATGCCACCACCCACTTCGGCACACTAATTGTGGTCTTAAAATGTATTTTAAAACGCAACATAGCCATTTTATTTTGAGAAAAAACATTGCCGGCAGGTAAACTTATTTACAGGATGAAGCACTTGTTTTGAACCGCAAAAACCAGAAGTAAATCCGCAATCGCATCTGCGTAAAATTGAATTTCCGGTACCGGAAATTTCCCGCGGAAACCCGCAATTTCAAAGTTGTACAAGTGTGCAAAGAATCGGAGCTATAGTGTTGATTTTCAATCACAATCTGTGCAATAATAAATTTACACTCGGTTGTTCAATTGCTGCAAGCGCAATTAAAATACCCGGAGCGACGACAACACTATCTTGTTATTTAATGTATTTTTGAAATAAGGAAATCAGTTACTTTCTCTCTTTCAACCGTTTAACCAGGGTATCATGAAAAGGTTCGCATTTATTCCGCTGCTGGCAATTGTGGTTTTGTTCTCCGGCTTCAGGCCTAAGGGTGATGGGGTAAAGTATACGTCGGCTGAAGGTCATTTTGTTGTAGAATTCCCCGGCACCCCTGAAGAAAGTTCGCAAGACGACCGCACAGACGATGGTGTTATCTTTAAAGTAAACATTGCTACCTACGCCGCCTCTGAGAGCGAAGTGTACATGGCAGGCTGGATAGACATGCGCACATTCTACCCCAAGGATCAGACCATTAAGCAGATACTGGAAAACGAGCGCGATGGTGCCACAGCCGGCATGAACGCCATTAAGGTAACCACACTGGAAACCAATCTTGGCCCAACTCCCTACATCGAGTTTACTTTTGTTACCGATGAGTACACAGGCAAGGATCGCATCTACCTGATAAACAAATACAAGTATTCCCTAATTACCATTTTTGGTCTCAAAACAGGGATACCCATCAGCGCCGATAAGTTTATTGCCTCCTTCAAAACAGTACAGGGTTAATGCATAGCTTCGGGATTGTATTCAATTGTTCAGTATGCAGTTATGATAGTCCGTTATATTCATCAGTAAGAACTGCTTGAACACCGATAAAATATACCACTCGCCATTCAACATTGCTGTGCTTGTCGCAGGCATTGGCTTCTTTATAGATGCCTTTGATCTCTTCCTGTTCAATGTATACCGAATTCCTTCGCTAAGGGATCTTGGTTTATCTGGTACTGAGCTCACCACTGCGGGCGAGAAGTTACTTTCTATACAGATGGCTGGTATGATGATAGGCGGTATCATTACCGGTATAATAGCGGATAAGAAGGGACGTGTAACTGTACTGTACGGGTCTATACTTCTCTACTCCCTCGCCAATTTTGCCAACGCCTATGTGCACGATGTCAATACCTATGCAGTCATTCGATTGCTTGCTGGTGTTGGGCTTGCCGGTGAGCTTGGCTCAGGCATCACGCTGGTATCTGAGAGTATGTCCATAGAGCGGCGTGGCTATGGTACTATACTGGTAGCTACACTCGGTGCCCTTGGTGCAGTAACCGCCGGGCTCATCGGCGATGTGTTGCCATGGCGGCATGCATTTATGGCCGCCGGTATAGCAGGTGGTATATTGCTGGTGCTGCGTCTGCGTTCATTTGAGTCGTCAATGTTTATGGAGGCAAAAACACTGGGCGAGAAAAGAGGATCGTTATTGATTTTGTTCTCCTCTCGGAAGAGGGCGTTGAAATATGTAGCCTGCATACTTATGGGTGTTCCTATATGGTACAGCGTAGGCTTGCTCATTACCCTTTCACCTGAGATCGCCAAAGCGCACCACATAGTCGGGCTGAAGCTCTCTACGTGCTTCATTCTGTTCCAGGTGGGTATATCCGCAGGCGATCTTTCCAGCGGCATACTGAGCCAGGTATTCAGGAGCCGGAAGAAAATACTACTGGCGTTTATGGCTATGGGCGTGGTAGCAACAATATGCCATTTCGTAAGCATAGGCAAGGGAGAGCAACTGAGTATTACCTCCTTCTTTATGGGCCTTGGCTGCGGCTATCTTTCAGTGTTTGTTACAAGCACCGCAGAGCATTTTGGTACTAATCTGCGGGTAACGGTTACAGCTACGGTAACTAACTTCATGCGTGGAGCGCTGGTGCTGCTTATCCCGCTGCACCAGTTTTTTGAGCGCGTTTTTCATCTCGATCTTACCGGCGGTCTTATGGTCACTGGCTTCATCGTGTGGGGACTGGCTATACTCTCCGCCTCCCTGCTTTCAGAGACATTTGGCAAGTCTCTGGCTTATACTGAGGTATAAGTCACGTGCCCTACCTTTGTTTGGAATGTATCCCGGGTTCTACAGGCTTTTGCTATTGGTTTTGCTGTTGCCAATTTCCGTTTACTGCCAACAGGCACGCCCTTTTTATATTGCGGGCTGGGAAGACAGCCTGATCATAAGGCTGCACGTAACCGGATTGCTCAGCAATTACTTAGGAGACTACTCACGTAACCCACAGGAAAGCCGGGATACGAACACAAGCTCTTTCACAAATAGTTTGTTGCCGCTGCTCAGGTACAATGATATAGCCGCAACTGGTTATCATCACGTAAGATTTAAAAAGGTGGATATAGTGCGCTACCCGGAAATTGCATCATTTATAGATGATACACTACCTGTAAGAATGGGGTTGTTGCTTGATAGCATTATGGCACAGGCAAAAGTGCTGGAGCAAGGCTTCCTGGATTATGACAGTGATGGCTTTCTGCTAAGAAAGAATACGATTGCTGTTGATTCAGTGGCTGGAACTGCAGGCAATGATACTGTCTCTTATGGTTATCAGCGCAATGGCGGCAAACTTGTGAGTATCGGTGTCACAGGCACAGGTCATAGCCATTTTGAAAACCCGGGCTACTCAAGCACCTATTGTGGAAAGATAAAAGGCAGGCTCAATATCAACACCAAGTGGTACAATAGGTATGTCTTTAATGAAAATGGATTGTTGGCCAGTCTTGAATCGGACTATAGATCAATAGCTAACAATTGTAACAACTATGAGCCAAACCAGCGGATCTTTAAATATGAATATGACCCCAACGGCAGGTTAGAACGGATCTACGACTCCTCGCTCGGTAGCAGTAACACCGTTGCAACGACCTATCGCTACACCCAGGTATCCCTTACCTCTATACTAAGAGATAGTAACCTGTATGCAGTTAAATATCCTGCACTGCGATTACCGCAGGTTTACAAGTGGCTATCTGCTAAAGATCAGGTAACTGTTCTTACTCGTAGTACTGAGGGCGTGGTTAACAGGAGAATGGATTATGACTATAAAACCCGGAAGTTTCTTGCCACTGGTAAGCCAGCATCAGCATTTGACTGGAAGGAAGAATGGGTCGTGGACGCCAACTGCCGCACCTGGGCTCAGCTGGCTATGCCGAATAACCGAAATCCGCTCACGCTATACCAGTATGGCAACGACCGCAAAGGGCCGTTTATGTGCAAATATGATATAGCCTATCTGCCGGCAGCAGATACAACCACCTACGATCCCAATGAGAACCGAGTGCTCAAAGTGATGCATGGAGGCTGTGTAATAACACAATACTATGAGCCGCGAAAGGGAAGTATTATGTCTCCGTCTATTGACTATACCGAGCGAAGCGTGTACGGCACCCGGAAACATAGTCAACTGATAATGTATGGCCGGTACTACACTGCAGGGATGAAGACCTCAATCGATGCTGATTTTACGGAGTGGGCACCTATCCCTCTGCGGGCCGCGACCCCGGCCCGGGCCTTCACAAATTTTGTACTGACGCGCCCTGACGGACTGGTCAGCTACATTTTTCAGGACAACGCTTTATACGCGTTAGAATACGAATAGCTGGTTGTTCCTATCCTGCTCACTCAGTTCCTGCGCTGAATACTGGCATGGTTTTATAAGCTTTTTAACAAACTTAAATAACCATACACTATTTCGCATATCAGGATAGAAGAAGTTTCAGACAATATCTTAAGCCATATTACCCCACCAGCAGGCTGGACAGTAGCAGAAGAAGTGAAGATGCCCACCGATGAGTTTGTGGAAGATGAAGAGGCAAGGTTGCAAAGGATTGTAAGTCAGAACCTTGACTTCGTAACAAAGCGTGTAGAGCAGTTTGTGGACATGGCCTACACCGATTTCAATATTCTCATTTTTGAAACCTATGTATTCATTGATGCAGATGCTGCCTTCCACATTTTGCTGCTGGTGAGCCAGGCAGATCTGATCTCGCCGCACATGATTGCCTTGAAAATACAGGCAAAGGAGCAGCTAACAACCGACGAAGAAGTAAGCATGCGGTTCCAGTTCACTAATTCAGAGGAATATGCAAGGTTTCATGATACACAGCGCATCTACAAGCTCCGGTATATGTACCAGCACACCCGGCCCATAGCGGTGAAGCCATTAATTTTGTCATGCAACGGATCAGTGGAAGACCTGTCGCATAAGGAACTATTGAAAATAGTAGCTACCCTGCCCGATGCACAGCGGGAGGTTTTTAACCTGTTTGTTTTTGAAAATTATTCGCATAAGGAAATAGCAGAAATACTGAATATAAACCAGAATAACTGCCGTTGGCACCTCAATGATGCCCGCAGAAGACTGAAAGAAAAGATAAATGCATTGATAAAGTAAATGGAGCGCGTGTGAAAAACTATTTGAAACATATCGACGACTTTTTCAGGGAAAAGTTGGGCAGGTACCGGGAGACACCTCCACCTGACGTATGGGAGGCACTGGATAAACAGCTTGATGGATTGATCCCCTCAGCACCAAAGCCATCCTTTCGTTGGGGTGGGCATATAGCCATGGTATCATTGGTCGCGGTGCTGAGCATACCCGTCGTAAAGAAAATACTGGGGAACAAAGGCCACCAGAACGCTGGTAACACGGAGCTCAGTATTGCAGCTAAAGCCCCTGTGCAACAGGCTGTAAATACCACAACTACCGAAGGTGGCAAAGTAGCCAATGGCGACGCCATTTCGGCGCCGCTATCAGTAAACGGGAGCACGGCGAAATGTACCGGCTACTGCTGCGGATAACGCAAGCGCAGGAACTCATGCTACGCCTGCAGATAAAAAGCTAATAGCAAAGGCAGCTACCAGCAAAGACGCAGACACACGTCAGCAAAAGTGGAACGGTAGCCGCAGTAAGTCGGCAACTACAAAGAATAACGTGTCTGTAAACGGTCATGCTAAGCAGAACGACAAACAGAATGGAAAAGCTAAGGCAGGGAAGCTATCTGAACAAATTGAAGAAACGTCCGGTAATGGCGATCAGAATAGCAATAAAAAAGTAGATGCTGGTGCCCAAAACGAAGATCTGGCTGTGAACAAACAGGAAAGGCCAATACAACTTCAAAAGAAAGAAGTTGCAAAAACTAAGGCGGCGAAAAAGGACAAAATAGCAACAGCTGCAAAGCCATTGTTCAACAGGATAGAACTTGGAATGAAGGCCGGCTATGAAAGAGGAACTAATAGCAACGCGGCATCAAAGTATGTCATTTCGCCTTACCTGCAATACAACCTTTCCCCAAAAGTTGCACTGATGACCCAGCCGGCAATAAAATATGCACAGCTTAGCACCCGCAGCATAGGCAATAACCAAACCTACTACAAAGTGATTGAGGGTGGACAAACAAAGCAAAACGGAGCCAGCACACCAAACGTGGCTGTAATAGGCAGCACAGTTGACACCATCTCCTATACCACGAATTACACGTACACTGCTACTTATGATTCTATCATAAAGTCATATAAGACTGGTGGAGCTTACCTGGAGCTGGAACTGCCCATACTGGTGAAGTACAAACTTGGTAAAAAGCTATCGGTATATGGTGGTGCTAATTTCACATACAATAAACTCACGGGTATTAAAGAGAATACGTTTACAAAACATGATGTTACACGGTCGCTAGACTTTTCCGAAGTCACGCCTGTGTTACCGGTAACTACTCCGGTTGGGCCTGGTATCCAATATTCCGGAAACCCTATATCCAACTACAATGGGCCCGCTTACCAGGTGTCAACAGCTGGCCGGCTGAATGTGGGTTACATGCTGGGCTTCACGTATGAAGTAACACACAGATGGCTTTTTGATGCGCTCATGGAGCAAAGTATAGTCAACCGCAACATAGTAGGTAACTATGATGTGAATGCCCCGCTGTCTTCGGTTTATTTCCGTCTATCAGCAGGCTATAAGTTTATTAAGTAGCTTTATTTACTAATTTCCCTATAAACCTATCACCAAGCCAAACCCGTAAACTATAAAAAACCTGGTGAAACTATTTTCCTCTGGAAAAAATGTAGTCAATACCTGTCGTACGATGGGTATTGACTACATTTTTTATAGCCTTGCTCACACTTCCTGGTCTTTATGTTCGTGCACAAGTAATAAACACGGTGGCCGGCAATGGCCTTACAGGATATTATGGCGACAATGGCCCTGCAACCGCTGCAGCCCTTGATTCACCAGGTTGCGTAGCGGTAGATGCTGCGGGCAACATCTACATCAGTGACCAGTTGAACAATTGCATCCGGAAGGTAAATACCAGTGGCATTATAACTACCATCGCAGGCACGGGCACTCCGGGTTTCAATGGCGATGGTATTGCCGCTACAGCTGCTCAGCTTAGTTCTAACTGGGGGCTTGCTGTCGATGCTTCGGGCAACGTATACGTAGCCGACCAGACGAATAACCGAATACGCAAAATAAATACTTCCGGCATTGTCAGCACGGTAGCCGGCAGCGGTGTGGCGGGTTTTTACGGCGATGGCGGGCCTGCAACGGACGCCAAACTGAATAATCCAATCGGCATTGCCGTAGACGGTGCGGGCAACATCTACATAGGTGATGCTAACAACTACCGTGTGCGCAAAGTGAGCACTTCAGGCATCATCAGCACCATTGCCGGCAATGGTGCAAGTGGGTTCAGTGGAGACGGAGGCCCGGCTACTGCAGCCCAGCTTAAAATAATATGGGGTATCGCAACGGATGCGGCAGGCTATGTGTATATATGCGATGCCTGGAATAACCGTATCCGCAGGGCCGATCCGGCTGCCGGTGGGCTAATAGTAACTGTGGCGGGGAACGGCTATGCCGGAGATGGCAGTGCTGCCACTGCCGCTAAGCTAAACCTGCCTACAGGCGCATACGTAAATGGCAGCGGTGAACTGTTTATTGCCGACTGTAAAAACAATCGCATAAGAAAGGTGAGTGCAGGTGGCACTATAGGTACAATGGCTGGCGCGGGCACTGCTGCTTTTGGAGGTGACGAAGGGCTTGCCGTGAACGCACTTCTTTACCGCCCTCTATCAGTGTGCGGAGATGACAATGGCGGCATCTATATTGCTGACCTTGATAATGTACGGGTCCGTAAAGTCCGGCTGACACCACTATTATCTTTTACGCACGGGCACAACCAAACCCTGAACGCCTGCCAGGACCTGCTACGATCACTTGATACTGCTTTGGCCATCAGAGATTATACAGCAGGGGTGTCGGACAGCTGGAGTGTAGTTACTGCACCGCTGCATGGCGATCTTGATGCGTCTTACGATACGCTATCTACCGGCAATAGCCTGGTGCCGCACGATATGTCATACAGACCGGCAGCAAGTTACCTGGGCAGCGATAATTTTACGGTGCGCGTAACAAATGGAGCGCTGGCAGATACTACCATAGTGACTATCTCTGTATCACCGATCATAACCAGTGCAGGTAGAATAAGCGGTACAGATGCTACTTGCGTGGGGGCGGCAATTTCGCTCAGTGACAACCTTATGGGGGGCACATGGGCCTGTAGTAACACCAGTCTTCATCTTTCAGCCAGCGGTAATATTGCCACTGTAACTGGTGCATCCCCAGGTGTGGACACGGTGCTGTATACGATAAGCAATGGCTGCAGTGCAGATACCGCCATAAGCGTGATACAGGTATATGCCGTACCAGATGCCGGCTCTATAACAGGTTCATCTTCAGTTTGTATTGGCGACACATTAATACTCACAGATGCTAAAGCCGGAGGTATATGGGCCAGCGTAAATGCAGTAGCTACCGTAAATGAGGGTAAAGTAACGGCCGAAGATCCCGGAATCGGTGAAATATTGTATGTAGTGAGCAATGCTGCCTGTGCTGATACCACCTTCTTTATTGTACATGTTGATACCTTCCCACAGCTGCCGGTTATATCGGGGCCTGGCAATGTGTGCGTAGGTGCCCAGGTGGCTATGGACGGAGGCCTGGTACTCGGTACCTGGAGCTCAGACTTTGAGGTAATAGCAACGGTGGACCTGCAGACCGGAATTGTATTGGGCGTGTCGCCCGGTGCGGATAGCATACGGTATAGCATCAGCAATACATGTGGCATAGCAATGGCCGCCATGGAGATAACTGTGAACCCATTACCTGAAGTGCCGGCAATCAGACGCAAAGAAAACGTTTTATGGAGACAAGACAGTTATGCCGGTTATCAGTGGATTATGGGCGGTACCGCTGTGGCCGGAGCAATATCCGATTCTTTCACGGTAACGGGCAGCGGTGAATACGGCGTTGTAGTAACCAGTTCGCTCGGGTGTCGTGTGGCATCGCAGCCCTATAACTACCCGGGCTGCTTGCCAGATGACCTGGAGCTGTACCCAAACCCGGTGTGGGGCACTGAATATGTAATATGGTGCGATAAAACAACGGTGCGGGTAGCGACGGCAGACGGCAGGGTGGTGCTGTTAGCGGAAAATACCAACAGCCTGGATATGAGCAGCTTACCCGCCGGGGTATACCTGCTGACCGTGTATGATGCCAGTGGAAGGAAAGTAAAATCAAAGCAGGTAACAAAAATAGACAAGTAAAAATTGAACAGAGTACTAACATTTATTTATAATAATACGCCTTATAAGTAACGCATAAACCCAAAACCTATGAAAGGCCCTATTCCGTTGTCTCTACAAAAGTGTATGTCATGAAGAAACGAGTTTTTTTATTACCCATTGTTGCCTGGCTGTTGCTGGTTGCGTCAGTGTGTTTCGGCCAGGGGGTAGTAAGCACATATGTTACCATGCCAGGGGGAGAAGCGCCACTCCACATGACTATTGACACGGCAGGTAATATTTATTATGCTTGTGCAGATTGTAACATGATTAAGAAAATTGACCGCTCAGGAATAATTACTGTTGTGGCTGGCACTGGCGTTGCTGGTTATAGCGGGAATGGCGGTCCTGCAACCAATGCACAGCTTCATGGCAATACAGGCATGTGCGTAGATGCAGAAGGCAATATTATTTTCTCAGATGATGCCAACAATGTTATCCGCAAGGTCAATACTTCAACAGGAATTATTGCTAAAATTGCGGGTATTAATGGTCTTTCGTGGGCTGGTGGAGACGGTGGTCCTGCAAGCAGTGCATCCATCGAAACAGTTTATGGTGTAGCCCGTGATTTTAAAGGAAACATATATCTCGCAGATAATTCTGCATCTGTGATACGAAAAATAGATACTGCCGGTATTATTTCTACTATTGCCGGGTTCCCATCACTGGACGTCGGTGGATTTGACGGAGATGGTGGACCTGCTACTGCAGCATCACTGCTCTATCCTTCTACGCTTTGTGTTGATCCATTAGGAAATCTGTACGTGGGAGACTTTGGTAATTCCAGGTTAAGAAAAATTGATACTGCCGGTGTGATCACTACTGTTGCAGGAAATGGTACAACAGGTTATTCTGGCGACGGCGGCGCAGCCACTGCTGCATCAATTTCAGAAGCGTTTCACATATTGGCAGATAGTTCCGGCAATGTGTACATAACAGATGGCAGCGACCTGTCTGTTCCCGTTTCTGGCATAAGAAAGATAAACGCAGCCGGTAATATTTCTACCATAGCAGGAAATTATTCCCGTGGATTTTCTGGTGATGGCGGTCCTGCAACTCTGGCTTCTTTCAGTTCACCTTATGCTGCGGTGCTGTACCGTTACCGCGATCTCTATGTCTCTGATGTAAACAACTATGTGATCCGTAAAATTTCGCTTACGCCTGATTTCATCGCAGACAGCTTTTCCATTTTTAAAAGTGGTACCTGCAGCGGCATAACGTTATCTACGTTAACCACCAGCCCCCTGGCATCTGCAGTCATTGCCTATTTCGGCGATGGCACCGCTGACACCAGTTCACTGCTGCCGGCATCGCCGCAGTCCTATGTAAGCGTTTCGCATAGCTATGCCAGTGCAGGCACTTATACCATCAAGGAATTGTTGATGAATGGTGCAGCTGTATTAGATTCGATCGATTTTTCATACAATTACCTGCTATGCAGAACTTTTGATGTAAGGTTCTACCTCGATGCTAATAGTAACTGCTCAAAAGACAGTACTGAGCTGTATAATTATTTTCCCTTGCTGGTGGAAATTGATTCAAACAGTGTACCGGTTGATACCCTGTCAGCCACCAGCGGCATCTACTACAATGCGTATGGTATACCTGGTGACGTCTACAATTTCAGGGTATTGTCCGGCCCTCCGGGATTGATGTTTACCTGTGCAGGCAGCGGTATTATTACGGATTCCATCAGTTCACTGAGCTATAATATCACTACCAAATACCTCGGATTCAATTGCTCTGCAGCCAGCGGCTTTGATCTTGCATTAAATACAAGTGCAATTGCAGGTGCGCACGTTGCTTCCGGCACTATACTGGTTACCAATAGCTATTGCACTGCAGAAGATGCTGTGGTGACCATGAACATTAATCCAAAGTACGTTTTTGATGGTTCGGTGCCCTCGCCTGCCACCGTTGTGGGTAATACAGTTACCTGGAATTTATCGGCGTTATCTGCGGCTTCCGGTTCGCGCACTATTTCCTATTCACTTACTGTGCCGGGCGCATCGCTCACACCCGGCGATACCATACTGTCTGCTTATTCTGTCACGCCCATATCAGGCGATGCAGACGCTACAAACAACAATGTTACAAGAATAGATACCGTAAGATCATCTTACGATCCCAATGAAATGTTGGCCGTGCCCGGTGGCTACATCTTGCCCGGTACAACATTGCAGTACACCATCAGCTTTGAAAATACAGGTAACGATACTGCACATAATATAGCCCTAATGGATACGCTCTCTGACAATGTAGATATAAAATCACTGCGCATAGATGCCGCAACTGCTGTCATGAACACAGCTGTTTATAATGCAGGCGGGCACAATATTGTAAAGTTCGATTTTCCGCGTATAGATCTCCTGGACAGCAGTCACCATAATGAGTGCACAGGCATGTTGATATTCCATATTAAGACGAAAGGAGGCCTTACCGATGGCACAACCATCTTCAATCATGCAGGCATTTTCTTTGATGACAATGCTGTAGTAATGACCGATACAGTTGAGAATGTGATAACGCTTATATACGGTGCAAACAGCGTTTGTGCCGGGTCGAAATTTAATTTCACACAGGTTCCTTCCGGTGGTGTATGGACAGTTTCCAATGGAACTGCATCAATGTCAGCGGATACGGTAATCGGAGTAAGTCCCGGATCAGATACCCTCACTTATACCACCAGTACAAAATACGGTACTGGTTCTGTTACAAAAATTGTCTCGGTGAATTCATTGCCCGCAACTATTTTAGGTAGTCATTCTGTCTGTGCTGGCAGCAGTGCGCTGCTAAGTGATGCCAGTATTGGCGGGTCGTGGTCCTCTTCTTCTGTTGCAATTGCGTCAATAGGCACAGGCGGCCTCGTGACCGGCTTAGCAGCAGGAACTACCGTCATATCATACATATTGCCCACAGGGTGTTACGTTGCAGCTACTAATACAGTCAATCCCGTTCCCTCCGCCATTCCGGACCCGGGCTTGCTCTGTGTGGGTACCAGTTCTTCGCTCAGCTCCGCGCCGGCAGGTGGCACCTGGCTCAGCGATGCTCCTGCCTCTGCTGCAATTGGTGCAGATGGCACCGTAGGCGGGATATCAGCAGGTACTGCAAATATTAGCTACACTTTGGCTACCGGTTGTTCTGCGTCGCTTGTCGTTTCAGTCACCAGCACACCTGGTTTTATTTCCGGTGTCAGTGCACTATGCGTAGGCGATAACACAAGTCTTAGCGACATTGCCTTTGAAGGCACCTGGAGCAGCAGCACGCCAGGCATTGCTACCGTGGCAACTATAGGCGCATCTTCCGGTATTGTCATTGGCATTGCTCCCGGGGTAGACACTATCAGTTATATAGTATCCGCGGGTTGCGTTGCCCATGCTCTTGTTACCGTATATGCGTTACCGTTAGTTGTCGCATCAGCTAATGCAGCTGGTTGTAGCAGTTCTATTGATCTGAGTGCAAGCGGCGCAGGTGCATATGTCTGGCTTCCTGCTACCGGGCTCTCCTGCACTACTTGTGCATCAAATGTTGTGAATCCTGTTGTAACCACAACCTATACAGTGGTTGGTACTGGTGCTTTTGGCTGCAGTTCCTCGGCTTCGGTTACGCTGAATGCAAACCGCATTCTTGGGCATGTAGTTGCTGGTGGCTCATCGGCAGACACAGTCAGGGTATGGTTGATGCAGGTCAACCCGGCCGATACATCATTGATAGCTATGGACTCTATGTGCGCTTGTTCAGATGGCAGCACTCCATACTATGAGTTTAATGGTGTTGCTGCAGGCACGTACCTCGTTCGTACAAAGATATCGGGAGGTGTTCCCGGTATTACTGGCTATGTGCCAACCTATAGCTCCTCAACTCCCTACTGGGATACTGCAGTAAGCATCACTCACACCAATGCTACCGATACTCAGCATATCACAATGATACACGGTGTAGTGCCGGCTGGCACAGGGTCCATAAGCGGTCTTATTATTTCGGGTACAAGCGGCGGAGCCCCGGCCGCTGGCATGTTGGTTTATCTGCTCAGTTCCTCAGGCCAGGTGGTTACCTATACCTATACCCGTGCAGATGGGACTTACGCTTTTATCGGGCTGGCCAACGGTTCTTATATTATATACCCCGAAGAATTCAAATACTACACTACTGCGTCTGATGCCGTATTGCTCGCATCAGGAAGTGAAACGATCACAGATATCAATTTCAGGCAGCACCTCTCACTTGGTACCATTACCCCATACAGCAGCCTGAAAGTGAACAGCCAGGTGAATGAAAATAGCATTGGCATCTATCCTAATCCCGCATCTGGCCTGCTGGATGTGCAATGGGCGCAACAGGTTATCGGTACTGCTGATGTTACCATCACTGATCTCGCAGGCAGGGTAGTCTACAAGGCTGAAATGGACATGGCAGTTTCTTCCGCCAAAGCCCAGTTGGATATTTCCACCCTTAATGATGGAGTTTATATTGTTACCATCCGGACCGGTAACATATCGTTTAATTCTAAGTTAGTTGTACAATGACCCCTATCAAATGGTTAAAAGGGCCCGGCGGGAGTCTGGCCCTTTATCTATTTGTTAAACCTATTCCATTTATGGAAATAAATCATTATTTTTGTTTCGTTATCTTAGTAAGGTGTGGATAACTACTTATGCAAATTGCCTGAAAGCCCATGCTACATGGCTTTTCAAAAGTTTTTTGCTGTGTAGACAGATTAGGTACGGTTTTACTTTAATAGCCGATATACTATTTCATTTATTTTTTTGAAAAAAGTCTGGAGACTAAAAATTTGTTTATAGCTTTATATATGTTAACGGTTAACAAATGTTGTTAACAATTTGCAAACCACTTAAATTTTCATTTATGAAAAGAAAGTTACCCCTAAGTTGTTTATTTGCTTTGTTGTTTAGTGCTTCGGGAGCATTTGCTCAGAATCCGGTGGCACCAGCTCAGGGCTTTAATGTGTTCACACAAACGGGAGCTAATCTCATTGACAACCAGACAGAAGGTCCGGTTGCTGTGGGTGGAGACCTCACCATCGGTGGTGTATATAATGTATCCACTGCGGTGCCCGGATCATTTACGGTGCATGGTGTGCCCGTGTCGCTGGTAGTAGGCGGCAGGGTAAACTACGGCACGGGCCTGTTAACGGTAAATCAGAACGGCTATGTAAAAATAGGTGACTGCACCGGATCGGCTGTATGGTATACAGACATGAGCGGCAGTTACTCGCCTATACGTATTACTTCTGCTTCAGACTACGGTGCTACGCCACGTATCAATATGGTGGTGACAGCTGCAGATCTTGGTGTAAGTGGCAGCGTAAACCCGGTAAACCAGACAGATGTAATCGATTTCCCTTCAGCATTTGCGCTGATGCAGGCAAACGCTACTGACCTGGCTGGGTTATCAGACAATGCCGACATTACCGACTCTATCGGTAATGTGCTTTCGTCGCATACAGGCCTTCCCGGCAATATTGTTATCAATCTGCATTCTGGTGTCAACATTCTTAACATCAATGCCAGCGATCTAAATAACATACATCAGCTGGCATATGGTGTGCATGCTGATGCTTCGCACGTTCTTATCGTGAACGTAAATGCACCCGGTGCATTTACCTGGAATGTGTGCAACCAGTCAGGTGCAGGTTTCGCCGAGGCATCTTACATTTTGTATAACTTCCATAACTGTACAACACTGAATGTAGAAGGTTCTGGCGCAATTGAAGGAACCGTATTTGCCCCTGGTTGCGATGTTCATAAAACAGTTAATACATCTGTTATAGAAGGCCAGGTAGTATGCCATTCATTCCACCATGGCGCAGGCCAGTGTCATCATGCACCTTTCCATCCTTCAATTGATGGATGCGGTGTTGGCAGCATTAATACAGTTGCTTCTTATGACGTTTGCAGCTATAACGAATGTCTTTCAGGTAACATCTTTGTTTTCAACGGCAGCGCGGTTGGCGTAGGACCATTTACTTATCATTGGAATTTTGGCGACCGTACGACCTCTACAGCTAAAAATCCCATTAAAGTTTATTCTGCTACAGGTACATACAACGTTTGGTTTAAAGCAACAGGCGCCGGTGGTGCCGACAGCATTATGCACACGTTAGTTGTTAATCCTGATCCGGTCCATGACTTTACAGTAAATGATTCTATACAGCAGCTCACAGGTAACAGCTTCGCATTTACATCTGCTACACCATCCACCGGCAATACGTATAGCTGGGACTTTGGTGATGGTACTCACTCTACAGCAATTAATCCTACCAAGACATACTCATCTATAGGTGGATATGTGGTAGCACAGCAGGTAACTCACCACCCTGGAGGTTGCACATTTACATCATACCATAAGGTAAGGGTGATCTGTGATAGCGTAAGTGGTGGCGGTGGCGGCGGTCTTGAGAGCGTAAGCCTCGGCGACCTTGTAAGTCGCAGAACCATTAACAACGTAAAGAACAGCGTTAATACAAAGAACGATTACAACAAGATGCCTGTTTTCCACAAGGGCGGACATAGTGCCTCAAGAACTACCAGCGGATACGGCAATACAATACAGCGCTTTACGCCAGCAAGTCTTGATGCATCTACAACACCAAAGATCAGCACACCTACAGACATAACCTCGCTTACTTCAGCGGTAGATGTGTTTTCGGTAGATTATGAGAATAACAACCTTGCAAAGGCAGTAGTACTGGCTATCACCACTACTGGCAAGCCTTACAATCATACAAAGTCTATCTGCGACCGTTTCCGCGGTGCCAAATTATTGTCTACGGATATCGTAGAAATTCAGGGCAACAAATTTATTGAATTCGCATTGCAGCAGCAGAACGGTACAATAGAATATTGTATTGCATTCTCGGCAGGCAAGTCTGCTGGCAGCAGCCACTTCAATCTTCAGAGCAAATGGCTGATATCTGAGTACAGCGCTGATGATTCAGTATTTAACTTCCAGGTTTGGGCTGCATCACCAGAGCATACAGAGATGCTTGCTAAAGACATCCTGGCTAATCTCGCAGCAGTTATGCCGGTTCAGCAGGTTGATAATAATCTGATAGTACCATCTGCTTACATTGCAGCAGGTAAAAGAGATAAGGGTTTCCTTAACCTCGCAATTACCAGCACAGAACCAACCGCTAACAGCAAAATCATCTTTGAAGAAAGAAGGAACGAAAATTCTGGTGTTGATTCGCTGGTAATACCTTTCACAATAGGTACAGGTACCGCAAATAATTTCAACATTCCTATCTATGACGGATATGAATACCAGGGCCACCTGTATGTAAACGATACGCTGGTTGATGATATTTATATGGCTGATGGTAACTGGAGCCTTGATGCCGATCCGGGTGCCAGCATGAAGCCGGACAACAATTTCAGCAGAGTATATGTAGATGGAGAATATCCGCTGTATCGTAACGTAACACTGACCGGCAACGCAATAGGCTATGCATCGGTATGGAAGTTTGTAACATCAGGCGAAGACAAGGTTGATCTCTCTGCATATCATTCCTTTAAATTCCTTGCAAAAGGCGAAGGCAAAGTAAGGATCACACTTGTAAGGGACGGTATCACTAACTGGAACGACCAGTTCTATACAACAATGGAACTTGATGCTACAGGCACAAAGAACTACCAGGTTAGCTTCGATGATTTCGCTTCAGACAATCTGGGCAGCGTATTGAATGCAGGTGACGTAACAGCAGTAGTATATACCTTCCAGTACAAGGATCCTACTAACATGACATTCTTTGCTGACAACCAGGCGTTCTCTACAACAGTAGTGCCAAGCGTCACAGCGCTTCATTCTAAGAAAGTTTCTGTTATGCCAAATCCGGCAAATGGTCCTTTCCAGTGCAGGTTTGGTGCAGAGCAGGATGAAGATCTGACACTTGAGCTTACTGATGTAGCAGGCAGGGTAGCATACAGGCAGGCAATACATGCAGTACAGGGCATCAATAACGTAAAGGTGAACGTACCTGCTGAGCTTAATGGTGCAATGTTCATTATGAAGCTGAGCAATGGCAGCGTTAAATATGATGTTACCAAAGTAACACTGGTACATTAATACATACTTATAAAACGATAAAAGAGCGGCCTCCAGACGGGGCCGCTCTTTTGTTTAAGCCTGTTTGCTATGTTCTTTTCGGCTCTGTCTGATTCACTGTTATACCGATATCCTAAATCTAGATACACATATAGCCCAATGTGGAGACCGGATGACTGTAGAGGTAAAATTAGAGTTACCAGTAGCCTATTTTGTTACATCCAGCACTTCCACCTCAAAAATAAGAACGGCATTTGGTGGGATAGATGGCCTTCCTCCTTCCCCATACCCGAGTGTGGAAGGTATATACAACGTAGCTTTCGATCCTTTTTTCAGCATTTGCACACCTTTATCATAACCTCTTATCATAGCTCCCTTCCCTACTTCAAAAACCAGGGGTTCCTGGTGATGGAATGCCGGATCAATATTTGAGTCGAATACAGTGCCGTCAAGCAACCTGCCGGTATAGTTCAGGCTCACGGTTTGTCCGGCTATAATTTTATTGCCGGATCCCTCCTTCGCTATAGTATAATAAACGCCAACAGCGCTCTTTTGAGCCGTAATATGGTTTTTCACAAAGTACTCCTGTAGCTTTTTATCGTCTGCCGCGCGTTGAGCAGCAACGGCCTTTTCACTTTGTGCAAAAGATGCATTGCCCGCTGACAATACCAGGAAGGTAGAAAGGATAAAATTTAATGTAAGTCTGCGCATTTTTTCTGTTTTGTAATTATCTGGATGGAGTTACTTAGCTGTTTCTTTCGTTGCTGTAAATGCTGCAGGCAGCAATTCTATATTATGTTTGCCAGCCACTCTGATAAGTATCGGCATTAATATGGACGCACCGGGTATGAGCACAAAAGGAACCACTACGCCCACCAGTTTCAGTGAATCAACTAACTGTAGCTTAAGAGTATGCTCTTCTTCACTTGAGATCTTGCCCTCCGTCATATACTTTCTTACAATAGACCCGGCCTCCCGCGTACCATCATATTCTATCCTCACACAGTGCAGAAAGTGATGTGCTCCGCTCTCTATCTTTTCTATGATCGCCAGCTTCTCCATATCCCAATAAAAGTAAGAACAAATTCACTAACAGGGAGTTGTAAAATGGGTTCTTGCCTGCATTAAATTTGAGTAAAGGCACGAAATTTGAGTAAGAATAATTGATCATGAAAAAGGTACTGCTTGCATTTGATGGAGAACAATTCTCGCCCGATCTCGTGGCGTTCGTAAACCAGATACACTTGTATCAGCCGCTGCACGCTGTCGGCCTGTTTCTTCCTACTGTAGAGTATGCCGAATTACTTTACTCATTTAGTGTTGTTCCTTCCGGGCCGCTGCTGGTAAGCGAGGTTGTGCTTGCAAACGACGCGATTGTGCAACAGAATATGACACGCTTCAGAGAGATGTGTGCGGAAGCAGGAATTGAATGCACTGCGCGAAGGCAGCCTGCCAGGAACATAGCTGATCTGCTACACGAAGAAACGCGGTTTGCCGACCTATTAGTGCTTAGCAGTAATTCTTTTTACGATAATGCCGGGGCAGATACCCGGGAAGATTATATTGAAAATGTGCTGCATGGTGCCGAATGTCCCGTAATACTTCTTCCTGAAACTTACCGGGAACCAAAGAATATCATACTTACCTATGATGGCGGTGGGCAGTCTGCCTTCGCAATTAAGCAATTCAGCTACCTTTTTCCGCGCTCCGGCGATCTCAATGCATTGCTCGTTTACTTTTCAGAAAATGATTCAGACATGCCCCTTCGCCACGAAGTGCAGGAGTTGCTCGCCTGTCATTTTAGGCGTTTCACGGTTACTAAAGTAGATATTCGCAACGAAGAAGATATAGAAAAATGGATGCTCGCACACAGCGACCCAATGCTGGTGGCGGGTGCTTACGGCCGGCGTACTTTTTCAGATCTGTTTAAGAAAGGTTTCATCTCCGATATCGTCAGGCATCATAAAATGCCAATATTTGTAGCCCACAAATAATAGCAGAAAGACAGATCGCATACCGGAATGGAGCCTCTAATGGCTCCTTTTTGCTTTAAATACCCTGAAGAGGGTATGCGTATCAAATTCACCAAATCTACTTTTACAGCATCATTTATGTTTAACACCGGCGCCTGTATTTACGAGCCTCTAAAACGTACAATTATGCATCTGAACAAAAAAAGTACAATGCTGCTCGCTGGCATGCTTACAGCCAGCATGGCATTGCAGGCACAAAATGTTTCCTACCGCAAAACAGAAAATGATCCTGACGACTATAAAAGAACAATGTTGTATCTGGACCTCTTCACGGCAGATACTTACCTCGAGCCCTGCCTTGGCAGTGCAGTGAAACTGGAGACTATGGTAGGCAGCCGGATCATGCCTTATGTGCAGGCAAAGTTTGCGTGGGCAGATGCCGCTACCCATCATGTGGTTACAGGTTTCCCAGAGAATAAAGGCGGGCAGAAAAAGCAACTGGTCATAGACATGGGTAGTGCCTTCTACCTTGTAAATAAGAATAAGACCAAAAGAAATGTCAAGATAGTTTTATCAAGCAGTCACTATGGCAACTATACCCATACGCGCTACATACGCATACCCGCTACAGTGAAACGACTTTTTGGCGTGGAAGGGGGTATATACATAAACCGCAGGGGGCTTGAGTTCGATATGAAGAGCCATCCTTTTTACAAATATCAGAGCAAAGACGGGCATGTAACTGTGCCTATAGATGAAGTAGGAACATCAACAGGCAACATTCAGCCCTCAGGAGAATCCTACAAACCACTGTCCATGACACATGTGGTTAGTATATATGGTGGTCTCCATTATCGTTCTATTACTAATGTGGAAATAAGTTCGGGCGAAGGTATAAAAGCCAATCGGAATACATTGGATCTGTATGCAGATGTAATGCTGGCGCCTGTTGTCCCCATCTCAAATGTTATAGACAACACTGGAACAGAATGGAAACTGATACCCCAAAGCGGCGCTATCAGACACCTCGGCTGGAAAGCCGGGTTCACACATCATAATTGTAAAAGGGTTTCATTTGAGTATAACTTCGAATTTGGCCAGAAACCAGGCCCGGTAATGGGCAAGGACTTCATGGATAACGGGACCTACATTTCTCTGGGCATGGGCCTGTCTATAGGATCTGGAAAATATTTTCATTTTAAGGGTAAGAAGGAAATCAAGGCATAGTATCTTAAGCCTTATGGCATCATTAATCCTCTATATTTGCCTTACTTAAACATGAGATCTCTATTCAAGTTAGTGCTGGTAATATCTTTTAGCGTGCGGGCCTTTAGCTCGCACGCTAAAAACGATAGTCTGAAAAATGAGCTCAATCGTGTAAAAGACGATACGCTACGGATTGCTATTTTATCAGAGCTGAGCTTTGAGTATGCAAACAATGCACCTGACACAGCACTGCAGTATCAGAAAATGCAGCAGGCAATAACAGACAGGATAAACATACCAAAGTATACCGCAAATGCGCTCAATGATCTTGCGGTAATACAGTACTATAAGAGCGACTACACCAACGCACTTATCAACAATAAAAAGGCGCTGGAAATAAGGCAGCGTATTGGCGACAAATCGCTGATCGTAAGCTCTCTTAATAAGATAGCCGTCATTTACCAGGAGGAGGGAGATTATGAGCAGGCAGCTACTTATCAGCTCCAGGTGCTGAAACTGGCCGAGGAGCTGAAGAACGATCAGTTCATACTGATCACCCTCAACAATGTTTCCACTCTGTACCAGAAAGTGAAGAAATTCGATGAGGCGTTGCGCTATTCACGGCAGGCTTTGTCTCTTGCTATTGCTAATAATGACAGTTTTGAAGTAGGTGTCACTTACGCTGTTATACAAGGAATCTATGCCGGCAAAAACATGCTGGATAGCGCCATAGTTTACCAGTTAAAGGCTATAGATCTTTTCAGGCTGACAAACGCACTAAGCCAGCTGGCTGCGGCATACAACGATCTGGCCTATTTGTACAGGTCAAGAGGGGAGGACCAGATTGGCATCCGCTATTATAAACTGGCGTTTGATGTATCCCTGAAACTGGAGAGTAAGAACGATGAAGCATTTTACGCAGCTAACATTGCTTCTGCATACATCGACAGCAGGCAGGCAGACTCAGCCAATTTTTACCTGAAAACGGCTATAGCATTGAAAGACGCCGATATTAAGTCGTCAATTTTGAGAACGCTTTACCACGGCCTTGCCGGGTACTACATCCTCAAAAAGCAGCCGGATTCCGCCATGCGGTATTTCGACTTGTACTCCAGCATCACGGATACTATTAATTCGCAGGCAATGGCAGGCCAGTTCAGCGAATTGATGTTTAAATATGAGTCGGAAAAAAAGCAGCAGCAAATAGAGTTGCTCAATGAACAGAATACCATAAAGCAATTATCTATTAACTACCGTAATGTCATTATTGCGGGTATCATAGCCTTCTTTATTCTGGCCGTAGTGCTCGCCGTTTTGTTTTACAATCGCTATCGCCTCAGGCAGGCCGCTATACTGAATGAAGAGATATTGAAACAGCAGCAAATGGCATCCAGGGCTGTAATAGCTGCCGAGGAAATGGAACGCCAGAGAATAGCACGCGATCTGCATGACGGAATAGGCCAGTTATTTTCTACAGTAAAAATGAACTTGTCGGGCATAGCAGACCGTATAAAAATTACAGAAGAGGCAGAGCGCGTGCTAATGGCAAAAACGCTTAGCCTTGTAGATGAGAGTTGCCGTGAAGTAAGGGCTATTTCTCACCAGATGATGCCAAACGTATTGCTGAAACTGGGCCTGCATATGGCCGTGAAAGATTTTATTGATAAGATAGACGCCGCCGCACTGAAAGTAACACTTGAGACTTTCGGCCTAAAGGAATCGATAGATGCCAACGTTGAGATAGTACTGTATCGCATAATACAGGAGTCTGTGAACAATGTTATTAAGCACGCGCAGGCAACTACCTTGTACATACAGCTGCATAAAGATGCAGAAAGCATTACAGTGACTATTGAAGATAATGGCTCGGGCTTCGATCCGGCAAAGAGCAGGGACGGTATAGGACTAAAAAGTATCAAGGCCAGGGTGGCCTTCCTGAATGGAAAAGTAGACTATGATTCGGCGCCGGGTAAAGGAACACTGGTAGCTGTGTATATTCCGTATAAAGGCGATGAGAGCAAAGGATAAAATTAAAATATTCATAGTTGACGATCACCAGCTGGTAATAGATGGCATTAGCTCACTATTGCTCAATGAGTCGGATTTTGAAATAAGCGGTACCTGCAATATGCCTGCAGACGTACTGCAAATGCTGGAGAAGCTGCAGGTAGACATAGTACTTACTGATGTGCAGATGCCGGAGCTGACCGGTGTAGAGCTCACACGGCTGATAAGGAAAAAGTATCCTGCCCTTTACATCCTTGCCCTGTCTATGTTCAGCGATATTACTGTCATCAAAGAGATGCTCGATTCAGGTATCTCCGGCTATATTCTGAAGAATACCGGCAAAGCGGAGCTTATTGAGGCATTGAAAAAGGTGGCCGCCGGAGATGTTTATTTCTCGCCGGATATTACAAGAGAGCTGATGAGGGCCGTAAAAGGTACTGACGACGCTGACTCCCACCTCACCAATCGTGAAATAGAAATAATAAGGCTGATAGAAAAGGAAATGGGCAATAAACAGATTGCCGATGAGCTCTGCATCAGCGAGCGTACCGTAGAGACGCACAGAAAAAACATATTTCGCAAGACAGGTGTGCAGACCATAATAGGCCTGCTTAAGTATGCGTACACACATAAGATCATTTGATTCCTCCCTGCCTTCCGGTTCCTGATCACATAAATACCCTGAAGAGGGTATGTATGCCGGTGACACGCTCTATAATTTTGATAAAAATTGAAGAGTATGAAAAACACAAACTATGCCATGATGTTTGCCATGGCTACACTAAGTCTCGCTGCCTGCAAAGGAGTATCAAAGCTGTCAAGCTATGCAGAAAAGGACCTTTCATCAAAGGCCAGGTATGATGTAAGCAAATCGAAGATCAGGGAAAATGGCCGGGGCTTCACGGTAGATTTTGCAAAATTGCCTAAGTCGCCAAAACGCATCGCGCTTGTTTCTTTCTATGTTGAAGATCCGGGACTTACGAAAGTATCAGGTACCAGGTCCACGGGTCGCACCTACAGAACTACCAACACGTCGCAGGAAGGTGTGCGCCAGTACGCCAACTACTACTACAAGCTCAGCATGGATACTATGAGGCAGGTTTTTAAAGGCAATGATATGGAAATACTCACGCCATCACAGTTTGCCAGCGCAGGTAAAGCTCAGTATTACAGGAGCTTTGAGGCAAAGCACAGCACTCTTAATAAGCTGGGTGGTAAATTAACATCCTTCTTCAAAGGAAGCGGCGATGCAGGAACTACTATAGAAACGAAGGAACCCGCAGACGGCTTTACCCTGTGCAATATGAATAGCAACAGGTTTGTGGCTAATGCAAAACATAAATCAGTAAAGACAAACGGCGGTGTTGGTGAAATGGATGATAAACTGATCGAGTCAATGGGTAGTGATCTTTGCAAAGAGCTTGATGTAGATGCAGTATTGGTAGTAGTAAACACTATGCTTTGTGATTCTAAACATCGTAAAGACCGCCATTTCCTTAGCGCCGTGAGCATGTATATGTTTGGTCCTAACCCACTGCCACTGGCTGAAGGAAAGAAAGACAATATGTTCTACTCTAAAGGCCTGTTTTATAGCGGTTACCGCATGGCGTTCAAAAAAGGCCTCTGCCTAGATCCTAAAATAAAGGATGAAGCAAAAAAGACTGCCAATGAAAAGCTGAACGAAAAAGCGTACAACAATATTGTCGCCAGCCTGGCGGGCAATATCTGCAGCAATATAAAGGAAAAATAAAGCCAGTCCTTATCCACACCTTTCACTATAACACGTAGAGGCTGCCCATAGCGGGCGGCCTCTATTGTTCTTAATGCAATGCTGAAGAGCTACACTTTTACATGCTGCAATGACGAAAGCACCCCAAAGGCATTAAGCAGCCATATGATGAGCACAATGACAACAACATCATTAAGAATGCTTTTAATTTTGCTGTCCATAGGAACATAAGAGTTCACAAGCCAGAGCAATACTCCGACAACTATTATTACGAGCAGAATGGTAAGTAGTGGCATAGTAGTGTGTTTTACTATGCAGCTATGAAAACCATGCCATCTACTTCATCCATTGCTCTATAACTTTCTGATCTAGTTCAGGGTAAGTGGTGTTTGCTTCTACCATTCCATTGTTCACCCATATTATTTGTGGGTATTCACCTCCGGTGTACTTGTCAAATGGTTCTTCGCCTAGCCGCGAATGAGGTACTGTTTCGGCATTCGTTTCTTTCCAGAAATCACTAAGGTCGGCGGCGGTGTCGGCTATCACAAGAAGGAATGGGATTGCCGGGTTTTTAGTCATCATGCCGTGCATTATGGAGCTGGCTTTGTGGCAGTGGCTGCACTCCGGGCTCACGAACGCTACAATGTGTTTGCCCCTGGAAAGGTCTACAGCCGGCGCATACTTAGGCACTGCATAAATAGCTGCGCTGTTAAGCCTGTAATGGGTGAAAACAGGTATGAGCAGGTATGCGAGGCTGAACATGCAGATCATGTGTACCACAGGAATTACGTTGGACCATGTGATGCCTTTATGCCAGCGTGTAAGCACACCAATGGCCAACAGCAATACAATGTTTTTAATAATAGAAGTAGATGGGCTCATCCAAATGTTATTGCCGAAGCAGCCCCAGTTTACATTGTTGCCCATTTTTATCCATAGCCATACCAGGTATAGCGTGAAGCCGGCCACCAGTGCAAATGAAGCTTTTAGCACCCACTTATTCTTGCCGAAATAGTGAAATAAGATAAGTGAACCCAGCCCTGCTTCAAGCCCAATAAAAAATCTTGCTGCTATAGAAGCGGCCATATAGGACCATCCAGCCTGGCTGGCTATGTTATATTCAAATGCCTGTATGGTCGGGTACATCTTGGTATATGCCGAAAACAGGAACACAGCGCCCGTGATAAAGGCTAGCAGCACCAGAAGGAGCCTTGAAATATTAGACATAATGTAAAATGAATTTGAACTTGTCTTTTTGGCTCCTATGTCACGCGCGAAATTTTCATGTCCCCTCCCTGTTGCCTATATACTTGCTACTGTATTTACATCATTTTAAACATTTTTAATCCGCCACGAGCTTGAACCATCTTCCATCGTCAATTATATCAAATGAACGGCAATCAATATCTGCTATCTCTTCTAATGGAAGCCAGTCTGAAAGCAAGCGTAAAGCCAGTATGAGCGAATGAACGTTTTTCTTCAGGAACAATACCAGCCAGGTGCCCTTCATCCACTTATACCTGAGGAAGAAAAAACGCATAAGCCGTATAGGCAAGCTGGTGCTTTGCTTCCAGTGCGTCAGCGGGCGGGATACGCTTGCTTCATCAGAGTTGTCGTGTGCGAATAGCGTATCGTACTTATTGTAAAACAGCCCTTTACCTTTGTTGTGCAGGAAAGATATAGCCATGTAGTAATCTGTCAGGTCACCATGAATACCCTCACGGTAGCGGCCAAACTTTTCTGTGAACGTGCTTCGCTTGATATTAGGTGTGTCGCTGAACTGGTAAAATTTCAGGTGGTGCGGATTCGAGAACTTAAAGACCATTTCTGAAAAGCCCCACTTGTAAGGCTTAAGGTCTATATGCTGCTCGCCTATCGCCCAGAAGCGAATGTAGTCCACGCTTTGGTCTTCGTTCATTATTGTCAGCGCATGCTCAAAATTCTGTGGGAAAATATCAAATGGCACAAAGTCTTCCTGCAGGTATAGCGTATAGGGCGTGTGTATCTGGTCCATACCCTTATTAATGCAGTTGCCATAGCCACCGTTTTTTGGTGTGGTTATAAGCCGGTAGTTATAAGTGCTCTGCATCCGCTTTACTTCGTCAAGATGCTCGGGCCGGCTGGCATCATCAGACACGACTATGTCCTCAAATTTGCAATTCAATTTCTCTAGTGAATTCAGCAGCCGCTCCAGCGACCGCCATCGGTTGTAGTGTGTAATTAGCAAGGTTACATCCTTGAAATAGTGTTGTTCATTCATGGTGGAGAGATCACTTTTTAAAATTTCTGTAAGATTGTTGTACCAGCAATATACATTCCTTATATCCTACTCCCAACACGCCTGAAAGGCTGTGTGGAACGTGTTTCCGCAGTTGGTAGTAGCCATATATTATTGACACTATCAGTGAAATGTAATTCGCTGCAACTATACCGTAAACATTTTTCAATAGCTGCGTAAAGACGAAGCCGCAGGCTACCTTCAGTATTATCACAATTACCATTTTGTAAAAATTGACTTTTGTATGGTGAGTTACGTCCAGCGCTATACCATTAAAACCGGTCTATAGGGTACGCAATGGCCATTATCATTACAAGCCTGAAAATATTAGCTGCTTCCGTCCCGTCTGCACCATCAAATTTATGGCCGCCAAGAAGTTCTATCGCGTAATCCGCACCAAATAATACAAACGGTACCATTAGTATAAACACTATCGTAAGCATCCCAGCGTACTTCCGGAATAGGTTGCCTACTTCCTGGGTGTCTTTGGCATTATAGGCTACAGACATTTCAGACATAGCAGTAGTGGCAAATGAACGAAGAGGGAGCTCCGCAATGGCCATAAGCCGGTTGCCCAGGTTGTACACAGCCACAGCTGCCGGCCCCAGCACAAAGTTGAGTATCCATGTGTCGGTATTGCCAAGCAGGCTGGAGAACATGGTAGTGCCAAAGGTGAACTTTCCGAAATGGAATATCTCTGTCACACATTCTTTTGTTCTCCTGGCAATATACTGTATGCCGCTCTTGTACCAGATAATGCCTATAAGACTGGATGTGCAGTTGGTTACAAAATTGTAAATGATCACATTTTCCAGCGTAAAACGATGCAGGAAAACCAGCACTAAGAAAGCAAGGATAGTACTACAGCTGTTTATCATTCTGAACCAGAACTTTTTTGTGTACTCCTCGTCGGCCTGCAGCCTCCAGAATACTACATCTGCCGGCAATGAGCTTAGATAGTTTATCCCTACCTACTTTATGCATAATATGAACTCATAATTATGAGTAAAGGGAAGGATAAAGAATGCAAGTCCATTGAGCGTCATGAAAACAACAGACAGGCCAATAGCGAGAAACCATACAGACCCCAGCACTATTGCACCTCTTTGGGTATCAGTACCGGCGTAGAACTTTACAGCGGCCGTAGACAAAAATCCATACCTGCAAGCCTCGCAAAGGCCCACAAAGCTTTGGAGAAAAAACCACATACCAGCCTCAGCCTCAGAGAGATAATGAAATATAATGTAGGCCATGACAAAGCCAATAACGGAGGTAGAGCCGTTGCCAAGCAGCACAACAAAATGCTTACTGAAGAATCTTTTTATCAATGCTTTGCGGAGTTACTTAAAACTATGAAAACAATGATACGAAATAAGGGGTAAAATGAAATGGGCGTCATTTTTATTACTTCATTTCGGTGTAAAGAGAGAAAGGTTAGTCTTCATTTCTTTGCTTAAATCCGATCTTTTCCCGTGGCTTCTCATTTTGTTTAATGAACTGATCAAGGTAATTAAATATAGTATCTATATCCTGTCCTTGACTATTTAACTCACGCTCCATCTTTTCCATTCGTAACAGTAGGCTTTGGTTACTCATTACCATTTCGCGCATCTTAGTAAACAAGCGTATGATTTGAATATTTACTCTTATGGCGATATCACTGCTAAGTACGCTGGATAACATGGCAACACCTTGTTCTGTGAATGCGTAAGGCAAATTTCTTCGGCCGCCCCAATTTGATGTCACTATTTGTGTTTTTAGGGTTTCAAACTCCTCTTTTGTCAGCTGAAACATGAAATCATCTGGGAAACGATCTGAGTTCCTTTTTGTTGATTGATTTAATACGGAAGTGGTGACGCCATGCAGTTCTGCCAGCTCATTATCTAGCATGATCTTAAGCCCACGAATAAGGTATATTTTAGAAATATTATTTCATCTTGCACTAGCTGTAGTTTCTTTTTCTCCATTAGATTTCTCACCCATCTTGCTATAACAATTTGTTATAGCAAGATTTATTTGCATACATTAAAAAATATTTATAAATCACAATTAGTTTAAAATAGAGGGCAAAATTTGAAACTCAAGTTTTCAAATTTACCTGCCTTTGATGTCGAAATTTGCGACATCAGTTTTAATTATCAAATATCGGCTTCTTCTTTTTTACAATAGCCGCAACGATGAGGCCGAACAGGCAGCAAAACACAGACATCTCAAAATAAGAAAGTAGCATACTGCCAATGCTGAAGCTTTTGGCATCTGCCGCCTGTTTGTCAAATTTGCGCATAGCTTCGTCTATCTGCTCATCCGGTACTTTGTTTTTTTCCATGAACTGGATAGTGGTATTCTTCATCTTATCCATAAAGCCAGGATCCACATATTTCATGTAAATAAGGTTGTACACATAACTGATAAGGCAAGAGATAAACACCATTATTATGATCGCTGCAAAAACATCCTTAAACTCTATGTAGCCGCCATTCGCTTTCCTTATTCTGCCTGCGAAAATGCCCATGCCTATAAAATAAAGAATAAAGGCAAGTGCTGTAAAGCCGTAGAATCCCATCAGGCTTCCGGCGCTCATATAAGTAAATGTAGTCAGCACCATGTAGATGATGCCAAGTAATATGCCGTAAATAGCGGCCATTTTGTTTCTTTCCGCAGTACTGATATTTTCCATGATCTATTTGTTTAAATGTAGTTGTCCGTTATTGATGATGCCGAGTACTCGCCCGCTCAGTTTCTTGTCGGTAAATGGATTGTTGATGCCTGTTGACTTCGTGTCTCGTTTTGCAAGCGTATGGCTGCCGCTTGTAGTAAACAAGGTCAGCGTAGCTTTACTGCCCTTGCTTATTTCGTGCGCCTCCAGCCCGAAGATGGCTCGTGGCATTATGGTCAGCGTCTCCACCAGGCGCTCTATGGTTATAAATTCTTTCAGCGTATCCCACAGTATGTTAAAGGTGCTTTCCTGCACCGCCATCCCGTCAGATGCATATTCAAACTCCTTTGTTTTCGCGTCCCATTCATGAGGGCGGTGGTGGGTTGCTATGCAGTCTATCGTTCCGTCTTTCAGGCCAGCTATAAGTGCCATGCGGTCTGCTTCGCTCCTTAGTGGCGGCGATACTTTGAATGCGCTGTCATAGCTGGTCAGCGATTCCTCGGTTAGTGCCAGATGGTACGGTGTTACAGAGCAGGTAACTGCAAGCCCCTCTGTTTTCGCTTTCCTTATCATTTCCAGCGACTCGGCTGTAGACACACCGGTTATATGCAGCTTTGAGCCTGTATAGCGCAAAAGCTCAATATCCCGGTGCACCATTATCGACTCCGCCAGCGCAGGTATACCGGCCATGCCCAGTCCGGTAGAAATAATACCCTCGTTCATTAATCCGCCCGATGCCAGCGAAGCATCTACCGGTATTTGTATAATGGTACCATGAAATGCTTTCACATATTCCAGTGCTTTCAGCATCAGGTTGGCATGCTGCAGCGGTTTCCAGCCATCAGAGAATGCCACTGCGCCGTTCGCGCGCATATCCAGCATTTCGGCCAGGTCCTTGCCGTCTGTATTCTGTGTGGCCGCCCCTATAGGGTGCAGGGCTACAACGTTGCCATTTGCTTTTTGAATGACAAACTGAACTATTGATTTTGTACTTACCGCAGGTTGTGTATTGGGTGCCAGCATCACATCTGTGAATCCACCCGCTGCTGCTGCTTCAAGGCCACTCTGTATGGTTTCTTTTTGCTCAAAACCCGGCTCACGGTAATCTGCAAAAACATCTACCCATCCCGGGCTCACGCACAGTCCCCTGGCCTCAACTACAGTATCAGCTTTTGCATCTATAGCTTCTGCAATTTTTTTGATGATGCCGTTATCAACTAACAGGTCCACAACCTTATCATGAAACTCTGATTGAGGATCTATTACCTTGGCCT
This sequence comes from Chitinophagaceae bacterium, assembly GCA_947446645.1. Classification (GTDB taxonomy): domain Bacteria; phylum Bacteroidota; class Bacteroidia; order Chitinophagales; family Chitinophagaceae; genus Nemorincola. The sequence goes on along the minus strand of CANFHA010000008.1, from coordinate 84,173 downwards.
TATGAATGAGCACCTGCATCTATTATAAGTTAAAAGTTAAAACTCAAAACCACAAAGTCTGTTCATTTCAGACATTTATTGTTTAGTGACCTGCTTTCGAAAAACACTTTATTGTTCTACCCACTTTTGGTCCCGATAGCTATTGGGATCACTTTTGCTTTTTACCTTTCTTTAAGCAACAGCTACTTTCGGCTTTGCCAGCAAAAAAGTCTCAATGGCCAGCATTATCAACGCTAAAATTACACAAACTTTCCAAAGGGGAAAGCTGCCACCGCTGCCACTGTCTGCTATACCGCCGCCCTCAGTCAGGTTCATCCATTTTACGTTATCACCTTGCCACCCGCTCTTCAATGCGCTTATATCCCTTAAGTCCAGCTGCGACTCAGCTTTGCTCTGGTTCAGTGCTATCAGCGTCGTGTCGCTGCCACCGGCTGTGCTTAGCGCGTAGAAGCCTGGCTGTTGTACTGCCTGGTCTATAAATACGTCCAGTCCGGCACCATTGGGCCGCTGAGCGGGTATTATGTCCATGCCATTTGCATACACATGCACCATGTTGCGCTCAGAGGTATTGGATAGGGGCAGGTAAATAGCCTGCTGCGTACCACCTGTTATAGCATATACGCTGCTACTGCCGCTCTGCATGGCCATTTCATACAAAAAGGGCGTAAAGAAATAACTTCCCGGAAAGTTGCCTGACTGAAGATCTGCCGATGTAGCACCTATATAAAGTTGTCCTCTTGACGGGCTGTACCTTGCCAGGAACGGGTCACCATTCCTGAAGCTAAGCACAGATTGTTGGTTTGCGCTTAGGCCTGCCGTAATAATGTAATGCCAGTTGGCCACAGGTAGCTGCACATTTTCAGGTATCTTTTCAAACAGATCTTTTACCAGCGCGCTGCCTTGCTGCAGCGTACTTGCTGTTTGCACTGCCGTGTCTATCCCTTTTATCTGCAGGTCTCCTACTTGCTTTAGCCCGTCATTCAGCAATTGGTAATTTGTAGTTCTACCCGGAAATATGCAAACGCTCTGGCCTGCCTGCAGGGCATTGTTTATTGTTTTCCCCAGCTCTTCACTTATGCGGGTTATTCCGTTCAGTATTACAAGGTTGTAGTCTTTCCAGTCTTTAGGTGCTGTAGCAGCATCTACTTGGTTCAGTCGGAAACCATTATAAGCCCTGAACGCAGCCTGTATATAGTTATTAGGCTGCCCTTCGTTCAGCACCAGCACAGACAAGTTGGGTGAGCTGCGCGCTGTTATGCGGAATGTATCATCAAATCGCACAGATGGGTCATTGAGCGTCAGCGCTATCTTTTGCCAGTTAGCGCTATTCACCTGGAAGTTCAGCGTGTCAAAGCTTTCCGGTCCATCTGAAAAATTTAGAGAGGCTGCACTTTTCACCTGTCCATTTATAGACAGGTTGAGCACTGCATTTTCCTTCGGCGGCTTTCCCATACAGTGCGTATGTACTATCAGGTAATTGCTCTTGCCGGTTTGCAGCACTGGTGTGGTAAGGTAGGCAGTGTCTATATATATATCTTGCGGCTCCTCGCTTTGCACCGGCACTCCATAAAACGTAATGTTTTTCATCAGCCCTTTATCCGGCTGTGTGGGAAATGAGTTCTGCTGGAAGTCGGAATAATAGTATACATCAGCGCCGTCCTTGCCGTCGTTTTCCATTACACTTTGTGCATTGGCCAATACCTGGTTGGCTGTCTTGGTAGATGCCGATAGCTCAGTTGCGTTTATCTCAGCAAACACCTTGTCTGCAGGCTCAGCATGGTAGCTGGCTGGTTTGTCATTGGTGAGCAGTACAAATTTAGTTCCCGGTGCAGCGCGGCGCACCTGCTTACGGGCAGCATCTTTGGCTATATCCAGCATGCTCTGGGCTCCTTTCTTTACAGACATGCTGTAAGAGTTATCGAGGTATATGATCTGGAACCTGTGGTCGCCTCCTGATTTATGGTTATGGTTAAAAAAAGGCTGGGCAAATGCCAGTATAAGGCTGGCAAGGAACAGCAGGCGCGATAGCAGCAGCCATTTATACCGTACCTGGTTTTGTTTACGGCTATTGAGCTGTATGTTTTTAAGAAACCGGGTATGCGGAAAAATTACGGTTTTATACTTGCGCAGGTTAAATAGATGGATAAGCACCGGTATAGCCAGCGATACCCCTGCTATCAAAAAAAGAGGATATAAAAAACTCACCTGACAAATATAACTTAATGTGCGGAATGGCTACAAATAGCTTAATATTTTAACTTATCGGGGTTTTGTTTCAAATTCCAGAACGTAACAATCATTATTGATTTTTTGCGTTTATTATAGGTATAAAACAACGCAATGTATTTGTTCAATCTGGCCTTGCGGTATTTTTTACTTTTGGAACTTTGAGGATACGATTCCGGGAATATTTGTAAGCGGGCTATTATTTTTTGTGTTTCTGATATGTATTTCTCTATCTCCTTATCACCCCATTCTTCTCCGAGATAATCAATATTCCTCTTAAAAGTTTCGTCTGCTTCTGGCGACCAGATTATTTCGATAGCCATTTCTCATATTTTCTCATTACTTCTTCATGCGGTATACCTTTCCCTTCTTTCAGTTGATTCAGACCTCTCTGAATAGATTCCTGCGCTGCATCTTCCATCCTATCCCACCAATCATTTTCTTCATGTGCAAAAGTTTTTACAACACTGAGCACAACTTTTTTTTGATGATTGTTAAGTTGTTCCAAATAGTGGTTTATTTCTTTAACTAATACTTTTGCAGCACCCATATACGTTAGTTTTACCTCTTACAAATTTACCTGAAATATCGTTATAATGATGTGTGCTGATAATTGGTATCAGAACATTCTCTTTGAGTATTTCGTTACAAATTCTAATATTGCAAATAATTGGCCGTATTTATTTTGTTCACTCCAAATATTTCCTTTATCTTTGCACTCCATTTAAAAATAAAGTGTCCTTAACGGCGCTTTTACTTTTTTGACTTTTAACTTTTGAATTAAATGAAACGTACATACCAACCGCACCGCCGCAGCCGCAAGACAGTTCATGGTTTCCGTAAGCGTATGGAATCAGCTAATGGCCGCAAAGTGCTGGCTTCCCGCCGTGCAAAAGGCCGTCATAAGCTCACTGTATCCGACGAACGTCGCCTGAAGTAATATTTTTTAAATCTATTCTGCCATTCGTAATACTTTCAAAGTATATGAGCGGCTCAAGCGAGAGCAGCATATTCACACGCTTTTCCTTTCAGGGAAAGCGTTTTCTGTTTTTCCCGTAAGGTTCATTTACCAGCTGGTTCCCCGCACTTCCGAATCAGGGATTGCTGGTAGCTCCCCTGTGCAGACTGGCTTTTCCGTGCCTAAAAAGAAATTCCGGCGCTCTGTTCACCGCCACCGTATACGGCGTCTTATGGTAGAATCCTGGCGCCTTAATAAGCAACTGTTGTATCATGTCATGCCGACGGATAAACAAATGCACCTGTTCCTGGTGTTTTCAGACAAGGCTATGCCCGACTACGAACCCGTAAAAGATGCTATAGTAAAAGGTATTGAAAAGCTAATAACCATAGTGAAAGCGGCACAACCCAATGCGTAAATTATTTTCCATACTGTTTATCGCTATTATTCGCTTTTACCAGGGTGCCATCTCTCCGTTTTTTGGCGCCAAATGCCGCTTTACACCCACCTGCAGCGCTTACGGCCTGCAGGCTATACAAAAACATGGACCCTTCAAAGGTGGCTGGCTGGCCTTCAAACGCTTTTGCTCCTGCCACCCTTGGGGAAGACATGGGTATGATCCGGTCCCCTAATATTTAGCTTTCGGTCCATAACAAATAGCCGTCTGTTTACACATTTCTATTTGATATTTCTCCCTCGTTTTTACAATTTAGAAACAAAGAATCAGGTATTTTTACATAAAATATTGAGTATGAGTATTGCGGAAATAAAGCAGCATTTGCATGAATATATTGATACCGCCAATGATAAAGATGTTGCCGAGTTCTATTCTTTTATTGAAAGCAAAACTATAAACTCCACCTATTCTACAGATGAGTTAAACGAATTCTACAAGCGGAGGGATAAGTTTCTCTCAGGTAAAAGCAAGGGCTACTCTGTTGAGGAAGTTCATAACTACATAAGGCAAGGGGGAAAATAGTTCATGGCTTTCAATATTATTCTTTCTGAAGAAGCCCGCCAGGATGAAATAGAAAGCTATCAATACTATGAAGCGCAGCGAGTAGGCTTAGGCGGAGAATTTCTGAATGAACTTGAACATTGCTATGATGTTTTAAGCAGGCATCCTCACCTTTTCGGTTTTATTGATACATCGTATGACTTAAGGGATGTAAAGCTAAAAAGATTCCCTTTTGTTATTATTTATGAACTTTCAGCAGAGAACGTTTATGTTTATTCTGTGCATCACACAAGCCGTCTTTCTAAACAGAGGTAGCTCTATGTTCCACAAGCCCACGATTGGTCTTACGCCAGCAACTCACACGGCTTCATACCTGTGACCCGCTTAAAAGCAGTGCTAAAGTGGGATATGCTGCTATAGCCTAGTATATTGGCTACATCAGTTACTGTGCAGCCTTGCTGCTGCAGCAGTTCTTTGGCGCGGGCTATGCGTTGCTCCTGCTGGTATTCATGTATGGTCTTGCCTACAATCGTCTTGAAGCCTTTTTTGAGATAGCATTCGTTCATAGCCACCTTGCGCGACAGTTCCCTTATGGTGTGTGGCTGGTCTATGCTTTGCTCTATTATCAGGCGGGCTTCCTGTATTTTCTCACGCTCGCTTTCGTGAGCCAGGAAACGACAGGCTGGCACCTGGCACGCCTCAAATGGTGTGGTAATGCACTCAAGCGCACGTCGTAGCAAACTGATAGATGTACCACTACGCTCCAGTGATTGTATAAACAAGCTGGAACTACTCTCGGTAAACAATTTTTCCAGCAACGCGCGCGACAAAGTACAGATAGAGAACGGCATATCCGTCGTCTGGTCGAACCGGAAAGGCTGGTTAGCCATCAGCGTTTCCGGTGGATACTGATCGAAGAATAAGGGTAAGAACCGGAGCGAAAATACCTGTGCATTCACCTGTGAGGTTTCAGAATGAACCAGGTAGCAAAGTTCCAGGCAGTACATGTTGTCATCTATAGGGAACAGGTAGAGCATACCTTTGTCTTCTCCGTTCTCATTCTCCGGCAAAGCTACCTCTTTGAATTCGCATTGAATGGCATTGCTTACATTTACCTGCCCACTGCCAAGCACACTCGCGCCGCTGCCGATGAAGCGGTCGAGCGGACTAATTTGCTTTTTATTGGTCACAGATATACCTGCCATCTTTGCAAAGTTAGGATGTTCCCTATATGATTTATCAGCAGACAGTCATAGTTTAGCAGGCAGGTTCCCTGTATAATGTCGTTTTTAGTATGAAATACCTGTCATTAATAATGCTGTCCTTCTTATGGGTATTTAGCGCAACAGCACAAAACACAGTAGCAGCTGCGCCCGAAAAGAAAAGCTGGGCTCCGCCCGATTATGATTCCCTCTACAAAGGAAAGCACTATCCGGCATATGATCTCACCACGCTCGATGGGAAGCGCCTTACAAATGAGGTTTGTAGGGATAAAGTCACCTTCATCAGCTTCTGGTTTGAAGGGTGCAGCGGCTGCAGGGAGGAGTTTGAGGAAGTAAACGCGCTATATGATAGTTTAAAAAATGACCCTCAATGCAACTTTGTAGCCCTGACCTTTGATGATACAACCGGTTTGAAAGCATTTGTTACCAAACATTCGCTGAGGTTTCCAATAGCTACCACGTCGCAAGAGGAATTCAGGAAGCTTAGCTATGGAATGGCGTGCCCCTCTATGGTAATGCTCAGCAGGAATGGGGACATTGGGTTTATTGGTATCAGGTCGCTTACGAAGCAGGAAACGACAGGCCGGTACGTAATAAGTGTAGCCGGGGCATTGGCAAAGATCCGGTTGCTTGAAAAAAACTGAAGCAAGGTTAAGCCATTATCCCTTCTATTTCACTCATTTTCTCCGGCGTTAGTAATTTGTATAGCTCCAGTGCGCCAAGGTTTTCCAGCAGTTGGGCCTCCTTAGTGGCGCCAAGTATGGCAGATGTTACATTGGGATTGCGGATACACCAGGCTATGGATAAGGTGGCTACCGATGTGCCCATATCTGCTGCAAGGGTTTGCAGTTTTTTTACCTTTTCTATTTTTTCCTGCTGCATTGTTCTGTCCCTGAGCCATGCGTAGGTCTCTATAGCCAGGCGTGAGCCTTCGGGTATTCCTTTATTATACTTTCCTGTCAGCAATCCTGATGCAAGCGGGCTCCAAGTGGTTGTGCCCATACCTGCATGTTTGAAGAGGTCAAGGTAGTCGTGTTCCATTTTCCGGCGCTCAAACAGGTTGTATTGCGGTTGTTCCACATCAGGCCCAATAAGGTTTAGCGCATTGGCTACCTGGTGGGCTTCAGTAATTTCGGCTGCGCTCCATTCGCTGGTACCCCAGTAGAAGATTTTGCCTTGCTGCAGCAATATATTCATCGTCCGCACTATCTCCTCCATTGGGGTATTGGGATCAGGCCGATGGCAGTAGTAAATGTCAAGGTATTCGGTCTTTAGTCTTTTAAGGGCGCCATGGCAGGCTTCTGTAATGTGTTTGCGGCTTAGTCCCGTCTGGTTAGGCCTGTTTTCTTTCCCGAAAATGCCAAAGAAAACCTTGCTGGAGAGGCAATAAGAGCTTCTGTCCCATCCTTTCTTACTGAGCACTTTGCCCATTAGCGTTTCCGAACGGCCATTTTCATATCCTTCTGCGTTGTCGAAGAAGTTGATACCGTTATCGTAAGCTGTAGTGATAAGTTTGTCACAGGCATTTTCATCTACCTGTTTGTAAAAGGTAACCCATGAACCATAAGACAGCAAGCTCAGTTGCAGCCCAGTTTTCCCCATTCTTCTGTACTCCATAGCTAAGTTAAAAGGCAAAAGTGAAAATCAAAAAGTTAAGTGTTGTATCAACGATCGCGATTTATTAAGACACTATCTTTAAAATAGCTGCTTTAGGTTTTGACTTTTAACTTGTGCCTTATATCATATACACTACCAGCCCGTCTCTCAGCTTTGGCTCGAACCATGTGCTCTTCGGCGGCATCACATTTCCGCTGTCCGCAATATCAAATAATTGCTGTATGGTAACTGGGTAGAGGGAGAAGGCTACTGCGGCTTCCTTGCTGTCTACTTTCTTCTGCAGGGCTTCCATACCCCGTATTCCGCCTACAAAGTCTATGCGTTTATCTACTCGTGGGTCTTTAATACCCAGCAGTTTGTCCAGCACATTTTGTTGCAGTATAGTTACATCAAGCACGCCTATAGCGTCACTGGTATAGCTACCTGGCTTTGCTTCCAGTTCATACCACCTGCCATTAAGGTACATGCCAAAGTCATGCGCATGATAGGGCTTATATGGTTCATCACTGGGCAGAGATACTTCAAAATCGTGCTCCAGTTCTTTCAGAAATTCTTCCGGAGTCCTACCGTTAAGGTCTTTTGCTACGCGGTTGTAGTCCATTATTTCCAGCTGGCTTGCCGGGAAGATACAGGTAATAAAGTAATTAAATGATTCGTCACCGATCACGGAATAGCCGTTATCGCGGCGCTCCTTGCACACCTTTGCAGCAGAGGCTGCACGGTGGTGCCCATCTGCAATATATGTACAGGGTACACTGTGTGAAAAATCGTGTGTAATTGACGCTACTTTTGCATATTCATTCATCACCCAAAAGATGTGGCGCACGCCATCCGGTGCAGTAAAGTCGTACTCCGGCTCATGCGTGTTTTTCCACTCTTCTATTATCTGCTGTACACTATCACAATCGTTATAAGCGAGGAACACAATTCCCGTTTGTGCGCCCGTAGTAACTATATGGTTTATACGGTCCAGTTCTTTCTCCGGGCGGGTAAATTCGTGCTTCTTTACAATGCCGTTATTATAGTCGTCTATAGATGAGCCGCATACCAGCCCTGTCTGAGACCGGCCATTCATCACAAGTTCGTATATATAGTAGTAGGGGTCTGAGTCCTGAACCATTACTTTTTCCTGTACCATGGCATCCAGGTTCTCCTTGGCTTTGTCATATACCAGCTGGCTATGCACGTCTACGTTGTCGGCCAGGTCTATCTCTGAGCGGGTTACATGGTAGAAGTTGTACGGAAACTTTTTAAATTCCCGCGCCTCGGCTACGCTTACCACGTCATAGGGAAGTGTAGCTACTTCGGCTGCCAGTTGCTTCACCGGCCTCAGGCCTTTAAAAGGAGTGATCTTTGCCATAGATTGTTGACCCCATGCGGGGCATTTAGGATTATTAACTATCTGCGAAATTATTACTTACGAACGATAATAAAATAAGTTCACCCATACTGTGGGCTATATTTATCGTTCTTTACTTTCAAATTCCTGCATTAACCGCACCAGGTGCCGTACCGATTCCAGGTCTACCGCATTGTACAGCGATACCCTGAACCCCCCTGCAGACCTATGGCCGCTTATACCTACAATATCATTCTCTTCACACAATGCCAGGAAAGCCTTTTCACTTTCTGCATTCTTTGCCGTAAAGCATACATTGGTCATGCTCCTGTCCGCCTTTTCTGTTACGTAGGGCGTAAAGACGCTGCTTTGGTCCAGGGCACTATACAGCAATTGTGCTTTTTGGTTGTTATCCTTTTCTATTGTTGCAATGCCCTTTGCTTTTATCCACCGCAGCATGAGCAGAGATACATAGATACCAAACACATTTGCTGTATTCAGTATAGAATCTTCTTTCACCTGTGCGGGATAGCTGAGCATGGGCGGCAATGAGCGTGCTACCTTCTTCAGTAAATCCTTGCGTATAGCAGTAAGTGCTATGCCGGGTGTACCCAGGTTCTTTTGTACCGCAGCGTAAAACATGGAGTATTTAGTATAGTCATGTTCCCTGCTGAAGATGTCGCTGCTCATATCGGCGATCAGCGGCACTCCCTTCGATTCCGGCACGTCTTTCCACTGTGTACCATAAATGGTATTATTGGTGGTAAAGTGCACGTAGGCTAAATTTTTTGGGATTTTTGCGGGCCAGGTTGGCAGATGCCTGTAGTTGTCTTTTTTTGATGAGGCCAGCACTTGTACGTCTCCGTAGTGGGCCGCATATTCAAGCGCCTCTTCAGACCACCGTCCGCTGTCTATATACCCTGCCGAGCCGTTCTCGGGCAGAAAGTTCATGGGAATCATGAAGAACTGCTGCCTGCCGCCGCCATGCAGCCACAATATCTCATAGTTGTCATCAAGTCCACACAATTCCCTTACGAGCTGTTTACTTTCCGCTATGATCTCCGCAAATTCTTTGCCCCTGTGTGGCAGTTCCAGAATGGAAAGCCCTGTTTTCTTATACTTGTTGACGGCTTTTGCCGCCTCATGTAGCACCTCGGGCGGCAAAGCTGCCGGCCCGGCATTAAAGTTGATCTTTATTTGCATTTTCTTCTACCGTTGTTATACCACCACTAACCGCAAATTTCATAGCTTCTCCGGAAGTCATTTCCTTTAGCGGCTTTATATTTTTACTGTCTGTAACTATTACCCAACCTGATATCGCGTATGCATGCGGCAAATATACCGCAACCTTGCCTTCCATGCCAAAACCCGACATGTCTTTTTGTGTCATAAATCCTATACGCCACACCTCAGGGTTCACATTCATGCACACCCATACGGGCTTATTAAATCTTTTCTTATCACCTACGAACGATCCTATTACATCACGTACAGATGAAAAGATATGTTTTACGCCGGGTGTATGCTCAAGTACGTACTCAAAAGCATCAAACAGCCACTTGCCTACAAAGAAGCGGGTACCTAAATAACCAACCGATGTTACCAGTACCGCTATTGTAACCACACCCAGGCCACGGCCATATTCATGCACAAAAGGCACAAGGTTGTCCAGACCATTAAACGCGGAATAGAGGATATAAGCGGTGATTGCGATGGGGCTTAACAGCAGTAGCCCTTGCAGGAAAGATCTTAAAAGTATAGCAGCAAGACGGCGCATTGCCGCAAAGGTACATAAAACCACCTCATAACCCTGTTAATAATGGAGTTTCCCCTTTAGTAAGTATATTTGTTTCAGACATTATGACTGGTAGTTATTCTAAGTTATTCTTACTTATTCGGCCAATAAATAAAATTTTACTTGCAGGCTATCTGCTATTGTTCCTGCCACACTGGTGCCAGGCGCAGGAAAGTGTTACTGGTGTTGCGCCATGGTCCGGCTTCGGTATAGAGGCGAATATACTTGCAGAAAAGGTGTACAAGCATGAAGCCAAGTTTACGGTGCCGCTGCCGCAGCGCTCAACCGGGCTTGATGTGAACCTGATGCTGCATACCTATGGTAAAAAAGCATGGGAGCAAAGGCGAAGATACCCGACGGTAGGTATTGGTATTACCTATCTGAACTACGGTATAGATTCTATTTACGGCCGGTGCATTGGCGTTTATCCTAACATCGAACTGCCCCTTATAAAAGGGAAATGGGTAGAATGGACGCTAAGGATAGGGGATGGTATCGGGTATGTATCGCGTCGTTATAGCCGCGTTGACCCGGTTGATACGCTGAATGTGGCCATCGGAAGCCATATCAACGACTTTTTTTCGCTGGCCACCGATCTGCGTTTTCACGCCAACCGCCACTGGGATATACAGCTGGGAGCCAATTTTAACCATATTTCCGATGCCTCTTACCACAAGCCGAACCTCGGCGTTAACACTTATGGTGCTCATATAGGTATCCGGTACTTCCCGGTTACATCACGTCCGCCTCATATTGAGCGCAAATTACCCTCGCTTAAGAACAGGTGGCTGGTGCAGGGGCGGCTTACTATGTCGCTGGTATCAAGCGAAGCGCCAGCGGGTCCGCTGTACCCGGTATACATAGCTACCGGCTATGTGAGCAGGCGCTGGCTTAGCAAGAATAAGATGTTTGCAGGTATGGATTACTCATACCATACCGATGTCTATGCTTTTTTACGTAACAATGAAATAGATCCGGGCTCCGAACAACAAAACTCTTACAAAAGCGCAGTTTTCATAGGTAATGAATTTTTGCTGGGCCGGCTGGGGGTAGTTTTTCAGCTGGGTGTGTACACCCACCAGGCCTACCTGAAGCAAGATGCCTACTATGAGAAAATTGGTGGCAACTTCTACCTGGTGCAAAAGGAGCACGGGCCCATTAAAGAACTTTTTGTCTCTGCCTTGCTAAAAACACATAAGATAATTGCCGAGTTTGGTGAGATAGGCATTGGTGCTGGTTTTTAATTTTATGAATTCGTTATTATGCCGACGTACATTTGGCTCTGATAGTCATTGCACTAAACATGAAGTTTTATAACAGAAATATTTTATTTTTAATACCAATCTTGCTTGCTGTTGCCATTGTTTTACTAATGGCCGCATGTAAAAGAGAGCCTGGCCTGTCGCGTGGCGATTTGCGCTGTAAAACGTTTTTTGAGGGGCAGTATCAGCTATATACGAGGGGTGAAGTAGCAGACGGTAAAGGCATTATCCGGAACATTGACTCTTTTTATGCAAAAAACAGGGTGACCACACCACTATGCCTATCCTTAGTTTATTCATCTAAAAGCATGGATTACTACCTCTCCGGCATATACGATACCGGCCTGCTCTATGCCGATAGCTCCCTGGAGATCATAGAGCGCAACAGGTATCAGAAAGAGATAGAATCCGGATATGTAAATGCCCTGGTTGCAAAAGCCAGGTTATTATTTGCCACAAACCACTTCAGCCAGTCGTACAACTACTTTTTTATGGCCCGCCAGGCTGGAGAAGCATCTTCTGATTCCTGCTCACGCGAGGTCTACTATTATGGCCTTGCCATGATATCTTACAAGCAAAAAAAATATCGCGAAGCAGCAGACTTCTTTAAGTCAACTTTTAAATATCGTAGCTACTGTAATAACCAGACGTACGTGTCTCTGCAGGAAATTCTGGACGATATAGCGCTCTGTTATGAGCATATGAACAAGCCCGATAGCGCTTTGTTCTACTACGATTCTACAATTGCGTTCATTTCCCAGAATTTCAAAGCCGTGAGTGTGCCGCTTACCCGGCGCGCGCAGGCTGTGGTGTATGGTAATAAGGGTGGTGTGCTGTTAGCAAACGGTGACGTGGATTCGGCCATTTCATTACTACGAAAAAGCTACAATATCAATATACAGCCGCATTATGACAACCAGGATGCAGTGCTCACCCATATAAAACTTGCGAAAGCCTATCTTAAGAAAAATGACTTAACGGCGCTTTACAGCACACTGACCGATCTGCGGGCGGAAATGGACACCATTTCGCATAGCCTGGGCGCCGTTACCGATTGGAAGGAACTTATGTACCAGTACTACGACAAAACCGGAAATACGGACCAGGCGTTTAAGTACTACCGCGAATTTGCCCTGCAGCGCGACTCTTTGTGGGAGAAGGAAAAGGACCAACTGCAGAATGATGTAAACAAGGAATTGAAGGATAATCAGCAATCCTTTGATATAACTATGCTGCAAAAGCAAAACCAGATGCACTACCTATACCTTGGTGTAGCTTTAGGCCTGGCTGTTCTGCTTGCTGCGATCATCGTTTTGGGATATATCAACTACAACAGGAGTAAACGAAATATACAGAAACTGACATTGCTCAACACACGCATAAGAGAGCAGAAAAAACAACTGGAGCTTACAACAGACAAGCTGAGGCAAAGCAACCATGACATGGACAACATATTGCATATTGTAGCGCATGACCTCAGAAACCCAATAAGTGTAATAACCATGGCCGGTACAATGATACAACAGGAAGCTATGGATGACGCTATCAAAGAGCCATTGGACATGGTGCTGAGCGCATCGAAAAGCGCGATGATACTCATCGGCGAGTTGCTTGAATTCAGCGGTGATACGGAACTGGGAACGGTGATAAAGAAAGAGCGTGGTGATATAAACGAGCTCATAAACGAGTCGGTAAGCTCCTTAAGGTTCAAAGCAAATGATAAGCAGCAGACGATCAGTATATCGTTGCCCAATGGGCCCCTTTACGCTAATGTGAACAAGGAAAAAATGAAGCGTGTACTGGGCAACTTAATGAGCAATGCCATCAAATTCAGCCCGGCAAATTCTGCTATCACTATATCCGCTAAAAATGAGAATGGGCATATCCTGATCGAAGTTAAAGACCCGGGCATAGGAATTCCTGACAAACTGCTGCCGCTGATCTTTAATACGTTCACAACAGCTAAAAGGGAAGGCACTGCAGGCGAGCCATCATTCGGCCTGGGCCTGTCTATCTGCAAGCAGATAGTGCAGGCGCACAACGGCCGGATATGGCCGGAAAGCGAGCCTGGAAAAGGAAGCAGCTTCTTTATTGAACTGCCTGCTGCCTAAGCCCCCATAAAACCGGATAGCATTATCCTTATTTCTCCCAACAATGTAGCTTGGTGGCTTCGATCCTCCTGTTGATTATTGGTTTAAATATCGGTAAAAATTAAGTTTTACTGCCCGAGGTACTCTTTCAAAGAAGTGCCGATAATGTGTGTCCAGCCTGCCGCGAAATTCTCTTTTGCAAAATCTTTAAATGGCGTTACCGGGAAGCTTTCTAAACCTGTGTGGGTCAGCCGTACCCTGGTGTTATCGCCTTCATCGAACAGCTCAAAAATGACTTCGGATATCCCGGGGTATCCATCGTATCGCCATGTGTATGCCAGCACTTTATTTTCTTCAACCCTTGTTACGGTGCAGATGTGCACGAATTGCCTGTCTTCGCTTCCGCCGGTGAACCGGAATTCGAAGCGGACTGCGGCCGTGAATTCTGCAAGGTCGAAATACCATTGCTTCATTTTCTCTTTTTGGGAGATGGCAGCCCATACAGCAGATACGGGCGCATTGTAGGTCCTTTCAATTACAAATGGTTCTGTGCTCATTTTTGTTTGTTTTTATGTGGTTTGGATTTATGCACTTTTGCTTCTGACGCAAGAAAATTGCCAAGCGCGTCAAGCTTGTTCTCCCAGAAATTCCTGTACTGGTCAACCCATTTTGATACTTCCCCCAATGCTTTATAATTGGCTTCATAGTACCGTTCCCTTCCTCGCTGTGTCACAATAACCAAACCGCACTCAGCCAGTATCTTAATATGCTTTGAAATAGCCGGCCGGCTGACATCGAAATGTGCGGCAACGGCATTTGGGGTGAGCTGACTGTGCCCAAGAAGCTCAATAATTGCCCTCCGGTTAGGGTCTGCTATCGCCTGAAAAACATCTCTTCTCATGTACTATTTTTCCTAATTGTAACCAATCAGTTACAAAATTATAAGAAACCGTTCGGTTACGCAAATATTTCTGCTGATCACGAATAAGATGCTGCGTTATATAACCTGATTTTACAGGAAAAATATATTTAACCCCTATTTATCCACAATTCACCATTTTCAACGCTTTTTAAGCATTTTTTAGAAGTATGTGACTTGTTTAAAAGTTATATTTTGGCTATCTTTGTGAGGTTAGAAAACGGGTCAAATAACTGATTTTCTTACTGCATTTTAACAAGGTCAATCAACAAGTGCCGCACTCCTAAACAAGCAGATCAATGGTGGTTTGCGAACTCACTTTTTGGCTACTGACCACGAAATATTTTCTTATAAAAAATGAATACTGAAAACGAAGTGCTGACGATACCCGCAGATTATGGGGCGGACAGTATACAAGTGTTAGAAGGACTTGAAGCCGTGCGTAAGCGACCCTCGATGTACATTGGGGATGTAGGTGTGAAGGGACTGCACCACCTGGTGTATGAAGTGGTGGACAACTCCATAGATGAAGCACTGGCCGGCTTTTGTAAGAACATAACTGTAACCATTCATGAGGATAACTCTATCAGCGTACTTGATGATGGCCGCGGTATACCTACAGGTATCAATGTGAAAGAAGGTAAATCGGCGCTGGAGATGGTAATGACCATGCTCCATGCCGGTGGCAAGTTTGATAAGGATAGCTATAAGGTGTCTGGTGGACTGCATGGTGTGGGAGTAAGTTGTGTGAATGCACTAAGCTCATTGCTGCATGTTACCGTTTATCGCGAAGGCAAAATATTTGAACAGGAATACAAAATGGGTGTACCCCAATACCCGGTTCGGGAAACAGGTGGTACATCAACCCACACTGGCACGCTCGTACATTTTCATCCTGATGGTACTATCTTCAAGGATACCGTGTACAACCGCGAGATACTTGCCGGCCGCCTGCGTGAGCTGAGCTACCTGAACAAGGGCATACGCATAGTAATGACCGATGCCCGCGAAATGACTGAGGAGGGCCAGATGCCAACCGAAACTTACTACAGCGAAGGCGGTATTGTAGAGTTTGTACAGATGCTTGATGAAAAGGCAAAGCGCTCACCACTACTGTCAACACCAATATTTGTAGAAGCACACGATAAGGAAACCAATGTAGCCGTAGACGTGGCGCTCTCTTACAACTCTTCTTACAGCGAGAGCATCTTCTCCTATGTAAATAACATAAACACGATAGAAGGCGGTACCCACGTAGCCGGTTTCCGCCGTGCTATAACCCGTGTGTTCAAATCTTATGGTGATAAGAACAAGCTGTTTGAAAAAGCTAAAGTAGAGATCACCGGTGATGACTTCCGCGAGGGACTGAGCGCTATTATATCAGTAAAGGTACCCGAGCCACAGTTTGAAGGACAGACAAAAACCAAGCTGGGCAACAATGATGTAATGGGCGTGGTAGATGTATGTGTGAGCCGTGTGCTGGATGCCTTCCTTGAAGAACATCCGAAGGATGCGAAAATGATCATTGATAAAGTGATCCTGGCAGCACAGGCACGTGCTGCGGCACGCAAGGCCCGCGAGATGGTGCAGCGCAAAAGTGTGCTGACCGGAGGTGGTATGCCTGGCAAACTTGCTGACTGCTCTGAAAGGGACCCGGAAAAATGTGAGCTTTACCTAGTGGAAGGGGACTCGGCCGGTGGTACTGCCAAGCAGGGCCGCGACCGTAGCTACCAGGCCATATTGCCACTGAGGGGTAAGATACTGAACGTAGAAAAGGCACAGGAATACAAGATTTATGAGAACGAGGAAATAAAAAATATGTTTACGGCCCTGGGTGTAAGTGTGGGTACTCCGGAAGACCCCAAGGCGCTAAACCTAACCAAGCTTCGTTATCACAAGATCATTATAATGACGGATGCGGATGTGGACGGTTCGCACATTGCGACCCTGATACTCACCTTCTTCTACCGGTATATGAAGGAACTGGTGCTGCAGGGCTATGTGTACCTGGCGCAACCGCCGCTGTACCTGGTAAAGAGAGGTAAGGAACAGGTATACGCATGGGATGAAGATACCCGCCTGGCTGCTGTAGCAAAGCTTGGAAATGGCAAAGAGGACTCAGTGAATATACAACGCTACAAGGGTCTTGGAGAAATGAACTCAGAACAACTGTGGGATACTACCATGAACCCGGATACACGCACATTAAAAAGTGTAACCATAGAGAGCGATACTTACGCAAACGAAATATTTGCGATGCTGATGGGTGACGAAGTGCCACCTCGCCGTGACTTTATAGAAAAGCATGCGAAGTATGCGAAGATCGACATCTAGGTTAGTCGTAAGTCAGCGTGTATAGTGGTAGTAACTAGTAAAATTTTGAAACCGGCATCTTTACAGATGCCGGTTTTTTTATTTTTGGTCGGGCTCGAAATCGAGGACGGCGGAATTCATACAAAAGCGCTGGCCTGTGGGTGGCGGGCCGTCATCGAAGATGTGACCCAGGTGTGCTTCGCAACGGCCGCATAATACCTCAGTGCGGCGCATACCATGACTATTGTCGGACACGTACCTGACACTTGTGGGCCTAATAGACTCATAGAAACTGGGCCAACCGCAACTGCTCGCAAACTTGGCATCTGACTTGAAGAGCGCATTGCCACAGGCCGCACAATAGTACATGCCTTTGGTGTCTGCCTTATAATACTTGCCGGTAAAGGCGTACTCGGTCCCTTTTTCCCGGGCTATTTTATATACCTCAGGAGATAATACTTTTTTCCATTCGGCATCGCTGACATGCAATGGTGTGGTATCGGTGCGGGAATAATATGGATTGTTACTATGTTCGGTCATGGCTTTTGAGTTTTGAGCATTAGTGCAGCGCGCGAAAAGGAGCGTGAAGCAGAATAAAGAAATCAATTTGAAGTTACGCATAACGGTAATAATAACGAAAGGTAGTACGAAATGGATTTTGATGATCTGCTTTTAATAGATCGTTAACTAATATGGAAATGTTTCGCCTGTCACTATCATCCGCAATACATTTGCAGTATGAGCCCGGATAAACTGATGATAACGCATGCAGGCACTAAAGATGCAACCCTGTTAACCGAACTAAGCGTGACGACATTTTGTGACAAATTTGCGCCGCTGAATAAGCCGGAAGACATGGACCTGTACCTGGCCGCTGAAATGAACGAAGCGAAACTTGCAGCCGAGCTGGCAGATACTGAAAACCTGTTTTTATTTGCACAGGATGGAAATACCGTAGTAGGGTATGCCAAGCTGCGAACCAAGGAGAGGCCAGAGGGACTTGATGCGCAGAACCCAATAGAACTGGAGCGACTATACGTGCGGCAGCAACACCAGGGCAAAAGAACGGGAAGCGCACTAATGGACTACTGCCTGGCTTATGCGACTGCCAAGCAGCATGATACGATATGGCTGGGTGTGTGGGAGCGTAACGATGGTGCAATAAAATTTTATGAGCGGTATGGATTTAAAATATTTGGTGCTCACCCATTTGTATTAGGCACAGACCACCAGACGGATGTGATGATGAAAAGGAGCCTGGATGGACTACAAAAGTACTAATCTGCATACCGAAATGAAGAGAAAATATCCACACTACATTTTGATGACTGAAATGTAAGCTGGTAAAGCATTCTGACCGATTTATCCACATTGTTGTGTTGGTGTTTTTTACTGATGGCTATTGTGGGTGTATTTACCTTTGTAGTGAAAACTCTATCATCTATGCGCGGACACAAGGTATTTAAAGAAATAATAAAGGATATCGGCATTACTAAGGAGAAGCGTAAAGGACGCAATAACAGCCTGGTGGACAGACGGAATGAGTGCCTTGTAGCCAGATATTACTACTATGCGGCTATAAAAAACAAGTGTTTTGAGGATATACTCCGACAAATGGTTACCGAATTTTTCCTTTCCCCAACGACGATTTCGTTTATAGTGCGTGATAACTCAGAGCAACTGCAATTCTTAAAAGAAAAGTCGCCGGTGGTGCATTTTTTTCAGAACAGATGGCCGCATCTGAAATGGTGATGTTAGTCGTAAGTCATAAGTCGTGAGTCGTAAGTATGCGAGTGATAAGTCTTGAGTGTGCGTGGCTGTGGCAGTAAAAATATGTGCTGGGTGGATAGCTAGTTGCTAGGCAAGTCAGAACAAATGGCCGAATTTCAAATGGTGAAGTTAGTCGTAGGTTATAATAATAAAACGCAATTGAGATTCTATTTAAGCCAAGTACAACACCTGAGCAGGTCATGGTTTGGTGGGGCTGCCAATGATAAGTAGTGTAAGCGGATGATACTCAATTGTGTGAAGAAAACACACCCCTAACCCCTCTCAAGAGGGGAAGTGTTGCGTAAAGCGCGAGTAAAGATGCCCACTACGCAGGCAAGAAAGCGAGCACTGTCATGGTGAAAGTCCTCGGCGCAGCTAATTGTTTACCCACCATGACACCCACGATTAGGCTTTTTGATAAAATTGATCGGTTTAGTATAAAGTGGTGAGTGATAAGTTGTGGGTGGTAAGTATGCGAGGCTGTGGCAGTAAAAATATGTGGTGGGTGGATAGCTATTTGCTAGGCAGGGAACTGCAGCTGAGGGGATAGTATTATAGATGCGGGTACATATTGTATGCCGGGTTTGGTGCTGTAGTCCTGGAAGGCGAGGCTGTAGCGCAGCTCACGGACACGATAGTTGTCGGGCCGTTTTTGAGTAGTGACACTTGTGCGGATGAGATGGCCATAGTCATCGCCCGGTGACCAGCCCTGACTGACCCGGTGTACTGCCCATTCTATATCGTAAAAACCGAGTGCTTGTTCGAGATATGGAGATGGTGTGTTGCTACCGGTATTGCTGTATGGCGCGAAACCTAGTCGCAGCACTACCGTGCCTTTTGCTGTCTGTACATTATCGCCCATGTTTTCAAAATCGAACTCTTCGAAATCGATGAGCATACATGGCCAGGCTACGGGTGGGCGAATGCCTGGTTTGAGCTGGCCGAGATCCTGATCGATATAGGTGATAGCGGGGATCTGCGCCTGAATGTGCTGCTGTAGCGCAAGGAAGATGTTTGCGAAAGGGGAATTCATAGTTTGGGGATTAGGAGTTGGTAATCGGGAATTTGGATTTTTGTGAGTCGGTACGAGCTAACCACCCCCCGACCCCGCCTGGAGGTATTACCCATCCACGTTTTCTATTTAAAAAAAAGTTTGCGCAGAGTCCATAAAATGTGGTGTTTAAGGACTACAATCCACTCAATCCAAAGGGGGATTTATTGTTGGACTGTACTGTACGTATATGAGTTGCCCATCAGAGTTTATAACGAAGGCCTAGTGTAATAGTGTAGCAATGACGGGTATAATTTATATTGGAAAAAACATATTATATTCTGTAGTAATGCCTGCATTTATACCGAAATGCTTTTTAACGAAGTACGTGCCACCAGTCTGTATGCCGCCAACAAGCCAATTGTGGTGATAAATCTGTACGTTATGTACCCCGGATTCCACAACATCGTACTTATCGCTAGCAGTACTATATCCAAGAAATGGCCCAAAGTATAGCTCCATGCGTTTGAAGGTAACCTTCCGATTGGCAAACAGTCTAAGTGGAATTTCTGTTAATGAACCGTGTACTGTAACTAAAGTCGGTGGCTTTGGAGAAGTGGAGTAAGTACAGATCAAACTCGGAGTAAAAAATGAAGCCGAAACAGAACCGGTCCTATAGCCTGCGCTGAAACCGTACTGCCAATGATGATTATCATACTGGCCGCTAAGTGTATTTGCAATAAACATGTGTTGATTGCTATGGTAATCTTCTAAGACTAGTAGGTCCCTGCTGAAAACTGCTTCGCTATTGAGACCGATTTGATATTGCTGTGCATGCAGTGATGTTGCAAGTATCAATGTGAGAATGGAAATGAGTATTGGTTTCATAGGGTCATTGTATTGTTAGAGACGGGATATGAAAATATGACAATATATTCATACATCAGTTGGGTGATTCAAAAAATGTTTTAGAAAATAGCCTATCGAGGTATACCATAGGTATTGTACCAATAGTCGTCGCTGATCGGGACCATTTGGGAGACTTCTTTATCAATAGCGAGCCTTGTTTTGAGGTAGTCGATGTCCATATCTTTTGAGAAGACAAAGAGACCACCACTGACAGGGTAACCATAAGCACGCAGTATAGAAAGGAATTTTGGGCTGTTGAGCATGGCTGCGGTGTACACAAGATCGCTGCGGGTGATCTCGTATTGCTGCTCCAGGTGCACCTTGCTCTGTGCGTACCCGGTGCTGTAGCTGCTGGTTGTGGTCTCGGTATTGCCCAGAATGGTGATAGACATCTCTTCGTTGAGTGCCTTGATAAATGATAGCTGGAGGTTGCCGTCGCAGTTGGTTTGCTTACCATCTTTAAGCTCAAAGTCGGCCTGGCGGGGAATCATCATAGAGAGAGAACTGCCGCTTTCATCCAGTATTTTTTTCAGCTCCAGCTTTGTTTGTTCGTCATATGAATCGTACTTGATAACGCGAACCGGCTGGCCAAACAGCTCTATGTATTGCGCCCAGTCTGACAGGCCGCCGCGCTTATAGAGACTATAGGGGGCGCACTTCAGCAGAAGGCCGAGATCTTTGGGGTCGCCAATGATCCAGACATTATCGATCGGCTCATAGGCGATGCCATCGGCACCTGTTTGCTCATAGGCGATGATGCCGGATTCCGGTTTTATATGCTTGCGTGGTATAAGCTGGCAGGACAGTTGCTGACCAGGTATGAACTCGATGCCTGAGATGCCCCATAACTGCGTTTCCATAATGGTGCGCATAACCTGCCTGAAAGACAGCGAATGGATAAGTTCATCCATGGCGCTGCATCTTTTTCCGCTGCACTGAAAGATCAGATCTTTATTGAGTACTGCATCGATGCGCTTAGCGATAATACCAGACAAGTGACCATCGAGAACGACATCTTCAAACAGATCGTAGAGACGGGAGCGATTGGGGAAATATACCGACTCCGCACCAGAGAGTGCGCTACGCCAGGAAAGAATGTCTTTGCGCCCCCGATCGACTGAACGGATATTGAGCTCGTTTATTATTACCGGTTCCGGACCATGACCGGTTTTGTGTGTCCTTACCATAAAAAATATTTTTTGCTATTGCGTAATGTGTTGTGATAGTGAAAAAACTCTATCTTGTGCTTTTTAAATCAGTTGTTCAGAAGATGAGAAGGTTAATAGCCGACCTGTATAAGATCGTATTCAAGTTTACCCAGAATAAAGTCATTGCTCTCTTTTCCTCACTCATCTATTTTACAGTAATAAACCTGCTGCTCATTTACGGATTGGGTATACTGGCAGAGGGCTGGATGCCTACTTCTTATGTACACATACTCTTCGCATTTCCTTATATAATAGGTGTGGCAGCAGCAATGTTCATTTTTAATTTTGTGATCATGTTGCCGCTTCAAAACCTATCGAGGGATAAAGAAACAGGGGTAATGTATGCGCCGCTAATCGTGTTTACGATAGCCGCAGTGATCCTCTTCATATACATTAAGTACTTCTATCTTTACTCTGCCGATTACTAAGCATATTCATTGCAGCAGTATTCTACACAGGTAATTATGTCATTATACCCAAAGAACAACCGGCGAAAAGCAAGTCAGTCATTTTTAAGCAAGCAACACTAAGATATATTGGTAATGATGCTTTAACTTTAGGTCTTTAATTCCAGAGGTATCACAACTATAAAACACCAATTCACGGACCAATGAGAAGTCTAATAACCTCCGTTTATCGCTTTGTATACAACATAACACGGTTCAAGTTATTTTCTCTTGTTATAGCCATTGCCTACGTATCGCTACTAAATATGGTAATGATCTTTGGCCTGGGGATATTGCTGGAAGGATGGATGCCGACTTCTATTGTGCATAAGTTATTTTCGTTTCCCTATATTTTTTTTACGGCTGCACTGATGACGTACCTGATATACAGGTCTACCCCGCCGAAAAAGACACTGACTAAAGATGCTAAGAAATCGACCAGCTATACGGCGATACTTATATATTCCGGACTGTGTGTTCTGGTGTTTATATACATCAAATTCAATGACAAGGTATTTATAGACCCGGCGCCAAAGCGGAAGAGATTTAAAAACCCGCATAATGCCTATTACAAGGTGCCCGAGTCGTCAAAAACTATGCGCTATCCTGGTGCCTTCCCTCCGATCAGCATTGTCTAAATTTAATAGTAATTGTTGCGCTTAGGATTGCTGCTCCAGGAAATGGTGTCCCCATCGGGTATATCTTCTGTAGCCGTATCAGCATAAGGCCATCCCTGGGGCTGGGCCTGCCCGGCCATAATGTTTTTTAAGGTGGTAAGTGCGTCCTGGTAGGCGGTTCGATAGACTGTGTAGTCTACACCGACATTAGATAAGCGCAGTAAGTGCCAACAGGCAATGTCTTTAACCAAGCTCCTAAGGTATTCATCATGTACGGCGGGTTGCAAGGTATTTGTTCCGAAGAGTTGCGCCAGATCAAATCGTGCGAGGTACATTTTGGTTTCGTGTATGGCTGCATCAATAGCGCGGTACGTAATGGTAGTATCTGTGCGTGTGATCTCTGTGATGATCTCCGGATAAATGTTGGTGCTGAGATCAGCCGGGGTGATGATAGGCATGGTGGTTGATTGGTTGATTTGTTTATTGATTGAGTTGTTCGGTGATGGGTGGCGCAGGCGTGAGATAACCACCCAGCTCAACAGCAGGCTTTGCTGTGCTGTTGAGCATTGCTTCCTTGACAAAAGGAAGGGCGTGTGCTATGCTGGCGTGAGATGGAGTACGATTGTGCGGAGTACCCTTGTGTGAAGACCAGCCGTGTTATTTGTCGTCGGGATCAACGTCTTTCTTTTTCTTCGAGGACGCTGGTTCATCATCACCGTCGTCGTCATCGTCGTCGCCTTTTGCTTTTTTGGCTCCCGGCTTTTTGGCCGCCGGCTTTTTAGCGTCAGCGTTCTCGTCCTGTTCAATATCCGATGTTTCGCCCGTGGGCTTGACAGCGGTGATCTTTTTCTGTGCACGATCGTAGGTGATCTCGTAAATGTTGGTGGAATTATCGCCTACGTTTTCTGCGATGTAACCCGTCAGTGTTTTGCTGTTGTCATCGCTGCCATCGAGCGAGTCGACATAGACAACGATCTTTACGGTCATTTTGCTTGCTTTCTGGAGGGCCGGTATTTTTTTGCGCTCATCGCCATATTCCTTAAGTGCGAGCATCTGCCGGCGAAAGAGATTGTAGTCGACCTTTTGCTTTGAGAGCTGTTTGTGTTCGGCAGCATTTTCTCTTATATCCTGCTTACGGTCTGTCTTTGCTTCTTTTGCATCTGACTTGTCGACCTGGGCGTGGGAGGTGAAGGTGATAGTGAGTAGGAGGAGTGTGATTATTATGTTTTTCATTGTGTTTTTTGGTTTAGTCGCGATAGCCCGGAGCTTTTGCGGTGTAAATTTATTGGTTTTTGGTGAAACCTTGTGCTACATCGGTGCGTATGAGCGAGGTAACCACCCCAGCTCAGAAGCATGCTTCGCAATGCTTCTGTGCATCCCCTCCTTGAAAAAAGGAGGGGAGTGTGTAGGGTACGTGCGAGGCTGCCATCTCAGCTAGAAAACAGGCTTAGCAATTCTTCTGAGCATCCCCTCTTTGATGGTTCAGCTAAGCTCACCATTGTCGGGGATTGTGCTTCGCAGCTCTTCGCGAGTATAGATGCCTCATACTTCGGCATGACAGCCGGTTGAAGAGATATCTGTTACCAGCGGTTTTTATTTGGCTGTTTTTTTGAGACTACAATTGCACCATCGGTCTTTCTGAGCAGCAGCTCGTTGATTTTCCAGATAGCGCCTTCAACGGCATCGGGGCCATCGTCGTGGGCACGGGAGCGCGGTGCGAAAGCAGTAAACTGCTCTGCGAGGCGTGCCATGTGCGGGTTGCTGCGCTCATGCTCGTTCAGATAAAGCTGACCATTGCGGTGCAGTGGCTCGAGCAGGCTTTCGATGCGCATGAATTTGTCCGGCTTTTTGCGGGTGTCTCCGCTAAGCGGTATTGGACGTTTGGTTCTGAGGCCTGCATCATTAACTTCTTTTACCAGCACATCCTGCATGAATACCTGCTCCATGAAATAATAGCAACAGGCCTGTTCCACGGTGGCAACAATATCCATGATGGTGTAGTGCCAGTCTATCATATGTGCGGTAGTGCCCTGGGCGAGAAAGCACTTGATAATGTGGTATTCATTTTGCCATTTGCCTACGAGCACTGTGGCTTTGTAGTCGCTGGTTGTTTTATAAGAAGGGTCGGTGTAGCATACGATCATATCGTACTCGCTAAGATGCCGGACGGGCTTGTATGCCATGTGTTTAAACACCGACCCTTCTGTAATGGGATTATTGAAATATTCTTTCTGCTGGGCCGCATAGCTTTTCTGGGAAAGCACACGCTCAATATCGGCCTCAGTATTCTTTTCCGGCCATGCAGAGTTACCTGCTGCAGTGCGAATGTTTATAACTTCGGAATGATCGGCCAGCTTTGTAGCACGTTCAATGCAGCAGTCTGCAGCAATGCGGTTGCCACAAAAAATAATAGTAGTACTGCCAGACACAGAACGGGTGCCGATCGCTGCTTCCTCTATCCATCTCCACTTCTTTGCAATTATCTCGGGATTCAGGCAATCGGCATCCGTGTCTATATCATCAAACAATATTATGTCCGGCCGGGCTTCTTCATTGCGGGTGCCGCGTGGGCTCTGACCCGCACCCAGCGCACGAAAAGCTACTCCGCCGATAGTTATGAATTCTGTTTCTGTCCACTTAATAATGCTTTGCTGGGGCCCGTAGTCCTGGTGAATACGCTGGTTACACTCAAAGTTGATACGGTATGGTGTGAGCAACCGGCAGGCATTGTTGAGGCTGTTGCTGATGAGCAAGACATATCGTCTCGGTTTTCGCTCAGCCGGCGGATCAACACTATGGCCAACGAGGGTGAGGTAGAATACCTCCATCATAGTGCGTGTGCTCTTGGCTAGTTCGCGGCTCCAGATCCTTACTTCGTACCACTCAGGATTTGCAAGTACCCGTTTGGTTGCCGCAAGATGAAAATGAGCAGGAGGCGAAGTAGCATAGCCGGGGAAATAGTATTTAAACCATTTCTCAGGGTCAGCTTCCAGCTCTTCTTTTCTTTGTTCACTTTCTTCTTTAGTTTCATTTACATCTACCTGTGTGGTATCAAATATCATTTTGGCATGCTGCCGCCAATAGGTAAACCACTGTTTATCTGTCATAAAATTCCCACCTGCAGTGCGTGATGCCTGCAGCTCCATTTAGCACGTGAAATAATTAAATTAATGGCTTAGGCCTGGAAACATCCAGATCTGTAATAAATGTATCGAAGTGCGCTGTGACTTCGCGAGCAAGAACTGCATCGCGATGAAGCAGCCACCGGGTGAACAGCGCTGCCACCTGGACGATATAGGAAATGCCCGTTTCGGATTCCAGGTTTTTAATAGCCGCTGTGTATTTGGTAACAAGGTCAATATCTTTTATAGTCAGTTCTCCATCGGGATATTCAACCGATTTAGCATAGATGCGCTCTATGGCACTGTAGAAGCGTTCCAGCTGTGCTTCTTTTGAGATAAGGAGTGAACGCTTAACGTCGTTCCACCTCCCTTCCTGTATCCATGAGCGCACTATAACTTCATCTGCTCCGACCGTTATCGCAATTTCACTGATGCCTTTATCCAGCTTTGTGTAAAGCGTTTTGGCCCATTCTTTTCTCTGATCGTACGAAAATTCTCTCCTCATGGCACAAAGGTGAATCGCAAATTTCAAACGGGCAATTAAAGATTACATGGTAGAGCGTCACGTGAATATGATAGAGCGAAAAGTGCGCTATGATAAAACTTTTTTGTGTGGATAACCGAAGTTAAATTGCTGAAAATGCAGCGGATAAATATTACCGCTTTTGCGCTATGGCAAAGTGGCCGAAACCAAAGTGTTGCGGATGAAGAATTTTGATGTTGTGAAAATTATTTTTAATGGGATTGACATGCTCGTTCAAAAGAGATATTTAAAGTTGCAAACGCAAGTAGAGACGCAAGATATTGGGTCTCTACTTGTGGTGAATGCGTGGAGCATTATCTTTTGAATTTCCTGTTATTTTTCTTTTTTTGTTTTTGTACGAACTCGCCGGCAGTGGGCGTTGGACCAAACTGCTCTGGCACCTGTGCTTTAGTGACGGCATGCCCCAGCAGCTTTTCTATCCTGTCGAATTTATACTTTTCTTTTTCGCTGATGAAGGTATAAGCAGTGCCCTTGGTAGCTGCGCGGGCCGTGCGGCCTATGCGGTGAATATAATCTTCGCCATCGTGTGGTACATCGAAGTTGATGACGAGGTCAATGTCCTCAATGTCTATACCCCGGCTGAGGATATCTGTAGCCACAAGTATCTTGAGCTTCTTGCTTCTGAAATCGAGCAATACCTGTTCACGCTTATCCTGTTCCAGGTCCGACTGTATCTGGTCGACAGAGAACCTGGCTCGCTTTAGCTCTTCAGTCAGTTTTTTAACGCTTAGCTTGCTGGAGCAGAAGATAAGCACACTATCGAACTGGGTCTGTTGCAAGACGTGCTTTACCAGCGGTATCTTCTGCGCTTCAAACACAATGAACGCTTCCTGCTTTATCTGCTCCGGTGGCTTTGATATAGCAATGTTTACTTCGACAGGTTTTTTAAGTATAGTGTTGGCCAGCTGGCGAATGCCCGGAGGCATAGTAGCCGAGAAGAGCAGGTTCTGGCGCTCCTTAGGCATGTAGGAGATGATCTTTATAATGTCTTCGTAGAAACCCATATCGAGCATACGGTCAGCCTCATCGAGAATAAGATATTTGAGCCCGTCGAGTTTCACATAGCCCATATTGAGATGGGATATCATGCGGCCGGGAGTGCAGATAACAATATCGGCACCTGTTGTAAGTGCTTTTTTCTCTGCGGCAAAAAGGGCGCCGCCTGTGCCGCCATAGACAGCTATAAAACTGATGGAAGTGTAGTATGATATGCCTTCCAGTGTTTGCGCTATCTGCACGGCAAGCTCACGGGTCGGGACTATGATCATTGCATTTATGGTATGCGCATCGTGCTGCTCTGTGAGCAGCTTGTGGATGACCGGGAGCAGGAAAGCGGCTGTTTTACCAGTGCCCGTTTGCGCAGCGGCAATAATATCGTGGCCGGCAATGATGGATGGTATTACTTGCTCCTGCACAGGAGTTGCAGTGCGGTAGCCCATGGCATCAATGCCATCCATGAGGTCATAATCAAAACCGAAATCATCAAAATCCAAAGGAATATATTTTAGCTAAAGGTATAGCAAGTGGCGTAGCGAACAAAAGAAAGTGGCGAAAGGGGTTTAAATGGCATGTTTTTTGTTAAAGTTATGTAAAGCGCTAACCTTTCAACCTGGTGTGACGTCTATTTAAGTGAACCCATAAAACACTTTTTATGTTTACGAGAACACAGAAGTACCAATCATCAACACCAAAGGAAGATCTCCGGAACCGCCTGGTAGGGCACCATGTGAAGATTCATAACATGGACTTTGAAGTGTATGAGAAAGAGCAGTCGCTGAGGATAATACCTCATGCTGAGCAGGAAGAAGGGCTAAAGACACTGCCCATAACCAAAGTAGAAATGAAGCAGGAAGGGGACAGGATGCGCGTGGTGGTAACCTCTAAAATGCGGAGGCTGGATGCCGGCGGGCCATTGCTCATCGTTACCTTCTGTACCTTTATGCTTATTGCTGCGGCGATATTGATTCTGGTAGGGGGCGAGATCAGGATAGCGTTTGCTTTGCTGGCAATAGCGAGCAGCATACTGGCGGTATTCTTTGTGCGGATGCAGATGGGCTACTTCGACTATATACGTAAGATACGCAGCTATATAGAAAGCAATCTGGATGCTGCTTAGTAGTCGTAAGTCATAAGTCGTGAGTCGTAAGTCTGCGCGTTTGCGCTGCGAATGTGTTTGCATATGCATAGGAATATTGTCTTAGAATTTTAGAGCTGAAGTAAAGTAATAGGCAAAGTTGTTTTGTGGAGTTTGAGTTTGTGGTGTGTTTTAGTTAATCGCAGGGGAGTAAGTGTTAGCCGTGTTCTATGTTTCTTCAGGGTATTATACCGCATGAAGGACATGAAATGCGGCTAATATGTTTATGGTTGGTGAATGAAAATGCCTGAAAAATGACTCGCGGAAAATCTGAGGTATCAGTAACGTATATACCGCTAAATTTCAACTGATTAGGGCCGAAAAAAATTACATGATAATCACTATAGTGATTATGATAGCGCACTTTTCGCTCTATCATAAAATCATTTTTTGCGGAACTTAAAATTCCGAATCACCTTTGTGTCACAAAACAACGATATCCCTATCATGACAGAAAAATTGAAGAAAATAGAGCGGCAGTATGTGCTCTCGGATAGCACGGTGAATGAATATGGTTTCCGGCTACTCACATCCGGCTACCAGCTGGATTCTTTTCAGAAAAACCCTATAGGATACTATATGCACCGCCGCGAAGAAGGTATAGTGCTGAAGTGGGAAGACCTGCAAATAGTGGATGACAGGGTGCTGGGCACACCGGTAATAAACCTCTCGAACGAGCGCGGTGAGCAAACGTGGAGCGAGGCCGAAAACGGATTTCTTAATGCAGCATCTGTGGGGCATATAGTAGTGCTGGAGTATAGCATGGATAAGGAAATGATGCTGCCCGGCCAAACGGGCCCCACGATAACGAAGTGGTACAACAAAGAGTGCAGCCTGGTGGATATACCGGGGAACTGCAATGCCCTTACATCGCTCTATGATGCACAGGAGAATGAGCTGAATCTTATGGACCTGAACATCCGCAAGCCCCTGATTAATAATTGGGAACAGAACACGCTGAATGATCTACGCACGACACTACGGATAGAGAGTGAGGCAGATGGACCAGCAATAACCGGCGCAGTGAAAGAACTGGTAGCTAAAACAGGCAGCCTGGAGCTGGAAAACAGGCTGCTGCGCAGTGATAAATATGACCTGGAGCAGCAGATAGAGGAAATAAAAAAGGTGCGCACCAGGTATGAAGTAACTGCACTGCTGGAACGCGCCCTTGAGGACAAGAAACTTACCACCGAGCTTAGCGGAAAGCTGGCTAAGGATTATGCAGCCAACCCTGAAGGGCTAAAAGAGCTGCTAACTGCAATGCCTGCATACCGGTCGATAACAGAGCTGCTAAAGAGTAAACAACAGGATAGCAGTGAGGCGCAATGGCAGTGGGATGACTATGAAAAAAATGACCCTGCCGGTAAGAAGCTGAAAGAGCTGAGGGCGAATGATCCGTTAAGGTATAGGGAGCTGTTCGAGAAGAAATTTAACCAGGCGGCTTAGTTCAGGAAGGTGTAAAAGAATCTCTCGCAGAGGCGCAAAGGCGCAGTCTCCTGTGATGTTTTAAAGACCGTCAAGGAGTTACGTACCACCGTTTTTCAGACACCGATTATCAATTCTTTTTTCCAGGGCCGGGCGGGAGTTTGGTTCATAGGATGGGTGTTTATTAAGTTTGGGTTTATCCGCCCGGTTCCTGTTTATTTTCCTGCTTTTTCTAATCTTCAGATCAGATACGTTTCTGCCTTTGGCATGCGCTGCTATGCGTGGTGTTGATCTTTTCCCTTCTCATTACAAAGGCATTTCCAATCAATAAATCTTAATCACAAAACAACAATTTAACCAATGGCAATTCAAAAGGAGATATGGCAAGACCATATAGAGGGCAACCTGTTTAAGAACAATGAATTTCTGCTTGCATCTACAGATGCGGGACAGTATGTACTTAACGGCCATGTAGTGCATATACCACAGGCGGGTGCGCTGCCGACGGTAGTAAAGAACAGGTCTTCAGTGCCGGCAACAGTGGTGCAGCGTGGAGATACGGATGTAACGTATACCCTGGATGAATACACTACCGACCCTATACTGATCCCCAATGCGGAGACATTTGAGCTCAGCTACAACAAGCGGGAGAGTGTACTGTCGGAGTATGAAACATCGCTGAGGCAGACCGTGGCGGACAATCTGCTAATAGACTGGGCGCCAACTGCAAGCACCGGAGTACTGGTGCGCACAACGGGAGGCGCTGTGGCTACCACACTGGCCGGCACCACAGGCAACAGGGCAAAGTTTGTGGTAAGTGACCTGAAAAATGCGCAACTGCAGCTGAACAAGCAGAATATACCAATGGAAGGCCGCTATGCCCTCATAAGCGCTGATATGTTTCAACAGCTGACGGATGATATGTCGGCAACGCAATATCGTGATTTCAGCGCGGCTTATGATGTTAAGGACGGTGTACTTGGCAGACTCTTTGGCTTCAATATAATGATGCGCAGCAGCGTGCTGACCTATACCAATGATACCGCCCCGGTAGTAAACCCATACGGTGCCACACCGGCTGTTACAGATAATGATGGTGTACTGTGCTGGCAGATAGGGGCTGTGGAACGTGCGCTGGGTGATATAAAGTTCTTTGAGCGAATTGGTGACCCTACCTACTATGGCGACGTGTATAGCGTGAGTGTGCGCATGGGTGCGCGTAAGCGCCGCAGCGATGCGAAAGGTATAGTAGCGATAGTGCAGGCAGCAGCATAGTAATTTGAAAATTTGACAATGTGCAAATTTGAAAATTGGCTCATATTCAATGTAAATGAAACAATCTCACAGTGTACAGGTGATGCAGCTGCCTATATACAATGAGGATGATGTAGTGGAATGAGAAACGGATGACCTATGTTTTCAGAATTAAAAATATGGATACTTGTTGGGGTGGCGGGTGCCATGGCAACGATACTTGGTTTCATTATCAGGATAGTGACGGGACAAGTGATAAAGAGGCTGGATGAGATAGTGATGGAGCTGAAACAGCTTACCAATGCAACGACGATACAAGGGCAGCAGATAAAAGGCCTGCAGGAGCAGGATGCCATGATACATGCGCGCCTCAACGAG
Source organism: Chitinophagaceae bacterium (assembly GCA_947446645.1). Lineage (GTDB taxonomy): Bacteria > Bacteroidota > Bacteroidia > Chitinophagales > Chitinophagaceae > Nemorincola. The sequence continues at coordinate 52,675 of CANFHA010000008.1, read as the reverse complement.
CACTCCACCCGCATACATACGCTGGAGACAAAAAATAATTAATAAGCGCTAAAACGAAACCCTATGTTCTGTACCAAAATGAAAAGACAACTAAAACTACTGTTGACCGAGTTTGACAATTATGTGGATGCACATATTGACACAGCTCTTAAAATTACGATCGGCCTAAAAAAGGCATTATCGTCGCCGGTGGCGGATATCATCACTGCCATAATTCCCGGTGATATTGACAATACCATACGTCGGCAGCTGGTAGCTGCGCTGAGCAAGGCAATAGCGGTGCTAACGATAGCCGATAGCTGTAAACAAATCGCAGACATAAACGAACGGCTTACCTGCTTTATAGAACAGCTTAAGCTTCGTGACCCGGAATTGCAGGATGCACTGCTACAGAAATTAGCCAGCCTGCTGGCCGCACAACTTGACGGGCAACGCCTGAAGCAAAACTTATATGATCTGTATACCCAGGCAAAATACACTGCATCGAAGTCGTAACCCTGCGAGATCCCACCAAATTTATAACACTATATAACTAATAGAAACATGGACACTGGATTTGCTGATAAAACAAGCCGTGCTGAAACGCTTGCCTGCACTGCGCTGGAAATTGCCAAAGGCCAGCTAGGGCAATCTGAGAAACCTGCTGGGAGTAATAGTGGCCCAATGGTAAACGAGTACCTGCGTGCTGCAGGGCTTAAGCCCGGATATCCGTGGTGCCAGGCATTCGTGTATTGGTGTTATGAAGAAGCCGCAAAATGGCTGGGAATACAGAATCCCTTACTGAGAACGGCCGGAGTACACGATTGCTGGAACCGCACATCTGCGGGCAAGCACATAGTAAAGATACCTAAAGCCAATGCGCTTCTTCACCCCGAACAGATAGGACCAGGTGACCAGGTAATTCTTTTCCTGAGCGATGCTGAAGGACACACAGGTATTGTGGAGGCAGTGAAAGGCAACCTGCTGTACACAATAGAAGGAAACAGCAATAAAAACGGCAGTAGAGAAGGGTATGAAGTGGTAAGGCATACCCGGAACCTTGATGATAAGGTGCTGCAAGGACTCATTAAATACTTATAGAACCTGGCAAAGACCAATGTGGTTCCTAATCGAAAATTGAATTAGTAAACAAACCCTAATATCTATGAGACACGCAAAACAATACTTTGAAAACCACAATACTGTAGAGCAGCTGTATTTCACCACTGATGGCCTTGCATTTTTTGACGAGCAAAATGCACTGAATCATGCTAAAAACCTGGAAGACAAATCAGTGGTTATTAAGACAAGATCTGAAGTAGACAAGGAACTGGAAGATTTGACCAATGATAATTGGGAAGATGAACTTGAATATGACCCGCTCGATGAGCCGGACGCAGAGTAATAACTAACTAAAATACAATAAGGAATGGGAAGAGTAAACATATCGTTGGCAAATGGCCAGCTAGGAGGAACAATACAAACCAATGACGGAATTGCTGGTATTGTAATGACAGGAGTAAGTGAGTCCGGAGGGTATACTGCTGGTGTGCCCATACTTGTAACCAGCATGGCAGATGTTGTCGTGGCAGGTATCACTACAGGAAACAATCCGTTTGCCATAAAGCAACTACAGGAATTCTATAACCAGGCAGGCACCGGTGCCCAGCTATATGTAATGTTGATGCCGCCTACCGTAACGGTAGCTCAAATGGCGAGCATCTCTGCCCCCGCCAGTGCGAAGACACTGCTTGACTTTGCGGGTGGAAAAATAAAAGTACTTGGCCTGCTTAGTGATGATGCGGCAATTGTAACTGCCGGAGGTACAGTGACACTGCTAAACGGGATGAACCAGGATGTACAAACTGCGGTTACAAATATAGAGGTGATGGCGCAGGCATACTTTCAGGCTCAAACGCCCTTCAGGGCAGTGATAGGAGGCTCTTCCTACCAAGGCGTGCCATCTTCGCTGCCGGATGAAACGGATGGTACTACCAGCAATCGCACTGCCATACTTATAGGAGACACAGATATCACATACACCAGTAAATCAGCTTGCGTAGGACTGCTCCTTGGCACAATATCGTCCATCCCGGTACACCGGAAAATAAGCAGGGTAAGAACAGGTCCCCTTAAAATACCTGCGGCATATGTGAGTGACACTACTGTGGAGGAGGCAGGTAGTAGCTTGAGCTTAATTGCTCAAAAAGGTTTTATAACGTTTAAGACCTATCCTAATGTAAGCGGCTATTTCTTCAGCGGCGACCCTATGTGCACTGCTACAACAGATGACTATAGTATGCTTGCACGCGGCAGGGTGATGGATAAGGTGCATATACTGGCTTATACCACATTTGTGCAGGAGGTAGACGACGAGATGCCCGTAAACACTGATGGAACGCTGGATGCCGGATTTTGTAAATGGCTGGAGCAGCAGATAGTGAACCAGGTAAACAATACTATGACTGCCAATAAAGAGATAAGCAGCATAAGCTGTTTTATAGACCCGGTACAAAATATTCTCAGTACAAACCAGCTAAACGTGGTACTGAAAATAGTGCCTGTGGGCTATGCGACAAATTTTGAGATAACACTCGGTTTTAATAACCCTGCCCAATAGGTAGCCGAATTTGAAAATTTGAAAAATGTGCAAACCTGCCTCGACAGGCAGGTCTTAAAATGCACTTTTGTAAACCAATAAAATTTAAGAAATGCCATCAATACCATTTTTCGATAGCAAAGACTGTGAATGGGCGGACATGACCGTGATGTTTGCAGGATCACCACTTACTAAAGTTCGCGGTGTGAAATATAAGGCTGCAAAAGAAAAGCAATTGCTGCACTCAGCCGGCGACGAACCAATAAGCATACAGAGCGGCAACCGCACCTATGAAGGTGAAATAAAGGTGCTGAAAGGGGCTATAGATGATATGAACCGGGCGGCCATAACCGCTGGAGGTGATGATATACTGGATATGCAATTTGATATTGTGATCACCTACAAACCTAAGGGCACACGGCCACTGCAAACAGATACCCTGGTAGGTGTGGAAGTCAAAGATTTTCAAAAAGGCTGGGACCAGGGTGCCAAGAATATGGATGTGACGCTGCCCATCGTCTTTATGAAACTCATTGCGCAGTAGTCTTAACAGCTGTAAAACAACGTTCTAAAATTTAAAACAAAGTCAATGAACCAGGACAGTAATTTAAGTGCCTCCGCTGAGCTAAAAGGGCAGGCTACTGATGCGCAAATAGCGGAATGGAAAGGAAGATATAAGCACGGGATCTATTCGCTGGAGGTGGACGGCCATATAGGATATTTTAAAAACCCCGACAGGAATGAAATCAACTATGCAATGAGCAAAGCGGACAATGATAAGGTGCTGAATGTTTTTGAAGCTCTGGCCAGCGTATCGTTTGTAGGAGGAAGTAAAGACCTGCTTGAGGATGATCAATTGTTTGTGGGCATTTGCCAGGAACTGAAAGTGAAACTGGAAGGCAAGCGGGCGAAGCTGGTAAACTTATAGCGGAGTCGCGAGGGGGCCCGGCGCGCGATTCCATGGGGTATCTTGAAACATTGCTTGAATATTATTTACCGGGCCTTGATCACAGGGCACTGAGCGATGAGGCGCTTGCGCAAAAGCTTGCACATTTGCAGTACATCAGGAAGCATGACCGGTAAAATTCTCTGTGGCTTACAGTGGTCGTGTATTCCAAATGTTATCCTTTGCCCGGGTTCAGGTCCGGCACAATCTGTATTTGTATCTAGTTAGTCTTAACTGGTCAGACCAAATGAACACAAGCAAGATGTTGTACAGCGGCGACTCGTTGGAAGTCTACCGATTCAAAGTTGTGTGGTGTTTTTTTACTATTGTAGACAAGTCGAAGTCTTTAATGTGGTTTCTAAATAGCTTTTGAGTATAGATAATGTGGATCTGATTTCCTTTCATGTAGCATTTTGCGAATAAGCTCCTAAACTTCGGCAGAGGGTAATTTCCCGGGAAAAACATACGTCCACAGTCAATATATTTAATGTAAAGCAATAGGGTATCCCCTTCAAACTTAGGTTTGCACACCAGGTACAATTGGTTCACTAATACCATAAAGTTCACTCGTTCACTGGCAATTTCAAATACGGGAAACGCATCATCATCGCTTGTGTGCTCGTACCATGTTCCATAAAAATTTTTTTGCTTAGATGTAATTGCACGTCCGGTAGATGCACCAGGTGCGAATTTGTAGACGACAGTATCAAGCTTGAATTCGCTTATATTCTTTATGAACCATTTATGGGTATAAATGATGTGCAGCGCATTTTCTGCGAGGTAGCATTTTGCAAATAAACTTTTGTGCCTGGGCATAACAAAGTTCTCAAATTGCCGGGCCCCAGAATCCACATAAGCCGTGTATAGAAACATAGTATCATTGGCATACTTCGGCTTGCATACCACATACACCTTTTCCTTATCCTCAGACTCAAACAAGATAAGCTTTGCTGTGTCTTTGGTTACAACCATAAAATCCGAATAGATGCTTCTTTCGTACCAGTCTTTGTTTTCCCAATGCCCTATGAATTCATCAGGTAAGGGAGTCTGTGCCTTTGACGTCTGCGCGCATGTTATCAGCACGATGAGTAAGGTAATTATTTTCATAGCAGTTGTGCAATAGTTTATAAAGCGTTAACCAGTAACGTAAAGCGAAAATACCATAGCGTAAAACTTTAAAAAAATTTATTTATGGCGTCCGTTAAATATTATGAGGAATTACTGAAGAACCCAAATGTGAAGGCATATTTGTTAACATTAAGATTGGCTGAAGGAACGTTGGGCACAGATGGATACCGGACATTTGTGGGGGGCACAAAATTTGAAAGTTTTGCTGTACATCCAAATAAATATTTTAAAAAATATGATTCAAGGGCGACAGGTGCATATCAAATAAATATTGCCACATGGAAGGAAGCATTTAAAGCGCTTTCACTACCAGATTTCAGTCCTCATAGCCAGGATATAGCGGCGGTATATTTGCTTGATCACACAAGAAATGGGCATTATTATGTACTAAACGGAGATATTGTTACAGCGATAAAAAAAACAAATGGAAGGTGGGTGTCGCTGCCGGGTGCAAAGCATGACTCAATAAATAAACATTCCATCGACCTGCCTGATGCGCTAAAGTTCTTTCATGACAGCGGTGGTATTTTCAGCGATATAAATCAGAAAGTATTTGATGACATCATGGCGCGTGTGCCTAAGCTTTCAACTAAAACCGGGAAAACAAGTTTATTGGCTCCAGATGCCACCAACTCGCTAAACGTAAACAACGAACCAATAGCGGACATTAAATTAATTCTTCCGCGAATAGCGCTCGCCGATAATAGTCGTATTCGATCTCCTGTCATTAACCGGGCAAACGTGTTGTCTCCAGCACTAAAAAATATGCCCGAAAAAGGCAACAGTCAGCCTCGTATTGAATTGTACCCACGAGCATGGGAATTTGATACTATACAGAAAGGAAGCGAATCGCTAAACGACAGTACAGAAAAGATTTTCGACCCGTTTAAGACATTTAAAGATCAGCCCCCTGCTATAATGAACTTTCAGAAAAAAATGAAAAACTCATTTTTAGACTATCCTTCACTAATATATAATTCTCCTGTCCAGGAGTTAGGGAAATACTCTTCAGATTTGTCTGCTAGTAGTATGCACGATAACCTAAGAGAAAGATCAATTTTTTCGCTTTCGGAAAAAGGTGCTGATTCAAATGGTTTTCTGATCGATCCACAAAGCGATGGTTTTGACATGGGTGGGGGAAATAGCAATAATCCTGACACCTGCACTCTACCGGCTAACACAGGCCGCATTGTAAATTTAAATCTAAACACTCCATTGATCGGCAATTTTACGGTAAGCACTAACGGCAGTGCCAGTGGCCTGGATGACCTTAGATACAAAGTGGAAGAGGTGCTGCTTGAAGTTCTTAACAGTGCAAATACAATATCCTAACTATGTCAGAAATATCATTCAGCTTGGCCGATCTTTTTGAGCGCACATTTGGCTACAAGACAAGAGCATTTGACCCCGATTTTAAAAGAGTAACCGGTAGCAGCTCTTTATCGCCAGCCCGAAAAGAAAATGGTGCACAAGGGTCGCCTTATTATTCTGCTGATGCGCTTGGCAATGAATATTATATGCCCGTTACTATAAGCTATACCGACTCATCGGAACAGAGTACGCCTGATACTGGCGACCGCCAGGGCTCAGTAAGTAAGTGGGAATTGCCATATCCGGTGATCTCTGTTACAAGCAAAAAAACAATAGTTGAAACGCCACTCACCGAGCGAAGAGGCACAGTGAAAGAATTAATAAACGTACAGGATTATGAGATAGTGATAAAAGGATTTCTCATAGGTAGTTCCAATGATTTTCCCGAGGCAGAAGTAACTAAACTGCGCACAATCTATGAGCAGAATGCTGCCCTGTCTATTCAGTGCCCGCTGACAGATATTTTTCTCCTAAGACCTGACAGGCGCGGCAGTGACCAGGTTGTGATCCGTGAACTGAGTTTTCCTGCAATAACCGGCGTAAAAAACGTAAGGCCATATCAGTTGCGCATGGTAAGCGATGAGCCATTTAATCTTCTCGCAATTTCTTAACGATAGACGATCTGCTAAAAAGCGATCGATTCAAAAGCGATGCTCCATGTTTGTTTTAAGCAGTGATATAACCATCGGTAAATTCAGATTCAGTGGTGTTAATGAGGTAATTGTCAAACGAAGTATTCACAGTATTGTGGATACGGCAATAATAAAAATCCCCTCCATCGGGAAAATTATAAGAAAAAATAGAGTTGACCCAGGGACGGTAGTCACGGGTAAGCAATTTACCGACGGTGATTTAGTGACCATCAAACTAGGTTATAACGGACAGTTGCAAACGGAATTCATTGGTTTTGTGAAGCGGCGAAATTTAAGCATGCCACTTGAAATAGAGTGTGAGGGCTATAGCTGGTTACTGAGAAGAAGTAATGTCAATATTTTTGAAAAGGCGGTTACGGTTAAAGATCTATTACATCGTATAGTGGCCAATATTGAAAGTGGCTATAAGATCAATGTAGCATGTGCTGTAGGTCTAACGTTGGAGAACGTGTATATGCCAAACATTTCGGGCTTTGACGCTATCAGTAATGTCTCAACTTATACAGATGGCGCCCTCTCCTGCTTTTTTATACGCCCGGACACCTTGTGGTGCGGCCTGATCTACACCCCTTATGCAAATGATAATGATGGCTTTAAGCTTGAGCACGTTAGCTATCAGCTGGGATACAACGCCTTAAAAGACAATTCATTAAAAGAGAGGCTTACGGAAAATGATCCGATAAAAGTCGTTTACAGCTCAGCCACATCAAATGGGGACAAAATTTCAGGAGCATCAGATGTTCTCTTACAGTCCGGTAGAACGTACAGCAAAATACTGAACGCAGTAAAAGATGAGGCCGGTCTAAAGCAACTGGCAAATGAAAAGGTGTATAGAGCGAACTATGCAGGGTATGAAGGCCACATCAATGCATTTCTACAACCGTATGCTGCGCCTGGAGTGCTGGCAGAAGTTATTGACAACCGCTACACAGAAAGAAGGGGAACCTATTTGGTGGAGAGCACAGAAGTGCACTTTGGAATTAATGGCGGGCGCAGATTAGTGGAGTTGGGGCCGCAGACAGGATTTGCAAAACAAGTAACAGGATGAAAAATTCAGCAAAAATAAGAGATGGCTTGGTTGCTATGTACGACAGGCCATATGAGATCACCGGCGGCAAGGTAGTGAGCGGCAGCGTAGATGGCGACCAGTTTATAGTCACTGTGCAACCCTACAATGACAGTGCGCCAATAGCGCGCGTACGTCTCAGCTCGGTTACCAATAATGCAAATGGTGTAATGCTGATTCCAAAGGATGAAAGCCATGTTGTGATAGCAAGTATAGATGGGCCGGGTGAATGGACTATTATAAAGGCCGGTGACCTTGAAAAAATGACTGTAAATATAGGAGCAACAAAATTTACGGTGACCGATGGTGCCGCGGAGGCAGAGGATGGGAATGGAGCCAGAATGGTAATGAGCAATGGCAAATTCAGCCTGAAAAATGGCAGTGCAGACTTTAAAACGACTATTGACAATCTGCTGCAACATATACTGGCACTAACGGTGCCTACAGGTACAGGACCAAGCGGTACGCCGGTAAACACTCCGGACTTCATCACCGATAAAGTCGATTTTGACAACTTATTTTTTTAACAAACTATGGCACGACAACAAATAGATATTACACTTGATGACACTCAGGACCTGGAAATAATTGTTTCAGATTTTGGAGTGGTAGAAAGTACAGCTGAGCATCAACGCCAGTTGATAATGAACAATAAGGGTGACTTTAAGGAGAGCCCAGACTCTTGTGTAGGTGTATTTGGATACCTGGATGATGAAAACTTCAGGGAGCTTATCAGAGCAATAAGTATAGAGTTTGCAAAGGATGGAATGGATGTTGCAAATGTGTCGGTTCTGCCGGATGGAACAATCAGGAGTGATGCTTACTATAAATAACAAACGCAAATGGAGATGGGGAAAAATTATACGGTGAAACCAAATCAGAGTATGCCTGATGTAATAGTACAGGCCACTGGTAGCATGGAGGCAAGCATCCAAGTTTGTGCGGACAATAAAGTAGGTATAAGCGATCTGCCCGCGGTGGGCAGCTCTTATTTCATAAGTAATGCTGCATTGGCAATCGCTGCCGGAAGCGGCGGAAATGAAATCTCCAGGTATTTGCAGCAGAATAAAATTGTCATCGGCACGTTGGGCTTACAGACGGCTTTAAACATGCGGCTGGTGTTATATCCTAAATTGGGCGTAGAGTTAAACGCCCCGGGATTTCCGACCAGACATCCATATTCCCTGGTATTGGGAACGGATTTTTCTGATGGATTTGTCAATGTATACGATCTCCTCGAATATTATTTAACGAGTAACCCATTATACCTGAGTCCAGAATTGGCCTACCATCCAGGTACGTCTATACCGCAGAATGTTTCTCAGGTGACACTGATGACCAGCAAGGCTGCAGCATGGAAGCTGGAGTGGGCAAGCGATGGATCATACCTGGTTGTGTGGAGCAATGTGGATGCGGATATACCTACTGTGACTTTTAAAGATGTGAACGGCAATATGGCTTACTATTCACCGCTTATCATACTAGATGACGAAATACAGCAGTGTATCGACTGTTTGGCTGCTGAAATTACCGTACAATTGATTGGGAACAATGCTGGGATGTGCACAGTCAGAATTGAGCGCAGTCATCCCCCGGCCAACTGGGATAAAATCGGCATGCTAGGTATGTCGTGGATAGGCGGCGGATTTGACTATGGACCGGATCCGCATGAACCGCACAATGCCAACAAAATAGTAGCGGAGTTACCTGCAGGTACTTACACTATTGGCGTGAGGACAAGTTATTCAATAGCGTCTGTACCATTTCCGGATAGTGCAATTACTATAGTTTTTGAAGTCTATTAACCTTTATCATTAATAAACATTGCGGAGAAAATAAGAGAAAATGGCAAGAAGCATAGCAGAAATTCAGGCTGGCATGATAGCCGCCAAAGAGAGCGACCCTGTTTTGGCAACTACATTGACAAGTACCAGTCAGGTGGCAATTTGGAGATTGTGGACCTATGTGGTAGCGGTGTGCCAGTGGGTGTTGGAAAATTTATTTGATGTGCACCGTGACGAGGTTGCTGCTATCATCGCGGCACAGAAATGCCATAGCCTGCAATGGTATGTAACAAAAGCAAAAGCTTTCCAGTATGGCACTATGCTTCCGGCAGACACAGACACTTATGCAACAGTGCCTCCCATTGATCCGGCGGTGCTTATTGTGAGTAATGCAGCTGCAGTGGAATTTACAAATCTCGTAAGAATTAAAGTGGCAAAAATGACAGCAGGTATACCTGGCCCATTGAGTGGTGGAGAGCTGGACGCCTTCCGTGCGTACATGTCTAAAATTAAGGATGCCGGTGTTCGTTTGCAATGCACCAGCGGTGCCGCTGATATATTTCAGCCTGAGTTAGTCATTTACTATGATCCGCTTGTGCTGAAGAACGACGGCAGCCGTATAGACGGCACATCTTCATCGCCCGTGAAAGCAGCAATTAATAAATTTCTTGATGAGCTGCCGTTTAATGGTGTCTTTATACTCAATAGTTTTATTGCGGCCCTGCAGGCTGTACCTGGGATAGTGATTGCGGAAATAACAGATGTGCAGGCGTTTTATGGTAGCACTTCACCTGAAGTTATAACCGTGCAGTACGTACCTGATGCTGGCTATATGGCCCTTGATGATGCCTGGTTTGATGCACATGTTTCTTACCTGCCTTATAGCGTGTAGTCGTTACAGAAAATCTATTTATCACTTCGTTTAAAGAGCGTGAGGACGCCATTCCTCTTACTGGTTATGAGTGTGTTTGATGTTGATTTCAGTAGTGGTGGGTTACCCCGGTATTTGCTTCCTGTCAGGTTAAGGCAGCCGAAAATGCTGGCGTGGCTGCAGGTGCTTTTACAGCCGGTTAGGTACCTGTATGAATTGTTTAGTGAGAACCACGCCACAAACCTTTATATACTTGCCCATACCGGGCAGGTTTGCTACCTGCAGGCTGTGCTGAATGATCTTTTTGATCCCGTTAGCAGAGGTATTTTCATAAGCGACGGACCCTATGCGGATCCCGCATTTATTTATGAAGCAGCAGAGAGCAAACCGTTATTCATAGACCTGGTAAGCGAAGAAGGGACTGCGGTTATTGCCAACCCTGATCCTGTGCCCTTATATACAGTAGCTGAAACGTACTTGCTGGGAGTTCAGTTTATTATTAATGTGCCTGTGGCGGTAGCTACAGGCACTGATTCGGACATTTACCGGCTTAGGGCAACTGTTGATAAATTCAGGGTCGCGAGCAAAAATAACTATAGTGTTGTGACCTATTAATCAGACAAATTTTAAGATAAAATCCTCAATATGAAAGCTATTGATTTTACCCAGCCCGGCGGGTTCCCCCTCACACAAGACCAACTCGGTTATTTACAAACCGCCTATACCGAATGTATTAACGCATTGGCCGCAATGGGCGGAGACGGCCCTTTTACAGTAAGTGGCTGTGTCGTTACTAAAACTTTGGTAAGCGGCACCACCTACAACTATTCTATAACCCCAGGGTGGGTGTATTACGAGGGCAATATGATAAGAGTTCCGGCAATAGGACTTGCGGGCATTAATGAAAGCACAGATGCTGCATATATGCTCATTTCACCTGCCGCCTTACCACTTACCTATAATGATGGTAGCACCCCCAATGTAATATTTGACAGCAGTATTAGCCTTACAGCATTACCTACTGGAACAACTGATGATAGTACTCGGTTTTTGTTGAGTGAGCTTGTTCCGTTTGGTGTAGGATTTGGGAATGCTAACAAAGAAAGTGCATGGAATACGCTTGTGGTTAATACGCCTTCCGCATCTGGCGGTGTGACAGGAAATATCTATTATCGCAAAAATTTCTTAACTAACACTTTACAGCTAAGAGGCTTTTTAGATTCAGCAAACGCTCAAAATTTTGCAGCCTCGCCGTTTGCATTGTACTATTCAATGGGAACGTTGCCAACTGAATATCGTCCGACTTCTGTCGAAGTTCCGTTTATAGCATCTTACGCTTTTGCGAATTTGATAAAAGATGATCTTGGTATTTCTTGGATAAAACAAGTCAATGGCATAGTAAACAGCGCAAGCCAAATCTTGATAAATTGGTTAAGGCCCGACTCCGCTATTGCTGGCTATGGTATTCTCTTTGACGCTACCTTGACTTTGGACTAAATCCTTGACGCGCTCTGCCTTGTAAACAAAAGCAGATAAACAAGAATAAACAACATGGAGGTGATAGTAGATGCAAGTATCTTCAGCAGCAGAAAACCGAAATTAGAAAGGTTCCAGAGCTCTATCGAAAAGAATACAAAATGATGCAGTATGATCAGGAATGCACTGTATACCAAAAAAGGCATCCAGCCCATACTTCTTATAGACGGGTGCTGCCCGTCATATTCCGATAGATTGCGGGGAAGCAGGGCGCTGAGCACATTGGTGCGCAGGTACGCCATCAGTATTGTAGCAAACGCATGCATACCTGCGGTATTCATAAAAGAATCTACTGTTATACCCATGCCAAACCCCAATAGTAAGAGCGCCCACACAGGTGTTTCAAAAGGCAGCAGAAGTATGAACAACGGGTACACATAAGGAATGAACACCGGGAAACCCGATGGTTCACTCCACCAGCGCAGCGATATCTTATTGAGTATAAGTACCTGCAGCAGGATGATAATGCAAAAACGTAAAATATTTTTTATGTAGACGTTCATTTTGCTTTTGTCTTTTCCATGTGTTGGATAACTCATTCCACATCTCCCCTTCCTTTGGAGAGGGCCGGGTAGGCCTATTTCTTCCCGGTGGAATCCTCAAGTTGTTTTTTCTCTGTTACCATTTTATTTTCTATCACATATACATACTGCAGGTTATGGAAGTTTGTCGATGACTGCAGGTATATCAGTTGCATTGCATTTTTCTTCACCACCACAGTTTTTTGCACGGTTCCTATCAGTATGTCCGGCGAAAAAATAGAAAATATTGCGGTATATACAGAATCGCCTTTTTTTACTTTTACCTGTTGTGGCACATCTGTCATTATCAATACATCAGGTTGCTTTTCGTCCCATATTATATACCCATTCGTTCCATCTTTCAGCTTGGCGCTCACTTTTTGTTTCGAGCTCAGTATAGATAGCACACTTGCAAAGTGTGCAGATACATGTTCCACTCTGCCCACTATACCTGTTCCGGATATCACCGCCATATTTTTGGCTATGCCATCTTTAGATCCGCGGTTTATCGTAATGTAGTTGTCGCTAGCATTAGTAGAATTGTTGATCACTCTTGCGGTGCGATAGAGGTAGTCTGCAAACTTTACGATGTGGGTCGATGAGTCCAGCGTTGCTATTGTGCGGTGCACCAGGCTGTCCTTTAGTGTATCTACACTATGTAGTTGATCTATTTGCCACCTTAGCCGGGCATTTTCATTAACCAGGCTGTCATTCATTTTCCTCAGGCCAAAGTAATACACAACGTCGCTTTGCTTCTTATATACTATGCCCGATACCATATTAGCCGAGCTCACTATGTCATTACCCTGCAGAGTATTGGTATGTTCTATTAGTATCACGCACACTATTTCCAGTATCAGAAATAATATGAGATTAAAAAAGCGCCGTATAAATAAAATGAAATTGCGCACTTTTTATTTGGAATTTGGAATTTGGGATTTGGAAGTGGGATGAATACGTGATATTTTCAACATCATACTGATTGTATTATAATGGACTTTGTACACAACAATCCAAATTGCAAATTCCCAATTACAAATTTCATAAAACTATTTCATCAAAAACGGCATCCTGGCAATATTCTTAAGCGCCATACCCGTACCGCGAACTACCGCGCGTAGCGGGTCGTCAGCTACATGTACCGGCAGTTTTATTTTATGCGATATGCGCTTGTCAAGCCCGCGTAGCAGCGCACCACCACCGGTAAGGTATAACCCACGGCGATATATGTCGGCAGCAAGCTCAGGCGGCGTGCTTTCCAATGCTTTCAGTATCGCTTCTTCAATTTTGAAGATCGATTTGTCCAGCGCTTCTGCTACTTCCTGGTAAGACACCATTATTTGTTTAGGAATGCCGGTTACAAGGTCGCGGCCATTTACTGCTATATCATCTGGCGGGTTGTCCAGTTCTTTCAGTGCAGAGCCAACGTGTATTTTTATCTGCTCTGCTGTGCGCTCACCTATCATAAGGCTATGGTAGCGGCGCATGGCTTCCATTATATCTCCGGTAAACTCGTCACCTGCTATACGTATCGATTGGTCGCACACTATACCGGCAAGCGCAATAACAGAAATACCGGTAGTACCACCACCTATATCAATGATCATATTACCTGTTGGCTCTTCTACATCTATGCCTATACCCAGTGCTGCGGCCATCGGCTCATGTATCATATATACTTCCTTGGCACCAGCCTGTTCAGCAGAGTCGCGCACAGCTCTTTTTTCCACTTCAGTTATGCTCGATGGTATACATATAACCATGCGCCAGCTGGGTGGGAACATTGGTTTCTTAGGGTAAACGAGTTTTATCATTTCCCTGAGCATCCCTTCCGCTGCATTAAAATCTGCAATCACGCCGTCTTTCAGCGGTCGGATTGTCTTTAGATTCTCGTGGGTTTTTTCATGCATCATCATTGCCTTCTTCCCTACAGCCACAATTTTGTTTGTTGTACGGTCTATTGCTACTATTGATGGTTCATCTACTACTACCTGGTCATTATGTATGATAAGCGTGTTGGCGGTGCCAAGATCTATTGCTATTTCCTGTGTCAGAAACTTAAAAAAGCCTAAAAAACTCATTATGGGCGCTATTTTATAATATTCGCAAAAGTGCGAAAAAAGTAATACAGTTTGGGGTAATTTGCCCCATTTCTGCAAAATTATGCAAATAATTATCCCCGAGCAGCTAATTTATAAAACAGGCCATCAAAACGCCATTAATACAACAAATATTCATTTTTATCACGATGTTTGACGTATGAATTAATACATGCGACCGATTTTTCAAATTTGCTGTTTTTTCTAAAGAAGGAAAATGCAAGCAGTATTTTTTATACTTTTACACCTCGGGCGTTGAGCCCGATTTTCATATCTGCTCATCGCGCTTTTTTTGAAGTTGGAATTTTACATTTGAATTTTATTTATAATGCCGCGCGATCTTTCTATTAAAAGTGTACTTATCATTGGTTCTGGCCCCATAGTTATCGGGCAGGCCTGCGAATTCGATTATTCTGGCACCCAGGCAGCAAGGAGCCTTAGGGAAGAAGGAATAAAAGTAATATTGGTCAATTCTAACCCCGCCACCATTATGACTGACCCCATGATGGCCGACCGTGTATATTTGCTGCCACTTACCGTGGAAAGCATCGAGCAGATACTGGAGGAAAATGATATTGATGCGGTGTTACCAACCATGGGTGGGCAAACTGCCCTGAACCTTGCAAAAGAGGCGGATGAACTGGGAGTGTGGGAGCGCTATAATGTAAGGCTCATTGGCGTGGATATCAAAGCCATAGACAAAGCAGAAGACCGTGAGCTTTTCCGCCAGTGGATGATACGGCTCGCAGTGCCGGTGGCGCAGGCTAAAACGGCAAACTCATTGCTGGAAGGAAAAGAATTTGCTCAGGAAATAGGTTTGCCTATCGTTATCCGTCCTTCTTTTACCCTTGGTGGCACTGGCGGCGGCATAGTATGGCACAAAGAAGAGCTGGATGCGGCCCTGGAGCGGGGGCTCACCGCATCGCCTATGCATGAGGTACTGGTGGAAAAAGCAGTAATGGGCTGGAAAGAGTTTGAACTGGAGTTACTACGCGATATGAATGATAATGTTGTTATCATTTGTACAGTTGAAAATTTCGACCCGATGGGCATCCATACGGGCGACAGTATCACAGTAGCACCTGCCATGACGCTCAGCGACACAGCATTTCAGCTCATGCGCAATACTGCGATCATGATGATGCGTGACCTTGGAAATTTTGCAGGGGGATGTAATGTGCAGTTTGCGCTCAATCCGGAAACCGAAGAGATCATTGCAATTGAGATAAATCCACGTGTAAGCCGGTCGTCAGCCCTTGCGTCAAAAGCTACCGGATACCCTATAGCAAAGATCGCAACCAAGCTGGCAATAGGTTATAACCTCGATGAACTTAAAAACCAGATCACACAAACTACTTCTGCATATTTTGAGCCGGCGCTTGACTACGTTATTGTAAAAATGCCGCGCTGGAATTTTGACAAATTCAAGGGCGCAGATGATACTTTAGGGCTTCAGATGAAGTCAGTAGGCGAAGTAATGGCTATAGGTCGCACCTTTCCTGAGGCGCTGCAGAAGGCATGTCAGAGCCTGGAGAACAATGCCACAGGACTTTCATTTATCAGCACAAGCCGTTTACGTCCTGAGGAGCTTATAGATACACTGAAACGCCCCACTTGGGACCGGATTTTCAGGATAAAAGAGGCTATGGCTGCAGGTGTTTCCATAAAAACAATACAGGAGCTTACGCAGATCGACAGGTGGTTTTTATACCAGATACAGGATATAGTAAATCTTGAAACGCAGATCAGGAAATATAAGCATCTTGATAAGCTGCCGGAGTCGTTGCTTCGCAAGGCAAAGCAAATGGGTTTTGGCGATGAGCAAATTGCAGAGCTTGTGAAAGACTGTACTGCTGATGAAGTATATGAGCATCGCAGAGCACTCGGTATCACGCGGGTATTTAAAATGGTAGATACTTGCAGTGCCGAATTTGAAGCTAAAACTCCATATTTCTATAGCACATTTGAAAATGCACCGTCGGAAAAATCTCCCGCTGCATCAGGTATATTAAGCAATGAGAGTATAGTATCTTCTAAGAAAAAAATCATTGTGCTTGGTTCAGGTCCTAACCGCATTGGCCAGGGAATAGAATTCGATTATTGCTGCACGCACGGGCTTATGGCAATAAGAGAATGTGGCTATGAATCCATAATGGTTAACTGCAATCCGGAAACGGTATCAACCGACTTCGATATTGCGGACAAACTATATTTTGAACCGGTATATTGGGAACACCTGTGGGAGATAATAGAACATGAAAAGCCAGATGGAGTAATAGTGCAGCTTGGCGGTCAAACGGCGTTGAAGCTTGCCGGCCGCTTACACGACCGGGGTATCAAAATAATAGGTACTTCGTTCGATAATATGGACATTGCCGAAGACCGCGGACGGTTTAGCGATACACTTAAGGAGCTTGGTATCCCCTATCCTAATTATGGCACCGCCTATACTACCGATGAGGCAATAGAAGTAGCCAAAGAAGTAGGTTACCCTGTTTTGGTGCGTCCGTCGTATGTGTTGGGTGGTCAGCGCATGCGTATCGTCATTAATGACGAAGAGTTGGAAAAAAGCGTGGTAAGCCTGTTGAAGCACTTGCCTGGAAACAAAATACTTATCGACCATTTCCTTGATCGCTGCCAGGAAGCAGAAGTTGATGCAATATGCGATGGAGAACAGGTGCATATAATGGGAATTATGGAGCATATTGAGCCGGCAGGCATACACAGTGGTGATAGTCACGCTGTGTTACCGGCATTCAACCTAACCCCACTGGTACTGGAAGAGATGGCGGAAATAGCAAAAAAAGTAGCGCTGCGCCTTAATATCAGGGGCTTGATCAATATTCAGTATGCCATCAAAGATGGTAAAGTGTATGTAATAGAGGCAAACCCACGGGCCAGCCGCACAACGCCATTTATCGCTAAGGCTTATGGCATTCCTTATCTGAACATTGCTACCAAAGTAATGTTGGGTGAAATAAAATTGAAGGACCAGAAAATGGTGCAGAAACTGGATGGTTTTGCAGTTAAGGAACCCATCTTTAGCTTCAATAAGTTTCCTAATGTAAACAAAGAGCTGGGGCCTGAAATGAAAAGCACAGGCGAGGCGATCAGGTTTATAAAAAATCTGCGAGATCCTTGGTTTAGAAATTTATACAAGGAGCGCAGTATGCATCTTAGCAAATAGGCTGAGTTAGATTTTTAACACCGTTATCATATGTGCAGCATAAAGAAAATTATGAAACAAGCCTTACTAACCACCATCGCATTAGCACTTGCTGTTAACACTAATGCGCAGATCACCTTAAACTCAGGAAGTTATCCTGCTTCCTTAACCGGCACAGACAGTCTGAAAGCCACAGTTGCCGCTTCAGCATTTCCATCATTCACTGCAATGGCCAATGGCACATGGGATTTGAGCAGTGTTACAGATAGTACAGCGGTACTCTACGCATACCGCGTGCCATCGTCTTCCTACCAATTTGCGGATAGTAATTTTTACAGCTTTTCCACCTACGCCTACCAGGGAAATGTTCAATCCGCAAACACGAGTACCGGGCTTATGGAATATGGAATTGATGTGCAACTCGCTGCCTATAGTCTCACCGCAGTCACATCAGGTCCTTCCGATAGCATTGTAATACCAGTACAATCGACACTATATTCAGCACCAAAGACAAAAATAGCTTTCCCGGCAACTAACCTTTCCACTTGGATGTCTGTGTATCATTTCGATTTTAATTTTGTTATATCGGTTGCTTTTGCTGCCTTAACCAGCGCCCCTGGCGTTGTTAGGACATATACTAAAGAGCAGGATACGGTGATCGGTTGGGGTAAAATGAGAGTCAAGAATCTGGTAGGTGGTGCTTCGAACTGGTATGATGTATTGCAGGTGAAAACTGTTACATCAAGTGTTGACAGCTTCTTCATTAGTGGAGTTCCGGCATCTCCTACTTTATTAAGTGCTCTCGGTCTTACACAAGCCCAGGTTACAAAAACCTATGAGCAGAACTATTATCGCACAATGGAAGTAACTCCATTTGCCAATGTACAATTCTCCGATAGCACTTACGCTACCCCTACTAAAGCTACAACGCACGCACAGCGGCTGGTAAATGTAGGCGTCGATGAGTTAAATAATCAGCTGTCGGTAAGCGTATATCCTAACCCGGTAACTGCTAACAAGGTAACTATAACGCTTCCTGCCATCTCTGGTTCATGGAGCTATGAGCTGGTTAATCTTAATGGCCAGGTAGTAACCAATGGCTCCTTGGCTGTAGTTGGCACAGAAGCCACCATAGCTATTCCGGCATATGTTGCTAACGGCACCTACTATATCAGGCTGAATAACAATGGCAATCAATACTCTGTAAAAGCAATTGAAATAGCTAAGTAATATTTTGGTTATAACACTCGAAAAGCTACCACACCAGGTAGCTTTTCTTTTTTACTATATATTTTGGCGCCACAGCCATGAGTCTGCAGTCTTTGCAAAATAATAAATGCTTAAGAGCAGATATTGCAGTAATTTTCGCCTCTCAAATTGTAAAGAATGAACACTAAAAAACCGCAGGAAACATTTGTTATCATGTCTGAGCTGGTACTGCCCAATGATACAAATACCCTTGGTAACCTGATGGGAGGAAAGCTCATGCACTGGATGGACATCGCAGCGGCAATTTCTTCACAGAAACATTGTAACTGCCCGGTAGTAACCGCTTCAGTAGATAATGTCTCTTTTACCCAGCCTATACGCCTGGGCAATTTGCTGACCATTGAGGCTAAGCTTACGCGGTCGTTCAATACTTCAATGGAGGTGTATCTGCGTGTTTGGGGTGAAGACCTCACTGCGCAGTACAAATACCTATCAAACGAAGCATACATGACCTTTGTGGCCCTCGATCCGCACGGAAAGCCCCGCAAGGTGCCTGAGCTGGTGCCCGATACAGACCTCGAAAAAAAGATGTTTGAGGGTGCCCTGCGGCGCAGGCAGCTACGGCTGATACTTGGTGGTAAAATGAAAACTGAGGATGCAGGTGAACTCAGGGCACTGTTTATGAAATAGTTTTGTGACTTTAAACAAACTGAAATGACTTTAGATAGAAAGATATCCCCGGCTATTCACGATGCGGTGGAATTTGAATATAAGCTGCCTGCCATACAGCAGGAAAAACTGGACAACGGCCTGCCGCTCTACTGGCTCGATGCCGGTGTGCAGGATGTGGTGCAGATAGACTGGGTGTTTACAGCCGGTCTGTGGTATGAGCAGAAGCCTTCTGTGGCACAGGCCGCCGCAGCCCTGCTCAAAAATGGCACCTCCTCGCATACAGCTGAGCAGATACATGAGGCGCTTGAGTTTTATGGCGCGCAGCTTAAAATAAATGCCAGCAACGACTATGCATCTATAACACTATACTCGCTTACGAAGCATCTGCCTGAGCTGCTGCCTATGGTGTACGAGATCATCACAGATGCCACCTTCCCGGAGAGCGAAGTGGAGATACATAGGCACAACACTTTACAGAAGCTGCTTGTAAACCTTCGCCAGTGCGAGTTTGTAGCCAATCAGCAGATAGACGCTATGCTATATGGTCCGGATCACCCTTATGGCCGCTATAGCCGGAAAGAGCATATAGAGGCACTTACCCGCGAGGATCTCCTGGCCTTCTATCATGCGCATTACAACCTGTCTAATGCCCGCATCTTCATGGCAGGTAAGGTAGGTGCAAAGGAAGTCAAGTGTATCAATGATGTCTTTGGGAAAGTGCCTATTACAGCCAGCACACTTACCAGGGGCACCTATGGCATAGAAACCTCAGCTGAAACAATAGCACGCATCAATAACGATCCTAACGGCGTACAAGGAGCCATCCGCATTGGCCGCCTGTTTCCCAACCGTCACCACCCCGACTACGCACCCATGGTAGTGCTCAACACCATGTTTGGCGGCTATTTCGGTTCGCGGCTCATGAGCAACATACGCGAGGAAAAGGGCTACACCTATGGCATTTACAGCTCGCTCTCTCCCGAGGTGAGCGGCGGCTCATTTATCATTCACACCGAGACTGGTAGAGATGTGGTGGAGCCGGCGATCAAAGAGGTATACCACGAAATGGAGCTGCTCTGCAACGAACCAGCTGCTGATGACGAGCTGCTGCTGGTAAAGAACTACCTGCTGGGCGGCCTCCTCGCCGATCTCGATGGCCCGTTCTCTATACTGCAGCGCTGGCGCACCCTTATACTCAACGGCTTTACCGAAGACCACTTCAACCGCAACATCAACATATACAAAACGGTGACTGCCAAAGAATTGCAGCTGCTCGCACAGAAATACTTTGCCCGTGCCGACTTCCACGAACTAGTAGTGATCTAGTACCACATACTACTATAAAACACGTAGAGCCGAGACTTGCATCCCGGCTCTATCAATATTTTATAATCTCTGTAGCCCTACTCCTCTGCGATCTTTAAAACATCACACGGGGAAACAGCGCCTCTACGCCTTTGCGAGAGATTCGTTCTTGCTATTCTTCAGTCTTCTTTTTCTTTGGAGCAGCTTTCTTAGCTGGCTTTTCCTCGCCGTCTGCAGCTTCTTCACCCTCTGCCTTCTTCTTCTTTGCTACTTTCTTTGGCTTTTCTTCAGCTTCAGGGGCTGCGTCCATTTCATCAGCTTTCTTAGCCTTTGCTTTCTTAGCAGGCTTTTCTTCTGCGGCTTCAGCCTTTGCAGCCTCGGCAGGTGCAGCCTCAGCAGCGCCTTCTTCTTCAGCAGGTGCTTCCATCATTTCAAAGTGCAGCAGGTCGTTGGCTTTCAGCACATCGTACCACTTCAGCATCTTCTTCATGTCGCTTACGTATACACGCTCCTGGTCAAACTCAGGGAAGATGGACACGAAATAGCTCTTTATGGCATTGTTGTCGTTGCTTTTAGAATCAGCCAGCGGTATGCTTGCTTCATGCTCCTGCATCTTCTGAAACACCTCGTGCAGGCGCACATTGTCGCCCGTAGTGTATACCTCTATGCTTTCCAGCGGGGTCACATTGTGCTGGCGTGCAGATATAAACTTGGTAGTTTTGTCTGTTACATTGCGCACTATAGCACCATCGCTCTTTGTGGTCAGCAATTGGTAAAGTCCGCCGAGGCCAGTAACCGCTACTATTTCTCTATATTCCATAAACCGTATTAAAAGGGGAGCAAAAATATAATTTTTAAGGTAATTAACCCGCTATTTTTCATTGAATTTAAATTTATATAAAAATTAGCCCCCTTCTACGCCACATCCGTAGTTGCAGGAGGGTATGTTTACTATATATTTGCCCTATGATACTTTCTGACTCCCGCATACTGGAAGAAATAGAAAAAGGCACCATTGTCATAGAGCCGTATGACCGTAAATACCTTGGGTCTAACTCTTATGATGTGCATCTTGGCAAGTACCTGGCCATGTATAACGACACCGTGCTCGATGCCCGCAAGCACAATACCATATCCCATTTCGAGATACCGGAAGAGGGCTATGTACTGCAGCCCGGCCAGCTATACCTGGGCGTTACCGAAGAATACACAGAAACCCATGCCCATGTGCCCTTCCTTGAGGGCAAATCATCTACCGGCAGGCTGGGTATAGATATACACGCCACCGCCGGCAAGGGCGATGTAGGCTTCTGCAATGCATGGACGCTGGAAATCTCCTGCGTGCACCCGGTAAGGGTATATGCGGGCATGCCCATAGGGCAGCTTATTTACTTTCCGGTAGAGGGGCCGGTGATCAACAACTACTCTAATAAAGGCGATGCCAAGTACAACGGCCGCACCAACAAACCGGTGGAGAGCATGATGTGGAAGAATAAATTTTAGGCTTCGCCAGTCGTAAGTTGTGAGTCATAAGTCGTGAGTCGTGAGTCTGTGATTGGCTTGTGTTATATTTTATGTTTTATAAGGTTTTTGAGACGCATTTTGCGTCTCTTTTTTTTGGTGATCTGGTGAATTTCCGGTGGTTGTGAAATTTCTTTTTGCTCAGGTTGGTATTGATAACCAGTTGTTTGTGATTTTTTGATTGCGGGTTTTCTTCTGGTTTTTTCCGGTGGCCGCAATTGTGTTTTTTGGCTTGCCCCTTGCCTTGTGTTTAATTATTTAACCGCTAAGACGCTGAGGCGCAAAGGGTGTTTTTTTGAAAATGCCCCATTTAAAATCAAATAAAAATGTTGATGATATGGGGCATTTTTAAATTTTAGATGTTGGTTATTAATGACTTACGTATAATGCGATGCCCCGTTTTGCCCCAGTGGGGCATTTTGTCTGAACCGTGATTCGTTTGATTTTTTTGATTAACCTGATTTGATTTGCTTTCTGTCAAATTACTCAAAATTACCCGTTTTGTGCCCCAAAATTACCCGTTGTGCCGCGTTGTCTGAACCGGATTTTTTTGAATTCAGGCATGAGCTGAATTTGCTTGCATGACTGTTGTGGGAAAAAAAATTCGGGGTGTGAAACCTGGAATTTCATCACAAATTTACGGAGGGATATGATTGGCTCCAACATGATTTGTTTATAGTGGTATTGTGGGATTCTTTGGCTTGGACGTGGCCCGGAGGCGGATGATTTTTTTCCCTTATCTTTCGGCTAAATAGGCAACAATAAAATGTTTGAACAAACTTTTAAGAACATAGACGACATACTGCATAAAGATGCCGGATGTGGCAGTGAACTGGATTATGTGGAGCAGACCTCGTGGGTATTGTTTCTTAAATACCTTGACGACCTGGAAAGAGATAAAGCCACAGCAGCTGAGCTAACAGGTAAGGCATATAACCTGATAATAGAACTCAAATACCAGTGGAACATGGGCTACCCCGAAAGGTGCAGATGGTAAAATAGACCACCATGCGGCACTGACCGGCGATGACCTGACTGACTTTGTGAATATAGAACTGTTTCCCTATCTCAAAAAATTTAAGAAAGATGCCGAAAGTGCGGACACTATAGAATATAAGATTGGCGAGATATTCAGCGAGCTGAAGAACCGCGTGCAGAGCGGCTACAACCTGCGGGAGGTGCTCAACCGTATTGATGAGCTGCGCTTCCGCACACATGCCGAAAAGCATGAGATGAGCCACCTCTATGAAGACAAGATAAAGAACATGGGCAATGCCGGGCGCAATGGCGGCGAGTACTATACGCCCCGCCCACTCATTACCACTATAGTAAAGGTGGTGGCACCCAAAATAGGCGATACTATATACGATGGCGCTGTAGGCTCCGCAGGCTTCCTGTGCGAGGCGTTCAATTACCTGAAGCACAGCAAAGCCCTCACCACCAAAGAGACCGAGATACTGCAGAAGAAAACCTTTTATGGCAAGGAGAAAAAATCACTAGCCTATATAATAGGTATTATGAACATGATATTGCATGGTGTGGAAGCACCCAATATTATACATACCAATACCCTTGCCGAAAACCTTGCCGATATACAGGAGAAAGACCGCTACGATGTAGTACTGGCCAACCCGCCCTTTGGTGGCAAGGAGCGGGCAGAGGTGCAGCAAAACTTCCCTATTAAAACAGGCGAAACGGCATCCCTCTTCCTGCAGCACTTTATCAAGATACTCAGGGCTGGCGGCAAGGCCGGTGTGGTTATTAAGAACACATTTCTCAGCAATACCGATAATGCCTCTGTGGCCCTGCGCAAGCAACTGCTCGATAGCTGCAACCTGCATACGGTACTAGACCTGCCGGGCGGCACCTTTACCGGGGCAGGCGTAAAAACCGTAGTGCTTTTCTTTGAGAAAGGCAGCGCCACAAAAAAAGTATGGTTTTACCAGCTCAACCTGGACCGCAACCTCGGCAAGACCAATGCACTCAACGAAAAAGACCTTGCCGATTTTATAGAACTGCAAAAAACAAAAGCCGATAGCGAAAACTCATGGACGGTAGATATAAAGAACATAGACCAGGCCACCTGCGACCTTAGCGCCAAAAACCCCAACAAGAAAGAAGAAGCCACCCTGCGCCAGCCACAGCAGATACTGGAAGAAATGAAAGCGCTGGACGAAGAAAGTGCGGATATTCTTAACGCCATAATGGAACTGATATGAGGAAGGGCTGGGAAGTGAAAAGATTGGGAGATGTTATTGAAATAAAGAACGGCAAAAATCAGAAAGAAGTAACGTCTGATTCAGGCTCTTATCCGATAATGGGAAGTGCTGGGAATGTAATGGGTTATGCAACAGATTTCATTTGTGAAGCAGGTACAACAATAATTGGAAGGAAAGGAAATATTAGTAAACCGATTTATATAAACGAGCGTATTTGGACTGTGGATACTGCATTTGGATTTTATCCAAAAAGCGAAAATGTAATAGATAAAAAATTCATCTTTTACCTATGCTTGAATATTGACTTTGAAAGCATGAATAGAGGAACAACCATTCCGAGTTTAGTGAAGTCTGAGCTTCAAAAAATTCCAATCGCCGTTCCTTCAATTTCCGAACAACAACACATAGTAACGATATTAGACGAAGCATTTACAGCCATAGCCACCGCAAAAGCCAATGCCGAACAAAACCTCAAAAACGCAAAAGAGCTTTTTGAGAGTTATTTGCAAGGCGTGTTTGAGAATAAGGGTAAAAATTGGGAAGAGAAGACCCTAGGGGCTGTTTGTTCGTTAATAACCGATGGGAAGCATGGAGACTGTGAAAACGAAGAGAAGTCAGGCTATTATTTTCTTAGTGCAAAGGATGTGAGGAACAACACTTTGATATTTGACAATGCAAGACAAATTACTAAAACTGGCTTCGAAGAAACTCACAGAAGAACAAATTTGAAACCGGGCGATATTTGTATGGTAAATACTGGAGCAACTATCGGAAGAATTTCATTTGCCCCAGACGATTCACGAACATGTAATTCAACATTCCAAAAAAGTGTTGCAGTCATTAAAACAATACCGTCATTAATTGACAATCATTATTGCCGGTACATATTACAATCCGATTTAAAAAAATTAGTAAAAGTTTCGTCCGGTACAGCGGTACCTAATTTGCTTTTGGGAGATTTAAAAAGGCATAAAATTAATTTGCCAAAATCTTTAGACGAACAACATGCGATTGTTCAAAAACTGGATGCCCTATCAACAGAAACAAAAAAATTAGAAGCCATCTACCAGCAAAAAATCGCAGATCTTGAAGAGTTGAAAAAATCAATATTGCAGAAGGCATTTAGTGGAGAATTAAAAGTGTCTGAACCACTGGTTGCCGCTGATTAAAATGATGACCATGAAAAAATCAGGGGCAATCAAAAACATCAGCTAAATCAGGTTCAGACATCAGGGGCAGTCAAAAAAATCAGCTTAATCAGGTTCAGACATGATAAAAGAGCAATACAAATATTCTGAGGTCACGTCACGGATAATTGGTAGCGCTATAGAAGTGCACAAGCTATTGGGGAATGGCTTTCAGGAAGTCATTTATCAGCGTGCGTTAGAAAAAGAAATGGGTCTGCGTGGTCTTAGTTTTGCAAGGGAGTATGAAATGCCCATATTTTATAAAGAAGAGCAAATTGGTACCCGCCGGGTAGACTTTTTGGTAGAAGGCGTCATATCCGTTGAGATAAAGGCAATTGTAAAGCTGGAAGATGTACATTTGGCGCAAGCCATTAACTACCTGGAGGCATACAATTTAGAAATTGGCATGTTGGTAAATTTCGGAGCTAAGAGCCTTGAATTTAAACGTCTCATCAACTCAAAATTCAACAAACAATCAGCGCAGTCAACACAGTCAACCAAATCAAATAAATCAGCTTAATCAACGGTTCAGACAATGAACGAAGCAGAAACAAGGGCAGAACTCATAGACCCCCGGCTAAAAGCCTGCGGCTGGGGCGTGGTAGAAGGCGCTAAAGTCCTTCGTGAGTACAACATTACCGCGGGTAAAATACAAACAGGTGGTGGCAGAGCCAGGAAACTGACTGCTGATTATGTGCTGGTATACAAGGGTATAAAACTGGCTGTAATAGAAGCGAAGAGTAATGACCTGGGTGTGGGCGAAGGTGTGGCACAAGCAAAACAGTATGCCGAAAAACTGCAACTGGAAACTACCTACGCTACTAACGGTGATGAGATATACAGCATCTGTATGAAGACAGGTGCGGAGGGGCTGGTGGCTGATTATCTGTCGCCAGATGAATTGTGGAATAAGACTTATCCCGGAGCTAATACGACTGCTGTAGCATTATATACCCCGGTGAATGAATGGCGCTTAAAGTTTGCAGATGTACCGTTTGAAGATAAGAGTGGTACCTGGCAATTGCGCTACTACCAGGAGATTGCAGTCCGCAATACTATTGAAGCCATAGCCAATGGAAAACAACGCATATTGCTGACACTGGCCACTGGTACCGGTAAAACAGCCATAGCGTTTCAAATAGCATGGAAACTGTTTCAGACCCGGTGGAACTTAAAGCGTGATGGCAGCCGCAGACCCCGTATATTATTTTTAGCAGACAGAAACATACTGGCAGACCAGGCATACAACTCGTTCTCCGCATTCCCTGAAGATGCCCTGGTGCGCATAAAGCCCAATGAGATAAAGAAGAAAGGCGGTGTGCCTACTAATGGCAGCATCTTCTTTACGATCTTCCAGACGTTTATGAGTGGCACTGATAAGGAGGGCAAACCAGCGCCTTATTTCGGTGACTACCCCGCTGATTATTTTGATTTTATAATTATAGATGAGTGCCACCGTGGTGGCGCCAACGATGAAGGCAACTGGCGGGCTATAATGGATTACTTTGCCCCGGCAGTGCAACTGGGCCTGACCGCCACCCCCAAGAGACAGGACAATGTAGACACCTACAAATACTTTGGTGAGCCTGTATATATCTACTCCCTCAAAGAAGGCATCAACGATGGGTTTCTTACCCCATTCAAAGTGAAGCGGGTGCAGACCACGCTTGATGACTACATGTACACCAGCGATGATACAGTGGTAGAGGGAGAAGTGGAAGAAGGTAAGCTGTATAAGGAGGCCGACTTTAACAAGATAATAGAGATAAAGCAGAGAGAAGCCTACCGTGTGAAGCTGTACATGGATGATGCCAACCAAAAACAGAAGGCAATTATTTTCTGCGCCACGCAAGAGCATGCAGCAGCGGTGCGTGACCTTGTGAATCAATACAAAACCGGCACGGACCCAAACTATTGTGTGCGCGTGACAGCTAATGATGGCGAAATAGGGGAACAGTTTTTACGGGAATTTCAGGATAATGATAAAACCATTCCTACCATACTTACGACGTCCCAAAAGTTATCTACCGGGGTTGATGCCCGCAATATCCGCAATATAGTGCTGATGCGGCCGGTGAACTCGATGATAGAGTTTAAGCAAATAGTAGGCCGTGGTACCCGCCTGTTCGATGGCAAAGAGTTTTTCACCATCTACGACTTTGTAGATGCCTACCATCATTTTGCCGATCCCGAGTGGGATGGCGAAGCATTGCCCTGCGATGTGTGTGGTAAAGTGGTTTGCGAGTGCGATGATACCCCGCTGCCAAAACCAGTGTGCGAAATTTGTGGCCAGCGCCCCTGCATCTGCGAGAAAGAGCCACCAAAGCCCTGTGCAGTCTGCGGCGAAACACCATGCGTTTGTAAAAAGCGCACAAAGCTGAAGATAAAACTGCGTGATGGCAAAGACCGCGAGATACAGTCTATGACCTCCACATCCTTCTGGAGTGCCGATGGTAAGCCTATCTCTGCCGAAGAGTTTCTGAACAACCTCTTTGGCGAATTGCCCAACCTGTTCAAAAGCGAAGACGAGTTGCGCGCCATCTGGAGCAATCCGCTAACCCGCAAAGTACTGCTGGAAAAACTGGAAGAAGCCGGTTTCCCCAAAAGCGACTTGCTCATTGTTCAGCAACTGGTGAGCATGGAAAAGAGCGACCTCTTTGATGTGCTGGAATATGTGTTCAATGGCAACTACAATGCGCTCACCCGCGAGCAGCGTGTAGCAGCATCGCAGGCTACCATATTTGCTATCCTCAACAGCAAGCAAAAAGAGTTTATAGAATTTGTACTGAGCAAGTACGTAGAAACAGGCGTGGAAGAACTGGACCAGGAACAGCTACCTATGCTCCTGATTAATAAGTATCAGTCGCTTGAAGATGCCAAGGAGATACTGGGCAGTGTAACCAATATCAGCTCATTGTTTATTGATTTTCAAAAATACCTCTATGACAAGAGCGCCGCATAATTAAAGTAATGGCACTTATTTGTTTTAAATAGGGGTGATTACTTGTGTATCAACCGCCCCGACCTCTCCTAAAAACAGGAGGTAGGTGTAACGCCCACCAGTCTGCACCGCCGCACGCACCGCGTGCGGCCTTTGACTATAGAGATTTCCTACCTACGGCAGGCAGGCACCGCCTAGGAGGTGATAGGGTGTTATTCAATATTGTCACTGCGATTACCAATTAGCAGATACTATAGGTTGAATTCAAACTAAAAATGCAAAACCCGAGACTGTCACGGATTTTGCATTTTATATTAAGGTTAATACTTACTTAGGGAAGGCCCAATAAAGGACTAATGTAGAAGGGTGCCAACGCCACTGAAGCAAAATAGATGCAAGCAGCCGGGACCAAAAATAGTTACCTGATCTTAATTAGCCGACATCATAGCGGTTACCTTGTCCAGCTTGGCCATATCCAGCGGCTTGTTCATGTACATCTTTATGTTTGGGAATGAGTTGGACATCTGTTTGTCGGTAGGGTCGAGCGAGGAGGTGAGGAGCACTACGGCTATCTTGTCCTTCAGCTCGGCAAACTTTTCATTGAGCTCAGCAAGAAACTCAAAGCCATTCATCTTGGGCATCTGAATATCGAGGAAGATGACCTGTGGCAGGTCTTCAGACTTTTTGCTGGTACTTGCAAAGTGGGTCAGCGCATCAATAGGTGAACCAAATAAGATCAACTCTTCGCTGAAATTGCATTTCTTCATCGTCTTCTCTATAATGTACTGATCGATCTTTGTGTCTTCGATAGCCATTACTTTCTTAAAAGAGTATTTACTGGTTGTGGTTTCCATTTTGGTTAGTTTTATTATTAAGCATGTTGGGAAGTAAAATTGAAAACCTGGTACCCGTACCCTTCTCCGAATATACGGATATTTCTCCGGAAAGCTTTTCTACGGCCAGTTTCACCAGGTGCAGGCCTATGCCGGTGCCGTTTCTGTCGTTAGACACGCGGTAGAACATATCGAATATCTTCGGCAGGTCTTCGGCTGCAATGCCTATACCATTGTCTACCACTTCTATGCGCGCGCACTCAGCATCTGCATTGATGCGCACGGCCACAAATGGCTCAGCGGCATCGGGGTTGCTGTACCTTATAGCATTAGAAATAAGGTTGTTGAACACAATGGTTATAAGCTTGGGGTCGGAGTGGAAGGGTACTGTGCACTGCACATCTTTCATAAACTCCACGGGCTTATCCTGTGTGCTCATGAACTTAAGGAAGTTGGCCGTATTGTCCAGCACGGTTTCCAGCGACAGGCATTCGGCCTTATGGTCGCTGCGGGTGCAGCGGGAATAGTTGAGCAGGTCAATTATAAACTCATCGAGGTTATTGACACTGCCGCGCAGGTAGTTGAGCTCATCGGCCAGCTCCTGGCTTTCCTCCTTCATATCTATGAGGTCGAGTATGCCACGTATAGAATTGAGCGGCGCACGGAGATCGTGAGATACCACAGACACAAAGTCTTCCAGGTTGGCATTGGCCTTCTTCAGGTCGGCAACGGTAGATACCAGCTGCGACTCCTGCTCCTTGAAGAAAGTAATATCCCTAACACGGGCTATGATGCCGCCAATGAGCGAATTGTCTGACATATTGCTGGCGACAGATTCGCACCACACTTCGTGGCCGCCGGTATGCCTGAACCGGAAGGAGAGGCGGGTGGACTCTCTGGTGCCGGGTACTACACTCTTATAAAATGAGGAAACTTTTTCAATATCGTCGGCACATACAAAATCGGTAATCAGCTTGCCGGAAAGATCGCCGGGCAGGCAGCCGAGCAATCGGCTCACATTTTCAGAGGCATAGGTAACAACAAGATCGCTACCCAGCAACAACACTACCTCGCCTACGCTGAACAGCTCCTGCTGCAGGCTGGCTCTTACTTCGGCAGCGCTTTTCTCGGTGTTTTTCCAGGCGGTAACATCATTGGCAATAAGCTCTATGACCATGAGCCTGCCGTCACGGCCCAGTGTTGGTACCAGCCGCGACTCCAGCCAGCGGTAGCCACCACTGTTGAGCTCTATCCTGAAGTTGTAAGTGGCGCTGGTGCCCTTTGCCAGCTTGCGCAGCAGGGCATAGGCATTTATCTTATCCTCAGGCTGAATGATGGACATGAACGATGCCTCACCACTGTTGTTCTGCAAAGGTGTGCCCTCAAATATCTTTTGGAAAGCGTTATTGGAGAAAAGGACTTTATTATTAATTACATCGTAACTGAGGTAGGCATTGAACAGGTTTTGCAGGATGGACTCCTTTTCGCGCTTTGCTTTGCGGAGGTCGTTTTCCAGCCCGCGTACCTCTGTAACATCCTGCACGGTACCAATTATCTTGGTGGGCGACAGGCTGTTCTTGCCAAAGAAAATGTCTGACTTTTTGAGCACTATACGCTCTGATCCATCGGGCATCTTCACGGCCTGCTCTTCCTCGTATTGCTTTATGTCGAGGTTGCTGTCATTAGAGTTTTCGAGGATGATGCTAAGATCATACGGGTTGAGCTGCGGGAAGAAAAAGTCTTTGCTTATTTCGTGAGAGCCCGGCTGCAGGCCCATGATGCGATATACCTCGTCAGAGAAATAGTAGACGTGCGCATCATTGGTCATCTTTTGCTCCGCAGAAGTATGCTCAGGAAAGTCGAACTCATAGGAGCCGGCTTTAGCAGACTGCTGTACTATAGAAAAATGGAGTTTGAGGCGCTCGTACTCTACGGCAGTTTTGGTTTTGCTTTTAACTTTTACAATAGCGTCATCGGGGTAGTTGAGCGCCGGGTGTTGCCCATTGTATACTTCATTAACCGAGACTAGTAAGGGTAGGAGGTCTATTGGAATAGAATTTCCAAAATGTTCTTTAAGCTGGTAGAGTAAAGTCTTGTTGTTTATTGACATTATAGAGTCATCTCAATTCGTTCATGGTCCAGATTCAACAAATCTTCGTATTCACTATACGCAAATGTCTCTATTTTTTATTTAATTATCCACATTTAAAACGCTATTAACGAAGCAATTACAATAGATGTGGACACGTATTAACAAAGTTGTAAGGCATATAAGGTTGATAAAAGTGGCTGGTGTTCAAGTGGTACCAGGCAAATTTGCGCCAATGAGGGGCTGATAAGAGCCGGAAACCTATATAGTATAGTTTCTGCCGGGTTGTTAACGATTGGTTTTAGGGTGTTTTTCCCGTATAAAAATCTTTTGGTGCATGGTAATTTTTTATCAACATCACCGAAAATCTTAAGTCATGGAAAAGGTATCATATCAAAATAACAAGTCGGGCTCAGCTTCAGAGCTTGCGCAAAGTATAGTAGGTACACTGATGTACATAGCCGTAATGGCGCTGGGCATAAGCTTCTTCGTGCGGTTGCTGACATTGTAGTACAGGGCAATTATACGCGGAGTATTTCGTTATCTTCATAGTATGAAGATGATGGTAGCTATAGTGGCTGTGTGTACCTGCGTGATGTTCTCTTGCTCTAAAAACAGCAAGCCGGAGAATGTATCCGGTACAATAAATGGCAAGCCGGCTGTGACGCTATATGGTAGCAGTAATAAAGAGGCAGACTACATTTTTCTGAGCGCAGATACTACTGTGAAACAACTGAGCTATAACGGCATTGTGCTTGGCTATGTGAACAGCACGCCGCCTGCTATCTTCCTGGTGCAAACTTCAATAGCGGTAGCTAAGGGACGGCTGGAGACTAACGGCCAGGTGAAGACGCTGAAAATAGATACGGCATACGGGTTCAGCTTTGGCAGTAAGGAGTACACTAGCCGCTGAGTGTAATTTTGTAAATTGCAAGCACCATTTGCCATTAAAACGGACTACATGATCACTTACGAAGACTTTGAAAAGGTAGATATAAGACTGGGAAAAATAGTAGATGTAAAAGATTTTCCGGAAGCGCGGAAGCCTGCTTACAAGCTGCTCATAGATTTTGGTGAAGAAATAGGAACGAAGAGATCGAGCGTGCAACTGGTGGGCACGTATGAGAAGGAAGAACTGATGGGCCTGATGGTAGCATGTGTGGTCAACTTTCCGGTGAGGAGAGTAGGGCCTTTTGACTCGGAGGTGCTGACGCTGGGCTTTAAGAATACGGAAGGTCTGGGTTATGTGCTGGTAACGCCATCGAAACAGAGTGTGAAGCTGGGAGACAGGCTGAGTTAATAAGTTATGAGTGATAGGAGATAAGTACCCACATACATACAAAACTATATAACGATGGGGTTAAGACTAGGGGATGCGGCTCCCAATTTTAAAGCACAGACATCGATGGGCGACATTGACCTTTACGAATATCTTGGCAATAGCTGGGGAGTGCTGTTTTCGCACCCGGCAGACTATACGCCGGTATGCACTACTGAGCTAGGCAGGACAGCGCAGCTAAAGGATGAATTTGACAAAAGAAATGTAAAGGCTATAGCAGTAAGTGTGGACTCGCTGGAGCAGCATGATGGCTGGATAAAGGATATCAATGAGACGCAAAATACAACAGTCAACTACCCGATAGTAGCAGACAGCAGCAGGGAAGTGGCTACGCTGTATGATATGATCCACCCGAATGCATCTGCTACTGCAACAGTGCGGTCGCTGTTTGTGATAGGACCGGATAAGGCAGTGAAGCTAATGATAACTTACCCGGCATCTACAGGCCGCAACTTTATGGAGGTACTGCGGGTAATAGATTCGCTGCAGCTGACCGCTAAACATAGTGTGGCGACACCGGCCGACTGGAAGCAGGGTGAGGATGTGATAGTAGTGCCGGCAGTATCTACAGAAGACGCAATAAAAAAATTCCCTAAAGGGGTGAAGGTGGTGAAGCCCTATCTACGGTATACCCCGCAACCTGAATAAATAAGATAGCCTAAGGAAATAGCGCGCCTGCTTACAAATACTGTGAGCGCGTATTTTGATGGTAGGGCAGCACTATTGGAAAAGAGAATTTTTTTATATTTTAGCGGGTACCCGGTTTGGCGGATCGTAGATTGGATATTTTTTTCAGGATAGCGGGTTTATTTCAGGCATTGATTCATCTCCTAACCCAAAAATAAATTACCATGAAAAAAGTATTAAAGATCGCCGGTTTTCTCGTGCTTTTTATTGTTATAGTCATAGGGGGGCTTATCTCTTATGTAAAGGTGGCATTGCCTAATGTAGGACCCGCAACAGAAGTAAAGATAAATAGTACGTCGGACCGGGTGGAGCGTGGGCGCTACCTGGCCAATCACGTAACCGTATGTATGGATTGCCACTCTACGCGCGACTGGACAAAATTCTCTGGTCCGCTAACGCCCGGCACGCTGGGTAAGGGCGGGGAGCGTTTTGATCAGCACCTTGGTTTCCCGGGTATGTTCTTATCAAGGAACATTACGCCTAAGGGGATCAGCCGCTATACGGATGGTGAGCTTTATCGAGTTATCACCACAGGTGTTACCAAGGAAGGCCGGGCAATGTTCCCCGTTATGCCTTATCCTTACTACGCAAAGATGGACCCGGATGATATTCTGTCGATCATAGCTTATATACGCACACTGGCGCCAATTGATAATGATGTACCAGCATCGGTGCCGGATTTCCCGATGAGTGTGATCATAAATATGATACCGAAGAAAGCTGAGCCGGGTACACGACCTGAGGAAACAAACACACTTGCGTATGGCAAATACCTGATCAGCTCAGCAGGTTGTGTAGAGTGCCATACACCGGCCAAGCAGGGACAAATAATACCGGAACTGGCGTTCAGTGGTGGCCGGGAGTTTAATTTGCCGGATGGCAGTGTGCTGCGCTCTGCCAACATTACATCGAGTACCACTACAGGTATAGGCAACTGGAGTGAAGATGCGTTTGTAAACAAGTTCAAGTCCTATACTGATTCCAATTACCATCCGCCTACTGTGGAAAAGGGTACATTCAATACCATTATGCCGTGGACGATGTATGGCGGTATGAAGCGCAGCGATCTTGCGGCTATTTATGCTTACCTGCATAGCCTGCCGGGCAAGGAAAATGCAGTAGTGAAGTTTACACCGCCCCAGTCGATGGCACAGAAATAAAGCGACAGATACGGTACGATAAACAGATGTTTTAGAAGCGGCTCAAGACATTTTGCCTAACTTTAGGCATGTCCAGTTCGCATGTACGCCCATCGGGAGAATTATCGTCCCAGGAGCGGGATTATGAAAATACCATACGGCCGCAGACCATTGAAGACTTTGCGGGCCAGCCTAAGCTTATAGATAACCTGCGCATATTTATTAAAGCGGCAAATATGCGCGGTGAGGCATTGGATCATATTCTGTTTCACGGCCCGCCCGGGCTGGGAAAGACAACGCTCTCGCGCATTGTAGCCAATGAGCTTGGCGTAGCGATAAAGGAAACCAGCGGCCCCGTGATAGAGAAGCCTGCAGACCTGGCGGGGTTGCTTACCAGCCTGGAGCCACGCGATGTGTTGTTTATAGATGAAATACACCGGCTGAGCACAGTGGTAGAAGAGTATCTCTATGCGGCGATGGAGGATTTTAAAATTGACATAATGATAGACAGCGGTCCTTCGGCGCGGTCTATACAGCTTACCCTTAACCCGTTTACGCTGGTAGGCGCTACCACGCGTAGCGGACTGCTTACGGCGCCACTGCTATCCAGGTTTGGCATAAAGTCGAGGTTGGAGTACTACACAGCGGAAGTGCTGCAACGCATTATACAACGCGCGGCTGGTGTGCTTAATGTGCGTATCACATCGGACGCGGCAATGGAGATAGCGAGGAGGAGCCGAGGTACGCCGCGTATAGCCAATGGCCTGCTGCGCAGGATGCGTGATTTTGCGCAAGTGCTGGGCAACGGTGTAATAGATCTGAGCATAGTAGAACATGGACTTAAGGCGCTGAACGTGGATGAGAGTGGGCTAGACGATATGGACAATAAGATATTGACGACGCTGATAGATAAATTCAAAGGCGGGCCGGCGGGCATAAATAACATAGCTACCGCGGTGAGCGAAGAGGCAGGCACCATTGAAGAAGTATATGAGCCCTTCCTGATACAGGAAGGATATATAATGCGCACACCCAGGGGACGGGAAGCTACAGAGAAGGCTTATAAGCACCTGGGCCGGAAGAAAGAAGGCGGGCCCAGTATGTTGTTCTGATTTTATGTTGGAATAGTTGCAATAGTGCTCACAGTGCTCACAGTGCTATTCAGTATGGCTAAAGGCATAAAGGACCGATGTGCTTTTAGGTTTCCTGTATGCCAGGAACCTTAAACAAAAATCCCCATGATCTTTGAGAACATGGGGATGATGAAAAGGGCTAACCCTTTGCAATATGTAAGATTACATTTTTGTAAAAGTCATTGTCAGGTTAGTGCTGCTGGTACGGCCAGTATTATCAGTAGTAGATGAAACGCTGGTAAGTACAAGCTCACTGCCGCTTACTGAAGAAATAGTGAGGAATGAAGGGCTGCCAAGCGCATATGAACCATTGCCTGAAAATACGATCTCATTATTAGCTTTAGAATTGCTCAGATAATCCCAGGTACCTGAAGTGGTAGAGGTGATCTGTGTGCCGCCTGTTGGGGTATACACTTCGCTGATAGAATAAGTTCCGTCGTTATTGATCGACCAGGTTTCTGTAGTTATCTGTGTAACGAACACGTATGGTGTAGATGACCCGATCGCTGTTTCAGTTTGAGTCAGGGTACCTGTAGCGTTTACAAAAGAATAGGTATTGGTGTATCCGTTGCTGGAAGACGTATTAGACACTGTAGTGCCGGCATAGTTGCTCAGCTTCCACTTGCCAACTGCGCTCTGCGCGTTGTTGCTTTTCTTACAACCGAAGGATGCAAATAATAAAACGATGCTCAGCATGCTGAGGAGGGTACGTGAATTTCTGATCATATTATTTATATATTTTTTTGCAAAAGTAAGGATAAAAACCATTTGTATTACCTATTTACTCCCGATGGCCCGAATTAATTTAATTCAATGTATAATAATTTAGCCGTTAGTGAGGTAAAAGCTAAAAACCCGAAAGCCACCTGAATGACTAGTTGAAGAAATGCTTCGGAATGCTCAGCCACTGCCCGTGTGCCAGGTGGCCCGTAAGCAGGAAATACAGCAGGCTGATAGGCCAGAACACCCAATGGATGATGAGCAAAATGATGCTATGGTAGTAATACCAGCTGATAATGGCAGTGTACAAGCCCAGTAAAAAGTAAAGTACCGACCGGTTTCTCATGGAAATAGTTCTTTGGTGCAATTAACAAAAAAAACTTGCGGTGGAATACACCTTTCCGCAATACTAATGAAAATGGCCGCGATACTGGTGAGGCCGCATGCCACTGCGGTGTGCACCCCAATGCGCACGACGGTTATTAAAATGCCTTTCGCGTCCCCAATGTTTATTAAACCGCCCGTTCGGAGCCCAAACATGGTAGGGAGTACCGGAAACAACACGCATTGTGCAACTACTGAAATCTAAGAGCATCAACAAAAATCCAATCGCCAGAAGTATCTTTTTAGCCATATTAAGTCCAAGATAAAGAAATTATTTACCAAACAATTAATGCCTGGTGAAAAATAGTGGGTTCGGAGGTTATGTTATATTTTACTTTTCTCCTTCGCTGCCCGCCGTATCTTCCTTTTTTTCTTTACCGGAATCGTGTACTTCGGCTTTTACGGCATCGTATTTTTCTTTGAGGCGCTTGATCTTCTGTTCACTTTCGGCTATAAGCTTAGACAAGTGATCGCGAAGCTCTGCCGCCTTTTTGCCGGGTGTAATGTTTTCAATACCGTTTTTGAAATCAACCAGCTTTTCTTCTTCCTCTTTCAGATCTTCAGCCAGCTTGTGCACAGAGGCCTTTGCCTGCTCTACGCGCACTACCTTTTGTGTTTCTATATATTGTTTGCGCTGGTCGCGGTTGGCATCTTTGCGGGCAAAGAAAAATTTGCGGGCGGCATTGAAATCTTCCCACATTTTGTCGCCATAGGAGCGAGGGATAGGGCCAATTTTTTTCCAGTCTTCGAGCAGCTGCTGCATTTCTGTGGTGGCATCGCTCCAATAGTTGGAATGTTTAATCTCTTCTGCCCGCTCAAAGATGGCCCGTTTAAGATTGTAGTTATTCTCCTGTACGGAGCGGATACCTTCGGTATGCGCCTTTTTAGCTTTGTAAAACTGATCTTGTGCGGCAGTGAATCTTGTCCACAGCTCATCGCCTGACTCTTTAGGCACACGGCCGGTTTTCTTCCACTCTTCCATGAGGCCAGCCATTGCCTGTGCTGTCACATTCCATTCGGTACTTTCTCTCAGCGCTTCGGCTTTTTCTACAAGCGCCATTTTTACGGTATAGTTTTTCTCCTGCTCCGTCTTTACCTGTTCAGAGTGTTCGCGCTTTTTGTCAAAGAAAGTGCTCTTGGCTGCGAGGAAACGCTGCCAAAGTTCTTCGTTCTTTTTATTGTGGGTGTGGCCAATGGTCTTCCATTCGTCGGTAAGGCGGTGGAAAGTTTCAGTGGTCTTTTTCCATTCTGTGGAGCTGGCAATAGCTTCTGCCTGCTCTACCAGATCTATTTTCAAATCCATGTTGGCCAGCAGATCTTTCTCCTGGTCATCGTGGTGCTTGCGCTTATTGTCGTTGAAGGTGGTACGGGCGGCCTCTATCCTGCTCCACAGCTTGTCGCTTTTGTTACGGTCTGCGGGGCCAGACTGGCGCCAGCTATCCGTAAGGTCTTTAAAGACCTGAGTAGTTTCTTTCCAGTCAGTGCTCGTAGCCAGCGCTTCCGCCTGCTCAGTAAACTTCAGTCTCTTTGCGAAATTTTCTTCGGAAAGTGCATATAGCGTATGCTCCCAGTCGTGCACCAGCAATGCATATTTTTCAAAATCGCCGAGTGCTTCAACTGTCCGGAGGTATTCCTTCAGTTGACCTGCCTTTTCGGTCATGGTATGTTTGTCAGCAGCACCTATCCATTCTATCTCTGTTTCCTTGAACTTCGCCTCTACCTCATCAAACTTATCAACCAGGTTTTTTACAACTGAGTCGGCATTTTCTGCCGATACCGTGGCGATGGTGCGCTCCCTTATATTGTTGTTTGCGGATAAAATAATTGCCCCGGTTTCATCTACCTTAAAAAGTTCTTTACCGGTAAATGATTGTTCGTTCCACCAGTTAATAAGATCGAAATTCTGTTCCTGCGACATAACTAAATATTATAAAAAATAATTCAGCCATTGCGGCTTCACTGCAATATAAGACATTTCAGTGCAAACCTATAGACGGGTTTTGCTTTTTTCTATGTTAAATATCAGGTGTGCGTTTTAATTCTGTAAATCGTTTTTATACATCTGGAGCATGGTGTCAAAATTTGCGCTTTTTACGAAACCGG
This sequence comes from Chitinophagaceae bacterium, assembly GCA_947446645.1. Classification (GTDB taxonomy): domain Bacteria; phylum Bacteroidota; class Bacteroidia; order Chitinophagales; family Chitinophagaceae; genus Nemorincola. The sequence continues at coordinate 13,475 of CANFHA010000008.1, read as the reverse complement.
CCTTAACCTTGTTGATCTGCCGTAGCTGTAATATTCCTTTCTGATGAAGGTCGTGCAGATCATTCCGGGCACTGCCATTTGATATAGCAAATTTGTTCTGCATTTCTTTGATCGTCAGTAAAAGTCCGGGTTCTTTCTGGAACCACTGTATGACCAGTGATTGGCGGTAACTAATACCCCCGGTGCCAATGACGGCGGCAGCACCGCTGTTTTCATTATTCTTTCTTTGTATGTATGTCTTCAGCTCATCTACGGACTGATTCAATATTTTGAGATTGAATAATATAAAATAGGTAAGGTCGCGATCGTCTATTTCGGTATGCTGAAACGCTTTTGCATACTGTGCCTTTGCCCGGAGCATCGGCCGTGATACTGACAGGTATTCTGTGAGCAGATAGCCCTTTTTCAGCAGGTACCAGTAGGAGAGCGCGCGGGCGATACGCCCATTGCCATCAGTAAACGGGTGAATAAAACCTACCATAAAATGTATGATCGAGGCTTTTACCAGGGGCGGTATAAATGTGCCTGTGTCCTGGTCATTAAACAAAATGCACAAAGCACTTATTAAGTCATTGAGCTCGCGGAAATCGGGAGGGGTATGCACAACATCTCCCGAGGATATATCTGTTATATTTTTCTCATTATCTCCCCTTAGTGTGCTTTCTTTGGCAGTGGTTGAAAGGGTGTCAGTGATTATAAGTTTGTGTAATTCCAGGAGGTTTTCCTTTGTCAGCGGTTCTGACTTTATCTCAATAATTTTCTTAATAGTTGCGTAGGTATTTACGATCACCTGGTCCGAAATATCTGCAGGCCTTTTATTTTGCCTGAGCATTTCCTTTGCTTTTTTACGGGCAGTTGCTGAGCCAGCCAGCTGGCCTGACGCAATCGCTTCTTCCATAACTGAGCTAACCAGGTATCTCTTTTTGTCTTCGGCCGAGATACGGTTTTGGCTGTCGGGCGACCTGCTGACATTCATGTCGAGCACATGTAGCAACTTCAGCAATTTGTTATTAATGTTCCAGTGAAATCGATAATTGCCAAATTGTAATATTTGTGGCTCTATTGTCCTCCTGAGTTTTACGATTCCCCAAATGTCGTTTGGGTCAACACCGTGCGGGAAAGGGAGCACTTTAACTTTGTCCCAATAGTAATATTCCTCATTTATATAGCGTAGCAAGGACACTACTTCTTGCCGCCCGAGCAGCGTATTTGTATTTTCCGAAATGGCAGATTCCGAAACGTCCTGAGATAGATCCTCCATAATTCTTAATAATTATTCACAATTTAGAGCAAAATGAGAACAATTATGTACTATTTGGAGGATTATGACATAAAATAAGAAGAATTGTGAAGAATTTAGATTGTGTAATCGCTCTACTTCGACGTGATTGGGGCAGTTAATGGCGTTAAATGAAAGGCCTAGAATGAAAAAATCCTTCACAATCTGTAAACGATTGTGAAGGATTAATGAGATTAGTAATCGGTTAATTAGTGCGATCCAAATACCTTTTTGAGCAGGTCTGTAACCTGTGCAGCAGGGTCTTTACGTATTTTTCCTTCTTCCTGAGCTACATAAACGAATACGCCGTTGAGGGCGCGCTCTGTAACATAAGCAGGTAAGTCGGGATTGATTTTGTGGAAAGTAGTAGGCAACTTGTTATAAGTAGTGAACACGGTAGACCAATACTTTGTTGCATTAACCTTGTTGAGCGACTGCTGAATGATGGGGCGGAATGCACTGGTAAGCTGGGCGGTAGTCTTAGCTTTCAGGTACTGGGTGGCGGCATCATTTCCTCCGTTAAGGATAGACAGCGCATCTTGTATAGACATATTTTTAATGGCAGTAACAAATACATCAAGTGCTTTTGCAGATGCATCTTCTGCTGCGCGGTTCATGGCCAGCACGGCATCGTCCACATACTGTCCCATGCCAATTTCACGGAGTGTTGTCTCCACTTTCTTAGCCTCCGGGGGCATCAATACCTTCACAAGTGCGTCGCCGAAAAAGCCATTTTTCAGAGACAGTTTGCCTGTCGCATTCTTTGCACCTACCTGTAAAGCCTGCCGTAAACCTTCGGAAATATCCGTTTGGGTAAGACCACCGCTTTTCTGGTTTCCTTTGCCATGGTCAACGGTATTTACGCCACGATGTATAAAAGTTTTAAACTGCTGTGCCGGTGCATTCAGCGTAATGCCTGTACAAACTGCGAACGCTAATATTGCCTTTTTGGTGGTAACCATGGAAATTTTTTAGATAGTGAAGATAATAACTTACTCATTCAAAAAGAGTACCAGTTTGTGCATGTGGAAATACTTTAACATTAACAGGCAGGTATTATTTGCCCTTACCACCACCACCGGGAGCACCACCTTGTCCGCCACCCTGGTCGTTGTCATCATTCTCCTTCATATTCTTACTGCGATCTTCATCACCTGGTTTCTCCGGCTTGCCCTTACCCTTATCTTCTCCTTTGCCACGCTTGCCACCGGCATTCTTATTCAGATCCTGCTTGCCAAAACGGTAGGTAAACTGAATGTTGCCTATGCGTGTTTCCTTAACCCGGTTGATAGTTTCGGAATAGGCGGCAAGGTCGTAATTGGTAACGAACCGGTGCGACTTAAACACATCGGAACAATTGATAACGAGGGTAGCTTTATTTTTCCAGAAGTTCTTCCTCAGCGCCAGGTCTACCCAATAGGTTTCCTTCAGCGTACCCTGTGTGATTACCTTAGGTGATTCGTAGTTGGCATTTACCTGGAACGAAAAATTCTTCGGCAGCTTGATGTTGGTATTTATTTTGCCAAACCAGGTAAAACCATTGTTGTTGGCCAGGTACTGAGCTATTTGTGAGTTGCTGTTGCCTATAACCAGGCTGTTCTCAAAAAAGTTGGCGTTAAGCGTAGCATCCCAGATCGGCATTATCTGTATGTGGCCGGTGCCCTCAAGTCCGTAGGTAGTACCAGAGGCAATATTTACGGGTTGGGTAAACAAATTGCTTGAGGGAACGCCATATTTAGCTGCCTCATCGCCTGTGAGTGGTGTGGTTATCTTTTCGATCAGGTTTTCTGTACGGGCGTAGTAAGCGCTGAGTATAAAATTATCGCCACGGTTGGTAGCCTTGCTGTAGCTGAACTCAATATTGTTGATGAATTCAGGCTTGAGCGCAGGATTACCGGTATTTACAGTGCCTGGATTGGAAAGGTCTACAAACGGCAGCAGCTGCATGAAGCCAGGCCTGTTTGTGCGGCGGCTGTAATTCAGATACACGCTCTGCTGGTTGGCCAGCTGGTATGAAACGAATGCAGACGGGAAAAGATTAGGAAATTCGTTGTGCAAGGTAGTATCATGACGCTGTCCATTCTGGTTGAATTGGCCATCACCATTGTACACTGCATCCTCGAAACGAAGACCCACCTGGTAGCTGAATTTGCCAAGCTGATCGTTCCAATTGGCATAGGCCGCATGAATTTGCTGCGTATAATTATAATTAGACAGGAGCGTAGGGTCAAAAACCGGAGCGCTATTATTCTTGCTGATAACGGGATCGCCGGTGCTGGTAAACCAGTAGAATTGCGATTTGAAACCCAGGCCTAGTTTCCCGTTTTTTGTAAACAGGGGATCGGTATAGTCGGCCCATACATTGAGCGTATTGTTAGTGCCGGTGCCGGGCGCGTGCTGCACAGAGAAGCCAGTATCAGAAATAGTCGTATAGTCCTGCTTGCGCACAAAATCGGTGATCGCATAGGTGGCATCTATATTCAGCTCTTCATCCTTCTTTTTGAATTTGTGTTTGTAGTCGAGCGCACTGGATAAAGAAGTGGGCTGGCCGGCGAAATAGGAATAACGTTTTTGCTGGAAAAGAGATGGCCCCGCTCCATTAGGGCTGCCGTAAATATTATAGTCAGACGTATCCCGGAAGCTGAACTGCATTATGTTGATATTCTCCGTAATGGTGAAAGAGTTATACTTATCAGGATCGAAGGTGGCGCCAATAGTATTGAAATAGCCATTGAAATGCCGGGGCACATGCTCATAGGTATGATAAGACTGGAAGTTGCCACCTGGCGATGCGATCTTATCATCGCGGTCTGTAGTTACATTATTGTATGTATTGTTGAGCCGGAAACTGCTGTTGAGAAACACATTCCACTTGCCTTTTTTCGCGTTGAGGCCCAGGTTGCCATTGTATTTGTCATTAGTGCCGGCCCCTAGTGTCACATTACCGTTAATACCAAAGCGGCCATCTTTTTTAGTGATGATATTAATAATGCCGCCCATGCCCTGTGCATCATATTTTGCTGAGGGGTTAGTGATAACCTCTACGCTTTCAATGCTGTTGGCCGAAAGACTTTGCAGCGCAGAGGTAACATCAGTGCCAAGAAGCGTAGATGGCTTGCCGTCGATCAGTATTGTTACATCGCTCTTGCCGCGGAGGCTCACGGTTCCGTCTGCTGATACTGAAACCGAGGGGACATTCTGTAATACGTCTGTGGCGCTGCCGCCGGCAGTAGTGGTATTCTTTTCTACATTGAACACTTTTTTGTCCACCCTCATTTCTACCACAGGCTTTTCGCCAGTAATCCTGACGGTGCCCAAGGTATTTTCAGTTTGGGTGAGCTTAATGTCGCCCAGGCGCTTATCTGGTGCATCAGCTGTTATCTGCAGGCTGATAAACTTAGTGAGCACGCCGATGGACTCTATCTTGATACGGAAATTGCCGAGGCCTGTATTGGTGATGGTGAATGAGCCATCGTCTTTTGAGAGGTCGCCATTTGCTACGCTTGAATCGGCGCGCAGCAGTGTGACCGTGGCATAAGAAACGGGCGCATTTTTAGCATCTACGAGTTTTCCGCTTACGCTGCCAACAGCGGCAGCAGGCTGCTGCGCAAAGGAAGGTATAGTGAATAAGATGGCAAGGAAGGAAAGCAGAGATCTGAATGGATGCATAAAAAAGTTAAAATAACGGGCAAAATTGAATGAAATAAGCGATAAACCCGGTTTTGAGGGAATAAAATATTGTTAATAGGGTATCAGTTCTACTGATAACTATGAGAATTAGATGAGCAGAGTGAAATGTAACGAGTTATACAGGTAGGAAAACAATAAGTTTCCGGGGAAGTGTTATGCTTTAGTGTCGTCCAACCCTATTTTTTCTTCGGTGAGGTACACATTGCGGTCGGCGGCATTGCGCACCACCAGCTCTGCTATGAAACCGGTAAGGAAAAACAGCGTGCCGATAACCATGATAGGTGGTGCAAGGTAGAAACCAACCTTGTGAGTGAGGCCGAAGCTGGCACCCTCGCTGAGGCGCTGAATGATGAGCCAGAAAACAATGACGAAGCCAACAAGAAATGTAAGTGAGCCCAGGAAACCGAAAAGATGCATGGGCTTCTTGCCAAACCGGCTTACAAACTGTATGGACAACAGATCAAGAAAGCCATTGATGAAACGCTCCCATCCAAACTTAGATACGCCATACTTACGGGCGCGGTGCTGCACTACTTTTTCGCCTATTTTTTTAAAACCGGCATGCTTAGCCAGTACCGGGATAAAGCGGTGCATTTCGCCATATACCTCAATACTCTTTATCACCTTGCGCTTATAAGCTTTAAGGCCGCAGTTCATATCGTGCAGCTTAATGCCACTGAGCCTGCGGTTTACAGCGTTGTAAAGCTTTGAGGGCAGATTTTTAGTAATTGCATTATCGTAGCGCACTTTCTTCCAGCCGCTTACCAGGTCATAACCGTCGTTTACGATCATCTGATAGAGGCCGGGTATTTCATCGGGGCTATCCTGCAGGTCGGCATCCATGGTGATGACCACGTTGCCGGTAGCGGCTTTAAAGCCCATATAAAGTGCAGGGCTCTTGCCATAATTGCGCTGAAACCGGATAGCCTTAACCGTGGGGTATTTAACCGAAAGTGACTTTACAACAGACCAACTATTATCTGTACTTCCGTCATCGATCATTATGACCTCGTACGAATATTCGTTTTGCATACATACGCGCTCTATCCACTCTACCAGCTCAGGCAGTGATTCTTCCTCATTATAAAGAGGTATTACGATAGAGATGTCCAGTTGCATCGGGGCGCTAAAATACGTGAATTATTGTTTTATAAAGCTTAATCTTCGTTAATTGGTTCGATCGACGTACCGATAAATTGCTTGTATTGCTCCCATTTCCCCCTATTGTGGTTTGTACTCATGGATAGAGCGCTGATAAAATGTCCATGTATTACTCCATCTTGCTACTAACATTTTCCATTTTTAAGAGTGGTGAAGGTTTGTGATAAACCATTGAGCAGGCGATGGTAAAGCAAAAATCCGCACCATTTAAATCCAGAGATTGTTAGAGTGTACTTACAATGATATAAGGATTGGATTCAAAAAAAATTTATAATGGCATGATTTTATTGAAATTATAGCTGAATTGCACGTTTTCCGTTTATAACGACCCTCCGATGAGATAAATCGTAATGTAATAGATCTATATAAAGCATTTCGATTTAGCTCTTATGGAATCCCAGCAGGTAGTATCTCTTAATATTCTTCTAGCAGATGATGATATTGATGATTGTATCTTTTTTAAGTGTGCATTGGAAAAGTCGCCGATAGCTACAAAACTGGTAACGGTGCATGATGGAATGGAACTGATGCAACTGCTCACAAGCGATGCATATAAGCTACCCGATGTTCTCTTCCTGGACTTGAATATGCCACGAAAAAACGGATTTGAATGCCTGTCTGAGTTAAAACTGAGTTTACAACTTAAGCATCTGCCGGCAATAATGTACTCTACATCAAACGACCAGGATGTTGTGAGCCGGCTTTACCGCAACGGTGCACAATATTTCATTCGAAAGCCCCCGGATATTTCACAGTTTGAAAAGATAATTCACCATACACTGACCCTGATAGAAAAAAGGCACATGCAGCAGCCGGCCAGAGAAGATTTTGTGCTAGAGGTACAAGAGTTGATGGGTTGAAAAATTTCAATTTATAGCAACAAAAACGGGAACTTATGGACGTAAAATCTGATGAACTGATTGAGGCGAATAAAGAACTTGCTTTCCAGCATGAAGAGAAGGAAAAACGGGCGGCAGAACTGAGTATTGCCAACAAGGAACTTGATTTTCAAAATACGGAAAAAGAAAAACGCGCAGAGGAACTGGGCATAGCCAACAAAGAGCTTGTTTTTCAGAATGCTGAAAAGGAGAAGCGAGCCGAAGAACTGATTATAGCGAATAAAGAGCTTGTATTTCAGAATGAAGAAAAAGAGAAAAGAGCCGCAGAACTAAGCATTGCCAATGAGGAACTTTTGTTTCAAAACGAAGAGAAGGAGAAACGTGCTGCGGAGCTGAGTATAGCTAATAAGGAGCTGGTCTTTCAGAATGAAGAGAAAGAAAAGCGAGCCGCAGAATTGATCATAGCCAATAAGGAACTGGCTTTCCAGAATGAAGAGAAGGAGAAACGCGCGGCTGAGCTAAGTATAGCCAATAAGGAGCTGGTCTTTCAGAATGAAGAGAAAGAAAAACGCGCCGCAGAACTGATCATTGCCAACAAGGAGCTGGCGTTTCAAAACGAAGAGAAGGAAAAGCGAGCAGCAGAACTAATCATTGCCAATAAGGAGCTGGCGTTTCAAAATGAAGAGAAAGAGAAGCGCGCTGCGGAACTAATCATTGCCAATAAGGAGCTGGCGTTTCAAAATGAAGAGAAAGAGAAACGTGCTGCAGAGCTTATTGTGGCTAATGAAGAGCTTGCCTTTCAAAATGAAGAGAAGGAGAAACGCGCGGCTGAACTAATAATAGCCAATAAGGAGCTTCTTGCGTTTACCTATATTTCCAGCCACGATCTGCAGGAGCCACTGAGGAAAATACAAACGTTTGTGACCGTGATACTGGAAAACGAAAATGCAAATTTGTCTGAGAACGGCAAATACAATTTTCAAAGGATGCAGCTGGCTGCAGGCAGGATGCAGCAGCTAATTGAAGACCTGCTTGCCTTCTCCCGTATCAGTACTACAGATCATAAATTTGAAAAGACAGACCTCAACATTATCATTGAAGAAATTAAACTTGATCTGAAAGAGACGATACAGGAAAAGAAAGCAACTATTGTTTCCAACATTCCTACGGATATTAATATTATTCCTTTCCAGTTCCGGCAACTGATGTATAACCTTATCAGCAATGCGCTTAAATTTTCCCGGCCGGAGGTGCCCTTGCAAATAGCCATCAAAAGTGAAAATGTGAAGAGCATGGAATTTAATAATTCGAGGCTTTCGCCCGATAAAAACTACAGCCACATCACCATTAAAGACAATGGTATTGGCTTTGAGCCTGAATTTAATGAGCGCATTTTTGAAGTATTCCAGAAGCTGCACAGCAAAGAAGTATATGCAGGCACAGGCATAGGCCTGGCAATAGTAAAGAAAATAATAGAGAACCATAATGGGACCATTACCGCTACGGGGCAACTGAACGAGGGTGCTACGTTTGACATATACATTCCCGCCAACTAAGTTGCGTGCCCGCACCCAGTGATTGCACCAATGGAAATAATAATCCAAATTACTTATGAATAAGAACGGACCTATTTTAATAATTGAAGATGATATTGATGACAGGAATTTTATCCAGTCTGCTTACAACAAACTGAATTATTCGAATGAGCTTGTTTTTCTGGATGATGGAGAGATGGCCATTAATTATCTTATACAAATGGTGAAAATCCCGTTTCTCATTATCTCTGATCTGAATATTCCGAGGATGAACGGGAGAGAGTTGCGGTCGAGGGTACACCAGAATGAGGTGATCAGAATAAAGTGTGTTCCTTATATTATTTTCTCCACTACGGTTTCAAAGACCTTTATTGATGATGCCTATTCTATGGGGATACAGGGTTATTTTAAGAAGCCCGCCAATCTCACTGATCTAATGGATATTCTAAAAAATATAGTTGACTACTGGAAAATAAGCTATGCGCCAGGCATGTACATGTAGGCCAGGACGTACCGAGCAATTTGCAATTAGACAGCAATAAAACCAGTGCTGCATGCGTTTTTAGGTCTTATGTTGCGTTTTATACTATTAATAAGTGCAGTACTGGTTTGTAATGTGATTAACGCGCAGGTAATCTATACCATCGCAGGTAATGGCGTGGCAGGGTTTGGCGGGGATAATGCTGGTGTCGCTACTTGTATGCTCGATCATCCGTTTAGCGTGGCTGCCAACAGTGCAGGCGATGTGTTTATTGCTGACCGGCTCAACCACCGTATACGGAAGATTGATGTTTCGGGGATTGTGACTACAATAGCGGGTAACGGAAGTGCGGGCTATAATGGAGACAATATAGCGGCGACTGGCGCACAACTAAATGACCCTAATGGTATTGCCTTGGATGCTGCAGGTAGTGTGTATGTGGCAGACAGGCAGAACAACAGGGTGCGCAGGATAGACACCAGCGGGCTGATAACAACGGTAGCCGGTACGGGTACCAATGGCTTTGGTGGCGACGGCGCGGCGGCAACAGCAGCAATGCTCAATAATCCACGGGGGGTGGCGGTGGACCGGGATGGAATTATTTTTATTGCCGACCAGGGTAATCAGCGTGTTCGTAAAATAGGCGCTACTGGTATTATTTATACTATAGCTGGTACAGGAGCCGGGGGCTATAATGGCGACAATATTGCGGCCACGGCAGCACAGCTGCACAACCCATATAGCGTAGCTACAGACACTACAGGCAACCTGTATATAGCGGATGTGGACAATGAACGGATAAGGAAGATAACACCGGCGGGAATCATAGTTACAATAGCAGGTACCGGAGCATCAGGTTTTGGAGGTGACAACGGGCCAGCGACGGGCGCTATGCTATCTGAGCCCATAGGTATAGCGGCGGATAATGCAGGAAATGTATTTATTGCAGATGATTATAACTCGCGCATAAGGCAAGTGGATGCCGGCGGTACGATACACACGATAGCCGGTAACGGTACGAGCGGGTATAACGGTGATGGCATTGCGGCCACTGACGCCGAGCTGAGCAATGCTACAGGCATAGCAGTAAGTGCCGATGGGCATTTACTTATAGCGGATTACAACAACAACCGTGTGCGAAAGATGGACGAGCCAACGGCTGTAGTAACAACTGCGGGCAACAGTTTTCGTATATTTCCGAATCCATCGGCCGGCGTTATTAATTGTTATATGCCATCTACGACTGATGAACCGCTAAACATTGTTATCAGCGATTTATGTGGTAATACTGTGATGGTGGCAGCAGGGTTGACTAATCATCCGGTGGCGATAGTCGTTACAGTGCCTGGTATGTACATAATAAAGTTAGCGACAGCAAGGCAGAACTATTATTCTAAAGTAAGTGTGCTGCCATAGGAGCCAAACGCCTGCAATAAATGGAAAAGCAGCTACACGTGAGTGTAACTGCTTTTGTGTGTGGTCCCACCAGGACTTGAACCTGGGACCCCCTGATTATGAGTAGTTTTTTTGAGCTACATTGCTTTTCCGTTTTGTTCTTATCTATTGATTATCAATAGATAAATAGATAGCTGACTTTCTTATTTCGTCGCCTTTTTTCCTGCTTTTGCTGATTATTCTTGCAGTTTTTTTGCATTGTTTAATTTGCGGACTGGACGGTTCTAAATTAAATATATGTGTTTTGGTGCGTTTTAACGGCTTTGTACTCCCAGCAAGCATTTTAGCATAGTCGCTTGTTTGTTCGCATACACTTATATGCGTTGGTATGCATAGCAAACCGCCACCTATACGCCGGCTGGCAAAAATTATCGCCAAATAACAACCTACTAATTATAGTGGTATTTATCTTTGAAAAAATATCAACCATGTTAGATAAGGCAACGCAAGAAAGATTGGATTTTCTTAATAGGAATTATACCCCCCTTGTTACATACCACCTAAACGGAGATAAAAAGATCTATTTGGGAAAAAAAGACGATAACCATTGTAGGTTTTGTAATAAAAAAAGTCCTGATGTCACTTTTAGAAATATTGCGCACGCAATACCAGAGTTTACCGGAAATAAAACATTAATTTGTTATTACGAGTGTGATAGTTGCAATAGTAAATTTTCAAGATTACTTGAAAGCCACATGGCTAATTACATGAACATGTGGCATACTTTTTCACAAGTTAGAGGTAAGAGAGGCGTTCCATCTTTTAAAACAAATCAAAAAAAATCAAGGATAGATATTGGCGAAATGAATGTTGAAGTGCAAGAGCATCAGGATGACGAAATTGCTACAATAGATGAAGAGAGAAAAACAATAACTTTTACCGCTAATCGTGCCACTTACATTCCTATTTCCATTTACAAATGTTTGGCTAAAATGGCTTTAACGATAATGCCAGAAGATGAATTGGAGAATTTCAAAACAACAATGGCATGGATAAATGAGGAAGAACACGATAAGTCACCTCATGACCTAAAAGCATTAAAAGCTATGATGTCCATTGCTCCAGGACCCCAACCATATCCTTTCACAAGCTGTTTGTTGTTCAAACGTAAACCAACAACGGTAGACAAGGTTCTATATATGATATTCGTCTTAGCATACGGGAATTTCGCTTTTCAAATCTATTTACCATTATGCACCAAAGACAAGGAGTTGCAAGGAGAAGATGTAAAAATGGTTGCCATTCCAACTCCAATAGACATGGAAAAGGGCTCATTTTATCTTGGTAGAAAATTACTTGACTTGAATAGTAAACTACCTGTAAAAGGTGAAAAAGAAACTATAGTAATGCAATATGATAAAATGGTTGAGCGAGATTTGACAGATGAATAAGATTTAGGCGAATTTCAACAGCATGTAATGCATCCTATTAGGATTTGAGTCCTTGTAAAATAAACTGTCACAAATTGTAAACGAACGATTACAATTTGTGGCGGTCTGAAAAATAGAATGTATTTACGATTAAAAAATTAATTACTTACTAAATGAAATTCAAATTCATCATTATCAGATTTAGCCTCATCTCCACATCGAGTTCCTTCCTTGAAGGACTGATTAAAAACACATAAAACTGTCACTGTCTGTCTATTATTATCAATGGTAAAATTGGAGGGGAAAGAATAACTTTGGATTACTGTCTGTAAGCCACCACAGCTTGCGCCCAAAGTATTTAGGTATTCTATTTTATTATTGTCCCAATTTATTTCCAATTGATTGTTATTCAATATTTTATACTTACCAGTGATACTCATCTCTCTATTCTGACCATCATAATATCGTTCAAATGTTACTGTGATAATATCATTGGTAAAATTCATCCGATGAGCAGTACCAGCATTAAATGATTTGTTTGCACCAAAGAAAGATAATGGGATATTTTGCTGGTCAGTTGTCGGTGTTGGCGGATTTTGAGTTTGTTCAGTTGTAATGTTTTTTTCATTTCGCTCAGTATTAGAGTCGTTACACGATACTAAAAAAAATATAAAAAGTAGAATTATTGAAAATTGAACCTTCATATTTGTCATATAAATTTTATTTTTTTGTTGAGAAAAATTTGTTTAATGAAGTAAATCAAAAACCAATTGCAGCACCAGTTATTAACCCCTTCTTCTTCTTTGTCATGTGAATATAATTTAAAGAAAATTGATTTTCACTTTTCTCCATGCCCTCCCAACCAAATACCCAATAACAGCACCAAGGAAATGATTATAAAATCAAAAAGAATTCCAAGATCTACCATCTTTATTATAGGGACTTTCTTTCCCTTGCATAGCATCATTATAACCACATTTAACACATGGATTATCTGCAGAATAAGGTGGGTCAACGCCAAGACCTTTCCCAAATTCAGAAATTGCACTACTTAAACTTGCTGAACCTAGTTTTACCATTGTGGCCATCTCTCTACCAAATTCGTATGCTCGTATATTTGAGGAACAGTTTGTTGGAGCAGCAGGTGGAGTTGGGTTAGCAGCTGGAATTTCAGTTGGTGAGGCACTTGCGTCAGTTGCGGTTTCGCCGCTACCGCAAGATGCTACAAAAAGCCCCATTGTCAATACGAATAGGCTCAATTTTATTAATGTCATAGTGTTTGTTTTTAATGATAATGAACCGGATTTCTGCTGAATTGTAATTTTTCATTTTTGCCAATTTTCCAATCCTTAATTTCTTCGTTGCCAATAGGTATAACGCATCTGCCAGGAAAAATCTTTGAAGCGGATACTGATGTAATCTTTGCAACAATTACTTTTCCTGGCTCATGCTTACTTACAATTATAATTTCGGATTGTAATTCTAGTATCGGGTCAGGTGTTTTATTATTCTCTTTCATTTTTCAAAAATAATAAAAAAGGCTGTGATTTGACACAAAAATCGTCACAACAAATCCATTTGACAAAAGGAAATTAAAGGTAATTATATTTTGGCATAGAAAACAACCGATTATAGTTTTTTATGTGTCGTCTGCTTTTTAGAGTA
>CANFHA010000007.1 GCA_947446645.1 Chitinophagaceae bacterium | reverse complement strand
TATGTGTGTCCACGTTCGCCTTGGGAAACAGGTGGTCGTACTCTTCACCGCTTTTAATCGTCCGCTGTTTTCTTGCCTCCATTTCCTTCGTGTTTTAGTGTTACATCCTGTTTGTGTTCATAGGGCAGTTGAGAAAACCCAAGATCAATTGTGGTAATCACCCCGACCGTGAAAACAATGGCCTTGTTGTTGAGCAGGGATTTTACCACATCGTACATCACTGAAAAGAAGCTGAGAACGGGTATCTTCACCATCATGTCCTGTATCAATACCTGTCCGTATGCGGGTATCTTGATGTCTTTGTTGACGACCTGTGAACTGCCTGCCAGCACTCCTTTGTGCGTGATCTCAATGAATGGGTACTTGATCTTGAAACTTGCCCCGGTGGGGTTCTTTAACAGCGCATCTACTTTTATCGTCAATCCTTCGAGGCTTAGTTTATGGATGTTTGCGTTGGGTATTACCTGCAACTGCACCTGCGCCCGTTTGATGTTCCGTAAGTAGGCTATGCCTGCTATCGCTCCCGCACCGATTACCGTTCCTGCTATTATTTTAGTTAAGCTCATTGTCTTTGCTTTTTCTTTTCCTATCCAGGTAGTCCGCAGCCAGCTTGTACCCCAACCAAACTGCGCCGCCTAAAAAGGCTTTAAGGCCATAGTCCAATAGTCCGTTCACGTCCACGTTGGCAAGAAGTATCGTTCCTGTAAGCATCACATTACTAAAGTGTGAAGTATCCGTCTTTATCATATTTTGATCATTTTCGACCCAAAGGTAAAACGGTCAATAGGGGCTACTTTCGAGTTTGGGTATGTCTGGGCACTCAACGCTTTAACAATGCTCCTATCGCACTAATATTGCCTTTCCGGGGATTTACAATTTGAAGTTTGAGCCAGGAATTCCAAATTTTTCAAGCATGATTTTCACTTGGTTAATAGTATAGAACCTTCCAATTTTCTTGCCGATTTCTTGACGATGAGGTTCCAGCCATTTCCTGAAAGTCTTTATCCCTACGCCGTATATTTTTGCCAACTGAACTGCGTTCATAGGTGTAATAACCAGTTCATTTTTCTCAGATTTGCTTTGCATGAAATTCTATTTAAGTATTAGTACTTGATGTAATTGAAATGCAGGATTGAATTGTAGTAGAACTGTAATAAGCTCTTTGCGTTTTGCTGCAATAATTTAGTTCTGCAAGTGTTGAATGCCTTAGTTGTAGGGTGCTCAACATATTCGACATATTGTTCGGCTGCTGTTAAAATATGTTGCAGATATCCAGGAATCTCTTCCCTTTTTTTTTCAATATTGTTTAGCCATGCAAGTGTTCCTACAAATCCTTGTGGGTAGTTGCCATTGAACCAGATTGATGGATTTGGTACAAAGCGACCTGGTTGAGCAGTGATGTAGCGGTGGGTAAGTATTATGCGCTGGCAAAAGGAAAGGAAAGCCTTTTTCATATCGGTCGCATCATCAAAGTAATTTTGAATGCAAACCTTTGCTCTTTCCAATTCTTGAGTATCAAAGTGCTGTTCCGGCCAGAGGACCGTATTAGCGAAGCTCCACGCTCCTCTGCAATACTCAATGATCTCTGTCTTGCCTCTTAGCTTTGCCGCTGGCATTAATGGAATTGTTCTTGTGTTCATAATCATTGCTTTTTTGATTTCTGACACAAAGATGCTATTGCGGCAAAGGGCTACTTTCCACTTAGCGCATGGAACGGCAACAAACAGCAAAAGATGCTCAATTATGCTTCCAAACGTCAACGTACGTCAACGAAATGCAACAAACGTCAACGAAGTGAACGTTTGTGCAACTAATGGCATCAAATGGCATTCAGGGGAATTCTAAAATGCTCCACCTTTATGAAATAAATACTATGCAACCCATTTTTATTAAGGTATATAGTATCGAAATGAACTATTACGTCAACAGTGCGCAGATAGCCTTATTGGTGGAACGCAATATGGAAAGTGTAATGGAGGATATTGAAGATCTTAAATGGAATGCAATGAACTTATTGCGGGAAGATCAAAGCGAGGAAGGTTAAATTTGGCAACTATTCGTGGAAATTCAAATCCGGATTAACGATGTTCGGAATTAGATCGTCCGACTATCGAAAATAGTCGGACGGGATTTAATTCCGATTTGCCACAGGGTTAAAAAAGTATCAGATTTTTGTATAAAATGCTGTTTTTGAATTAGTGAGCGCATTAAAATGCTCCAAATGTGCTTGCAAATAATGTTGGACTTTCATTTTTTATATTGGTGGAAGTCCTAATTCCTCTAAAAACCTATTATGCGTCTCCCTTGCTTTGGCGATATCCTTATCAAGGTCAACCAGTTTTTTGTTTACAACATTTAAGTTAATGATTTCTGCGTCTAACGATGTACTAACATAGCGAGAGATGTTTAGATTGAATTCATTTTTCTCTATTTCATCCATTGATACCCTTCGCGCATAGCGCTCTATATTTTCTGGCCGGTTACGGTAGGTGTCAACTATCTTTTCAATGTTTTCAGGAAGTAAGTTATTTTGGCGTTTCCCTTTTTCAAAGTGGTCAACAGCATTTATGAATAGAACATCGTCAAACTTTTTGCATTTCTTTAAAACCAGAATACAAACTGGAATTCCTGTCGAGAAAAATAAGTTGGCTGGAAGTCCAATAACAGTGTCAATGTTTCCATCCTTCAATAATTTTCTTCTGATGCGTTCCTCTGAACCGCCTCTGAACAATACACCATGCGGTAAAATAATTGCCATTGTTCCTTCTTTACTCAGGAAATGGAAACCATGAAGCAAGAAGGCAAAATCTGCTGCGGATTTTGGGGCAAGACCGTAACTTTTGAAACGAAAATCTTCTCCCATTGCTTCGGATGTTTCCCAACGATAACTGAAAGGCGGATTGGAAACAATGGCATCAAACTCTAATTTTTTCGCCGGGTTCATTTCGTTTAAAATCTCCCATTCGTTCAGCAAAGTGTCTCCGTGATGTATTTCAAATTCTGTATCTTTTACACCATGCAGCAACATGTTCATTCGAGCTAAGTTGTAAGTAGTGATGTTTTTTTCCTGGCCGAAAATTTTGCCGATTGTTCCTCCTGCATCTGTCATTTTTTTGCGGACATTAAGCAATAACGAACCCGAACCACACGTAAAGTCCAATACTCGTTCTATTTTTTTCTTTTCGCCTTTGCTTGGGTCTTGACTGTCAAGCGTTACAATTGCTGAAAGAATGTCGGAAATACGTTGTGGAGTATAAAACTCGCCAGCCTTTTGCCCTGAACCTGCTGCAAATTTCCCAATAAGGTATTCATAAGCATCACCTAAATAGTCAATGTTTTTATCAAAACTATTTATTCCTTCTGCAATTTGCTGAATGATATTGCAAAGCATTTTATTGCGTTCTTCGTAATTCTTTCCAAGCTTTTCTGAATCTAAATTGATTTCGGAAAATAAACCCTGAAAGGTGCTTTCAAAAGATTGGTTCTCTATATATTTAAAGCCTTGTTGTAAAGTGAGAAGTAACTCCTTGCTTTGTGTTTTAGCCAATTCTGCAATACTGTTCCATAAATAGTCTGGCTCAATTACATAATGAACCTTTCTCCGCATTTGCTTTTCAAACTCTACTACATCTTTCGGATTTTCTTTATACCAGGTAGATAAAGGTGTTTGCTTATCATTCTCCTTTGAAATTGGAAAATCCTTGCCAAGTTCTTTTTTTGCTGCTGCTTCGTAATTATCGCTCAGATAACGTAAGAACAAGAACGAAAGCATGTAATCTCGGAATTGATCAGCGTTCATTGCCCCACGCAATTCGTCTGCGATTCTCCAAAGGGTGTTGCCTAATTGTGTTTGGTTATTTGCTGTCATGCTGTTTCTGTTACTTTTGGTTTATCAAGTAAATCTTCATTGAATTTGTAATTCAATAAATAATTCTTGAAGATTTGTTTAAAATACTTTTTGTTTTCTTCTCCCATTTCTCTCGGTTCAAACATGGAATACCCTCCATGATTTAAGTTGTTGACCATACGGGTAAAAAGTTTTTTGTCATCGTCTTCATCGTCAACAATTAAGCAATCGGAAAATCCATTATAACCATGAAAATTTGCCGCTTTTTCAAGTATAGTTCTGAGAAAGTAGAAATGGTAAGTGTAAATTTCATTTGAATTAATTGCTTTTTGTAAATCTTGAATCATGGCTACATGATAAAAGAACGGGCTGTCTGATGTATCCTTTACCAAATATCCAGCTTCAGATTTACTTAAAAAAAAACGAGGTGCGTTTTTGCCAAGCTCATTGCAAACTACATTGAAGAAAAGAGAATGGTGTGTAGAAATAATAGATTTTACATCACCATTACCAGCTTTTAACATACTCCCAAAATGGTGGGCAATAGCTATTGTATTATTATCATCCAAAGAAGAAACAGGATCATCAACGTAAATGTATTTAACCCAATCATAATTTTGATGTCTGTCAACCGCTAACTGGGCAACCGCTAAGAAGAAACACCAAATAAAAAGGTTTTCCTCACCTCTCGAAACTTTAACAAACTCAATATTCTTTGGAGTTCCATTTACAACTTCTTCTCTAATAAAATTAACAGCCCAAAATTCATTACCATCTTTGTCTTTGTATTCATAATCTATAAGGAAGTTGAAATTTGAGTAACGATGAATAAGAGGACGAATTTTATTATCCATATCTAAGGCACGAACTCCTGCTATAAATGCAGAATACTTATTTATGAGTAATCTTCTCTGAGTATCACTATCTAAATCATTATCCCAAAAAAATAAATCTTCTGTAAAGGCATTAAAGTACAAAGTGTCTCTTGCTGTTACATTGCCATCAGCATCAAATGTTTTACCTGCTTCTCTGAAATCCATTGACAATCTTGTTTTGCCTGTTCCATTGTAAGCAAACAGCAAAACATATTTCTTGTCAAGGGAACGCAGATGGGTTACGAGTGCTGCTAAATCTACGTATGTCGTTACATCACTCATTCGGTTACTTCATTAGCGTTAGGAAATAAGCCCTGTACTAAACCTTTCTTGTGAAGTATTAATGCCTCTAATTTTTTACTTTGGGCTGAAATAACTCCATCTAAGGAAGAAAAACAAGAAGCGATTTTTTGTTGCTCTTTTATTGATGGTAGCTTGACTACAAAACTACTTAACACTTCCTTGGTTATGGTTTTGATAATTCCACCAGGTGCTTTCTGCTTTTCAATTTCAAAGAGTAGGAAAATCGTGTAAGCGAAAAAAGTTAAATCAATCTCCTTGTGAAATTCTTCAAATAGCAAAAGTGTTCTGTCGATATAAGCATCATATTGAGTAATAGCCACTCGACCGATTGACCCTTGAAGTGTGATGATAAGTGTTCCTTTTGGAATAAATACACTTTGTTTTGCAGCAAGTTCACTTATTTTGTTTTTAGTAGTCGGCTTTAAACGAAAATCTTCACCCACATCAAATACTTGAATGAAGGGCATTCCATTTTCATCATCATACCACTCTGGAAGTCCATAAGGCTGCGGAAAACTACCTCTGCGAAAACTTGCAAGGTTTAGTAATGTATCTTCAGCCCATTCATCACTATCTTGAAATTCTTCAAATCGGAATTTTGGTATTATTTCAGCACCAACAGGTAAAAGACTTTGCAACAAACCTCTTTTGTGGTCTTGAAGTAAATCCAGCTTTTGTATCTCGGCTGTGATTACTTTATCTAAGGACGAAAGGCAGGAAGCTATTTTTTGTTGTTCAGTTATTGAAGGAAATTGGACTTTAATCTTTGCGAAGTTTTCATAAAATAAATAGCTTCTTATTCCACCCTCTACGGATGACTTAACTGAATCACTGAACCCACTAGTTTTTAAAAAACATAAAAGAAATAAATTATCCAATTCATTTTTTGTCTTGAAGCACACATACAAAGAACTTACAAGGACATCATTTAACTCTCCACTAAAACCCAATGACCCAATATTAATACGAGCTGGATTGTATGCAAAAGTGTCTTTTTTGATTACCTTATAAAGTGATACATCATAACCTCTCGAATGACTATCAACACCCTCAAATTGCTCTGACTGCGGAACAAATCCAGAAATATTGCTTATTGAATAGATTGGGTATTTATTCCCATCCTTATTTCTCTCACTAACTGGATAAGTCACCTCCCCCAAGAGCAATTCTTTCCACTCAACTCCTTCAGTAAACATATTGAACCGAAGCCTCGGTACCAAATTATTTTTGTGATTCTTACTCATAAGCTTTCAGTCCTGATATTTCTTTGCCTTCGGCTCGTTTTTTTAATATTGGTATCAAATCTTCCATCAATGCAAGTTCTCTTTTCGTGCGTTCTTTCCAACCAAGGTCTAACGGTGTAAAAAGTTCACTCAATGTATCAGCATTAAAAATCATCCTGCTTAAAATTCCTTCAGTAAATTTTTGCAATGCAGTTGTTGCAAAACCATGTTTCTGTGCGATGATGTTTAACACTAAGGCTATTTTCTCCGATTTAAATTGTTGGTAGCCGTCTTTTATCTCATGTTCATTCAAGCCCTTACCAACTTCCAAAGTTTTGATATAGTCAATGATGTCTTCCCGTTCTTCCATCAGGTTAGCACTTGAACTTAGCACACCTATCAATTGCTCACGGGTCATTTTGTGTTTGGTCGGTTTGCTCTGTGTGTATTTAGCAATCAAGCCCATTATGTAATCGTAATCAATCATTGCAGAAGCAAACAAAACAAATTCAAACTCAAGTTGCTGAATATTTTCAGGTGCTTTCTCGCCGCTTTTTTGCTGAATTTCTTTGAGTTGCTTTGCAATTTCCAGATATGAACTACGAAACGAACGCAATTGCTCTTCAGGCATAAGCGCGTCAATCTTCGATATTTGCCCTTCGTTCAAATCGGTGTATTGATCAAGCTGTGTTTTAAGCCTTTGCACTTCCTTAAATCGGTTGATAAACTCCACACGAGCAGCATCACCTTTGATGTTGAAAACATCCTGTGGCTCAGCAGCCATGTGTTTTGATTCCATCCATTTCTCCATTGCCTTAACTGCCTCCTCGTATTTCTCGATCACTTTGGGAGCAGGATCAACCAACCAAATATCTTTGGCTCGTCCAACATCCTCTCCGCTGAATAAGGCTATTGCCCTGTCAACTTCGTCTTGCTGTTGCCTGAAATCAAGTATGTTTCCGTAGGGTTTGGTATCATTCAAAATTCGGTTGGTACGGCTGAATGCCTGAATCAGGCCGTGGAATTTGAGATTCTTGTCAACATACAAAGTATTCAGGTATTTTGAATCAAAACCTGTGAGCAACATGTCTACCACAATCACTAAATCAATTTTGTTCTTGTGTGGATAGTCGGCATTGCTGAACTTTTGGAATTTGATACGTTGCTGCACATCCTGATAATACAAGTCAAATTCATTGATACTGTGATTGCTGCCGTATTGCTTGTTGTAATTGGTAACAATAGCTTGCAATGCTTTCTTCTTATCTTCGGGAGCAACTTTGTTGTCCTCTTTTTCTTGTTGCAAATCTTCCTGCAACTGTTGAACGTCTTTGTTCCCTTCAGCAGGAGGAGAAAACACACAAGCAATATTCAGAGGAATGTAAGTTTCATCGGATTCAATTTGCTTTTTTTGTATCTCTTTGAATAGTCCGTAATATTCAATAGCATCGTTGATTGAAGCCGTTGCAAGCAAAGCATTAAATCGCTTTGAGTGTGTGGCAGCATCGTGCTTTTTTATGATGGCATTGGCAACAGCCGTTTTGTGCTGTGTGCTGCCTAAAGGTATATTTTGCTCCGGTTTAAAATAGTCAATATGAAACCGCAATACATTTCTATCGTCAATGGCGTGTGTAATAGTATATGCATGTAACTGCTTTTGGAAAATGTCTTTTGTTGTTACATAAGAGCCAACTGTTCCGTCAATTTGTTTGTAGGTTGCATTGTCTTCAAAAATCGGTGTTCCAGTAAACCCAAATAATTGTGCATTCGGAAAAAATTCTTTGATAGCTTTATGATTATCGCCAAACTGCGAACGATGGCACTCGTCAAAAATGAAAACGATGCGTTTGTTGCTGAGTGGTTGCAACCGTTCCTTGTAGTTGTTCTTGTTGTTGGAATCTAATGCAAGTCCTAATTTCTGGATGGTTGTGACAATTACTTTATTGGCATAGTCGTCTGAAAGCATACGCCTTACCAGTGTTTCGGTATTGGTATTTTCCTCAACGCAACCCTCTTGAAATTTATTGAATTCCTCCCGAGTCTGCCGGTCAAGGTCTTTGCGGTCAACTACAAATAAACATTTTTCAATATCAGGATTGTCTTTGAGCAGGGTAGATGCTTTGAAAGAAGTAAGTGTTTTTCCGCTTCCAGTTGTATGCCAAATATAGCCGTTGCCTCTGTTTTGGTGAATACAGTCCACAATGGCTTTCACTGCATAAATCTGGTAAGGTCGCATCACCAGCAGTTTTTGTTCGCTTGCTACCAAAACCATGTATTTGCTTATCATCTGGCCAAGGGTGCATTTACTCAGAAACTTTTCAGAGAAGTCGTCTAAGTGTGTGATTTTTTTATTGTCCTCACCTGCTAATTGGTAAATCGGCAAAAACTGTTCGTCAGCGTTAAAGCTGAAATGTGCATTATTGTTATTAGCAAAGTAGTAAGTGTTGGCACGGTTGCTAACAATGAACAACTGCATGAAGCAAAGGAGTGAGTTTGTATAGCCATTACCTGGATCGCTTTTGTAATCAACAATTTGTTGCATAGCCCTGCGTGGACTAACCTCCAAACCTTTCAGTTCAATTTGAACAATGGGTATTCCGTTAATCAGCAAGATCACATCATAGCGATGGTGACTGTTTTCGGTGTTTATGCGCAATTGGTTGATGACTTCAAATTCATTTTTGCACCAGTCTTTTATATTTACTAATGTGTAATGCAAAGGCGTTCCGTCTTCACGAATGAATGTATTGATTTCTCGTAAGCATTTTGAGGAAGCAAAAACATCAGAATTAATAATCCCGTCCCGTAAACGTGCAAATTCAGCATCCGTTAAATTCACCCGATTAAGTGCTTGGAACTTTTCACGAAAATTTTTTTCAAGAGAACCCCTGTCACGTATGTCAGACCTGTAACTGTATTTAAGGTCAGATAACTTTGCAATTAAGCTATCTTCTATGTGTGTTTCTTTGGTCATAGAAAATTTATATCGGTTAGAGATATATTTTTATTCATTTGCGCTAAAGATACTTCTGTATTTGCCAATGTGCCGCATATCGAAGAATATATTTCCAAATTTCACAAACCTCATCGATATCCCAGTAAAAAAATAAATAGCGAATAAATGAACGAAAAATAACGTGAAAAATATTTTGCAAAATTACAAAATGCCTTTACTTTTGTCTCGCAACCAAAGAAAATGAAAAGCATAAATCAGAAAATGATAACGTTAGCAAGGGAATCAAGAGGGATTAGCCAAAGTGAACTGGCGGCAAGAATTGATATGTCATCAGGTAACTTGAGTAAAATTGAAAACAGCGATATAGGCATAACCGAAGAGATTATTGAGCAAATAGCAAAGGAAACCAATTATCCAGCTTCATTCTTCACACAACAAGAAGATGTATTCCCTGAACATTTAATATACCGAAAGCGTGAAAAGGTTACTCAGAGCCTCTTAACGATCATTAATGCAAAAGGAAATATCATCCGGCTGCAAATTCAACAATTATTAAAAATATTAAATATTTCAAATCCTGAGTTGCCAAATTTTGAAGTAACCGAAATAAACACTCCGCAAATAATTGCGCAAAAGGTTCGCAAGGCATGGCGTTTGGAAAAAGGGATTATAGAAGATACAATTAAGCTTATCGAAAGTAATAGTATTGCAGTAGCATCTTTTGAGTTTGGAACAGAAAGAGTTGACAGCAGGTGTATTTTAACGGAAACAAAACACCCAATTATTATTTATAACAAGTCATTACTTGGAGACAGACAACGGTACTCAATTATATTTCAGTTGGGGCATTTAATAATGCATACTGCATTTAAAATAGGTAGAGATAGGGATATTGCTCATGAGGCCAATCTTTTTGCCGCAGAATTTTTAATGCCTGAAAAAGACATTAAAAAGGATTTCGAGAATGGTATTTCACTGCCTTTACTAGCTGAACTTAAACAGAAATGGAAAGTGTCTATGATCTCATTGCTTTACCGGGCTGACGATTTAGGCTATTTGACCTCGAACCAAAAACGCTACCTGATACAACAATTTAATGAACAGAAATTAAGAAGGAGAGAACCTTTAGAACTTGACGTGCCAACGGAAAAACCTTCATTGCTAAGAAAATGGATAAGCGATATTAAAATTAAACAAAAGCTGGATATGAAGGGGATGGCCTCCATCCTTAACATGAAACCAGACGAATTTATCGAGTTATACGGTTAAAACACAACTCCCATAAATAGAACGCAACTATTATGATTAAACCAAGTAACAAACAAATTGTATTATATGGAGATGAACTTAAATTTGACGAAGTTGCGGGCTTATAGCTACAAAGAATTAGCTACACTATATGGTATCAGCCACCGCACCCTAAAAAATTGGCTGGAGCCTTTTGAAACGGAAATTGGCGAAAAAAGGGGAAGGTATTTTACCGTTAAGCAAATGGAAGTTGTTTTTAAACGATTGGGGTTTCCTAAAGATTTTGATGAAGCCGCATAAATTATGAGAGAAGACAATTTAGACGGGAGGCTTACATTGGAAGTCATGGGTAAAATATGGAACGATGATGGGAATACTTTTTCGGACAAACAGTTAATGCAACTGCGGGAGTTTGTCTATGTCTTACATCGAGCAATTATCGGGATATATCAACGAAAAAAATGCTCGAAAGAGGAATGTTAGTGCTTTGAGGTTCATTGGGTGCTTGCAGATACCCAAAGTGGAAAGTGAGGGGTATGCGTGGATGTAGCTTGCACCAAAAGCAGCTACAAATGAGTGAATATGCAATAGAAAAACAGATAAAGGATAACTATACGGACAGAATTTCGCTGGCGGAATGCAAAAAAATACTTGACATAAATGAATATGGTTATTCTGATGAAGAAGTGCTGATAGTGAGAGACTTTTTATACTCACTTGCAGTTGTTGATTATAACTATCACGAACGTGCTGCAAAGCGAGAAACACAAATTATTGAACTTAATACAACAGGCAATGATGACACAAAGGAAAGCCATTCTTTACTTCCGAGTAAGTACAGACGAGCAAGCTGACGGTTATAGTTTGCGCCACCAAGAGGAGCGACTTCGCAACTATTGTGAAATGCAGAACATTTCGGTTGTAGCCACCTATACCGAAGATTTCTCAGCTAAAACATTCGACCGTCCTGAATTTCAAAAATTCCTGCTTTTTGTAAAAAAGAACAAGAGTGCAGTGGACTTACTTTTATTCACAAAGTGGGACAGATTTTCACGAAATGCGGGTGATGCTTACAGCATGATAAGCCAGCTAAAAAAGCTGCGGGTAGAGCCACAGGCAATTGAACAGCCGCTTGATCTTAATATCCCCGAGAATAAAATGATGCTTGCATTTTACCTGGCTGCACCGGAAGTTGAGAATGATCGTCGTGCATTAAATACACTGGTAGGAATGCGCCGTGCAAGAAAAGAAGGTCGGTGGTTAGGCCCGGCACCAAGAGGGTATATTAATGGTAAGGACGAACTAAACAAGCCGTTACTTATTCCCGATCCTAAATCTGCTCCAATTGTGAAATGGGCATTTGAAGAGTTGGCTAAAGGTGTACATAATATTGAAGCCGTTAGAAGGATGGCAAAAGAAAAGGGATTGGATTTGCAGCGTAACCAATTTTGGAATATGGTGCATAATGCCACCTATTGCGGTAAAGTTGCCGTCTCCGCCTATAAAGAAGAAGAAGCACATTTTGTTAATGGCATTCATCAGCCACTCATTACGGAATCATTGTTCTACGAAGTTCAGGACGTACTAAATGGCAGGAAAAGGAATGCCAAAGTAAGATGTACAAAAGATGAGAATCTGCCGTTACGGGGCTTCCTAATTTGTAAAGCATGTGGACGACCTATTACCGGAAGTGCATCGAGAGGGAACGGTGGCAAGTATTATTATTACCATTGTCAAAAAGCAAAAGAATGTAAGGAACGATTCAGGGCAAATGATGCTCATGATTTTTTTTTAGATGAGCTAAGAAAAATATCGGCGAATAAGGGCGTTTTGCAGTTGTATTATAAAATCATGTCTGATCTTTATAAAAAGAACGGAACTGACAAAACAAAGCAGATAAAAGATATTCAGGCAGATATTAATAGGCTAAAACAACGAGTTCAAAATGCACAAGTTTTAATGTTGGATGCCGAATTATCTGCCACTGAATACAAGGGAATTAAGAACCAGCTAATACCGGAAATAGAAAGTTTGGAGCGTAAGAAGATAGGAATACTGTCAACAAACGAAGATTATCAGAAGTATATAGACAAAGGATTTGCTTTACTTGAAAATATCGACAAACACTTTGTGGAAGCGGATTTAGCGGGAAAACAGCACATTGTAGGTTCGATATTCGCCGAAAAACTGATTTTTGAAAATAATCGTTATCGAACCACAAAAGAGAATCAAGCTGTAACGCTGATAACCACGCCAGAAAAGAGTTTTAAGGAAAATAAAAAAGGAAAGGGAGGAAATAATTCCAACCTTTCCTCTGTGGTGCCCGGGACTGGATTCGAACCAGCACATCCTTGCGAACGCTGCGACCTGAACACAGTGCGTCTACCAATTTCGCCACCCGGGCGGTACTGATTTGTGCTTCAGGGGCTGCAAATGTAGGAACTTTATTGGAATTTGGAATTAGTATTTTGTATTGTTTTAAAAAAATATTGAACTGCAATCCCAGTTCCTAAAACCATACTACTAATTCCACCGACTACTTGATCTCCACTTCCAGCACCTTGTTCCCCTGTAGTATGCCTTCCAGCTTATCGCCGGGCTGCACAGGGCCTACGCCGGCTGGCGTGCCGGTATATATCATATCGCCTATGTTTATAACAAAGAACTTGGATACATAAGCTATGATCTTATCTACGCTGAACAGCATGTTGCGTGTATGTCCGTCCTGCACCATTTCACCATTCTTATGCAGCTGAAAGGCCAGGTTGCGAACATCTGTTTCCACGGTTAATGGTACAAATGTGCCTACAGCAGCAGATCCGTCAAAGCCTTTTGCAATCTCCCATGGCAACCCCTTCTTTTTCAGTTCATTTTGCAGGTCCCGCGCGGTAAAGTCTATACCCAGTGTCACCTGGTCATAGTATTTGTTGGCAAATTTCTCCTGTATATGCTTGCCGTTCTTGCAGATCTTCACCACTACTTCACACTCATATTGCAGGTCATCAGTAAACTCCGGATAGTAGAGTGGTTTTTCCGGCAGTAACAGCGCTCCTTTAGGCTTCATAAAGATCACCGGCTCTTTCGGTACATCATTGTTTAGTTCTTTGGCGTGTTCTGCGTAATTTCGGCCAACGCAAATAATCTTCATAAATTCTCCTTCCGATTATGGGACGTGTAAAGATAAAATTTCCTGATGAAAATCCATTGTCTGTTGTGTCCGTACCCGTGCGCATCGGCGATGTAAATTATGGCGGGCATGTAGGCAATGATTCCATACTCTCTATCATACACGAGGCGCGTATGCTCATGCTGCAAAGCAAGGGATATAGCGAGATGAACGCCGCCGGTAACAGCATGATAATGGCCGATGTAATGATTGCCTATAAAGGCGAGGCTTTTTACGGAGATACGCTCTCAGTAAGCCTTTACGCTGAAGAGCTCACCGAGCGCACCTTTGATATCCTCTACAGGATCACAACCTCGCGAGACGGTGAAATTGCCGAGATCGCCCACGCCAAAACAGGCATGGTCTGTTTCGATTATGAGACAAGAAAGATAGCTGAGATGACAGGCGAGCTAAAAAAATTCTTAACTGCAGGTAAGTAAAATGAGATTGGCGTGACGATTCTCCGCCACCTCAGAACCGATATTCACTTATTTCTCAATGGCCGCTATCACTTCCGGGCTGTCTGGTGTAGTAGATGGCGGGAACATAGCAATAAGTTCGCCGCTTTCATTAATCAGGTACTTCTGGAAATTCCATTTCACACCGCTGTCCTTGTAGTGGTTATATTTCTTTTGGGTAAGCCACTGGTATATAGGTGCCATACTCCTGCCTTTCACAGATATTTTTGCCGCCATAGGAAAGGTCACACCATAGTTCGCACTGCAGAACTCCGCTATCTTTTCATTCGATCCCGGCTCCTGGAACAGGAAGTTATTCGCCGGAAAACCTATGATCACCAATCGGTCCTTATACTTTTCATATAGCTTTTCCAGCGCCTCATACTGTGGTGTTAAACCACACTTCGACGCAGTATTTACTATAAGTATCTTTTTGCCTTTGTACGCGGAGAGGTCTATTGTGCCGTTGTTAAGCGCGGTAACCTTAAAGTCGTATATACTTTCAGGTACATTGCCCTGCGGTGCTGTAAAGAACAGATTGAAAAATAAGAACATGCCTGAGAAGATCATCTTTTAAGTATTCGTTCAAATTTACGGCATTACTACCATTCCGGCTTGTTACATATATCATAACAACGGGCAGCGCTTAACTATTGTCACATTTTCAGTTTATTTTTGAGCGCAAATGAGTACCAGTGCCCACCGACTATTATTGGTCATAATTATCTGTATCAGCGCAGGTTGCGCTAACGTTACGGCACCTACCGGCGGCAAGAAGGATATAACACCTCCTAAACTCACCTACCTGGCGCCGGGCGACTCGCTAAAAAATACAAGGGTCACACGTATTGAGCTGGATTTTGACGAATACATAACACTTAGCGATGTTTCAAAGGAGATCGAAATTTCGCCTATTCTTTCTATTCAGCCCGTGGTTACTTCTGCCAGCAAGCACGTTGTGGTTAAGATCATAGATTCCCTGCTGGAGGAAAACACCACCTACCGTATGTCCTTTGGCAAAGCCATAAAAGATCTTCATGAAGGCAACCCGTTCTCCAATTATACCTATACATTCAGTACAGGCCCTTATTTCGATTCGCTGCAGCTAAAAGGAAAGGTGATAGATGCCGCAAGTGGACTGCCCGATTCGACCGGTGTTCTGGTGGAGCTGTATAGTGCAAAAGAAAACGACAGTGCGGTAGTTCGCAAAAAACCCAGGTACATCACCAAGGCCGATGGCAAGGGCGAATTTGTATTTAAGGGCCTGCCAGGTCGCACTTTCAGGATATATGCACTGAAAGACCCTAATGGCAATATGGTATACGATGGTCCTGCGTCTGGCGAAATGATCGGCTTCATTGATCGTATTATTTCTCCTGCCGATTCCACGCAGCCTCCGCTGGTGCTTAAAACATTCCTGGAGGCCGCAGACACGTCGGGCAATAAGCAGGAAGAGCGAAAAAAAGCTGACAGTCTAAAAGGAGGTATTGGCTTGCGTAGCAGGACGAAGCCAACAGTCGGTGGTGATGTCGCCTATTCGCTTAATCTGGATACTACTAATGCCGCCAAGCGTACTTTCGATATTACGCACCCTATAAACTTGTTGTTCAACAAGACAAGCCAGCTGAATAATGATAAGATCACGCTTGCTTACGATAGTGCCGAAGTTTCCATAAGCCAGCCCATCGCTATCGTCACAGATACAGCGCGGCCATTGGTTACTCATATATATCCTGTATCTGGCCGCGATATGGCGTGGCGTGAAGACAAGGTTTATACGCTTCGACTGGCTAAAGGATTTGCGAAGGATACTGCGGGTAAAGACCTGATGCCATCCAAGTATGTTTTCCGCAGTTTTGAGGATGCTGACTACGGCAAGATAAACCTGCACCTGCCGGGAAAATATGATGATGTCCACTTCCTGCTTATGGCAACTACCGATAAGGATACGGTGTACATTAAGCCGGTAAAGGATACATTGGTGCGGCTTACCCGCCTTAAGGCCGGCCGTTACTCCTTCCGGATAATAGCAGACAAAAACGGCAACGGTAAATGGGACACAGGCGACTTGTTTGCAAAAGTGCAACCTGAAGAAGTAATACCTTACAGGGAAACGCTGAACCTTAAAGCCGGCTGGGAACACGATATTGACTTTGAGCAAAAACCAACGGATAAAAAGGGTGGACCCGTGAATAGGATGAAAGACAAATAATTTTATTACTTTTCCTCGTTGCAGATCATTTATTGAAATTTCAGATTATGAAGAAAACATTACTTCCATTACTGGTATTATTAGCTGGCTCAGTAGCTGCGCAAGACCGTATGACCCCCGAAGTGTTGTGGGGGCTGCACCGTGTAAGCGGTGGTGGAGTGAGTAAGAATGGTAAGTTTGCTTATTACTCCACACGCACCACTGACTGGAAGACGGAGAAGACAGTCACTCACCAGTATCGCATTAATGTAGAGGATGGCACGAAAAAGGAGTGGACGACCGATGCTGGCAAAACCGTGACCCAGCGCTATGATAAGGCGTGGTTTGCATTTTATGATAACTTCCTGTATCAAAGTGTGGACAGTGGTGCCACCTGGAAGGAAATATACAATGGTTTGCAGGAGGCAGAAAATGTATGGGTATCGCCTGACGGGCTATATGTGGCTTTTTCAAAAGATGTGCTTGTAAAGCCTATGCTGGGTACAGACATAAACAGCGACTTGCCAAACACAACAGCTAAGGTATATAACGACCTCAATTACCGCCACTGGGATACCTGGGAAGATGGTAAGTTTTCTCATGTATTCCTAACAAACCTAAAGGATAAGACAACTAAGGATCTGATGGTTGACGAGCCTTATGACTGTCCGCAGAAGCCATTTGGGGGAGAAGAAGATCTTATATGGGCGCCAGACAGCAAGGGGTTTGTATACGTTTGCAAAAAGAAATTTGGTAAGGAGTATGCACAAAGCACCAATACCGACCTGTATTATTATGAAGTGAGCACGGGTAAAACAGAAAACTGGACGGATGGAATGCCAGGGTACGATATGGCACCTGCGTTCAGCAAAGATGGTATGCGGCTGGCCTGGCTAAGTATGGGTCGCGACGGCTATGAGGCCGACAAGAATGATCTGGTGGTGATGGATGTGCCAACAAAGAAGAAGACGAATATAACAGCGAAATGGGACGGTACAGTGAACGGCTTTATCTGGAGCAATACCAGTGAGAAAATTTACTTCAACGCACCGCTTGAAGGGACAGAGCAGCTTTTTGAGATAGCTGTTCCTTACAATGAAAAAGATAAGCTTGGCGTAAACAACATAACAAAGGGCAAGTGGGATGTAACGGGTATTCTGGGCGAGGCCAATGGTGAGGTGATAGTAACTCGTTGCGATATGAATCACTCTGCTGAGGTATTTGCTGTAAAGCCGAAATACGGCGATATGCGCCAGCTTACACACGAAAACGATGGCCTTTACCAGCACATAAGAATGAGCAAGACCGAGCTGCGCCAAATGACCACAGCGGACGGCGCTACGCTCCATAGCTGGATCATTTATCCGCCAGATTTTGACCCAACAAAGAAGTACCCTACACTGTTGTATTGCCAGGGTGGCCCGCAATCTGCTTTATCACAATTTTATAGCGTACGCTGGAATTTTCAGCTTATGGCTGCTCAGGGCTATATAGTTGTAGCGCCAAACCGCCGTGGTATGCCAGGATGGGGAGTAAAGTGGAACGAAGAGATCAGTAAAGATTGGGGTGGGGTGCCAATACAGGATTATCTTACCGCAATAGATGAATTCAGCAAGGAGTCTTTTGTAGACAAGAGCAGGCTAGGCTGCGTAGGGGCCAGTTATGGTGGCTATAGCGTATACATGCTGGCAGGCGTGCACAATAATCGGTTCAAGACGTTTATAGCGCACGATGGTCTCTTTGATCTCAGGAGCTGGTACGGTACTACAGAGGAACTTTGGTTTGCCAACTGGGATATTGGTGGGTCCTATTGGAAACAACCGGCACCACTAAGCTATGACCGGTATAATCCTATCAATTTCGTAAATAAGTGGAATACGCCCATAATGATAATTCAGGGTGGGCTTGACTACCGTGT
The DNA here is from genome assembly GCA_947446645.1 of Chitinophagaceae bacterium. Classification (GTDB taxonomy): domain Bacteria; phylum Bacteroidota; class Bacteroidia; order Chitinophagales; family Chitinophagaceae; genus Nemorincola. The sequence continues at coordinate 240,073 of CANFHA010000007.1, read as the reverse complement.
GCCTATAGAGCAGGGCCTGGAGGCTTTCCAGGCTGCAAAGTTGCATGGTCTTAATGCCAAATTACTGTACTTACCCAATGAAAACCACTGGGTTCTGCACCCCCAGAACGGCATTGCCTGGCAGCGTGAGTTTTTCAAATGGCTGGATGAAACGCTGAAATAATATAAGGAGCCATTTTACTAGTTAACGTGCATATTAAAATCTATCTGCACCTGGCAATTCAGTGTTTTAGTAGTCCGGCGGCGCAATACGCCTCCTCCGCTAATATTGAATTGGTTGCCTATCAAGTAGCTCTTAAGCTCGTCTGTAGTGCTTACCGGTAATGCTTTGTAGTTGGTATAACTATCTGGTATATTGGTAAGGTCTAGCTGGTATGCGCTGCTGTAGTTCGTGCCTGAATTGGTGGTAAAAGAAAGAAAACAGCTTTGGAAATTAGCAAAGTTGTCAGAATCGTCGCCATTCGCAAGCGTCATAGTTAGAGAGGTCAATTTTATGCTGCTTATGTTTTTGTAGCCATATACACTACCAGTTCCTCCCTTTACTACTGAGTCTATATCCACATAGCTTATGCTTGTGTCGGATATCAGTGCTGTGGAGTCACCTGGTGGTATGTGTAGCATCACATAGGTCCTCAACGGCAGGTCGTAATTAAGCAAATGGATTTTTTTGCACGATTGGGTAGTTATACACACACCGGCTAGTAAAACAAGGGTCGTAAAAATAATCAGCTTTTTCATACTGCAATCTTTACACAAATGTACTATTTAATTGAAGCTTTATTGATGCACTATTTTGTTTGCAATTTGGAGAGTGGGTTACAAATTCAGTGTGCTTTTTTTTAAGTAGCTAGTGAAAAGCTTTTTCTTCGAAGTATTTCAGCTTTTTAGACTTATATTTTCGTGTATAAAAACAAATATTTGCCAATAGCCGTGTTTTCGAACCTATCTATGAACCCAATTAGATGAAGCAACCCACTTTCGCGGCAGTCCTACCTGTACCTATAACCTGTATTTTTTATTTATTGTATATTTGTTATTGAGGCTATAAAATCTTATATTGTGTAATGTGATTAGGTTCGTGTGTTACTGGTATGTTGTTTATTTTTAAAATTACATCTATGATATTTGTCTTTGCATTAAAGATGAATGTTTTACGTTTTCAACATACTAAAATTACTTTTTTTGAGAATACCTTGATAACTTACTAACAGAAAAGTATAAACTCTTAGTATAAATCAATACTGATTACTATGGAAAAACTAAGTTTGTTGATACTGGAGGATATGATGACCGATGCTGAGCTGATAATAATGACGCTGCAGCGCTCCGGCATGGATTTCAGTTATAAGATCGTTAATGATAGTGTCAACTACATAAATGCAGTAGAGCAGAACAAATTTGATGCAATTCTTGCGGACAATTCGCTTCCGCAGTTCAGCGGCACGGAAGCCCTGCGTATTAATAAAGATAGAAATATTATTACTCCCTTTATCCTGGTTACCGGCTCCATTTCCGAGGAGTATGCGGTCAATATAATGAAAGAAGGTGCTTGTGATTACATTGTCAAAGACAGGCTTCAGCGCTTACCTAATGCCGTACTTAGCGCCATCCACAAGTATAAGATTGAGGAAGAGCGCAAAAAGTACCTCGATGAAGTAATTGCTAACGAGGCTTTGCTCAAAGAAGCTGCGCGGCTGGCCCATTTCGGTAGCTGGGAGATAGACAATGTAAGGAACACGTACCGCTGGTCTGATGAGCAATATCGCATTCTCGGTTTTATACCCGGTGAGATAGAGCCATCGTTTGAGAATTATCTTTTAATGGTCCATGGAGAGGAGAAAGAACTGGTGAGGAAAACTATGGATTATACCATTAAGCATTTGAATGAGCAGAAATTCAGCTTCCGAATCATTACCAAAGACGGTAAAATGAAGCATGTCTACGTGGAAATGGCAGTGACGCGAAATGCAGATGGGGAAGTAGTTAAGATTAGCGGCTTCACACGCGACGTTTCTGAAACTGTTCTTGCCGCAAAATCGCTCCAGAAATCAGAAGCTAATCTCCGCGCTATTTTTGATAATACAGAAACTGCATATGTGCTGGTAGATGTTGATCTGAAAATTGTCTCTTTCAATCAGTCTGCAGTGGCTATTGCAGAACAAATCTTAGAAAAGCCCTTGGTCGACGGCGCCTTCATAGGCGACTATTTTTTAGATTCAGAAAAAGGGCTCCTCAGAAAACAGCTGCAAAAGGTATTAAAAGGCACAAATGTGAGCCACGAATTGTGTTTTCAGCAGCAGGAGGGGTACGACAAATGGTTCAGCACCAGCTACCACCCGGTATGGAGCCACGATCACCAGGTACAGGGCGTCATCATGTCGCTCACAGAGATCACGGCTAAAAAGATGTCGGAACTGCAGGAGAAGAAAATGACTGCCGAGCTGATGCAGCGCAACCAGGATCTGGAGCAGTTCGCTTATATTATTTCGCATAATCTCAGATCGCCCGTAGCAAATATAATAGGTATAGCAAATGCGCTCTCTGAGGGCGAAATGGACGAAGATGACCGGCTGGCGTTTATGAATGGCCTTACGGTGTCTGTAAAGAAACTCGATGATACGATCATAGATCTCAATGATATACTACAAGTAAAAAATGTGGTCGTTAGCAATAAGGAGCGAGTATTTTTTTCGAAAATTGTAGATGACATAAAATTCAGTATCAGCAGTATGCTTGATGAAAACGGGGTATTGATTAACAGCGATTTTTCAGAGATTGATGAAGTGCTTACCCTGAAGAGCTATATGCACAGCATATTTTACAACCTCATTTCTAACAGCATAAAATATAAACAATCAGATCTTGTTCCGGTTATCGACATCTGGAGCAGAAAGCTGGGTGAAAAAATTGAACTATACTTTAAAGATAACAGTATAGGCATGGATGTGGAGGCAAAAGGCGGCCAGCTGTTTGGGCTGTACAAGCGCTTCCATCCAGGCAGGGCTGAGGGCAAGGGCATAGGCCTGTTCATGGTAAAAACACAGGTAGAAACGCTTGGTGGAAAAATAACTGTGCAAAGCAAAGTGAACCAGGGCACTGAATTCAAAATCGAATTTGATGCTAAGGCGTTTGCAAATTGACCTGAATTTCTGCGTAACAAAGCGTATTTTGGTTAGTATCTCGTAGCATTAACTCAGTGACTGGCTGCAACAAGTCATTGTTTTTTTTAATAGATAAAAACCCCGATAGTGGAACTGAAGGATAACATAAATGATGGCTACAGAAAGATATTTGAATCCGCTCCGGACCTGTATTTGTTATTGTCGCCTGCCCTTGTGATCATCGATGCCAGCAACGGATATCTTAGTGCCACGATGACGCGCCGCGATGAAATTAGAGGTCGTGGACTTTTTGAAGTATTTCCTGACAATCCTGATGATCCCCAGGCCGATGGTGTCTCTAACTTGAGTATTTCATTAAATACCGTATTGCAAAACCATAAGCCGGATATTATGGATATCCAGAAATATGATATCCCCCGGCCCGATGGTGTTTTTGAAACACGCTACTGGAAACCGACAAACACGCCTGTTTTAAATGAGCAGCAGGAAGTTATATACATCCTGCATAAGGTAGAGGATGTTACCGAGCAACAACTGCTCAAAAAAGCATCTGAGGATAATCTGAAGCAGAAAGATGAGTTGCAGGCTGTGCAGAAGGGATATATAGAAAGCCTTAGAGAAAGCGAGGCCCGCTTCCATAAGATATTTGACCTCTGCCCGGTGGCACTTTACATGACGGATATTCTGTCCGGTAAAATGATGTACGTAAACAAAGCATTTGAAAACATGTTCTTCCTGGAAAGTAAGGACATTGTTGGCAAGACCTCCGTTGAAATTGGAATTATCGATGAGCAGCACCGTGCCACGTTGCAGAAAGAAATAAGGGAAAGAGGGGGAAAGGTAAGAGACCTGGAAGCGGATCTGCGGATAGGTACAGGTGAAATACGCAATATGCTTATCTCGGTAGAGATAATAGAGCTCGACGGCAGGAAATGCTTCTTTGCGGCTATGGTGGATATCACCTACCGCAGACAGATGGAAGATGCGCTGAACAAAGCCAACCATTTTCTGGATACCATACTCGAGCATATCCCTGATATGGTATTTGTAAAAGATGCCACAGACCTTAGGTTTGTTCGGTTCAATAAGGCAGGTGAGCAGATGCTTGGATTCCCCAGTACCGACCTTATTGGCCGTAATGACTATGATTTCTTTCCACCTGAGCAGGCCGATGCCTTTATTGAAAAAGACCGTGCAGTGCTCCGCGAGCAGAAGCTATTTACCATTGACGAAGAACCTATACAGACAAAATATGGTGAGCGCTGGCTGCACACCAAAAAAATACCAATAATAGAAAACGGCAAACCTTTATACCTTGTTGGCATTTCGGCTGATATTACAGAGCAGAAAAAGCACCAGGATGCTATACTGAATCTGAACAAGGAACTGGAGTCGTTTTCCTACTCTGTATCTCATGATCTCCGTACACCACTCCGCGCTATCACCGGTTACGCCAAAATACTGGAGGAAGACTACGCAGCGGTGGTGGATGACGAGGGTAAGCGCTTTCTTAGAACCATAAGTCAGAATGCGGTGAAAATGGGAAATCTCATTGATGATCTGCTGCAATTCTCAAGGCTTGGGAAAAAGGAGCTGCAGAAGAAAGAAACAAATGCCGCACTGCTGGTCGAAGCAGCTATTGTAGAGCTAAACAGGGCTGCTCAAAATAATGCCGACATTAAGGTGAATGTGACCCATAGCATTGATTCAGATGAAAGCCTGATGAAGCTGGTATTTATAAACCTTATTGGGAATGCAATAAAATACTCATCTAAAAAAGAAAGCCCCCTAGTAGAGATCGAATCCAGGGATACGGGCACCGACATATTGTTCTCAATAAAAGACAACGGCGTAGGATTTGATATGCGGTATGTAGATAAGTTGTTTGGCGTATTTCAGCGGCTGCACACTAGCGATGAGTTTGAAGGCACCGGTGTAGGCCTGGCTATAGTGCAGCGCATAATAAAAAAGCATGGAGGTAAAATATGGGTGGAAGCCAAACTAAATGAAGGAGCAACTTTTTATTTTTCAATACCTAAAAACTAATACGGCGCATGGAAACGCTTGATCTTGAAATAATACTGGTCGAAGATAATCCGAACGATGCGGAGCTGACGATAAGAGCTCTGAAAAAAAATAACCTGATAAACAAAGTAATTCACCTGAAAGACGGCGCAGAAGCGTTGGAGTTCATATTCAGAGAAGGTGCTTACGCGGGGAAGAAATCTACCGAAAACCCTAAGGCAATACTGTTGGATCTTAAGATGCCTAAGATTACTGGTATTGAAGTGCTCCGGCGACTGAAGTCAGATCCGGCAACCAAATCTATTCCGGTAGTAGTACTTACCTCTTCCAACGAAGATCCTGATGTCGCTACCTGCTACGAACTGGGGGCCAACAGCTACATAGTAAAGCCGGTAGGTTTTGAGAATTTTACAAGCGCCGTAGCGCAGCTAGGTTTTTACTGGCTGCTGCTCAATCAGCCGCCGGTAAGATAGCGGCAGATGTAAAATCTCTGCGTACACCAACTTAAATTATTCGGTTGCACTGAAGCTGGCGGTGATAGAAAATGTTGATAAATTATGCTCTGCTACAAGTACGTTCGGCATAGTAATTGCTGCTTTATTCAACGCTGGCAGAAGCATTTTTTGGCCCAATATTGGTAGGAAATCAAAACATTCTCGACGATTTCGACGAATTATTTTTTTACGAAGGGAGGTCCGGATATCATCTGCAATTATTTGCAGCATGTTTTGGAAAGCATCCTTACAGTCTGATCGAAAAATTGTATTTCAGAAAACCCTTAAATTTTGTAAATTCTGATTCAGGCAACCGGAAAATAGGTTGCCGTTTGTCTCCTTGCACTTTTGGCGTACTTTGGATTAGCAAGTCGGGCCAAATTAATGAAAGATAAAATAGAGAAGGGTATCTTGATTTTCTTTTTGATGGTACTACTGTTGCCATTAGCGCAGCAGGGCCTTTCTCTATTTCCTACCGGTAAGCTATATGGTACATTTCTCCTCGCACCCGATACTGATTTTTCCCTTGCCGGTTGGTACAATCAGGAATACCAGAATGCTAAAGACCGCTACCTGAATGATAATATTGGTTTCCGCCCGTTTATGATCCGGGTAGGCAATCAGGCAGACTATTCGCTGTTTGAAAAACTGCACGCAAGAAAAATAGTAAAGGGAAAAAACAACTGCTTTTTTGCAAGGCAGTTCATAGATAGTTATAATGGAAAGGATTTTGTAGGAGAGGGTATAATAAGAGAAAAAGCACGGATGCTTAAGGCGCTACAGGATACCCTGGCTGGTTTGGGAAAGACTTTAGTGTTGGCGTATGCGGCAGACAAGGCATTTTATTATCCGGAGTTTTTACCAGGCCAGTATGAGAACAAACCCGGCACATGTACAAATTATGATGCCTATAAGGGCATAGCCGGTTCCGCGGGTATTAACCAGGTCGACTTTAATTCATGGTTCCTGGCCCTGAAAGGTAAAAGAGGAGAAGAGCTTTATCCCAGGGAGGGTATACATTGGTCCGCACACGGCGCACTACTCGCCGCCGATAGCATGATCAGGTATATAGAAGAGCTGAGGCATATTCATATGTTCCACCCGGTATGGGACAGGGTAGTACAAACGCGCACCGCCAGGTTTTATGACGATGACATCTCAAAAGGGTTGAATCTGTTGTTCCCGGCCACCGATGCCGTTTTCACTTACCCTGAAGTACGTTATGAGGGAAAGGTAGATGCGATAAGGCCTCGTATCATATTTATCGGCGACAGTTTCTTTTTCCCGTGGGTGCATGAGCATGTTATGGACTACACAACTACCGACTGGCAGCTATGGTATTATTTTAACGAGGTGTGGGAAAGGTATAATCAGCAAGACCTGCCCAAAAAACCAATCAGCGGATGCGACTGGCTCAGTGAAGTGAACAAAACCGACTGCATAGTCATTATGTACACCCCAGAGAACCTCGCAAAGCTGGGAGATGGCTTTATTGAGCAGGCCTATGCCTGGTATTTTCCTTCCCGTAAAAAGTAGCGGAATAATTAATTATGGATTGGCCGCGGTAGCATCCTCTGCAGATTTTTCTTCGTCAGGGGTGACGCCAAGGTCCCGATCAAGATTGTAGAGGGCGTCGCCACTTGCTCCTTTGCCCCCGGCTATTTCAATTTTTGCCAGTAGTTTCAGTGCCAGGGCTTCTTCTTCTATCTGTTCTTTCACAAACCACTGCATGAAATTCCAGGTAGCCCAGTCTCTTTCGTCATGGCTCAGGTTCACTACCTTGTATATTTCGGCGGTGTTTTCAATTTCAGATTTAAACACTTTTTCAAAGCAGTCATTTACATTAGTAGGATCACTGTCAGGGGCGGGTATAGCCACCACCTTCACGGTGCCGGAGCGTTGCAGAATGTACTGCACTATCTTCATCATATGGTTGCGCTCTTCCTCTGCATGCCTGAAAAGGAAGTTGGCTATCCCTCCATATCCTTTCTTATCGGCCCAGCAGGCGTAAGAAAGATATATCTGGGATGCATGAGCTTCGCGGGTCATTTGCGCATTTAGCGCAGCCTCTATAGTTTTTGAAAGTCTGTTGGTATCCATATTTAAAGCATGTATAAAAACTATACCATCAGCAACAAACCGGGAAAATATCTATTGCTGCGCTTTGATTAAATATGGAACAAAGGAAGAGTATGGTTTTGCCGCGTAATGAAACTACCTGGATTTAGAAAAACTTAACTAGAATCTCGCAGACTTGCGACTCACGACTCACAACTTACGGGTCTTTTAAACTAAATTGCAAGTAAATAGAACAGATGGTCCTTCAGCAGCCACTTATAGATAATTTAGAGCTGCTTGCCCGGCAAGTAGTAGAGGGTTTTATACTTGGATTGCACAAAAGCCCTTTTCACGGTTTTTCGGTAGAGTTTGCCGAACATCGCTTGTACAATCCGGGCGACCCTATGCGCCATATAGACTGGCGTGTGTATGGCCGCACTGACCGGTTGTTCCTTAAGAGATTTGAAGAGGAAACCAACCTGCGCTGTTGCCTGGTCATTGATACGTCGTCCTCCATGCAGTTTCCGCGAGATACAAAAAAGGTGAATAAGCTCCAGTTTTCGTGTGTGGCCGCAGCCAGCCTGGTGCAGCTGTTGAAAAGGCAATTGGATGCTGCCTCACTTGCATTGTTCGATGAAAAGGTGAATTATCTGTCAGATTGCCGGTCTGCCAACAGCCATTTTCGCATGCTGATGAATGAGCTGCAGCGTACCATGGATATTACTACCGACAATAAAGTGACCAACGCTGCAAAAGCATTGCACCTTATTGCAGAACAAATGCACAAGCGTTCGCTTATAGTTATTTTCAGCGATATGATGGACGACGCTGAAAACCTGGAAGATGTTTTTGCAGCTATGCAGCACCTGCGCTACAACAAGCATGAGGTAATTCTTTTTCATATTGTAGATGGAGCGCAGGAGCTCGATTTTGAATTTGAAAACAGGCCATATGAATTTGTGGATATGGAGACCGGCGACCGTGTGAAACTTCAGCCTCAGCAGATTAAAGACCAGTATATTACTAAAATGCGTAATTTTCAGGAAATGATAGAGAATCGCTGTCACCAGTACCAGATAGACAGGGTGCCGGTAGACCTTTCAAAGCCTGTGGAAGAAGTGTTACATGCTTTTTTACTAAAGCGAAATAAATTGATGTAATCAACATTTTTTTTGCTACCTTTGCAACCCGTTTTGAAAATAGTTAGCAGTAGCAGTTGGCAGTAAGCAATTATACCGCAATTGTAAGCTGAAAACTATAAACTGCAAACTGTGAACTGAAATGAAGCATACCCGGGAATTTGAAATAGCCTGGCAGGGACTAAAGCCCGGACCCCACACCTACGTGTACGATATAGATGATCGTTTCATGGAAGAGCGGGAGTCTGATGAAAGCTTCAGTAACTGGGATGCGCGGGTAACTTTGATCTTTGACAAGCATGAGAGTTTTTTCATGTGCCATTTCGATGTAGATGGTTTTGTAACGGTTCCTTGCGACAGGTGTGGAGATGATTTTAAGCTTCGCCTCTGGGACGAATTTAACCTGGTTATAAAACTTACCGGCGATGAAAGCGGGACAATAGAAGATGAGGACGATGTGGTTTTCATCCCGCGCAGCGAAACAGTAATAGACATTGCTAACTGGCTATATGAGTTCATCCTGCTTAGCGTGCCATTACAGCACATTCACCCCGATAAGGAGGATGTAAGCTCAGGCTGCAACCCGCAGGCACTGAATTTGCTGGATCAGCTTTCCGAGTCGGCAGAAGAAACAAAAAGTACCTTGTGGAAAGGGCTCGAATCACTTAAAGGTTTAGAAAGTGAACAGCCCAAACCAAAAAGTAATAAGAGTAAGAAGTAACAGTGAAGTAAGAAAACAGTAATTTAGTAATCAATTTTTAAATCAATAAATAAAGTAAAATGCCTAATCCTAAAAGACGACACTCACAACAGAGAGGCGCAAAGCGTCGTACGCACTACAAGGCACAAGCGGAAACATGGAGCATTGACAGCGTAACGGGCGAAAGCCATCTGCGTCACCGTGCCCATTGGGTAGAAGGAAAACTCTACTATCGCGGCAAAGTAGTGATCGACAAAGCTCCAGCAGCTACTGAGGGTGAAACCAATCAATAACATATTATTTTCAGTTAATGAAGATAGGGCTTGACATCATGGGGGGTGATTATGCCCCTGCGGAACCCATTAAAGGAGTACAATCTTATTTTGAGCAAGTGCCTGATTCGTCTGTGCACTTGTTCCTGATTGGAGATGCCAATGCTGCTGCACCGTATCTTTCGCTGTTAGACAGTTATCATCACCGCTTCACGTTTGTAGAGGCGTCTGAGGTAATTGGTATGCATGAGCACCCCACAAAGGCGCTGAAAGAGAAACCTAACTCAAGCATTGCAGTAGGTTTTGGCATGCTGCATAAATCTAAGATAGATGCTTTCATCAGCGCAGGTAATACCGGTGCTATGATGGTTGGCGCTATGTATACGGTAAAAGCAATAGAAGGCATCCTTAGGCCCACCATTGCTACGCCTATCCCTAGGACAGATGGTAAGTATAATTTCCTGCTCGACTCTGGTATAAATGCCGACTGTAAACCAGAACACCTTGTTCAGTTTGCAGAAATGGGCTCACTTTATGCACAGTATGTACTGGGTGTAGAAAAGCCACGTGTGGGCTTGCTTAACCTGGGTGAGGAAGAAGGTAAGGGCAATTTGCTTTGCCAGGCTACTTATCCATTGCTTAAAGCAGTGCCGGATATCAATTTCGTTGGCAATGTGGAAGGGCGCGATGTATTCTTCAGCAAGGCCGATGTGCTCATCTGCGAAGGTTTTGTGGGTAATGTGATGCTTAAAATGGCAGAATCCATCTACGACATTTTCAAAACTCAGAAAGGATTTAACGACCCGTTCCTTGATAACTTCAATTTCGAGAAACACGGAGGTACACCTATACTCGGTATTAACAGCCCGGTTATTATCAGCCATGGTATTGCTCATGCCTATGCATTCAGGAATATGATAGACGCGGCTGCTGGTATTGTCAGCACTGGTCTTATCGATATTTTTAAAGAGCATTTCAAACAGCCGGTAGCATAGATGGCCCATATTTACTGCATAAGTGGCGTAGGGGCCGATGAGCGGATCTTCGGGAAACTTAAGATCGCAGGTCACGAACTTGTTCCTGTTCCCTGGCCTCCGTTTGAGAGTAGCGATGATATCAGGTCTTATGCTAAAAAGATTTCAGAGCAGATTCCGGATGAAAATCCTATTCTTCTTGGTTTGTCTTTTGGCGGTATGTTGGCCGTAGAGATCGGTAAGATCCGGCCTACAAATAGAATATTTCTTGTTTCCAGTGCCAAATCCACCTCTCAGCTTCCACGTATTGGCAGGCTTCCTAGTGCAGGGTTCCTATTGAGTATGACGCCCGATGCTGTATTTAGCAATCCTGGTTTTCTTAACAGCAGGTTCATAGGTGCCAAGAGTGATGAAGACAGGGAACTGCTTACGGCTATGATGAAAGCAAGCGCGCCGGGCTTTATAAAATGGGCCTTGAAGGCAATAGTGCATTGGAACAATAAGAGCTATCCTACTAATATTACACAGCTCCACGGCACTGCCGACCTTGTAATTCCTTCTCTCAATGTGCGTGCCGATCACTGGATAAAAGGTGGCACCCATATCATGATCTACAACCAGGCTGCAGAAGTGAGTAAAATTATTTCTGACTGTCTTTCTTAGTGGCTAATTTACAGTAGTCATTTTGTTGCCATGATCTTCCAGAAGTATATAGATACACCCGTCGGTAAAATGCGCATTGCTGCCAGCGATGAGGGTATTTGCCTGTTTGACTTTCAATATCGCAAGAGCATAGATAATATAGTTAGCCGTATAGAAACACTTGGCGGCACGAAGATAGAAGACGGTGACCATCGATATTTCGGCTTACTGGAGCAGCAGATACATGAATATTTCCTCGGCACCCGGCAGCAGTTTGACCTGCCACTGCACCTTATAGGTACACCTTTTCAGAAAAGCGTATGGGAAGGATTGCTGCAAATACCATATGCCGAAACCCGATCCTACAAACAACAATCGATATTCCTGGGCAATGAAAAGGCGATAAGGGCAGTAGCCAGCGCAAATGGAGATAATGGTATTGCCATCATTATTCCCTGTCACAGAGTGATAGGGACCAACGGTAGCCTTACCGGCTACGGCGGCGGCCTTCAGCGAAAGAAGTGGTTGCTGGAGCATGAGCGTAAACATTCGGGCAAGACGGGACAGGGAGAGTTGTTTGTATAATTTAAAACAACTCAATCTGCGAACTGCCTTCCGGCCCTTTCGGTGGGTTAGACTTGCCAAATACAGTCCTGCCACCGTACTTCCAGGAATCGTTTCGTTCCCGCTCTATGAGCTGTTCAAAGTTATTGTTGGGTATAAAACTATCCTCTAGCCGTTGGGCTGCTTTTGAGAGATTCTTTATCGCTTCGTTCTTGTCGTTTACGCCCAGTTTAGCACGGCGCACTGCATTGTCCAGCACCTGTATTGTCTCATCATAAACGTGTGTCGGCACAGGGAAGGGGTGACCGTCTTTACCGCCGTGGGCAAATGAGAATCTTGCAGGGTCGTCAAATCTGGAAGGGGTGCCATGTATCACCTCACTTACCAACACCAGCGACTGCAGGGTTCGTGGCCCAAGACCTTCCAATAGCAACAGAGACTCCATATCCAGGTTTTCTTTCTCGTATGCCACTGCGAGTATACTTCCCAGTCGCTTGATATCCACGTCCTTAGATTTTAAATCGTGGTGGGATGGCATTACCAGTTTCCGGATTTCCGGTAGCAGCTTTTCTGGGTTTTCATGGGCTAAATCCAGTATGCCGGCACGGCTGGTGGCTGCAAGTTTGTCAGTAATGTTGAGGATCTGGCCTTGAGTTTGGCCATAGATAAATGTGTGCGGTTCTTCTACAAAAGAAGAAAGGGTGGGTGAGTGCCAGTGATAGCGGCGGGCCATTCCATTTGCATTATTCATGCCTTGTTGGATCACAGACCAGTCGCCATCACTGCTAAGTACAAAGGAGTGCAGGTACAGCTGGTAACCATCCTGAATTGCGGTATTATCCACCTTTGCCGATAGTTTGCTGCTGCGTACAAGCAGGTCCCCGTTAAGCCCGGTTTGCCCAGCAATACGTAGTAGCTCATTGGGTGTTTCCCGTGAAAATTTTCCTTTGCCACCACAAATGTATATGCCAAGTTCTTTCGACCGTTCATTAACAGACCTTTTCAGCGCACCCATTACTGAGGTAGTGATGCCGGACGAATGCCAGTCCATACCAAGCACACAGCCCAGCGACTGGAACCAAAATGGATCACTGAGCTTTTGCAACAATGCGCCACGGCCATATTCCAGAACAATGGCCTCCACTATTGCTACGCCGAGTTTGCTCATGCGCTGGTAGAGCCAGGCAGGAACCTGGCCATAATGTAGTGGCATATCGGCGTAGGAGCGGGACAATAGTGGTATATTTAGTACTTAAAGATAGGCCATTTATTACTTTTTGTCTTTCACGGCGCGCCCTCTGGCTACCTTTAAAGACTCTATATAAGCCCTGAGCTGCTGGGTGCGTGTTCTCACCACATCTATTCTCCCATTTTGACGCAGCAGGCAATACTTCCCGCCCGGACAGTTGAACATGTTGTCGTAAGACTTGAATTCAGCATCGCGGTAGGCCTTCCATGCTAGCTGAGATTGCTTAAATGCTGCCTTCTCGTTGGGCTTTTTAAACTCTTTGGTTAGTTTGTTGGCCGCATTTTCCATTTCCTTATTCCACTTGCCATATGCTACAAACGCGCATGCCTCAATGTTTCCGACCGACGAATCCTTTGCAACACAGCTATGATAAGTGACATCTATAGGGTCATCTTTTTCTGTTTGGGCGGTAGCAGATAATGTAAAGAACACAGCCAGTAGCGTGCAAACTGCGATGAAGATATCTTTTCTCGATTTCATTACGACAAAGGTATCAAGCTATATATTAAAGAATAGCAAAAGTTGGAAGGCTACTGAAAGGTTAGATGCAGGACTTCAGTTCTCCTTCATTGTGGTAGCAGGGCAAGATAGACATTTGCCTTACTCTCGTCATCACACCTAACAAAAGCTTTGAAAATGGCGGGAGATGTTGCGTGACTTTTACGATAGTGGAAATGGATAACAATTATAGATGCTGGATAGGCGAAGTTTTAATAATGAATTTGCAATTAATCCAGCTATTTTTGTACGTCTAAACTCACACAATGCGTTACATACTGATCGTTTTATTTTCTCTGTCTTTATTTGCTGCCGGCTGTGGCCCTTCTGAGGAAAATATCCCTGATGTATCGAAGATAAAGGTGTCGCTGGAGACCAGGAGGTTTGATAAGGACCTGTATGCAATAGATACGAACCATATCGGTGACGGCTTGCGCCAGTTACTGGGGAAGTACCCGGATTTTCTTAACTACTTCCTGGATACGGCTATGGCCTATGGCATACATGGCAACTACAACGATACCGTAAAGGGAATAAGGGAGGGGCTGTTGCCGTTTCTTACTTTTAAGGACTACAAGGCGCTGGAGGACAGTATTATGGCTCATTATCCTGATACCAAAAGTGTTGATGCTGAGCTTACAGACGGCTTCAGGTATATGAAATACTACATGCCTGATTATACTGTGCCCAAAGTTATTTATCAGAACCTGGGGCTGAGCAACTGGCCCGTGTTTTCGCTGGATAAGACAACGAGCTGTGTGGATCTGGATATGTTCCTCGGGGATAATTTTCCGTATCACCAATACATAGGTGTGCCTGACTATATGCTTACGCACGTGCGCTCGTCATACATACCGGTTGCATTTTTTAGTAATATTTATAAGAGTATGCATCCTTTTGTTACTGAAGACAGGGATTTGCTAAACCTGATGATACAGCGCGGTAAAGAACAATATTTTCTGCACAAAGTGATGCCGCATAAATCTGATACTGTACTTTTTGGGTTCGCAACCCGGCAGGTGGAATGGTGCAATAAGAATGAGGGGCTTATCTTCAACTTTTTTGTACATGAAAACCTGCTCTATGACAAGCAGCTGCACGATATACAACCTTTCATCAATGATGGGCCATTTGCCCGCGGGCTGGAATCAGTGACGGATACGGTGCGTAAATCACCAGGCAATATTGGTACTTGGCTCGGTTATAAAATGGTATGCGCCTACATGTCGCAGCATCCTAAAAAGGCACTGGCCGAACTGATGTTTGAACCGATAGATGGCATGAAATTCCTGGAGGAATCGCGGTACCGGCCGAAGTAGGGCTGCTTTCGCAACTAACTATACAGCTTTATACACAGGGATTCGCAAGACTGATATTTATACTGCTCTCAGCATCCATGTAGCTTGTATTTTTGGTGGTGGTTGTTTGCTGTTGCGCGTTTCTTCGGGCAGCACTTTAATGAGGTGGGGCAATACGCTGAGTGTAGTGTAATCTTGTGTTGCTTCCTTTACCAGATCAAAGCCTTGCTCTTTAAAAAATGCTGCTGCTTCATAGCTTTCAAATTTGTTTTCCTCTACATGGTGCTGCTCCATAAACGCCACCTCGCTCTTGCTTTGAGATATTATTACCCCCGGAAGGCGCTTTACATATATATCGGCTGTTATCCAGCAGCCACCGCGCTGTTTAAGGGTGCTGTGTATTGTTTTGCAAAGCCGCTTTTTTTCATCCATGTTCAGGTACATAAGCAGGCCTTCGTTCACAATAGTTATTGGCCCAGGCCCAAACCGGTCAATGGTACTATTAAATGCAGCCTCGTTCATTACATCAAGGGGTAGCAGTTCGAACGTCCCTTTAATATCATCGCCGGGCTGTAACTGATCGATAATTCTTTGTTTTGTGGCTACAACTTCTGACAGATCGGTGTCGATGTAATGTATGCTTTCATTTTTCGCGCAAAGGTCGAGTCCGCGCAATGAGTAGCCCGAGGAAAGTTCAAGCACGTTTTTACTTTCTGTGCTTCTCAGCAGCTGGTCAATACTCCAATAGCGGCTTTCGAAGTGCATAACGCGTATCCAGAACCAGAAGTCCTTGTCGTCGAAGTTGAGCCCGAAGACCTCAGGACCCTGCATCATTTGCGCCAGCTCTTTTGCGTAGGGGATATTAGTATAGCCTTTCATGAGTAGCAATGATAGTGCGGACGGGCTGATGCTGCTAAAGTCTTTTTGCTCCTGTGACATATGGTGTAGTTATCACAAATATCGGTGTTTACACGATCTCGACGAGTTTGCAAGGCCGTCAAGCAGAAAATATTTAACATGAGAATGTTGGTGTGTTTTTATCTTTATGAAAACTACCTTATGAACCTTTCTTTGCGGAAGCACCTGATGCCTGTTTACATTTTGCTCCTACTCATGCTGGCTAGTATGTACGCGCAGGCGCAGGAATTGACTTCCAACTTGCCAACAGATTCAACTTTTGTAAAAGGAACACTGCCAAACGGACTAACCTTTTATGTGCGCCACAACAGCCACCCTGATAATAGGGTAGAGCTGCGGCTGGTGGTAAAGGCGGGGTCTATACTGGAAGATGACGACCAACAGGGGGTGGCCCACTTCCTGGAGCATTTGAACTTCAATGGGACACTCAACTATAAGAAAAATGAGTTGGTTAGTTATTTGCAGACACTAGGGATGCAATTTGGCGCAGACGTAAATGCGAGCACGGGGTTTAACGAAACGATCTATAAATTGTCATTACCTGTAGAAGACATTGGCAATCTTGAGAAGGGTTTCCTGGTGCTTAGCGACTGGGCGCACAATGCCTTGCTTACCGATGCTGATATTGATGCGGAAAGAGGGGTAGTGCTTGAAGAGAGCAGGCTGCGCAAAGGTGTCAGCCAGCGCGCCAGGGATCAATATCTGCCTGAACTGCTTTCCGGATCGCGCTATGCAAAACGCTTACCCATAGGTAAAGACAGCATTATCCGTAATTTCAGGTACGAAGTTGTTCGCAGGTTTTACCACGACTGGTACCGCCCCGACCTGATGGCAGTAGTAGTGGTTGGTGATATGGACACAGCTGTGGCGGTGAATATGCTAAGGAAATATTTTGCACCGCTTACTAATCCAACCAATGAACGACCACATTTTGATGCGGATGTGAAACGCCGTAGCGAACCAGGCGCTATAGTAATAAAAGATAGTGAAGCACCTGGCGGACAGGTATCCATAATATACCCATTCACAAAAAAGAATGCGATGGTAACAACCGGCGATTACATGAATGAACTTAGAAGTTCGATGGTAATTTCTATTTTAAATCAGCGTTTTTCCGACAGGATCCACAACGGAGGGAGTTCATCACACTCGAAATTTATATCTTTTAATACCACAGTGCAAGGGTATCATGCTTTTGAGGCCTCCGCATCATTTTTGAATGAGTATGGCCCAGGACAAGGAATACGTTTTCTTACCAGAGAACTGGCGCGGGCAAGAAATCACTTGTTTAACCAGTCTGAACTTGACTTCACCAGGAGAAAATTTTTTAGCAAGGCGGAAAGCGCATATGCAGAGCGGGATAATGAGAAGAGCGTAACGCTTGCGGCCAGATATGTGAGCAACTTCACTGATGGAAACTACCTGGCAGGAATAGCAGAACATTATAACCTGATGCAGCAACTGCTGCCCAAGGTGCAACTGGGAGAGCTGGATACTATGATGAAGGAATGGCTGAATAGTACTGATTTTTTTGTGGTTGCAATAGCTCCCGACAAACCATCTGCCTGGCCAAGCGGAAATGACGTCGTCCTCAAAATTACGCAGGACGGATTTTACCAGCATACTGAGCCTCTGGAGGATGACGAAGTAGATACCGCAATAATGGATGAGCAGCCGCGAGCAGGCACTGTGACAGGCAGAGCTTATGACGCAGACCTGGACGCCACGACTTATACGCTGAGCAACGGCATAAAAGTGACGGTGAAAAATACAGCCCTGAAAAACGATGAGGTACTACTAACAGGATTAAAGGCTGGCGGCAATAATAACTATACGGCTGAAGACAAAAACAACTATACCTACCTGGGCTCTGTAACGGAGGCTATGGGCTTTGGTGATTACAAACCGGACGAAATTTATAAAATAACTGCTGATAAGAATATAAAGGTTAGCACCTCGCTGGGCAATGTTACGGCTACAGTTAACGGCAGGAGTGACCGTAAAGATGTAGCGCAAATGCTGCAACTGGTGTATCTGCGGCTTACGAGTCCACGGAGAGATCCGAATGCTTTTAAACTTTTCATTAAAAAAGGGACAAAGGGCATAAAGGACATTTACAGCGATCCACAGCTTTATTTCAAAGACACAGTGGCAAAGATGCTATATGGAGATAATCCCCTGGCAACCGGCTTGCCTAAGGAAAGTGATCTTGAGGGGATAGACCTGAAACGTGTGCTCAAAATCTATAAAAGTGAATTCAGCTATGCTGATGGATACCATTTTTTTATTGTTGGCAACATAGATACGAATACAATTGTTCCGCTGATTGGGACGTACCTGGGAGGGCTCAGAGAATCAGGAATTCTGCCGCATATCAAGGACAATGGCTTGAGACCGGTGGGTGGCACAAGAAGAATAACAGTGCGAAAAGGAAAGGAGCAAAAAAGTACGATATTGGCTGAGTATTACGGCCCGGTAACCTACACTGAAAAGCTGAGCCAGGATGCCAATGTGCTTATTGATATACTAAATATAAAAGTGACAGAACACCTGAGAGAGGCTATGGGTATGATATATACCGGTGGGTTTTCGTTATCAATAAAAAAGATACCTTATGAACACTACCGTATAGACCTTCATTTGCCATGCGGACCTGACAATGTAGACAAGCTTATTGCAGCTGTGAAAAATGAGATAAATGCCATAAAGGATAATGGACCGACTGCCGAGGACCTGCAAAAAGTAAAAAATCACTTACTGGAAGTTCATAAGACCAAGCTGAAAGAAAACAGTTACTGGATGACCTCATTGGAAAATATATTTTTCTGGCACCGGGACAGAACAATCTTGTTGAATTATGAATCACGGTTGAATAGTGTAACCATTGCAGATGTACAGGCAACGTCTAAGCTGCTATTTGACGGTAAGAATGAGTTTATTGCTGTGCTGATGCCGGAGTAGCAGCACTGTTGTGGGCTGGTCGGAAAAGTAGAAACAACACGATTTTTTTTTCAGCTAGCGGTTTTTTTTACGCACAGTTCTTACTTTTGCGCAACTTTCAAAAAACACACATGCTGATGAAGAAAATATTTTTACCTATAGTAATGAGCCTTCTATGTTATCAATCTGCACAAGCGCAGATCGATAAAAAGGTTGATGACCTTAAGAAGTCGCTGGAAACCGAGAATAAAGACACTGTGGCATGGATCCATAGCGGCAATATTACGATAGGTGTTAATGAGGGTTTTTTGCACAACTGGGCTGCTGGTGGTGAAATAGCCTCACTGGCTATAAACAGTATTTTTAGTGGGAATATCACCTATCTTAACCATGGCAGTATATGGAGCAATAGTCTGAACCTGGCCTATGGCCTTAACTATGCGTATTCTTATAGCTTTGTACCGCGCAAAACCGATGACCGCATAGATTTTACGTCTAAGTTTGGCAGCAGGCTTAATAAATCTACTGATTTTTTCTATTCAGCGCTATTCAATTTCAAATCGCAGTTCACTCGCGGGTACGATTATACAATACCTGGCTGGCAGCATATGCCTACTTCCGATTTTTTCTCACCGGCATACCTCACATTGGCTATAGGAATGGAGTACCGCAAAGGTGCGGATATAAGCTTATTCCTATCACCTATAGCGGGACGGGAGGTGTTGGCTAATGCCATATATACGTCCTTATTACCACAAGGGGCATTTGGTATAGATTCCGGCAAGACATCAAAGTTCCAGTTTGGTGCTTACTTCTCTGGCCGGTATAAGGTGAATGTCAAGAAAAACATGACTTTCTCTACCCGGCTGGACCTATACAGCAACTACCTGGCAAAGAACACAACAAATGATGCTGGCGAGGTGGTAAAGAAAGATAACCCTGGCAACATACAGTGCCTGTGGGACAACTTGTTTGTACTGAAAGCCTATAAAAGCCTTAGTCTCACATTCGGACTAACTGTGGTTTACGATAATAATTTTCCATATAGCGCTACTTACATAGATCAATTGACGAATCTGCCTGTTAAAAAAGATCAACCCGGCGAAGGCCTTGGCTGGGCACAGATAAACCAGGTATTCACTTTTGGGATAGCGTACAAGTTTTAATATTCAAAAAGTTATAATGCTGGCCTCCGGAATATATTATTCCGGAGGCTGTTTATTTAATTAACTCAGATTTTAAGGCTATTTTTGTTACCCTTGTTCCTGTTATAGTATACTATGGGTTTTTGATTTTTACTTTGAGTTTTAAATGGCTGAATCGTACCAGATAAAGTTGCCTCAATTTGAGGGGCCTTTCGACCTGCTTCTCTTCTTTATAGAGCGGGACGAACTGGATATATACAATATACCGATCGCCAAGATCACCAATGAATTTCTGAGCTATATACATACTCTGGAGAACCTGAATATAGAGCTGGCTAGTGAGTTCATCCTGTTTGTATCTACGCTTATGCGCATAAAGGCACGTATGTTGCTGCCACGCCGCGAGGTTGACGCTACAGGCAAAGAGATAGATCCGCGCCAGGAACTGGTAGACAAAATACTGGAATACAAGCGTTTTAAAGAAGCATCGGAACAGATGATGGTGATGGAAGCCGACCGGCTGATGCAGCAGAAGCGCGGCAACATAAGGCTGGAAATGGAGCGGCTGGGCGAGTCGTACTCAGAGGGTACGGAAATTCAGACTGTAACAATGTACAAACTGCTGCAGTCTTATGAGAAGGTAGTCAAGAAGTTTAATGACCGCAACCTGAAGCCACAGCACGTAGTCGTTAAATATAACTACAGTCTTGAGGGGCAACGTACCTACCTCGTAGAGCATCTGAAGGAAAAGAAGCGCGTGCCATTTGACTTGCTGTTTGCGACCTGTGAAAACAGGATACATGCCATATTTACCTTTCTTGCCATGCTGGAACTGATACAGCAGAAATTCATGTCTATTCTTATAGGCACAGGCAGAAACAACTTTATAGTAGAGTGGGATCCGCAGGGTGAGGCTGCAGAAAGAAACGAGCCGCTAGCCGAAGGGCCGGAAGACGGAAACGAGCAGCAAGATCGCAAACCTGAACCGCTCGATGAAAATGAATCTGGCACAGAAATTGTT
This sequence comes from Chitinophagaceae bacterium, assembly GCA_947446645.1. Classification (GTDB taxonomy): domain Bacteria; phylum Bacteroidota; class Bacteroidia; order Chitinophagales; family Chitinophagaceae; genus Nemorincola. The sequence continues at coordinate 219,014 of CANFHA010000007.1, read as the reverse complement.
GTATAGTAAGTGCAGCCGAGCTGCACCGAAATTCCCCAAAGACGCTGTCGGACAGTAGTTGAGAGGGGATTTTGAGTTTGTAATAACTCCGTAAAGAATCTCACTTAAAGGTGCAGATATCAGCATTCCCTAAGGTGGTCCTTTAAAGGCCAGATAGGAATATTCGACTGAAGATTTTGAAATGTCTATTAAGAAACTCTTGTTATCTTAAGCATATTTGTGGGCAGATGCTCGTGAACGGGCGTGCTACCGGTGTTTACGACTACGTCTCCCGGATTAAGCAGTCCTTTTTCTTTAAGGAAGTTCACCTGATCGGAAATGATATCGTCCATGCTCTCCTCTTTGTCGTAGTAGAAGGCCTGTACTCCCCAGCTAAGACTAAGCTGGTTTACCAACGTCTGGGTTTTTGTAAACACATAAATAGGCGAATGCGGACGGAAACTAGAAAGCATAAAGCCGGTATAGCCTGATTGTGTCATACCTATTAGTGCGTGGGCGCTTATGTCTTTGGCTATCTCGCATGCGTTGTAGCAAAGCGCATCGCTGAGAAATGATGGTGAGTGTGGCTGCGGCACGAGGTTACGGTTGTAAACTGTTTCTTCTTTTTCCACTTCCTTAATAATGCTGACCATGGTGTGCACAACAAGCTCAGGATATTGGCCCATAGCCGTTTCGCCACTGAGCATTACGGCATCTGCACCTTCCATTACTGCGTTGGCAACATCAGTGATCTCACTACGATTAGGGCGAGTTCGGTCTATCATGCTTTCCATCATCTGGGTAGCAATTATTACTGGCTTAGCACGGTGTATGCATTTGCGCACAATGTTCTTCTGGATCATTGGCACTTGCTCCAATGGCAGCTCTACACCCAGATCGCCGCGGGCAACCATGATTGCATCAGAAGCCAGTATCACCTCGCGCAGGTGCTCCAGCGCCTCAGGCTTTTCTATTTTGGAAATGATTTTCAGTTTGCTGTTCTTACTCTTAAGGATATCGCGGAGCTGGGTAACATCTTCAGGTCGACGCACAAAAGAAAGGGCTACCCAGTCTATATTCTGGCTAATGATAAAGTCAAGGTCATCAAGATCTTTCTCAGAAAGAGAGGGCAGTGATATTTTTGTGTCCGGCAGATTCACACCTTTTTTTGAAGACAGCAGTCCACCGGCGAGCACTTCAACTTTTACCCTGTTGTCATTAAGCACCTCTTTAATGAGCACTTCAATCTTACCATCGTCAAGCAGGATCTTTTCGCCAACTCTTACATCGTCATGAAAAGCAGGGTAGGAGATGTAAACATTCTCCATTGTGCCGAGGCACTTTTCATTAGTGAAGTAAAATACATCACCTTTTTTAAGGTCAAGCGCATTGTCTTTTATATCACCTACGCGAAGCTTAGGCCCTTGCAAATCGGCCAGTATGGCTATATTGTATTGAAAATTTCTATTGATCTCTTTAATGTGGTTCATCACGGAAAGGTGCTGCTCATGTGTGCCATGGGAAAAATTGAGGCGAAACACATTTACTCCTTCGTTAACAAGTGCAAGCAGTTTTTCGTATGTATTGCAGGCCGGGCCAACAGTGGCAATTATCTTTGTCTTGTGGGTCATGATTCGTTACTTGGGTTGTGCAAATTTCTGTTCTTTTTGTTGAAAAGAGCAGGATGGTTTATTATGCGTTTGCTAAATTATACAGGAAGTTTCTGCTATGCAATGATACTGTAAAATAATGAGGTTATTCTACCGTGGCGTTATAGGTTTTAACTAAAGAAAAGATATGCATAAACACAGCCAGAGGCATAAACAGGCCTGCAAGAAATGTGTAGGGGAAATCGCCGAAGCCACGACCGAGAATGCTAAGATTCGCATTGTCCATGAAATAAGAATGTTTCATCAGAATGCCCACTACGATACATAATGCGGCTAAGCCGGCAATATTCCAAATGATAAAAGGCACCTTGCCGATGCGAGGACGGGCAAATGTAAAAAAAGCAATGAGTGGGGCCGTAAGTCCGATAAGGATATCAAAATTATTACCTTCGAAGGTTACAGATTGTGGTAATATACCGTTGATAAACTGCCACCAGGTTAGCAATTCTACAATAATCCGAAAGGACTGGAAGTACACCGGCCACGAATGTAGGGTGTTCTCTATAATTGGTTTGAACTTTTTTTTGGTGAAAAAGTAAATAAAGAAGAGGAAGGCTGGTGCAACCAGCAATAAAGGAATACGTGGCGGAAATGTAGTGGCCGTAAAAATACCTGTAACAGAAATAACGCTGACATAAACCAGCCAGCCTATAAGCGCCTCGGTTGTGCCGCGAATGAACTTCCTTTGACGTTGCGGGTCTTCAAAAGACTTCAAAGAGATCCTGACTGCCAAAAGGTAGATAACGATGATGAGTGATATGGCTAAAGAAATATAACAAGTCTGCAACATTGTTACCATAATGGAAGTTTTAGTGCGCCATCATCATACCAATTCTTTCAGTTTTTCCAGCACGACGTCCACTTCTTCTTTAGTATTATGGCGGGAAAACGAAAAGCGTATTGGTACCATATCGGCTGCATTGCCGTTATGGATAGCCTTTATAACGTGACTCACTGAATTTGCCCCACTGGTACAGGCACTCCCTCCGCTTACACAGATGCCGGCCATATCCAGATTAAAGAGCAGCATATCTGACCGCTCTGTCATAGGAAAAGAAACATTGAGCACAGTATATAAGCTACTGCCATTAGTATCGCCATTAAAAACTATGCCGGGAAACCGTTCCTGTAATTGTTTAGCCATATAGGATTTAAGACCATTGATATAAGCACTGTCCTGCTCGTAGCGCTCAGAGGCAATTTCCAGAGCTTTTGCAAAGCCGACGATGCCATAAAGGTTTTCCGTACCTGCACGCATATTGCGCTCCTGCGCGCCACCATTAAGATATGGCTTGATTGTAATGTTTTCGCTTACATAAAGAATGCCGACCCCCTTAGGACCGTGGAACTTGTGACCGGCACCATTCAGGAAGTGGACGTGTAGTTTTTTTAAATCGAAGGGGTAGTGGCCTACTGTCTGCACCGTATCGCTATGAAATATTGCATCATATTTTTCACACAATTCACCTACTGCTTTGATTTCTAAAAGGTTACCAATTTCGTTATTGGCATGCATTAACGTAACCAGTGAGCGTTCTTTACTTCCTGCAAGCAGTTCTTCAAGATGTTTAATGTCGATATGGCCCCTGTCGGTCAATTTTACATAGCTAAGTGTTGCGAGCCCAAAATGTGCCATGTGTTCCACTGTGTGAAGTGTAGCATGGTGCTCCAATGGAGAAGTGATAATGTGTTTGCATCCTAAGTCGCGAACGGCTGCAGTAATAGCAGTGTTAGTGCTTTCGGTGCCGCCAGAGGTAAAAAATATCTCCCCCGGGTTTGCATTGAGCAGTTTCGCGACTGTTTTACGCGCACTTTCGATCGCCATTTTTGTTTCGCGGCCGTAGGAATATATAGATGATGGATTTCCGAATTTTTCGGTTAGGAAGGGCATCATTGTTTCCAGAACTACGGGATCGAGTGCAGTTGTGGCGGCATTGTCAAAATAAATACGGCTCATTATAGGAATATTGTATTGTGGCAAAGTTAACCATAATATATATAACCCCAACTGATGGAGGACCGACGTTGGTCAGTTATGATTTTATTAATTGAATAAATGCTTGGCAAATTCGGATAATCGCTGAAAAAATTCAGGCGCTAATTGACTATTTATCGCATGAAGAAAATATCTTGTTCCTGAGTGCGATAAGCGCCAAATTTTAGTTTCGACATCGCCCGCCATTTACAGAATACGAATTATGGCATCGTTTTTGCTCATATTATTTATTGGCTATATAATATTAATTGAAAGTTAATCATTAATATTTCCGTTGTGATAAGCGGATATTTTGTAAAATTTTTTTGTAAATTTGGGAGAATAAATTAAATAATATTATACTTTGAAACCTCAAAAAAATTTTGGTGTACTAATCCTATATGATGGTGAGATTGCGAGTGATTAAAGGAATTGTTTTTAAGCGTTATGTCAGCTTAAATAGAATAATCAGATAAAATATAAAGGAAAAAAATAATTAAACTAACTCGTAAAGATCATAAAACAGCAACTAAATACTAACTTATGAAGCTACTCTTACCCCAAGGTCAACGACTTAACAACTTCTACTTGCTTCTTTTACTTGGTTTTATATCTATAAGCCAATCTTCTTGCATAACGCAACTTTATACACCTTCTACAACAGTTTCTTACGCTGGTACAACTACCTATTGCCAGAATGATGTAGCCACTTCAAATACACTTACCTATGATCAGTGTACTCCTGGTGGTGGTGTCTTTTCAGGAGGAACCGCTTGCACCGCACAGTGGTACTACAACACTACCGGTGGCACAGCGATTGGAACATCAACACCTCTAGGAGCTCCTACAGCATTTACAAGCCCTGCCGGCGGCACTGGCACGCTTAACTACGTACCGTTAACAACAACGCCAGGCACTTTTTATTATTTTGCATATGTCACATGGTCGACAGCCGGGACGTGCACCGGCCCATTTACTTCCAACACGCAAACAGTGCTTGTGAACCCGCCACCCACTGCCATTTTAGGTACATATACTGTTTGTATAGGCTCAACCACCACGCTTACAGATGCTACGGCTAGTGGTACATGGAGCAGCAGTACTACCGGTGTTGCTACTGTGGGGTCGGGAACAGGCGTAGTGACTGGTGTAACACTGGGGACATCAACGATAACCTATAAAGTAGGCAATTGTTTCGCGACGAAAGTGGTTACGGTAAATGCGGGCACAACGCCTATCACTGGCACTGCTGTAGTTTGTGTGGGCAGTACGACGGCATTGACAGATGTTACAAGTGGTGGTACTTGGTCTAGTGGAAGCGGCAATGCTACCGTGAGCCCGACGGGGATTGTGACTGGTGTAACCGCTGGTACCGCAATAATTACTTATACCGCAGGCTCATGCTATGCTACTATGATTGTGACTGTTGCCAATGCCCCGAGTGCTATAACCGGGCTTGGGAGCGTGTGTATAGGCTATAACTCTGCGTTAACTGATGCAACCACAGGTGGCACATGGACCACAAGTGCGGGAACAGGCTCTGTAACCATAGATCCACTGGGTGTGATGACCGGGGTTTCTACGGGTACCGCAACTGTTACCTATAATACCAGTCCTACGTGCTGGGTTACACGGGTTGTCACCATAACCCCTGTGCCAAGTTCCATCATTGGCCCCACTACGGTTTGCCAGGGTGGAACAACTAACGTGATAGATTTGACCCCAGGAGGAACCTGGAGCACCAGCAATACAAGTATAGCAACAATTGGTTCTTCCGGCTCACCAACTACGCTCACAGGTGTGGCTGCGGGAACGGTAGATATTACTTACTCATTTGGCGGCACCTGTATCATTACATTACCGATCGCAGTGACCGGGATACCAACGGTTATATCAGGTTCAACGGTGTTGTGTACAGGCGGCACGAGTTCGCTGAGTGACGCAGCTACCGGGGGAACCTGGAGCAGCAGCAATGGCTCAGTTGCCACAATTGATGCTGTTAGCGGATTAGTTTCAGCGGTGTCTATAGGTACTTCTACCATTTCATATACTACCGGATGCGCTCCGGATGCGAGCATTGTTGTGACTGTGACAACCGCGCCAACTCCTATAGGAGGCGTAACTGCATTTTGTGTTGGGGCGACGTCTACACTTACAGATGGTGCTGCGGGGGGGACATGGAGCACTACTGCAGGTACCGGCAGTGTGACTGTGAATCCGGTTTCCGGCCTTGTAACAGGCGTGACCTCTGGAACAGCAACCGTATTTTATACAACCGCCTGTGGTACCCCGGCGAGTATAATAGTCACTGTGACACCTTCTCCAACCTCTCTTTCCGGATTTACGAGTATGTGCGCCGGTCTTACAACAACGCTGACATCTACACCTGCAGGCGGCATATGGAGCACTACTACTGGCACAGGCAGCGTGGGTGTAGCAGGGGGCGTGGTAACAGGGCTGACCGTAGGTACAGCCAATGTAACCTATACCTTGGGTACATGTTATGTAGCGACCACCGTATCGGTAAATACCACACCTACTGGAATAACAGGAAACGTGCCTGTGTGTGTAGGAGCTAACGTTGCTCTTAACTCTACACCTGGTGGCGGTTTATGGACAACTGCTTCAGGCACGGGCAGCATACTGATCGGCAGTGGAACCGGGATAATAACCGGAAATACAGCAGGAAATGCTACTGTAACCTATTCTCTTGGTGCTGGCTGTACTGCAACTGCAACGGTAACTGTTAACAATAATCCGACGGCGATTACCGGAAATACGCCTGTATGCGCCACCCAAACTATAACTTTGAATTCTACACCAGCCGGCGGCACATGGACGACCAGTGCTGGTGCCGGCAGTGTTGGTATAGGCGCGGGGACCGGGGTGGTAACCGGCTCTACAGCTGGAACTGCGATGGTAACATATACACTTGCTACGGGCTGCTACGCAGTAAGCACAGTGACAATAAATATAATGCCTACGGCGATATCGGGCAACGCGCCTGTTTGCGTGGGACTAACTACATCACTTAACTCTACACCAGCGGGTGGTACATGGACCACATCGGCTGGCACGGGTAGTGTAGGTGTTGGTGGCGGCACCGGCGTTATCACGGGCAGCACAGCCGGTACGGCAAACGTTACCTACACATTAACAGGTGGCTGTAACGTAAACGCGATAGTAACAGTAAACGGCAACCCTACCGCAGTAACAGGCAATGCCCCTGTATGTGTGGGTGCAACTGCCACTTTGAATGCTACACCTGCCGGCGGTACATGGACCACAGCCGCAGGTACGGGCAGCGTAGGCATAGGTGCTGGTACAGGTGTAATTACCGGTACAACCCAGGGGACCGCCACGGTTACTTATACGCTGTCGACTGGCTGCATAATAGCTGCGGAAGTAACAATAAATGCTAACCCAACCCCTATTACGGGGAATGTGCCTGTATGTGTTGGTCTTACAGCCACGTTAAATACTACACCTGCCGGTGGCACCTGGACTACTACAAGCGCGACAGGAAGCGTGACCATTGGCGCAGGTACCGGTATCATCACTGGTGCAACAGCCGGCACTGCCAATGTAACTTATACAGTTAGCACGGGCTGTAAGGCGACAGATATTGCAACCATAAATCCAAACCCGACAACAATAGGCGGAAATGCCCCGGTATGTGTCGGCTCTATAGTAACGTTGAACTCAACACCTGCAGGCGGCACTTGGACGGCTTCAAGCGGAACGGGCGCTATGGCAATAGGTGGATCTTCAGGTATTGTGGGTGGCCTGGCCGCAGGTACGGCTATGGTGACCTATTCACTGGCAACGGGGTGCGATGTTACCGCAATAGTAACTATTAACACAACTCCTGCCGTTATAACCGGCAATGTGCCGGTATGCACAGGCTTAACAATAACACTAAATACAACACCCGCCGGCGGTACGTGGACAACAAGCGCAGTTACTGGTAGCGTGGGAATAGGTGCGGGTACCGGAGTAGTAACGGGAGGAACGACAGGCACTGCTAATGTAACCTATACTTTGGGCACTGGGTGTAATGTAACGGCAATTGTCACCGTGAATACTTCTCCAACTGCTATAACAGGGAATGCTCCCCTATGTGTGGGACTTACGGCTTCTCTGAACTCCACGCCTGCGGGTGGGACATGGACAACTGCGGCTGGTACAGGCAGCGTGGGTATTGGCGGCGCCGGTATTATTACTGGTACCTCTGCAGGCAATGCCACCGTGACCTATGACCTTGGTGCAGGGTGCATATCTACTGCAACAGTAACCGTTAATGCGAACCCAACTATAGTTACCGGAAATAACCCGGTATGTGTGGGTCTAACAGCTACTCTGAACTCAACGCCGGCAGGTGGTACCTGGACCACGACCGCAGGGACGGGCAGTGTGGGTATAGCTGCGGGAACAGGAATAATAACAGGTAGCACGCAGGGAACTGCTAACGTTACCTATACACTTAGTACGGGCTGCCTCGTGACGGCTGTTTCAACAATTAATCCTAATCCAACTACTATAACAGGTAATGCACCTGTATGTGTTGGACTTACAGCAACATTGAACTCTACACCAGCTGGAGGCACATGGACTACAACTTCTGCAACAGGTAGTGTAACTATAGGTGCCGGCACTGGTATAATTACCGGCGGCACCGCAGGAACTGCAAATGTCACTTATACATTAGGCACGGGTTGTATCATAGCTGCTATCGTTACTGTAAATGCCAATCCTGCGGCTATAACCGGCAATGTGCCGGTATGTGTGGGGCTGGCGGCAACACTTAGCTCAACTCCAGCGGGCGGCACATGGACCACTGCAGCCGGAACCGGTAGTTTACTTATTGGCGCCGGATCTGGTGTTATCACGGGTTCTACTGCTGGCAATGCAACGGTGACCTATACCTTAAGCACAGGGTGTATAGCATCGGCTACAGTAACTGTAAATGGCAATCCAACTGCAACAACTGGTAACACCCCGGTATGTATAGGCCTTACGGCTACATTAAATTCCACACCAGCAGGTGGTACATGGACCACCACTGCAGGCAGCGGTACTATTGGTATTGGCGCAGGTACCGGTGTTATCTCCGGGACGACTGCTGGAACAGCCACGGTAACTTATACGCTTGGTACAGGGTGTAACATAATAACAGAGGTGACAATAAACTCAAACCCTACTGCAGTTACCGGTAATGTGCCGGTATGCGTGGGGTTGACAGCAACGCTTAATTCCACGCCAGCAGGCGGTACATGGACAACCGGTGCAGGCACCGGCAGTGTGAGTATCGGAGCGGGTACTGGTGTAATTACGGGTGGCACGGCAGGTAATGCGTTGGTAACCTATACGCTCAGCACCGGTTGCATAGCAGCGGCAACAGTGACGGTTAATGCAAACCCAACACCGGTTACAGGCGGCACAGCAATGTGTGTGGGCCTAACCACTACATTAACTACTACTCCGGCAGGTGGTACCTGGACAAGCAGCAATGGTAATGTCTCGGTAGGCAGCACCGGAATTGTGACCGGTAATACTGTAGGTACTTCAACTATAACTTATGCACTGGGAACAGGTTGTATCGTTACTACAACAGTAACTGCGACTGCAACACCGGCAGCAATATCAGGTATAAAAACAGTGTGTGTAGGTGCAACAACGGCACTTACTGATGGCGGCGGAGGCACATGGTCTGCCAGTAACAGTAACACGTCGGTAGATGGTTCCGGTAACGTAACCGGCCTGATCGTGGGTACTTCTACTATTACCTATACACTTGGTACAGGTTGTACAGCTGTTACTGATATAACAGTAAATCCGAACCCAACGGCTATTACCGGCAATATCCCGGTATGTGTAGGTTTGACAGCTACACTCAATTCGACTCCTGCTGGCGGAACATGGACAGCCACTGCTGGTACCGGAGGCGTGAGCATAGGTGCGGGTACCGGAGTAATTACCGGTGTAGCAGCTGGTGCGGCTAACACGACTTATACAATAGCTACTGGCTGCTTTGCTGCAGCAATCGCCACGATCAATCCTAACCCAACTACAGTAGCCGGAAATATCCCAGTTTGCGTGGGTTTGACGATCACATTAAATTCAACTCCTGCAGGAGGCACATGGACTACTGCAGTTGGAACCGGTAGTATATCAATTGTGGGGGCAACCGGTGTTGCCACAGGCAACACGGCAGGTACGGCAACCGTAACTTATACACTCGGAACCGGTTGTCTGAATACGTCCATAGTAACCATAAATCCAAACCCAACGTCTGTGACGGGCAATATACCGGTATGTATAGGGCTGACAACAACGCTGAACTCGATACCATCAGGTGGTACGTGGACAACTACCGCAGGCACTGGAAGTGTGGGTATTGGTTCAGGCACAGGCATAATTACAGGAAATACAGCAGGCACAGCCAATGTAACCTATACACTGAATACTGGCTGTATAGCTGTAGCAGAAGTGACCGTGAATGCAAATCCAGGTACAATTACAGGAAATACACCAGTATGTGTGGGGCTGACTGGAACACTGAATTCCACACCTGCAGGCGGCACATGGTCTACTACTGCTGCAAGCGGCAGTGTGACGATATCACCTGCAACCGGTGTGGTAACGGGATCTACAACAGGAACAGCAAGGGTTACCTATACCCTTGGTACAGGATGTATCAATACCGCAATAGTAACAGTAAATGCTAATCCTACCGCAATAACTGGCAACAACCCGGTATGCGTGGGACTTACTGCAACACTTAATTCAACTCCCGCAGGCGGCACATGGACTACGGCTGCCGGTACAGGCAGTGTGGGTATCGGTGCTGGTAGCGGAATAATAACCGGATCAACGGCTGGCAATGCGACTGTTACTTATACTTTATCTACGGGTTGTATCAATACTGCAACAGTTACCGTTAATCCGCTACCCGCTGCAATAACAGGTGGACTTGCGGTATGTGTAGGGTTTACTACTGCCCTTAGCGATGTAACAGCTTCAGGAACGTGGAGCGCAAGCAATGCTAATGCAAGCATTGGATCCGGAACGGGCGTGGTAACCGGGAACAGTGTGGGTACAGTTAATATTACCTATAGGATACCGACCGGTTGTATAATCACAGCTCTCATGACAGTGAACTCTACACCAGCGGGTATACTTGGAACACCAATTGTATGCTCCGGCCTCTCTACAACCCTGAGCAATCTTACAGCTGGTGGAACATGGAGCAGCAACACGTTGGGTGTTGCCACAATTGGGTCTCTATCCGGTGTTATGACCGGAGGTACTGCGGGTACCGCAACAATCAGCTATGCCATAGGAGCAGGTTGCTATGTGACAACTGTAGCAACGGTGAATCCGGTGCCAACAGCAATATTGGGATCACTTACCGTTTGCTCGGGATTAACTACATCTCTTTCCGATTTGACCACAGGTGGCACATGGTCAAGCAGTAATGCAGCTGTAGGTACCATTTCTACTACTGGAGTAGTAAACTCTATAGTAGCCGGTACAACTACAATTACCTACACATTGCCGACCGGCTGCCTTACAACGGCTGTGGTAACGGTGAATCCTTCGCCTGTGGCAGGTGTGATCACCGGATCGCTTACGCTATGCCCGGCAACTACCACTGCATTAACAGATGCAGCTGGCGGTGGTGTATGGAGCAGCCTTTCAACAGGCTTTGCTACAGTTGGCACATCTGGTGTTGTCAGCGGCGTAGCTGCGGGTACTTCTATTATTTCTTATACAGTAACCAATGGCTGCGGCACTGTTGCTGCAAGCGTTGTTGTAACAGTGAACCCTTTACCAATAGCAGGAACGATCACTGGCACTTTAAGTGTATGTCCGTCGAATACAACGGCACTTACTGATATTACCGGCAATGGGCCTGGCGTATGGAGCAGCTATTCTCCTGCCCTGGCCACCGTAGGCACATCCGGAATAGTAACCGGCGCGGCTACGGGTACATCAATAATAACTTTTGCAGTAACTAACAGCTGCGGTACGGACTATGCCACCGCGGTAGTTACAATCAATCCATTACCCTTTGCAGGTACTATAACCGGTCTTAAGATAGTTTGTCCAGGTGGCACGGCTACGCTGAGCGATGCTGTGACAGGCGGTTCATGGGCTTCAAGTGTTCCAACTGTGGCTTCTATAACATCTACTGGTTTCTGGACCGGGCTGGCATTGGGCACTTCTACGATCACCTATACCGCTACAAACGTGTGCGGATCTGCGTATACAACAACAATTGTAACAGTAGATCCCGCTCCTATTGCGGGTACGATAATGGGTGGAATGGTGGTTTGTCCGGGTACAACCGTGACACTTAGCGACCCTGCCAGCGGCGGTAGCGGCACAGGGGTCTGGAGCTCCGTATCTCCAACTATTGCAACAATAGGCAGTACGTCAGGAGTGGTGTCAGGTGTTACTACCGGTACAGGGGTAATATCTTATTTAGTTACAAATAGCTGTGGTACGGCTGCTACAGCCACCACAGTTACTGTTCATGCGGCACCGCGGCCAATATTAGGTCCAGGTGTACTCTGCCAGGGCAATACCATTAATCTCAGCGATACTGTGACGGATGGTACATGGTCAAGCAGTAACGCGCTTATTGCTTCGGTATCGCCAGGCGTAGGAATAGTACCAACTGGAGTAGTGTCAGGAATTAGTGCAGGCACAGCGGTTATATCCTATTTTATAGCCCCGGCGTGCGTTGCGACCAAGACCGTAACGGTAAACCTGCTTAATCCTGTAACATTAGTCAGCCAAATGTGCGTAGGCTCAACGGCACTGGCTACTGATCTGCCAGGTGGCGGCATCTGGATAAGCAGCAATCCCGGAGTAGCGACTATAGACGCCACTGGTAACGTTACCGGCATCGCATCAGGTGTTGCAGGTATTTCTTATTCGCTTGGTATCGGCTGTATCACCGGTACAACCGTAACGGTTAATATGCTTCCTCCTAATTATAATGTAATTGGCGGCGGCGCTTATTGCTCAGGTGGCACTGGCGTAACTATTGGGCTTAACGGTTCGGATCCCGGTATCAGCTATACCTTGTATTTCGGATCCTCCCCGGTAGCAACACTGCTGGGCACAGGCGCTGCTCTTGATTTTGGACCATACCTGCTTGCCGGTAGTTATACCGTTTTTGCAAAGAATCTTACTACAGGTTGCTCTCAGTACATGACCGGTACGGCTGACGTATCTATCAATTTCCCTGTACCGCCAACGGTGGCGATTAATGTATCTCCGGGTACTACTATCTGTGTTGGCACTACAGCTACTTTCACCCCAATTCCTGTGAACGGCGGCCTTACTCCGTCTTATATCTGGTATGTGAACGGCGTGAGTGTAAGTTCAGGAAGTACGTACAGCTATATACCCACAAGCGGTGATATAGTTTCTGTGCAGCTCACGAGCAGTTCCTCTTGCGTGTCTCCTGCTACGGCTATAGGGGCGGTAGTGATGACCACTACTACAGGTCTCATGCCTTCAGTAACAATCTCTGCAAGTCCTGGTGACTCAGTTTGTCCTGGTACGCCGGTTACACTTACTCCCTCGCCTGTAAATGGTGGTACCATACCAGTCTATTCATGGGCCAAGAACGGGATATATGAAGGGACAGGCTCTACCTATACCTTCCTTGCAATAGATGGTGACAATGTTATTTGCTGGATGTACAGCTCACTGACCTGTACGCTGCTGGATTCGGTGCACAGTACCAACTCAATTAACATGACGGTGCCGCCAATAGCTATACCTTCTGTAAGCATAATTGCTATACCTGGCACCCACATACCGGCAGGCACTACTGAAACGCTTATAGCCGACGTAGTATTTACCGGCATCAGTCTTTCCTACCAATGGGAAATAAACGGAATTCCTGTGCCAGGTGCTACTAACGATACCTTCATCAGCAATACGTTCAACAACCTGGACTCCGTGAGCTGTAAGGTTACCGGGCTCAGTGTTTGCGGGTCAGCAACACGTGAAGCAGGCGTAATAATAGTCGACTCAGTGCTGACGGGTGTGCATGACATCAATCATGGTGTTGCCGACCTTGCGCTTATACCAAATCCTAACAATGGTTCCTTTACGCTGAAGGGTTCAATGGCGACTGCCGAAGATGTAGATGTGAAGATCACTGACATGCTGGGCCAGGTAGTTTATGAAAAGAGAATATCAGGTCAGAAAAAGATAAATGAACAGATACAGCTAAGCAATATGCTTGCAAATGGTATGTACCTGCTGAATGTGAAGAGTGATACGGAGAACATGGTATTCCATTTTGTGATAGAAAAGTAACTGGCTTCCTCCTGGGGATAAGATTGTAACATGTATTTAGAAATAGAGAAGGCGCCTTTCCGGCACCTTCTCTGTTTTTTTGTAACTGACTTTATAAATGAAGAAGTTGACTTGAAATTTGAAATATTTTATTGCGAACTCTATTGTTATTCGTCAGTTAAATGACTTTTCTGTGCATTCCATTTTTGGCAAAATTTGTAAAATGGTTTAATATTATGTGGTCTGATTTTTGCTTAAATTACAGGGCATTGAAAAGGTGTAATTAGAATTGGCAGTTGATAGTTTGTAACTCTCTTATAAATTTAAGGTTAAATGAAAAAAAATTTAGGTTACCTGGTGTTTGTGGTGCTGGTTTTTGTGATGCACCTTGGTTCTTTTGCGCAGACTTATACGTTTAGTTACACAGGTGGAGTGCAGACGTTTACTGTTCCGGTGGGTGTTACCAGCATTGTTGTGGATGCACAGGGTGCACAGGGTGGAGGCGTAGAGTGTTTGTTTGGAACATACCAATCAAAGGGAGGATGTGGCGGCAGAGTTCAGGCAACTATAAATGTCACTCCAGGACATGTATTCAATATTATCGTTGGCGGAGGAGGGAATGGTGCGTCATTTACTGGCACGGGCGGATACGGTGGTGGAGGAAGCGACACATGGTCGAACCTGTTTCCAGGCGCAGGTGGAGGAGGTGGGTCTACTATTTTAGACATTACCTCTGGTACAACGTTGGCCGTTGCAGGCGGCGGTGGCGGCGGCGGCGGTGACTTTTGCAGTGGCGCCGGAGTCTTAACTGGGGCTGGAGACCGCGGTGGTGCGGGCGGTGGATTGATAGGAGCGCCAGGAAATGCAAATGTATGTGGCATATCACAAGGTGGACAAGGTGGTACACAATTCGCAGGTGGCGCGGTATCTACATGTTCGGGTTCTACTGGTGGGTCTTCAGGTTCTCTCGGAGTTGGTGGTAGCTATTCAGGAGGCTCCGGCTCTGGTGGAGGTGGTGGCGGTTATTATGGTGGTGGTTCCGGGGTGATTGGCGCTGGCGGCGGCGGTGGATCTTCTTATACCAATCCAATTTATACCACTGCTGTTATCCACACACAGGGGTATAATTGCCTAGCGGGGGGAAGCGGTGGTAACCCCGGTGCGAACGGACAGGTAGTTATTACAATATCCTGCACAGTAAGTCCAATTACTGGAGCAGGTTCGATGTGTATAGGTGCAACGACTACTTTGACGGATCCTACAACAGGAGGCTCATGGAGCACTACTGCGAGCACCGGATCTGTATCTGTAAGTGCGACCGGAACTGTGACAGGCATTACTGCCGGCACCGCTACGGTAAGCTATTCAATGCCTGCAGGTTGCTATTCTACGTTTACCGTAACTGTAAATCCACAGCCTGCAGCGATTAGCGGTAACCCGAATGTGTGTGTGAGCTATGTAACAACACTCAGCGATGCCACTACAGGCGGTACCTGGAGCACAGCTTCAACTAACGCTACTGTAGATGCGGTTGGCAACGTAACCGGCGTATTTACCGGAACCGCAGTGATAACGTATACTTCAACCGGGGGATGTTTTGTAACCACGACCGTGAATATACTGCCTGTACCCGGCGCTATCATAGGGCCTACAAGCGTATGCCAGGGTGCTACAACAAATGTTATTGACTTTACTGCCGGAGGCACATGGAGCACCAGTGCTGTAGGAATAGCCACAGTAACACCTACCGGCTTGCCTGCAACTGTTGGCGGCATAAGCGGCGGTACAGTTACCATTACTTATTCAATGGGCGGCAGTTGTTATGTAACAGCACCTCTGACGGTAATAGGTATACCGGCTCCTATAACAGGTATACTGCTCGTATGTTCCGGCTCTACTACAAATCTGACTGACACTGTAACCGGCGGCGGATGGACCTCAAGTGCATCAGGTACAGCTTCTGTATCTGGTTCCGGTGTGGTAACGGGTGGAAGCCTTGGTACTGTCACAATCACTTATTCTACCGGATGTTTCCCGGATGCTACGGCTGTTGTAACCGTTACCGGAGCACCAGCTGCAATAACCGGTACAGCAACTGTATGCGCAGGATTTACCACAGCGCTTACAGATGCAACTGTCGGCGGTACGTGGACAGCCAGCGCAGGTACGGGTAGTGTAACTGTTGGGCCAACAGGTATTGTTACCGGTGTCACAGCAGGCACTGCTACTGTTTCTTACTCCACCGGCTGCGCGGTTGGCGCAACGATCGTTGTTACGGTGAGTGCAGGACCAAGTATTGGCGCTATCGCCGGTACCCTTACTGTTTGCCCGGCCGGCACTACATCGCTTAGCAATCCAACCGGTACTCCGGGCGGCGTATGGAGCGCAGTAAGTACCGGAGTTGCAACAATCAGCGCTACAGGTGTTGTTACCGGTATGTCTGCAGGTACTTCTACTATATCTTATACAATTACCACGGCATGTGGTACCGCGGCTGCAACAGCAGTGTTGACGGTAAACCCACTGCCAAATGCGGGTGCTATTACAGGAACTCTTATTGTTTGTCCGGCGGCTACGATACCGCTTACCGATGCAGCTGCAGGCGGCGTATGGGGCTCGGTATCTACGGGTGTGGCTACAGTTAGCGCCACTGGGATAGTGGCAGGAATATCTGCCGGTACGTCAATAATATCTTATACGGTTACCAATAGTTGCGGAACAGCAGCTGCTACAGCGGTTGTAACTGTAAATCCTGCACCCAATGCAGGAACCATTACAGGCGGGCTTACCATTTGCCCCACTACGTCTACCGGCCTGGCGGATGCAATAACCGGCGGAGTCTGGAGCTCAGTATCTACAGGTGTGGCCACTATAAGTGCTACGGGCGTAGTGACGGGTGTTGCCGCGGGTACATCAATAATATCTTATACAGTGACCAATAGCTGCGGTACAGCTGCGGCCACTGTAATTGTAACCGTAAACCCCGCACCAAATGCTGGATCAATAACAGGCGGGCTGATTGTGTGCCCGACGACAACAACAAGCTTGACCGATGCCGCTACTGGCGGTGTGTGGAGCGCTGTTTCCACAGGTGTTGCCACAGTAAGCGCCACAGGCGTAGTGACGGGAGTTACCGCTGGTACGTCGATAATATCATATACGGTAACTAACAGTTGCGGCACTGCTGCTGCTGCCGTTGTTGTTACGGTCAATCCGTCACCTGTAGCAGGTACTATTACAGGTGGCCTGGTCGTTTGCCCTACTGCGTCAATTAGCTTAACGGATGCTGCCACAGGCGGCGTATGGAGTTCTGTATCTACGGGTGTAGCTACAGTAAGCGCGACAGGTGTGGTAACAGGTGTTACTGCCGGTACTTCAATAATCTCTTATGCCGTTACCAATAGCTGCGGCACAGCGGCGGCTACGGCTATAGTAACTGTGAACCCGGCTCCGAATGCAGGCGTTATAACCGGTGGGCTCATTATTTGCCCAACAACAAGCACTAACCTTACTGACGCAGCCGTGGGTGGAGTCTGGAGCTCTGTCTCGACCGGGGTAGCGACAGTAAGTGCTACCGGAGTGGTGTCCGGTGTCTCGTTTGGCACTTCAACCATTTCTTATACGGTTACCAATAGCTGCGGTACAGCTGCAGCCACAGTGGTCGTTTCTGTAAATGCATCGCCTTCCGCAGGATCCATATCCGGCGTACTCGTGGTGTGCCCCTTAACAACAACAAACTTATCTGATGCTACCTCAGGCGGTGTATGGAGTTCCGTTTCTACAGGTGTAGCCACAATATCAGCTACCGGTGTAGTAACTGGCGTATCCGCAGGCACCTCAGTAATATCTTATACCGTTACCAATAGCTGCGGTACTGCTGCGACCACGGCGATCGCTACCATAAATCCTTTACCGGTGGCGGGTACAATTTCCGGCGGACTCGTTGTATGTCCGACAACAACGACAAACTTAACCGACCTTGTTGCCGGTGGTGTATGGAGTTCAGTTTCTACCGGTGTAGCAACTGTGAGTGCTACCGGTGCTGTAACCGGAGTTGGCGCAGGCACTTCAATTATTTCCTATGCGGTAACCAACAGCTGTGGCACAGCAGCGGCCACTGCCATCGTTACGGTCAATCCTTCACCGGTAGCAGGAACGATTACAGGTGGTCTGGTAATTTGTCCGGCTACAACAACAAACTTAACAGATGCAAGTGCAGGTGGTGTTTGGAGCTCTGTATCTACCGGTGTTGCCTCTGTGAGCGCAACCGGCTTAGTGACAGGAATTTCAGCAGGTACTTCAATAATATCATATACGTTTACTAACAGCTGCGGCACCGCTGCTGCTACTTCCGTGGTTACGGTTAATCCATCACCTGTGGCAGGAGCAATAACAGGCGGGCTTGTGATTTGTCCTACGACAACGACTAGCTTGACGGACGTTGCTGCTGGCGGCGTGTGGAGCTCGGTATCCACAGGTGTATCCACAGTGAGTGCAACCGGTGTTGTAACCGGTATAGCTGCGGGAACTTCTACTATATCTTATACCGTGACAAATAGTTGTGGCACTATTGCTGCTACTTCTGTTGTTACAGTTAATCCTGCGCCCGTTGCAGGTAGTATTACAGGGGGGCTGGTTGTTTGCCCGGCAACAACTACCAGCCTTACAGATGCCGCTGCAGGCGGAGTGTGGAGCTCAGTATCTACCGGTGTAGCCACCGTAAGTGCGACTGGTGTAGTGACCGGGGTTACGGCCGGTACATCAATTATATCTTATACTGTGACTAATAGTTGCGGCACAGTTGCGGCAACCGCTATAGTAACTGTGAATCCTTCGCCTAATGCCGGTGCTGTAGTCGGTGGTCTTGTAGTTTGCCCAACAGCTACGATTGCTCTTAATGATCCTACCGGCGATCCGGGTGGTGCATGGAGCAGTGTAACTACAGTCGTTGCTACCGTGGGTACATCTGGTATTGTGACGGGGATTGCTACGGGAACATCAACAATTTCCTATACAGTCACTAATAGCTGTGGTGTTGCAGCTGCAACAGCTGTGGTTACCGTAAGTGCCACTCCAAATGCGGGTACAATTACCGGGGTGTTTACCGTTTGTCCTGCTACCTCAACTAATTTAACCGATGGTACCATAGGCGGCACCTGGAGCAGCGTAAGCACAGGCGTTGCTACAGTGAGCGCTACCGGCATTGTTACCGGTGTAGCAGCAGGCACATCAATAATATCTTATACAGTGATAAGCAGTTGTGGCACGGCAGCCGCTACTGCAACAGTAACCGTTAATCCTTTACCAAATGCAGGCGCTATCAGTGGCACGCTGGTAGTATGCCCCGGCGCTTCAACACCATTAAGCGATCCTACAGGTACTGCGGGAGGTATTTGGAGCTCTGTATCCACGGGCACAGCCACGGTAAGCGCCACCGGTATTGTTGGTGGCGTTACAGCGGGTACATCCATTATTTCTTATACAGTAACCAATAGCTGCGGCATAGCAGCCGCTACCGCTATAGTGACGGTGAATCCGTCGCCAAACGCTGGCGCTATTACTGGTGGACTGGTAGTATGCCCGGCAACCAATACCACGCTTAGTGATCCTGTGGCTGGTGGTACCTGGAGCTCAGTTTCCACAGGCGTAGCCACAGTAAGTGCCACAGGGGTAGTAACCGGGGTTGCTGCAGGTACTTCAATAATCTCCTATGCTGTAACCAACAGTTGCGGCACAGCAGCTGCTACCACAATAGTCACGGTGAGCCCATCACCTATTGCGGGTACTATTACCGGTGGTCTTGTAGTTTGCCCATCGGCCACCATCACCTTATCAGACGCTGCAACCGGTGGTGTATGGAGCTCGGTATCTACCGGGGTGGCATCAGTGAGCGCGACCGGCGTTGTTACCGGCATTACTGCTGGTACATCAATAATATCTTATACAGTAACCAATAGCTGTGGTACGGCAGCTGCAACCGTTGTTGTTACGGTTAGTCCTTCGCCAAATGCCGGCACAATTACCGGCGGTCTTACACTTTGTCCTGCGGGCGGCACTACTGCGCTTACTGATCTTGCATCTGGTGGAGTGTGGAGCAGCGTCACCACCAGCGTGGCTACAGTAAACAGTGCAGGCATTGTTACAGGTGGTGTACCAGGTACATCTACAATTTCCTATACAGTTACCAACAGTTGCGGTACAGTAGCGGTAACAGCCGTGGTGACCGTATCTGCCACGCCAAATGCAGGTACAATAAGCGGCGGCCTCGTAGTCTGCCCCTCTACTTCATCGAGTCTCACGGATGCCACCGCAGGTGGTACATGGACGTCTGTGTCAACAGGCGTAGCTACAGTGAGCGCAACAGGTGTAGTGACAGGTGTGAGTGCCGGAACTTCTACTATATCTTATACGGTAGTTACAAGTTGCGGTACAGCTGCGGCTACCGTTGTTGTTACGGTGAATCCTTCGCCGGTAGCAGGCAGCATCACGGGTACAGCAGTAGTATGTCCTGCAGCCACAACGGCTTTGACCGATATTACAGGCGGTGCCGGTACCTGGAGTTCTGTTTCTACAGGTATCGCTACAGTGAGCAGTGCAGGTATAGTAACAGGAGTGGCCGCAGGTACGTCAACGATTTCCTACACAGTTACCAATAGTTGCGGTACAGTGGCTGCAACTACAATTGTTACCGTTAATCCGTCGCCAAATGCAGGTACTATCACCGGCGGGCTCGTTATTTGCCCGTCAACTACCACGACGCTTAGCGACGTGGTAACTGGTGGCACCTGGAGTGCAGTTTCGACAGGTGTAGCTTCAATAAGCGCTACTGGTGTTGTAACCGGCATTGCTGCAGGAACTTCAATAATATCTTATGCGGTAACAAATAGCTGCGGTACAGCAGCGGCTACAGCAGTTGTAACTGTGAGCCCATCACCGGCAGCAGGTGCAATAACCGGTGGCCTGGTGGTATGTCCGGCTACAACCACTTCCTTAATTGACGTAGCGCCCGGGGGCGTGTGGAGCTCGGTGGCTACTGCCATAGCTACAGTAAATGTTGTTGGTACAGTTACCGGCATATCGGCAGGAACATCAACTATATCTTATACCGTAACCAATAGTTGTGGTACAGCGGCTGCTACAGCAGTAGTGACAGTGAATCCGGCACCAAATGCAGGAGCAATAACCGGTACGCTGAGTGTTTGCCCAACCGGAACCACTTCTCTTACCGATCTTACGGGCAGCGCTGGGGGCACCTGGACATCGGTATCATCCGGTATTGCTGCAGTAAGCAGCACAGGCTTAGTGACAGGTGTTGCTGCTGGCACATCTACCATATCATACACGGTTACCAACAGCTGCGGCACTGCTGCGGCTACATCAGTAGTCACGGTAAACATTGCACCTAATGCCGGTTCAATTAACGGTACGCTAATTGTTTGCCCAACTGCGACAACAGTACTTACAGATGCTGCAGGCGGTGGCGTATGGTCTTCTGTTACAACTGGGGTAGCAACTGTAGGTACTTCCGGAATAGTCACCGGTATTTCTGCAGGCACATCTATAATCTCGTATACTGTTACCAACAGCTGCGGCACGGCAGCTACAACAAGGGTAGTGACAGTAAATCCATCTCCTGCTGCGGGTACAATTACAGGCACATTAAGCGTATGCCCGGGTACAACAACTGCACTCACTGATGTAACAGGAGTAGGCACGGGTACCTGGAGCAGCAGTATTCCCGCCATTGCAGCTGTGGGTCCATCTGGTATAGTTACCGGCGCTGCCGCAGGTACAGTAACTATCTCTTATACTTCTACCAATAGCTGCGGCTCAGCGGTTGCTACCAAAGTAGTCACAGTTAATCCGTCACCTTATGCCGGTGTTATTAATGGTATATTAGTGGTATGCCCAGCGGGCACATCTACGCTGACTGATGTGGTACCTGGCGGCACATGGACCTCGGCTGATCCTTTGGTCGCATCTATAGCTTCTACCGGCCTTCTGACAGGCAATACATATGGTACTACCACTATTTCTTATGCTGCAACTAACGTTTGCGGTACGGCATACGCTACAGCAATAGCATCTGTAAATCCTGCGCCTATTGCAGGCAGTATTATAGGTGCAATGATGGTTTGCCCAACCACCTCGGTTACGCTTAGCGATCCTGCAAGTGGTGGTGCTGGTGTCTGGAGCTCGTCGTCTGCCGCTGTTGCTACAGTAGGCAGCAGTTCCGGTGTGGTTACTGGTGTTACAGCGGGTACAGTAGTTATCAGCTACTCGGTAACTAATAGCTGCGCCACTGCCGTTACTACCACAATAGTTACAGTTCATCCTTTCCCGGCAGCTATACAGGGACCAAATGTTGTGTGCCAGGAAAATGCAATTACGCTCAGTGACTCTGTTGCTGACGGTGTATGGAGTAGTAGCAATACGGTGGTAGCAATAGTTACTCCCGCAGTTGGTACGCTGACAGAAGGTGTAGTATCTGGCCTCACAACGGGCACAGTAGCCATTTCGTACGTCGTTGCGCCGGGTTGCTTTGCAACAAAGAATGTTACGGTTAATGCGCTCGGCTCTGTCTCTGCAGGTTCGCAACTTTGTGTTGGCAGTTCTGAGATCGCGACAGACTTCCCGGGCGGCGGTACATGGAGCAGCAGTAACCCGAGTGTTGCAACTATTGATGCTGCCGGAAGTGTAACGGGTATAGCCTCCGGAGTCACTATTATTACTTACACACTGAGTGCCGGCTGCATAGCGGGTACAGCTATAACTGTAAATATGTTGCCACCGAACTATGACATAACCGGCGGAGGCAGTTACTGCGCTACCGGTAGCGGCGTGCATATTGGCCTTAATGGTTCTGATTCCGGTGTTACTTATCAGTTGATATACGGAACCACGCCTGTTGCCACGAGGACCGGTACTGGCTCGGCTCTCGACTTTGGTACATTTACTTTGTCTGGCAGCTACACGGTATACGCTGTAAATGCGACCACCGGCTGCGGTGCAGCAATGAGTGGCAGCGCAGTTATTGCTATGGGTACACCATCGCCGGCATTTGTCAGCATAAACACATATCCTGGTACGCTGGTTTGTGTGGGTACATTGACCACTTTCACTGCTATACCTGTAAACGGAGGATCGTCACCAATATTCCGCTGGTATGTAAATGGCATTAATACTGGTGCTGCAGGAGACAACTACAGCTATATCCCTAACAATGGAGATGTCGTTTCGGTGAAGCTCAATAGCAGTTCTTCTTGCGCGTTACCTGATACCGCTATGGCCTTCGTGGTTATGAACACTACTGCCGGCTTGAGCCCCACAGTGACCATAGTTGCCAGTCCGGGTGATTCAGTTTGCCCAGGCACACCGGTTACGCTTACCCCTACGCCTGCGAACGGAGGATTTAGTCCGGTATATAACTGGATAAAAAATGGCATTTATCAGGCTTCAGGATCTACTTATACGTTCTATCCTAACAATGGTGATAATGTATATTGCTGGATGTTCAGTTCACTTACATGCGCCCTGGCAGACTCTGTAGCGAGCAACAATATAGTTATGGATGTGCCGGTCATAAATATACCTGCTGCCTCTATCATCGCTATACCTGGTAACAGGATAGGAGTAGGGGAGACTGAAACGCTGATCGCCTCTGTTGTTTTCTCCGGGCTCGGCGTTAGTTATCAATGGGAGATTAATGGCAATGCAGTACCGGGAGCTACAAGCGACACCTTTGTAAGTAATACTTTTGCTAACCTGGACTCAGTAAGTTGCCTTGTTACAGGTTACAGTACCTGCGGATCCACAACGCGTGAGGCACACATAATTATTGTAGATACCGTAGCGCTGGGTACCAACATTACAATGAACGGTGTTTGGGACGTGAAGCTGGTGCCTAACCCGAACAATGGTACTTTTACACTGAAGGGTACGACCGGTATCCTTGGCGATGGAGAAATGCGCATTGAAATTACAGATGTGCTCGGCCAGGTTGTGTATCGCAGCAAAGCAATTACGCATGATGGTAAAGTGAACGAGCAGATACGTCTTGGTGCTAACTTGGCAAACGGAATGTATATTCTTAACCTAGTATCGGAAAGTGGTAACAGAACGTTCCATTTTGTGGTAGAGCAGTAATATCATTTCATGGGAAGAAGGAGGGTGAATAGCGGAAATGCTATTCACCCTTTTTAATTATGAAAACAGCCTGATTAATATTATTTTGTATGTAAAACGTTTTTCAATGACAAAGCAGGAAGAATTATTTCACACTATAGCGAGCGGCCTTGTCGGCACACACGAAGGGAAGATGTTCGGGGCGCTATGTATTAAAGCAACAAATGGAAAGGCTGGCGTCATGTTCCGGAAAGATGGCATGATCTTTAAGTTGTCAGGAAAAGATCAGGAATACGCTTTATCACTTGAAGGAGCTGAAATGTTTGATCCGATGGGTGGAAGGCCTATGAATGGCTGGGTTTATGTACCCGATACACATTCCATGCAATGGTCCGGGTTTGCTGAAATAGCAAAGTAAGCCGTAAAGAAGATAAAAGTGGTACAAAAGGTAAAGAAGACCAAAACGAAATAGCGGATGCCTGACAAGGACAAAAAGGAGCCATACATTAGAAGAATTCTAAAAATACTTGGTCCCGGACTGATAACCGGTGCCAGTGATGATGACCCCTCCGGAATAGCAACTTACTCGCAGGCGGGAGCTCAGTATGGCCTTTCTACATTATGGACGGCGTGGATCACTTTCCCGCTAATGGCCTCTATACAAGAGATGTGCGCCCGTATTGGCCTTGCCACTTCCATGGGGCTGACCAGCTTATTGAAGTCTCACTATCCTAAATGGGTGTTGTATGTAATGGTACTGTTCAGCTTTCCGGCAATAATAATGAATATTGGCGCAGATATAGCTGGTATGGGTGCCGTGGCTAACCTCATAGTTCCCAGGATAGATGCAGCCTATTTCAGTGTTGCTTTTACCTTTCTGCTACTAGGGTGTATTGTTATGTTCCCATATCATAAGATTGCGGCTATACTTAAATATCTGGCTATGGTGCTTCTGGTCTATTTTGTAGTTCCATTCCTTGCAAAGACTGATTGGCATGCTGTGCTGAAAGCTACGGTTGTGCCACACATTGAATTCAACAAAGATTTTCTCGGAATCCTTGTTGCAATACTTGGTACCACTATCTCACCATACCTTTTCTTCTGGCAGGCAAATATGGAGGTAGAGGAACTGATGGAAAAGCAAAAGCAACAAAAGAAAACATTGATCGTAAGCCGCCGCATGTTTCGTGAAATGCGCACAGACGTAAATTTTGGCATGTTGTTTTCCAATCTCTGTATGTTTTTTATCATACTTACGGGTGGTACTGTTTTGTACGCAGGCGGCATACATAAGATAGAAACAGTAGAGCAGGCAGCCAGTGCTTTGAAACCGCTGGCCGGTAATATGGCTTACTACCTGTTTGCACTGGGAGTTATAGGTACAGGCTTCCTGTCTATACCGGTACTTACGGGCACGATGTCGTACATATTTTCAGAGACCTTTGGGCTGCAGATGGGGCTGGATAAGAAATTTCATGAAGCCAAAGGGTTCTATATTATCATAGGCATTTCCCTATTCGCTGGCCTTGCTATTAACTATGTTGGAATAACCCCTATAAAGGCGCTGCTCTATTCCGCGATACTCTATGGTTTAACGGCACCGGTTATTATCGCCATCGTTCTGCATATCTGTAACAATAAAGAGATAATGAAAGAGCATACCAATTCAAAGAGGTCAAACATTCTTGGAACGCTTACTTTTATACTTATGACTGTTTCGGCGGTTGCCTTGTTATACTTCCAGTTTTTCAGCTGATTACAATGTTTCTATCTCCTGGCCAAACTGGAGCATAAAGCCGTTGTTGTCCCTGATTGCGAATTCACGCATACCATATTCAAAACTGTCTATAGGGTACACTATTTCAACTTTATCCTTCAGGTCGGCCCAAAGTGAGTTAACATCACCCACGCGGATATAGAAGCTGCCGGTGAACTCAGGGGCAGTAAAAGACATATGCTCACTCGGCGCAGAAAGCATAAACACAACTGAATCTCGTGAGATCGACGCCCACTGCCATTCATCTGATGAGTTGTCGCAGGTAAAGCCCAGTATCTCCGTATAAAATGTTACTGTGTCTTTTATGTTAGGCACCCACAACATGGGTGTAAGCTCATGAAACTGCATTGCTGATGATTTATTGTAAAATTAATGGTAAAAGAACTCAAATAGCGATCTGTAACTAAACCTTTGCATACTTTTCACTGTCAAACCGGTAATTAATTTTTCATGGATCTACGACAGAAAAATAAACACCTCTTTTCGCGGGCTTGCTTTGGTATTTCTTTGGAGGACTACCATGATCCAAAACCGATAAACATTGCAGTTGTTGATCTATTTCCGAAGGGTATTCCAGGTAAGCTGGAAATGATCACTGACGAGGAATGGGCCATTAACAGTCCTGCGGCTATGAAGGCTATGGAAGATATTGAAGAGCGTAAAGCAAGAAAGAAAGCCTTTAATGCGCGGACGAAAGATATGAGCCTGCTTTGGGCCCAGGCAATGGTAACTACAAGCTTTCCATTCCTGGAAAAAATGGCTTTATTCTGGCATGGGCATTTTGCAGTGCGAATCAATAATCCATATTTTGATCAGAAGCTGCTTCATGTGATCCGCGGAAATGCCTTGGGTAATTTTGGAGATATGCTGCGCACTGTATCCAAGAGCTCAGCCATGCTCGAGTTTCTCAATAACAGGCAGAATAAAAAGATGCACCCTAATGAGAATTTTGCAAGAGAGGTTATGGAGCTGTTTACATTAGGAAGGGGGCATTACACGGAAGAAGATGTAAAGGAAGCGGCGCGTGCATTTACCGGCTGGGCATATGACGGTAATGGAGCGTTTGTTTTCAAGGGACGTCAGCATGACAGTGGTGAGAAGAAATTCCTGGGGAGGAATGGAAATTTTGACGGCGATGATATAATTAATATTATCCTTGAACAAAAGCAGACAGCAATATTTATCACTCAAAAGATATATCGCTTTTTCGTGAGCGATGAAAAGATTGATGAGCAGCGTGTAAAGCTGCTTGCAAATCAGTTTTATGAAAGTAAGTATGATATAGGAACATTAATGCGTAGCATCTTAACATCAGAATGGTATTATGACGATGCTCTGATTGGTGCAAAAGTTAAATCGCCTGTGGAGTTGCTGGTAGGGTACCAGCGGATGATACCCATGCAATTTGCCAATGATAAAACCATATTGAATGTGCAGCGGTTACTGGGGCAGTATTTGTTTTACCCGCCCAATGTAGCTGGCTGGCCAGGTGGAAGGAGTTGGATAGATAGCTCAACGTTGGTTGCCCGTATGCGATTACCGGAAGCCTTTTTTCGGTCGAAGGAGTTGGATCTGAACTTAAAAGAATCAGACGCGGAGATGGCTGATGGGCATCGGGCGCCGGTCTCCAAAGACACACAGCCTACAAAGCAATTTAAAGTAGGTAGGGTAGATGCGGACTGGTGCGCATACCTGGCTTATTGGAAAGTGTACAAAATGGAAGACCTGCCGGAAGCTATAGCTGCTTACTTGTTACCAGGAACAATATCGAAACAGCGACTGGCAGATGTTACAGCTTTCGCGGATGAAGATAGAATAGAGGAGTATATAAAGAGCCTGACAATATTGTTGATGGAGCTTCCGGAGTACCAGTTAACCTGATTTGCAATTTGTAATTTTTAGTAGCTATGTCCATCTCAAGACGAAAATTTATACAGCTTAGCTCATTTGCAAGTGCATCAATGATGGTGCCGCATTTCCTTAAGGGTTTTTCATATCCTTCACAGCCTCTTACCAGTAAAAATGGAAAAGTGCTTATTGTTGTGCAGTTATCTGGTGGCAATGATGGGCTAAACACGATAATACCTTACCGCAACGATATCTACTATAGCAGCCGTCCGCTGCTGGCCATAAAGCGTGAAAATGCTTTGTCACTGACCGATGAAGTTGGCTTAAATCCGGCTCTGAAAACAGTAAAACAATTGTATGACGACGGGCACGTGAGTATTGTTAATGGTTTAGGATACCCGGAGCCAAACAGGTCGCACTTCAGGAGCATGGACATATGGCAGTCTGGTAGTGCCTCAAACGAAATGATAGTCACCGGGTGGCTAGGACGATACCTTGATAATGCATGTTCCAGCTGTGATACGCATAATGCACTGGCTATAGAGGTGGATGATACACTGAGCCTGGCCATGAAGGGAGCTGCAAAGGATGCAATAGCGGTAAGGGACATTGAACGGTTTCATACCGCCGCCGCAAATGCCTATTTTAAGAAACTGGCCAGCCATAGCGACGAGCACGAGGAACAACTTGCCGGATACCTGTACAAAACGCTAAGGGAAACTACATCAGCAGCGGAATATCTGTACGAACAGAATAAAGTATACACGAACACAACCCAGTACCCGGATTCCCAGATAGGAAAGCGGATGAAGACTATAGGTTCGCTCATTAACTCGGGTGCTGAAACGAGGGTTTACTATGTGTCGCATGGCAGTTTTGATACCCATGTAAACCAGGCAGATAGGCAAACACGCTTATTTGAGCAATTGGATGCCGCACTTGCGGCGCTTGTAGATGATTTAAAAAAAAGCAATCGTTTTGATGATGTGCTTATTATGACCTTCTCAGAATTTGGCAGGCGAGTAGCACAGAACGCTAGTAATGGAACCGATCATGGAACAGCAGGGAATATGTTTCTTATAGGCGGCGGTATAAAAAGGGCCGGTCTGTACAATGATATACCCAATCTTGCCGACCTTGACGAAGGTGATCTGAAGTACAACATGGACTTTAAACAAGTATATGCAACCGTTCTGGACAGCTGGCTGCAGGTAGACTCAAAAAGTATACTTCAAAAGAGATATAAAACATTGGGCATAATATAGCTTTTTTGTCAAGAGTAGCGTGTTCGGGTGTGCCTCAATTTTTGTACCTTGTATAGCTAAAATCGCCCCTTCTGTGGAGGAATAGTATACCCCAGGTCAAGGACGTTATATACATATGGCAAGGTCTATACACAACTATCCGTTTATACTTCTTTTTTTTATCGTTGCATGCTGTTCGTTCCCTTTTTTAGCTTCAGGGCAGGATGCTAAGGTTATGCAGCGCATTCACCTGAGACGAGCAGACATCACGCCTATACCCAATGCCCGGCAATGGATGGACAGCATGGCTCATGTTACCAATAAAAATGAGCCGGTACAGGTACTTGTTCAGTTTACTGCCATTCCTTCAGCTAAAGAGATTGAGATACTACAGGCAAACGGTATTGCATTGTATGACTATGTTCCCGACAATACGTTCAATGCTGTAATCACCTTTCCTGTCAACATGGAGAATATTGCCTCCTTGCCGCTTCACAGCATAGTATGCATGAAGCCGGAGTGGAAAGCCGACGAGTCAATCTGGAAACTAATAAATAGGAAAAGCGGTTCGGTAGAAGTTATGGTTTCGTTTTACGGAAACATAGACGTAGGGGCTGTAAAGCAGTTTGTATCCGGAATTGGAGGGCAGATACACACCAGTCCATTTGAGCGCTATGGCTGCTATAAAGTCATTGTAGCTGCTGCCAAGGTACCTGCTATTGCTGAGTGGTATGGTGTACGGAGCATAAGCCCCGTTACAGACATGGTGCCGCTCGATCTGCAGTCAATGCCTGCGGTAAAAGGAAATATTGCCCGCGCTGCACAAATATATGGAGGCTACAACCTGCTCGGCGATAGTGTCACTGTTGGAGTTGGCGATCAGTCCTCCGGCATATACCACATAGATATAAAGGATCGTATCACTAACTTCAATCCGGCAGCCAACCACCACCACGGGGAGTTTGTGAACGGGGTAGTGGGTAATGCTTCAATTGTCGATCCGCTTGCTGCTGTTATTACCCCACGTGTTTCGCTGGTAGATCATCTTTTTGATCTTATACTGCCATCTACCGGTGCCATGCTGCTCGATTTCAACATGACCATCACCAACAACTCCTACGAGGTGGTAGCTAGTGATTGCGATTATGCAGGAACATACGATGTGTACTCTCGTTTCCTTGATACCCTTGCTATACAATATCCCGATGTGTTGCATGTATTTGCTTCCGGCAATGACGGTTGGATAACCTGCGGGCCTTACCCCAAGGGATTTGGTACCGTAGGCGGTGGCTATCAGCCTGCGAAAAATACGGTGGTCGTGGGCAGCATAACCGATCTTTATGACCAGGCCGATGATGAGTCGCGGGGTCCGCTAAGAGATGGACGGTTAAAGCCGGATATAACAGCTATTGGTCTTGGTACTTATTCAACCATTGATGTAGACCAGTATACCTGGGCGGCCGGTACCAGTATGGCAGCCCCCCAGGTAGCCAGTGGATTAGCCGCGCTGACGCAGCGCTACAGGCAACTAAATGGAGGGCAGCAGCCACGTGCTGATGTTTTAAAGGCTATATTGCTCAATGGTGCTATGGATCTCGGCAATCCCGGTCCTGATTTTAGCTATGGTTTCGGTGCCATGGATTTATACCGTTCGCTGGAAATTCTAAACAAGGGTCATTTTTATAGCAGCTCTATATTTAACAACGGTATCCAATCTGCCAGTATTACTATACCTCCCAATACGGCACAGGTAAAAATAATGCTCTACTGGCACGATATCCCTGCCAGTACATCGTCTGCAAAGCAGCTTATTAATGATCTCGACCTTGTGGTCACCGATCCCTCGTCCGCGCAGCACCTTCCATTGGTGCTTGATGCTACTCCCGCCAACGTAAACAACAATGCCTCAGAGCATCCAGATCACGTGAATAATGCGGAACAGGTTGTGATAACAAACCCAGCTTCGGGTTCCTATTCCCTCAACGTTAGAGGGTTTGATGTTCCGCAGGGGCCGCAGCAATATGTGCTTGCTTATGACATTATACCCAATGGCCTGCACCTTACCTTTCCAATAGGTGGTGAACAGCTTTCCAATTTTGATCAGATCCGCGTTTACTGGGATGCTGTTTCGGACGGCCACACTTTTACCGTTGAGTTTTCTCCTGACAATGGTGCCAGCTGGGTGCCAATTTCTAACTCAGTAGCTGCTGATGCCCATCATTGCGACTTCATGCCTACAGGTTATAACTCGGGCCTTTGTCGGGTGCGCGTTTCCCGCAATGGTACTGGGGAGGTAGTTACTTCTGCGCCTTTTGCCATAAGTGCGCAGCCGATCGCAGCGCTTGAAGCAGCCCAATGTCCAGGTTATCTAAACATTCACTGGAGCCCGGTGCCAAATGCCACCTCCTATTTGATGCACGAAAAGGTAGGGTTTTACATGCAGGTGGTGGACACTGTAATGGGCGATACTACCTATTCCTTTGCGAATATGTCGCTCACTGAAAAATCATATGTGGCGGTGCAGCCGATCATAAATGGTGCTCCTGCGTACCGCAGTATAGCCGTAATAGCTGTTGCTAATTACGGCAGCTGCACAAATCCGGTTTCCACTGGTGATCTGTTGGTTGAGAAAATCCTGTCGCCTTCAAGCGGCCGCATGAATACCAGTAGCCAGCTTAGTACTACAGCACTTATGGTGGTTCGCTTAAGAAATCTCTACACTGTGCCTTGTGCAAATTATACACTCAGTTATCGCATAAATTCAGGGCCATGGGTGTCTGTAACCGGCCCTGCTGTTATACCAGCCAATAGTAGTGCCGATA
Organism: Chitinophagaceae bacterium; assembly: GCA_947446645.1. Classification (GTDB taxonomy): domain Bacteria; phylum Bacteroidota; class Bacteroidia; order Chitinophagales; family Chitinophagaceae; genus Nemorincola. Next base: position 187,251 of record CANFHA010000007.1, on the reverse strand, counting down.
TCAGCGTGTTTAATCTGCCTCTTGGTGATACTGGTGTCTATCACTTAGCGGTGTCGGTACATAACCAGGATCTTGCCGATCCGCAATCGGGAAATGATACATTTGCCATTACTGTCCGTAATCTTCCAAATGATACCCTAAATCTCGCGACTCCCTATACCGATGGGTTTGAGGATATGCCGCGCTTTGGCGTTACCCATGATTCCGTAGGTGTCTCTCCAAATGGCCATTGGGACTATTTTAATGCCGACGATTATGGCCGCATCAGGTCCTTTGTTGATGACAACGTTACCATAAGCGGCAACCGGTCTGTAAGCCTTGATGAAGATAGAAATGTGCTGAATGGCAGCCACAACACATTTGTCGGCACGTTCAATCTTATAAATTATGATACGGCCACTACTGAGATCAGGTTTGATTTTGACTACGTTTTACATGGCACACCAAAAACAACGGAGGGTAACCTGGTAGCAGCCCGCAGCAGTGATGCAGATTCCTGGATGCCTGTTTTTAATTACGATCCCGGGGCGTATCCTGGTACTGTTACCCATGCCCGCTCTATATCGCTTACGGATGCCGTGCGGCATATTGGACATAATTTTTCTACGGCTACACAGATTTCCTTCGGGCAAAGTGATACATCGCTGGTTGCAAGTGCTGACTATGGCAACGGTATGTCTTTTGATAACTTTAGGTTGTATACAGTTGCCAACGATGCCGGCGTGCTGGGTGTTGTGTCGCCATTGGCCAATAATTGCGGTCTGCCTTCAGCCACACCACTCGTAGTTCGGGTGAACAATGGGGTTAACTACACCTTGCATAATGTCCAGCTTCAATATTATGTGGATGGCGGCCCGCTGTTTACGGGAGTCATAGATTCCATCAAGGCAAAGGATACAATTGACTACGCATTTGCGCAACCGCTGGATATAGCGCCTGGATCTACGCATACGCTCAGTGTGTGGTTAAGTAGCCCGGGCGATAGCTACCAGCTGAACGATAGTATACTGAATTACACTTTCCGCAATAGTGTTGTCATTTCATCTTACCCGTACCTTGAAAATTTCGAGACTGGTGATGGAGGGTATTTCAGCACAGGCATTAAAAATTCGTGGCAGTATGGCACGCCTGCAGCGCAAAAGATTAATAAAGCCGCAAGCGGTACAAAGGCATGGAAAACTAACCTCACGGGTAAGTATAACAATCTTGAGCGGTCTTACCTTTATTCTCCCTGTTTCGATATATCGCAACTTCAGCGTCCTATGTTAAGTTTCAGTGTGGCGCTCGATATAGAGAATTGCGGCGGCACGCTGTGCGATGCGGCCTATGTTGAGTATTCGTTTGATGGGTTGACCTGGACGAAGCTTGGCGCTTCCCAGCAAGGCACAAACTGGTATGACCCTACGTTTGATATCTGGAATACGTCGGGAGCTACCCGGTGGCATGTAGCCTCTATACCACTTCCCCAGCCACCATCAGGAGAAACAATTCATTTCCGTTTTGTTATGACTGCCGATCCAGGAGTGACTTTTGAAGGTGTAGCTGTAGACGACATCCACATCTACGACCTTGTCTATTCTATTATGCCTACCAGTGGGGTTACGCTTACGCAAAATGTAAGTGGCAATTCCTGGACCGATCAGATTTTGAACAATTATCTATTATCATCCGTACAACCCGATGGGCAGGAAATAAATGAGCTTTCAACAATGTTATATCCTCATGATACGATCTATAATACCTATGCGACACAGTATACTTTCTCTCGCAGCTATACCATTAAAGCAACGAATAGTGCTAATGATAGCGTGGGCCTTCGTCTTTACCTGTTAGACAGTGAAGTGATAAATGTACTTAATGATTTAACCTGCCCCGCTTGCTCACCTGTTAGGGATGCATATTCACTCGGTATTACTCAATTTGATAATAATAGTAACCGTGCAGCCGAGAATGGAAGTCTTGCTGATGATACGGGTGGCGTATTTACATACTATCCCTATACGTCGGTTAAGTGGGTGCCGTATGACAAAGGGTATTATGCAGAATTTCGCTCGAAGCCGTTTTCAGAGTATTGGTTTAACGATGGCGGACCAACTGCCAGCTTTCCTGCTGATGCCGAATATCTGAGTTTCATAGCCTTTAGAAATGGAGACCATGCTACGGTATATTGGAATTCATTTATAGATACATCGGTTAGCAATTATGTCTTGCAGCGCTCAGGCGATAGTCTCAATTTTACTGATGTACTCGATACCGCGGCAACGCATCAAAACAACGCACAGTACACCTATAATGATGGAGTGACAATAACAGCAGATACAAATTTGTACTACCGCCTGCAATGGACGATGACCGGTGGTAACGCAAAATACACATCAGCAATCAGGAAAGTAGGGTATAGCGATACAGCTGCGAACCTGGTCTCATTTAATGCGCAAATGATAGGAAGCGGAACCGCACAAGTAAACTGGACATCCTATCTGGACGGCATGGCAGATCATTATCTGCTGGAGCGGGCCGTGGACAATGGCAGCTTTACAGCAATAAATAATACCGTTGCGCTAAAAAAATACGGGCAACATTATACCTTCATGGATAAGCCCTCATTCTCCATTCCTTTTGGCGCACCGGTCCATTATCGGCTTACTGCTGTGCTTCAAAACGGCGCTTCTATAGTTTTGCCGGTTCGCACCGTTAAGTGGGATAATGGAAACTCTGTGGTTAATGTATTCCCTAATCCTACCTATGATGGTAATATTAGTATTCAGTGGCATGCTGATGCAGGTACTTTAATGCACATCAATATTTTTGATGCGCTTGGCAGAAGTACATATGAGGCATCATTCACATCCACGCAGTGGGCAAACACGTCTGTCTTTCGTGCGCTGGCGATGACTAAAGGCATCTATTTTGTAAAAATAGATATTGGTGGACAACGATATACGGCTAAGCTAGTGTATGATTGATGATAACCCTCCGGCTCAAACTGGCTGATGCGGTTACAAAATCGTACAATAAAATCCCTTATTGCGTCTAAATATCTTTGCAAAAATCAAAAACTCAGTATACTTTTAGACATTAAAAGATCATTAACAATGAATAATCTGCTTGGACTTGGCGTATTTGGAACTTTTGGGCAGCCATATGGCTTTCAGCAGGCGTTCGATGTGGATGTATTGTTTGGAAAAAGCTTTGATCTCAACTATGATGAGATCACTCTGTTTCCGAGTACCGAGCTGCTGTGCGTGAAGAGAGAAATGGTGAATGGTATCTATTCTATAGCTTTCAGCCTGTATTCCTACGCGTGGGAGATGAATGCGAACCGGAAAGGTACATTCATTGGTACTGTACTCGTTCTGCAGGAAGTATACATAGATCCGGTAAATATATATAAGTTACTGAGAGAGCTTCATGACGATGTTATCAACAATCCGCACAACCTCAGCAGCAATACGATACAAGTAAGGCAGGCTGTGCAACTTGTAGTTAAAGAGCCGGCAAGATTCCAGACTGTAAAATTTAATGCTAAGGGAATAAAGAATACGCCTTATTACTCTACAAGCATAGATCCCCAAAAGAAGCTCTTTGTTTACGCCGGTGGACCAGACAACCAGGAGCAGGGCATCCGCTTTTTTACTGAAGCAATGAAGACCTACAAGGACGTTGAGACCTTGTACTTCACTTTTAACGATAAAGTTTATGATTATGTAGCTAAGAAGGGTGCGATAAAATTAGTTTCATGGGACAACTTTATTACAAGGAATGCAGCCCCTGTAGAAGGGGAGGATATCCAGTACCAGGCGCCCATTCCGGATAAGCCGTCTGTGGCCATAAAGAATGCAAGTGACGTAGTAAATATATCAGCGGGTGAAGAAAAGAATTTCCATTTTGATGCATTAGATAAGCCGGCGGGCGACCTGAATATTGATGAGGTGCAGAAAATGGTTAACGAGTACGATAAACTCCTCGACTATTCAAGGCAGGTACGCGACCGACTAGATGATATGCTGAAAGCTCAGAAAGCGAAGCAAACAACGGATACGCCGGTCCCCGTTTCAAATTTCGTTGCACCAACGCCCGCTCCTGTTTCGGCCCCTGCGCCAAAACCAGAGTTTGCGCCAACGCCATTTGCCGCCCCTGCGCCAAAATCGGAGCCAGCACCAACGCCCGCTCCGACACCAGCGCCAAAACCAACGCCCGCTCCACTACCAGCGCCAAAATCGGAGCCAGCACCAACGCCCGCTCCGACACCAGCGCCAAAACCAACGCCCGCTCCACTACCAGCGCCAAAACCTGAGCCAGCACCAACGCCCGCTCCGCCACCAGCGCCAAAACCTGAGCCAGCGCCAACGCCCGCTCCACTTCCAGCGCCAAAACCTGAGCCAGCACCAACGCCCGCTCCACTTCCAGCACCAAAACCTGAGCCAGCGCCAACGCCCGCTCCACTACCAGCGCCAAAACCTGAGCCAGCGCCAACGCCCACTCCACTACCAGCGCCAAAACCTGAGCCAGCGCCAACGCCCGCTCCGCCACCAGCACCGAAACCTGAGCCAGCACCAACGCCTGCTCCGCCACCAACGCCTAAGCCTGCTTCGGCCCCTGTGTCGGCACCAGCTACAACGCAAGCGCCGAAACCTGAGCCTAAGCCAGTTCCAAAGCCAGAACCAAAACCTGCGCCTAAACCACAGCAGGCTCCTGCTCCTAAGCCAAAGCCAGAACCTAAATTGGCACCACCAGTACCTCCGCATCCTACAGCTGCGGCTACTTCTTATGCTAATTCTGGCCAGCACGATAATAAAGCCAATGAGCTTACTAGAGAAGCATCTAAGCCTTTTTATAAATCAAAGGCGTTCATTATAGCAGCAGTAGCGATACTTGCACTTGGCGGTGCGGCCTTTTTCGACAATTCCTATACGAAAAAAGCTGATCAGTGGACGGCTACAGCCACTCCCGACACTTCAACTGCACAGCCATCTAACCAGCCACCTTTGTCTCACGATGAGCCGACAACAGCCGCTGCTGCTACAGCTGCGGATTCCGTCAAAACATCTGCTACTGCCCCTCCTGTTGCGGAGCAGACGGCACCTGAGCCTGTAAGGAGTGAACCAGTAGCAGTAAGAACTGAAACAGCACAGGCGGTTGAAAAGCCGGCAACCACTAAAATAAAGGAACCAAAGCCGAAAGCAGAGGTAGCAGTTGTTGCCAAAGAGCCTAAAAAGCCAGTTGCTGACCAGCCGGAACATTTGAGCGGCAAGGGCCTGAGTCCAAGGCCTAATACTGAGCTCAGTGATGGTGACAAAGCATCCCTCAATAATTTTGGAATTAAAAACATGGTACTTCCTGAGCTGACCGCTATGATATTCCAGAAATACCCTGCTATAGGTGATGTATATAAGCACCAGGTTAAGGAATATTCCAACATTCTGTTGCAGTCAAATAAAGGCAGCTTTAAGAAAACAGCCGATGGATATATCTGTACTTCAGATGCGTTAAATCACATTCCGGTATACAAAAACTAAAGTTTACCATTATTCACTTCCCATCTTTTATACGTTAAGGAGGACGGGGAATGCAATTTGTTTATGAAGCATACTTTTCTTCTTTTATATTTCACTAATTTCGCAGCTTTCTAAATACAAATCATGGGCTTATTTGATAAACTCTTTAAACGCAATAAAGAGGAGCAGGTACAGAAAGAAGCATTAGACGAAGGGTTGAAAAAAACGAAGGAAGGGTTTTTCTCGAAGCTTAGTAAGGCGATAGCGGGTAAAGATAAGGTTGATGAGGAGGTGCTGGATCAGCTGGAAGATGCATTGGTAAGTGCAGACGTGGGGGTAGATACAACAGTTGCCATCATAGACAGGGTAGAGGCGAGAGTAGCAAAGGATAAATATTTAGGAACATCAGAGCTTAACCGTATACTGCAGGAAGAAATAATGAGCATGCTCACGCAGGCGCCTTCCAACGAGTTTGTGACTTTTGATGTGCCCGCAGGTAAAAGGCCCTATGTGATACTGGTAGTAGGGGTGAATGGTGTAGGCAAAACCACGACAATAGGTAAACTGGCACACAACTTTAAGAAAAACGGTAAAAGTGTAATGCTTGGAGCGGCCGATACATTCCGTGCTGCAGCCGTGGATCAGCTCACAATATGGAGTGAGCGGGTGGGGGTTCCGATTGTAAAGAAAGAAATGGGTAGCGACCCTAGCTCTGTGGCATTTGATACAGTGCAGAGCGGTATGGCAAAAGATGTGGATGTTGTGATCATTGATACTGCAGGCAGACTGCACAATAAGGCTTACCTGATGGATGAGCTGGGCAAAATACACAGGGTAATAAAGAAAAAAATGCCGGATGCACCTCATGAAGTGCTTTTGGTGCTCGATGGAAGTACAGGGCAGAATGCACTGGAACAAGCCAAGCACTTTACCGCAGCTACAGATGTTACTGCCATAGCCATAACAAAGCTTGATGGTACAGCTAAGGGTGGAGTGGTGCTTGCAATAGCTAACCAGTTTAAGATACCGGTGAAATACATAGGCGTAGGCGAAAGGATGGAAGATCTGCAGATTTTCAACAAAGTTGAATTCGTTGACAGCTTGTTCAGCCTCGAAAAGTAAACTTGCCAGTGGCTCCTATTACACATGCAGCGGCAATAAAAGATCTCCGGCAGATACCTGGCGTCGGGATTTCCATTGCAAACGATCTTTGGAATATAAACATAAGGAGTGTTGCCGCATTGCAGGGGCTTGATCCGCTGTGGCTGTATGATAGTTCTAATGCGTTTGCTGGTATGGTACAGGACCGTTGCCTACTGTATGTTTTCCGTTGCGCAGTCTATTATGCCGATACCCCACAGGGTGAGAGGGATCCCGAAAAATTGAAATGGTGGAACTGGAAATATGAATAACAGTTACTAACGACGGATGGTCATACAGTTTATCTAAACTATTGGAATGCCTATTGAGGTTCAAGGGTTTTTACTACATTGCATCAATGAAAAGTTGGATCGTTAATACATTGCTGGGGTTATCGGTATGTGTTGCAGTCTTTTTCTTCAACATAAAGTTTAAGTCGCCCACAGACCCGGAAAAAATAAGGAAAGGGCTGGCTGGTGTACAAAAATATCTGCCAACCGGCTCGCACCTTGTATTCAAATGCGATGTTCAGGGTGGTGATATGTATCCTACATATGTTGCTTACTATCTTACACCTGTAAAATTGGTATTGCCAACGCCTGGTGGTAATGATACTACTTTGTTGCTTGTACCTATCAATAGTACAGATTCCGCATCCACTGCAATGGTAAATACTTCAAGCATTCTCTGGCAAAATGCGGACGATCGTTACCGCTATATCCTTTTACGGCACTCCTGATCCCTATGCAGAAAAATGTATTGCAAATAATATGGCTTTGGGTGCTGCTTGGGTTTACAAGCATGGTATACTTCTTATCGCTCGCCATTTCATTGCCGGTTGTTGTTACTGCCGTGTTGGTGGCAGCGTTTGGTTACCTAAGCTACCGCTGGCTCGGCAGGCATATTGCAATCGAAGATCCCGTCGTTAATAAGAATCATACTACATGGGCTTGTGTGATATTGCTGGTAGGGATAGTTATTATTACCAATAAAGCTTACTACCTGGAGCCGCAATATGGCTATTGGGATGCCTGGTGGATATGGAATTACCATGCAAAATTCCTGGGGCATCCTGAATTTGCTGGCTTCCTAATTTCAAAGCATAGCCTTGTACCCCATCCTGACTATCCGCTGTTTGTATCAGGAAGTATTGCATTCTTTTGGCGGCTTATGAGCACTGATAATATTTCGGTATCCTATGCGCTTAGTTTTTTGACCACGCTTGTCATCCCTGTTACCATTTTCCTCGCTTTGTACCGCAGGAATATTGTTGTTGCCGCACTCGCATTCTTACTCTTGGCGGTAGATGATTTTTACTTGGAGCGTGCGCTCGCCCAATATGCAGATTTGCCATTGGGTTTTGCATTCTTATGCGCTTTTATCTGTCTTGAAAACGTGAAAAAGCAGCCTTTGATGACTGTAGTAACATCTGCAGTTCTTGGTTGCTGCCTATGGACAAAGAATGAGGGGGCTATGCTCACGCTCGTGTTCATTACATTAAATTGCCGTTCGCTGTTTGGCCGCGGCCGCTGGAAACCATTTCTTTCGGGTTTTGCTTTTCCGCTTCTCGTTTTTGTTTTCTTCAAGCTATCGGCGCGCTCCAATGATCTGTTTGAACTGCAGGACGATCATACACGAAATTTCATTTTCGATTGGTCGCGGTATGAGATGGTATGGGAGTCGCTTATCTATAACCTGTCGCATAACTTCGTGGCAGTAAAAATTGGCCTCATCGCATTTGCCATCCTCTGTTTTGTAGAGCGTCGTCTACCGGACCGGGCTATAATTGTATTGTTGGTATGTACCACAGGTTACTTCTTCGTGTACGTTTTGACCCCGAAAAGCCTTGACTGGCATCTGGCAACTTCTATGGATCGTGTGTTGTTCCACATTGTTCCCTCTTATATTTATGTGTTGGCCCGTAACTTCAGCAGGTTGCATTTTCGGCTGGAGACTGCTGAAAGTTAACTGATTATTTATGTTTGTATATTTCAAAGCCGCCAATGCCATGGCGTTCCAGCACATAGTTTTTTGAAACAACGTCTGGCACCTGCTCTCCACCCACATTGATGAAGTAGTCCTCGTTCCCTGTAGGGCAGCGGCTGGTGCGGTAAGGCCCTGTGCGGCAATAGTAGTAGAAGCAGTACCGCTCATTAGAGCAAGCTATAGAGCATCCTGGAGGAAATGTTTTTATGTCCGATGCATAGTCATTGTACATTACGTTCACATCCATAAAGTATAAGCTAAACGGAACATTTTCCTTACCCCACTTTGCAAGATGGACTGAGAATAATAGAAGCGGAGCTGCGAAAATGGCTGTTTTTAAGGCTACTTTCAACTGCAAACTTTTAATTCTCGTTAAAACTAATTCCACAATGCTGTGGATCGTGTATAGTACGAACGCAAATGTAAGGCTGTAATGAAAGATCATATTGCGGCTGAACGGATTGCGCTGCATGTAGAAGCAAACACAGGCCCAGACCACCCACAGCAACAGGTAGAAAACACCTGTCTGCTTTTGATGTTTTCCCGGCAGTATTAACAGTAGGAGAGGGGTGAAAAAGAGAATAAAGTTTAGCGGATGGTTCTCCCTGATGACAAATGAGAATATGAAGTTTATGAAGTATTTGGTTACTTCTACCCAATTATTGAAATATTTTGCGAAGGGAAGATGTGGGGATTTTACGTAGTCATTTGCCGTAAGTGCATTGACGCCGGAGAAACAAAGCGCCGGCAAATAAAGCAGGAATACACCTGCGAGTATAATGGACTGGTACTTCCATACACGCCAGGTAAGCTTGCGGTTGTAAACCTGAACAAACACGAGTGTGGCCAGTTGTGTTAAGAAAAAGTAGAGGAACGTAGGTACGAAAGCAAAGCCCATAATAGAGAATAGTGCATTCAGTTTCATAATCCTCGCATTGCCGGTATTTACGTAGCTGTAAAGCGTTAAGAATGCTCCCCATGCACAGAGAAGCTGGCATTCATAACCCCTCGACTGAAACCCAAAAGCCCATGGTGTAAATTGAAGTGCGGCGGGAACAATTGCAACAAACGCCCACAACCTGCTCTTAAATAGTCCGGAAAGCCAGTGGAATATACAGAACAGTACACCGATATAGGCCACCATAGATATGATGCGGCCGGTGACTACTGCATCCGTATGGGTCCACCTCATAACGAAGCCGTTTATGAAGTTGAAATAGATGTGATTATTGGGCAGCATATAGTAAGCCAAAACCTGGAAGTGGGGAAGTTCGGAACAGTTCACTGCAGAGAATATTTCATCCGAGCTTGGCTTTACAAGGCTCTGCCCCAAATACCAGGTGACCAGGCCTAGCACTGCAACTGCTACGCTCCACGGTAACGATAATTTGGGAATTGGTAAAGGTTCTGATTTTCGTAAAAAGAAGCGCTTCCAGTTTATTCCTGCGTATACCAGACCTGCGATACAAACAACTGAAGCCGCTGCCGCAAAATAGTTGCCCTTGGTCTTTGCTTCGGGTGTAAAAAAATCCCTGGTCCAGAAAGTATTTCGGTAAAAACAATCGTTGAACGAAAGGAACCATTTTGTTAGCGTTTCGTAGCCGGTGGTGAAGTAATAAACAGCAAACACCAATGCAGTAACAAACAATCCTATAAGGCAGGTGTAAAATAGCCGGCGGGCAATATTATAGTAGAGGTCGATTTTTTGCTGTGCAGGGGTCATGAAGGATGCAAGATAATACCATTCATTATGAAATTTGCAAGCCATGACTAGGCTTTGCCGGTTAGCAGTTGGAGAAGTTCCTTCATTCCCTCTGTAGCCGGTTTTTCAATGGGCACAATATTTCGATAGCGTGTCACAGGTGGTATGACCTTATCTACAACAAATTTAACCACGTCATCATCTACATAGTCCACCAGGCCTGCAGCCGGGTATACTGCTAATGAAGTGCCGACAAGTATGAAAATGTCGGCTGCCTGCATCAGCGGTATCGCTTGCTCAATCATAGGCACCGGTTCTTCGAACCAAACGACATGGGGTCGGAACTGAGTGCCATCCTCAGCTATGTCGCCCAGCATTATATCCGTATCTATGTCATACAGCCTGTGCTCATTTTTTTCACTGCGCATTTTTATTATCTCACCATGTAGGTGCATCACCTTTGTTGATCCGGCACGCTCGTGCAGGTCGTCAATATTCTGAGTGATAATATGCACATCAAAATCTTTTTCCAGTTCAGCCAGTGCAAGGTGCGCCGCATTTGGCTGGGCTGCAATTACATCCCGACGTCGCATATTGTAGAAGTCAAGAACAAGTTGTTTGTCACGATACCATGCGCGCGGTGTAGCTACGTCCTGCACATTGTAGCCCTCCCACAAACCATCGCTGTCGCGAAATGTGCGCAGGCCACTTTCTGCGCTTATACCTGCGCCGGTGAGCACTACAATTTTTTGTTTTGCTGACATAATGTAAAACTAAAGAAACAGGTTCAATTTAATTAAATTGCCATTGTCAAAAGCGTGAAATGAACATAATAGAAACACCCAGAGTAATATTGACTGAGCAGACCGAGGATGACGCGTCTTTCATTTTTGAGCTCATGAATAGTCCTGCATGGCTAAAATACATAGGGGATAGAAACATTAGGTCTGTGGAAGATGCCCGCACCTATATAGCTGATGGCGCGATTAAAAGTTATAAACAAAGCGGTTTTGGTTTCTACTTAGTGAAGCTTAAAGAAAGCCTTGTACCAATCGGCATATCAGGCCTTGTCAAAAGGGATACTCTTGAGCATCCTGATATCGGCTTCGCTTTTCTTCCTGAATATGAGGGTGAGGGCTACGGCTATGAGTCCGCGTCCGCAGTGATGAAGTATGCGCGGGAGGTATTGAATATTGATACTATACTAGCGATAACAAGTAAAGACAATGTTTCATCAATCAAGCTCCTTGAAAAGCTTGGATTGACTTTAAAACAGTTTTTGACGCTGGGGAACGAGGAATTGATGCTATTTGAAAGCAGGGATAAAAGATAGTTTGACTAACCACTTCTATACTTTCTGGCCCATCTTCTCCTTCAAATGCATCAGCATATCTGCTGTCATTTTATTAATGTCGAATTCATTTTTCCAACCCCAGTCATTGCGCGCAGTGGTGTCGTCTATACTTTTTGGCCAGCCATCCGCTATAGCCTGGCGGAAGTCGGGCTTGTAGTCAATGCTAAAGTCGGGGATATGTTTTTGAATAGCAGCAGCTATCTCTTTTGGTGAGAAACTCATGGCGGCAATATTGTAGGCCATACGCGTCTTCATTTGTTCCGCCGGTGCCTCCATCAGTTCAATGGTGGCGCGGATAGCGTCGTCCATATACATCATGGGCAGGTAAGTATTTTCAGAAAGGAAGCAGGTATATTTCTTGTTTTTCAGAGCTTCGTGGTATATCTCTACTGCATAGTCTGTAGTGCCGCCGCCGGGTTCTGATTTCCAGCTTATAAGGCCGGGATAGCGTATGCTGCGTACATCTAGCCCCCAGCGCTGGTTATAATATTGGCACCATAGCTCACCTGCATATTTGCTGACACCATAAACTGTGCGAGGTTCTACTATTGTTTGCTGTGGTGTGTGGTCTGTAGGTGTGGTTGGGCCGAAAACGGCTATCGAGCTTGGCCAGTATATTTTAGTCAGCTTTTCCTGTACGCCCAGCTCCAGCGTTTGCAGCAGGCTCTGCATATTGATTGCCCATGCCTTGTGCGGATCCTTTTCGCCGGTGGCAGAGAGTAATGCAGCCAACAGGTAAATCTGTGTTATTCCTTCCTTTTTCACCAGGGCGTGCGTTGCCGCAGCATCCATCGCATTGAGGTGCACATACGGGCCGCTGTCTCTCAGCAAAGGGTGGGCGTCTTTCAGGTCAGAGGCAATAACGTTATCTGTTCCATAGAGCTTCCGCAAGGCCAATGTAAGTTCCACTCCTATCTGCCCGCCGGCGCCTACTATGAGAATTTTTTCCTGCTTCATTTATAAGTCAAAAGTGAAAAGTTAAAACCAAAAATAGAAACCACTACTGCTTGTTAGATCATTTGAGCCGAATACTTATTAGCTGCTAAAGCCTCATTAGGAAGTTTGCTGGTTCTTGATCATCGCTATAAAGTCATCGAACAGATACCGGCTATCGTGTGGGCCTGGCGTAGCTTCCGGGTGATATTGCACTGAAAAAGCGGGCTGATTTTTCATCCTGATACCTTCTATAGAGCCATCGTTCAGGTTTACATGTGTTACTTCAAGGTTATCCGCATTCTTCACTGCGTCAGGATCAACTCCAAAACCGTGATTTTGGGTAGTGATCTCAGAACGTTTTGTAACCAGGTTGTGCACCGGGTGATTTAAGCCACGGTGCCCGTGGTGCATTTTGAACGTCGGAATATCATTTGCCCGCGCAAGCAACTGGTGCCCAAGGCAGATGCCGAAAAAAGGTTTCTTTGTCGCGAGTATATCTTTTACTGTTTTTACCGCATAATCCATAGACGCAGGATCACCGGGGCCGTTAGATATAAAGTAGCCATGCGGGTCGAATTTCTTCAGTTCTTCAATTCCCGTCTTAGCAGGGAACACTTTAAGAAATGCGCCACGCTCGGTCATGCACTGAAGTATCTTCAATTTCACACCGTAATCCATTACCGCTATCCTGATGGGAGCATTCTCGTCCCCTAACGTAAAAGCTTCATTTGTAGAAACCTGGGACGATAATTCCAGCCCGGCCATATCAGGCACTTTTGCGAGTGCTTCAGAAAGACTCTTTTCATCGCTGAGCTCCGTAGAAATAATGCAGTTCATTGCGCCTTTGCTGCGAATGTGTTGCACGAGCGCCCTGGTGTCTACATCGTATATAGCTACAAGATTGTTCTGTATAAGATAATTTTCAAGGCTGTCATCGGCAATCATGCGTGAGTATCTGTAAGAAATATTCTTACAGATCAGTGCGCTTATTTTCACTGAGCCGCTTTCTACATCATCCTTCTTTACGCCGTAATTTCCTACGTACGCATTGTTCATGATGAGCACCTGGCCGGTATAGGATGGGTCTGTAAATACTTCCTGGTAGCCGGTCATTCCGGTGTTAAAACAAATCTCGCCACCTGCGGTGCCTTTTGCACCAAAAGAGAGACCTTTAAAGATCGTACCGTCCTGCAGCAGCAGCCACGCGGGGGTGTCAGTATGAGTTGGAGTCATTGAAAAAACAAATTCTCCAAATGTACGCAATTTAATGGCTCAATGGGTTACTGCGTTATTCATTCATGCAGGAATGTGGAAATGTGGATAATAAATATCGACGGGCTAAAATAACAGAGACGGGAATCATCCCGCCTCTGCAAAATATTATTCAGCTGCTATTTGTGAATTCCGACGAACCTACACTTTAGCAAGTGAGTTTTTCAAAAAATCGATCACCTTTACTTCCGTAGCATCAAGCTCACGGAGATCTGCAAGAAACACAGAAACCCAGTCGGTAAGGTGGATGAAGTAAAACACCTGCTCCCAATAGCTTTTACCTTCAGCAAATATCTCCACAATATTCGGCGTATATTTTTTGAATATTTTTTTATTGATCTCCATTCTAGTCTGTACGCGCTCATAATCTTCTTTGGTGCGTAGCAGCAGCACTATTTTGTCTTTTGCGTCATCGCGCCAGCCAACCAGTTCATTATGGTTCATTTCCGGTATTACGCCATGCCAGCAAAGCATTTTGCTATTTTCATTCAATTGCTGGCGAAAACGTACTGCAACCCCTTCAAAATGACTGGCAGAATAAATTATCGGCAACTTGCCGAATATCTTCTTTGCAATCGCATTTGCTTTTTTCTGGGTTTCTTTTTCTCCATCTTTCATGGCCTTGATCGCTTTCCTGATCTCGCTTTCAAAGGTGTTACCTATAAGCCCAAAGTGCGACAGCACAAAAAGTATCTGAACCAGTGAATAGCCGATGCAGGAGCGCGGTGGCATACCGGCCGGAACCAGCACACAGTCAATGTTCTTCTTATTCGAGAACTCCGCAACTTTGCCACCAGATGTTATGCATACGATTGTTGCTTTTGCCTTCTTAGCCTGCTCCAGCGCCGCCAGCGTCTCTTCGGTATTGCCTGAATAAGAGCAAACGATCACCAGCGATTTTTTGCTAACGAACGATGGTAAAAAGTAGTCTTTGTTTACAATGAAAGGTACGCTCAGCTTGTCGAAAACATAGTTCTGAACTATAGAGCCACCTATGCCGCTGCCACCAAGACCTGTTACCACAATATTGGTAAACTCTGCTTCAGGTGCTTTGAAACGATAATTTTTTCCTATTATTAACGCTTCTTGAAGTTGTATTGGGAAGTCCAGTACTAATTTTTTCATCAGAAAAGATAGTTTAAGTGTCCAAACATAGTAAAATTGGGATAAAGGGCGAACAAATAGCCGCGAACTTTTTGCTAAATAAAGGTTATATTATACTTCACCGTAACTGGAGGAGTGGAAAGAAGGAAATTGACATCATAGCTACGAAGGATGATATGGTCGTGATCGTAGAGATAAAGACGCGTACAAATTTCGATTTTGGATTTCCTGAAGAGGCTGTGAATCGTAACAAGCAAAAATTTATAAAGATTGCTGCCGAAGCCTTTATCAATGATAATCCTCAATTTCCAATCGTGAGGTTTGATATCGTAAGTATATTAATCAACGGTGAGGAAGTAAAGGAAATCGTCCATTTTGAGGACGCATTTTATTAGCTAAAAAAATATACCTTTAAAAATATGATTCACAATATGAAACGCATCGTTACCATACTGGCCTGCGTGCTGGCGGGCACAGCTACGGCTGTGGCACAGGACCAAAGCAAACCTCGCCTTTCGGCATTTACAAAACAATATTTTGCTGCAAAAAAAGGAACGGCTGATAAGGTGAGGCTGCCTCATTATGTCTATAAAAAAATTGACAACAAGGTTTATTTGAGCGCCTTTGTTCAGGTGGGGGAGTCGGTGAACGAGAATGCGCTTGCGGCTCTTGGTGTGTTTATAGGCACACGTGCAGGTAATATATGGACAGTTCAGGTGCCCATAGAAAAAATAGATCAGTTTGTGAACACTAACACGGGTATAAAGTATGTGGAACTGGATGCGCCGATAAGGCCTTTTCTTGACTCAGCACGCAAGGAAACACGTGCCGATTCTGCACAGGCTGGTATCCACCTGCCTTCGCCAATGACCGGCAAAAATGTAGTGGTGGGCGTAATAGATGCAGGTTTCGATTTCACACACCCAACCATGTATGATACCACGCACAGCCAGTATCGTATTAAGAAAGTATGGACTCAAAAGATTGCTGGTACTCCGCCATCCGGTTTTGCCTATGGCAGCGAGTATACCGATAGTAATGCCATCAGGGCAGTAGGTTATGACACATCTATAACATCGCACGGATCTCATGTCACGGGTATAGCTGCAGGATCGGGCTGCGGTAGCGGCGTTAGCAATATTAAGTACAAAGGGATGGCCTATGAGAGCGATATAGTGATGGTAGGTATAATGCCGGCACCGGGTCAGTGGGAGATAGCAGGTGAGTCCGACATTATAGACGGTATGAATTACATCTATACTTATGCTGCTTCGGTAGGCAAGCCTGCAGTTGTGAACCTGAGTTGGGGCGCTACAATCGGACCACATGATGGCAATTCACTTTTCAGCCAGGCATGTGATGCGCTCACGGGGGTAGGTATGATATTTGTGTGTGCCGCGGGAAATAACGGGCAAGACACAGTTCATCTTAAAAAAGTGTTTACACCAACTGATACTACAGTGAGCACTTTCGTAACCTTTTCACCCTACCTGGATACTGCTCATCAGCAGACCTGGGTAGATGTATGGGGGGATACCGGCAGCTCTTTTTGCCTGAATGTGAAATTGTATAATGCTGCGACTGCTGTTGATTCTACTGCTTTTTTATGCGTGGCAGACACAACGCAGACCTACTACCTGATAGGATCTAACAGCGACACCTGTTTTGTTACTATGAGTATGGCGGCACCCGACTACAATGGTAAGCCGCATGCCATTCTTTACTTGTATAGCCGTGTGCATGACCATGTGTGCCTGACGGCAAGATCAAGCAACGGTACAATAAATATGTGGGAAGGTTATGTAATACCTCCCGAAGGGTATTACGGAGCCCTGAAGAAACTGGGATACGCATGGGCTGTATCTGGCGACGTGAAAATGACTGTTTCTGATATTGGTTGTACACGCTCGGCTATTACCGTTGCAGCCTACACTTCTAAAACATACTTTAAGAATATTGATGGAGCCGCACTTTCCTATACCGGTGCTTTACATGGCCGGATAGCACCTTTCTCAAGCTTAGGGCCAACAGAAGACGGGCGCGTAAAGCCAGATATATCTGCACCCGGATTTGCTGTGGCTTCTGCTATCAGCTCATTTGATACTACGTACAATGCAGGTGGTTCTAACTACATAGGTGCAGTAAAGGCAGATACTATTGGCAGCACAATATACCGCTACGCTATGCTTGCGGGCACGTCTATGGCTTCCCCTTGTGCGTCAGGCATAGTAGCTATGATGCTGCAGGTAGATCCTACGCTGACTCCAGATAGCGTGAGAAATATTTTGGCCAGCACCGCTATAACTGACATATACACCGGCACCCTCGCTGTTATGGGCAATAATACCTGGGGGCATGGCAAGATAAATGCCTACAAGGCGCTGCGCCACATGGTGGGTACAACCAGCGTGCAAAATACTCTGGTTGCAGACCCGCTCTCTTGTGTATTATATCCTAATCCAAACAGAGGCAGCTTCACCATTGATTTCCGAGCTGATGCAGCTGAGCAGCTTACCATTGAAGTAAGCGATATGTTGGGCAAGAAGGTTAGTGTAGAACGCTGGCAGGTAGCCCATGGCAGCAACAGCCGCCGTTTTGATATAGCCGGACTTTCCAAGGGTATATACTTTGTAAGCGTATCATCTGAAAAAAGATACAAAGTGATGAAGATGTCTGTGAACTAATGCGGGACATCTCGCAAGGAGACAAAGTGCTGGCCTCTCGTGGCTGGCACTTTTTTTTATTATTCCCCAAGATGCGCGTAGCATTTTACGTCTATATAGGTAAAGCGGCTTATGTGCAAAACTATCACATCTATTTTTGTTGTCGTGTTCCTGGTCAGTAGTATTGCTAATGGACAATCAGTCTTCAGTCTTGCCTGTAATGCTCCGCATGGCTACGGGGATAAAAACTGCCCGCCCACTTACACTGATCTCAAATGCCCCACTAACGTATCTGCATATAATCCTATAGTTGTTCAGGAGGGGCTACAGATAGAGGCCGATCCTAATACCGGCTACTACTATGTGAGGATGGTCAACAGCCAGAAAATACCATCGGATTTTGAAATACTGGATATAGAAGGACATACAGTGAAAACCTTATCATCCGAAACCAATAAAACAATATCTATGCAACTGGCGCTAGTACCGGGTAGCTATGTGATCACTTGCATATACGGTACCGAGGTGCGTTCGGCTAAAATAGTGATCAGGTAACGTTGGGCAAGATGCGTTGTTTCATCTAAATTTGGGCATCAATCTCAAAGGATGAATAATTACGAAATAGCAGACCAATTTTCTCTACTCTCAAAACTTATGGATATACACGGGGAGGATAGCTTCAGGTCTAAATCTTATAGTATACTCGCGTTTAACATAGAGCGTCTACCTGCGGAAATAGAGACCATGGCAGATGCCGAGCTGTTTGGGATAAAGGGGATTGGGGACCGGACAGGAAAGAAGATAAGAGAGCTAAAGGCTACAGGTAGGCTGCCACAACTGGAGGAACTACTGACAGCCACACCGCCCGGCATACTGGAAATGATGCAAATAAAGGGCATAGGCCCCAAGAAGATAGCCACAATATGGAAAGAACTGGATATAGAGTCGCTGGGTGAGCTGGAATATGCATGCAATGAGAACAGGTTGGTGGCGCTAAAAGGGTTTGGGGCAAAAACGCAGGAAACCATCTTGCAAAATATTATCTACTTTAAACAGAACCAGGGATTTTACCTGTGGTCTGAGGTGGAGGAGATAGGAAATAATCTTATAGCGCAGTTGCAGAAGATACATACGGGGAAACTATTCTCGCTAACCGGCGATATACGCAGGCAGTGTGAGACTGTTGAGTTTATAGAGGTAGTTACTGATCTTGAAAAAGATGTGCTGTCTAAAATGTTCTCGGGAAACCCGGAAGTGAAGGTGGAAGTAGTGCCAGCTGCGGCTGATAACTATCGGCCTGAAGCTATTACTATTTCGGTGCCACAGTACCCACGTTATAAATTTTACTTTTCAGACCGGTCGCAACTTTTTAATGTATTGTTTGCGACTACGGGTAGCGATGAATTTGTCTTAAGTTTTTTAAAAAGCTATAAATATCCGGAAGCGTCTGCCTCTGAAATGGAGATATTTACTGCGAATGGGCTTTCCTATATTTTGCCGTCGCAAAGGGAAACCGGTGATATTCTTAATAAGAAAGTGCAGCAGGGGGCGGAGGATGTTATCAAGCCTACTGACATTAAGGCTATTATCCATTCCCACTCTACCTACAGCGATGGCGTGCATACCATAGAACAGATGGCAGTGGCCGCGAAAAAGCAAGGGTTAGAGTACCTCGTGCTCAGCGATCACTCTCAGTCTGCCGGATATGCGGGGGGATTGAAGCCGGATAAAATAGCTGCACAACACCAGGAGATAGATGCGCTGAACGCCAGACTTGCGCCCTTTAAAATATTCAAAAGTATAGAATCAGATATTCTTAATGATGGCTCGCTCGATTACAGTGCACAAGTGCTTGAGACGTTTGACCTGGTTATTGCAAGCGTACATAGTAATCTGAAAATGAGTGAGGAAAAGGCGATGGAACGTGTTTTGACGGCTATTCGCAACCCCTTTACAACTATATTGGGTCATCCTACCGGGCGATTGCTTTTGTCACGCAAAGGTTATCCGCTTGACCATAGGGCTATCATTGATGCTTGTGCTGAGCACGGTGTAGTGATAGAGATAAACGCACATCCTCGCCGGCTGGACATAGACTGGCGGTGGATACCCTATGCGATGGAACGACGTGTTTTGTTGTCGGTAAATCCTGATGCGCATTCTGTGGAGGGATTTAAGGATACTTACTATGGAGTTAAAATTGCGCAGAAGGGCGGACTGACCGCGCGGCATAACCTGAGCAGTTTTTCGCTGGAAGAATTTGATGAGTTTTTAAAGAAGAAAAAAGCTCAAGCGAGAGCTAGCTCCTTGATAGCCAGTTAAGTTTACAAGATATCGGTAATACGAGATTGATACACCCCAGGTTTTAGGGTTGTTTTACTATGCCATGGCATGGTTTTTCCATGTATGTACAAGAATCAAACAAACTTGTACACTATGGAAAAGCTAATGATATTGGACGACAAAGCTAAAATGAGATTAGGGTTGATCTGTTTTCTTCCTGTGGTATGTTTCGGATTATGTTTACTGTATTTTTTAATGCTTGTGTTACCATTGACGCAGGGACACCCGCAGGCATCGAGCGTAGTGGCTATTACCAGTCATAATTACGATACATTGTTTGTAATGCTCGCATCATCAGCTATAATTACGACACCGGTATTTATCTATTGTCTTGTTTTGCTAGCCCGTATGAAAACACTAAACTCAGGCAAGAAGCTAATGTGGTTTGTATTCCTTTGCGTAATGGCACCAATAGCTTCTGTTCTATTCTGGATATTCCATATCATGGACTCGGAGAAATATGTGCCGATACACCCGGATATAGCTTAGTAAGTCAATTTGAAAGCCTAAGATGACCTTGTTTAAGCTAAACAGGGTCATTTGCTATTTTATCCATTACCTCCTGCATGTAGGTATCTATAGTGCCGAAAACAAAATCGGGGTATTCGCTCATGAATTTGTCCGTGACGAAGCCTCCGCGGAGTGGGCGGGCGGCAGGCTGATTTAACTCGGCCGTAGTTACAGGTATCATATCGTATGCTGCATCGGGGAAGTATTTGAGTACCATTTCTGCGAGCTCTACGCGGTTGATGTACTCAGTGCCTCCTATGTGGTAAATGCCGCGCTTATGATCGTTGAGCAGCAGATACATGGCCCGTGCAATATCCCATGCATTTGCAGGGGTGGCGTATTGGTCTACCGGAAGCTTAAGCGTTAGTTTCTGGTGGTTGCGACACTGGTCTATAATGCGGGAGATGAAGTTTTTGCCTCTAAGCTCATTGCCATAGACATTAGTAACACGAAGCACCAAAGAATTGGGTATCTCGGCCAGCACCATTTGTTCGCCTTCCAGCTTGTGGCGGGCGTAAACTGATAGCGGATGGATGGGGCCATCTTCCGTATACGGACCATCCTTGCCATCAAATACATAATCGGTAGAGATGTATACCATGCCGGCATTACAGTCTTTGGCCAACATTATGAGGTTGATAGTGCTCTGTACAGTCTTCTCGTAGCTTTCCTGCTCGTGGGTTTCGCAATAGTCTACATGTGTTAAGGCACCGCAGTGCACAATAACATCTGGCGCAAACTCCTTTACATTGAAGTTCTCGGGATGATCGGGCATGAGGGTGTCGTAAAACACGGTATCGTCTGTCTGGAAGGAGTAATAGGAGCCTACTACGTTCCAGCCTTGTTCCTTAAAATGTTTCAGGCAGTTGCTGCCTACGAGACCGGATGCACCGGAGATGAATACCTTCATACCCAAACCCCTAAGGGGACTGTATTTATGTTACTTAAATGTTTTTATCGAGGTAAAGATAAATGTTTTGAGCTGTAAGTGGAGGCAGCCTGAGAAGGCGCGATCTTGTAACTATTGACTGTGATGTGAGTTTTCTCATAGGAAAAAGGTTGCGGTAAAGGGAGGCTTTATTGTGCATTATTATGGAAAAGTTTCGATCTTAGGAGTAATGAAATTTTATATAGAAACGGAGCGGCTGATATTGCGGGATCTGATGCCGACGGATGATGAAGGTATGTTTGAACTTGATGCCGCCCCTGCAGTGCACCGCTACCTGGGAAATAGGCCCATACAGAGCATAGAACAGGCGCAAAAAGTGATAGGGATAATACGGCAACAGTATGTGGATAACGGTATTGGCAGGTGGGCTGTTTTGGAGAAATTGAGTGGCGCTTTTGTAGGCTGGAGCGGGCTGAAGTACATAAGGGAGGAGGAGAATGGGCGAACAAATTTTTACGATACCGGCTACCGGTTAATTCCGAGATACTGGGGTAGGGGATATGCTACTGAAACTACAAAAGCCGCGCTGGAGTATGGTTTCAGGACCATGGAGCTGCCAGAAATTATTGGCAGCTGCCATGAAGAAAACAAGGCATCGCGAAGGGTGCTGGAGAAATGCGGGCTGAAGTTTGTGGAGAAGTTTTGGTGCCGGGACGAACTGCCGTGCGACTGGTTGAAGATAACCCGTGAAGAGTGGGAGATGCAGACTGAGTCTAAAGAGTGACCTTGCTACCCGCATGATCCAGGATATTTATCAACTCATGGATCAAGGCAACTTGCGCCGCGTTTATTTTCTCTATAGCGGTGCTTGTTTGAAACCATTCGGCTTTATCAACCTCCGGGAATGACTGGTGCTTGCCAGACCTGTGTGGCCATTCCAACTCGAAGGTATTGCTCTTGCATAAGGCCGTATTTATATCCTGCTCTATAGCCCAGGCAAATACTGTTTTCCCAGCTTTCAGAACGATGGGGGAGAGCGGTCTAAAACTGCCACCTAGTTCGTACCCGGTCTCTTCTAAGAACTCCCTTTTAGCGGCTGCCAGGGCGTCTTCATCTTCCTCGAATTCGCCCTTGGGGATACTCCAGGTGCCTATGTCCTTTTTAGCAAAAAATGGCCCGCCGGGATGAACTAAAAGCACCTCCAGGGCGGCATCTTTTATGCGATAAGCCAGTATACCGGCGCTTTTTTTACCCTTCGCCATGTTGTTGATACGTTTCTCACAAAGATCGCAAAGGCTGCGTAGAGCGCCGCAAGGAAGTCTACTATTTATACATTGGGCGGCGCTCCATGTTAATGATGGCGAAATAATACACGGGAGCTTATGAAGCCCCCGTGTAAATATTAGTCATCCTCAAATATTTTATTAGGCTAGTTTTGGATAGTCGGTATAGCCCTGCTCGCCGGGCGTGTAGAATGTGGATGGATCTGGTTTTGCCAGTTCCTGCGCATTCTTCATACGGGTAACGAGGTCCGGATTAGCGATGAAAGAGCTACCAAAGGATATCAATTCGGCTTTGCCGCCTTCCAGCTCAGCAGCTGCGCTGTCGGCATTGTAGCCACCATTGAGCATGATAGTGCCACCGAATGCTGCATGCATATGAGCGATAAGCTCAGCTGGCATAGCAAAACGCAACAGGTGGATGTACACTATACCCGCTTTTTTCAGTCCCTCAGCCAGCGATATGTACTGCTCTGATTCCTGCTCATCGGGCGTCATATCATTAAACTTATTGAAGGGAGACAGGCGTATGCCTACCTTTTCTTTACCAATTGCAGCGGTCATTGCCTCTACCATTTCAAGCACAAAACGGTTGCGGTTCTGGTAGCTGCCGCCATATTTGTCGGTACGCTGGTTTGATCCCGGATTTAAGAACTGCATGGGCAGGTATCCGTTTGCCGCGTGTATCTCCACACCATCGAAACCGGCTTCTATAGCAGCTTTAGCGCTGTCTACAAACTCAGCGATCAATTCCTTGATCTCTTCTTCCAGTATTTCCTGGGGAGCAGGCATAGGCAGCATGCCTTCCTCGTCAGTCCACATGTCGCCGGCGGCTACTATGGCTGATGGGCCTATTACCTTGCCGTCGCCAGGCAGATTAAGGTCGTGCGCGATACGGCCGGTATGCATGAGCTGCACAAATATTTTACCCCCGTTTGCATGCACTGCGTCCGTCACTTTTTTCCATCCGGCTATCTGCTCAGCGCTGTACATGCCGGGTATGCGTGCATAGCCCAGTCCATCGGGGCCGGGTGCAGTGCCCTCGGTGATGATGAGGCCTGCGTCGCTACGCTGGCTGTAGTAGGTTACCATGAGGTCGTTAGGTGTATTGCCCATGGCGCGGCTACGTGTCATGGGTGCCATAACGATCCTGTTCTTTAGGTGCAAGCCTCCTAAATTGAAGGAGGTGAATAAAATTTCGTTTTTCATAGGGCAAATGTAGGTGGGGGTTGATTAGTGCGTTGTAGTTAGTTTTCTATATTGGGATAGAGAAATAGTATGATGGCAGTAATGCAGTTTCCTGTTGTCATAAAAATGGTTTTTGCACAGGTTTGTATTGATTTTCAAGTGGTTAGTGTTTAAAAATTGCGGGTTTTTTCCGGTACCGGAAATTTATTTGTCTGAACCTTGATTCGCTAGATTTTTTGATTAACATGATTTCCGGCTATTTTTGGAATGCCCCATTTTCTTTCAAATAGAAAAATTAGTATATGGGGCATTTTGAAATTGAGAGGTTTTCGTCTTCAGTTGATTACATATAACGGCATGTCCCAAAAATTACCCATTGTTGCCCATTCAGAATCGGGTTTATGTTTACTGCATTTTTCACCGCTGAGGCGCTAAGGCAAAGATTGATATAGTTGAAAATTGCGGGAAATCTTCTGGTTTTTACGGTGGGTGAAATATGTATTTTACCTGACGTTTTTAAAATGCCCCATTTTCAATTAAATATATAATTTCGCACTATGGGGCATTTTCAAATTTTGCCAGTTGGCTATTAGTGACTTATATATAAGCCAATGCCCCGTTTTGCTTCAGTGGGGCATTTCTGAGCGGGACTAATGCTGTCTGAACTTTGATTCGCTTGCGTCTTTTGATTAACCTGAAGGGTTTGATTTCGAATTACTCAAATTACCCGTTGTGTGCCCCAAAATTACCCACTGTGCCCCGTTGTCTGAACCTTGATTTTTCTGATCTGTTTGATTAACCAGATTTGATTTGGCTAGAATGAATTACTGGAATTACTCACAGCGTGCCTCAAAATTACCCACTGTTCCTTGTTGCCTGGAAATTGAAATTTCAGCACAAAGTTACGGAGGGATATGATTGGGGCCAAGACGATTTGTTTATAGTGGTATTGTGGGATTCTTTGTGCGGTGTTTGATCTAAAATTTTGTGCCTAGATAAGGTTGCGGGAACATTTTGCTAGATGAAGGGTCGCGCGTTGTAAACGCTAAACCGTTTTGGTACTCGTTGCAAACGAGGACCAGTGGGCATAATTATTCTCCCCCGTTTCCCGAACGATATTTGAAATAGCATAGTAACTCATAATACCTAGCTTATGATGAAAACTCTTACCTTTATTTCAAATGCTATGGATGAAGCACTTACTATTTATTATATGTCTTTTTATAGCTACTTTCGGTAATGCCCAGCCCTTTCCTGTTATCCATAACTCACGGCCAAGAATAGTGATCGATTCATCGCGCATTGCATGGTTGCGGGCCAATATGGGTGGAGGAGTGTGCGGTGCTACTTACACAGATCTGCTTTACCGGTACACGACAAATTGGATCACCGACCCAGAGCTTTACCAGGTAGGTAGCGATACAACCCTCTGGACATGGGTATGGTCGGATCGCTGGTCGGGAGATCAGACACTACTGTCGGCACTTATTTACAGGTTGTCTTTAGATACATTGCAACGAAAGCGCATACTGCATATTGTTGATCACTTCATTCTGCAGGCAGATACCGTTAATTTTCTGCCAATGGATTGGTACGTCGAAGAAACCCTGCTGCGCAGCATGAGCAATGCCGGAGATGTGTTGCTCGACTGGTGCTATGATTCAATACCCGTTGCTAAACGGCAACTGCTCGCCGGTTCTCTTTATAAAGTCACCCGGGAATATATGAACAAATACATTTTGTCGTCCGCAGGTACATCTTATGTAGGCAGCCATAACGACCTGAACTCTGTCTATGTCATGCAGAATGTATTGGCCCTGCATAATGCCGATGGACTGACGATCTTACAAAACGATACAGTAAATCAGTGGTACGATACCGTATACAACAAATGGGTGAATCATTTCTTTCCGGTTTACGGATATTACCGCGGCAACGACGGTGGTTGGAACTGGTCTGGAGCGTATTCTATGTGGAGCCTCACCGACCAATTCGTTCTATTCGACAATATGCTAATCGGAACCGGCAAAAACTTCTATACTGATCTGCCATGGGTTCATAACTCTATTAACCAATACTGGTATTTTATACAACCCGACAACAACTGTATCAATCTTGGCGATGGAGGTACGGCAATAACAGGTGATAATGTTATTTACCGGCATGCAGCCGTTTATAACGATCCCCGCAGCACTTGGCTAGCACAATATTATGCGCAACCCTCCATGCTTACCTGGACAATGCCTGTATTCAATAAGCTGATGTATTACGATTTCACTGCGCCCGCTGTGTCAAAACCCAGCCCACCGCTCGATTGGTGGGCTGTAAATAAAGGCCTGGTGATGAGCCGGACCTCATGGGATAGCAGCAGCACTGTACTCTTGCATTTCAATTCGTGGAGCAAGAAAAACAATCATGAGCATTTAGATAATAACACCTTTTCATTGTTCCGGCACAAGCCTTTGATCATAGATGCTGGCGACTACGACTCGTATGGATCTTCTCATTACAATAATTACTACATACGCACTATAGCCCACAATTCAATTTGTGTGTTTGATTCTGCCGATCATTACTCCATTTACGGCACGCCTGTAAGCAACGATGGTGGGCAACAATATGGCAATACACTCATTTCATACGCCGATATTTTTGCACCTCAGAATCAGAAAGGTGTTTGGCTGCGTTATGCGCCCGGCAATAGCTACACCTATTCAATAGCCGATGCAGCACTTGCCTATGATACTGCAAAACTGGACAGGTTTGTAAGACGTATATTTTTCGACAAACCCGACCATATTATAGTGCTCGACCATCTGCACCTGAAAAATATCACTACCGCGCAGCGGGATGTGTCTTTTTTACTTCATTTTACCAACCAACCTACCATAAGCGGAATTGCCACAAGTACTACAGTGCCGGGCCATATTACTACCCATTCTGGCAGAGATTATAGTGCAGTGAGCGGTGGTGGCAATATCGCAGTCCGTACACTTTTGCCCGACTCTTCTAATACAACTCTTATAGGCGGCACCGGATATGAATATTGGGTGAATGGCGTTAATTACCCTCCTTCTGTTGCGCCTGATACACTGTACCAGACTCCCGGAAAATGGCGTATAGAGGTACGGCCGAACACGATCAGTGATAGTCTTATATATCTGCATACTATTAAGGTGGGTGATAGTGCTAACGTTGCAGCGCCCGGTGGTATATCGCAAAAGAATAATTACAGTCTTGGTGTTGATTGGGACAATACTCTATATTATTTTAATGCACATGGCGATACATCTTGCAATTACCATGTGCTTTCAAACATACCTGGTGGTCGCACAGCGAACATAATTGCTTGCGATCTAAGACGAACTATCCTGTATGATGTTAAGATAAATGGTGTCGTAGTGACAACTGCAGTTACCGATACAAATGGGGTGCTGAAAACGAACGTAATTCTACCTTCCGGCTCTTGTCTCGTAGAGATTACACAAGACAGAACAAATATTATAACGGTAGCTAATGAACCAAAGTTGTACGAAATATTTCCTAATCCTGCAGCTGGTATAATATTTATCAAGGATGTAAATGACAGGGCAGAAAAAGCGATTCAGTTAACTATTTTCAACCTGAATGGCCTGAAAATATCTGGACAGAATGCCACATCAAATCGTTGGAGTCAGATAGACCTGCCTGCCGGTGTCTACATTTTCAAAATAAATGACGGCAATAAAACATACAGTTCTATCATAACGATAACCAAATAACGTTTTTGATCTTTGACAATTAATACCCTTTGTTTAAGACCGGCAAAAGCAGCACTCCCAAAAGGAATGCTGCTTTTTCATTTTATTTCATTGTCAAAAAGCCCCGCTTAAAAACGGCTCTGCCGGTTTTGCGTATATATTTTGAAACAACTGCTTTAAGTGGCGATAGCATAATTTGCCGATCTATTGCCGATAAATAATGTGTGACGCTGCATAAAGGCAGAATTAATCTTTTTCAGCACATCGTCATAAATACATCAAAATCAACCACTTAAAGCCAAGTAAAATAAATAAAGGGCTACATCACTGTAACCCCTTTCAAGTGATCCGAATTGAACTCGACCCTTGCTAAAATTGGCTTACTGTCAGTAAATCCTCCATAAAAAAGTTCGAAAGTTGTCCCTTACAGCCCCAATAAAAATTGGACCTCACGCATTCGGATTTGCTATTTGAATGCAGTGGTTTAGCTTTTATTGTAAAATCCAGCGCAAATAGGTTGCGCCCGCTATGGGGGCGCTGTGTTGTCGGGGTACTTAATACTACAAACAGGTAGCCGCCTAACGGGGCATAACATATAGTGGAGGCGCTATTGAAACTCAGGATTAGCCGAACGAAACTAAATTGCTGAACGGTGTCCTTTCAGCAAGCTCAGGGCAGTTCGACTTCGGTCGCTATTATAGCTCAATAAAGGACAAATGTACAAGCGTGCTAGGGCCATTGGTGCCAAATAGTAGCAATAAGCCGGGACAAAATTCGACCAGGCTGTCAGTGAGATGTATTGTAAGTGGATATATTCAATTGTTTGAGAAAGACACACCCCTAGCCCCTCTCCAGAGGGGAAGTGCTGCGTAAGCGCGAGTATAGCTGCTTCCCGTATCGGCAAGGAAAGCAAATAAATGTCATTTTCAGAGAAAGACACACCCCTAGCCCCTCTCCAGAGGGGAAGTGCTGCGTAAGCGCGAGTGCAGGTGCGTCCCCGTGTCGGCGAGAAAAGTGATTAAATGTCTATCTCAAAAATCTTGTGCACAGCAAATTGTTTACTCAGGATGAAATTGATTGGTAAACAAGTGTGCCACACCGGGAAGGTGTGGCACACTGACTGAGTTATCTTTATTCAGTTTGGTTTAATCCATTACATTAGGCATTTCCTGCGGGTAGCGCTTTGTAAATGGTTCGTTACCGCTCTACAACGAAGTGGAAAGTGCGGCTTTCGTTCTCACCTTTCAGGTGCAGGAGGTACATGCCGTTACTGATGATGCCGCCAAGTTGTATCAGTTCATTTATTCTACCGTCTTGAACTCCGACCTCTTTTCTCAGGATCACCTGGCCCAACATGTCTGTAACCGAAACGATCACCTGTTGTTTTACGAGCGAACCTTTGAGCGTAAATGTGCCGTTGTTGGGGTTAGGTATGAGCTTTACATCCTGAATTCCGGATACGTTGGTTGTGCCCAGTGTGCCGGTACCCGTGCCTGTAGTGGATGTATCTACCATGATAATTGTGGCCTCGCGGGCAGTAGAGCCACATGTGCTGTAGCCGGTTACCCGCACGGTTACCGTGTCGTGGCTGGTGATGGAGCTGGTGGTAAAGGTATCAGCAGTGGCACCTGCGATCAATGTACCATTCACTTGCCACTCATAGGTAAGTGCAATGCCTGTAAAACCTACTGAAGCTACAAAGGATACGGTATCGCCAAGGGCAAAAGTATTGCCGGGAAGGGCTACAAGACTCACCGCCGGTATCTCTATAGCCGGTACCCTAATTACTATACTGTTGCTTGGCACAGAGTCTGGTGTGGCGCAGGCGATGGAGCTTGTCATAAAGCATAAAATATTATCACCACCCATTGGCAGGTATGTGAATGTGCTTCCTGAGCCCTGTACAATCCCGTTCACCCGCCATGTGTAGCCAGGCGTAAGCCCACCAAATGACGTAGACGGAGTAAACGTTACCGGGGTGCCAGGACATACCGAATCGCCGGGGCTGGTGCTTATAGTTACGGCAGGTACCAGGTTATTGGATGTGGTCATGGTAACAGATGAGGCTGCAGTGTCTGGCGCGGTACATACAGCATTGCTGGTTAGCACCACTTTTACAACGTCGCCGTTTGCCGGCACATAGCCATAGGTAGCGCCGGTGCCCGCATTAACACCATTCACATACCATACATAGGTGGGGGCTGTACCGCCGTTCACAGGTATTGCCGTAAAATTGACCCACGAGCTTGAACATATAGTGGTGCCCAGATCCTCGAATATGGTTACGAATGGAGGGACCGGCACGGTCACATTCACGGTTACTGTTCCGCCCATCCATTTTGTGCAGCCTGTTCCGATGTTAGTAGCCAGTACTGAGTATATGCCGGATGACGCCATCATGCCATAATCCAGCGCAGAACCAGTGCCAATGATACTATCCAGCGGGGAGCCACCATGGTATAAGCTGTAGCTAACGCCGGTGTCAGAGCCATTGAGGCTAATGCTTGCACCGCTGCCACCAAGGCAGTAGCTGCCACCGCCGATCACATAGAAGTTTGCGGGTAGCCTGTTAACCGTTACCGGTGTCTGCACTATGCAGGCAGCACCAAGCGTGTACGATATAATAGCAACGCCGGACTCTATGCCAGTGACAAGCCCCGTGGCTGGATCAACAGTTGCCACACTCGGCGTGCTGCTGCTCCAGGTACCTCCCGCAGGGAAGGCAGGCGCCAGTTCGGTGGCATCGACACACAACTGACCGCCGGTGGTTACAAAGCCAATGGGGTTTACCGTAACTACCTTTGTAGCGAGGCATGCGGGGGCTATGACATAAGATATAGTGACCGTGCCTGTTGCAATACCCGATACAAGACCAGTAGGAACTACTCCAACACCAGGCACCACAGTTGCTACAGATGCATTGCTGCTGCTCCATACACCATCTGCCACTGAATCACTGAGTGATATGGTGTTGCCTACGCACAATTTATCAGGCCCCAAAATTGGGGCGGGTGCAGCGTGTACCGTAATTATTTTTGTGGCGATGGCAGTGCCGCAAACATTGGTAACCGAGTAGGTAATAATGGTAGTACCGGTAGTAAAGCCGGTAACGATACCTGATGTGGCGCCAATATCAGCAATAGCCGGAGCGCCCGGGCTCCAGAGACCGGTGCCTGCAGCTACCGGGTTCGTAAGCGTGATAGTAGTGCCAGCACACACAAATGGGCCGCCCTCTATAGCGCCTGCAGCAGGTGCAGGATTAACTGAGGCAATGGTGGTAGTATAAGCATTGCCGCAACCATTGGTGACGCTGTAAGTAATGACGGAAGTACCATAACTGATGCCTGTTATGACCCCGGATGCGCTGATGGCTACAGTGCCGGGAGCGCTGGAACTCCATACACCACCAAGTGCAGCATCAGTGAGTGCTGATGAAGTGCCGGGGCATACGATCAATGTGCCAGCTATGGTGCCGGCAACCGGCAGCGGGTTCACCATAACTACGGCGGTGGCAATGGCGGTGCCGCAGCTATTAGTAACAGCATATGAAATAGTAGCTGTTCCTGCGGCAACCCCTGTAACCATACCTGCAGCATTTATGGTGGCAGTGCCTGTGGGGCTGCTGCTCCATACGCCGCCGCCAGCTGCATCAGTAAGTAGCGTGGTGGTGGCAGGGCATACTGTAAATGTGCCCGCAATAACACCAGCTACCGGCAGCGGATCGATAGTAACTACAGCTGTGGCCGCAACCGTGCCACAGCTATTTGTAACGGTATACGATATAGTAGTAGTGCCGAGGGCTACGCCGCTTACCAGGCCCGAGCCGCTCACGCTGGCTATACCGGGGTTTACGCTACTCCACACACCACCGGGCGCGGCATCTGTGAGCGCTGTAGTAGTGCCCTGGCAGAGCGACAATACGCCTGTTATGACACCTGCAAACGGAGAAGGATCAACCGTTTCAACCCTTGTAATCATGCAGCCTGTTGGCAGGGTATAATTGATTGTGGTAGTGCCGGGTGCAATGCCAGTAAACAGCCCACCTGAAGAGATAGTGCCAATAGCAGGATTGCTGCCGGACCATGAGCCACCAGTAACAACATCGCTTAGCAATGTGGATGCGCCGGGACATACCACGGGTGAACCCAATATCGCTGAAGGCAATGGATTAACGGTAACCACAGCCGTCATAATGCAGCCTGTGCCAATAGTGTAGGTAATATTTACCGTGCCTGCTGTGACACCCGTTACGGTTACCGAGCCGGCTATGGTAATACTTCCTGTGCCTGTACCTACGCTCCATACGCCGCCACCGGGTGTATCGCTCAATGTGGTTGTAGACCCAGAACATACGGTGAGTGTGCCCATTATAGGTACTGGTAAAGTATTTACGGTAACAACAGCCGTAGTGATACAGCCAGTAGGTAAAGTATAGGTAATAACAGACGTACCGCCAGCCACACCGGTTACCACACCCGATGAAGGTATGGCAATCGTAGCGTTGCCATTGCTGCTGCTCCAGGTGCCACCTGCCGATGCATCGGTAAGGCTGGTAGTGAGCCCTATGCAAATAGTAAGGTTGCCATTAATGGCAGCAGGCAGCGGATTAACAGTAACAATGGCCGTAGTGATACAGCCCGTAGCAAGCGTATAAGTTACGGTTGCATTACCTGCTGTATTTCCCGTAATGATGCCTGTACCAGCACCTATGCCTACGCTCCCGCTTCCCGCACTCGTGCTCCATGTGCCGCCTGCAGGTGTGGAATTCAGCGTAGCCGTGAGGCCCACGCAGATAGGAGTGTTGCCCGTTACCGGTGTTGGGTTAGCATTTACGGTAACTATTGCAGTAACAATGCAGCCGGTAGCAAGGGTATAGGTAACGTTGGCAGTGCCCGCAGTTGCACCGGTAATAACACCAGTGCCTGCGCCTATGCCTACACCGCCTGTACCCGCACTCGCACTCCATGTGCCGCCCGCAGGTGTAGAACCCAAGGTAGTACTCAATCCCACGCATACAGGCACATTGCCGGTTACTGCATTTGGGTTCGGATTAACGGTAGCCGTAGCTACTACATAACAACCCGTAGGGAGTGTATAGGTTACGGAAGCATTGCCTGCTGTTGCCCCCGTTATTATGCCCGTAGCTGCGCCTATGCCTACGCTGCCCGTACCGGCACTGGTGCTCCATGCGCCGCCAGCGGGTGTGGAATTAAGTGTAGCCGTAAGGCCCACACATACCGGTGTATTGCCGGTAACTGTTGTAGGGTTGGGATTAATGGTGACAGTTGCGGTGATGATGCAACCGGTGCCGAGTGTATATTTTACAGTTGCCGTGCCGGCAGTAAGGCCGGTGATAACACCGCTGCCTGCGCCAATGCCTACACTACCAGTGCCTGTTGTGGTGGTCCACGTGCCGCCTGCAGGTGTAGAGTTGAGTGTAGCCGTAGCGCCCACGCATACCGGCACATTGCCCGTGATGGCTGTTGGGTTAGGGTTCACCGTTACTACTGCGGTAACATAGCAGCCTGTAGCAAGTGTATAAGTAACAACGGCATTGCCCGCTGTTGCCCCTGTTATAACGCCTGTAGCTGCGCCAATACCCACGCTACCAGTACCGGCACTGGTGCTCCATGTGCCGCCTGCGGGTGTAGAATTGAGCGTAGCCGTGAGGCCCACACATACAGGGGTATTGCCAGTAACTACGGTTGGATTTGGATTGATAGTAACAACCGCCGCAACATTACAAAGGCCGCCAAGAGAATACGACACTGTAGCCGTACCCGCAGTGAGCCCGGTAACAACGCCCGTACCAGCGCCAATACCCGCTGTGCCTGTACCTGCAACAGTACTCCATGTGCCGCCTCCCGGTATCGAACCCAGGGTTGTGGTAAGGCCCACGCACACATTCATAGTACCGGTGATGGCGGTAGGCATGGCACTCACGGTAACTAAAGCAGTGGCGTAGCAACTACCTATGGTATAAGAGATCATTGATGTGCCTACTGATACCCCGGTTACAAGGCCGGTGCCGCTTATGGTGGCCACGCCTGTATTTACACTTGTCCAGCTGCCGCCGGCAACCACATCAGTTAGTGGGGTAGTGGAAAGGTTACAGAAAATAAGCGTACCTGCTATTGGTGCAGGCTGTGGGTTTACGGTTACAATAGCAGTAACGAAACAACTGCCTATGGTATAAGATATCATTGATGTACCTGCGGATACCCCGGTTACAAGGCCGGTCGCGCTTATAGTAGCTACACCTGTGTTTACACTTGTCCATGTTCCGCCAGCAGTTACGTCAGTGAGATTCGTTGTAGCGAGGTTACATAACGTGAGTGCGCCTGTTATTGGCACCGGCTGTGGGTTCACTGTTACGATCGCAGTGACATAGCAAGTTCCTATTGTATAAGATATAATTGAAGTGCCAGCCGATACCCCGGTAACAAGGCCAGAAGAGCTTATGGTGGCTACACCTGGGTTCACACTAGTCCATGTACCGCCTGCTACCGCATCAGTGAGTGATGTTGTGGCAAGATTGCATAGAATCCGTGTTCCGTTTATTGGACCCGGCTGTGGATTTACTGTAACTATAGCTGTAACGTAACAACTGCCTATTGTATAAGATATCATTGATGTGCCTGCAGATACACCGTTTACAAGGCCTGTAATACCTATTGTAGCTACACCCGTATTCACACTTGTCCATGTGCCGCCGGTGGTTGCATCTGTGAGATTCGTAGTTGCAAGATTACATAAAGTGAGTGTGCCGGTTATAGGTTCAGGTTGAATATTTACAGTTACTATGACAGTAGCATAACAACTACCTATAGTATACGAGATAGTTGACGTGCCTGCCGATACACCGGTAACGAGGCCGGTACCGCTTACTGTGGCCACGCCTGTGTTCACACTAGTCCACGTGCCGCCTGGGGTAGCATCTGTGAGTGAAGAAGTAGAGAGATTGCAGAAAGACAATACTCCTGTAATTGGGGCGGGCTGTGGGTTTACTGTTACAATCGCCGTAACGAAACAGCTACCTATTGTATAAGAGATCATTGATGTACCTGCTGATACCCCGGTTACAAGGCCGCTACTGCCTATGGTAGCTACGCTTGTATTTGCACTATTCCAAGTTCCGCCGGCTACCGCGTCAGTGAGATTGGTTGTAGCAAGGTTGCATAAAGTGAATGTACCGGTTATGGCCGCGGGCTGTGGGTTTATAGTTACAATTGCTGTGACGTAACAGCTTCCTATGGCATAAGATATCATAGATGTACCTGCAGATACGCCGGTCACCAAACCTGCGGCATCTATGGTGGCCACACCTGTATTCACGCTCATCCAGGTGCCGCCTGCTATCGCATCTGTAAGCGAGGTCGTAGCAAAGTTGCACAAAATGCGTGTACCGTTTATTGTTGTTGGTTGAGGATTTACTGTTACCACAGTGGTTGCAAAACAGCTACCTATGGTATAAGATATAGTTGATGTGCCTGCCGATGCCCCGGCCACGAGGCCGGTAACACTTATGGTAGCTACGCTCGTATTTATACTTGTCCACGTTCCGCTGGCTACCGCGTCAGTGAGATTGCTAGTAGCAAGGTTGCATAAAGTGAGTGTACCTGTTATTGGCGCAGGCTGCACATTTACAGTAACCACTGCAGTAACAAAGCAACTGCCTATGGTATAAGATATCCTCGATGTGCCTGCCGAAACACCTGTGACAAGGCCGGTGGCATCGATGGTAGCTACGCCTGTATTTGCGCTCGTCCACGTTCCGCCGGCGGTGGCGTCGGTTATTGCGGTTGTTGCAAGGTTGCATAACGTAAGTGTACCTGTTATTGGCACCGGTTGCGGATTTACCGTTACCACGGTAGTAACATAACAAATACCTATGGTGTATGATATTGTTGTTGTGCCAGGAGATATCCCGGTTACTCGGCCAGTGCCGTTTACGGTAGCTACGCCTGTGTTCGTACTAGACCATGTGCCACCCGCTGTTGCGTCAGTGAGATTAGTTATACCCAGGTTGCATATGGTGAGCGTGCCGGTTATAGGCAGGGGTTGTGCATTTACCGTAACAACGGCTGTAACAAAACAGGTGCCTATTATGTACGATATCCTCGATGTACCAGATGACAACCCGGTTACAAGACCGGTGGCATCTATGGTCGCCACACCAGTGTTCACACTCGCCCATGTGCCACCTGCTACCGCATCCGAAAGCTGGGTAGTGGTGCCACTGCATAGAATGCGAGTGCCGGCTATTGCCGCTGGCTGCGGATTTACTGTGATGTCCTGGGTCACCGTGCCACAGGCATTAGTATACGATATGGTGGTTGTTCCAGCGGCTATTGAATTTACATTGCCTGAAGTTAAACCTATGGTAGCTACGGCTGTATTGCTGCTGCTCCAGGTACCACCCGTTACCGCATCCGTGAGTGTTGTTCCGGATCCTATGCATAGGTTGGTTAACCCGAGTATTGCCGTAGGCATAATGGTAACCGTAACTACGGCTGTAGCATTAGGCAGGCAGCCGGTAGCGTAAGTAATTATTGTTGTGCCTGGTGATGCACCGGCGGTAACAAGGCCAGTGGAGTCGATCGTTGCTATTGCCAGGTTTCCGGAGGTCCATGTGCCGCCGGCTACTATATCTGATAATATTGTTGTACCGCCCACGCAAACGGAGCGTATACCCAATATGGGCCCTGGTATACCTGTGACGGTCATAATGGCTGTATCATAGCAAGTAGCTCCCGCCCCGGTTGAGTAAGTTATTGTTGCTGTGCCCGGCCCTGTGCCGGTTACTGTAGACGTAGTGCCGCCATTGGTAACTGTGGCCACTGATGTGGTACTGCTGCTCCATGTACCGCCCGCAGCTGCGTCAGAAAGTGTAACGGTTGTTCCCTGGCACATAGTGGTGGGCCCGCTTATGGCAGCCGGCACAGGATTTACCGTAACAACCCTTGTAACAAAGCAACCAGCCGCAGTAATGAACGATATAGTTGATGTGCCTACGCTAACGCCATATACATTGCCAATATCATCTACGGTGTCTACAGCAAGGTTGCTGCTCACCCATACGCCGCTCATATCTTCCACTTCCAGTAATGTTACAGAGCCCACGCATATCCGTGCATTGCCTGTTATTGGCGGGGGTTTGGTTGATACGGTAACATAGTAGACGGTAGAGCAGGTGCCAATAGTGTAAGTTACGGTGTCCATACCGGCAGCGATGCCGGTAACTACTCCTGTACTGCTAATGGTAGCAACAGATACAGGCGTGCTGCTCCACGTACCACCGCCCACTGCGTCTGTAAGTGTAATAGTGGAGCCCTCACAAACTATATTAGGGCCAGCAATAGTACCTGCTGTGCAGGTAGGCGTGATAATCACCAGGCCATTACTAGCGATGTCGCCGCCTACGGTGCAATTATATCCTTGTGTATGGATAACACCTGTAGCAGCAACTGGATCGGTATAGGAAGAGCCACCGCCGCCGCCAGCACCGGCAGAGCCAGCACCGCCACCATAATAGCCACCACCACCAGCACCAGAGCCTACACCCGATGCAGCCAATGTAGCGTTAGCACCTACACCTGCTGTGCCACTTAAGCCTGTGAAACCACTACAAGATATACCTGTGCCACCGACTAAAGGAGTGCCGCCCTGACCGCCTTGTCCAGCGCCGCAAAAGCCAGAATTGCCGGCACCACCGGTGAGCCCGCCGCCAGCGCCGCCGGCATCGCCTATACCGCCGCTCCAGCCTGAACAGTAGTGGCCGCCGCCACCGCCGCCGCCGCCGGCTATGGCTAATGTAGTGGTGGAAGTGGCATTTATAACAGAAGATGCGCCACCACCACCTGCGGCCGGCCATGATGTAGTATATGCAAGGTCGCGCCCGCCGCCGCCATAAGCTGCGCCCGATGTATTACTGCCCCTCTGACCCACAATTATTTGCAGGACATCGCCGGGAGTTACTGCTATTGTTGCCTGGACACGGCCTCCGCAACCGCCTTCTGACTGGTAGCCACCACGGGTACAATATGATCCACCTCCGCGTGCTCCCACTACATCTAGATCAAGAGAGGTAACTCCTGCCGGTACAGTGTACGTTTGAATACCCCCGGTGTAGTTGTAAGTAACAGACTGAGCGTATGACTTACCGAAAAGACAGACGGCCAATAAAAACAGGAGAGGAAACTTAAATGATTTTCGTAAAGAGATTATCATCATGGCTTACTATTATTAGAATGTATTGGTAATGAATTACTTAGGGGTGCGAAAATATTTGGATTTCCCCTAACATTGACATTATTGTGACATATTAACTGGCGGTTAACGATATATTAAATTATTTTATAACTAAAAACATATTACATGTTTATATGCTTGTGTGCGTGACAGATAAGCCTAATAGCTGCAATTTGTCGCTTATACACAGGTCATTTATAGCAAAAGTGTTTGTTTTTAAAATTAGATTGGCTGACTCGTCAGTCTTATACAGAACCAGTTGTTACGAACCTTGTAGGACCACGCTTGTTGAGAACAAACAATTTCAACTATTCAGAGCGAGTATAGATGCCTCCTAAGTCGGCAATGAAATATTTCTAACAAGCAAAAAAAAGCCCCGCAAAATGCGAGGCTTTATAACTTAAAACTTTCCAACGATTACGCCATAACATTTGGCATCTCCTGCGGGTAGAGCTTTTTGTCAAGCTTTTCCCGGACTGCGTCGAATGCAGCCAGTGTTTCGTCTATATCCTGGTCGGTGTGGGCGGCGGTGGGTATTATGCGCAACTCTATCTGGCCCTTAGGTATAACAGGGTATACGATAACCGAGCAGAAGATGTTGTAGTTCTCACGCATATCGTAGGTAAGC
Source organism: Chitinophagaceae bacterium (assembly GCA_947446645.1). GTDB lineage: Bacteria > Bacteroidota > Bacteroidia > Chitinophagales > Chitinophagaceae > Nemorincola. Next base: position 148,767 of record CANFHA010000007.1, on the reverse strand, counting down.
TGTACCGCATCATACAGGCCGCCCTTCATAAATACGGGAGTAACGGGGGTGTTGGTAGTGCCGAGGTCGAAACCGCGATCGCGGAAGCCCTGCTGCAGCCTGCGCACGTTGTGCCATAGTTTTTCGCGCAGCTCCGGCATGGTCATGAGTAGTTCCAGCCTCTTAAGGTTGCCGGCAACAAATGCCATAGGCAGTGACTTGGCGTATATCTGCGAGCGCATGTTGTAGCGCAGGAAGGTAAGTATCTTTTTATCTGCTGCAAGGAAGCCGCCTATGCTGGCCATAGACTTAGCGAATGTAGAGAAGTAGATATCGATGTCTTCGATACAGTCCTGCTCATCGCCAATGCCTGCGCCGCGCTTGCCCATAGTGCCGAAGCCATGTGCATCGTCTACAAAGAGGCGGAATTCATATTTTTCGCGGAGGGTAACGATCTCGCGGATCTTGCCCTGGTTGCCGCTCATACCAAATACGCCCTCTGTGATAACGAGTATGCCGCCGCCGGTTTTCTTTACCATTTCGGTAGCGCGTGCCAGTTGCTTGTCGCAATCGGCAACATCGTTGTGCTTGTATACATATCGGTGGCTGGGTATAAGGCGGAGACCATCTATAATGCAGGCATGTGACTCAGCATCATAAACAACCACATCGTGGCGACCGCAAAGTGAGTCGATAGCTGATACCATGCCCTGGTAACCGTAGTTGAAGAGCATAGCGTCTTCCTTGCCTACGAAGGACGAGAGGCGCTTTTCGAGCTCCTGGTGAATGTCGGAGTTGCCGCTCATCATACGTGCACCCATTGGGGATGCCAGGCCGTACTTGGCTGCAGCTTCTGCATCTGCCTTGCGCACCTCGGGGTGGTTGGCCAGGCCCAGGTAGTTATTCAGGCTCCAGATCACTTTCTCTTTGCCCATGAATTTCATTCGGTTACCAATCTCACCTTCCAGCTTAGGGAATGCGAAATAGCCAGGCGATTTTTCTGCATAATCTCCTATCGGTCCGAGCCTGTTCTCAAATTTTGCGAATATGTCCATAATGTGTTACGTTTACTCCTTATTAAAATCCTGTGCGAAATTAATAAAAATATAACTGCCTGTTCAATTTGTAATTTGCACTTTTGCACTAAATATTATTAATGAAACGTTATCTTCTGTGTTTTTTAGTATTTCTCTTTGCTTTTTCTGCATATGGCAAGCATGGCGAACCCGTAAAAAGGCCAAAACTTGTAGTGGGCCTCGTAGTGGACCAGATGCGCTGGGATTATATATACCGGTATAGTACACGATATGGCAACGGGGGGTTTAAACGACTGCTTCGTGAAGGCTTTAACTGCCAAAACACAATGGTAAACTACATGCCTACTTACACCGCCCCGGGCCATAGCTGCATTTATACCGGCTCTGTGCCATCTATACACGGTATAGCCGGCAACTACTGGATAGATAACCAAACGGGCGAGAACCAGTATTGCGTAGATGATAAAAAGGTATGGCTGGCAGGAGATAGTTCCAGAAAAAAATCATTTAGCCCGAGGAACTTATTAGTAACTACTATTACGGATGAGCTGCGCCTTGCTACCAATTTCAGATCCAGAGTGTATGGAGTGGCAATTAAAGATAGGGGATCTATACTGCCGGCAGGTCATACTGCAAATGCGGCATACTGGTATAACGACAAAACGGGTGATTTTGTGACCAGCACTTACTATGCTGAAGCTTACCAGAACCCTCCGTGGCTGAAGGCCTTCAACGAAAGGAAACTAGCGAATAAGCTTGTGGCACAAGGCTGGGTACCTGGAGACTCTATGAACACATATACTCAAAGCACAGTGGACAATACAGAATATGAAGATACATTCAAAGGTGAAACACGCCCGGTATTCCCACATAAGTTTAGTTCTGCTGACGGTTTAAGTGCATTGAGAACGATACCGGCAGGAAACACGCTGACTCTGGAAATGGCAAAAGCCTGCCTTGCAGGAGCCGAAGGCGGAAAGTTGGGGGGCGGGAGTGAGACGGACTTTCTTTGTGTAAGCTTATCCAGTACGGACTATGCGGGGCACCAGTATGGGCCTAATGCTATTGAAATGGAAGACATGTATATAAAACTAGACAGCGAGCTGGCTTCCTTTCTTTCTTACCTTGATAAGACAGTGGGGCAAGGGAATTATCTTTTTTTCCTGACGGCAGACCACGGTGGTGCGCACAACCCAAAGTTCCTTACTGATAACAAAATACCTGCTGGCGTAGCTTTTAATACCGTTGCGGCACATCTAAACCAGTATTTGAAAGAAATTTATAAAAAAGATGTAAGGTTCGTGGACACTTTCTTAAATTACCAGGTTTACCTAAATGAAACTTTGCTGAAAAATAATAAGGAATTCAACAGGGACGAAATAAAGCTGAGCATACGCAAATGGTTGCTTGACGAAATGCCCCTAAAAGACAATGTATCTGTATCTTATGTAGTGGACATGGAGGACCTGAGAAAAACGCCGGTACCGGAACCCATATACACAATGGCTGTGAATGGATATAACTACCTGAGAAGCGGCTGTCTGCAAGTTGTATATAGTCCTGGTTGGTTTGAGAACTACCATTTGCAAGGTACTACCCACGGAAGCTGGAACCCATATGATGCACATATACCCTTACTTTGGTTCGGTTGGCACATACCCAAAGGCGAAACGCATGATGTTGTGAATATGACCGATATAAGTCCAACACTGGCTGCAATACTGAATATACAAATGCCGAACGGCAGTATAGGGAAGCCTATAAAAGGCCTTGTTAAGTAGCTTATCGGTGGATTGGTTTACTGGTTGATTTGTTGATTAGTGGTGGTAGTGTCAATAGTTGGTTGTTGGAAACCAAACTGTCCATTAGTGGGCCAGGCCTATGTGGGGACTGATGAAGTCGCGGACCATGTTTTTCGCGTTGATGATTGCGTCTTTTTCATCGTAGCCAAAAACCACCAGCCAGTTTATAAATCTGTCGCGGCCTTTCTGTGAGCACTTAATCACGTTCTCATATCCGGCTACATCTACCGGGTCCGCGTTGACAGGGCGGTTATTTCTGAACTTCACTTTATATTCCCGCAAAATCATATACCCTCCTTTTTTGAGATAAAGTAAAACACAACTTCCGTGCCTGCATTTATTAGCAAAAGTTAAGACTGTCCAAAAGCAACAGGAGGTGCTTACTCATATAGACGTATAAATGAGGATAAAAGTTTGGAAGTGTAGGTATAATGGCCGTTTTATGACGGGAACAAGATGGGGCAGGGGAGATTTTTGCACAAATTGATACAAGATAGAAGTGGAAAAGCCTTTCCGCCTGTAAACATTTTGTTCAGGCGAAAAGGCTTTTAAAAATCAGCTATTGAATTAAGGCTATTTGCCTGGCTTGTGCTTTTTGCGCTCGGCTTTTATGAGTGGAAGCGCTTCGTTGAAAGTTGTAAGCACATCTTCCATGCGTGTGAGCATTTCTTCCTTGCCGGTTTTCTCACGCGCCAGTAAGTCTATCTTGGCTACGTTGTCGAACATGCGCCGAATTTTGATGACGTTGGAACTTGACTTCAGCGAGTGTGCGCGGCGCTGAATGGAGTCGAAGTCATTGGTTTCGCGGATAAGCTGATCGAGTGTTTCCAGACTTTTTGGTACAGTATCGAGGAACAAAGTGATTACCTCGAACATGTATTTATTGTCGTTTTGGGAGATCTCTTCAAGGTAACTGAAATCTATGAGCGGAGTATCCATATAAGCTGTATTTAACGGGTGACCATAAAAATTTAGAATCGTATTATTTATTTATCATACTCAGTATCAGTTCACAAAGACTTCTACTTTCAAAGGGTTTTGAAATGCATGCATTCATCCCCAGTTTGGTGCAAGTCTCGTATTCATCTTCCCAGGCACTTGCCGTAACACCTATTATAGGCACATCGCTTTTCAATGTCTGGCGAATATAGGCAGTGGCTTCATACCCATCCATTTCGGGCATATGCAAGTCCATAAGCACGACATCAAAAGTACTTTTCTGCAACATTTCAACGGCTTCACGGCCATTAAGCGCTGCCTCTACTGTAGCACCCTGTTTCTGCAAAATGAAGTTTGCAATTTTCTGATTCAGCACATTATCCTCAGCTACAAGTATCTTTTTCCCGGTAAGCAACAAAGTAAATTTTATTAAATAAAGGTGACGACGGTATTCTAAGCTTAAAAGTACAAATAATAAACTCTGGTAGTATTACAATTTCCTCAGCTTGCTATGTTTTCTGCTGTATACAAAGTAAATGACCAGGCCAATAACCAGCCAGCCGCCCAGGCGTGCCCAGTTGGTCCAGCCGAGGCCTGCAATCATAGCAGCGCAAACCAAAATGCCAAGTATAGAAACAACCGGGACGAATGGAACCTTGAAAGAGCGCTGTATCTCCGGATTGGTAATGCGAAGGATCCAAACGCCTGCACAAACCAGGATGAAGGCGAACAGAGTACCGATACTTGTCATATCACCAACGATATCGCCAGGAACAAAGGCGGCAAAGCCACCCACGAACATGAGGAATATCCAGTTAGAGTGATAAGGTGTCTGGAATTTAGGGTGGAGGTTAGAGAAAGTTTTTGGTACCAGGCCGTCGCAGCTCATGGAATAAAACACACGCGACTGCCCCATAAGCATAACCAGGATAACCGAAGAAAAGCCGAACAGGATGGCAACAGTAACCAGATTGGCAAGCCAACCGTAACCGGCCATATAGTGCTGTATAGCGAAAACAACAGAGCCTTCTTTACCGGCAGTGCGAAAATCTTCTACACTTGCAACACCCGTGAGCACGTGCGCGAAAAGAATATATAGTACGGTGCAGATGACGAGGGAACCCAGTATGCCGATGGGCATATCCTTTTTAGGATTTTTGGCTTCCTGTGCCGCGGTGGAAACGGCATCGAACCCTATAAAGGCAAAGAAAACAACGCCTGCTGCCCCAAGAATGCCCCATATACCGCCATAGTTATGCCCAACGCCATAACTATCTGTGAAGGTGCTTGCCGGTGGAATGTATGGAACATGGTTTGCGGGGCTCATATATCCCCAGCCTAAAATGATGAAAACAATAACGATGGCAACTTTGGAAATTACGATAATACCATTCACAAACGCGGATTCCTTGGTGCCGCGAATGAGCAAAAGTGTGAGCATGAAAATGATAAACAGGGCAGGAACATTCATCATGCCATGCATACCAAACTCATCGGAGAACATGCCTGAAGTATCATGCAGATTGCAAATTTCGAAAGGAGAGTGACACCACTGGTAGGGTATTCGCTGGTGGAAAATGCCCAGCAGCTTATTCAGGTACTCACTCCATGCTATGCCAACAGTGGCAGCACCTACCGCATATTCAAGGACAAGGTCCCAGCCGATGATCCAGGCGACGAGCTCGCCCATGGTGGCGTAGGAATAAGTGTATGCACTGCCTGCGATCGGTATCATGGAGGCAAATTCGGCATAACAAAGGCCTGCAAATGCGCAACCTACGGCAGCAACAATAAATGCAATGGTGACGGAAGGACCGGCATTGTTGGCAGCAGCAGCAGCGGTGCGCACAAACAGCCCGGCACCTATTATAGCACCTATTCCCAGTGCAATGAGGTTGCCCGCACCAAGGGTGCGCTTAAGGCTCTTTTCGCCGGCGGAGGAGTCGAGGATAAGGCTGGCTATTGGTTTTTTTGTAAATAATCCCATATCTGATTGTTACGTAAAAAGCTAAGATAATAGATAGTTTTGTAAGTTCATCTTTTGTTTGGATAATTTGAACAACCTCGTGTTCGCAAATTGAGGGAATTGAACTAGGTTTGGTTTATGATAGGGAGGCAATCAGTATTACGCCTTTTATTACTGTTTTTTGTGTTCTCAGCCCAGTTGAGGGCAGCAGGGCAACCAACTCTGCCGGAAATTGCCGGTACTGCCGATAAAGGAGCAGTGACACTATCGTGGGTATGCCAGTACGAAGGTGTGAAATCAATAGCAGTGATGCGATCTGCGGATAGTACCAAAATATCAAAAAATATTGGTAACCTGAAACAGCCGGCTAAGGGAGTGCATACGTTTACAGATGAACAACCCGAGGCAGGAAAGAATTTTTATAAAGTGATATTGATGTTTAAGTCTGGCCTTACGTGGAGCAGTAATGCAACCAGCGTGTATGTAGATAGAGCAACTTTGCCCGTGAGAACAAATGCGGGGGTAAGCGGAATAGATGACCATGGGAACGAGAATAAAGTAAAGGAAGCTCCAGCAGTGCAGCAGGTGGCAACAGATACGGTAAAGCATCCTAAAGTGGTGATCAATTATGATATTGACTCTAATACGGTAAATACGGAAGCCAGGGCTGCGGTGGCGGCTACTCAAAGAAAAATAACTGTGACTTATGATGATCCGCTGACGTCAGAAGCTACGTTCATCAAATACAGGTTTGTTTCAATAGATCCATTGAACGGGCATGTAGATATGAACCTGCCAGATGACATTAGTACGCACCACTATTCGATAAAATTTTATAATGAGCGAGCGCATGTAGTTATGGAGGTGCCGAAAATTACCCAAAGAAATATCATATTCGACCGCCGCAATTTTCAAAAGAAAGGTGTTTATAAGTTTGTAATCAGGCGTGATGTTGTGGAGCTGGAGAGTGGATACATTGTTATTAATAAGTGATTTTCCGCTAAGTGTGCAATGTTTGGCGCAGAGCACGTCGCAAGCAGACCGGCTCCTAATCCTGGCCCTGTAGCATTTCTGCCCATTCCGGGCCAAGCTGCAGCGAGGAACCGATGTAGACCTTCATTAGCTGCACCATTTCTTCCGCATCCCAGGAATAGACGCCTGATGCGAAGTATACACGACCTTCGTTCGTATCGAAATAGAGGTTGCCATTATGATGGAGACTTTGTATAAGCTGTTCCTGTGTTTCAAAGCCCAGGTAATCGTAGCACATGCCTTTGAGTGGGTGATCGGTCTTACGGCTCTTTCCTTCATAATGAAGTGTGCCTATCTGCCGCCAGTCGTAACGCTTGATGTTTTGGGAAAAAAGAGTTTTCTTAATTATAGTTATTGACAGGGAGTCGAGCAACAAGCGCTCGGTGAAAAACATGCGCGCCAGGAAACGATTGGCTGCAATAAGGTAAATGAACGAGGCCCCGAGACATGCTACCCAGTGTACCCAGTCGTTAGTAAGTGGCAGGGACTGAAGTAAGAACACGGTGGCCATAGCGGCCAAAAATAAAAACTCAATAAGATACAATGCACGGATGCGCCTGTTGGTCCGGTTGCCAAGACTGATAAGCAAGGTGTGATCGCCCCAATAGTATGTGATGCCGTTATGCTTTGACACTCAATTGCCCGTTTACAACTTCTGCGTTAAAAACCGTACCAAATTCAAGTTTCAATAAATTTTTTACTTCCTGCTCATCAACGCTATAGCCTAATTCTTTTTGCATTGAAGTAACGCTCTTGTCGGTGATGCCGCAGGGAACTATATAATCGAAATAGCGAAGGTCAGTATTTACATTGAGGGCAAAACCGTGCATAGTAACCCAGCGGCTGCAACGCACGCCCATTGCGCATATTTTGCGGGCTTTGCCTTTGATGTCCGAATCGAGCCATACACCTGTAGAGCCGGGAAATCTGCCACCTATAATGCCGTAGTGGGCTATGGTGCGAATTATTGCTTCTTCAAGATTGCGCATGTATTTGCCGAGGTCAGTGACAAAAAGCTCAAGATCGAGAATAGGGTAGCCGACCACCTGGCCGGGGCCGTGATATGTGATATCGCCACCACGATTGGTTCTGAAAAAAGATACATTCAGCTCTTTGAGCCGGGTATCATTTACGAGCAGATTTTCCATATGACCGCTTTTGCCTATGGTATAGACGTGCGGGTGCTCGCAAAACAGCAAATGATTTACAGTGCCAGTACTCAGCGGTCTGGAGGTTTCGGGCATGTTGTACCACTGTGCCTTCAACTGCAGGTTTGCCTGCAATAATGACTCCTGGTAATCCCAGGCTGCATCGTAGGCAACAACGCCCATATCCTGAAAAAGTATTGCCTGCATAAAAAGAATATGCAATTTACTGGATTATTTATTCACAGCGGAAAAGTTTTACTGTTAACTTTTCATTGAGCGACTGGTAATTGAAGAAGTTGACCAGCAGAAATGAATCGGGATTATTTATACATTATGATCTGCGGGGTAAACAGATGATTGCTTTCGTGGCCTGCACGGTCAACTATATAAAATTCGAATGAGGTGGTGTCGTTTTGAATGTGAATTGTATCGCTGCGAGGAATAAGCAGATCTGGCGAAAACAGGAACTCACAGTGGCCTACAATGCCTTTTTTGGGGTTCTCGATGCTTTTATCGAATTCGGGAAAGAAATAGCCCAGAAAATCACCTGAACGGAGATCCCGGATATAAATATCATAGTCAGTTCCTGACTGATCGCGGCCAAGGTCTGCATCGCCATCGGCAATGGTAAAACTGAGGACTGCAGTATCCATACCAATACGAACAGCGTTAGAGCCATTAGGTGCAACAAAATAGGATAGAGATATCTGTGGTATATTTGACATCTCATTCGGCTTCTGGCAGGAAAATGCAGCCATAGCAATAAGCGCGAAAACGAAAAGATACCGGATATTCATATAATCAAAGTTATTAAAAGTGTTTTATAATACATCGTTAAATGATCGCTCATCGGTGCTTGCCGCAGATGCTGTAAATTTTGAACCGATAGCGCTGGATGTATTTCGGTATCAGTATGCTAATAATGAGTTGTACGGTCAATATTGCCAGGCGTTACGTATTAACACAGAAGACGTAACGTCTTTGCAACAGATACCTTTTATGCCGGTGTCTTTTTTTAAGACACATAAGGTGATGACCGGCTCAGAAACCGCGACGCAATTGATCTTTGAGAGCAGCGGTACGACGGGCGAGACGCCATCACGACACTATGTAGCCGATGCGGGTATTTATGAAAAATCTTTATTGCAGGGATTTGAACAGTTTTATGGCAATGTAAGCGACTACACCATATTGGCCCTACTGCCGTCTTACCTGGAGCGAAAAAATGCATCGCTGGTGCACATGGCCAAGACACTTATGGAACGAAGCGCTAGTGCGGATAACGGCTACTACATAAACGAATGGAACAAGCTGAAAGAAACTATGATGCGGCTGGAACAAGGCAACCGCAAGGTGCTGCTGCTGGGTGTTACGTTTGCTTTGCTCGATTTTGCAGCGGCATTTCCTATGGCGCTGAATAATGCCATAGTAATGGAAACGGGCGGCATGAAGGGCAGGCGGGAAGAGATGACCCGCGCTGAGGTGCACGAGATACTGAAGACGCAATGGCAACTGAAGCAAGTACATTCAGAATATGGGATGACGGAGTTGCTGTCGCAGGCCTATGCAAAGGCGGAGGGTGTATTCAGTTGTGCCAGCACGATGCGGGTGCTGGTGCGAGATCTGAATGATCCGCGCGATGTGACCACCGCTGGAACAGGAGGAATTAATGTAGTAGATCTCGCAAATGTGCACTCCTGTTCCTTTATAGAAACGGAAGATATAGGCACCCTGGCACCGGACGGCACTTTTGAGGTGCTGGGGCGGATGGACAATAGCGCGTTGAGAGGGTGTAGTTTGATGGTGGTGTGAGCGAAGGGATCATCTTCATCTTTCTTTCATTACGCCCAGTGGCAATGCTTATTTTCAAAGCAGCTGGATTGCGTAATTTAAAAGAGGTATTACCAGTGACTATTTTTCGAAGGGATGAATTCGCAGATTATGAGATCTTCGTGCGTTTCTAAAAATACAACCGTGTACTTTTTCTTGTAAGAGACACATTTATACCCGAAAAGTGCTCTGTCGGGGTCTCGGCAAAGGGCGTGGGTTTTTCTTGAATCTGACAATTTTATGAAAAAGTCATACACGTCGTCCGCAAATTTGTCGGCGGTAGCAACCAATCCCTTGGATTCTATGTACCACGCAATTAAGGCAATGCTGTCGGCTACCGTTTGTTTAACGGTTACTTCTCTCCCGCCCACTTTCTAATCAGTTTCTTACTGTGCGCCCTGGCTTCTTCAACCGACAAAACATTTTCCGGTTTTGCTTTTAAAGCTGCTTTCTTTTGCAATGCTTCGTAACTTTTTACGGGAACTACTACATATTGCCTGTTATCGAGTGTGAGCAGATTCATGGCTCTATTTTTTACGAATATACGCATATTTGCAAAAATATGGCTCAAAGGGAATGAGTGATAACGAGAGCAAAGGACATGCATTCATTGATTATTCCTAATTTGCCTTGTCAAATTTCACCAATGGAAGTAGCTATCGAATCGAGCTGGAAACAGGAACTTAACGATGAGTTTGAAAAGCCATATTTTAAGCAGATCGTACATTTTCTGAAAGAGGAAAAGAAGGCGGGTAAAGTGATTTACCCGCCAGGGAAACAGATCTTTAATGCTTTTGAATATACTCCGTTTGATAAAGTAAAGGTGGTGATAATAGGGCAAGACCCCTATCATAATCCCGGGCAGGCCCATGGGCTGAGTTTCTCGGTTCCTGATGGGGTAGCGCCGCCGCCATCGCTGGTGAATATTTTTAAAGAGCTGCGCGACGACCTGGAGATACCTATTCCAAACACAGGAAACCTTGAAAAATGGGCGAAGCAGGGCGTGTTATTATTGAATGCATCACTTACCGTGGTGGCAAGTACGCCGATGTCGCACAGCGGGATAGGGTGGCATATATTTACTGACGAGGTGATAAAGCATATTTCCAATGACAAATCGAACGTAGTTTTCTTACTTTGGGGCAAATTTGCGCAAAACAAGGAAGCACTTATCGATACTGCTAAACATAAAGTGTTGAAGGCAGCGCATCCGTCGCCACTTTCAGCTTATAATGGGTTCTTTGGGTGCAGGCATTTCAGCAAGGCTAACGCATGGCTTAGAGAAGCAGGTGAAAAGCCGGTGGATTGGAGTGTTGGTTGAGTGGTTGATTTGTTGATTTGTTGAGTAGTTAGTTGGTTGGTTGAGTTAATTGTTCTTATCGAGGTAGTTAAAGTGATTGGATGAAGTTTATTAAAAACATATTGGGTTATGTGTTCATTGTATATGCACTGACCATTTTTGTGATCACCATGCTGGTTGTGTTTCTGCCAATATGGATGATCTCTCTGTTGCAGGACCCATTGAGGTCCAGGGCGCTGCATGTAGTGTTCAGGGGGTGGATGGGTGTGTATATGCCGTTGGTATTTTGTCCTGTGTTCAGAAAGGGGAAGAAGAACTTTAAGAAGGGTGAGAATTACGTAGTGGTTATCAACCACAATTCGCTGGCTGATATACCTGTGTCTTCGCCGTGGATACCGGGCCCCAATAAAACGCTAGCCAAGGTGGAAATGTCGAGGATACCCCTTTTTGGTATCATTTATAAATGCGGCTCAGTAATTGTGGACCGTAAGAATGAGAACAGCCGCCGGGAAAGTTTTACGAAGATGCAGGATACGCTGAATATGGGCATACACCTATGCCTGTACCCTGAGGGTACCCGAAATAAGACAAACCTGCCGATGCAAGCTTTTTTTGATGGCGCTTTTGTTACTGCTATAAAGGCGCAAAAGCCGATAATGCCGGGAATAATCTTTAACACCCGAAAAATACTGCCACAAGACAAGAAAATATGGGCGTGGCCAATGCCGATACGAATTCACTTCCTGGAGCCTATACCTACCAAGGGGCTAACCACAGAGGATGTACCGGCCCTGAAGGAAAAGGTACACAACATTATGTCGGGCTACTATGTAGCTAATAAATAGAGCATCATGACCTTTAGCATAATAGGTACGGGCAATATAGCCTGGTTTTTTGGTAACCGGCTGGTGGCAGGACGGCATCGCTGTACCGGAGTGTATAGCCGGAACACAGCGGCTGCCCGGGAGCTGGCGGAGGCGCTGATGGCAGATAAATATGGCCAGATCAGCGATATAAATGATGATGAAGCAGATGTATGCATACTCGCTGTTTCTGACTCGGCACTAGACGAGGTGGCAACACAATTAGCTTTTGCAAAAACTATGCTTGTGCATACTGCGGGATCTGTGAGCCTAAATATAATAGAAGGTGCTGCAGCAGACCGGGCTGTGCTTTGGCCGGTTTACTCTATATTAAAACATAGCATGCCTGACCACAGGAACATACCCTGCGGATGGGAAGCCAGTACAAAAAAAGCGGCCCAATACGTGCAGGAAATTGGGCATGGTATTACTGATATGCTCTTTGAAGCGAAGTATGAGCAAAGAAAATGGATGCACCTTTCGGCTGTGATCAGCAACAATTTTGTCAATCATTTATTAGGCATATGTGAACAAATCTGTGCAGAGAATGAACTACCGTTTTCCGCTTTGACACCTATCATTGAGCAAACATTTGACCGAATAAAACATGCATCGCCAAAATTATTGCAGACCGGCCCGGCAGCAAGGCATGATGAGGTGACCATAAACGCACAAAAAGAAATACTAACCGCACATCCAGAATGGCAAAGGGTTTATGAGGCTATTACAGCATCTATACAAGGCACATCAGCCCTTTAAAAGAGTTTCAGGCGAGCAGCTACAGTTAGAGGCTGTAGCGGCCTGGATCATTAGAATTTTATTCTTTTCCGGAAAAGAAAAAGCACCTTTCTGGTTGGGGTGTGCTTGGGTACCTTATATTTGCTGCAAATTTGATACAGAATAGTACATGTATACCATAAAATTTAATTTTGAACAAAAGGGATTGTCACCTATCACACTGGAGAACATTGCACCGGACCAGAGTATACTGGAGGTGGCCCTTGAGAATAATATAGAATTACATCATAACTGCGGTATGGTTTGTGCCTGCAGCACCTGTCATCTTTATGTAGAGAAAGGCGATGAATTTTTACCTGAACTCAGTGACAAGGAAGAAGACTTTATAGACCGGGCAGTGAACCCGAGGATCAATTCCCGGCTTGGGTGTCAATGCATACTGGTGAACGGCTCGGGAATGCTGGAAGTTACATTGCCTGACCAGACTCAGTTTCTTGGGGAGTAGCCGTTAATTTGAAAATTTGATAGTTTGAAAATTTGGAATGCCCACTGGATATTCCTAAAAATAAGCTTAATATGTCTCATTACGAACCACCAATAAAATGGGCTGACCACGAAGATATTGCTATGAAACTTTACGAGCGTTTCGGCGATGACTTTGGAGAAAGCAAAATATACAGGATACGCTTTACAGAACTTATAGAGTGGGTGCTAGAAATACCCAATTTTGAGGGTAAGCGTGAGGAGTGCAACGAAGGACATTTGGAAATGATCCAGTCGGGATGGGTGTATGAATGGAGGGATAATCAGAAATAATTACAAAATTTGTGAATGTTCTAATTTGAAAATTGTTTCAGTAGTAGCGGACCTGATGAGGGTGATCTTCGAATTTTCAAATATTTAGATTTTCAAATCAAGTTCGATGCTCGACCTTTTTAAGCCGATAACCACTTTTGTATTTGATATAGATGGTGTGCTGACTGATGGTAACCTGCTGGTTTCCGAAGAAGGTCACCTACTGCGCACCATGAATATCAGGGATGGCTATGCGCTGCAACTTGCGGTGAAGAACGGCTACAATGTGTGGGTATTATCTGGCGGGCGAAGTGAGGCCGTGCGGAACAGGCTGAATAAGCTTGGTATACAGCAGGTGCATCTGGGTGTTGAAGATAAGAATGAGTGTGTGCGGGAACTGGCAGAAGCCTTAAATGTACAGCTGAATCAAATACTATATATGGGTGATGATATACCTGACCATGCGGCTATGCTTGTATCGGGCTTGCCGTGTTGCCCCTGTGATGCGGTGCCGGAGGTAAAGCAGATTTCAAAATATATCTCGCCACTAGGCGGCGGCAATGGGTGTGTACGAGATGTGCTGGAAAAAGTATTGAAGCTGAATGGCCATTGGGAGCTTTAATCGTAAGTCCGTGCTTTTAGCAGCCGCCTAATTTTCTTCGCTATGAATCCCGAAAGTCATCGGGACCAAGCTAAAAGGCGAATTTCCATAGCGAGTGTTTACGTGTTACCGAGCAATAAATACCGGTATATCTATCAGGTGTCGAACGGAATTGATCGTTTCTCCGAAGAGCCAGTCGTGGGCGGCTTTGTGGCCGTGGCTGCCGATGACCAGCAGGTCGCAGTTCGTTTCTTTTATTATCCTGGCTATTTCTGCAGACCGGTTTTTATAACCGAGTATACCGCTGGCTTGAAAGCCTTTTTCTGTGATCAGCTTTACATATTCATTCAAATGGTCCTGGTCTTTTCGGGCCTCATAGTCGTCGGCGTCGCTACCCATAAGGTGGGCGGATGCACTTTCCACAATGTGTATCAATACCAGTTCGGTATCCGGGTTTGCGAGTCGCATGGCATAGTGAATAATGGTGAGGTCGTTATCTCCATAATCAAGAGCTAGGGCTACTTTGCGGAATGGCTTAATGTCGCCAGTGTTGAGGGTGTGTGGGATATTGCCGTGTACACTAATGTTACTGGCTCTTCGTTTGAGTATAAGCGGGTATATAATAGTTATCAGGAGCAGTGCGGCTACCAATACTACGAATAGTACAAGGATGCCTTGCACCCACATGTTGCTTCCCTTCATCCAATCGGCAACACTATCAAGGAATAATTTCATGTTCAGCGCCACAATGAGGGTGGCTATGCTCCATGCAAATACTTTAGAAAGATTGCTGATAGTATGAACGCCCATTTTTTTACGGTCGCTGACAAAGTGGATAAGCGGGATGACCGCGAAGGCCAACTGCATACTCAGCAGCACCTGGCTGAAGATGAGCAGCTGATCAATCATAGTATCACCAGCCACCAGCACCACGATAAATGTGGGCACAATAGCGAGTAGGCGCGTGATCAGGCGGCGGACGATAGGGTTTATCCTGAGGCGTAAATAGCCTTCCATTATGATCTGGCCGGCAAGCGTGCCTGTGACTGTTGAGCTTTGACCGGCGGCTATAAGTGCCACTGCAAAAAGAATAGGTGCCCACTTACTACCCAGAAGCGGGGAGAGCAGTTTGTGTGCATCCTGGAGGGATGCTATTTCGTGGTGGCCGCTGTTGAAGAAGGCGGCCGCTGCGAGAATGAGAATGGCGGCATTGACGAGGAATGCTATGTTTAGCGCCAGGGCGCTGTCTATAGCGTTCATTTTCAGTGACTTCATAATGGAGCCATGGTTGCGGTTTATTTTTCGTGTTTGCACAAGGGCGGAATGAAGATAGAGGTTGTGCGGCATTACAGTGGCACCTATAATTCCGATAGCAATGTATAGAGCGGCATGGTTTGGGAGGTGTGGCACAAAACCTTTTACTACCTGGTGCAGATCGGGCTTGGCGAGGAACATCTCTACCAGGAAACAGCCGCCGATTATCGCAATAAGTGTAATGATGAAAGCTTCGAGCTTGCGCATACCCAGCTTTTGCAGATATAGGAGCAGGATAGTATCGAGGAGGGTAACGAGTACCCCCCAAAGAATGGGGAGGCCGAAAAGAAGATTCAGTCCTATTGCCATGCCCAGAACCTCTGCAAGATCGCAGGCGGCTATGGCTATTTCAGCGAGAATATAAAGTGTTACGTTGATAGCTGGCGGGTAAACTTCCCTGCTGCACTGTGCTAGGTCGCGGCCCTGAACTATACCGAGGCGGGCGCTGAGTGACTGCAGGAAGAGCGCCATGACATTGCTCATGAGCAATACCCATATAAGTCCGTAACCAAACTGGCTGCCGCCTGCAATATCAGTAGCCCAGTTGCCCGGATCCATATACCCAACACTAACGAGATAAGCCGGACCAAAGAAAGCAAAGGCTTTTTTCCAGCGCTTACCGGCTTTAGACGGGTCTATCGTTTGATGAACGTCACTAAGTGAGTTTTCGTGCAGACTATTGTTCATTATTAGGCAAAGCTAATTATTATTTTTAGATAAATCTTTTTAAAATAAACAGTCAAAAAATAAAAATCAAGATGCTCAAATTATAATGCTATTGGAAGCATGAAATCGCGAGACTCTTAATGGTAAATAAAAAGTGTACCCGCATTGTTTGTGTGGAGATTTGGCGGAAGGTGTGGAGGCGAGAGTAGGGGGGAAACCTATATCTTACCGTTTACGAAATACATATCCATTTCGCCTTTGTTTTTGGCGAGTATTTTTCCGCGGTGCTCGCAGCTGAATTGATGTTTTACCAGCTCGTAGGTGGTGCCGGAAATATTGATGCGGCCGGGCAATGAGTTTTCTTCTACCCGGGATGCCACATTAACGGCATCGCCCCAAATATCGTATTGGAATTTGTGCATGCCTACCACTCCTGCCACTACCGGGCCACTGTGTATGCCCACACGCACTTCGAAATAGTGACGGCTTTCTTCGCTGTTTACAAATTCTATAATGTCAATTGCGGCCTTAACCACATCTACAGGGTTTGTAGTATTGGCTACGGGTAATCCACCGGCACACATGTAGGAGTCACCGATCGTTTTAATTTTTTCAAGGCCGTGTTTCAATATTATTGCATCAAAAGACTTGAAATAGTGATGTATCCGCTCTACCAGGTCTTCCGCTTTTAGCTGGCCGGCTATAATAGTGAACCCAACAAAGTCTACGAACATGACAGTTACCAGCTCGTACTTAATGCTCATGGCATTCCCTTTTAGGAGCAGCTCTTTTGCTGTTTCTTCAGGCAGGATATTTAAAAGCAAGGCTTCTGATCGCTTCTTTTCCTCTTCGATCATATGATTCCGAAGAATGATCTCTTCATTGCTGTGTTTTAGCTCTACATTTTTAAGGCGGTAAATTTCATTGTCTCTATCTTTTACTTCCAGCTGTCGCTGCATCTGCATGGTCTTCTGTTCGTCAAGGTGCTTTTTTCTCCGGCGGTTGAGCGTAGCAAGAATGGCAATGATTCCCAGCAGCACGGCAGTGAGCGCGAAAAAGAGGTTTATTTTCTTATTAACGATCAGCTTGGCATCCTGGGCCGCAATCTGTTTGTTTTTTGACTCCCAGTCATATTTTGCCTGTAACTCTTTGACTTTGGCCGACTATTCATCATTGAACAATGTGTCTTTGATATCGCTCCATTTCGAAAAGTAGTCTACAGCCTCTTCGAATCTTTTTTGCTTTATGTATACGTTTTTAAGGGTTTCATAAGCATCTCTTTTCAGGTCAATATTGTTCATAAGCCTTGAGAGATTCAGCGCCCTGAGCGCATATTGCTCGCTACGGGGCATATCACCCATATTGTAAAAAAGTACGGCCATGTTGTCCAGTATTACCGCATAGCCATCTGCGCCACGCACTGTATCGAGCAGGGATAGCGCATCGTTATATGCGGTGAGCGAGCGCTGGTAATCTTTGTTGCTCTTCAGTGCAATCGCCATGTTTGCGAGCGAGCTTACCTGCTGGTCTGTATCATCAGCTTTCCTGGCTAGCTCTATTACCTGCTGGTATATTTTTATAGCCGTATCAAGTTTTTCTTCCTTTTTATATATAGTAGCCAGATTATCCAGCAGGTAGGTGCGCTGGCTCCATACCTCTTTTTCATTTTTATGCTGTTCGCATATTTGCAGGCACTCGATCACGTATTTCTTTTCGTTCTCCAGGTCATGGGTTATATCGTAAATGATGCCCATGTCGTGCATGGTGCGAATTTGCCGGTCGTATTGTTTTAGCTCTTTTTCTATTCGCAGCTCGTCGAGGTAATATTTTATGCTCTGATCAAAATCATGGAGCTCGTAATAACAGGTGGCCAGGAGGAAATTTGCCCGCTCAGCTCTTGGCAGGTTATGCAGACTGTTTGCTTCATCCAGCAGCGTTTCACCAACTATAATTGCTTCTTTAGGGTGCTTGTGTCTCAATGCTCGTCCGTAACGATACATAGAATCCAGCCGTGCTGTGTCATTTTTGATCTTTAGGATACGATGTAGCACACTATCTGAATGCGTGTCTGCACGCACTTGGGAGCATAGTAATGATGTGAAAAACAATATGAAGGTTAGCAATGCCCGCATGAAACAAAAATATACAAATACTGGTATGAACGCTAGTTTCAGATGGCTCCTAGTATTTTATTTATTGCGACGAGATCAGAAAACATGCGCGATCTAAACAAAAATCCTGACTTTTTGTGTGAGAGGAAATTTTGTTGCTACGTAAAGGAACGGTTATTTGCCCCGGGGAAGCCTATGAAAAAGAGCCAGGTGCAAAGGTGATAAAAATGAGACAACAAAGGGGTTGAGCCATTATCTTTGCGGCATGAGTAAAGAGATTGTTGTTAGCGGCATACGCTCCACAGGGCATTTGCATCTTGGTAATTATTTTGGCGCTATACAGAATTATATAAAAATGCAGGAGGGATATGATTGTTACTTTTTTGTAGCAGACTATCACTCCCTGACCACGCATCCCGACCCGAAAGATCTGAAACAAAATGTGTTCCGGGTAGTGGCGGAAAACATAGCCAGCGGACTAGACCCGGAAAAAGTAGCCTTATATGCACAAAGCGATGTGCCGGAGATACCTGAGCTATACCTGATGCTGAATATGATGGCGTATGTGGGAGAGCTGGAGAAGGTGCCTACCTTCAAAGAAAAGGTGCGCAGCCAGCCGGAGAATGTAAATGCCGGCTTGCTTACCTACCCGGTACTGATGGCTGCAGATATACTTATACACCGTGCAGTAAAGGTGCCTGTAGGTAAAGACCAGGAGCAGCACCTGGAAATGGCCCGTAATTTTGCACACCGCTTTAATACACGCTATGGTGAATTTTTTCCGGAGCCGCAGGTATTCAGGTTTAATGCTGATGCTGTAAAAATAATGAGCTTGGATGGAGTGGGGAAGATGAGCAAGAGCGAGAATGTGAATGCGACTATATACCTGAGCGATGATGACGATACGATAAAGAAGAAAATAATGAAGGCAAAGACGGATGCGGGCCCGACTGAACCTAACGCTGAAATGCCGGATTATATACAGAATCTTTTCCTGCTGATGCAGCTCACATCGAAGCCAGAAACAACCGACACTTTCCGCAATGCCTTTAATAGTTGCAATATCCGCTATGGCGATATGAAAAAACAGCTGGCCGAAGATATGGCCGCCTTTGTGCGCCCTATACGCGAGCATGCTAGTGAGCTACAAAAGGACGAGACAAAGATCAGGGCTATACTGAAAGCCGGTGCAGAGAAGGCCCGGGCAAGTGCATCAATAACTATAGAAGGGGCAAGGAAGAGGATAGGTATTAATTATTATATCCCAAACGCCTAAAGGGCTTTAATAATTTACGCATTACCTTTATACGCTGAGAATTATCGGCTTCATTTTTTTCGAATTTTTACTTTTGAATTATATCCAGCATGCCTACAAAGAATACCACGAAGCATATAGCAATAGCGGGGAACATAGGTTCCGGTAAGACCACGTTAACAGGTATGCTGGCTAAGCACTATAAATGGGAACCACATTTTGAAGATATTGAACACAATCCCTACCTGGTAGATTTTTACGAGGATATGCCACGTTGGTCTTTTAACCTGCAGATATATTTTCTGAACCACCGTATAAAGAACCTTATAGATATACGGAACGGAATACATACCGTGATACAGGATCGTACAATTTTTGAGGATGCTTACATTTTTGCGCCCAACCTGTTTGATATGGGCCTTATGACCAAGCGCGATTTTGAGAACTATACATCGTTTTTTGAGAACCTGAAACCTCTGATAAAACCACCAGATCTGCTCATTTACCTGAAGGCATCCTTGCCTACACTGGTGGACCAGATACAAAAGCGCGGTCGCGACTACGAAGAGAACATAAGGCTGGATTATCTGAAAAGGCTGAATGGGTTTTATAACAAATGGATAGATAAATATACTGATGGCCCGCTTCTTGTAATAGATGTAGATAACTGCAACTTTGCTGACAAAGAAGAAGACCTGGCGGACGTGGTGCGTAAAATAGACGCACAGATGCATGGTCTTTTTAGTCGGAAGTGATGGATAGTAGGTTGTAGGCGGAGTGCGGACTGCGAAGGGATCTGCTCATTGAGCTACATTGTTGCAGGCATAATTATATATTTTCGAAAAACTTGTAACATTTCTTTTCTTGCAACGATAAAGTTGCTGATGCTTCTATTTCATTTATGACTAAATTCCTGTACTTACTTTCAATTCTAATGCTGGGTATTTCTGCATCTCTTATGGCTGGGGTGCTGAAAGGAAAAGTGACCGACGAGAAAGGCGTGACATTGCCTTATGCAACTATATACCTGCAGGGAACTACTATTGGTGTAAGTGCCAATGGAAAAGGAGAATACGAGCTACCTGTATCGCCTGGATTATATAAGGTTATTTGTCAGTATGTAGGTTTCAGGCCTGCCACCTTTAACCTTACTATAAACGGCAATGAGGTATTGGAGCATGTGTTTGTGTTGAAAGACGAGGCACTAGACATAAAGGAGGTGGTAGTGCGCGCATCGGCTGAAGACCCCGCCTACGCCATCATTCGCAACGCAATAAAAAGAAGGAAGTTTCACCTGGACCAGGTCAATTCGTTCCAGGCATCGATATACCTAAAGGGTGTAGCGAAGTCGCGCAAGATGCCACAAAAGATAATGGGGCAGAAAATAAAGGATGAAACCGATGCAATAGATAGTGTGGGTAAAGGTGTGCTATATCTTACAGAGGAGGAAGCTGACTATTATACAAATGGTAAAAAGCAGAAGACTGTCATCCATTCTGTACACGAGAGTGGTAACAATAGCGGACTGGGTTTTTCCCAATTTCCGTCGGTGATCACCTTTTACGAAAATGATGTAAATATTTTTCAAAATAACTCCCGGGGCTTTATCTCGCCGGTGAGCGATAATGCGCTAAACTATTATAAATACAAGTTGCTTGGGCAATTTGAAGAGCAGGGCAGGACAATAAATAAGATACAGGTAATTCAGAAACGCGCCTATGAGCCCTGCTTTAATGGTACCATATATATAGTAGAAGATGAATGGGCTATACATAGCCTGAACCTGGCACTGGCCAAACAATCGGGTATGGACATAGTGGACACGCTGAAAGTGGACCAGGTGTATGTGCCGCTGGAGAAAGATACCTGGGTTATAAAGAACCAGCTGATCTACTTCACTGTAAACCTGCTGGGATTTGATGTTACTGCCAGTGGAGTAACGGTATATAATAACCAGAAGGTAAATATGCCGATCCCGGATTCGGTGTTTGCTGGCAAGGTGATCAGTACCTATGATAAGACGGCCAATAAAAAGGATACATCTTATTGGAAAAGCAGGCCAATACCGCTGGAGCACGATGAGGCAAGGGATTTCGTGATGAAGGACAGCCTGAACAAAAGATTCAATACGCCGGAGCACAGGGACTCACTAAGGAGAAAGGCAAATAAATTTAAACCGGTGGGTTTCGCATTATCCGGTTATACTTATAGTACACATGAGCATAAGAACACCTACTCCATCAACAGCCTGCTTTTGGGGCTTGGTGAGCCAAATATTATCAACTATAACGTAGTAGAAGGCTTTAATGTAGCCCCAAAAATAAGCTGGCGGCATATAGTAGATACCGGCCAATACCTGTATGGTGATGTGGCAGTACGCTACGGATTTAGTAATACGCACTTTAATGCAATAGGCAGACTATATTATATAACTCGTGACCGGGACTGGCTAAACAGGAACTGGATGATAGGGGCAGA
Source organism: Chitinophagaceae bacterium (assembly GCA_947446645.1). Lineage (GTDB taxonomy): Bacteria > Bacteroidota > Bacteroidia > Chitinophagales > Chitinophagaceae > Nemorincola. The sequence goes on along the minus strand of CANFHA010000007.1, from coordinate 126,913 downwards.
GGGCGGTAAATACGTATTCCAGTACAACCCGGAAAATCCGGTGCTACCATGGTTTAACACTTATACCGCGCTTTTTTTTCAGGGAAACGATCTCAAGCTATATGAGCGATATGAAGGCACCGCATTTGTGCGGCGTAACTATGGCAACGGGCTCAGCTGGTTTGTAAAGGCATCTTACCAGCATCGTATACCTCTTCAGAATACGTCGAACTATATAGTGACTAATTGGGGCACCGTACCGTTTGACAGCAATTTGCCAGCCCACCTGGCGGCTGTGGCCAAACCCTGGGTGGTGAATGACGCTGCATTGTTCCATGCCTCCATTTCATACAAGCCCGGCTTTACCTATACCCAATACCCTGATTATAAGGTAGCGAATGGCAGCTCATGGCCCAGGTTCACGCTAACTTATACCAAAGGAATACCCGGCATTGCGAACATTGTATCAGATTTTGATAAGTGGCGTTTCATGATACAAGATAATATGCGCCTGAAACTATTTGGATCATTAAGTTACAAGATAGGAGTAGGCGGCTTTCTTAACAGCAACTATGTGGCAGTGCCAGACCTGATGCATCTGTATGGCAGCAGGGGGGTAGGGTATGCAGCGCCCTATCTCCAGAGCTTTCAGATGGCGCAGTATTATGACTTCAGTAATACAGAACCTATATATGGTGAGGCGCATATAGAATATCACCTGAATGGGCTGCTGAGCAACAAAATTCCTCTGCTGCGTCAGGCGCGATATTACCTGGTACTAGGTGGGAATGCATTTTATGCACGACAGAATAACTATTACACCGAGGCTTTTATAGGCATAGATAACATAGGTTGGAAGCTGGTAAGGATACTGAGGATAGACTTCGTACAGTCGTGGGACAGCAATTTGGGCCGCAACTCCGGCATCAGGTTTGGTCTCACATTGCCAGGGCTCTCCACCACACGGAATAACCCGACGCAGAGTGAATGGTAGATTAAGTTGATAAGTGATAAGTTGAGTAGGAGTCCGTGCCCTATTTCTGGAAATTTACGGAGTGGCTTTAGGTCAGTTATTTGTAGATCCGGTTGATGAGATTTATTGCAGGGATGGTCATAAAGGTAGTCGCAAGGGCCATAAGCACCATCATTGTAAATATTTGTGGCGAAAGGATATGCAGGTCGTAGCCGATATTGAGCACTACCAATTCTACAAGTCCACGTGTATTCATCAAAGCGCCAATTGACAGGCTCTCTTTCATAGTTTCGCCAGATATGCGCGCTGCGAGTGCGCTGCCCCCGAATTTTCCGGCTACGGCCACAAAAATAATAAGGCAGCAAGTACCCCAAAGCGATGGATCATTCAGCAGGCCGACCTGTGTTCTTAGTCCTGTGAATACGAAGAATAAGGGTAGTAGCAACACCAGGGCAACGTCCTCTATTTTATTGATAAATGTCTCCCTGAAATGCTGGTCGGCAGGCATAATGGCTCCCGCCAGGAAGGCCCCGAACAACGCGTGGATGCCTATGACTTCGCAGCAGTACGCACTTAACAGCAATACCGAAAATATTACTGCCATAACTGATCTCTTCATAGTAGCATCACTGCTTTTCATTACCATTTTAGCAAGCAATGGTTTTACGATATATAGCATAGCTGCGGCATAGGCAATGGCTGCAATGATGGTGTATATGGAAGAAGTAACAGAGCCGGCCTTTGCGATAGCAATAATGAAAGCAAGCATGCACCACGCCACTACATCGCCAATGGCAGCCGCAGTTATAGACATGACACCGAGTTTTGTATTAGTAAGGTTGCGCTCGCGGATAATGCGTGCCAGTACTGGAAATGCGGTAATGCTTAAAGTAATGCCAATGAAAAGTGAGAACGCATAAAATGGAATACCGGCAGGTGCAAAACGCTGGTACAGTGGGTACGAAAGTCCGAGGCCCAGTGCAAAGGGAATGATAATGCTGAAATAGCTGATGAACAATGCGGTGCTTGCCTTACTTTTAAGCGTGCTCCTGTCCAGCTCCATGCCAATGACGAACATAAACAGGATGAGACCTACCTGGCTGAGTATCTGTAAGTTGCCGAGGGATGCTTTGGGGAATACAAAGGCGCTGAAATGCGGTAGTAGGGAGCCCATTAGAGACGGGCCAAGCAGAATCCCTGCTATGATCTCACCCATCACAGCGGGCTGACCAATTTTTTTGACGAGGTACCCACACAGTTGTGACGCAACTATAATAAGCAGCAACTGCAGAATGAAAATTGCAAGAGGATGATAAAACGATTCCTTTATGCTTTGCAGCAATTGTCCACTTGCCTGGTCATGTGTTGGGACGAGTGTAACAATAGGGGGCTGTAGTAGCTTGCCTGCCTGAAACGTAAACCACCCGACGGCAATAAGGCAAATGAATGGGACAATATATAGTAACGCACTTCGTGTTCTGCTCATCAACCAGATTTGGTACAAAATACTGATAAATTTTATTTTGGATTATTGTATGTTTGGATCATTATTTTAAGACTTATGAGGGTAGTACTATTATTGCTTGCAACCGTATTTGTACAATGCGCCAACGGGCAGGATTTTTGTAAGCAAATCAAGAAGGAAATGTCGGAAGACACCTTCCAGCGCAATTATTTTTCTCCATACAATGAAAAAAAACTGCCTTCTGTAAGGGTGACTCGCAGCCTGGATAATAATCCGGAAAATGATGGCTATGATAATTTCTTTTTGATCCTTAGAGTGGTAGGAGGACCAGTGGATGCTTTGTACACAAAGGGCGCAAACGGAAAAGCTGTGGAAAAGACAGAGAAAAACATGGTTGTTGAATTTAGCGATAAGAGCGTTTTGGTTTCCGATACAGTTGCAATAAATCACGATATTACTGATGATAAGGCGGAGGCCATAAGAACAATTTTCTTTCCGATAAATAAGGCCACTATCAAAGACTTTACTACCAAAAAGATAGTCAAATTCAGTCTGGCCGGCTATGAGCGCACTTTCAGCGCCGACAGCGCCAACGCTGTGATGCACTACATACAGTGTATGCATGCGGCCGCGAAGTTGCCGGATTAGTCGAAAATTAATGTACCTCCGGTTTTCTTCTGATAACGCTGATTGAGAACACGGTCGGATAGAGTTGTGCATGGGTGAATTGTAGTACATTAGTGTGTACTAAATGAACACGTATGATAAAACAGTCTGTTACATTCATTTTGATTGCATCCTTAAGCGCTACTTGTTTACTGGCGCAGGAACAGGTAAAAACCAAAAGGGAAGACAAGCTGGAAAAGAAGGCTGACAAAGAACTCTATGAGTACGACAAAGCGCAACTAAAGCTATACAAGCGAAAAGTAAAGGACGACAGACGGGTGATGAAGCAGCATAAAAATGAACGGAAAGCAAATGCTGAGATACGTGCAGCCAATAAAACAGCAGAGAAAGCAAAAGTTGAATAGTTAAAATTCAGCCCATAGCATATAACCAGCCGTTTCCGGTCCTGTTCTTAATAGTGGTTCATGTTCTTTTAATTAAATTTGCGGGCAAGGTATTTGTTCATCAATAGGCAGCAAATAGTAATAGGCAAAATTTAATAGCAGCGTGAACAAGTGCTTTCTTTTTATATTCTTTCTTTTAGTGTTGGCGATAGATAACCCGGCAATAGGGCAAGTGTCTTATAAAAGGGCTGAAGACCGTGCTGTTCGTAAAGAGGCGCGCCAGGAAAAAAGAGAGCGCAGAAAAACTAATGGAAAGCGAGAAAAGCGTCGGCTGAAAAAGGCAACAAAGCGCGAGCTCAGGGAAGAAGCCGCCGAAGATAAGATCCGCAATCAAAAGATATTGGAATATATGCGTCGCACCAAGCAGAAGTAGGGTTTTCGTGTATATTACTATTACACATTATCCAGCTTCTGCCTCAGCTGTTTTGTCATTCCTCCGGTATAAGCCCTCCATTTGTCAAGTACTTCGGCAATATCTGTTGGCACCTCAGAATCGAATTGTATCCATTCATTGGTAACGGGATGGGTGAAGCCGAGCTCCTTTGCGTGCAGCGCCTGCCGCCTGAGTATGGTGAAGCAATTATCGATAAACTGCTTGTATTTATTAAAGACTGTTCCCTTCACAATACGATCGCCACCGTAGGTAGCATCATTAAACAAGGGATGGCCAATATACTTCATATGCACACGTATCTGGTGTGTGCGGCCGGTTTCCAGCCGCAGCTCTACCAGCGTCACATAGTTGAAACGCTCCAGCACTTTGTAGTGTGTTATTGCGTCTTTGCCATAGTCTCCATCAGGGAAAGCATCCATTATCTTTCGGAATCGCAGATTGCGACCGATGTGCACCTGGATGGTCCCTTCATCTTCTGCCAGGTCGCCCCACACAAGTGCTATATAACGGCGGTGTACTGTATGTTTTTTAAACTGGGCTGCAAGCAGGCTCATGGCTTCTTCCTTCTTACCAATAACCACCAGGCCTGAAGTATCTTTATCAATACGGTGAACGAGGCCCACCCGCGAAAGGTTTTCAAGGTCCACCTGTTCCTGCTGCAAATAGTAAGAAAGACCGTTAACCAGCGTGCCGGTATAATTGCCACAACCTGGATGCACCACCATGCCGGCCGGTTTATTGACCACCATCAGGGCATCGTCCTCATAGTGTATGTTCAGTGGAATATTCTCGGGTATTACTTCCTGGCTTTCAGGCCGGCGGGTTTCGAAAATAACAATAGTATCGTTTGGCCGTACCCGGTAATTGCTTTTTACAACCTCGTTATTTACAAGAAGGAAGCCTTCTTCTATGATCTGCTGCACTTTATTACGCGTAGCACCCTCAAGCTTGTTCATAATGAACTTGTCGATGCGTAATGGCTCCTGCCGCTTATCTGTGATGATACGGAGGCGCTCAACCGGGTCCTCATTGCTTTCGGTTACTTCACCTTCGGGGTCCTCATCGTCCCATACGTCTTCTATGTCGTTTGCGCTTGCCATGGCGGCAAAGGTAATTTATTAATGTCTCAATAGTATGATAGCCTATACCAATTGCCACCCTATGGATATATTTCGCATACCGGCTTTGCCCTTTCAGGAGGGCTCCTCACAATTATTCGAATCCATAAATGGCTTTTTTATCCGGACCCGTTTACGCTGGGCAGGTTGGGTGGTTAGTAACAGTTTATCTACTTATTACTCTTATTTCTACCCGCCTGTTCGCCTGCTGATCTTGCGACGATACTTCTGGCCAGGCTATTGCGTAGCCGTTGCCCATACCTATAGCTCCCTTTATCCTGCTTATATCTATACCCCTAGCCCCCAGCGTATCCGCAATTTCCTGGGCACGCTTTTGCGATAAAGTTCCATCATCATAATGCTCGTCTATGCCAAGTATCGGTCCTATACAGCATACATGTCCCTCAAGTTGAAAGACAATATTCTTGTGATCATAAAGGTAGTCAGATACGATTTTCAACCAGGGCAACGATTCGGGCTTTATGCGGAGTGAGCCCTGGTAGAATTCTATATTTTTAAGCGCGAGTGATTCTTCCGGCTTAAGATTGGTGAGATAGTAAACAAATTTTTTGTCTTCAGGTGTATCAATGCGGGCATCAAAAATGAGATCCACTTTGCGGTCTATTGAATTGCCTGTCTTTTCATTTTTCCCGGCCCGGTTTATTTTCCCTTTGCCTACGCAACGAGTAATGTCCTTTTTATCAATACCGGCAATAACCAAGTAATCCTCTACATTCTTCGCCCGTGCTGCAGAAATAGCCTTACCGTAGTCATCACTGCCGAGGTAGTCCGAATAGCCCAATACGGTTATCCGTTTGTCATGCTCCATCCAGTTGTTAGCTATCAGACTATCTATAATTTTTGTAGATCGTTCGGTGAGCTGCATTTTATCAAGCGGAAAGTAAAGGTGCACCGTGTCATGGCCCTGGCCAAAACAAATGATATAATTGAAAAGCAGCAAAAGGCAGCTTGCTATCTTTTTCATAAGGTGCATAATGGCAATTACTTATATCCCTCTACATAGCAGGTATCAGCCGCAACGTCTTTATGCGAACGGCATATATCTCCAGCCTTCGACGCCTAAATTTTTCCGAGATCCCAATACCTCCGGTTGGTAAGAGTATCGTGTGAAATGGTGTAACAGCTACACGACCAGTCTGTGCGGTAGCAGGAAGAGAACGTTAGAACTATACCCAAAAGTAGGAGCGCAGAAAACAATAACTTCTTCATAAATCAGCTTTGACTAAAGATACGAGAAAAACTTATTTCTTCAGCCATTGCTCCATAAAGCGGGGATCAAGCTGGTAGTAAGCCCACGTGCTCTTGTATTCCACTACGCCATTATTTATCCATAGTATGGAAGGCACACTAGGGCCGGCCATCTTAATAAAATCATCTTCATGACGATAGTAGAGGTGCGGTACGCTGTCTGCGTGCGTTTCTTCAAAAAATTTCTTCTGGAATGTGTCTGGCCCGTCAAGCACTATGTACAATGGAATATCCGGATGCTCATGGTGAATGATCTGCATCAGGTATGCCGCTTTTTTGCAGTGCGGGCAGGTAAGGCTCATAAATGCAACAATATGCTTACCCTTCCTAAGGTCTACTGTCGGTGCAGGCTCGTATTTGTAAAGTGGATTCAGATCGATGGTAGTGGCCGTCTTTGGTTTGTCAGGATCGGTACCTACAAACATGGGGTTAGCCACAAACGGCATGCAGAATGCAACAGCGCCTAACACAAGGGATATGTATTCCTGGTTTTTGTAAGGTTTTACATCATATATTTTCCAAAGTACCAGCGTGGCCGCCATCATTGCCAGGTTCTTCCAGATGGCGTTTAGCGGTGTCATGGCTACGTTATTGCCGAAGCAGCCGCAATTGCCGGAGTTGCCTTGTTTCACTATTATAATAAGCAGGTATATAATAAAAACAGAAAGGACCGCAATAATGGCTTTATAAGTAAAGGACCGGAGATAAATATGAAATAACAAGAGCAGACCAAGCAACAGCTCAAAGCCGATCATAAGGCGGGCAATAACGCCCGTAACAATGAAACTGCTGATACCCATGTCCAGGAAAGTCCATTGGAAACTATCAAAGGCATTGTCATCGGCACCCACGGCAACCCATGGAAAACCTTTGGCTACCTGAAATTTTATCCCTGATTTACTATAAGCAGAATAGAAAAAAACGGCTGCAAGTGCAACAAGTAAAATAATACCTATAACTCGCTTTATGTAAAAAGAGGAGGTCTTATTGGTAGGTAAAGCTGTATCCATAAGAAAAAACGCAGGCTCAAAATTAGCCTTTTCCGGCCTGTGCTTTTGGTAAAATTTTATTAATAAAGGTAACAGGTCTCTACCGACTGTATACCATCATGCACATGTTTTTCAGACTCTGCATCGCATTTGCTCTTGGCACCAGACTTGGTATCATGAATGGTATATTCCTGTACAGAACTATCAGGAAGACCGGGTGTGCCGCTATATACAATATTGCAATGGCAGGTATATGACTTTGTGCAGGATGCCAGGGAAACAATGATTGCAATTGCCAATGTAATGAATATAGTAGCGGAGAATTTCATGTAAAGTTTACTATTTGGGGTCGAAGTTACTGATTGAAAGTTGAAAATCAAAATCATGAGACCTGGCTCTGATGTAACAGCAGTGTTTATGAGGTGCAGATCATCAGCGCTAAATCATTATACATAAGCCAATAGAAAATTGCGGTACAGAGATTACCTTTGCCGCCGAATCAACTAAATGTTCAAAACAATGGATTTTCGTATAGAGAAAGACACTATGGGCGAAGTAAAGGTGCCTGTAGCAGCGTATTTTGGCGCACAGACACAACGCTCAATAGATAATTTTAAAATTGCACAGGACATCAACAGGATGCCTAAGGAGATCATTGCGGCATTTGCCTACCTCAAAAAGGCAGCTGCCATCACCAACACGGAGCTTGGCGTACTGCCTCAGGACAAGTGCGATATGATAGGCAAGGTGTGTGACGAGATACTGGAAGGTAAACTGCATAATGAGTTTCCACTGGTAGTGTGGCAGACAGGGTCTGGTACGCAATCTAATATGAACGTGAATGAGGTGATCGCGTACCGTGGCCATGTGCTCAATGGTGGCCAGCTTACCGACAAAGAAAAATTCCTGGCACCTAATGATGATGTGAACAAATCGCAATCGTCGAACGATACTTTCCCTACGGCAATGCACATTGCGGCATACAAGATACTGGTGGATGTAACTATACCCGGCATAAAGAAACTGCGTGATACGCTTGCTGCAAAGTCGAAACAATATATGCACGTGGTGAAAATAGGGCGTACCCACTTTATGGATGCCACACCACTTACGGTAGGGCAGGAGCTTAGCGGCTATGTATCGCAACTGGACCATGGCCTGCGTGCTATAAATAACTCATTGGCCCACCTGAGCGAGCTTGCACTGGGTGGCACTGCTGTAGGTACCGGCCTTAATACTCCAAAAGGCTACTCGGTGAAAGTGGCTGAGAACATTGCAAAGCTTACAGGCTTGCCATTCATTACTGCAGAGAATAAATTTGAGAGTCTTGCCGCACACGATGCAATTGTAGAAACACACGGCGCATTGAAGATGGTTGCTGTAAGCCTGATGAAAATAGCGAACGACATTCGTATGCTCAGCTCAGGCCCACGTGCCGGTATAGGTGAGCTGCATATACCAGATAACGAGCCGGGCTCATCGATAATGCCAGGTAAAGTGAATCCTACACAGTGCGAAGCACTCACTATGATAGCTGCGCAGGTAATGGGCAACGATGTAGCCATAAGCATAGGTGGTGCAACGGGCCATTTTGAACTGAACGTGTTCAAGCCGGTAATGATATACAACTTCCTGCACAGCGCCCGCCTGATAGGCGACGGTTGTGTATCATTCAATGATAAGTGCGCCGAAGGTCTGGAACCAATTGAGGCAAACATACAGCAACACGTAAATAACTCTCTGATGCTGGTAACTGCACTTAATACCAAAATAGGGTATTATAAAGCAGCTGAAATAGCACAGACCGCACACAAACAAGGTAAAACGCTGAAACAAACCGCCATAGATCTGGGCTATGTAACCTCAGAGCAGTTTGACGAATGGGTAGTGCCTAGGGAAATGGTCGGGGAGTTGGGTTAATAGGTTGAATAGGTTAATAAGTTAAATGGAGGCTGCTTTCGGGCAGCCTCCATTTTTGGTGTTCTAACTGCTTTGAAATGTGATTCCGATCTTCTCTAATACTCTTTTAGTAACACGATTCGCAAGTATTCGCTCATGATATTTGATGCTTGTTCATTAAAAATTCCAGATATCCCCCGGTAAGGTTCTAGTTATTCTGCGATCCAGCTGCGATCCATTTCTCTACCTGCCTGATCTTACAGGACGAAAGTTGCTCGGCACCCAGCGGCATAAAATTGCTGCCGGAAGAGTGCTGCAGATCGCTCAGCAGTTTTCCGTTCTGAGCCTGAGCCAATAAACCACTATAAGTATCCAGTATAGTGCCGCCGCCAGAACTACTTGCAGATGCAGTGGAATGGCAGGAATAACAATAATTGCGAAGAATGGGTACTATAGCAGCACTGTACGTGAACTTTGTCGTGTCACAATTTACCGCGCAGTTGGTATCGTTGGGCGCACCCATATTTATCCACCTGCTTATGAAACTTAGCTGTGTGCTGTCCAGATGAGGAATAGGAGACTTGGGCATTTTACCATTGATACACTCTTTATATAGTTTGCTTCCTGATGCGTTTCCTTTTACCAATCCTTTAAGTACTATCGTGGAATAAGAAGTGAGAATATAGCCATTCTTAGACGATATAGCATCGTGGCAACCACTCATGGCACAATAAGCCGTGAAAATAGGCAGTACATCACGCTGAAAACATACTGAGGTGTCCACTTGATCCTGCTCCTGGGTATTGCCGTTATTGCTGTTAGAATCGACGGTTTTAGCTACTATACCAATCTGGCGCGGGTGTGTACACGCAAAAATGCAATCAACAATTATTGCTATCAGGGAAATGGTAATAAATTTCTTCATTATGTGATATTTTTGTATATTTAACTATTTGGTAGTTAATTTCTAAAGTTACATTTTTTAGTTTTGCCGAGTATTGTATAATTGTTATGTTTCGTTCGCGCTGTAGCGGTTGTTAGTTTAGATTCGAGTGACGAGAAATTGCGATGTTTTTAATGGTTTCAATTGAAATGTAGTTGGGAATGAATATCAATATTGGTGCGAATGGAGGACTGCCTTAATAGGCTAAATTGAGAGAGGCTGCCATCAGGCAGCCTCTCTCAATTTTTACATTTATCCTGAGTTTAAAAATTCATCTTATTCCTTAGTGTCACTGGTACTCCGTTTTTGTGTAGCAATATGGCGGTGGTTTTGTAACGTACATAGTTACGGGTAACATAAATGAAACCTTTATAGTCGTTTTTGTCGCCCCATGAGTTTTTCACTTTGTAATATTTACGGCCATTCTGGTCTTCAGCCATGCCTACTATATGCATACCATGATCATCCGTAGTTTCGTAACTGTCAAAAGCCCTCTGGCGAAGCTCAGGGGTAATGATGCGCTCATCCTTTGGACCATTGAACATGTACTTCTTTTCAGAGTCGTCCATATCATCGTAGTCTTTTTCAGGCACGTAAGCCACACCGTTTTTCCAGCTGAATGACTTTTCGCTAACATCGGTAGCCCAGGCGACAGTAAAACCCTTATTAAGTGCATTATCAATAATATCGGTCAGGTCTTCCATCTGCACATTATACACTCTCTGGAAAGACCAGTTATCCGGCACCATCAGCATCATCTTTTTGTAAGGCGGATCGCTGATGAATGATGATATTTCTACATAGTCCTCAGGATGAATACCTACCCGCTGCTCTGCAAATGACTTTGGGGTATACCATTTATTGTCAAACCTGAAACGGCCAGGTATCTCACCCAGGTAAGAGTTCAGCACATCTTCGTAAGCCCTTTTCCACGATGGTGTAAGCTTACCGTTGGGGTTAGAAACCACGGCATCCAGCATAGATTTAAGTATGGCCATCATTTCTGCAAACTTATTCTTTGTAGTACCGTACTGCAGGCCAGTGTACACCTCTTGTGGTATAGCTCCATATTTTGCATACATATTCAGTACATCGTGGCATTCACCGCCATCACCCCATGCTACTGAGCCGTGCATGCGCACATAAGCTTCTGCCTTCTCCAGGTACACACAGTGCGCGCTGAATATCTGCGAGAGCTCTATCGGCTCCTTGCCCATTCGCATCATCTCACTTTCAAGGAATGAGTTGGTTGAATAGCTCCAGCAGGTTCCCGAGCTGGCCTGGTTCCTTACAGTTGTATGTTCCAGGTCTATGATATCGTTGAATATGTATTTCTTTCCCGGGTCCTTTGTCTCCTCCTTTTTGGTAGGAGCATTAGGGGTGGTAACGTAACTATGATTGGATTCCAGCTTTTTTACAAGGTCGTCCTGCGCATTTACCAGCAGGGGAGCGGCCATTAAAGCCAACGTGATGAATTTCTTCATTCTAAATAATATTATTTAAGCCTGACAAATGTACCTAATTAAATGATACGTTGGTAACGCTATTCAGGTGAAAAAACAGGGTAAATGTACCAATTCAGTTTATGATATTAACTGGTTTTAAACCTTGCAAAACGCTATCATGCCGCTGCTCTATTGACGTGGTTGGCATAGTTTTTAACACCCTTGATAAAAACAAACGCCATGAAAACCACGATTACGAAGATTATGAGTATTTGCCTGATGGCTTTTCTGCTTACATCCTGTGTCTCAAAGAAAAGATATGTGTTTCAAAGGGATAAAGCAACCCTGGCTGAAAAAGACAATATGGCTCTGAATGGCCGCATCAGCAGGCTAGGGGATACTGTAAATATGCTTCACGGGAAGCTTAATTCGCTCAGCAGTGCAAATGCCAATGCGGAAAATGAACTGTATAAAACAAACAGCGAGCTGAATATGACCAAGGACCAGATAGATGCTCAGCGCAAACGCATCCAGCGTATGCAGTCGTTCATAGATCAGCAGCAGAAAGCAACCGCCGACCTGAAAAAGAAGATTTCTGACGCACTGGTTGGTTTCAATAGCAGCGAGCTTACCGTTACTATGAAGAATGGTAAGGTATATATCAGCATGCAGGAAAGCCTGCTGTTCCCATCGGGCAGCGCAGTTGTGAATCCTAAAGGAAAAAGCGCACTTTCCAAGGTTGCGGCCGTATTGAATAACAATTCAGATGTGAATATCGATATCGAAGGGCATACAGACAGTATTGCGATCCACACTAAAACCTATGCCGACAACTGGGCACTCAGCACAGCCCGTGCAACATCTATAGCTCATGTACTCATAGATGACTATAAAGTAACACCGGCAAAGCTGATAGCAAGCGGACGTAGCAGCTATATGCCTATTGCATCAAACAGCACTCCCGATGGCCGTGCACAAAACCGCCGCACAGAAATTATACTTGAGCCGAAGCTGGATGAGCTGATGGACCTCATGAACAATTCTACTGCAGGTAATTAATAACTGATAACTACAACAATTTTGCAGGCTGTCCCCCCCGGATAGCCTGTTTTTTAATTTTAATGCTGCCGTTCTCCAATACGCCACATTTGTGCAATCCCAACCTGCTTCGTATCACTTACCACTTGTCACTTATCAATTAATCTAGTTATTCACCGCCATGTTAATAACTCATTTTCGGGTCGACTGCAAATGTCTGTACTTTCGGACCTAATAGTCTAAAACCGGTTAGTTATGAGAAAAGTAGTTGTTTCGATCGCCTGTATAGGTTTTTCCTCCATGTTGTTTGCATCTTGCATCGTGTCTAAAAAACGCTACCTGGACGAAAAAAACAGGGCAGACCAGGAGCACGCAAGCAACCTGGACCTGAATAAGCGGCTTGACGACGAAAAGGAGCTTGTGAAAAAACTTCATGGCACGATAAGCGAGCTGGAAAACAATGTTGGCAGTCTTGGTGTAGACATCGCAAACCGCGACAGGCGCATAGCGCGCCTTAAGGACAGCATCAGCGCTGCCGAAACCACTATTTATGAACTGAACAGCCAGATAAGCGATCTTGGCAATGAAAACAGGAATACACGCAGGCAGCTCACCACTACCAATGCTCAGCTGAGCAGCACTAACGCGCAGATAGCAGAGCAGCGCAGGCGTATGGAGCAACTGCAGGCACTGATAGATCAGCAGCAAAAAGCCACTGAAGCTCTGCGTAAAAAGATAGCCGATGCACTAACTGGTTTTAATAGTAATGAACTTACAGTAACTATGAAAAATGGCCGTGTGTATATTAGCATGCAGGAGGGCCTGCTTTTCCCTTCAGGCAGTGCTGTGGTAAATCCAAAGGGTAAGGACGCGCTGTCAAAAGTGGCAAGCGTACTTAATACGAATAAGGACATAAACATTGATATTGAAGGGCATACTGATAGTCTACCTATACACACCAAAATGTATGAAGACAACTGGGCATTGAGCACGGCAAGGGCTACCTCCATTGCGCATGTGCTGATAGACGAATATAATGTGGTGCCGGCTAAGCTGGTAGCCAGCGGCCGCAGTGAGTACGACCCGATAGCCAGCAACAGTACACCGGCTGGCCGCGCACAGAACCGCCGCACCGAAATAATTCTGGAACCACGCCTTGACGAATTGATGAATCTTATGGATGGGAAGAAGTAGAACCTATAAAGACCTAAAAGCTACAGTCAGTAATTTTTTCGATCACTTTTAATATTTTTTCCAGCAAACCAATTAACCTACCCCAATGTGGATATCTCCGGCACAGATTTTGCGGCATAACTGAGCCGGTTCCGCATCCGCAGTTCTGGCTGTTGCCTGGTGGTGTCGCCTCAAAATTTACTTATGATAAAAAATTAGCTACAATGAAATAAGGAAACCTATTTCAGAACGAGGCACCTTTGCGAGCCTGTGGGAGGTTTGATCACTGTGCATGAAAGCCTTTCACGCGAATTTCCGGTATCGGAAAAAACCGGAAATGTTTTGCAGCAAAACCATTGATTATCAACCCCGACCTGCGCAAAAATATTTTTTCTGCGACCGGAAATCGTTGCTCCTTAGCGGTAAAAAACGTAACCCAAAATTTTCTCAGCGACCGGAAAACCGGGATATCAGGCAGCACTGCACGTTTTGCAGAAACCGTATACTAATATATTCTGGCCTATAGCTTTAAACCCGCTAGGAATGTTAAATACAGGAGAAGACACATTTTCAAGACAGAACATTTTGTGGCAGGCCTGGCAACTGAAATGTACATGTTCATCAGCATGGTGGGTATCGGGGCAGGAGTGTTTGCAAAGCGCAAAACGAGTAACCCCATCCATGTCTATGATCTTATGAACCAGGCCAGCCTCTTCAAAATCATTTAAAACACGATAAAGCGTTACACGGTCCATATCCTTAAACAGTAGTTCAAGGTCGGCATGGGCATAGGCCTGGTGGTTCTGCCCCAGTACTTCCATTACACCCAGTCGCGATGGAGTTACCTTCAGTCCTTTGTCTCTTATCTGGTGCGCTATATCCATTGCGGCACAAAGATAATGCAAATGCAATAATGTTGCGTTTGCATTTTTTGATCTATATTTGCAACAGAGTTGCAGCTACAATGAGAGAAAAGGTATCAATTAAGTCTGACCAGGCAGGTATAGCAAGTGCAGTATTATGCACTGTGCATTGCCTTGTAGTGCCTGTATTGTTCCTGCTCCGTTTTTCCGTTGCTGATAACACAGCATTTCACCTGCCTGTATGGTGGGAAAAACTTGATTTTGTATTTCTTGCTGTCAGCTTTGCCGCGGTCTATCATTCGGCCGGCCACACCCGCACCAGGGAAATAAAGCTATCGTTGTGGACGTTCTGGTTGGTATTGGCAATTGCAATTATCTTCCAGGCTCAGCTGCACTGGCTGGCCTACCTGGCTTCTGCAGGGCTTATTGTAACACACTTCTTAAACATAAGACTGATGAGGCGATACAACAAGGCACAGGCGCTCAGGAACAATGGTTAATATCGCTTCGATCCATGGAACACGTCACAGCACCATAGAATCTCTTAAATGGAGCTCTATTATAAGTACGCCTAGTATTGTGCCGAATGGACTTGGTAACACAGAATGAGTTTGGACTCTCTGCCGCCCTCTTTGTATGAAAAGTCTTATGCGGAACTGTATTGTATGGTTAGTATTAGAGGATACAAACAAAGAGAGCAGCATCGCGTGATACTGCTCTCTGATTTCTTTATAAATATTAGATTTAGTAAATAACCAACTTATTGGTGGTATTCACACCGTCTACGCTTACAGTAACAAAGTACATGCCCGCAGCTGGTGTGGCCGTGCGTGGTACAAACTCCTGCTGCATGCTTCCTGCTGCAAATACTTTGCTGGCCTGGTATACCACTTTACCAGTAAGATCTTTAATAGTATAGTTAACTACACCATCAATACCAGTGCGGAATACCATATTGAAACCAGTTGATGCCGGATTCGGGAACACGCTCACAGCATTTGGCGATGCAGCCATTGCATCTCTCACGTCGGCAGGGAAACCGTCGAAATGGAAATTATCGAAATACATATCATTACCCACATTTCCCGGACGATAGCGGAGCCTGAAAAATGTTTGCGCAGTACGGTAGCTAACAGGAACATTGAGCGAGCGCGAAACCCATGTACTTGCAGAGTTGGCTTTATATTCAAGGTTAGATATGCCACCATTGGCAAGATTATTTCCTCCTAATCCGCCTATCTTCCCCCATGATCTGCCACCGTTAGTACTTGCATCTATTTCCAGGGAATCATAAACATAGGTAGTGCCGCCGGATAAATTGTAATGTGTATACTTGGCGGAAGTAGAAAAATTAAGGTAGAGATGATCTGATGCATCAGCAAGATTAAACGCTGGCGTATAAATATCGTCATGATCACCAAGCGCATTACCCAGGTTTCTATCTGAGGAATCGTAAGAACGGTAACGGATACAGGTGTTGTCATCAACTCCGGCACCAGTATAAAACTCCCATTTGAACTGATTGTTGTAAAAGTTAAACATCGGCCAGTTGCTGATATCGCTTACGCTGGCAAACTTCTGCGTATACCCCATGCCTCCAACTATAGCAGTATCTGCTGAATATACCGCCCTTGCATTGGTAATGGTGTCACTTCCTGCATTAGAATTGGCGATAAGCGACACGCTCACCCAACCTGGCACTGTGAACTGGTTAGGCACAGTAGTCATACTGGCAGATGCAGGAGTGGTTGCGTCATTAGAAAAAGTCCATGCTACGCTTGACAGTGTGTCATTCCAGCTTGCATTGCGAAATACGAAGTTAGACCCGCAATTAGGAGTAAGGAAATAAGAACGGGAATCTGTCACGATACCTGTGCCCCTGTTAACGATGAAATCTGCAACGGGTGGTAAATCAGGCATTGGAGCCAGTGCGCCTGTCGCCGCCAGGTTAGAAGGAGCATACAGATTGTTCCGCGATGCAGTAGTGCTGGTAAGCGCTGTGCGCATGCGCGCAGCTTGCCCTTTAGTGAACATGCGTGAGCAATAGGTGTAATCCATGATATTTTCTGCATTAGCAGTATCAGGATAATTAACAACAGAATCCATAAGGCCAGACAGTACAGACAAATAAGTTTTCGTGTAACCGGTAGCACAAGCAGTATCGTACAGAGATGCAGCCACACAACCTGTAGGATTATGGCCCTTTGTAGGCGGTGTATCATCTACATTGTCGGTGCCACCACATGCCACACCCGGATTATTAGAATTTCCCCAGGTATGAGACAGATTGAGTACATGGCCCAATTCATGAGGGATTGTCTTAGAATAATTGGCGTAAGATGAAAGACAGATGATACCATCATAGTTAGGCTGAAATGCAGCACTAAAAGGCAGGTAGGCATAAGCAGCAGCACCTGCTGCATCTGCGCCAAAGGCGCTGATAAACCAGATATTGATGTACTTGTTTTGCGGCCAGTCGTTAAACTTTGCGAGATCGCTAGCGGCAGCTGTAAGGTAAGAATTGAAGCGCGTGATACCCTTGGTTGGTTTTCCATTGGGATCAATAGTAGCAAGGTGCAGGCGAATGCGTGGATTGCCAATATATGGTACGAAAGTAGGGATAACCAAAGCTGTGTCATCGTTCAGCTTCATATATACCTCAGCCCAGTATGCAGCGGCTGCATAGAGATCGGTATCATTCAGATTTTCGGTACCATAATCATGCACTACGTGCAGCACCAGCGGAATATCATACGTAGTTGTGTCGCTTGCTGCGGTGGTCCTTTCTGCAAGGCGCCTGCCCAGCTGTTCTTCAAACTGCCTTTCATATTCTGCAAGCTGCGGATATTTAACAAGCAACTGTCTGTAGTGCTCGTCGGTAGAACAGGGTTGAATATCGGACTGAGCCCGACCAATACTGGCTATACACAAAATAGCCGCTACAAATAAGAGAAACTTATTGAACATATGGAATTCAGTTTTGTTTTTACAAGTGGTGCGAAGGTAGGTTTAATTGTTATCTGAGATTAATAGATTACCACCTTATTGTTCATATTCACCCCGTCAATTGTCACAGTAATGAAATACATTCCTGTAGCTGGGATTACAGACCTTGACACTGCCTCTTGCTGCATGCTGTTAGCGACAAATGTTTTATTGTTTTCATACACAACTTTGCCAGCCAGATCGCGGATCATATAATTGACAACTCCTGTATTTCCGGTTTTGAAAACCATATTGAAACCATCAGCAGACGGATTAGGGAATATGCTGAATGTATTTGGAGTAGCTGCAATCGTCTCTTTAACACCTGCAGGGAAGCCATCGAAATAAAAATTGTCCATGTAAAGATCGTTGCCTGTATTACCCGGACGATAACGGAACCTGAAGAATGTTTGCGCAGTACGAAAGCTAAGCGGCACACTGATAGAGCGAGGCACCCATGGTGAGGCCGAAGTAGGTATGAACTCGTATCCGTATTGGTTATTGTTAGCCAGGCTAGAGCCACCTAAGACACCGATCTTTGCCCAGGTCTTTCCTCCTGTAGCACTCGCATATACCTCCAGCGTGTCGAAAGTGTAGGGTCCGCCCGATGGGATGTTGTGATGTGTATAGGCTCCGGTGGTGAAAAAGTTCAGATAAAGACGGTCAGTAGCATCGGCAAGATTAAATGCAGGAGTATAGATATCGTCATGGTCACCTTTCGCATTGCCTGTATTCCTTGCAGAGCCATCCCATGAGCGATAACGAATACAGGAATTGTCGTCTATGCCAACGCCGGGGTAGAATTCCCACTTGAATTCATTATTGTAAAAATTGAACATTGGCCAGTTGCTGATATCTGCGGCGCTGGCAAATTTCTGTGTGTAGCCCATGCCACCCACTGTAGTAGTATCTGCGGCATAAACTGCCTGGGTTTTTGTGATAGTATTGCTTCCTGCGTTTGAGTTGGCAACCAGCGAAACAGAAACCCAGCCCGGTGTTGTAAACTGGTTGGTCACCGTTGTAATGCTTGTAGATGCAGGTATTGTGGCTCCATTTGAAAAGGTCCATGCCACACTTGCAATCGTGTCATTCCAGCTGGCATTGCGAAATACGAAACTTGAAGGATTACCAACCGTAAGAAAATAAGAGCGTGCATCTGAAGCACCGGAAGTGCCCCTGTTGATAATAAAATCTGCGTTTGGCGGTAAATCCGGGTAGGGAGCTAAAGCGCCGGTGGCGGCAAGATTAGAAGGACTATAAAGGTTATTTCTGCCACCAGTTGGCGATGTAAGCGCAGCGCGCATGCGGGCCGCCTGACCTTTTGTAAACATCCTGTCGCAATAGGTGTAGTCCATTATGTTTTGGGAATTTACAGTATCTGGATAGTCGACCAGGGAATCTACCAGGCCTGATAATACAGATAAATAGGTTTTTGCATAACCGGTAGCACATGCGGTATCATAAAGTGCCGCGGCGGTACATCCCGATGGGTTGTGTCCTTTTGTAGGCGGAGTATCATCAACCCCATCATCGCCACAGGCTACGCCGGGATTATTGGTATTTCCCCACGTATGAGCCAGGTTAAGTACATGACCCATTTCATGCGGAATTGTTTTGGACACAGAAGGGTCAGAAACACCGGCATACGAACTAAGGCATATAATACCATCGTAATATGGCTGAAAAGTTGCCAAAATGGGGGGGGTAGCGTAAGCAGCAACACCTGCATAGTCATTGCCAAAATTACCGATAAACCAAATGTTGATATACTTGTTTTGTGGCCATGAGTTGAACTTCGCCTGGTCGTCTGCCATAGCGGTGAGGTACGAGTTGGTACGCACAATTCCCTTAGTGGGATTGCCGTCAGGATCAATGGTTGCGAGATGGAACCGTATCCGTGCATTTCCTACATAAGGCACAAACGGAGGAATAACATCTGTAGTGTCGCCGTTTTGCTTCATGTATATCACATTCCAGTACTTTACTGCATCAATCAGCACGGTATCATTAAGGTTTTCGTTGCCGTAATCGTGCACCACATGCAGCACCAGCGGCACATCGTAGATAGTGGTGTCGTTGGTAGCTGTAGTACGCTCAGCCAGGCGACGGCTTAATTGTTCATTGAAATTCCTTTCATATTCGGCCAGTTCAGGATGCCTAAGGACTAATTGCCGGTAATGCTCATCTGTAGCGCATGGCTGTGTAACCTGTGCGTGACTGCTGGCTATAACACATACCACAGACGCAATAAGTAAAGTAAACTTACGGAACATGAATTCTAGTTTTTTGTATGGAAAAAGATATACGCAAGATAGCAATAATTCTTATCTGATAGTATTGAAATAAAAAACCTCATTCCCCGGCCAGGAAACGAGATTCTTAAAAGACTGTATCTTGAACGATAAACCCTCTTTCATTTGGGCGATGCCCAAATTAATAGCGTATGTAAGGACTACTACTCTGACAATAGCTTTGCTTGTGACCCCAATGGAAACATCAACCTGTGGCGGCTATACAACCTGTTTACAGGTGCCAATAAGAGCAGCTATATAGATAGCTTCCTCGACAGGGGGGCCGACGCATACCAACTGACAAGGGACTTAATGGCCGCTCTACAGGGCAAAGCCGATTGCTGGTTCTTAAACTAACCCTGTATGAAGAAGGGTTACACTATTAGCTACGGCAGTACAAACAGCATCCTCCTTGTTAACTCCCTCGGTCGCATCAGGCAACTGTATACGCCGTTCAGGGTGACGGTTGCGGAGGATGTGGAAGGACTCAAGTCAGGCACTTGTGTATATGTAGATGAGGTAGCCAGCGATCAACAGGACAGGCTAATCTTTATTACTAACACAGGTGCCTACCCACATTCCAGTTTCAGAATAGTTGCCAGTTTCTGACCCAAGATAAGCACCCACCTACAAGGCATAATGCAGTTCGGTGTATCGGGTGTAATAGAGGTCACATGGCAAGGAGAGTTATGTTGTATTTTGTTTCCAGTGATGTTGCTGTGCAAAGTGTACAAACCTTGCAAGCTGGTTTCTTTTGAGACGGACTACCTCTCCTAAATCTCAAAGTCCCCTGAAAATGAAAGATAAATAGTGAGTGATTAACCATACGGCATTCATCTGACCTAATTATATGGCCTTTAAGATATAAGCCGTATGGTTTTCATATTCAATCCTTACCCAGAGGCCTTGATCCAACCTTGGCCCCATGACTAAGGGAAGTGTCATGAATAAATACAGTATCGATTCTTCTCACTTCTTGTATCCACTTTTGACTTGGCATAAGCAATAACGGCTTATTTTCATTCGGCTTAACTAATGCCACAATCGAAATAATGATGGCAGCTAAAGAAGTAAAGAACACTATCCATCTTGTTCTAAATGCAAAAGTCTTCATCCCATGCTCGATTTTCCACCTTTTGCCTCGTCGTACATACGTGTCACTATTAATAAACCCAATTCCCTAAAAGGTGATTTCCCATAATGTAGTCGGGCTGTCTTGGTACTGAGCATTATGAGGCCTGATGAAGTTTTCAACGTACAATATACTCGTTGCTGCAACGATTTTATCAATAGTGAAGTTGATTCCTACATTTCTTAATTCAACTTGAATTGCCTGGACGTTCAGGTACCGTAATGTACGATCGCAGTTGTAGATGGCCTTTAAGACATGGTCACATTCAGCATCCGTCGCAATCTCACTGTCTGGTAACAGTAGTTTATCCCGAGTGAACATGTCGATCTATTTATTGCAAGATACACTATAGTAAGATTAATTGCCATACCGCAGAGTACCCATTCACAAAAAAGCACAGACATAAAGCAGGATTTCATGCATGTAACGGGAAAACAATATCTTTAACTTGAAAAAAGCTTGAACACTTAGATAGCTAATCTTGGTCAAATCTTTTATAAATAATGAAACCTGCCACAAGCGCAGGTTTCAAACGAGCGGGAGACGAGACTCGAACCCGCGACCCTCAGCTTGGGAAGCTGATGCTCTACCAACTGAGCTACTCCCGCTTGTATTGATGATAAAACGTAAAAATAGTATTCTTCTTTCAGAGTTTGTTGCGCAGGTTGGCTTTTCTCTGCCACTAAATTGTAAAGACCTTAGCATTATTAAAATGCTTGTTCTCACCGTGCTGCACATAGCCAAACTGATTAGTAAGTAGTTTGGTGTTGCCAATTTTAAAATCTGGAGTATTGCTGTGTGTGTGGCCGTATAGCCAGAAATTTATTCCTGAATTCTCAATATAGTCATGCAGCTCGGTGGTGAACGCTTCATTTAATACAGAAGACCGGTACTTCTCCGGGTAGTTCATAAATGTAGGCACGTGGTGAGTCATCACCACTTTCTTCTTTGTACCCGCTTTTCTCACAGCCTCTTTAATAAATTTCAAACACGTGGCGTGCAGTTCATTGTATGCCGGAATGTCAAGTTTGCCTGCACCATTGCGGATAAGATGAAAGTCGCTCATGGCGCGTGTTATTTCCCATTCGTTTGCCGGGCTTATATGGCTCCAGAGGGTGGAGCAGATGAGTGTGATATCATCCAGTGAAACCGAGGTATTATTTAAAAGGAACACATTATCTCTTATTGCCTCATTAAAAGACTGGCCGCGCATTGCGATATCGGCCCCATAATATTCATGATTGCCAGGAATCCAATAGGTGGCTTTGTAGTTTTGTGCAGCAAAGTCAAAGAAAGCGTGATGCTGCTCCATCTGAGCAAAGGGAGTTACGTCGCCTGCCAGCAGCAGAATATCTCCCTTTACTTCTAATGGGTATTTGGCAATCCGTTTCCTGTTTAGTTCAAACTCCAGGTGCAGGTCAGAACAGTATTGGATGGTGACAGACATGTTTCGCGAAAATAGCACACTTAGTTTGATATGGTCGTATTAAGACTACATTTAGGCAATACGGTTTTATTTGCTGTTGGAGAGGACACTTCAACTGACGACTTACAATTAAATTCTATATTTTTGGCGCTGAAAACATAACTGTATATGAAGAAATTCTTACGTTTTATTATTGTAATGCTGGTGCTGGTGGCGGTAGCTGTTATTGTCCTTTCGGTTGTTGAGCCAAAGGATGTGACGGTGACACGCTCCATTGTTATAAAGGCTCCGAAAGATGTGGTATTTGACCAGATCGTGAAATTCAAAAACTGGAATAACTGGAGCCCATGGTACCGTATGGATTCGGGCAAAATGAAAATGACTTACTATGGTATGGATGGCACTCCAGGAAGTGGCTATACCTGGGAGGGCGACAAAACCGGAGCCGGTGACATGCGCGATAGTGCTGTGAGCGGTACGGATATGCTATATAATCTTACGTTTACCAAGCCACATGGTGGCGGTGCATGGGGCCATCTGAAGGCGGAAGATACAGCAGGCATAACCAAGGTGACCTGGTCTTGTGTGATGCATTTTGGTGCACCATCTAACGCCATGCTGGTGTTTATGAACATGGAGAAAATGCTTGCTCCCGACTTTGAAAATGGCCTCAAATACATGAAGGAATATGTTGAAAGTCATTCGGTTATAGTAAGTGGATCTGTAGAGAGCGATATTAAGGAAGTGGAATTTCCGGGACATGTATACGAGGGTATAAGAAAATCCGTTAGCATGGATGAAATACAAAAATTCTTCATGGAGAGCTACAGTGTACTTGGCAAAGAGCTGGGCCCCAAAGTAAATGGTGCTGCAGTAGGATTGTATTACTCATGGGATACGGTGAAGAAAGTGACAGATATGGCGGCCGCGTTCTCCGTGAATGACACATCAAAGTTAGCGACTGGCGCTAAGGTGATGAATGTACCTGCTTCGAAAGCTGTTTTAGGTGTGCTAAAGGGTAGCTATGGCAAAATGATGGAAACACATAGGTCTATTGGTAAATACATTGCAGAAAAAGGATTGCAGCCGGGTCTTGTGGTAGAAGAATATGTGGTGGGCAAGCTGCAGGAGCCAGACAGCAACAAGTGGGTGACCAACATCTACTACCTGGTAAAGTAATCAGCCCAGCTCGTTTATTACCTAAGTTCCGACGTGACCGAGACCTCAACGGTGTGGGACACGTTAACGAATACAATGTATCTGCTCATATCCCGTTATTATGCGAATACATGTATTTTTGCCCGCCGCCGGTTATTTCAGCAAGATCTGCGGTTTTGAATTTTTACTTTTGAATCTGAAATGAAGTTATCTGTAATTATTGTTAACTATAATGTGAAGTATTTTCTGGAGGTATGCCTGCATTCTGTTTTGCGTGCGTCCGGTGGAGTACCAACTGAGATCATAGTTGTTGACAATAATTCATCAGATGATAGTTGTGCAATGGTCCGCGAGCGGTTTCCATCCGTGAGACTGATAGAGAACAAGGATAATAAGGGCTTTTCAAAGGCGAATAACCAGGGTGTGCACCTGGCAACAGGGGAGTACATTCTCTTCCTGAATCCGGATACGGTGATGCCCGAGGATTTTCTGACTAAGACCATAGCATATATGGATGCCCATCCGGATGCTGGTGCGCTGGGCCCGAGGCTTATAGATGGTAAAGGGCAATTTGCGCCAGACTCCAAGAAGTCATTCCCTTCGTTATCAGTAGCTATTTTCAAGACAACAGGTATAAACAAAGTGTTTCCGCGCTCCACTTATTTCAATAAGTATTATGCAGTACACGTAAAGGAACATGAAACTGCAG
Organism: Chitinophagaceae bacterium; assembly: GCA_947446645.1. GTDB lineage: Bacteria > Bacteroidota > Bacteroidia > Chitinophagales > Chitinophagaceae > Nemorincola. The sequence continues at coordinate 102,594 of CANFHA010000007.1, read as the reverse complement.
CGGTGGATGTGCTGTCCGGCTGCTGTATGCTGGTGCGCCGCAAGTCTATGGAAGAGGCAGGCGGGGCTTTTGACGAGGATTACTTTATGTATTGCGAAGATGTAGATCTTTCGTATCGTATTGAGAAAGCTGGCTATAAAAATATCTATTATCCCGAGGTTGACCTCATTCACTACAAGGGTGAAAGCACGCGCAAGATGACGCTATCGTATGTGCGAATATTCAACGAGGCACTGGTGACCTTTGTGAAGAAGCACTATACGAAGAAGCAGGCCAGCCTGTTTGTGCTGTTTATTAATGCCGGCATCATATTGCGCGCTATACTGGGTACAGTGAAGCGTGCGCTCAAGGTATTGCACATGCCCTTGATCGATGCGCTTATATTACTAGGCACTTTACTAACCGTAAAGACCGTGTGGGTGCAGGAGGTAAAGAACATGCTGCCCATAGATGCGCATATTGTGTATGTTACCTTTCCGGTGTATATAGGACTTTGGTTAATATCCCTATATCTAAATGCTGCTTATGATGAGCCCTATAGGGCGCTGAAAGTGACACGGGGAATGATAATAGGTACGGTGGCTATACTTGCTTATTACGGCCTGCTCCCCCCGGAATACAGATACTCAAGGGCCATTATCATATTCTCCGGCTTTGCGGGCACAGTAGCTTTGCTCGGCCTGCATGAGATACTGTACCGACTTGGCGTGCTCAAATTCATTCCCTACGATAAGCTGCCGCGTAAGGCAGTAATAGTGGCTGACGAGGAAGCATACCGGCAAACGGCAGATATACTGCAAAAGGTGCATTATGCACCCGAGCTGGCGGGCCGCATAAGCCCGGTGGCAGACAGAAAGCACGCACTTGCCAGCCTCCCCGAAATGAAGCAACTGATATACACTACCGGTGTAAACGAAGTGATATTCTGTATAGACGGTCTTAGCTATACAGATGTGTTCGGCCAGATGCAGCACTGCGGGGGTGAATACGAATATAAGATACATATTGCTGGTAGTCAAAGTTTTGTGGGCAGTAACTCCAGCAGCACATCCGGAGATTTATATACAATAGACCGCCGTTTTAACCTGGCTGGCTTTGCACAGGCGCGCAACAAGCGCATGGTGGATATTGGTGCATCATTGGTTTTCCTGCTTGCCTTTCCGCTTACGTTCTTCAGGCTAAAGCATCCCGGTGCTTTCTTAGGTAACTGCCTCAACGTGCTTATTGGCAAACGTACATGGATAGGGTATGCGCGTGGCGTACAGGTTAGCAGTCTGCCGGCAGTGAAAGATGGTATTGCTCAACCTTACAACATATTACCCGGCTACGAGCCAGCTGCAGAGGTAAAGGAGAACCTGAACCTGGCCTATGCCCAGCACTACACTGCCGGCACAGATATTGCGTTATTGCTAAAAAACTATAAGTACCTGGGAGGCATTTAGTTACAAAAGCTATCTAAGCTTGTTTACTCATTCGTTCCTTAGCCATTTTCTGTATGTTCTTCTCAAAGTCGGGGAAGTCAGAGATTACTTTGTCGAATGACTCCTTGCTTAGTAAATAGAGATCGCAATAGCCTACGGCCCTGATGGTGGCATTGCGTGGCTGCTTCAGCAACAGGGCTATTTCTCCAAAAAAGTCGCCATCTTTTATTGTTGCATACACCTGGTTACCGTCTTTAGACACTACCTCTACCTCTCCTTTATTTATGAAGTACATAGAGTCGCCTATGTCGCCGTAGGTGCAGATGGCATCTCCCGGGGCATAGATGCAGGGCTTGAGAAAGAACAATATCTCTTTGAGTAGTGCAGGTTCAGCGCCCTTGAACATCGGCACCTTTTCTATAATGTTCTCATTCAGGAATAGTGCAAACTCATACCTGAATGACTCCGGCAGTTCGGAAAGGATGGTGGCATCGTCGTATCCTTTCCGGGTATTCCATAGGTAGTTGTAGTAATGGTGCACCCGTTCCTGTAGTAGCTTAGGCATCTTCTTGGAGCGCATATAGTTGTTCACGCCGTCCACACGCTCACGGTGGCGGGTTTTGGCCACATCAAGGTTGGTAAGCAGGGTAGCTATGTTACCAATGATATACCCAAAGGCGCCAGCGCCCATCAGCTGTGCGCCCATGGTATAGAGTAGCTCTATATTACGGTCGTGATTGGGTGTTATGTCCCCGTAGCCTATGGTGGTAATGGTGGTAACACACCAATAAAATGCCAGTATATACTGGTGCAGCATATCTGCACCAGGAGGGGCAATACGAATCTTCACCCAGCCGCAAGCAAGCCAGTGCATACAGAGCAGCAAAAAATAGAAGAAAAACACGAGGCGCACAATTCCCGGGTTCAGCTTTATGCGGTATTCCCAGGCTGCTTTGAAACTAACAATGCGTAATATTTTCAGCAGTCTCAGCACGCAGAAGAGACCGGTAAGGAACAGGCTGTAATGGCCGGTAAAGATCAGCTCGTAGGGTATCATTGCGAGCACATCTATTACAAACCAACCTTTTAAATAACGTTGGGCTGCAGAAATATGATGACCGGTAGCGTGCAGGTGGTGGGGTAGTGGCTGGCTGAAACGGATAAAGATATCTACCAGGAAAACTGTGGTTACTGCCAGGTTCAAGATCAGCACACTGCCAGATGGATTATAGCCGCTGATCATGTCATACGGCACCTGTATGGCCAAGTAGGTAGCCAGCACGGATATCAGTATGTCCCAGAAGAATATAAATTCACTTTTATTATTAAGCTCCATGCGGTCAGAAGAAGTAGTCGTAAAAGTATGTATTTGTGGGCTAATAGTTCAAATCAAGTTAATCATATAAATCAGGTGAATCATAGTCCCTTTTTATTACCTTGCTTAATTAATTGTTTTTCATGACCAGGGCAGAACTATCCGCACATATTGCCAGCCAGTTGAGGCAGCACAAAGAAGAACTTAGCCGGTATTGGCAACAGTCGGGGCCGGTACGTCACTTCTTTCTCGATGGGCTGCTCCCTGATGCCTGGGCAAGGGAATGCTTCGATGCGCTGCCTGATCCTGATACGCTGATGCTGCGCGCATCTATTAAAGAGCATAAGCATGTAGGTATAGATGTAGATAAATACAAGGAGGTGGTAGGAGACATATTGTTTGCGTTTCATGATAAGGAAGTGGTGAATATAGTTTCGGAGATAACAGGTGTAAAAGACCTATTGGCTGATGATTCGCTATACGGCTCAGGCATATCCATGATGCTGCAGGACGACTTTCTGCTGCCACACCTTGATAACTCGCACGACGGCGATGGCCAGCTATACAGGGTGCTGAATGCGCTTTATTACATAACACCCGAATGGCCGGATAATAGAGGTGGCAACCTGGAGCTATGGGACAAAGAAATGAAAGACCGTAAGGAAATTCATTCGCGCTTTAACCGGCTGGTGATGATGGAGACCAATACGCACTCCATACATTCCGTAAACAAGGTATTAGCTCCCGGCCCCCGGGCCTGCGTATCTAATTACTATTTCTCGGCAACACCTGTTGAGGACCACTCCTATGTACACAAAACCACATTCTATGCCCGGCCCGAAGATGGTATTGTGAAAAAAATGAGGCTAACTGCCGAGGGGAAAGCCAAAAATTTCTTATCCAAATTTATAGGTAATAAGGCTGCGGGGACGAAGCATAGGAGGAGTAAATAACTCCTTTAAAACACATCTGGCTAGTTCGAATGCGTTCCTTCTGCCAGACTTAAAAAAAAATTCGTCGAAATCGTCGAGAATGTTTGCCGGCTTCGGTGCTTTATGCCAAAATGTAAGGGCAAAAACTGCAACAAACTGACCCCTATAGGGCCGCAATTATTATGCCGAATGGGGGTGTTGCAGTTAGAATGTGGATATCTTTTCAATGCTTATTCGCTGCTGGTATTGCGCTACGCTCAGGTAGTAGGGGCCTGCACCCTAGCTGCTGTTGTGCTTTCTATTTTTGGAAGACTATGGGCAACTGGGTGGTAATTCGGGCTAGAATTAATGAATGAAGTCGGAGACGGATTTTTATTAGCACCACCGGATGCCCTTCGGAACATCCGGCGGAACGGGATTGTAGGCGGCACCATTTCGACTGTGTGGGAATATGCCCAGTATTACTTCTATTTTTAGGAGGCTACAGTCACCTGTGGGGTAAATGATACCCTGCACATGGACAACACCCCACTAGGTTTTTTATCTAGTGGAATTTCATTTTGACCCGGACTAATTCTCCATACGTCAACATTTAGTTTCATTGATGTTATTAAACATAGCAAGGTGAATGGTTTGCAGTGATAGGCGTTATCCGGGACATGATACGGTATCGATGTATAATTTTCCGAAATCTATTCCCCTTGACGTGCTCTACGATGCCATTGTATCTTTTCCGGTTTTAAACAGACAATATAAAATCCGGGATATTTCTATTCACAATGATAAAATAGGAACTCACCACTGTACCGATGGATATTCCTATTATTTGAATGATACGTTTCATACTGTCGTTGCTATTCCCGATGGCGGCAGAGACGGCGGTGCCGAATTAAAAAGATAAATGCCGGGACAACAATTAAATCCATGTTAAACAGCGCAATAGCTTTTCCGTTTTGCCTTACCTTTGCGCACTTATGTTGATCTCATTACAAAATATTACATTTTCATTCGGGGCAAGGGCTATACTCGAAGATGCAAGCTGGCAGATAGGAACAGGTGAAAGAATAGGCCTTGTGGGCAGCAATGGCGCGGGTAAATCTACTTTATTGCGGTTGATGACCGGCGCTTATAGCGTGGAAAGCGGGGTGATAAATAAGCCCAAAGATGTGTCGCTGGGGTTTTTTAATCAGGACTTGCTGAGCTTTTCTACCAATGAATCTATACTGAAGGTTGGTATGCAGGCTTTTGAGAAGGCCCATGAGGTGGAAAAACAACTGGAAAAAATACTTAAAGAACTGGAAAGCGATCCGGAAAACGCGGACCTACTGGATGATTACAGCCATGCGCTGCACGATTTTGAGGTAGCTGGCGGCTATGAAATGGAACACAAATCGGCAGAGGTGCTGGAAGGGCTTGGATTCTCAACAGCCGATCTGCAACGACCTTATGACCAGTTTAGCGGTGGATGGCGGATGCGCGTGCTGCTGGCAAAAATGATGCTGCAGGCACCCGAGTTGCTGCTGCTGGATGAGCCTACCAACCACCTTGACCTGCCATCGATAGAATGGCTGGAGCGGTATCTTATCAGTTATCCGGGCAGCGTGGTCATTGTGTCGCATGACCGCTATTTCCTGGACAGGATGGTGACCAAAATAGTGGAGGTATGGCAGCGCGACCTGCACCAGTATAGCGGTAACTATACTTTCTTCCAGCAGGAGAAGGAGGAGCGTATGGTATTGCAGCAACGGAGCTTTGAGAACCAGCAGGATTACATAAGGCAGCAGGAGCGATTCATAGAGCGTTTTAAAGCCAAGGCATCGAAGGCGGCGCAGGCACAGAGTGCCATGAAGCGGCTGGATAAGCTGGACAAAATAGAGTCGCCGGATACGACCATGCCGGTGATGAACATAAATTTTGACGTAGCTACGCAGCCCGGGAAAATAATTTGTGAGCTGAAGGATATTTCCAAGAGCTATGGCGACCTGAACATTCTGAACCATACCGGGGCCGAAATAAACCGTGGGGATAAGATAGCGCTGATAGGTGCGAATGGTAAGGGTAAGAGTACACTGCTGCGCATAATAACCGGGCAGGAGGCGTATGAAGGTGAGCGTAAATGGGGGCATAATGTAGAAGAAAGCTTTTATGCACAGCACCAACTGGAAGCGCTGACCGTGGAAAATGAGATACTGGAGGAAATGAAAATGGCCGGCAGCGGAAAGAATGAGCTGGAACTGAGGCAACTGCTGGGCTGCTTTTTGTTTAGCGGGGATGATGTGTTTAAGAAGATAAAGGTGCTATCGGGTGGTGAGAAGGCCAGGGTAGCACTGGCAAAGGTAATAGCTGCCAAAGGCAACTTTCTGCTGCTGGATGAGCCTACGAACCACCTGGATATGCAGTCGGTAGAGATGCTGATAGAGGCGCTGAACAGGTATACCGGAACTATAATTATTGTATCGCACGACCGTTATTTTATAAGCCAGACGGCTAATAAGATTTGGAATATAGAGGACGGCAAGATAAACGAGTTTAACGGACCGTATGACGAGTGGTCGGTATGGCGCCAGGACAAGCTGAAGCGCGAACAGGCTGCTGCGGCAGCGCCGGTGGCAAAGGCCGCGCCCGCCCCAAAAAAAGAGGAAAAGCCAAAGAACAACATAAGTAATGACCAGCTTAACGCACTAAAGAACGAGTATAAAAAACAGCAGAAACTGTTTGCAAAGTTGGAAGAGGAGATAAATAAGCTGAAACAGGATACAGCAGCACTGGAAGCTAAACTAGGAGATCCGGATTTCTACAAGAATCAGCAGGAGTTCTTAAAAGTGGACGAACAGTACAGGCAGCACAGTGCTAAACTGTCTGCACTCAATAAAGACTACGATAAGTCGTTTGAGGTGATCATGGATCTGGAGGAGAAGATTGGGTAATTTTTTGCATAACCGCAGATTTGACAACTTTTTAAAAGTTGTCAAATCTCATTTTACAAATTCATTGCAAACTGAATCCCGCCCCATTTGTTCCTTGGGCCGGTAGTAAATTGGCGGCTGGTATAGGTTTGGAAATATTCCAATGTTATGCGGCGCACGGCCAGCACCCAGCCTACACGATTTACAAATATGACCCGGTTTAGTTGGGATGCGGGTATTGTATATGGATTGTCGTGGTTGAACATACCACCTTCAAGTGTTGCATCATAACCTATGATATCCACCGCCGGACGGTCGTACATATAGCGATGGAATTTTTTGCTGGGTCTTACTGCGCCAAAGGGATTGTCAAAGTACCCCACTAACGCGGTTACGCCCACGCCGGCTTTGTCGCTGAAAGTGCCGACACGTGCGCTTCCATCAGCCGTAAAAGAAAAGTATTTACGAAACGAAATTAGTTGCTTTTCATAGTTTACCTGGTAGTTGAGTATTACATCGTCATGGACCTGGTATTTCCAGCCCACGGGTTTTTGATTTTTTAAGACCCTGTGTACTTGCTCTTGTATTTCGCTACCAAGCGCATCGGTTCCTATAATGCCGGTACTGAGTACGGTAGTAAATGTTTGTTTGTTGATTGTGTCTACCGCCATCCGGAATGTTTTTAAATACAAGGTGGCAGCATATGGCCTGTCAGTTGTCTGTATTTCAGGATTATTTATTTTCCTAGGGGTATAGCCCGCCTGCTCTATGCCAATGCCGTACCGGGAATAGCTGTATTTAGGACTCACCAGCAATTTTGTGAGTGGGAAATATTTAAGCCCAGGTAGACAAAGCTCCATGTTTGCGCCTTCGGTATACTGCTGATCGCGCCCGGAAAAATAGTCGTTATCAATACTGAGCCTTATGTACTTATCTGAGTTGATGTTTTTATAGGATGTAGTATTATCTATTTCCTGGGCTGAGGTTGATATTCCAATTGTAAGCGCAATAATAAGCGGTAAGCATCTGTATAACATAATTCAATCTTTTAGTCGCTATGCCGGGATAAAAATTCATGCCTGTACATCCATTTAATTGTTGAGCTCCGGGTATAGCTCTATAAAGAATTCCTATCTTACTCATCTTTACAATGTTCCTTACATTTGAAGCCTTATAAAATTACCGATGGAAAAAAACAGCAAACAACTATATAGCACCTATACTTCGCTGATGCAAAAGGCAGCGGACCTCAACTATGCATCTGCCGTTTTGGGTTGGGACCTGGAGGTGTATATGCCCCCAAAAGGCGCAGAAGCCCGCGCCCGGCAACTGGCAACACTGGCTACGCAGGCCCATGAAATATTGACCAGCAACGAGTTAGGTAGACTACTGGAAGAACTGTCTGCCTCGGATCTCGACGATACAGAAAAAAACAATGTGCGCTTAAGCAGGGAAGATTATGAGAAGAACAAAAAGCTTCCATCGTCATTCGTTGACGAACTCTCGCGGCAAACAAGCGAATGTTTTAATGCGTGGGTAGAAGCCCGCAAAAAGAACGATTTTGGCATTTTTGCACCGTCGCTGTCTAAGATGATAGCGCTGAAAAGAAAGCAGGCTGAGCTGTATGGATACAGTGCCCATCCGTATGATGCGCTGCTTGATGAGTATGAAAAAGGGGCAACAGTTGCACTGCTTGACCCCATATTTAGTGGTATCAGGCAGCAGCTACCACCCATTCTGGAACAAATAAAGGATGCAAAACAGGTGGATAACAGCTTCTTCTACCAGCATTTTCCCAAACAGAAGCAGTGGGATTTTTCGATTGATGTGCTGAAGGGAATGGGTTTCGATTTTGAAGCTGGCCGGCAGGACTATTCGGAACATCCGTTCACTACTTCATTTGCTGCTACCGATGTGCGGGTAACCACAAGGGTAGACGAGCATAACTACCAGTCTATGCTTTGGAGCTGCATACACGAAGGTGGGCACGGACTATATGAGCAGGGTTTGCCTGAAGATCAATATGGTTTGCCACTAGGCTCGCCGGCCTCATTGGGTATACATGAGTCGCAATCCCGGTTTTGGGAGAACTGCATAGGCCGTGGACTTGATTTCTGGAAGTTTTTCTATCCTAAACTGCAAATGTTATTCCCGGAACAGCTAGCGAAGGTAACCGCGGAGGATTTCTTTAAAGCGGCAAACAAGGTAGACCCCTCGCTTATACGTACCGAGGCCGATGAGGTTACTTATCACTTTCATGTAATGATACGATATGAGATAGAGAAGGAATTGATACTGGGTACGCTTGACCCTATGGATCTGCCGGCAAAATGGAAAGAAATGTATAATAAATACCTGGGCGTGAGTGCTGCGGATGACAAGACAGGGGTACTGCAGGATGTGCACTGGAGTCATGGCAGTTTTGGCTATTTCCCCACTTATACTTTAGGCAGCTTTTATGCGGCCCAATTCTATGCGCAGGCACAGAAAGATATTGATGGATTGCTACCGAAAGTTGCCAACGGAGAATTGACCGGCCTGCTGCATTGGTTGCGGGAGAAAGTGCATGTGCATGGCCGCCGCTACACATCTGAAGAGCTTTGTACGCAAATTACTGGTAAAGGACTTGATCCTGCTTACTTCCTGGACTATGTAAAAGATAAGTATAGGGCGGTTTATGGTGTAAATAGTTAAACGCAATTATTATCTTTCTGAATATTTACAAGTATGTCGCATTCAAAAGAGCCGATCATTTGCCCTAACTGCAGCCACCAGGCCACAGGCAATTACTGTGCACAGTGCGGCCAGGAAAACCATCTGCATAAAGAAACGTTTTGGGGTTTGGTGATGCACTTTATTGGCCATTACTTTCATTATGATTCCAAGTTTTGGCAGACAATGAAGGCACTTTTGTTTAGCCCCGGTAAGCTCACCATCGCTTACTGGAATAAACAACGGATGCGCTATATCGCACCCGTATCGCTGTATATCTTTATCAGTGCGGTTTACTTTCTGCTCTCATTACTGCATCACAAAGATGAAACAGTAAAAGGCAAAGCAGCGGGTAATGTGTCCCATATTTCCGTGTTGCCGGCAAGCGGCATAGCAGCAAATGATAGTGGCAGTGCGAAGTATATCCTATACTTTGAGCATAAAATAAAGGAGATCAACGACAAACATGGCAATATCAATGAGTTTGTGAAAAGCAATATCAGCCATAATATGCCCAAAATATTCTTCTTCATGATACCGGTTATGGCGCTCCTGCTAAAACTGTTGTTTGTAAGGCGGAAGGATACTTTCTTCGTGGATCATGCCATATTTGCGCTTCATTACCATTCTTTCTGGTTTTCTCTTTTTGCGATATTACATATTCATTTCCCGGAAGCGGTTAAGGACTGGCTGTACATAATACTGTTCATTGTGGCGTTCGTGTACATGGTGGCGGCTATACACAATGTTTATAAAACAGGTTGGGCGAGGTCTGTATGGAAGTCTATTGTTTTGAGCGCTACGTACGCTATATCGCTGGGGCTTGTTATGTTCACATACCTGCTACTGGTCATTGTGCTGGCCTAGTTGCTTGCGCCGGCTGGCTGTTGCCGCAAAATAAATGACCAGCCCTACTGCAAAGCCGCCCAGGCACACCAGGCTGGCTTTTGGGTCGTCGGCAAAGATGCTGATGGTAACAAAAAGATACGAAGCGATGAACACCAGTGGCACGAGGGGATACCATTTGATGGTAAAAATATCTTTGGTGTCGAGCTGTTTGGTTTTCTTATGCAGTATAAAAATGGCACTGGCTCCAAGTATCAGGCCAATAGTATTAAAAAACATAGTGTAATTGAGCAGCGAGGAAAAAGACCCCCCGGCAAATAACAGCAGCAGGATTGCCGCCACGTATACCGTCATGCAGAATTCCTGAACCTGCGTTTTCGGATTTACCCGCTCAAATATCTTTGGCAGCACTCCATCCTCGGCCATTGCGTAGAACACGCGTGGGTTTGACATTATATAAACATTGACATAGGCAAGTACGGAAAGGAACATGAGCAGGGAAGTGATCTTATATCCCCATACGCCAAACACAACTTCCGCCATCTTTGCGGCAAGCACATTTGACTGCTGCAGGCCGCCAAAGCCAAGTACCTTGTAGTACGCAAAGTTAATAGCGAGGTACAGGGCAATTACTATACCCATACCGGTAAAGATGGCTTTCGGAATGTTGCGCTTGGCATTTACGATATCTGCACCGAAATTTATAGTAAGTGCATAGCCAGTATAAGTAAAGAAGACGGGGATCAGGCACAGACCAAATGCCTGGATCGGGTTTCCCTTTAGGGAAATAACCGGGATTGCCGTTGGTGGTACATCATGCTGAAACACTGCCGTGCACAAGAGGATGATCATCGCGACCTTGAATATCGTAAGCACATTCTGCACCCGTGCACTCATTTTAATACCGATAAAGTTGACCACATACAATATCAGCACGCAGGAGACGGTGACGATCTTAATTCCAGTATCGTTTTGCAGACTGGCCGGCATAAGGATTGGGTTAATATATTCGGATCCGATCAGTGCTACCGCGGCAATCGATGCAATGTTGGCCAGCGCCAGCACCCACTCCACCATAAAGGCTAGGGCAGGGTGGTAACAGTAGGACAAAGTCTTATAAAATCCTCCGGCATTTGGGTAGCGCGCACCAATCTCGGCAAAGGTAAGCGCACCACAAAGGCTCACAATACCACCAAAGATCCAGGTGCCAAAAAACAAATATTCATTTCCTGCTTTCAGCGCCACAGCCCCGGGCGTTTTAAATATACCCATACCAATGACGAGGCTTACCACTATCATTGTAAGGTCAAAACGGCTTAGTTGGGGCTTGATACTCATGGCAATTTGCTCATTCGCTAAGGAATAAAAATAGCGATTATAGGCGATTAACTCCTGGGCGGATGGAACATTTCCTCAAGCATCTGATAAAGTTCCGGGTGACTTTCTTTCAGCTTTTCTGGGCGTTCAAAAAAATACTCTGTTACTACGGCAAAAAATTCGGCCTCATTCGTAGCGCCATACAGGTCTATATCAGAGCGGCCATTTTGTGCCATCTGTCTTATAGTATTATGTACCAGTTGAGTCCAAGGCTGCAGTTGATCTTTTTGCAATAAATACTCGGGTACCCCGTCGGTAGCACCGTCGGCTTTGTCTAAAAGGTGTGCAAATTCGTGGACTGCTGTATTCTCGCCATCGGTTGGTCCTTTGAAAGATTCACGCAGCGACTTTTTTGACAGGATCATTTCCCTGTGCATGGCACCATCACCAACCATACCAAGCACATTGCGTTCAGGGTCTTCGGTACTAAAGTCGCGGCTAAAGGTGTCGTTGTAGAGTAAAACCTCTGAAATGTTATTGTACTTCCAGTCAGGAAAAGCGAAAATGAGCATTATGGCGCCAGAGGCAACAAGTGTACGGTCCAGGTCGTCTACTTCCACTTCTACACCACGAATGGAGGTATGGGCAAGGAAATCCTTTACCCGGGCTTCAAATAAAGCCTTGTCTTTATCACTCAGCTTATTGTAAAAACGTACATTTTCAGTAAGCAGTTGCGTGGCATTGGGGGGGAGTGCAGCTGCTGCATTCTTCTTTTGCTGCCTGCGATTCCGGACGTACCAAATGATATTAGCAAGAACTAATATACCCGCGGCTATAAACATCCGATATTCTTTCAAGAGCATTAGCGGCTGTTGTTTTCTACTGCTAATACCGTTTTCAGGTTCAGGTCGTGGGCTGCCCGCATCACCGCCACTATGTTATCTGCAGTGGCGTTTTTGTCAGCATTAATTACCACAGTTGGTTCTACATCCTGCGATTTCGCTATTGCGGCAGATATGTAAGGTTTCAAGGAGTCCACCATTACACCACGTGTTCCCACAAAAAATTCCTGTTTATCGTTTACCGATACCACCACTGTCTGCTTAGCCTTAGTATCACTTTTAGCCTTAGGTATGCTTAGTTTTACCACGTTTGGGTTGGCAAGTGTAGATATAATAAGGAAAAACAGCAGCAGAATGAACAGGATATCGTTCAATGCAGATGAATGCCCTTGCGGTTCGTGAGGTAAGCGGCGTGTTATCTTCATCGTGCTTTAGTTGTTTGAGTCCTGCACAAAATCAAGGAATTCTGCAGATGCAGCTTCCATGCGATTTACATTTTTGCCCACCTGTGTATTGAGATACGTATAAGCCATGTATGCCAGCAAGCCAATAATAAGGCCGGTAGCTGATGTTACCATCTTAGTATATATACCACCTGCTATGGTTTCCAGAGAAAAACCCTGGTGCTGCACATTAAAAAAGAGGATGATCATGCCGGCTATGGTTCCCAGGAAGCCGAAAATAGGCGCTATACCAGCAATGGTAGAGAGTACTGACAGATTTTTTTCTAATTGATATACTTCAAGCCTCCCGGTATTCTCCATAGACTTTTCTATGTAGTCAATAGGTTTGCCTATACGGCTGACGCCCTTTTCTATTACTCTTGCTACCGGAGTGTTCACGCTGCGGCAGGTAGCCAACGCCTTTTCTTTATTGCCTGATTCCAGTTGGTCTTTTATCCGCGCCATAAACGAAGGGTCTACCACAGATGCTTTGCGTATGGCCATCCATCGCTCCGCAAACACATATGCAACTACTATAGAACAAAGAAGAAGCGGTATCATAAGTGCTCCACCTTCCATAAGCAGGTGCAGCAATGATATTTTTTCTACGGGTGGTGTTGGTATTGCAGTGGCGGTTGTTGCGGCTTTAAGCCCGGTATCTGCCTGTAGCAGTAATATGTTCAGTATAGACATTGATCAGATTTGGTTAAACAAATATAAATAAAAACCAAAACGCTGAAGGCGCGTTCCTTCATTTTACTTTAACGTTAACGTTTCAGGTTTATTGCTTTACGATTTTACAACGACCCATTTCTGCTTTCAATATTACACAATGCCAATGAACATGTGGTATATGTGTCGAAAATGTGGATAAAATAGTAAAGCTCACTTTATGTCTAGGTTTTAATTGTAGCTGTGTTATCTTTGCAGCGCATTACGCACAAAAAAATTCTAAATTCAGGCGGATAATATGAACTGGAAAGATTCTTTCAGCACTTCTATAGGTAAGAAATTGCAAATGTCGCTTACCGGGTTATTTCTCATTACGTTCCTACTTGTACACTGCTATATTAATATGCAGATCTTCTACAACGATGGTGGAACAAGATTCAAAGAAGCTGCCCACTTTATGGGAACTAACTTTGTTATCCGATCTGTAGAGTTAGGACTGTTTGCTTTCCTGATCCTGCATATTGTACAGGGTTTGCTGCTGTGGGCAAAGAACCGCTCGCGCAGAACAGTAAAGTATGCAGTAAGCGCCGGTAATAAAACCAGCCCATGGTACAGCCGCTCTATGGCACTGTTGGGTACGCTCATACTGTTGTTCCTTATACTGCACCTTTCTAAGTTTTGGGGGCCAAACCGCTACTCACAAACATTTGGTGCCGGTGAACTTGACCTGTACACTATGATGAGAGATGAGTTTCAGATGACCTGGGTAGTGGTGGTGTATGTTTTAGGTTGCATAGCGCTTGGCTGGCACCTGCTGCATGGATTCTACAGTGCTTTCCAGACACTTGGTCTTGGTACTAATAAATATAAGGGAATGATAAAGGCAATAGGTGTTGGCTTTTCAATACTCGTTCCAATAATATTTGCACTTATGCCAGTTGCCTTTTACATGCATTGGATACAGTAATTGCATAGATGTCCCACACCTTTGAGGTGTGGGACATCTACTGAACAACAACCTCTGAATTGCCGATCACATTTAGCTTTTAACTTTTAACTTTTGAATTTTTTAAAATGCCACTTAGTTCTAAAATACCTTCAGGTCCGTTAGAGTCCAAATGGAAAGATTATAAATCCACTTGTAAGCTGGTGAATCCCGCAAACAAGCGCCAGCTCGAGATCATCGTGGTAGGTACCGGTCTTGCGGGAGCCTCAGCAGCAGCGTCGCTTGGTGAGATGGGTTATAAAGTGAAAGCGTTCTGCTTCCAGGATAGCCCGCGCCGCGCACACTCCATAGCAGCACAGGGTGGTATCAACGCAGCTAAGAACTACCAGAATGATGGTGACAGTACTTACCGCCTATTTTACGATACTATTAAAGGTGGTGACTATCGTGCACGTGAGGGTAATGTATACCGTCTTGCAGAGGTGAGCGCAAATATTATTGACCAATGTGTGGCGCAGGGTGTTCCTTTTGCACGTGAATATGGCGGACTGCTAAGTAACCGTTCTTTTGGTGGTACACAGGTACAGCGCACATTTTATGCTGCTGGCCAAACAGGCCAGCAGTTGCTGATAGGTGCCTACCAGGGCCTGGAGCGCCAGGTATCGCTGGGTAATGTAGAAATGTACAGCCGCCACGAGATGCTGGAGGTAGTAAAGATAGATGGGAAAGCACGCGGCATTATAGCCCGTAACCTGGTGACAGGTGAGCTGGAGCGTCATTTTGGTCATGCGGTTCTTTTGTGTACCGGTGGTTATGGCAACGTCTTCTACCTGTCTACAAACGCTATGGGCAGCAATGTTACTGCAGCATGGAAGGCACATAAACAAGGCGCTTATTTTGGCAACCCTTGTTTTACACAGATACACCCTACATGCATACCTGTGAGCGGCGACCACCAGTCTAAGCTTACCCTTATGTCTGAGTCACTCAGGAACGATGGTCGTATATGGGTGCCAAAGAAACAAGGCGACAACCGCAAACCAACAGATATACCTGAAGAAGAGCGCGACTACTACCTGGAAAGAAGGTATCCAGCATTTGGTAACCTGGTACCACGAGATGTGGCCAGCCGTGCTGCCAAAGAGCGTTGCGATGCCGGCTATGGTGTAGGCTCATCTAAAATGGCTGTGTATCTCGACTTCCAGTCGGCTATAATGCGCTATGGAAAAGTAGAGGCACACAAACAAGGCCACAGTGGCGCTGATAATGCAACAATTTATAAACTTGGAAAGGATGTTGTAAAAGAAAAGTACGGCAACCTTTTTGATATGTACGCCAAAATCACCGGCGAAAACCCATACGAGGTGCCAATGCGTATATACCCTGCGGTACACTATACCATGGGTGGCCTGTGGGTAGATTATGAGCTGATGACGAATGTACCTAACCTGTATTGCTTAGGTGAGGCAAACTTCAGCGACCACGGTGCTAATCGCCTGGGAGCATCTGCACTCATGCAGGGGCTTGCCGATGGCTACTTTGTAATACCGTACACACTGGGGAATAACCTTGCTGATGATATACGCACCAAGGCTATACCTACTGACCACCCGGCATTTGTAGCAGCAGAAAAAGAAGTTAATGATCGCATTACCCGGATGATGAACATAAAGGGCAAGGAAAGCGTGGAAAGCTTTCACAAGCGCCTGGGCAAGATAATGTGGGATAAATGCGGCATGGGGCGCAATGCAAAAGGCCTTACTGAGGCAATAGCGGAAATAAAGGCGCTGAGGAAAGAGTTCTGGTCGAATGTGCGCATACCGGGAGAAATAAAGGAATTTAACCCGGAACTTGACAAAGCGGGTAGGGTAGCAGACTTCCTGGAACTGGGAGAACTGATGTGTATAGATGCACTGAACCGTAACGAAAGCTGCGGTGGCCACTTCCGCGAAGAATCGCAGACGGAAGATGGAGAAGCACTTAGGGACGACGAAAACTATATGTATGTGGCTGCGTGGGAATATAAAGGCGACAGCCAGTATGAGTTGCATAAGGAGTCCCTGGATTATGAAGTGGTGCATCCGAGTGCAAGGAGCTATAAATAATTTGAAAATGTGCAGATTTGAAAATTTGAAAATGCACGCGGTACAATAAGTGAGTTAACAGGGTCGATTTAAATTAATTAAAAGTCCGTATGGAACATTATAACATGAACCTCACCTTAAAGGTGTGGCGGCAAAAAAGCGCAAATTTTAAAGGGCATTTTGAAACCTTCAAGGTGGCTGGGATTTCTTCGGAAATGTCGTTCCTGGAGATGTTTGACGTGCTTAATGAGCAGCTGGTGGCTGAAGGCAAGGAGCCAATAGCATTCGATCATGATTGCCGCGAAGGTATCTGCGGTATGTGCAGTATGTACATTAATGGCCGTGCGCATGGTCCGTGGGAGCAAACCACTACCTGCCAGCTGCACATGCGCGAATATAAAGATGGCGACACTATTGTGGTGGAGCCATGGCGTGCTAACTCATTTCCAGTCATCCGTGACCTGGTAGTAGATCGATCTTCATTTGATCGCATTATTGGTGCCGGTGGGTATATATCTGTAAACACAGGTAATGCACAGGATGCAAATGCGCTGCCAATAGACAAGCAAAAGGCTGACGAATCTTTTGCTGCTGCTACATGCATTGGCTGTGGTGCCTGCGTTGCTGCATGTCCTAATACATCGGCAATGCTGTTCGTATCTGCCAAGGTATCGCACCTGGCACTGCTGCCACAGGGAGATCCTGAGCGCAATACCCGCGCGGTAAATATGATCAACCAGATGGACGCCGAAGGATTTGGCAGCTGCACCAACATTGGTGCATGTGAAGCTGAATGTCCTAAGGGTATCTCTCTTGAGAATATCGCGCGTCTCAATCGTGAGTACATCGGTGCAGTTTTCTCCGGCAGCGGTGAAAGTAAGTCCTAGTTTCATTTTTACATTAATTAATATTTTACAAAAGGCTGTCTTTATCAGGCGGCCTTTTGCTGTTTTGGAGCATGTTTTAAAAAGAATAACTTTTTACTTCTTTGTTTCGTAGCGGCACAACTGAAAGCGCAGTAGCGGGCCCCTAAACTCAGATAGTAAATACATAATCTTAAAGCCCTGTTATCTTTAGACAATTTCTATGAGCCTAGCCAAATAATAAGGATGGCTTTTGTTACTTTGTGCAATGCTTAAACGGTTACATCTACTGTTTTTTGTTTTTTTACTATTTCTGCCTCGTCTTGCTCATTGTCAGCCAGGCAGCACAAATCGAGACACGGCCTCCTGGCAGCGTACCGATACTCATTTACGGATCAGTCTGCTAACCTGCGGTCCCGGCGATGAGGAAGTGTGGGAAGTGTTTGGTCATACTGCGCTGAGGGTTATGGACAGTGTGCACCATACAGACGTAGTTTACAATTACGGCACTTTCGAGTTCGGCCCTGATTTCGAGATCCAGTTTATGAAGGGTAAGCTGAACTATTGTGTAGCCAGGCAAACGTTTCTCTCCTTCATGCAGGAATATGTAGAAGCAAAGCGAAGTGTGGAAGAACAGGAACTCTTGCTCGACTGGAAGCAGAAAGAGCATGTTTATGATTTCCTTCAGTGGAACACTGAACGCGAAAACATGTATTATAAGTATGACTTCTTTTTTGACAACTGCGCTACCCGTATCCGCGATGTCTTTCCCCGTGCTGAAGTCTTTGGTAAGTCATTCAAATTTGGCCAGGCATTGCCGGAAGGGCAGCGCATCACATTCCGCGATATAATTAACCGGTATTTTTACCGCGATCACTGGACAAGACTTGGTGTAAACATCCTGCTCGGCAGCAAGATAGACCGCCCGATGACGAACATAGACATTATGTTCCTGCCAGATTACCTGAGAGACGGAGTAGGGGGAGCAAAGGTAGATGGTCATAAAATAGCTACTCCCCCGGTATTAATATTGCCTGGCAACCCTTTAGCTACGGGTGGGTTTAATTGGGCTTTATTGCTCACCTCCCTGCTCGCAATACTAACAATAGCCGGCCTTACAATAAATCGGTTGCGCCTGCTTGGCCGCATAATGAGCAGTATACTTCTTGCGGTCACCGGCTTACTGGGCATTCTTATCCTGGTTATGTGGTTTGCAACCGATCACCAGGGCTGCAGGGATAACTTTAATATTCTATGGTGTGTACCTCTGAATATTGTAGTTGCATTCTTCAACCCTAAGGGCAAAAGCAAGTATGCGCTGGTAGCTGTTTTTCTGATTATCGGTTTGATAGTGCTGCATATAACAAGGGTACAAGGTCTGCTACTTCCTGAATTTGCACCGTTGTTACTTGCACTATTGTTTGTTCATGGCACGATCTATAAGCGCAGTAAAAACACAAATCCTGTAGTCAATGCCTGATATACGTACTGCAGTTTCTTCGCGGCTTTTTTATCGTAAAATGGGCTCTGGTCCAGCTGTAGTCCTCTTGCATGGCTTCCCGGAGAGCGGTACGCTGTGGGCAAATATCTGGGATAAATTAGCCGGGTTCACCATCATTGTTTCTGATTTTCCAGGTAGTGGCGGGAGCGCGTTGGAAAAGGAAACAAGTATCGCCGATATGGCCCATTGTGTTAATGACATATTGGAGGCGGAAAATATTGCCACGGCAGTGGTCGCTGGTCATTCTATGGGTGGTTATGTTGCGTTTGCATTTGCGGCTTTTTATCCGTCTAAAGTTGCAGGACTTTCACTGGTGCACTCTACCCCTGCAGCTGACGATGATGAAAAGGTGAAAATGCGGTTAAAGGCAATTGAGGTTATACGAAAAGGAGGTAAAAATGCGTTTATCAATCAAATGATCCCTAACCTGTTTTCTCCCTTATTTGTTCAGTCTAATATGCCAGCGGTGCAGGCCCAGGTAGAAGAAGCGTCTAAAATGGATGAACGGGCACTGATTAATTTTTACTCGGCCATGATCTCCAGGAAAGATCATTCCTTTGTTTTAAATGATGCAGATTTTCCTGTTCAATGGGTGATAGGAGCACGGGACAATGTGATATATTTCAAAAAAATACTAGAGTATTGTTACACCTCTCATATAAATTTCGTAACTTTTTATCGTGAATGTGGCCATATGTCCATGATCGAGGCACCGGATAAACTGGGTCAAGACCTGGATAGATTTATAAATTATTGCTATTACCCTAATGAATAACAGGCTATTAATACTGCTGTCGCTTCTACTATCGCTAACAGTTTTCAAGGCGAAAGCCTCACATATTGTAGGCGGGGAAGTCACCTATATTTATTTGGGCGATAGTACCGGTGGTGGCACACTGTATCATAAATACAAAGTAAGCCTTAGCATATACGAAGACTGCCTGAACGGCCAGCCTGAAGCTATTGCTCAGGATAATCCTGCATTTATTGGAGTATTTGACGCATCTACGAAAGCACCTGTCCAAATAGACACGAATTTATTTTTTATTTCATCCCTTACTGTACCGGTTAACTTTAGCAACAGTTGTGTGAGTAATATACCAGCTACCTGCCTGCTTAAGAAGACGTTTGTGAAAAGCTACGCGCTGCCAAATAATTCACACGGCTATGTAGTATCCTATGAGCGGTGTTGCCGCAATGCAAGCATTCTTAACGTGAGCAGCCCGGGCAACCAGGGGTCCACTTACTATTGTATTATACCTCCGACAAGCATTCACAATAACAGTGCAGTCTTCAAAAACTATCCACCGCAAATTATCTGCCTCAACAATCCATTGTTCTACGACAACTCTGCAACTGATGCTGACGGAGATTCGCTTAGCTATGGTTTCTGCCCCGCATTAAAAGGCGCCAATGAAAACATTATTAAGCCGATTCCTTACTATCCAATTTTTAATGATACGGTTATTTATTTATCACCGTACTCAGCGGCCGCGCCTATGACAGGATTCCCCGCCATTCATATCGACCCCGTTTCCGGCCTCATTACAGGTACTCCTAACCGCCTGGGGCGTTACCTGGTTACCGTATATTGCAACGAATACCGTAGCGGTATTTTGATCAATACAATTAAACGCGAGTTTCAATTTGTAGTTACGGACTGTTCAAAGGTTGTGGTTGCAGATATTCCTCAGCATTCAACTGACTTCAACACTTACATAGTTAACTGTACCGATTATACCGTGCATTTTGAGAATACAAGCAAGGGCGGCTTTGCCTACCACTGGAAATTTGGTGTGCCGGGTGCCACATCTGATACTTCCGATGATTTTGAACCGACCTTCATCTATTCCGACACCGGTACGTTTACGGTTAAACTAGTCGTTAATCCGGGTTCTACCTGCCCTGACAGTATAAACCGGTTTGTAAAAGTGTATCCAAAGTTTCATGCGGCATTCAGCGATAGTGGTATGCAATGCCCCGGCTCTCCCATCTACTTTAAAGATCTGTCATCAGCCACAATTAAGCCAATAGTCTTCTGGCAATGGAGCTTTGGAGATGGCGGCACGGCAACTGAGCAGAACCCTGCATATAGTTATCCGTTTGGCGGCACATTCAATGTCCGGCTCATTTCCAAAAACATTAAGAACTGTGTCGATACTACAATAGGGCAAGTGATAATAGAAACATTCAAACCGTTTGCAGGCGATGATACTATAATTGTAAAGGGAGAGCAGATTCAATTTAACGCACAGGGAGGAATTAACTATTCCTGGTCACCATCAACGAATCTGAATGATACTTCAGTTTACAATCCACTAGGCACTTATCCGGACACAGGGCGTTTCGCTTATTTCGTGCATGTTGTCAGCGGTTATGGCTGTATAGGCGATGACACAATCCGTGTCACCGTTGTGGGGCAGTCTGAGTTTGTAGTACCAACCGCGTTCACGCCTAATGGAGATGGCCTCAATGACTATTTCAAGCCAATTGCAGTGGGGTACAGGGGTTTAAAATACTTCCGAGTATATAACCGCTGGGGCGAACGTGTGTTCTATTCAACATCGCTGGAACAAGGTTGGGACGGCACTTATAATAATGCTCATGCCGATATGGGCACCTATTACTGGGAGATAAGTTATACCGATCGGTTTGGTAAAGATGGCTTTCAAAAGGGCGAGGTTACACTCATTAGGTAATCAGCACGCTTAAGAACAAAAAATATTCAGAAAATGAGCAAGAAAATTTTTGAAGTAACAAGAAACTGTGTAAATTTGCAGTCCCAAAAATAACCAAACTCTTCCTTAGCTCAGTTGGTTAGAGCATCTGACTGTTAATCAGAGGGTCTCTGGTTCAAGTCCAGAAGGGAGAGCACTAGCAGAAAGGGTTTCAGAGGATCATACCTTTGGAACCCTTTTCATTTGCACGAAATATGCACGATTTTGGGTTTAAGATTTATCTAAAAGGATTTGTATTCTAGGGGTGCCAATTAGGATCAAGCAGGATTTCTGGGGGAAGGCTTCTTTTAAGCATAAATATTTGCTATTCTAAAGAGGAAGAAGTTAATATCGCGCACACCTCTGGAAGTAGCTCTAAATGCTTTTACTTTAGCATTAAATGATTCTGCAGCTGCATTTGTGGATGGCTGCTTCAGTAATGTTTACCATGTCGGGTATCTGTAAACTATCATCCCAGCAGGTGGAGACGAGGAAGGAGATTTTTGATATAGGTCAACATAAACTATCAATGTTTTTAACTTCATTAAAGATAATAATAGATTTCATTTTCAGGGGACTTTGGTCATTATTGAGGGATAGTCCATCTCAAAAGAAATCTGTAAAGCCGAGTAGCTTAAGTGCACTAAACTACTCGACTTGATCTACAGCAAAGAAAATATAACATACCTGTCACGCTAATTTCCCTATAGCTACCTAAGCTTAATGCCAGAATACGTCTTATTCCAGTTAGATATTAATCAACTCTTTATTGTTTATTTCCTTTACTTACCGGTAGGACATTTAGTTCAAACTGATGCACTAATTACTTGTGTGAGCAATCTCTTATGCCTTCTTTCTTCGTAACATATTAATCAAGCGTGAGAACCAATGCTTTCTTTTGTTATTGTTTTTTTGAGGATCAGATTGTGATGCACTTCGAGTTCTTGAAATTACATAATTGCTACTGGTAGTACTATTTGTGAAATCACTGGTAAACTTTTCATTTTTAGGTGCAGGTGCTGGTGCATATGCCTTCAATAAAATAGCATCATACTCTAGTCGTAATTTGGGATCTGATAGCACCTTGTAAGCATCATGAATATGACGCATATTCGCATAGGTGTCTTTTTCATCAGTCCAATCTGGATGCCACATGGAAACATTATTCTTGTTCTGCTTTCTCTTGTAAGCATTTTCTATTTCCAGCTGGGTAGCCTTGCTAGTTATGTCAAGTATTTGATAATAGGCCCCCTTTACCAGATGTGGATATAATTCACGATCTGATACATTTCGTGAATTTTGGTAGTTAGGGTCAATAGAGATACCATTATGGCCAAAGTTGGGTGGTCTGTTACGGCAATGTTTTAATACACCGGCTTCATACTCAATTACTGATTGTGGTATTATTCTTTTTAAACTCTTGACGATCTGTTCTTTTCTGTCTGTATTGGTTTGTTCGACAAGCCTGATATTCAATTCTACTTCCTGATCCTCATTCTTATCGTAAATGTTAGAAGGAATCCAGAAGTCTATTAATTTTTTCCTTTCATCAAAATACCTGTACGCTTCATTTCTTAGCTGATCAAGGCTATGTGTTTCTTTGTTAAACACTCTTGTCCCTACCGGTGTTTCTTTGCAAGGTTCTAAGAGCGATTCATTTACAGTATAATGGTATTTTGTAAGAGGATGCAGTCCAGCCTCTGTTTTGATGTCCAATATAATGTTATTCAGCCAATCACCTGCATCATCCTTTTCCACTATACTAGTCTGTATAGGTAATGCATCAATTCCTTTTACTCTGCAGTACTCTTGATCATAGCTTACCCTTAAAACCGGATCAAGCAAAATCCGGGTGGCATCACGAAAAATTTGTTGCGACCTGGTAACAAAGTCAGTGTTTTGTATTGCAGCTAATACATCTACTGACGTAGACTCAGGTGGAATTTTTAGTAGTGAATAAAAGTCTACGAACTGATACATTTTTAGGGTAAGATATTAAGACACAGTATGAAATTACTTTACTTTTTTTTGAAAATTACATGCAATAGTTAAAACTTGATCTTTGTCAGGTGATATTTTTTTTTATATTTAAAAATCAAATTAAGCAATGATAACAACAACACAAAAACTAATACTAATCCAGCCCAAATTAGAATCGCTGAATATGGCAGAAAATTCGGGCAATGCTGGAATGGAGTGCAGTACTTGTAATCCATCCGGGCGAATAATTATATAATAGTCTGTATTTTCGAACCTAAATCTTTCCATATGTTCAAGCTTGACGAACTGAAGGCTATGACTCCACCTCCCAAAAACTGGAGGACAATTTTACTAGATATTTTCAATCGTCCGTTACCAGGGATGGTTGGTGAAATGGATTCTTACGGTGAATACCTGAGCTCATCAGACCAGGAAAAGCTAACACAGGATAGAGAGAAAATCAGAGAACTCGATTCTATACAGTTTGAGATAGCTCGACTTCAGGACCTTAAAAACCCGGCAGAAGACCGTGTTCAAAAGTCTTCCCGGGGGCAAGTTAGAATGCCAGAACCGCTCACTAAGCTAGAATATGAAAAGAAAATTTATGAGCTTTTAGCAAAGGAGATAAAGCTGAAGGAAGAGCTTGATTCGAAAGAATATCAGGAATACATCAAGAACTATGTTTTCCCTTTTTCGAGTCTGGACCACTCATTTTTGCTCGCAACGAAAATAGCTCTGGAGTCAAACTCTGCTATAGCTGACCATACGGGCAAGATACAACTCGCCCTGTCTGGAGGGTTTATGAACCGGATCATTTTCTCCGAATACTGGTCGAAAAATATTTCAGATGATCAGCCGTGTGCTATTGTTAGAAAAAGGGCGCATAAGTTTGACCCCACAAACAGAAGTAAGGAGCATGATGAGCTTACCCTAAAGCAGTTTCCATACAATGAGGTGAGTTTATTTACTCCGCGGGGTTATTATTTTGTAACCGATACTTTTGTCATCGAGATATCTTACCAAACGGCGCCAATCTTATTCGACTCAAGCCACACAGCCAGAATTGGCGTTAGTTTGGTAAATAAACGTATCGATGAAGCCGAACAACAAAGATTATCAGAAATTGAGGAGGAAGAGGAGAAGGAAAGGAGAAGAGAGGAGGAAAGGAGAATATGGGATGAAGACTGGTAGGGGGCTGAATTTAAGAGCTGACCGGTAGAGGCAGAAAAGAAGGGTTTATAGGTTGGTTGTAGCAGGCTCTTTTCTATTTTTTCTTACTCTTTATAAAAACGGCCTTAATCACCTTTTCATTCGCTTCATCGATGATCGCATTATCATAGTCGTCGAGGTATATGGAAGTAGTGGCGTTACCATAAGAATGTCCAAGCGCCTGTCCAGGTAGGTATTACATGCCATCATTTTTTTTAGTAGGTTTATAAAAAGACAAGCAAATGAAAACGTTATTACCAATTAAAGCAATTATATTTTTTCTACTGATAATCTTGGGACTGTTATCATGCGGTGATTCCCAATCTGTTTTGGAGAGTAAACGAATGATTCAAGACTCATTAGTAAAGGCAGAACAATTGCATATTGATAGTGTTTATGCTGCAAAGAAGGCAAAAGAGGACAATTATTTAGACTCTTTTAAGAATAGTCCAATTGGAAAGGCAGAATTAAAAGCTCAAATATTAGCAAATAAAAAAAAACAGTCAATATTAAAGGCAGATCAATTATTAGCCGATAAAAGAGCAAAAAAAGCAAAAAAGGTCATGGATAAATTTAGTTGCACAGAGGATGAGGCTATTGATGTTTTAGATGGAAAAATATGGATTGGCATGACATATGAAATGCTAGTTTATCAACTTGGGAGACCATACCATCTAAACCCTTCCAACTATGGAAGTGGCAATCAATATCAAGCTTGTTGGGAAGGCTTGCATCCATCTTGTTTCTACTTCAAAGAAGACCATATAATTTATGCATACAATTAGTGCATTACCCGTTGTTCCTGATGTTCCGCAGGGCATCAGGTACGCAAAAATAGGACCTGGTCTCCGACCAGTAGTCATTGAACTAAAAGCAAAATGAGTTATAATAAAAGACGGGATTTTGCCTGCAAGATAACAGACCAGCAAACAATGCATTTTATCACTCGCACTGTAGCACAGTGGGCGCCAGAGATTTCTGTGGTGCAGGAGGAAAAATTGAGCTAACATACTTCGAATGAACTACAGCAATAAAAATTCTGGTCACAGACCGGCTTTTATCAATTGTTCCTGATACCCATCGGGGCATCAGGAACAAAAGGGATGTTTAGTGAGCAGGTCTCTGGTTCAAGTCCGGAAGGGAGAGCATCAATAGCCGCAGCAATGCGGCTATTTTGTTTCAGGAAAGTGATCAGTGCTAATCACAGCCCCGCCAAGTTATATTTATGTGTTTTACTTCTTTCAAGACTATCATTTCTTTAGTGAATACTTTTTAACTATATTAGCAAACCAAAACCTTTTTATGAAAAGAGCGCTTTATCCTATAGCCTTTTTTTGCCTGGTAGCCACGGGGGCTATCGTGTCGTGCAAAAAAACTAACAACCAGGTTACACCTGTTACGCCCACACCTTCGCTCAATACATTGTTCTCTGCATTCAGGTCTGTGCCTCAAACAATTGTGGTTGATGCCGGCACAGATGTAACGGTCTTTGGGGATAAGGGTACACTATTGCATTTTTACAATTACTCCTTTAGAAATAACAGCGGGGCAACTATTACCAGCGGTAAAATAACGGTGGAGCTAACAGAAATGTACAGTCCTGCTGACATAATAAATAACCGCGTAACCACCATGATGCCTACTGGCGAAATACTACAGAGTACCGGGCAGGTGATGATAAAGGCTACCATGAATGGCCAGGAAGTATTCACAAACGGATACGGAATTGGATTCAGGCAGAAAGACTCGTCTTCAGCGCCCATGGGACTGTTTTACGGTTCTACCAGCAGAACGGACTCTACAATCAGTTGGGCACAGAGCGATGCCCAGGTAAATTTTGGTACACAGAGAATTACGACATACGGCGTGCTTGGTGGTACGTCGAACACGCGCGTAGATACTTGTTATTATTTTTCATCCTGCCGCAATCTCAATTTTGCAAATTGTGGTTGGTTCATCGATCCGTATTCTTCGCGTGTTGGGGTGTCAGTAGTGTTGCCCGATGCATCATTTAATAACACAAATACAGAGATATACCTGGTACTGCCAAAAACGAATGCAGGCTGGGCAGGAAGTGCCGTTATCAGCAATCTGGGAGACTTAGGCGTAAGTGATTCCAACTATTTCGATACATCAAATACCTTGATCCTAAAGAGTATAGGCAATACAGGCGTTGTTCCCCCAGGATTCAAATATGAGCTGGTGGTGATGGCAAATAAGGAAGGTAAATATTATTACTGGTCTAACTCCGGCGTGGTTCCGGGTAATGGCATATTGGTAAATGCAGCACTTACAGAGGCGCGCCAGGACAGTATCGCGGTTTGGTTGAAAAAACTCTAGCTGCTATAAGTCTTTTTTATACTTTCATTATTTGGCACTACTTATAAGTTCCACGCTCTTTACCAGTCTGTAGTAAAGGTAGCTCCCATAAACAACAGTTGCAGTATACCATAATGCGATCACTACTGATGCGTACATGATTTTGTAGTGTACGATAGGGAGAAAATCGGGAAAGCACTTGTCCAGGCTTAGAAACAATGGAATTGATGCCAGTATGTAAAGTTTGTAATTTTTAGACGCTACACCATAGAAAAAGAAGAACAGGATAATGGGCTGTGCGTAGCGCTCATGCATCTGGCTGTTGAAATAAAAGAAATACAGGCACACCAGCCCCGTTGCCAAAAATAAAATACGGTAGGTATTATCGTCGGGTGCAAGATTGTTTTTCCGCAAGTTCCAGACTCTGCGCAATAGAGGAATTAACACCGCCAGTGCCGCTGCTCCAAACATTATCATCCCCGTAGTCCGGTAGGAAAACAGTATATAAGTGCTGTTTGAATCTATAAAATAGGGATTGCCCCTGGTGATAAGGTACCAAATATTAAATGCACAGATAGATAACTGGTTATATAAGCCCACCGTATTCCCGGCAATATTTAGCAGCTTTCCTGCGCCACCATTAGAGAGAAATGGCAGCAGCAATAACAATTGTAATACTGCTGCTCCTAAAAAGGCGGTTATTATAGTCTTTTGTTTTCTAACACTGTACAGGAGCACTATTGCCATTATAGGCAAAAATTCAATTGCCTGCTGCTTGGTATTTAGCGCAAGCAGGTAAAGCAGCACGCCGGCAATAGGGTAGCAGAACCCTGAAATGATAGCCAGAAAAGACAGGCTGATGTACATACTGTCTATCTGACCCCATACCATGGAGTCAAACACATAGGCAATATTGAGCAACAGGAATAGGTAGGGTATTTTGAATGAAAGTAATCTTTGCCTGAATCCGCAAAGCACAAATATGGGCAGGAAGTCGAAGAATACGAACAGAATTTTTATACTGTTTATATTATGCACAATGTTGGCATCCGTGCCCTGTAGCAGGTCGTAGATGTACAACCCATATACATATACCGGGAAATAGTTAATAGTAGAGTTATAAGTATTCGCCAGTCCGTTGTGGTGTATCTGCAATGCCCAGTCCCGCCAGAATCCCATATCATACTCCATGTACACCCTCGGCAGAATGAACAGGTAAAGTATAAAAAGGAGGAAGATCTCAATCCGTGATTTGGTGAGGGAGTTATCCATTTGCAAAGCAAAGTAAGAAAAAGGCGGGAATGTATATCTCGCCACCTTCTGTATCGCTCTATTTTGTTGTACAGCTTACCTGCGTTGCACCACTGGTTGTGAGGGCGGCACCATTGTCTACACATTCCATTTGCGAGATACTCTTCGACTGCCGAGGATAGGTATTCTGGGTGTCATTCGTATAGTAGGTGCCGTTTAAGTTATAATTGCAAACACAGCTGTATACGCCCGTGATATCATTTTTTATACAGGAGTATAGGGATATCGCAGTGCATATAGCAATCAATATTGTCCAGGCAATTCTTCTCATTTGTTATGGCTTTACTACAAAGGCTTAAAACCATGCCAGCGTAGCTGCCTTTGGGTTTTGAGGTTATCTCTTAATTATTATCTTTGAATCATGGCAAAGAAACCCAATAAACAGCCGGCCGCGAGTGTTGCACCTAAACCGGCGGTTGCTTACAAAACAGATGAACCGAAACAGCCGGCAGCGGCAAAGAAGCCATTTTCGGTAAGTTCAAAGTTGTGCCTTATACTGGCGATACTTTCCATGCTGGTTTATGCCAATACAATGCAGAATGGTTATGTACTTGACGACTCTATGGTACTGGCGAAAAACACTATTGTAACACAGGGATTTAAGGGAATTCCTGAACTGCTCAAAACACCTCGTCTCAAGGGCTTTGCCTATCTTAAGAATGAGAACTACCGTCCTTTATCCCTGGTCGTTTTTGCTGCAGAATACGAGGTGTTTGGCCCAAAACCGGCAGCAAACCACCTTTTTAATATCATTTTCTTCGCCGGTTGTGTCGTCCTGCTTTTCTTGTTTTTAGATAAGCTCTTCGACCGTAAGCGAACGGGCGTAGTCTTCATTGCATCCGTCTTGTTTGCTGTCCATCCTATTCACACCGAGGCCGTGGCTAATATTAAGAGCCTTGATGAGATACTCTGTTTCTTTTTCGCCTTTGCGGCAATGAATGTGTTTATGGAATACATGAACAAGGGTAAGATCTGGCAACTGCTTGCCGGTCTCGTTCTGTTATTTATGTCATTCCTATCCAAAGAAACAGTAATTACGTTTCTCTTCATTATCCCGCTCGTTTTCTTCTTTTATCAGTCTAAAGAGGATAAGAAGAAGTCCATGCTGCAGGCTTCTCTAATGACGGGTGGTGCCATTATGGTTGCGGGAATTTACCTGGTAATTCGCGGGAAAATACTGAGCGACTATGGGGCCAGTACCAGCGCTGTAGAGTTTATAGACAATGCCCTTTCCGAAACTACATACGGTGGCCACACCTATGGCCCGCCCAATATTGCAAGCCGCATTGCTACTGCCATCCTGGGGCTGGGTATGTATATTAAGCTGCTTATCGCTCCATATCCGCTCAATTGCGACTACTGTTATAATAGCATTCCTTTTGTCGGTTTCGGCAATATCTGGGTGTTGCTTTCACTTGCTATTTACCTGTTCCTTGGCGTCATGGGTTTATACCGGTTTATTAAGGACCGCAAGGATCCCTGGGCATTTGCTATGCTTTACTTTTTGGCTACCATGGCGCTGTTTACCAATGTATTTTTCCTTATGGGTGCTCAGCTCGGCGAGCGTTTCACCTTTTTCGCCTCTGCGGGTTTCTGCCTGCTTATAGCGCTGGCTATAGAAAAATGGGTAGTAAGGGAAGATATTACCTGGCCTTTGCTGCTCAAAAATGTAAAGTTGATGGCTGTTATTGTCCCCATCTGCCTTGTTTTTTCCGTGCTCACCTTTGCCCGCAATGCCGACTGGAAAAGCAATTACTCGTTATATAAAACGGACGCAGACAAATCGCCAACCGATTGCCGCCTCAATTTCTATCTTGGCAACGACCTGGTAGAGAATGAATACCAGAACGAAAAAGACACTACCAAACAAAGACAATTATTGAAAGATGGCATCTCTTACCTCACTAAGGCAATATCCATATTTCCTGAGTATACAGATGCCCATACCGAACTGGGAACTGCCTGGCTGTATGCGGCCAATTACGATTCTGCTGCGGTGCATTACCTCCGCGCCATAGCACTTAGTCCATACTCGTCTATAGCGGCAAATGACCTCGGCACCGTATATATGCGCACCGGCAGGATTCGCGAAGCAATACCATACTACCAGCTGGCTATAAAGATAAAGGGAGATTTTGCCCAGGCATTCTTCAACCTGGGTTGCTGCTATATGCAGTTGAAGAATAAAGACTCAGCGCTTTATAATCTTAATGCCGCCCTCCAGTTTGAGCCTAATATGGCTGGCGTGCACCAGCAGATCGGTCTTGTCTATTACTTCACAGGAGGTTACGACCAGGCCGAGAAAGAATTTAAAATTGCACTACAACAAAACCCCAATGACTTCAATGCGATCAATAACCTTGGCGCCACTTACCTCAACTGGAAAAAATACCCTGAGGCGTTGGACATATTCAACAAATTAGTCGCTGCCAACCCAGGTTATGCCAATGGCTATTCCAATCTTGGTAACTGCTATTTCCAGATGAAGCAATATCCGCAGGCTATAGAGGCGCTCAACAAAGCACTTTCTCTTGATCCCAAAGACGTAAAAGATTACCCATACCTGGCACTTGCCTACAAAGGCGTAGGGCAAATGGATATGGCACTGAAGTATGAGGCGCTAGCCAAGCAGATTTACCCAACATTTAAATTGTAAAGCTATTTCTCGAAAAACTAAGGGCTTCTTTGGTTATTTTTTAGGGTAAGTTCAATAGATGGTTTCTGTTCAGGAGCCATGGTGTTATTATTTTACTTCACCGCCTCCACCTTGTACCCATCTTTCCTGAGTAAGTTGATAACGCCATGGTCTCCCCACAGGTGTCCGGCCCCCACGGCAAAAAACACCGATGATTTATCCATCTTTTTAGCCATGCGGGGTATCCACTTCTTATTTCGTACATCCAGGAAAGGCCCCATATCATCACCTATACTTTTCGATTCGGTGATGTACCTGTAAAGCGCTGTTATATCTTGTTCCTTGTATGCATTTATCAGTTTTGCATAGTCATCAGTTTCATCTTTTTTATGACCTGTCACTTCTTCTAGCACTGCACTTATCACACTGTCGGTCGGTATGGTTTCCAGCGCACTAAGTTGCTCCTGCGGTTCCTCAAGCCCCAATACTTCCTTGTTAGTTGCCTGCGCAGTTTTTATAATTGTCTCTTCATATGATACTGCGTCCTTACATTTTGCTTCACTTAGTCCCATCATAGTCTGCAACATCACGGGCTTCATTTGCTGAAACATAGCAATATCCATACCCAGGCTGTCCTTTACATACTGTGTAACAAGTTTGTATTGCTCCGGGGTAAAATAATCTTTCAGCTGTTTACCGCTTTTATCTATTAGACCGCTTGCCACAGACATCATCACACCCGGGTCGTCCATGTCCATTTCAAAACAGACCTTCTCGCTATTTTCAAGGCTAGCCTTCATTTTGTCTGTCCATATATAATCGTCTTTACATATCTGGTGCATAGTGCCAAACAGGTAAGATGGCTTTGCCATATGCTTACCGGTTATTCGCCATAGAAGCGATTTGTTATCTGTTTTGTTTTGCTGTGCTCCTGATGTGAAATTAATCAGCAGTGCTATTGCCCCGGCTAAAAAAGTGAATATCCTTTTCATTATCTACAAACTTACAAGTTTTGAATTTTGTCCCGAAAGCTTTCCGGATGGCTTTTGAATTTTAAACTACTTTTGTAATGCTACAAAACCGGGTTATCGCCGGTATGCAAATACCGGAGGAAAGTCCGGACAGCAAAGAGCAGCGCACTACCTAACGGGTAGGTCCTGTAGCAGGGAACAGACAGTGCCACAGAAAATAACCGCCTTTCGGGGTAAGGGTGAAAAAGTAGTGTAAGAGACTACGGTATACATTGGCAACAATGAATAGGGGTAAACCTTGCGTGCTGAAATGCCAAATAAGCGTGCGCTTGAGGATGGCTCGTCCGATGTGCGTGGGTTGGCAGCTCGAGGTGCTGCGTGAGCAGCATCCCAGATAAATGATAGCCATCCCGCAGTGCGGGACACAGGATCCGGCTTACAGGTTTTGTAGTTTTTCTTTTGACCAAAAAACAGGGAGGCGGGTTTTCACCGCCTCCTTCTGTTTTCAATTCACACACTCACTCACACTAAAAACACTCTTCACTCACTCAACCTCATCTCGCGTTGTTGTATCGTGGACTTACGACTAGTTTACAGCTATCTCGTGTTTCACTGGTTCGCTTACTTTTTTCTTAGGCAGTGTCACCAGCAATACGCCGTCATTGTATTTCGCTGATATATTTCCTGCATCCACTTTCTCATTTAATGAGAAGCTCCTTTTAAAGGACCTCATACGATATTCGCTTCTGAGCCATTTTTCTTTGGACTCATCCTTGCTCTCCTCGTTCTGCGCAGTCTTCTCATAAGAGATTGTCAAAGTGTCCTTTTCAAGATTGATCTTGAAATCTTCCTTTTTTAGTCCCGGTGCTACCAGGTGCAGGTCGTAGCTCTTTTCTGTTTCCTGTATATTCACAGGCGCCACATATGAGCTTACTTCTTCATTTAATTTGGTCCAGCCTGTCTGAACCATGTCTTCCATCATTCCGCCTAATGTGCGGGGCGTTATGCTGTAGTTTCTTTTGTAGTACATTTTGTTTAGTTTTTGTGTTTGATAGTTCTATTGCAAACTATGTACCTTTTCAAAAGAACCGCTATTATGGCAGTGTTAAATCTACATTAGCGCCATTTCGGCCGTTTTTTTGCAATTTAACCAACTAAAATGACATAAATGACAATCTAAAACTATATTTTCTATCCCGCTGCGCAGGTAAACTTGCAAACTGCAGCGCAGCCTTACCTCTTTAAAAAACCAAATATATATGTGAAATATTTATTTTAAAATACAAAACTTTTTTAGGACATTTGCTATACAATGATGGGTTAGTAAGCTCAGTCCTTTCCCGATGCCAGTAATGGTATCGGGACTTTTTTTTGTTACAACCTTAAGCTAGTGCCTTGCATTTTCACCACCGTATCAAGTATAAAAAATGTCATTGTCTTCCCTTGATGCTTCATCCTGCAAGATGTGAGCAAGCAATCCACAAACTATTCAACAAATCAACAGAACAACTAATCAACTTACTTCGTATTTTGCACCTTCAAAAACAAACACAACTCATGAGACAACTTTTTCTTTCCGTATTATTTGTTGCCACATCATTGGCCACTTATGCGCAAAGTTCTCTAAAGCTCCCGGCTCTTAGTCCCACCGCGAAAATCTCGCAGGACTTTTCGATCTCAAATATAGAGATCAGTTATAGCCGCCCTTCTATGCGTGGGCGCAAGGTATTTGGAGACATAGTGCCATACGGTAAAATCTGGCGCACAGGTGCTAACGCAGCTACCAAAATAAAATTTGGTGAGGACGTGGAAATAGCTGGCCAGAAAGTAAAAGCAGGTGAATACGCAATGTACACCATGCCCGATAAAGACCAGTGGAGAGTAATACTCAACACAGGCACAGGTAACTGGGGTGCTGATGGTTACTCAAAAGAAAATGATGTAGCACGCTTCACAGTTAAATCTATTAAGCTTGAAGAAGACGTGCAGACATTTACTATCAATATTACTGATATTACTTACACTACCTGCAAAATTGAACTGGTATGGGAAAGGACAAAAATTGCACTGTCTGTTGTAGCTCGTAACATGGAAGCGGTTGAGTCTAATATAGACAAGGCTGTTAACCATCCGCCAACCGTTCCTTATTTCCAGGCGGCTAACTACTACTACGAAACTAACCAGAAGACCGACGTCGCCAGCAGCTATGTAAACAAAGCACTGGAGCAGGATCCAAAAGCTTATTATATGTGGTATCTTAAGGCCCGCATAGAAAAGAGGAAAGGCAACAACGATGAAGCTATTGCTGCCGCAAAGAAATCTATGGAAATGGCAAAAGGCACAGCAAACGAAGCTGAGTACATAGCTAACAACAACAAAATCATAGACGAAATCAACAAGTCTGTCCGCCACAGGCAGGATCTTGAAAAATAATTAAGACAACCGCATTATAAATTCCGGCAATTTGGTCATAGACTGAATTGCCGGTTTTGTTTTTTAAAACAATCCTATATTCGCGCATTCTTCAACACACATCATGAGAAAATTAGTTTCCGCCTTACTGCTCGCTGGTGCATCAGCTACTGCCTCTGCACAGCAAGTGCGCCCGGCAAGCTCAGAGAAAATTTACCACGAGCTTGCCCAGATGCAGCATCTTGTAAATGTGCTTTACGTTGCCGCACACCCTGATGACGAGAATACACGGCTCCTGGCCTGGCTGGTCAACGACCGCAATATTCGCACAGCTTACCTCTCCCTTACCCGTGGTGATGGTGGCCAGAACATTCTGGGCAGCGAAACCGGTGAAGCATTGGGGCTTATACGCACCCACGAGCTCATGGAAGCCCGTAGGCTCGATGGTGCCGAGCAATTCTTCTCACGCGCTATAGACTTCGGTTTCTCAAAAACAAATGAAGAAACCTTCAAACACTGGCCGCAATATCTGCTTACATACGATGCCGTTTGGGTAATGCGCAAATTCCGGCCGGATGTCGTTATTTGCCGCTTCCCGCCAGATACCCTTGCCGGGCATGGTCAGCATGCAGCATCTGCCATCATTGCTGCAAAAGCCTTTAAAATGGCCGGAGACAAAATGCAATACACCGAGCAACTTAAATATTTTCCTGCATGGCAGCCAAAGCGCCTGTTGCAAAACACTTATCGCTTTGGTAATCGTAACACAACTTCCGAAAGCCAGTTCAAAGTTCCGGTAGGGCAGTATATGCCCTTGTTTGGTATGGGCTCTGGTGAGCTCGCCGGCCAAAGCCGCAGCATACACAAGAGCCAGGGCGCCGGTACGCCCAGCACTCCGGGTGTACGAACCGAATATTTTAAACTCGTAGATGGCGACTCGCTCACTAACTCGCTATTTGATGGCATTGACATTACATGGAGCAGGGTAGGCCGCCCCGATATCGGCACCGACTTGCAAACCATGGCCGACCAGTTCGATTTCAAACGCCCGGAATCCAGCCTGCCTGCATTGTTTGCCGTGCGTAAAAAAATAGAAGAAGTAAAAGACGAATACTGGCGTACTCAGAAATTAAAGGAAATTGACCAAACAATCCTCGACTGCACAGGGCTTATGGCCGAGCTGTACACCAAACAGCCACAAACAGCGGCCGGTGCCACACTGCCTTTTACACTCCATGTCATTGGGCGTTCTCATATTCCTGTTACCCTGTCCGGTATAAGCTGGAGCAACGGAGACACAACAACCAGCCTGCGCATATCTATGGATACATTGCTCACGTTTGAGCACAATATTTCAATTCCGCCCAATGCGCCGCTTACGCAGCCATACTGGCTCGCAAGCCCCCATCCCGAAAAAGACCTGTTTGCAATACCAAACGATACTTTACTTGGCCTGCCAGAGACTCCAGACAACCTTAATGCTGTTTTGCACTTATCGGTTAATGGTATTAATTATTCGCTACCTGTACCTCTGTCGTTCAAAAAGACGGACCCTATCAAGGGTGATGTCGTTGAGCAATTGCGCATAGTTCCCGGTGCTACTTTGGCATTTAACAGCGCACTGATTGTTACAAATGCTGATGGTACAATCCAGTCTGAAGTGAGAGTGCATGCCTACAAGGATATTAAAGATGCAGACCTGGTTATATCCGGCAGTAAGTCGACCGTACCGCTGGCAACTATTCACATTAGCCATTTAAGTTCATCAACCGATACTATTATCGCATTTCGCGCAGCTCCAAAACTGCCCACAAGCGAAGGAAAGGAAGATTTTTATTTGTATGCGACTCTTTCTGCCGGCACGGAGAACTACAAAAAGTCAATGCACTTAATTCAATATAATCACTTGCCATCACTTCAATACTTCACTGAGCCCTTCGCCAAAGTGCTGCATTGCGACTGGAAGTGTACGGCCAAACGCATAGGGTATATAGAAGGTGCAGGCGATTATATCCCTGCCTTCCTCCGTCTTGCCGGCCTTGAGGTAGATGTACTTAAAGAAACAGACCTCACCAGCGCTGCAAAGCTTAAGAAATATGACGCTATAATCACCGGAATCAGGGCGGCAAACGTTGAGAAACTTATGTCCTACTGGTTGCCTGTATTGTTTGAATATGCAAATAATGGTCGCACTCTCGTTATGCAGTACAATACGACCCAGGATCTTGCTACTACCAAACTGGGCCCTTACCCATTCTCCATTACTTCTGACCGTGTTACTGAGGAAGATGCGAAGGTTACATTCACAGACCCGGCCAGCCGCCTGCTCACTTACCCCAACAAAATAACTGATGCCGACTTCACTGGCTGGGTGCAGGAGCGTGGCCTCTACTTTGCATCCAAATGGGATGAAAAATACAAGACTATATTCTCTATGCACGACGAGGGCGAACAACCACTCAGCGGCGGCACCCTTTACGCCAAAGTAGGCAAAGGCAACTACATCTACACATGCCTTTCCTTCAATCGCCAGCTGCCTGCGGGCAACAAAGGCGCTATACACCTGTTGATGAATATGCTGAGTGTAGGTAAATAGTCACATATGGTTGTATATGCTGTATTGAAGATCTATTGCGCCGTCATCGCTTAGTGGCTCTTTGAGATTTTTGCTGATAATGTTAGATTTAGTGAGATGCCGATTAATTAGTATTTTTATTCCAAATGAAACATTTACTTACCGGCCTGCTTTTCCTGCTTTCTGCCTGCTTGCTGCACAGCTGCAAGCCGAAAGAGGCATACCAATATGACAAGTACGGTATGCA
Organism: Chitinophagaceae bacterium; assembly: GCA_947446645.1. Taxonomy (GTDB): domain Bacteria; phylum Bacteroidota; class Bacteroidia; order Chitinophagales; family Chitinophagaceae; genus Nemorincola. The sequence continues at coordinate 65,418 of CANFHA010000007.1, read as the reverse complement.
GCGCATGACAGGATCTATTAAATACCAGGCAAACGCAAGGCAGCACTATCACAACAACGGCTTTACCCGCGACAGCCTTTATGCGCTCAACGATACATCCATAGTGCTGTCAGTGCTAAACAAAGACATTGTAGAAGTTGCAGGAACCCGTCTTTATATAGTAGACGAATACACAACGGCTACCAACGTCATCTTTGTAAATGATACCGGTACTTACTGTGGGCCATCATGCCACAAGGTGATCCTGACGTACAACTACAATGCAAATACTATAGACCTTGCAGACGGTATTTATAATATTAACGGCGTTGATGACAGGGTAATAAACTATACAGCTCATGGGCATTAAATTCTCTTATCTGTTGTTTACAATTCACTGCACGACGATGCAAGCTTGCATTTAAGTCATATTCATTTTCGCTATGGTACAAGTTAAAAACAGAAGTTACAAGTTATGGTACCTGGCGGTGGTGCTTGTGCTGATTGTTCAAATTATACTTTATTACTGGTTCACGCGTTATTGGAAATAAAATATACGTTCGATTTATCCAAAATTATAAACCCATGCGCGACTCTCTTTTGATATTGTTATTATTTGTCCTTGTGACGATGGCATGTAAAAAACAACAAGCCGCACCAAATGACCCTAAGTTTGTATATGCGACAAAGTATGCTCATCTTATGGCTGGCCAGCGGCATTGGCATCGTTTCGAAGATTCCTGGCAGTTCACTTACCCGGAGGATTCGATCGTCTTATTTACAGATACTTCACTTGCCGTTAGTGTGATAAACGATACTACAATAGCTTTTCCTTGCCTGCATTATATAAGCATATTTTACCTCATTCAAGCTGACTCAAATATGCTGGCGTATTCCAACAGTTGCAAATGTCTTAGTATCGCGAGCCATTTCCCCGATGTATACATAAGTGCATATTTTTTTCCCAAGAAAGATTGTGTCAGCGTGGTCGAAGATATTAATGGACATTTTGGGTCTATTTACCATTTTGATTCGTATTAAGAACTCGAAACGAACTGATGTCAAAATTGGCCTGTCTCAAGCTGCCTGGGCGGCAGTGCGTTGCAATTGTTTCATATTGATTGTATCATTCTCTCCATGGCATCTGGGCACCAGCAAATGGATATTTATTCATCGTGCACAATGATATTTGATCTAAACTTTTTATGTTTACAGTAGCTTGATTTTAATGCACACACTAAATCGTTTCTTCTTTGAATATTTTTCTCCCGTTTGCAAATGAGGAAAACAGCATTACCGGAGATAACCGGAGATCGTACCTGGTCTATGCCTTATGCCGGATCTGGGTGATAATTCTAACCGCATTGTTTTCGATCAGGGTATTGCTGAATCATGATTTTTTGGTCCATGATTCCGCCATTCTTGCTGCTGTTTTTTTAGCTTTTAGCGTTACTTTATTTGTCAATAAGAAAGGTTATTCGCTAGCTGCTGCATATATGTTTCTCGGCACCTGCATCACTATTACCTCTATTGCTGCACTTGTATCCGGGGGTGTTACCACACCTGCAATGATGACGTACCCACCTACTATTTTTGCAGCAGGCATATTGCTCGGGAAGCGGGGAGGTGTAACTACTGCTATTATCGCTGTATTAGTCTCTTCGGTCATACTCGCGCTCCAGGTTAATCAACTGCTGCCTGTAACTCCGTTGTTTAAGAACCCCGTTTCTTATTGGCTTGGTTTTTTGGCAGCCGCACTGGTTATGAGTGTCTTGCAATACATCGTTAATCACCAGAATAGCATGGCCATGGAAAAACTCAGGGAAAGTGAATTGAAATTCCGTAACATCTTCGAGAACGCCATCAACGTATTCTTCAGGACAGCGCTTGACGGTACGATATTGGAAGTAAGCCCATCAATACAAGAACATTTGGGATACAACCGGGAGGAATTGCTGGGCACCAGCGTTGCTAGTTATTATTATGATCCGGCACAGCGGGAAGCGTTTATCCGCGACCTTAAAGAACGAAAAACACTGAAAGAGTACGAGATAAAATTCAGAGCAAAAGATGGGGAGTTTGTATACATATCCGCCAGCGTAAGACTCATCTTTGCTGAAGATGGGTCGCCTATGCATATAGATGGCGTATTTAACAACATTACAGAGCGTAAACTTGCCGAAATAAAACTAAAGCAAAGTGAGGAAAAGCACAGGGCGTTGACTGAGAACCTCACCGATGAGATCATGCTTTTTGACGAAACCGGGAAAATTGTATATCAAAGCCCCGCAGTTGGTCGCACGAGTGGGTTCAGCCCTGGCGAGATCAAGGATAAGGGGATTTTCGATTTTATTCATCCTGATGATTTGCAGGACACTATTGAGATATTTGAAAAGGCCAGATCATTGCCTGGCGTACCGCTTCATAGCCAGTGCCGTGTACTGCATACAGAAGGCCATTATGTATGGCTGAAGGGAACCATCACTAACCTGCTTGAAAATGAGAGCGTAAAGGCTTATATCGTTAACTACCACAACATCACAGAGCGCGTTCAATATTTAAATGATATTGAAGAGCAGAACAGAAAACTTCGGGAAATAGCCTGGATACAATCTCACGTGGTCCGGGCACCGCTTGCCCGGATGATGGGGCTGGTGCATGTGCTTAGGGAAACCGAAATGAGCTCGGTTGAATTCGAAAAATGGGTTGGTTATTTTAATATAACAGCAGATGAACTGGACGAAATTGTTCATGACATCAGTGTTAAAGCGCATGATATACCTGTAGAGCAGTAGATCATTGGACAATTTTCGCACACCAGGAAATGCTTTTTGCCCGGTTTACAAATACACCTATCTTTCCGATCACTATTCGCAATAAATGGGCACTCCTGACTGGATAGTATTATTCATTACCCTCGCCACCATGATCGCATATGGCCTCTACAAAGGCCGTGGGCAGAGTGGGGCGCATAGCTACCTGCTGGCAGATAAGCAGATGCCCTGGTACGTAGTTTTGTTGGGTATCATGGCTACGCAGGCCAGTGCCATCACATTTCTCTCCGCACCGGGGCAAGCATATACAGATGGGATGCGGTTTGTGCAGTATTACTTCGGCCTTCCCATCGCCATGATAGTCATCTGTGTCACTTTTATCCCCATCTTTCGCAGGCTGAATGTCTATACCGCCTACCAGTATCTTGAAGAGCGTTTCGACCGTAAAACCCGCCTGTTCACATCACTCTTGTTCCTCTTGTCCCGTGGGCTGTCTACGGGTATCAGCATTTATGCCCCCGCCATTATTCTTTCATCCATATTGGGGTGGAACATTTACCTGACCAATGTAGTTATGGGTGGCCTGCTGCTGATATACACCTATACCGGCGGCGCCAAGGCTGTTGCGCATACACAGAAATTGCAGTTCCTCATCATCCTTGGTTCCATGGGCATAGCCGGCTACCTTGTCGTACACCGCCTGCCGGCCGGTGTCGGTATGTCTGATGCCCTTTACATCGCCGGCAAAAGTGGCAAGCTTAACGTAATCACCACCCATTTCAACTGGAAGGACAAATACAATATCTGGAGTGGCCTTATAGGTGGGTTTTTCCTCGCGCTCTCGTATTTCGGTACCGATCAGAGCCAGGTGGGCCGCTACATCTCTGGCAAAGATGACCGGGAAAGTAAGCTGGGTCTGCTGCTCAACGGGCTTGTAAAAATACCCATGCAGTTTGCAATACTGCTCATTGGCGCGTTGGTATTTGCTTTCTACAGTTTTCGCCCTGCGCCACTCTATTTCAATAGCGCAGCCTACAATACACTACGGGAGCGCGAGCCTCAAACTGTTCTGTGGGCCGAGGGTAACTATCTGGAAATGCACAAACAGTATGAAGCGGAGGCGCTTGATATCACTAATATGCGGAAAACAAATAGCCCCGCGCTGTCATCAGCGGTGTATCATTTTCAGCATACCCAAAGCCAGATACAGGTCATACGCGACAGCGTTTCCAGGCGCATAGCTGCTCAAAAGTATAGCCCTGACAAGAACGACACCAATTATATCTTTCTTTATTTCGTCAGAAATGCTTTGCCTGTAGGTGTGGTAGGCTTGCTGTTTGCAGTCATTATTCTTGCCTCTTGGGGTTCCATCTCCGCCGCACTCAATTCACTTACCGCTTGTTCCCTCATCGATGTTCAGCTTTTACGCGGCAACCAGCTTACCGAAAAGCAGGAACTTTTCTATGGCAGGCTCCATACGCTGGGGTGGGGTATATTTAGTATTTGTATTGCAATGTTTGCTGCCAGGCTTGGCTCGCTTATCGAGGCTGTGAATATTTTGGGCTCTCTTTTCTATGGTACCATACTGGGTATTTTCCTTGTAGCATTCTATATGAAACGTGTTAATGGTAATACAGTTTTCACCGCCGCCATTATCGCCGAAGCCAGCGTTATCATTATTTATTGCCTGGATATAGTCTCCTTCCTGTGGCTAAACGTTATCGGGGCACTACTGGTAGTATTAATCAGCGTTGTAACTGCCAGTCTTCGTAAAAAGAATGTTTAAAAAATATCCATCTTCGAGAGCCTGCAATTTACTAATAAACAAAAGAAACGGCCACAGCGATTATACGCTATGGCCGTTCTTATTGAATCTAAAACTTAAAATCCGAAATTCCCAGGTCTTACTCAACCTATGCCTTTACCGGCGCGTCAGTTTTTACATCTACTGCACTCTTCGTTATCCTCGCAACCTTTGCCTCTTTCTTTTCCACATGCCTTATCTTTCTTTCAGCTTTCTTGTACATATGCTTCTTCACAAGCTTATACTGGTCGTTGGGCTTACCGGGATAAAACCCTGAATAGCCTGATATTTTTTCGATATTGATATCGGCATTTACAGTTGCTTCAGAGTCCGGACATACAGTTATATTCTTTTCAGGGTTCACTACTGTTACTCTATAGGCTTCCGGCACCACGTCCACTTTAGCGGTCGCATTCAGCATAAGGGGTTTAGATGGATTACCATTGGGTATTGCCGCGTTCAGATGCTTTGGATGCCTATGTTGTTTCCGCATATGATAATATACATAAGTCCTGTCTATAACTTCATTTTTTTGTCCTGACCGCATTTTGCCAGGAAGTATACATAGCCCGATGATCCGGTTACCTTCCACGCTTTTACTCCTTCGTCACCCAGGTTTAGTTTAGAATACGTGCTGTTGTATGATCCATCACCCATATTTCCTAACGTTCCGTTTGGAATATTTGCAGCTGTTACATCGCCCATGCGTACATCCTTAGCACCATTTGCGAAACCTATCGCCGTCAGTATATTGTTGAATTCTGACATTTGGTGATCATCCCTGCCTGCTTTGGTCTTAATGGCCTGGTATACCTGCGCCGCTGATGTCTTATGCTGTAAAAATGGAAATTCAGGATTTGTCCCAAGCTTGTCTACATCCTTAGGTACCCCCACATTACTGAATGTAAAGTATGGGCTTCGGTATCCTTCATATGATTGACTGCGGTTCATTCCATCCCGGCTGTTGATCATTGTCAGCTGGTCAGTTGTAACCTGTTCCTTTGCCTTACTCGTTATTTGTTCCTTGCTTTGATCTGTTGCCTGCTGTTCAGGCGTGGGCATAGTCCTCTGCTTACCTATTCCATCATCAGTTACTGGTTGGTCGTGCAGGCGTTTCACCGCATCCAGCTGTATTTCATCCAGGCTCTTCTGGCTCCTGTGAGATGAGTCACTCTGTGCCCGCACAGGGTAGCCTGCCATCATTATTGCGAAAATTGCTATTATCCGTTTCATAGTGTCTTAAATTTAGTGTTACAACTTGATGGCTTAAGCTTAAAAAGACAATGCCATGCAGCCCGCTTCTATAGCCGTCGCTGCCATTGTTAACACTTTATCTTTCTTCGCAGAATTCAGCACCGCAAAACACTATACTAGCTATCAGGACTATACCTCCTTAGACTACAAACTCACGACTTGCAATCCTATGATTTCCGCCACAAAACAACACGCCTCTTCTCTGAAAAACCAACTCGCTGACTTAAGACTTACGACTCACCACTTACGACTTTTTTTACGTAGGTTTGTGAATCAGTAATTATTTTTTAACAATTAGCTTGCAAGTGCAATAAGCCGTGTAGTTAGGAGCAACGATAGTTGGTGTCTGTTATATAAATTGATTAAGGTTTTTGCACGCTGGCTCTATATAAACATATTTAAATGGGATGTGGCAGTTGCGGTTCGGGTGCCAGTGGCAAACCGGGCGGATGCAAAGGTAACGGCGGGTGCAGTACCGGCGGTTGTAACAGGTTGAATGTATTTGATTGGCTCAATGCATTACCTCTTCACGATGGCGCTAAGCCTTACCCTATAATAGAGGTGTCCTTCAGTAAGGGCAGCCGTAAAGAATTCTATAAGAACAATACCCACTACATGCTCGAAAAGGGCGATTGGCTGGCCGTAGAAGGCCTTGGTGGTTACGATATTGGCCAGGTGAGCCTCACAGGCGAGCTGGTAAAGCTGCAGCTGAAAAAGTATGGCGTAAAGGAAGGTGAGGTGAACAAGCGCGTGCTGCACCCTGCCACAGAGGAAGAGATGGAACAGCTGTGGAAACAGAAGGAGCGGGAAGCAGAAATACTTACCCGTTCCAGGGCGATAGCCCGTGGTCTTAAGCTGGACATGAAGCTTTGCGAAGTGGAAGTGCAGGCAGACAGCAAAAAAGGTACCTTTTTCTACACCGCCGATCAGCGCGTGGATTTCCGTGAACTGATCCGTGTCTACGCCACCGACTTCAAAATGAAGGTGGAAATGAAGCAGATTGGTGCAAGACAGGAAAGTGGCAAAGTGGGTGGCATCGGCTCATGCGGCCGAGAGCTTTGTTGCAGCACCTGGCTTACTGATTTTAAGTCAGTAAATACTACAGCGGCCCGTTATCAGAACCTATCAATAAACCAGACGAAACTAAGTGGCCAGTGCGGCAGGCTTAAATGCTGCCTCAATTATGAGCTGGACACCTATATGGATGCACTCTCTATTTTCCCTGACCATGCCGAAAGGTTGGAAACGGTGAAAGGGTTTGTACAGCTCCAGAAAAAGGACATTTTCAAGAGCTTAATGTGGTACAGCTATTCCGATAACAATAAGCAGTATCCGCTTAGCATCACGCGGGTGAAGGAGATTCAGAAGCTCAATAAAATGGGCCAGAAGGCGGAAGATCTGCAACCCGTGGAACTGGAAACGAAAGAAAGTAAGGCAGGCATCAAGCCGGATATGGGCTATGTAAACGACGTAGGCCAGATAACACTGAAGAACCTGGAGAAGAACAAAAAGAAGAAAAAGCCCGGTAGCGGACAAAAGGATCGCCTGGCAGGCGATAGGCCGCAGGGTGCTGAAAATACACCTCGCACACCACAGCAGGCAGGCGGACAGCAGCAAGCCAGGCAAGGATCTAAACAGGGTGGTCAGCAGGGTAATCGCCCTCCTCGTCCACAGCAACAAGGCGGCGGGCAAGCCAAAACTGATAATCCGGGTGGGCAGCAGCAAGGAAACAGGGGGCCAAAACCCCAACAGCAAGGCGGGCAACCCCAGGGCGACAAGCCACCACGCCCACAGCAGCAGGGTGGCCAGGGCAACAGGCCTCAGCAAACACGCGACCCTAACCAGCAGCCAAGGCAGAATCAACCACAAAACAAACCTCAGCAACCCGCCGGAGGTGGCGGTGCTGAGCAGCCCGCAGATGGCCAGCCACAGGAACAACGGCCACCACGCCAGCAACGTTCGAACAGGCCGCAACGGCGAGACAGGCCTGCTGGTGGTGAACCACGTGGTGAAAACAGGCCTCCGCGCAATGAAGGCAACGAACACGGCGGCCAGCCAAGGCAGCCCCGCCCCGACAGTCCTGAACCAAAGCCAGAAGCATAGTCTTATAAATTCATAAACAAAGCGGCCCGCAACCAGTTAGTTGCGGGCCGCTTTGTTAAGGTAGAATACCGATAACAGGCTTTACTTTAGGGACTGGTAATAAGTAGCGTCAATGTTCGGGAAGCCAAGAGATTTTGCTTTCTCTACATCTGCTAAAGCATGTTTCTTATCTCCCTTAGCTGCATAGCATTTAGACCTGGAATAGTAAGCATCTGCCTTTTCCGGTTTCAGTGCCAGTACTTTATCGTAGTCTTTGATAGCGGCATCCGGCAGGTTCTTTTCTACCAGGTTTATCCTTGCCCGGTTCATATAAGGTATCACTGCATCCGGATCCTGCGAAATGGCTTTTTCATAATATTTCAGCGACGAGTCAGTTTTGCCGACAATATCCAGGAAGTTAGCGTAGTTACTGTATGCCTCCGGAAAATAGTCCTTTATCTTCAGCGCTTCCTTAAAGCAATATTCCGCAGAGTCATATTGCCTTTTGATGCTGTAAATGACGCCTAGTCCCAGGTACACACTTTCGTCCTTATTCTGCACCTTGTTACTTGTGTTGGCCTCGTTTATGGCCATCGCGGTAAAGTATGTTTTCTTTGCCGAATCTATCTGGTTAGTGCTGCGTTGCAATTCCGCCAGGCAGATGATCGGGTTTATATAATCAGGCTTCCTCTGTATGGACTGCCCGAAACAAAATTGAGCAGAGTCCACGTACCGTTTCTGGTCCGCAGGCACCACTGCAGTTTCATACCTGTTATAATACTCCTGCCCCAGGTAAAACCACGAAACCGGGTTTGTTGGATGCTTTTCAATATCATCTTTCCAGAGCGATACAGAGTCATACCAGTCTTTGCTTCGATCATTTGTCACAAATCCCATGATGAGTGAAAATACGATCACTGCACCCAGCAATAAATAGCCGGTCTGCTTCTTTTCCTTATTCTGAAAGTAGCCGGAGACAACCCAGCCTGCAATAATAAACAACCCCAGGTAAGGAATATACGTGTACCGGTCCGACATAATACAGCCGCCAACAGGTATGAACTGCAGCAGTAGTACAATATTAATAACGAAGAAACCAAGGCCGAACAGTAGGTACTTATTCTTACGTGCATACCGCCATAATACAAAGAGAATACCCAGTACCAGCACTACATATAAATAATATACAGCGGGCAGTGAGTCATTGTCCTTCATCGGGTAGGGATAAAAATTACACATTCCTACAGGTATCAGCGTCTTCCACAGATAGGTACAAAGCGCATAAAAGCCAAGACCTACACGCTCAATTGGCGTAAAATGCACATCAAGTGTCCCCATGGCACCTATCTTTTTCTGTGCATACACGGATAACTCACCGAAAGTGAAGGACAACGCAAGCAGCGGCACCTTATCAAGCAACATCCACAAATTGAACTTCCCATTCTTTGGATCACCGATCAGGCTGGTGCCGCCCGGGGTAGCAAATAATTGCCTGTTTTCAAGATAATCGAGGAGAAACAGCATCACCGGGAATACAACACCTACCGACTTCGCCAGCAGAGAAGTAGCGAACAGCACAAATGTGAGCACATACCAGATAACCCGTTTATTGGGTGATGCGGCCCGCAGGTAAACGACATAAGTGGTCATTGCCAGCACATAGAATAGTCCATAGAGTATATCTTTTCTACCCGCCGCCCACGCTACGGACTCTACATGCATAGGGTGCAAGCCAAACAAAAGTGCGGCAATACCAGCCGCCACCGGCCTTTTTGTTAGTACCCTTACTAATAAGTAGACGGCAATAGTAATGAGTATATGAAACATAAGACTATCAAAGTGATAGATCCATGGATCAAGGCCGAAATAGCTATACTCTATTGCATAAATGAGAATGGTTAGCGGGTGGTAGTTACCCATAACCGGGTGGTCAATGGAAAAGATCTTTTTTATTCCTTCGGCCGAACTGTCCTTAATTAGCGGGTTCGTGATTATATAGCCAAGATCGTCCCAGTTCGTAAGCTTATTGTTCAGTATTGTGCTATAAAACAGGTAGGTGAGCAGGCATATCCCACACACCACCAGCAACTCCGAATAGCGACTGATAAAGCTATCCTTAGTCACTGCCGCAGACTGGTTTCTGCTGGTAGGTTGCTTTGGTGCACTTGATGAGGTTTTTACAGGTGCAGCCGGGGTTGTCCGCACCTGGTTATTTTGTTTCTTAGCCATGCCTTATATACAGTTGTATTGCAATGAGTGTTTGGTACGCTTTTTGAGTTTTTAAAGATAAGGAACGATCGCCAAATAAAAAGTCCGGAGTTATTTTTGCATACATGGAAACAGTCGCATTTATCTGTTCATTTACACTTTTCGTATTACTTAATTTGCTATCTTTGTGTGTTCATTTTGGATTGGTGCAGTAAAGGCCAGGCAACTAAATATTGTTTGGATATATTAAATACTATTCATGAAAAATAAATTTTTACGATCTCTTTTTATTGGCCGGATAAACACTATTACACTATTTCTGCTTTTAATTTCTTGTTGCTTCAGCGGCACAGTGTATGCAGGTGTTACCGTTACAGCAGCAGGGGGGGGATCATCTATTTGCAGCAGTAAGGCAGTTGGTGGCAGCGCACCGGGTTATACTACACTGACACCCATTAATATTGTAGAAGGGAATAATAGTGACCTTTTGGGGCCGGCTACTAATACACTTATCCTTACTGCTCCGGCCGGTTGGCAATTCAATCCCGTGCTTCCCGCTCTTGGTTATACTACAGGTGCAAATATCACGGCCATAACGGGCACTATTACTGCTACCACCCTCACAATTAATATCACTACTAACGGGATGACGACCATCGACCAGTTTTCTATAACCGGTCTCCAGGTTCAGGCTACGTCCACAACATCACTCGCCGGTTCCATTTCTACCTCATCAGTACCACCCGGCATAGCAGGTATTACCACAGCCACAAATTTCGGCAGCCTTTCTCTTACGTCACCCATTACTCCTTCTGTCACCATAGCAGCTTCACCTGCCGGTCCCCTTTGCGCCGGAACTACAGTAACGTTTACACCAACCCCTGTTAATGGCGGCGGGTCGCCTGCTTACCAGTGGTACCTGAACGGTATAAGCGTTGTAACCGGATCAACTTATGTAAATAGTACGCTGACAAACGGGAATACGGTCTATTGTGTTATGACGTCAACCGGCCCATGCCTTACCGGCACCACTGCAACTTCAAACACAAAGATCATGACTGTTAATCCGGCGCCGGCGGCAATATCCGGTAGCCCGGTTACCTGTGTGGGCGGATCTACACGCCTCAGCGATATGACAACGGGGGGAATCTGGAGCAGTAACGATATTTACACCGCACTAGTTGATGCCGCCGGAAATGTTACGGGTACCGGGGTTGGCACAGCTACTATTTCTTACATTGCTGCGGGCTGCCCTGCACTGGTGAGGGTTACCATAAATAATCCACCACTTGCTCCGGTACTTTCACCTACACTAGCAACCATGTGTAGCGGCAGTACAACTACTTTCTCTGTTTCTGGCACACCTGCACCGGCCACTATATTGTCACAAAATTTCAGTGCAGGGCTTGGCGCATGGTCCGTTGATAATGCCGGAAGCATTGGTATGCTTGCCGGCGGCGAGTGGAAAGTATGCGGAGATGGTTATATAAATGACCAGGGACTATACCACAGCCCGGACAACAGTTCCTTTGCTATGTCCAATGCCGATACCTCCGGCTCACTATCAACAACCTCATCTAAACTGATATCGCCAGTCTTTTCACTGGCTGCTTATTCCGGGGCTACGCTTACTTTTCAGCACGCTTATGCTTACTGGGCTGCCGGTGACCTTAATGTAAACCTGGACATTTCCACAGATGGCGGCAGCAGCTGGTCTGCGCTCAGGAATTATGCCGGCACAAACGTAGGTTCAAAAACAGGTTTTGTAACTGAGAGTTTTTCACTCAACGATTACCTGGGAATGTCAAATCTTCGCATTCGATACTATTACTATTGTCACTGGGGATACTACTGGGCTATAGACAATGTGCTTATCTCCGGCATTTCTTCTATTGTTACCCCTACCTGGTCACCGGCTACCTACTTGTTTACGGATGCAGGATTGGCCACTCCATATACCGCTGGTTCGGCGGCAGCTACATTGTACGCCCATCCACCCTCCATAGGCACCAGCGGCACTGTTGTTTATACAGTTTCTGCGGCCAGTTCAGGTTGCACAGCTACTTCCACAGCTACAGTAAATTATACACCTACACCATCTGCGGTTACCGGCATTATGAGTGTTTGTATGGGTGCCACAACTACGCTCAGTGACATTACTGCCGGCGGCACATGGAGCAGTAGCAACACTGCAGTAGCCTCTGTGGGTTCTGTATCGGGTATAGTTTCTGGTATTTCGGCGGGCACCGCACCCATTACCTACATGCTAGGTACGGGATGTGTGGCCACGGCCGTTGTCACCGTCAACCTCACGCCAGGTACTATCTTCGGATCACGCGCCCTATGTGTAGGCGTTAGCAGCAGCCTGAGCGATGTATCTCCGTCTGGCGGGCACTGGAGCAGTTCAGGCACATCTCTTGCTACTATCGGCTCGGTCACCGGTATCATTAATCCTATCGGTACGGGCACGGTAACGATGATTTATTCGATCACAGGTGGTTGCTCAAATTCTACTATTGTTACGGTTAATCCTTTGCCACTTGGCATTACCGGAACCACATCGGTATGCGTCGGCGCAACGACAGCACTCACCGATGCTACAAACGGTGGCACCTGGACCTCGGGTACCACATCTGTGGCTATCGTTGTGACGGGCACAGGAGTTGTTTTCGGATCATCAGCGGGAACAACGATCATTACCTACATGCTTGGCACTGGCTGTATAGCTACAGCACAAGTAACGGTTAATCCGCAATTGGCTATAACCGGAACTATGAATGTTTGTATGGGTTTAGCAACAACGCTGACAAATGGGGTAGCTGGCGGCACATGGTCCGGCAGCAACATTTCTGTAGCTACTGCAGGTTCAGGCACCGGGCTTATTACAGGTGTGGCCGCGGGTACAGCCATAATATCATATCGTCTGCCTACGGGCTGTACTTCTGTAACCGTCTTTACCGTCAACCCTTTACCGGCTACCATTACCGGTACCGCTAACGTATGTGTCGGGTTAACAACAAACCTCACAGACGCAACAGGCGGAGGCACATGGAGCAGCGGTAATCCTGTAACAGCTATTATAGGCTCGCTAAACGGAATTGTTTTAGGGCAATCGGCAGGGACCACAATAATTACCTATGTTCTGCCTACTGGCTGCCAGGCTACTAAGGTGGTAACTGTAAATCCGCTACCACTATCGATAAATGGTGCGATGAGAGTCTGTGCCGGGTTAACAACTTTGCTGACTGATGCTACACCCGGCGGATCATGGAATAGTGCTGATGTTGCCATCGCGACTGTTATTCCAGGCTCCGGCCTGGTAACCGGTATAGCGCAGGGCACAGCTGGTATTACTTATACTTTGCCATCCGGATGCGTATCGTCTGCAATTGTAACGATTGATCCATTACCCGCTGCTATATCAGGTAGCACCAGTGTATGCACCGGATCTTCAATTACCCTGACCGACATAACAACTGGCGGCTCATGGATTAGCGGCAATACCACTGCAGGAACTATTAATACCTCAGGTGTTGGTGTTCTTACTGGTATTGGCGCTGGTACTACCATTGTTAGTTACGTGTTGTCCACAGGCTGTATGACCACACGCGTGGTTTCCGTCAATCCGCTCCCGCTGGTTATTGCAGGATCAGGCGCTGTCTGCGAAGGATTAAGCATTGCGCTGAGTGACGGTAGCGCGGGTGGCAACTGGAGCAGCACAAACACTTCAGTCGCCACAGTAGTTGGCAGTACCGGGATAGTAACAGGCATCGCGGCAGGTATAGCATCTGTTGTTTACACATTACCTACAAGCTGCAATACCAGTCGGATCATTACTGTCAATCCACTCCCTGCAGCTATTTCAGGAATAGCAAATGTCTGCGTAGGCAGTAACGTCTCTTTGAGCAACGCTACACCCGGTGGGCTGTGGAGTACTTCTGTATTCACTATCGGCACAGTTGGCTCTGTGTCTGGTATAGTTACAGGCATTACTCAAGGCACGGTAAATGTTACTTACACACTGGGCACCGGATGCCAGCAGGTTTCAACAATAACGGTGAACCCGCTTCCCCCTGCAATTTCAGGCACAACGAGCATATGCATTGGCACCACTACTATACTTACTAACACAGTAGCTGGTGGTACGTGGACAAGCAGCAATCCTACACGGGCTGGTGTTGGCTCTGCCTCTGGCCTGGTTACCGGATTTGTTTCGGGTACAGTTACGATCACCTATACCAGTACTGCGGGTTGCATCGCGGTAACAGGATTTACCGTCAATCCGTTACCGGTAACTATCACAGGGCCATCTACTGTATGCACAGGTGCATCGATCACATTGTCAGACGCGTCAACTGGTGGCACCTGGACGAGTGGCAATAGCCCGGTTGCCGCAGTCGGCTCAGGCTCTGGAATAGTCTCTGGTATTAGCCCGGGAACTGCCGTGATTACCTATACGCTACCTACAGGTTGTTTTAATATTAAGACAATATCCGTAAATCAAACTCCGGCGGCAATTGCGGGCACAACCAGTATATGCCAGGGCGCGACCGCTACACTTAGCAATTCTTTTACCGGCGGCACATGGAGCAGCAGCAATACTTCTGCGGTAACTATTGGCTCTGCCTCCGGTATTATCGCAGGCTTCGCTACCGGATCTTCGTCAATCACTTATACCTATCCGGGCGGATGTACAGCTTCGACCCAGGTTAGCGTAAACCAGTCGCCGGCAGCCATAGCAGGCACATTTTCTGTTTGTGCCGGGTCATCGGTTACCCTGAGTGATTTCATAGCTTCCGGCACCTGGACCAGCAGTAGTTTGCCTATAGCCACAATTGGCACGGGTACTGGTATCATTAATGCGCTCAGCCCTGGCACTGCAATTATTACCTATACGCTTTCCAACGGTTGCTTCACAACCACACAGTTTACGGTAAACGTTATGCCTTCGGCTATTGTCGGAACGCTTAATGTATGTTCCGGCTTTTCTACAGTTCTTTCCGACGCGGTAACCGGAGGTAGCTGGAACAGCAGCAACCCATCCATAGCTAACATCGGTTCAGGAACCGGGCTCGTTTCCGGGTCAGCGACCGGTACTGCGACAATTACGTATGGATATCCTACTGGCTGCCTCGTATCTGCCATCGTAACAGTAAATGCTACGCCTTTGCCTATCTCTGGGGCATCTAATATATGCCTGGGTTCCACCTCTACAATGAGTGATTCGCCGCCGGGTGGTAGCTGGAGCAGCAGCAATTTGCTCACAGCCTCCATTGGGTCCTCAACCGGCCTGGTCACATCCCTGGCAGCCGGCACTACTACTATTTCATACTCTTTTTCTACGGGCTGCGCTGCTGCCAAAACCATAACTATCAACGTTCAGCCTGCTGTTATTAGTGGTCCTTCGCTGGTCTGTGTAGGTACCAATACTACACTTACAGACAGCATAGGCGGCGGCACCTGGAGCAGTAGCAATACGGGTATAGCCAGCATAGGCTCCGCCACAGGCTTACTGAGCGGCATAGGTGCTGGCAGTGCAACCATTTCCTATTCACTGGGCGCAGGATGTGTTTCTACAATTGTGGTCTCTGTAAATCTGCTACCATCGTCTGTGGCTGGCAATCTTTCCCTTTGTGCCGGTGGCACCACTACCTTAAGCGACCCCTTCGGTGGTGGCGGCACCTGGACCAGCGACAATACTTCTATAGCAACTATAGGGTCTCTTTCCGGCATAGTTAGCGGTATATCGGCAGGCACTGCAAACATTACTTATACCATCACCACCGGTTGCACGCTTGATACCACTATCACTGTTAATCCACTACCTGCTGCCATTACAGAATCAAATCTGCTATGCTTGGGCGGTACAACTCAAATGAGCGATGGCACTATTGGCGGCACCTGGACCTCAGGCAGCGCAGTGGCTACAATTGGCTCTGCTACAGGCATCGCGTTCGGCAATGCTACAGGTAGCGCCACAATAACCTATAAGCTGGCTACCGGTTGTCTTACCACATTAGATATCACGGTCTATCCGTTGCCTGCGCCAATATCCGGAACTTCAAATATTTGCCTGGGTCTGTCTGCCAGCCTAAGCGATGTAACAATCGGTGGCGTATGGTCCAGCAGTAATTCTTCCGTAGCTGCTGTAGGCTCGCTAACAGGTACTGTTTCAGCACTTGGTACAGGTACATCAACTATAAGCTATACATTGGCCACCGGCTGCGCTACAAGTACTAATATCACAGTCAACTCATTACCAACTGCCATAGCAGGAACCGGAACCGTTTGCGCCGGACTTACTACTGCTCTCACAGACGCCTCCCCAGGCGGCACATGGAGCAGCGGCAACATTTCAGTGGCAACAATTGGTTCACTCACCGGCATTGTTGGTGGCATTGGAGCGGGAACTGCTACCATTACTTATACTTTACCAACAAGTTGTATAACAACAACTATAGTTACAGTTTACCCACTGCCGGCGGCAGTAAGCGGCAACAGCAATGTTTGTTCCGGGTCTGCTATCACGCTTAGCAATTCTTCTTCCGGCGGATTATGGAGTACCAGCAATACATTGGTAGGTATTATAGGCACCGGTGGCTCCCTCTCAGGGTTATCAGCCGGCACTGTTATAGTAACATATACACTGCCTACGGGTTGCATCACAACCAGGAATATTACCGTAAATGCTCTGCCTGCAGCCATTACCGGTCCACAGGGAGTTTGCATTGGTCTGGGCATAACACTTAGCGATGCCACACCGGGTGGCACCTGGAGCTCGGGCAATATTGCCGTTGCTTCGGCGGGCACAGCCACGGGCGTCGTTACGGGCATATCGGCAGGTACCGCAATCATTACGTATGCTACACCTATACCAGGTGGTACTAGTTGCATAGCTGTTGATACGATAACCGTAAATCCATTGCCATCAACTATCTCCGGTACAAGATCGGTTTGCTCAGGATCAGTTACAACGCTTATTGATGCCAGCGGCACAGGTACATGGGTCAGTGCAAACCCATCAACGGCCACTATCGGCTCTGCTTCGGGTGTTGTCACGGGCTACACTGCCGGCACTACTCTAATCACATACATCTTGCCTTCTGTGGTAGGTGCCGCCTGCTATACTACTGCAATTGTTACGGTTGATCCTTTACCAACGCCTATATCAGGTGCATCTTCGCTATGCGTAGGTTCCTCATCCGGCCTCTCTGATCTCTCCACCGGTGGCACGTGGACAAGCGCATTGTCATCTGTTGCATCTATTGGTTCACTTACGGGAATCCTTAGTGGAATAAACGCCGGAACAACCTCCATTACCTACATCTTGCCAACCGGTTGTAACGTTTCTTTACTAATAACCGTGAATCCGCTGCCCGATATAATAACGGGGCCATTTAACGTATGCCAGGGCGCTAATACAACGCTGACCAATACCTCAACCGGCGGAACATGGAGTAGTAATAACGCTACAATTGCTACCATCGGCTCTTTATCCGGTATAGTGACAGGACAATCCGCAGGTACTACCATTATTACCTATACCTTACCAACCGGCTGTTATCGCACCACTAACATTACGGTAAATGCATTGCCAACGCCAATAAACGGTAACCTGACTTTCTGTGTAGGCTTAACCTCGAATCTGACCGATGCTACGCCGGGCGGCACATGGAGCAGTGACAATATTGGCATTGCTACCGCCGGAAGTTTAACCGGTGTTATTACAGGTATAGCTGCCGGTACCGCAGGTATCACTTATGCGCTGACCACAGGCTGTGCTGCATCAAAAGTAGTTACACTCAATGTCCTCGCACCCATTTCAGGAAATACCTTCGTTTGTTCCGGTTACACGTCGACACTAAGCGATGCCAGCGGATTCGGCACCTGGACAACAAGTAATGTGAGTGTGGCACCTGTTACATTTACTACAGGCGTTGTCACCGGGAGCAGCGCAGGAACCGCAACAATTTCATTCGTGCTTAGTCCCGGCTGCGCCACTTCTACTGTGGTTACTGTTAATTCGCTGCCATCTGGCATCCTCGGCAATCGGTCTGTGTGCGCAGGTCTTGCCACATCCCTTAGCGATGCTTCTGGTAGTGGTGTATGGACAAGCGGCAATCTATCTGTTGCATCAGTTGACATTGCTACAGGCCTTGTCTCGGGCGTGTCACCGGGAACAGCCAATATCACCTTTACGATTGGTACTGGCTGCACAGCCCAGGCAACAGTTACTGTAAATCCGCTACCCTTGGGAATTTATGGGACGCGAGAGATCTGCTACGGACTGACAAGTACACTAACTGATCCTACACCCGGTGGATCCTGGACTAGCAGTGCTCCGCTGATCGCAACTATTGGTTCAGGTACGGGTACAATGACCGGCGCTTCTGCCGGCAACGCGACTATCACATACACACTACCAACAGGTTGCCTTACGACCGCAGCCGTAATTATTGATCCGTTACCTGCAGCTATAACCGGAACAACAGGGGTTTGTGCAGGGCTAAATACAAACCTGTCAGATGCTACCACTGGTGGCACCTGGAGTACTACGTCGTCAGCAATAATTTCTATTGATGCCGCCACTGGTTCTGCCAGTGGCCTATCTGCGGGAACTGCCTTAGTAACCTACACATTACCTACCAGCTGCAAAGTCACAACACTTGTTACAGTCTATCCGCTACCTGCAGCTATCAGCGGCACAACAACATTGTGTGCAGGGTCTTCTGTATCTCTTAGTGATGCCAGTGCAGGAGGCTCATGGTCCACCGGCCTCGGTCCGTTAATCACGGTAGGTTCCGCAACTGGCGTTATTACTGCTATCTCAGCGGGCTCAGGCATAGTTACCTATACATTGCCAACAGGCTGCTTTACAACTTCAGTTATATCTGTAAATCCACTACCACAAAATATCAGCGGTAATAGGGCAGTGTGTATTGGCCTCACCACCGCCCTCACAGACACTGCAGCAGGCGGCTCCTGGGCATCAGTCACTCCGTCCATTGCAGCAATTGGCGCGAGCAGCGGCATAGTCTCTGGTATAGGCGCAGGTACTACATTAGTCATTTATACGCTGCCTACAGGCTGTCTTACTACAGCCGTCGTTACAGTCAATTTTTTACCGGCCAGCATTTCCGGCGCAACCAGTGTTTGTGCAGGATCAAATATTTCTCTGGGTAACCCTACACCCGGTGGACATTGGAGTTCTGACAATACAACAATCGCCACTGTTGGCTCATCATCAGGAACTGTTACAGCCCTTTCGGCAGGCAGCACGGTCATTACCTATACTTTGCCCACAGGTTGTATTGCTGTTAAAACAATTACTGTCAACCCGCTTCCATTAAACATTACAGGTACGCTAACCGTGTGCGCCGGATCATCAATACAATTATCAGATGCCATTTCCGGCGGTGCCTGGAGTTCGGGTGCATCATCAATAGTAACAATCGGCTCCACTTCAGGAATCGCAAATGGACTCGTTGCAGGCACGTCTGTTGTCACCTATACATTGTCTACCGGTTGCTATACTTCGGCTGTACTCACTGTTAATCCGCTGCCGGCTGCGATCTTCGGCACCCTTACCGTTTGCGCCGGCTTAACTACTAATCTTACATCCTCAGCAGGAGGCACATGGACCAGTGGCAATCTGCTAACCGCCAACATCAGCACAGCAGGCATCGCAACGGGGATGAGTGCAGGTACCTCTGGCATCACATATACATATCCTACAGGCTGCCTGGTCACTACAATTCTCACTGTTAACCCTTTGCCTATTGCAATAACCGGTCCTGATGCAGTCTGCACAGGTACGACAATAACACTGACCGATGCCTCGGCCGGCGGCACATGGAGTATCACCACTTCTGGCGCGGTTGCTTCAGTCGGTGTCACATCGGGTATTGTTACCGGTATTTCCTCAGGCCTTGCTATAGTCACTTATACCTTACCCACTGGTTGTACTATAACAAAAGCAGAAACAGTCTTTGCTACACCACCAGCCATTAACGGAGTACTGGCAGTTTGTGCGGGACTTACATCATCTCTGTCCGATGCTTCAGCTTCAGGCACATGGACAAGCAGCAACACCGCTGTCGCCAACATCGGCTCCAGCTCGGGAATCGTAACCGGAGTTGCTGCCGGCACCAGCATTATTAGCTATTTGCTTGGCACGGGTTGTTCCACATCGGTCGTGGTTACTATCAATCCATTGCCCGCTGCCATTTCAGGAACAAATACAATTTGCACCGGTCTGATATATACCCTCACCGATCCTGAGGAAGGAGGAACCTGGAGTAGCGCAGCATCCGGTATTGCCACCATTAGCACCACAACTGGCAATATCATTGGCACAACGCCGGGTAGTACCATTGTTACCTACACATTGCCTACCGGCTGCATTAATACGTTGGTTGTTACCGTAAACCCTACGCCCGGGGCCATACTGGGGATAGACAGTATATGCGCAACTGCCAATACCATATTTAGTGATACTTCGGCAGGCGGCACATGGAGCAGCAGCAATTCCTCAATGGCTTCCCTAGGCTCCGCAACAGGATTGTTAAACGGCTTATCCGCCGGAGTGGTGAACATTACCTACACACTGCCACAGGGCTGTATAGCTACAAAGCAATTTACCGTTAATCCGCTTCCATCAGTCATTGTCGGCAGCAGGAGTGTATGCCTCGGAACCAATGTCAGCTTCTCTGATTCATTAACAGGTGGCACCTGGACCAGCACAGTCCCCTCGGTCGCCACTATCGGCCTTACATCGGGTATTGCCACCGGTGTTGCACTTGGTACCACGGTAGTAACATACACACTGCCTACAGGTTGCACCACATCTGCTATTATTACGGTAAATCCTTATCCGGCACCTATCACTGGCGCAGCATTGGTTTGCCAGGGTAATTTTATTATGCTTAGTGATATTGTCCCCGGCGGATCATGGAGCAGTGCAGATCCCGGTATTGCTACTGTTGAGGCAGGTACAGGAAAGGTCATTGGCGTTTCCGGCGGCTCCACTACCATCAGCTACACTATGTCCACAGGCTGTGCCGTTACAAAGATAGTTACAGTAAATCCACTTTACCCGGTGACTGGCAGTACTAGTTTGTGTGCCGGCTCATCCTATACATTCAGCGACCTGGCCACCGGCGGCACATGGACTAGCAGCACACCATTCGTAGTATCAATTTCAGCCTCAGGCGAGGCGCTTGCCCATTCTTCCGGCATCACAATAATATCTTATTCGCTGCCCAGCGGCTGCAGTGCCACGCTCAATGTTACTGTCAATCTTTTACCTGCGTCATACAACGTACTTGGTGGCGGCAATTATTGTGCAGGTTCTACTGGCTCATTGGTTCAGCTCAACGGTTCGGATCCGGGTGTTAGCTATTCGATATTCAGGGACACCTCATTTGTTGCTTCATTGCCGGGTACCGGCTCAGCTATTTTCTTTGGCCCATACTCGGTTACCGGCACCTATGCTGTTAGCGCAGTCAATTCCAGTACTGGTTGCCGCAGTACTATGGCTGGCACTGCTGTCATCAACATCACACCCGTCGTTGTTCCGTCAGTCAGCGTCACAACTGCGCTTGGTGGCACAGTCTGCGCTGGCGCAAATGCCACATTTAAAGCGCTGTCCACAAATGGGGGAACCTCACCTTCCTATCAGTGGTTTGTAAATGGGCTCCCCGTCGGCTCGCTCAGTGCTGACAGCACATATACATTTGCGCCGCTAAGTGGCCAGGTTGTATCTGTTACCATGCTCAGCAATGCTGTTTGTGCTACTCCTCCCGCTGCTACCGGCACATTTACCGTCGTAACAACGATAAGCGCTTTACCTTCACTCCATATATCCATAAGCCCCGACGATACGGTCTGCGCCGGAACTCCGGTGACTATTATACCCACACCACTTTACGGTGGCTCCGCGCCTGCTTACCACTGGATAAAAAATGGCACAGACGCAGGGTGGGGCAGCACCTATACCTACCTTCCGGCCAACGGAGATAATGTTCTCGGTGTGCTGCACAGCAACTATACATGCCTTGTCACAGACACCGCTTACAGCAATAATATCAATATCGCTGTAATGCCGGCCATTATTCCCGCCGTTGTCGTCACTGCGCACCCCGGGCTTACCATTAGTGCCGGCCAGCCAGATACATTGGTAGCCGGGGTAAGTAATTTAGCAGTTGCTACCTATCAATGGAGGATAAACGGCCTCGACATTCCCGGAGCCACCGATGATACTTATATAAGTGGCTCATTTAATAATAATGATACCATTGCTTGTTTTGTTACCGGAACGAATTCCTGTGGGGCAGCATCTGGCATTGGAGCTGTAGTTATTACCGTCAATAATGTTGGCGTGGACGATATTGCAAAAGCCACCAACAATGTACAGTTGATACCTAACCCAAACAACGGAATGTTCACCGTTCTTGGAAACCTGGGTTCATGCGCGTCAATTTCCATTGAAGTAACGGATATGCTCGGTAGTATTGTTTACGAGCATGATTCAAAGGCCCCTAATGGAAATATTAGCCAAAATATACAATTAACCGGTTATTTACCAAACGGTATGTACCTGCTTACTATTTTTCGAAAAGATAATCTTGGGCGTTCTCTGGGTCAAAATGTTGTTTTACATTTTGTTGTTCGCAACTAATGAACACCTTTTGCATTTATATATCTTGCATATCCTATCGCTTAATTGTAAATGATTTGTGAATAACCCTTCATTTTAGGAAAAGTAACCAGCAGTTATAAAAAAAAGGGCCGCTAATCCGTAATTACTGCTTTTATTTAAGTATTTTTCGGCATTATTTCATAAACTATATTGATATGAGATCAGGATTACTACGTGCTGTTGAGGCAGAGAACAAAAAATTGGTTAACGGATTAAATTACCTGCGAACGTTTGTAATCGCGGGAATACTACTTTGTGGGTTACCTGCACTATCGCAGGTAACTGTAGATTCCGGTCTTAACCGTACTTTCTCTGTCTGTGAACATTCTGCCTTTAATATTAGCCAGTGGCTCACGGTCACCGACCCTACTCCCGCCCTTACTATTACATGGTCTCTTGTTAGCGGCCCTTCGCATGGCACGCTTACAGGTCTCGAAAGTCCACAGGTTGCAACATCTGGTGGCACGGTTACACCCACCGCAATAGTGTACACTCCGTCAGATTCATCAACAGATCAGATTCAGATCTCCGTAAGTGATGGGGTGAACCCGGTACAAAATGTGTTCATTACGTTCAACAACAACACTCAGCCTTCGTTTTCGCTGATTAATACTAATATTCCGGTATGCGCCGGCACCACCGCTGCATTATTGTCTTTTACCGATCTGGCTAATGCAGGTCCTAAGAGCATTACGTTCAACTATACCGGAAATGAAACCTTATGGTCCATACCCGTTGGCGTTACATCACTGAATTTCGACGTACAAGGTGCACGCGGAGGTAGGCAAAATGCCACGCCTCCTGTATATCTTCCTGGCTACGGCGCGCGCGTACAGGGCACACTGAATGTAACTAACGTTAACACACTTTACCTCTTTGTGGGTGGAGTAGGTGGAGACGGAGCGTTAGATGGTGCACCCGGAGGTTTTAATGGCGGCGGCAATTCCTATGGCTACTTATATGGTAGTGGCGGCGCAGGCGGCGGCGCTTCGGATATACGGATCGGAGATGACGGCCTTCCCAATAGGGTAGTAGTAGCTGGCGGCGGCGCCGGTGATGGCTGGGATTCTACAGGTACATTGGCCGGTGGCAATGGCGGCGGTCTCACAGGCGGCAATAGTGCCAATAACGGTGGATTAGCTCCTACCAATCGTGCTGGCGGCGGTACGCAATCGGCTGGTGGTACAGGTGCACTCTACGCAGGTTGGCTGCCGGGTATGGATGGATCGCTGGGTATGGGTGGTAATGGCAGCTTAGATGGTATTTCCGGCGGCGGCGGTGGCGGCTATTATGGCGGCGGCGGCGGCGTATGGACCGGCGGTGGCGGCGGATCATCTTATGCTAATGCAGGGAGCACAAGTGGTGTTGTATACACCAACGGCTACGACACTACAAATGGCGTTATCGTTTTCAATTATACCATTCCCGCTACTTACACCATTGCATGGGATGGACCTGCACATATTGCTGGCTTCACCGATGTTACTGCAGCATTGCCCGCTTCACCCATTGCGCTTAACATTCCGTTGGGCACAGCACCTGCTGTTTACACAGGTAAGATCACTATAGCAAATACCACCTGCACAAGTCCGGAATATACATTTAGTGTGACGGTTAACGCGATACCAACTATGAACCCGGTATCAGGACAAACCGTTTGTCACGGTGATTCCACATCCGATATCCTGTTTACCGGCGCTCCTGATTCAGTACATATTGACTATAACTGGGTAAGTTCTAATCCGGATTTTGGCTTGGGGCTGATCGGTTATTTAAGCATTGGTACAGGTCAGATCGGCAAGTTCCCTCCACAGAACAATTCCCTTGACCAGGTCATTATCGATACGTTTGTGGTTACGCCTACAGCTAATGGATGCATTGGCGTATCACAGACATTTACAATAACTGCTATTCCTGAGCTGAGGCTGCATAGCACCACCACACCAGCCGGCATTTGCGATAGTGGCACATTTGCATATCTGCAGGATCCATATCTGCCGGGCACTACGTTTACATGGAGCAGGGCAAATATATCCGGCCTCATTAATGGAGATACCGTGGGTGCCGGATCTGAAATAAATGAAGTATTTATAAACACTACAAATGCAGTTATTCCGGTTGTATACATAGATACTTTGCATTTTGGCAATTGTAAAAATGTTCAGCCCGTAACGGTTAATGTATACCCATATCCGGTACTTACCAGCACACTTACACCCGCGGCTATATGTAGCGGTGCACCCTTTGAGTACACAGCAAACAGTAGTTTTGATGGAACGTCACTTTCATGGAGCAGGACAGCCGTTTCAGGTATCTCTAATATGGCTTCACTGGGAGCATCGGGCAGTATAAGTGAAACCCTTATTGATACAACAGCTAATCAGGTTGTGGCAGTGTATGTTTATACATTAAGTGTCAATTCAGGAGTCTGCAACTATACACAGAACGTTACACTTACAGTAAACCCAACACCCAGGATCAACTCGCCGGCTATGTCGCCTGTTTGCGACAGCACAGCTATGAGCTATGTAGCTACAAGCGCTACGACGGGAACTACGTTTGCCTGGAGTCGTGGTGCCGTGGCAGGCATAACTAATCCGGCGCGCACGAGTACAGGAGCTGAGATAAATGACACATTGGTAAATAGCACGCCGCTTCCGGTAGTGGTCACCTATGCGGATACGCTTACAGCAAATGGCTGTATAAATGTGGAATACCTGACAAATACTGTATTCCCTAGACCTGTGCTCAGCACCACACTTACTCCTGATTCCATTTGTAGCAATACTGTCTTTACTTATGTTCCGGAAAGTCTTACGCCCGGCACCGAATTTGCATGGTATCGCGATACTATCGTTGGTATTAATGAGTCACCAAATTCCGGTGGTTTCAGTATCGATGAGATACTTATAAATACTACCCACGATATCATTCCCGTCATCTATGTTTACACGCTTACAGCCAACGGGTGCAGCAATACACAAAACGTAACAGTAAAAGTTGATCCGACTCCGGTATTGCAGAGCCCATCAGTGGCTGCTCCTATCTGCGACAGCACTATTTTTAGCTATGTGCCGGTTGGTGCTACTGCTAATTCCACATTTACATGGACCCGCGCATATGTGCCAGGTATTAATGAATTTCCAGGTAGTGGCGCAGATAGCGTACACGAAAGCCTGGTTAACACTACTTATATAAACGTTGCGGTAACCTATGTATTCAACATTACGGCCAATGGCTGTAGTAATACACAGGACGTAAGTGTCATCGTACATCCTACTCCGCGCCTGTATTCAGATTCTGCACAGGTTATATGTAGTGGTTCTGATTTCCTTTATTATCCCGCCAGCTACACACCTACCACCAGCTTCGCTTGGTCTGCCGCTGCCGTTGCAGGCATAACCCCAACCGGTAACAACGGAACAGGTATTATAAATGAAACGATCACAAGCAGTTTGTCTGTGCCTGCCAATATTGCATTCTTATATACGCTCACAGCATACGGCTGCAGCCACAACGAGATCGTGAATGTTACGGTCAACCCTTCACCGGCCACTCCTGGTATATCTATACATCCTGGCTCAAGCCTTTGTGATAATACTATGTATCAGAATTTTGGTACTTCGGTTCCCCCTGCGGCTGGTATGAGCTATAACTGGATCACTGACAACGGTACTGTTTGGGCCATTGGCAATGATGGCCAGTATGCGCTGATCAATTTTACTACTCCTGGTGTTGCTACAGTTTACCTCGTAACACAAAATGATACCACAGGCTGCCAGCTTGGTAATACTTTCCAGGTAAATGTTGGCTCGTCAGTGAGTCCATCCCATGAGGTAATATATTTTGCCGGCCAGTTCATTTGTAAAAATGCAGACGTCGATAACTACCAGTGGGGGTACGATGATGCGGTTACGTTCGATTCTACGCTGATCACCGGAGAGAATAACCAGAATTATTTTAACCAGAATCCGGATACAGCCAACAAGTATTATTGGGTTATGACCACTAAGGGCGATTGCAGCCAGAAGTCTTATTTCAATACACCTCGGTCAAGCACCGGCATTGTAACTATGAATAGCAGTGAGACGGTAATTAACGTTTATCCGAATCCTGCTGCCGATAATGTAAATGTAGAGATCGGCGGTGTTAATGGCGGTAATATAAAAATTGAGATTACAAACATGCTTGGGCAGAAGCTCGGCACTACAGCTGCTGTTAATAACAGGGCAAGACTTGATGTAGCTTCATTACCAAATGGCTGTTACATGATAGATTGTTTCCGTGAAGGAGTAAAAGTTGCATCAGCAAAGTTTGTTAAGAATTAATTCGATAAGCCCTGGTAGTAATCGGGGGAACAACATTTAAAAGCACATAGATGAAAAAATTATTTTTCTTGTTGATAGCTGCCAACGGCATGTTGTCGGCCACTGCTCAGACGAAAGACTCAACAAAAAAACACAAGGAGTATGCAAAAGATGCGCTTATGCCAAGATGGGCCATTGACCTGAATCTCATGGGCGGTGTGCTTACAAGAGACATGACTACGGGCAATTCTATGGGCAATTACCTCAATGCGCTGAGCGATGCTAACCTCGGAAACTTAAAGTTTACCAACGGAACATCTTTTGGTGCTGATCTGCAGCTCGGTTACTTCTTCGGCAACAGCAATCATTTTGGTATCGGATTAGGATTTATGTATCTGGCGCAAAGTGGAGATGCCACGTTAGATAATTTTCATGTGCAATACCAGTCTACGGATAATCTAAATGATATTTCCCGGCAGATAATTACCGCTAATGGTCCCGTAAAGGAATCGCTGCAGATCACCAATATGAATATTCCGATTGTACTGAAGTATAAGACAAGGTTCTCAAAAAGGTTCGGCTTTACTGCCGACCTTGGCATACTGTACAATGTGACAATGAAGAACAGCTACAAGACGAATGCAACATTTGACTACGAAGAAATAGTACAGCACGTTACTACTGCTGATGGAAGCATAATAACTGTTTACGATAATTCGTTGACACCAAATCACACTGACCTGGAAATAACAAAGGCACATTTCAACGCATCCCATACTGATGGCCAGACCCTGGCCCAATACTTTAGTCAGCAACAGGGATACGGATATAATGTAGGTTTGGGTGTTGCGCCAACACATAAATCAGGAGATGTTTCTTATACCAGCGGCTCGGTAGGTTTCCTGTTCAGGCCCGCGATCAATTATTTCTTTTCTGATAATGTAGCGCTCACCGTAGGCGGCTACTTCATGTACCAGCCTTTCAATAATAATACAACTAATAACTACCGTCTGACTGATAAGACGGGCGACTATAGCTCTGTACTTAATAATGTAAGCAAGAGCAATGACATGTCTTATGGCGGTAACCTGGGTATTCGCTTCCTGTTTGGCAAGAAGGGCGAGAAGAAGCCGGAGAATATCAGCGTTGAAGGAACAGACCCAACAGCTTGCGGACTTACCGATGGTGCTATATCCATTCACGGACTTGGTGCAGGTAAGCTGGTCAACGTAAACTATACAATTGATGGCAAGGCTAATATGGCCCCCGGCATGACAGTGGATGCAACCGGCACAGTTAAGATAACTAAACTTGCTTCGGGCAGCTACTCAAATATCGTTGTCACAATGGGTAAACATCACATGGACGGTAACCAGGTTACATTGGTGAATCCGCCACTCAATGTGTACACATCATCTACTAACCCTACAGCGTCCGATGCCTGCGACGGTACTATCAGCGTTGGTGGCCTCAAGGCCGGACAAAAGATCACCGTTAACTATGTGGTAAACGGAGCGCCCAGGTCACCTTACATAGGCATTGTGGGTTCAAACAATGCAGTTACACTCTCCGGTTTGTGTGCAGGTACTTATTCCCGCATTACCGTTAGCGCAGGTGATTGTAAAGGAAATGGCACAGACGTCACGCTTGCCTATGTTGCTCCTCCTGCACCCACCGTGCAACCAACGGAAAATAATCGCGCATTAACAGACATCACCACCCCTATACTTTTTGAATTCGGCAAAACATCCATTCTTCCATCTTCTTATCCGGTACTGGAGCAGGCTGTGCTTGAAGTAGGTAAGAATAGTAATTTCTACATCATTTGCGAAGGGCATACCGACAACAGAGGTACTGTAGAGCGCAACGAAATATTGTCTTTCAAACGTGCAAATGCAGTAAAACAATACCTCATTAAACTGGGTGTAGACCGTGAGCGTATCATCGCAGTTGGTCGTGGCTCCAGGATGCCGATAGCAACCAACGACACTCCGGAAGGACGCGCCAAGAATCGCCGCGTGGTAATGACGCTTAACGAACGTAGTAAATAATAATAAGTAGTTAAAAGTAAAAGGGAGGCTGTCTCAAAAGGACAGTCTCTTCCTTTTTATAAACGGCAAGAGGTCAGCATGTAAAAACTAGTTGAACTTTAAAACTACAATAGTGAACCGCGTCATTGCGCGCCACGATGTATAGCCCTTGCGCTGGCCGTGGCAAAGCAATCTTACGAAGCTCAATTTCGCTATTAGTGTGGTTTAAAACTCTAATCGGTATAAAATCTGGCAACTGATAATACCCTCATTCGGGTGATATCATATCTTGTGCATTAATACTACTTTTGCATTTTCTTACCCGAAATAAACATAATGAAGAATTTATCTGTATTGCTTGCAGCAATCCTGATTGCGCAAAATACCTATGCTCAAAAAGATACTGCCCAGGTCACACTAGACACACTTTCCGTTACTGCCCCCGCTGGCGCACCACCTTACCGCGCCTCAGCGTCACGGGCCTGGGAAATACGTAATACCCGTGTAGCACTGAATTTTGACTGGAAAGGAAAAACCGCTGCTGCCCGCGAGTGGGTAAAGCTACGCCCGTATTTCTACGCCACAGATACCCTGCAGCTTGATGCTAAAGGTATGCGCATAGACAGCGTAATGCAGGTAACGAAAAAGGGAAATGTAAAGCTGGACTACACCTATGCTAATGATGCCTTGAAAATTCGCTTTGGGCAGCAGTACAAAATGACCGATACTATAGAATTGTACTTCAGGTATACCTCCATGCCCTATGCATCTCAAAATGGGGGCAGCGGTGCCATTACTGATGATCGCGGGTTATACTTCATTAATACCGATTATAGCGTACCTCACAAGCCGTCCCAGATCTGGACACAGGGAGAGTCTGAGTCTAACTCTCACTGGATGATCACGATAGACAAGCCCAATACCCGTTTCACCACGCAGATCGAACTGACTGTTCCGGATAGCATGACTACCCTTAGCAACGGCGCCCTTACTAAGCAATTGAAAGAAAAAAATGGTCTCCGCACAGACATCTGGAAAATGGATATGCCCATACAGGCCTATGCGGTTATGTTTGCCATCGGAAAGTACAGCATCATCAAAGACAAATGGAAGGGTAAAGAAGTTAACTACTACGTAGAACCGGAATACGCCCCCTACGCCCGCCTCATGTTCAATCATACGACCGAAATGATGGACTATTTTTCAGAGATCACCGGTGTATCTTATCCATGGAATAAGTATGACCAGGTAGTAGCCCGCGACTATGTTTCCGGTGCTATGGAAAACACGACCGCGTCTCTGTTCGGCGAGTTCATGAACCAGAACGCACGTGAGATCGCAGACAAAAATTCAGAAGATGTGGTTTCTCATGAGCTGTTCCACATGTGGTTTGGTGACTACGTTACCTGCGAATCATGGACAAACATTACCGTGAACGAATCTTTTGCAAACTATGGCGAGCAGCTATGGCGCGCCCACAAATATGGCAAAGCTAATGGCGACGAGCTGGCGTACAACGACCTCCAGATATATCTCCAGTCCAGCCAGCTGAATGATCCGCAACTGGTTCGCTTCAACTATGATAGCCGCGAAGATGTGTTCGACGCTATCTCTTATAATAAGGGGGGAGCAACGCTCCGGTATCTGAATAATCTGATTGGCGATGCTGCTTTTAATAAAGCCATGAATTTATACCTTACAAAAAATGCGCTCCACTCAGCCGAAGCCCACAACTGGCGTATGGCTGTAGAAGAGGCTACCGGGCAAGACTGGAACTGGTTCTTCAACCAGTGGTATTATCACGCCGGCCATCCTGTTGTAAAGCTGGTATACCGCTATAACGACACCACTCAGAAGCTTACGGTTGCAGTGTCTCAGTCAATGGCAGAATCGCAAAGCGATACGGCTTTTTTATACCAGTTGCCGCTGAAAGCTGCACTGATCTACGGCAATAACAAAACGATTATTGACTGGAACATCACTAAAAAGAGAGACACGTTTACGTACGCTTATAAGAATAGTGAGCGTCCCGTCATCATTCCTGATTATAACCATGTGTTGCCGGGCGAACTTAAAGACGGCAAGAAACCAGCCCAGTGGCTCGTTCAGCTGCAGCAAAGCACCGATTATATCAGCAAGCGTTTAGCAGTGTCCGCAGCTGGCAGGTTTATGTCTGATTCCAGCTCACAGGTATTGCTTACACAAGCACTCGATGATAGCCTCGCCAGCATCAGGCGCCATGCGCTGGTTCAGCTGGTCAACACACAAAGCGAAAAAAATGTAAAGAAGTGGACAGCTAAAGTCATATCCATGGCAATGAATGATAAAGCTAACGAAGTGAGAGCTGCGGCATTTAATGTATTGGCAAGCTGGAAGGTAAATTCTGCTGAGCCCAACATGATCGCAGTCCTCCATGATAGCTCATATGCTGTAGCAGGAAACGCGCTGGAAGGTCTTGAAAAGATCGATAAAGACACGGCCTATGTACTTGCAAAAAGTCTGGTTAACACCAATCCGAAATCTACCCTTGAGTCAGCAATATGGAGTATTATAGGTAAAGAAGCGGAAGATGCCGACATTTTACTGCTGGAAAACAAGGCGCCATACGTTTTAGGCTCAAAACGTTTCTCATTCGCGCTTTGCCTCAATAACTATCTGAAAGGCGTAAAGAGCGATGAATCTTTTCGCCGCGGGATCGATATTTACTCCACCATGGTCATCAACGAAAACATGAAGCAATTCAGGGGAGCCCTGGGTGGTTTCCTTTTCCAGGTCGCCTCGCAGCAGGTGGGCAAGGTAAAATCTGATGACAAGGCAGAAGCAGCAACCGCGCAAAAGCGTGCAGACATTGTCAAAGTTGCGTTGCAAAAAGTAATTGATAAAGAAAAGGATGCAGAAACACTTAAGGATTTTAAAAAAATGATGAAAGATACTTTCGAATAGGACTTGCATAGTATACTATTCTGAATTAGTGCTCCTGAAAGATTTTACTCTTTCGGGAGTATTAATTTTTGAACGGTCTTTGTTACTTTCATCTAAACTTTATCTTTGTTTATCAATAGTCTATGCGTCAGTTAAAGGATAAGGTTGTAGTAATCACTGGGGGATCATCAGGTATAGGAAAGGCGCTCGTAGCCGCGTCATTAGAGCATGGTGCCAAAGTTGCCGTATGCGCCCGTAACCTTGAAAAGTTAACCGGCCTCTTTATTCCTTCAGATGATCTTTTCTGCTTCAAAGCTGATGTAAGCAATGAGCAGGACTGTAAAGCTTTTATGGCCGCTGTAACACAGCGGTGGGGCGGGGTAGATGTGTTGATAAACAATGCAGGTATAAGCATGCGTGCATTGTTCGAAGATGTGGATCTTGCGGTGATCAAAGAATTGATGGACATAAATTTCTGGGGATCGGTCTATTGCACTAAATATGCGTTGCCTGCCATCATGAAGAGCAAAGGCGTTGTTGCTGGTGTTTCATCTATAGCCGGTTACCGGGGGCTTCCCGGTCGCACCGGCTATTCCGCGTCCAAATTTGCGATGCATGGTTTCCTCGAGGCCCTGCGCACCGAGTTATTGCATACCGGTGTACATATCATGTGGGTTTCCCCCGGCTTCACAGCTTCTAACATCCGGAATGTAGCCCGCAGCAGCGATGGCTCTGCCCAGGCCGAAACTCCCCTTGATGAACAAAAGCTGATGACCGCTGAAGAATGTGCCCACAGGATCATAAAAGGCATAATAAAGCGGAAGCGTACGATCATAATGACAGGGCAGGGCAAGCTCACAGTATTCCTCAATAAGCTGGTTCCCGGCATTGTTGACAAGCTCGTCTACAAGCACTTCCTTCATGAGCCGGACTCTCCGCTTAAAAAGTATCTTTAGTGATCCCGGATAGCCGATCTTTAACCCACAGTTGAAGATAATAATTACTGCGAATCATCGTTTTTGAACTAATTTTAGGTATAATTTTTTACGTATGTTCAACAGGAACAGTCTACTTTCTTTTGCTTTTATTTTGCTTGGCACCATAGCAGCGAAAGCGCAATCCACATTCTATCTGCCAGACACCTCAATAAATGTCATTGCATACGGTAAGCAGCAGGTTTTGCCCTGGTGCGGCGGCTTCAACAATCCCCAGTTTACAATGGGCGATCTCAACCACGACGGCCTGCAGGATCTGGTCGTTTTTGAGCCCTATAACAGTGTACGCACATTTATCAACAAAGGCAGTGCAGGTGCTCCCAATTACCGCTACGCACCTGAGTATGCACTCAACTTTCCCCCTATTAACAGTTACCTCATCCTTGCAGATTACAACTGCGATGGTATTCCCGATCTTTTCCACCAGGGTTCCACTGGTTTTGCGGTTTACAAAGGCTACTACAATTTTAAAAACCAGCTGAGTTTCAATTTCTATATAAATCTCTTTTATTCCAATGATCCGGCTACAGGCAGCGGTCCCGGCAATGCTTTTAATAACCCCGGCGATATACCTGCTATTGTAGACGTAGACAACGATGGTGACCTTGATTTCATTTCCTACGATATATCTGGCGGCTTTATCAACTATTTCAGGAACATGCGCGTCGAATACGGCTATTCCTGCGACACCATTGCTATCAATCTATGGGACAAATGCTGGGGCCGTGTTTATCAGTCTTTCTGGAATACGCACCAGCTGGCACAAACCCCCGACAATTCCGGGCTGATCCGTAACCCCGGCAGCGGCAATATGGAGCGCAAGACGCACTCCGGCAATACAGTTTGCCTTTTCGATTGGGACATGGATGGCGACTACGACTATCTCGATGGCAACATTTCCTTCCCAACATTGACCTTCCTGCAAAATGGCAGAATACAATACAACCCTACAGGTGCCGATACCATGGTATACCAGGATACAATGTGGCAAAGCATCACAGGGGGTACTACCGTTAACTTGTCTATTTGGCCCGCTGCATTCAATGTGGATGTAGACCAGGATGGGAAGAAAGACATATTGGTCGCGCCAAATGGCATTAATTCAAAAAACTATAATAACGTTTGGTACTACAAGAATTTCTCCACCACCGGCACTCCCGACTGGCGTTTCCAATCAGACTCTTTCTTTGTAGACCAGTCTATTGATATGGGTACAGGCGCATATCCCACGCTTTTCGACTTTAATAAAGATGGTAAACCTGACCTATTGGTTGGTGGCGATGGTTATCGTCAGGCAAGTGGTTTACTCAGGAGCAAAATGTCTTTATACCTGAATACCGGCACTGTATCCAACCCGGCCTTCACATTACAGACCACTGATTTCCTCGGTATGTTCGCACAAAACTTCAAAGGAATAGCTCCGGCTATCGGAGACATTAACAACGATGGTAAGTCTGATCTTATCATCGGGCACAGCAACGGCACGCTTACCTATTATGAGAACATTGCAGCAAGCGATTCTGTAGCACCTAACTGGCAACTGACAGAGCTGGTACTTACCGATATGGCAGGCGACACGATAGATGTTACCGACCATGCAGCACCGGTTATCTATGATCTGGACAAAGATGGTAAGCCCGACCTGGTTATAGGAAACGTATACGGAACATTGGTTTACTATCGCAACGTAAGCACCACACCCGGCTCTATGCTGTTAAAGCTGGTCAACACCCAGCTCGGCCAGGTATTGGTAGATCCTGCACAGGTGTTTGGCAACTATAGTACACCATTCTTTGGTAAGATAGACAGTACCGGAACTGATTACCTCCTCATTGGCAGCGGCTCTGGTAACCTATATCTCTACACAGGTTTCCAATCTGGCGATACTACGGCCACCTACACTTTACTTGATCCCCATTATTCGTTTATCGATAGTACACACAATCTGTACAACAACCCCGGCAGCGCAAACGGCATATACCAGGACCTGCGCACCGCACCCGTAGTAGGCGATATAGCCGGCAACCATAGCTACGAAATGCTGGTAGGTATGAAGCTGGGAGGTATTCAATTATACAAGCGCCAGGTATTTACTGAAGGAGTAGACAACACTACGCTCGAAAATGGTAAGATATCCGTATTCCCTAATCCGGCAAACGATATACTCAATGTGTCGTGGAGCGGCATTCGGCAGACAGATGTGCAACTAAGCATCATCAATATGGAGGGCCAGTGTCTGTATTCAGTTTCGGCTCCATCGTCGCTTACACATACCTCCATACCTCTTGGCTCGCTGTCCTCCGGCATGTACGTATGCGTATTGCAAAGTGGTGTGAACAGATACTATAACAAGTTCACCGTAATAAAACAGTAATACCAAATTGAAACCAGTAGTCTCCTAAGACGACTTATGGCTACACACCTTGGCGACCTTTAAACACAACATGGGAAACTGCGCCTCGGCGCCTTTGCGAGAGATTTTTGCTTCCGCTTGATCTACCGAAAATAAGCATCTTTCAAATCTTACCAACGAAAAACGACCCGCAGCTCGCGGGTCGTTTTTATTTATATTATCATCGTATAGCAGGCTTTATACCAGCATCGTCACTGGGTTTTCCAGGTTTGCTTTCAGCGTCTGCAAGAAGCGTGAGCCTACAGCCCCGTCTATCACACGGTGGTCGCAGCTGAGTGTTATCTTCATTATCTGGCGAATAACGATTTGACCATCTTCTACCACCGGCGTCTCAGTAGTTTTTCCTACTGCCAGTATCGCTGCGTCCGGCGGATTAATGATAGCTGTAAACTGATCAATATCCATCATGCCCAGGTTGGAAATAGTAAATGTATTTCCAGTAAATTCAGGTGGTGTTATCTTCTTGGTGCGCGCACGGTCTATAAGTGTCTTGGCGTCGTCAGCTATCTGTGACAGTGATTTCTGATCAGCAAACTTCACTACAGGAACTATCAATCCCTCATCTACAGATACTGCTGTGCCCACATGTATGTGGTGATTCTGCCGTATAAAGTCGCCCATCCACGAGCTGTTTACCTCCGGATGCCTGCGCAGTGCCATAGCACATGCCTTTATGATAAAGTCATTTACAGACACCTTTACGGGAGATATTTTATTTACAGCCACCCGCGCTTCCAGTGCTTTGTCCATAGTTATAGACATGCTCAGGTAAAAGTGTGGAGCGCTGAATTTGCTGCCCGCCAGTTTCCCGGCTATTATCTTACGCATCTGGCTCAGCGGCGTGTCAGTATGGCCTTCTGTGCCTACCGGCTGGTACTGCATAGCCGGAGCCGCTTTAGCGGCCTTCGGTGCTGCAGCTGCTGGCTGGAAGGTGTCAACGTCACGCTTTATAATTCGGCCATTATCACCGCTGCCTTTTACAGCATTTATATCTACCCCTTTTTCTTCTGCCAGTTTTTTCGCAAGCGGAGAGGCTTTCACCCTTTCATCCGTCGACGCATCTGCCGGAGCAGGAGCTGCCGGCGCCGCTTGCGGTGCAGCAGGTTGGGCTACAGCTTGTGCTGGTGCCGCCGCAGGTGCAGGGGCTGCTGCCGGTGCAGGTTGCGCTGGCGCAGCAGCAGTAGCTCCGCCTTTATCAGCGTCAAGTATGCTCTGGAAGTCTTCTCCGGGTTTACCTATTATGGCCATTATGCCATTCACGGGTACGCCTTTCCCTTTTTCCACGCCTATATATAGCAGGGTTCCGTCCACATATGGCATCACCTCCATGGTGGCCTTATCGGTTTCTACTTCCGCAATTACATCGTCTGATTTTACTGTGTCGCCTACTTTTTTGTGCCATTCAGCTATCACACCCTCTTTCATTGTATCACTCAGCAACGGCATACGTACTGCTTCCGCCATAATAGTTTTGTATTTTTTAGTGAACCAAAAGTAAATAATAATTAGCTAATAAGGCAATGAGAGAATCGAACAACGTAACAACAAAAAAATGCAACTCAGTTTTCAATGGAAACACTGCCTGTTAGCCTGGGCTAATACTCTATCGTCATTCCCAGAGCATCCCTCAGTGAGCCCAGCTGGGGGTTTTTATTGGCCATCGCGTCAAACATCTCACTTTTGCTCAGCACCACCACATTTTGCAGTGCTTTTATGTTCTCATCTTCCTGCACCTCCGTGGTTATCCGAACTATCATTTTTGTCGCTTCACGGTAGTAGTCGCTCAGTGGTGTCTTTTGGTCGCGTGCATAGCTCTCAGTAAACTCGCTGGGGGCTATCAGCCTCATCTCATCCGGCGGATACACTTCTACACGCATCATGTCAAACTGTGCCGCCATTACACTCTTATTTTCAGTCTTCAGTCTTTTCTTAAACTCGTCAAAAAGATGCTGAGCAGTCTCCAGCGCCAGCACCTTTATCTCTGTATCAGGATTTGCGGCAGCTTTTGCCACCTCCGAATCTATATCTGCCAGCATATTCATGCTTAGCCGCTTGCCGCCGGTCGCTGCCGGTCTGCTTGGTGCAGCCGCTACTGGCTGTTGCTGTGCCGGTACAGATACCGGGGCCGCTACAGGTGGTACTACTACAGCCGTAACAGGTGCAGCTTGCGCTACAGGCTTCACGGCCACTTCCTCTACTACGCTTTCAGTATTATTATTTACAGGATAAGCCTTTGGGGCTTCTGTAGGCGCGGTACTCACAGGGGCTGCAATTGGTTCAGCTGCTACAGGCTGCGCTACAGCCGGCTGAAAACCACTTACCTGTGCACCACCTACAGAACTAGAGTTTTTTTTTACATCAGGCGATTCTGTCATGGTGAGCCCCGCCGACCCCTGCGCACCGCTTACACTTTGTAGCAGGAAGCTCAGCCTTATCAGGCACATCTCTATATGCAGTCGCTTGTTGGTGGCCGTTCTGTAGCTAAGCTCACTGTCGTTTATTACGTTCAGCGCGCTCAGTATAAATGATGGCGGAGTCTGGTTCGCCTTCTCGTTATACACCGGCCTGTGGTCATTCGGTACATCCAGCAATTTAGCCATGCGGCTGTCTTTGCACAGCAGCAGGTTACGGAAATGTTCTGCCAGTCCGTTTATGATCACATCACCCTCAAAACCCTTTTCCAGCGCCTGGTCCAGCAGCAGCAGCACTGCCGCCACATCCTGGCTCAGCATGCTGTCTGTCACCCTGAAATAAAAGTCAGCGTCCAGCAGGTTCAGATGCTCCATGGTATTGCTATACGTAAGCATACCGTTTGTAAAGCTCGCTATCCTGTCCAGCATACTCAGTGCATCGCGCATAGCGCCTTCACTTTTCTGCGCTATTACATGCAGCGCAGCTTCCTGCGCCACCATGCCTTCCTTTGTGGCTATGCTTTGCAGGTGGGCCACTATATCGTGCGTGGTTATGCGCTTAAAGTCAAATATCTGGCAGCGGCTAAGTATGGTAGGGAGTATCTTATGCTTTTCTGTTGTGGCAAGTATAAAAATGGCATAGGGTGGGGGTTCCTCCAGTGTTTTCAGAAAGGCATTAAAGGCCGCCGCACTCAGCATGTGCACCTCATCAATAATATATACCTTGTACCGTCCTTGTTGCGGAGCAAAACGTACCTGGTTAGTTAGTTCACGAATATCATCTACCGAGTTATTGCTCGCCGCATCCAGTTCAAAAACATTGAAAGAAGTATTGTTCCCAAAACTCACACACGTATTGCACACACCACACGCCTCCATATCAGCCGTAGGGCTTTCACAGTTTATAGTCTTAGCCAAAATACGCGCACACGTTGTTTTGCCCACACCCCTCGGACCGCAAAACAAATAGGCATGTGCCAGGTGCTGGTTCCTTATGGCATTCTTAAGCGTAGTAGTGATATGCTCCTGCCCCACAACCGTATCAAACGTCTGCGGCCGGTACTTTCTCGCTGATACTATATAATTATCACTCATTCTTCAAAGTAAAAATTCAAAAGCCAAAATTCAAAAACTCACAGGATTAAAGGTAAGATGAGAGCAGATGCTTGCAAAATAAAGATTTCCACAAAATTTAGGTTAAAGCAATCATTTGTTATGTGGCAAAACACTTAGTTTAAATTATACCTTTGTTTAGTGGCAAGCATCAATTTCTTAAAGACAACGAGGATTTTTTTATTCGTAGGTCTTTTTATTCCTGGTTTTTCTGCTATTTGCCTTTTGGGTCTTCAGATAGCACTAACAAAAATAGGATTTGAATGTGTTGCAGCGTTTAAAGCTGTGTGGATAGTTAGTGCGATAACTGTGATTTTGTTACCTATTATTTTTTATTTAATAATTCTAAAAAATAAAAAATGGTACGATCGTATGGGCATATGGCTAACATTGTTTAATGTATTGGAATACAGTTTTTTGCAGGCGTTTCTCGCAATATTTTTTTCAGATCCAAACACTCTATGTTACGTCTCGGATGGACAAAATGGAATGGAACTCGTATTTACCGCTTGGCTTGGGCTTCCTATTTTATATGTCTTGAGCTTATTATTTTATAAAACCTGGAAAGCAAAAATAACGGCGAACTAAGGGCTGTTCGGAACCTGAAGTGCCATTCTGCCGGATGTCAAGCGTTCACTTCGTCGCCGTGTCTTAACGTACTCGCCGAGTCTCTGCCCCTAGCAGGACTTGGCGATTCTCGAGTAGGGATCAACAACACACTTTCAATTTCTATTCCGCGTCCTCGCCGAGTCTCTGCCCTTCGCAGGACTCGGCGATTCTCGAGCAGGGATCAACAACACACCCTCAATTTTTATATTCACCTCCATCTTGCCGCACGTTCCGCTACGGGGCCAAATAGAATTCCCCACAGCCACAGCGTAGAGCTATTCCTTGGCCGACAGAGCCTTCGCGTCCTCGCCGAGTCTCTGCCCTTCGCAGGACTCGGCGATTCTCGAGCAGGGATCAACAACACACTTTCAATTTCTATTCTTTAGCTCCATCTAGCCGCACGCTATGCTGCGGGGCTAAATTGTATTCCCCACAGTCACAGCGTAAAGCTATTCCTTGGCCAGCGGAGCCTTTGGCCAATCCTGAGCGTAGTCGCAGGGGCCTTTTCTTTTGTTACCTTTCTGTGCCTGTCCCGAAGGATGTCGGGAGCGAAGCAAAAGAAAAGTAAGGTAACGTGAGCAGATTATACTTGTACGTACAATATACTCTATTAGCAATCGCACAATTCCTCCTGTTAAAAATGTGGGAATTAAGTAGCCTGCCACACCATTTTCGGCACAAT
Source organism: Chitinophagaceae bacterium (assembly GCA_947446645.1). GTDB lineage: Bacteria > Bacteroidota > Bacteroidia > Chitinophagales > Chitinophagaceae > Nemorincola. The sequence continues at coordinate 25,135 of CANFHA010000007.1, read as the reverse complement.
ACTTGATGAACATATACTCAGGTAAACGAAAACATTTTAATACTAACGCTTGCAGATACTAATCAAAAAGCATGAAACTTGCGGCACTATTGCCGACTGAACAATGTAAACTCACCTGGGGCATTTAGAGGTAAAATGGGCAAACGATTGAGGCATAAAACTACCCATCCAATTCGTAACTGTAAATCGCAAACTGCCCACTAATGGCTGCCAACCGCAAACTGACCTGGGGCATTTAGGGGTAAAAACGGCAACCATTGAGGCATAAAACTACCCGTCCTTTTTGTAACTATAAATCGCGAACTGCGAAGTGATAACGGCCACCAGTGCACTAAATTGGGGCATTTTGCATTGCAAACGGGTAAAAATGAGGAATTTTGCAAAACTTAATATAATGCCTGACTGATTGTTTTTCAGATAATTGTGCCAAAAATACCCAAAACAAAATGCCCCATATAATCGACATTTTCATTTGATTAAAAGTGAGGCATTTTTATTATAAGCAAATTTTACATCATGTATAGTCAGCCCAAACTTTCACCCCATACCCGGAAGATACGCGGCAGGCTCATGATTGTTTGGTCGTCATCAGTATAGCTTTTTAGCTCAGTGAGCATTTGGCTTACTATATCTGCTGTGGCCATTTTTTGAGCTATAAGGTTATCCTTTATCCGCTCCAGCGTCAGGTAGGCCATTTGTTTTGCAGGTCCTGAATTAGCGCAAGGTTGTATTACTTCAATACCCACATTGCCCAGGCCAGCCTTGCGAAACATGCTGAACAATTGCGGACCTATATTAGCATCTTGCCCGTTATTACGCGCCAGGGTAGTATAGTATTCCACATACCAGTCAAATGCGTCGCATTCCGGGTAACAGAAATGACCGCTGAAGTGCACATCTTCCACAATGACCTTGCCGCCCGGTTTCACGCTGGCGATCATTTTCTGCAGCACTTCAAAAGGTCGCCGCAGGTGAGAGAGCAGAAAACGGGAATAGGCTATCTCAAACTCATCAGAGTAATCAATGTCATTTGCGTTCATAACAGAGAACGACACATTGTTGATGGCATGCGCGCCTGTATCCTTTTGAGCAAGGGTCACCATGTTGGCATCGGCGTCCACAGCAATCACCTTGCCTGTATCGCCAACCATATCAGAGGCCATCATAGATACGTTGCCGCCACCGCAGCCCAGGTCCAGGAAACGCATGCCCTTTCCTAGCCCCTGCTTTTCTAGTAGCGCTAGGGTATAAGGCCGCAGCACCTCAGACAGGGTATCCAGCCTCGACTTTCCCTTTTCACCACCTTCAATTATATAATCATGTGCATTTGTACTCATCCGGAAACTTTTAAACTCGCATACTGCAATTATACCGGCAGTTCCACAAAAAATGTCGTGCCCCTGTCCACGCCGTTCTCATACCATATTTTTCCGTTATGCGCAGCTACTATCTGCCGGGAAATAGCCAGCCCTATACCAAACGACAGCTCACCCGATGTACCGAGCCGGGTAGCCGATGTGAACATTTTGAACACCTCATTTTCCATTCCTTGCGGGATGCCTATACCCTGGTCCTTTACAGATATACAGAGCGCCCCCGGCTTCAAGGTCATGGTTACAAATACGGTCGTTCCACCGGGGCTGAACTTGATGGCGTTTGTGATCAGGTTACTCATCACCCGCCATATCTTCTGGCGGTTCACCTGCAGGGTTATCAGTTCCGTCTTCAACACTATATCCTGCGCCTTCTCGCTGGCTTTAAACTGCAGCAGGTCCACACAGTGCTGCATTAGCGGTGCCATTTCCACTGCCTTCACCTCAATCTCTTTTGTGGCAACATTCATGTGGAGCAGATCATTTATAAACTCACTGGCATCCGTGCCGGATATACGTATCATCTCCAGCATTTGTGCCTGCTGTTCGGTGTGTTCCTCACCCAGCATTATATTGGCAATGCTTATTATGGCAGAAATCGGGCTGCGCAGGTCGTGGGAAACAATCTTCATCATTTTATTATTCTCGGCCTGGCTTTGCTCCAGCGCAGCCATGGCACTTTGCATTTCTGCATTTTGCATGGTTATCTTTTCGTTCAGTTTTTTCAGCTTTTTTCCGTTCAACCATATAAGCAGCAATATCACCAGGGCGATAATACCCACTATTACCGATATGGCAGGTATATCGTCTTCCGCTCATTGTTCTTTCTTAATACTGCAAAAGCATATTTATTCTCTATGTTCTCAAACTCTCTATTAAAGTCCGTGTTTACCAGCTTCTTATGTGTGTCATCTATCGAGTCTTTTAGTGCCACATAGGCATTCAGGTAGTTATGTGCTATCTCAGGGTTATGCAGGTGGTCATAGTATTCGCTTTGCAGCTTATAAAGCCGGGCTTCTATATTCTGTCGCCAGTCTTTTTGAGTAGGCAGCGAATCCAAAGCTCCTTTTATATTCTTTAGCACTTGCTGAGCGTCGGCCAGCCTGGCCGTTTTCAGATACAGGTCGGCCAGCTTTAGCTGCGTCAGTTGCGCATCACCGTTGGCATAGCCTTTCTTTATATTAATGGTAATGCTCCGTTTAAACAGGTCTTCTGCTTCTTTAAGCTTTCCCAGCCTCACATACGTAGTTGCAAGATTGCCAAAAACTATTCCCCTGCAGGTCTCTACACTCTTCTGCTCACCAGGAAATTCATGTTCATGGTGGGAAATATAGTCAAGTGCAGCTTCATAATAAAAGATAGCGCTATCTGTCATGCCATATTTATCATAGCAAAGACCTGTGTTATCAAGGTTTCCCTGTTGATTTAGAAACTTACGGAACGCATCATTATTGCAACGGTCAAATTCACCGATGCACTGCTTGAAATAGCGCGCTGCCACCAGGTAATTAGCCTGCCTGTAGCTTGCAGAGCCAAGTTTTGACGTATAATCTGCATATGCACAAGTATCATGAGTAGGTTCTACTTCTTTGCGGCCCTCGTAGTAATTCTGAAAGGCGCTATTGTTATCGCCAAGAGATAAAAAGATATCTCCCTTTATAAAGTGAGCTCTGCCGTATAGTATTGCAAGCTTATATTGCAACGCATTATTTTGTATGGTTTGCAGTAGGCTGTCGGCATACATCATCGCTCGGGAGTTATTGCCGGTCTCCAGGTAGTAGTTCGCTTTTAGCTGGTATTTTTCGCATAGCTCACGGGCTGTGCTATGCGGCACATTACCATATACTGTATCCGGCACGTCGGTGTTGTGGGGCTTTGCAACAATGGATTCTGTTTTACCGGATACAGAACTATTTATTTCCGGCACACTGGTAGTATCACTGTTTGAAGGCCCGCAGGAAAGCAGGAATATTATTAGTGACACAGCAATGCCAGGGAAGCGGTAGAGCTTTCCCGGCACCAAAAAGGTAACAGCTTTGATCATTGCAACTTTTAGCATCGTAAATATAATACTATTTCTTTGTGCTGCTATAGTATGTCATTGCTAACTAAATGGTTGAGGTTCATAGTATAAATCCATCTACTTTTGTGTAAACAATTTTTTATGGCGTTCTTCATTATAGGCATTATTATTCTCGCGACAGGCTCTGTATTGTCACGCATGGTTAACGACAAGAGAAGCGTATTCGGCAAGCCCGCAATGGGTGTGGGTGCGTTGATCATGATCATAGGGCTATTAACAGCATCGGTAGTGCAGATAGATGCTGGCCACGTTGGTGTTCAAAAGTTATATGGAAATGTACAGAGCGGTGTTCTTTATGGTGGCTTGCATTTAATTAATCCGTTGATGGATGTGGAGCCAATAGAAATACGCACCCAGAACTACACCATGAGTGGTGTGCACAATGAAGGCGATAAAACAGGTGATGACGCAATACGGGTACTTAGTGCAGATGGTCTTGAAGTCACCATAGATCTTACCGTATTGTTTAGGGTAGTGCCGGAAAGCGCGCCAAACCTGTTTAAACAAACGGGCCTTGACTACAAAGACAAAATCGTTCGCCCTATAGCCCGTACAAAGATCCGTGACAACGCGGTCTACTATGACGCAGTTTCGTTATACTCTACTAAGCGCGATGAGTTCCAGGTGCGTATATACAAGGCTATTGAGGATGATTTCTCGAAAAGAGGGTTACTGCTGGAGAACCTTCTGATCCGGAACATTTCGTTGCCTACGTCAGTAAAGAATGCAATTGAGTCGAAAATAAATGCAGAACAGGAAGCTCAGAAAATGCAGTTCGTATTACAGAAAGAGCGCCAGGAAGCAGACAGAAAAAGGGTAGAAGCCCAGGGCATTGCCGACTATCAGCGCATAATTAGCGAAAGCCTTACCGACAAACAACTGCAATACGAGCAAATAAAGACAATGAAGGAACTCGCTGGCTCGCAAAATGCTAAGATAATAGTTATGGGTAAAGGAAACACGCCTATGATACTAGACGCCAAGTAGTTGCCATTATAGCGGATTCGCAGTTACACGAAACACGCCTTCGGCCATTACCTGTGTGCCTGGTTTAGGGAGCGCATTTATATGTGCATTCAGCCTGAGCGTTACGCTGTCTTTTACAACGTATTCCTTCAGGTTCTTATCTGGTACAATCGCCAGGTCTACCCTTGTTTGCCCTTTGGGAATGTTGTATTGATATGCAACTAGCATTTCCGGCAGATTTTGAGCGGATATGTAAAGCTGTATAGTGTCTAGAAAATCAAAATTCTGACCAGCAGAAGTTATCTGTAAGTCAATGTTGTTTATGCGCGCACTTACGAGATTTTTGCTGCTCGCGTGATACTTATCGAATAGCTCCTGCGAATTAGTAGCTACAGATACAGCAGGAAAGGGTAGAGTGGCCCCACCATTCGGTAAGGGAAGGCCATAGTTATAGCCATCTATTGCTGGCGTTTCTACAGTCTGCGAAAAAGGAATATTGAAATTGATATTAGCGAGACTCTTTATTTTCTGGCAGGAGGCGAACGCAATAATTAAGATAACAGCAAAAAGCACGAACTTTTTCATAACCCACAGTTTTACAACTTATGAGTTGATAAATCGTGCCCGCAGCCGCGTTGGGTGCTAGTTTTGACATTATCTTGTGATTATCAGAGTTTCTTAAATTCTATTTTAGACAGCCCTTTCATGTAGCGCCGCCCTGTATTGATATCTGCTAGCGACATGACCAGTATACGTTGATCCATTTGGTATAGTGTCTTATCCTTAAGGGCTGTTATTATGTAGATATTATCTCCGACCGCCGTATTGAAGATTTCGTTCCAGGAATAGACGTTCTTATACCCGTCAGAAGAGGAAAGAACAATGCAGTATTCACTGTACTCTTTCGGCTTCTCTGTTACAATTTCAGAGGAAGCAAGTAGGTCTTTTAAAGCTATGCCCTGCAGGTCTTTCAGCGTATCTTTAATTTCGCCTTTATGGTTTTTCAACACCACATTATCCAGTGTTTTGGGTATGTATCGTTGCAAATCAGCTAAAGTGACAACCTTCTCGCTTTTGACTGCTCCTGTAATAGTAAAGCTGCCCGTAGCAGGCACATCACGATGCTGGGCATATAATTTAACAGTAAAAAGCAGGAATAAGACCGCTATCATACATCTCATCAAATCATGGATTTGGAGGAAAAATACGCATAATATTGTACACACCCGGTGATTTGATGGCACGGAGTTTATTTGATATAATCGGATGTAGCAGGCTGATGCCGGTCATCTGATTATAGATTCTTAATTAATATTTTTACACCGTTTTAATTTAATGATATGAACAGGACAGCAAAAATACTGTTGACAATTGGCGCAGGCGTGGCCGTAGGCGCAGCATTAGGAATACTCTTTGCACCAGATGAAGGGTCTGAAACCCGTAAGAAGCTCGCGAAACGCAGCAAGCGCGCTGTGGATGATGGCTTGGAGCAGGGTACAGACTCCCTGGAAGAAATAAAAGATATTCTACAAAGACAGCTGAACAAGGTGACTCGCAAAATTGAGCAGATCAAACCATAGCAATGAATAAGGCAAAAAAGATTCTGTATTTAATGAGCGCAGGAGCAGTGGTCGGCCTTGTTGCCGGCCTGCTTTTAGCTCCTGAAAAAGGTTCTGAAACTCGCAGGAAATTACGCAGGCTTAAGGAGAAAATGGCCCGCTGCACTGAAGAAAATGAGCGCAAAGCACTCGAAGAACTTAGCGATGCACTGCAAAAAGAACTGGAAATAGTGAATAGCAAGATGAAACACCGCTAGCGAAATGTTCTTCGTAAGTATTTGTTAAAAGCCTTTCCCCTCCTGCTTTTTTTACTTCTTGTCCCAAAACTGGCAGGGGTTTTGATTTACATGTAGTACACCAAAACACAAAAACATGAAACTCAGGATCATTGCAAGTACAGTGTTGATAATGATATTGTCAGCGACCTTCAGTAACAATGCTTCAGCTCGTGGCTGGAGAGGTGGAGGACACAGAGGCGGATATTATCCAACCCATCGTGTTGTAAGAGTTTGCCAGCCTCCGGTTGCTATGGGTGGCTATTATGCAAGAGCTCATGTACGGCCTGTTTATTACGCCCATGCGTGCCACAGACGTGTATATCGCCACCATGGTTGCTACAGATAAATCTTATCTGGCATTTTAAAGATATTAAGGGACCACTTTATCGTGGTCCTTTATTTCTTGGTAAAGCCAAACCGGATATTCTGGCTTTTCTGTTATACTTTGGAGAAATAATTTAAAACTGATATGCAAGGTCCGGCACTCTATATTATGGCATTAGCATACATAGCCGCAGGTATTAACCACTTTCTATCTCCGGTTATATACCTGAAAATAATGCCTCGCTGGGTACCCATGCATGCCTTTATGGTTAAGCTGAGTGGGGTTTGTGAGATTCTTTTTGCAACATTGCTTCTTATTCCGGGCACAATGCATTTAGGTGCATGGCTAATCATCGCACTATTGGTCGCGGTGTTTCCGGCCAATTTACAGATGGCAATCGACTACCGGAGGAAGAAAAATAAATTCTTGTGGGTAGCATACTTGCGCCTTCCGCTGCAAATAGCCCTTATCTGGTGGGCGTGGCTGTATACGAAATGATTATTCCTGCCATAGGAACGGAAACAGGATAACACCTAAAAGTATCACCAACATATCCAGCGCAAGGAGCACAAGCGCAAGGCCCCACCAGCCTGGTATGTACACGGGCTCAAGCGCCTTAAGTGCCAGGCGACTGAGGATCATAAGAACTGGTGTCACTAGCGGGAAACCCAATATAGCCATGAGCGCAGCATTTTGCTGTGCCCGTGCAGCAATAGCTGATAAAAAAGTAAAAACTGCCGACAGGCTGATACTGCCAACCATAGTAATTACAATGAACAGACCGCTTTGCTCCAGCGGCCACCCCAGCATCAAGTAGTACAGCACCAGGCTAACAATGCTCATAATGAACATAAGCATGATACTGTAAGTCATTTTGGCAAGCAGAAAGGTCGCAGGCTTTACCAGCGTGAAATAGTATCTGAACCTGTTAGGATGTTCCTGCAAAAAACTCTTTGCCACTGAGTTAACCGCGACAAATAATTGTGTGAGCCAAAATAGGGCATTCCATATTTTAGCTTCAGGCTGCCCGCTCATCATATAGACCACAAATACGGTAGCGCCTACATAAAGAAGCACACCAAACAGTGTATGCTTCTGGCGCCACTCCATAAGCAGGTCTTTCTTTACTAAGGATATAAATGAAGACATGATAAACAATACAAGGACTAAAAACAAAAGTCTGCTGCGGTCCTTTGAGCGGCAAAAGTAGTGTTCATTAATAGATTGTTCACCATTTTGTTTTAGCATAAAAGAGGACAAAAAAGGGCCCTCAGGCATAACGATTAATTTTTTACGTTAGGAGTTTGTTTTTTCATAAATCTCCTTCTATATTTGCACTCCCAATCCGATAGGAACGGGGTTAGTTCTTAACAAAAGCGGAAGTAGCTCAGTTGGTAGAGCACGACCTTGCCAAGGTCGGGGTCGCGGGTTCGAGTCTCGTCTTCCGCTCAAAAGATTCCATTCGCGTGCGGGTGGAATTTTTTATTTAAGCTCTTCCCGAATGTTTACCTCGGGAAATGCAGGCAGCCCTGGTGGCGGAATTGGTAGACGCGCAGGACTTAAAATCCTGTTTGCTGCAAGGCGAGTACGGGTTCAATTCCCGTCTGGGGCACTTGGTGAAAGCGGAGAAACATAGCGAAGAGCGGTTTCTCCGCTTTTTTATTTTTTGGGATACTTAATATCCCCAAGAAAAACAGCCGATACTCTTTTGATTGTATAGAGACTAAAAAATACGATATTCATATTCCAGCCGATTGCGGCCACACCCCAGGGAAATTACCTCTGAGATTTGCGCATCTCGCTAGCATTATAGCTGCCATTGAACTGATCAAATGACTACACACTCTACGTTATGATTTGATCCATCATTCGTTAATGATATATATTCGGTTACTAGTCCTTTCCCATCAATGAAAATGGAAGGTTTTTGTATACTAGAAGCGAATATTACCTTGATGCTATAGGTTGTGCTTTTGTATTTATACCGGATACTATAGGACGGCCAGCTAGCCGGTGCACAAGGCTTAATGTACATTTTGTCATTTTCTACGCTTAACCCTAGTAGCGACTGCAGAATGGCTTGGTACATCCATCCTGCAGACCCAGTATACCACGTCCACCCACCTCTGCCAAGGTGGGCCGGTACTTTATACACATCAGCCGCCATAACGTATGGCTCAACCTTGTAAATATCCACGCCCTCGGGCGACATTGCATGATTTATTGGATTAATCATTTGCATCAGTTCCCATGTTCGCTCAGTGTCGCCCAATGCCGCAAAGGCCATAATAGTCCATATTGCCGCATGAGAATACTGCCCACCGTTCTCCCTAACCCCCGGAACATATCCTTTTATGTAACCCGGATTCATATCTGAATTATCAAACGGAGGATCCAGTAGCTGAATGAGCTTGTTTTGACGATCTACCAGGCGCTTATCAAGAGCTTCCATAGCAATGGCGCAACGTTCAGCAGTGCCTGCACCGGACAAAACTGACCAGCTCTGAGAAATGGAGTCAATGCTGCATTCGGGATTAGTTGCGGAACCCAATGGTGTACCATCGTCAAAATACGCCCGCCTATACCAGCCGCCGTCCCATGCATTTCTATTAATATTAGTTTTGAGTTTCGCAGCTTCGTCAAGGCAAAAATTCGCGAAACTGTGATCTTTCCTTAACGCTGCGACACTTACGAACTTTTGCAACACATCGTAAAGAAAAAAGGCCAACCAAACACTTTCACCCTTGCCATGTCTACCAACCTTATCCATTCCGTCATTCCAGTCTCCAGAACCGATTAAAGGCAAGCCATTGCTTCCGTAGTTTATTCCGTTGTTAATAGCCAGCATACAATGTGTATATAAATCTGCCTCATCCGGAGATTTATTAGGAAGATCATAGTAGGATTCCTCATCAGGATTTAATCTGCGACCTTCGAGAAAATGTGCCTTTTCGTTCAGTATTGCAATGTCTCCTGTATGCTGAACGTATCGGGATGTGACGTATGCAAGCCAGAGATAATCATCGGAGCAAGTTGTCCTTACACCTCGGCCGGTAGGGGGGTGCCACCAATGCTGCACATCGCCTTCTTTGAACTGACGGGAAGCACATAATAGAATCTGACCCCTGGCAAGAGCAGGCTGTGAGTAAGTAATTGCTATTGCATCCTGCAACTGGTCCCGGAATCCAAAAGCGCCACCAGACTGATAATAGCCACTTCGCGCCCAGAGCCGACATGCCAATGTCTGGTACATGAGCCAACCATTGGTAATAGTGTTCAAAGCAGCATCCGGCGTTTCTATTTGTATAGAAGTGAGCGTATCCCGCCAATAATTCTTTACTTTATCAAGGGCATTATTAACAGCACCTTCCATCCTGAACTGGGAAACCAGTTGGGTTACATCGTAGTCGCTTTGCGCAGCGCCCAGACAAAAAACGACCTCCTGCTCTTGCCCGGGCACAAGCGAGATAACAACCTGAAGGGCTGCACACGCATCGAGGCCAGCCCCACTGCGATTAGATAATTTTATGCGTGTAAGCGCTTCCGGAGACTCCAATGTTCCATTTCTTCCAATGAACTCAGTTCTGTCTGCAGTGAAACTACGGGTAGAATCATTTACATCAAAAAATGCAACCTGGTTCCCAAACTCGGCACTGTATGGATTTTTAGCCGTCAATGCACCTGTTACACTATCCACCGAGGTAGTTATATGCATGACGGATTTGGGCCTCAGATCTCCTAACACCCACTCTGTGTAGCCTGTAACGGATAGATCTCGCACTTTACCTGAATCATTTCTGAGGCGAATAGTCGTAAACTTGACCGTTTTTTCAAGATCAACAAATACGCACATTTCTGACCATATCCCGTTTTCGCTATGTTCAAAAATCGTATATCCAAAACCATGTTTAGTTAAATAGGGTATATTAGTGTTTGCCGGTTTAGGTGCCGGAGACCAGACCACAGCTGAGTCTTCGTCGCGAATATAGAATTGTTCGCCGCTGCTGTCGCATACCGGGTCATTGTTCCATGGGGTAAGACGCTGCTCATGGGCGTTTCTAACCCATGTATATGCCTGACCGGTTTCGGAAACAATTGTACCAAAATTCGGATTAGCGATTACGTTAACCCAAGGTGCGGGAGTCGGTTCATTATTCTTTGTTATTATAATATATTCTTCACCATTTTTAGAAAAGCCTCCCTTACCATTAAAAAACTGCAGATCAGGAACCGGAGCAGGTGGGTTTGTATAGGTATCTACGCTTTCCGAAGCAACAAATAGCGGAATTGGCACCCTGGCAGTGTTCTTACGGTTCACCTGTTGCAATAGCGTTCCTTTGTCATCAGAAATTATTACACGAGCTACGGTTTGAAACAACGTGCGGTCTTCCTGTGGTATCTGCTCGCCATTTCTAACATAAATGCTGCCTGGACTATCGGAAAGACTCGCCGCAGAACCAGCCGCGATAAGCCCTGAGATCTGATCGTATAAGTTTTGCCTGTATCCACCATAGTCTTCATTCCATATTACAAGGTCTACAGATAACCCCTTCAATCGCCAATAGGTATGAGCTTGTATCATTTGTTTCACAAGCGAGATATTGGACTGATCCTTTATTTTCAATAACACTATCGGTAGATCTCCAGATATAGAATAGCTCCACAGTCCAGACTGGCCCTTATGATTATTAACAAGTATGTTTGGTTCCGCACGGAGTAATGGATTCATAAATACAACGGAACCCGCTACACGGTTATAAAGTTGAGTGTCTTCTTCCGTTGCATTGATCTGTCGCAAAACAACCTGGCTATGCGTCCACGCTAATTCCAATACCCTGTCAGTATGATGACGATCCTGGTACTTATTGACGAGTGCTTCGCAACCTTCCCGGGTGTCGCTGATACCCATGATCATATCTAAGACAACCTTCTGGCCGGGCTCAATTGATACTTTATAGCGGATAGAAACGATCGGGTCCAGGACCGAACCGTCGTTCCCGGACAGTTTCCCAATTTCAGCCATTACGCGAGGATTTATAGTTGAATTCCCTCTTCCTATGAACTGCATCCTGTCTGTTTCATACGAAACTTCCTCATGCTTTGCCCCTGTCATTTTCATTACATGGCATAGCCAGGGTGTATGTTCGTTGACAGATCGCGGTCTGCGCGTACATATTATAGCATGCTGATTTTCTGCGATTTCTGTTTGTACAAATAAATTGCTGAAGGCAGGATGCACAGCATCGGCTGCTTCATTGTTGAGTACAACTTCCGCATAACTGGTAATCTCAATAATTCTACGCTTCCTGGACCTGTTAGTAACGTGAATACGTCTTAATTCAACATCGTCCTCTGGAGATACAACAACCTCGGTGTAGGTTTCAATTCCGTTATCCTGCCTGCGGATTTCTACACGACCCTGCGTGAATGTTGTTACATAATTCTTCGGTTGTTTAAGGGTAGGCTGGTAAGCATTTGACCAAAAGGTATTGCTTTCAAGATCCCTTATGTAGCAGAATATACCCCTATTGTCGCAGGTGGCATCTTCACGCCAACGGGTTAGAGCTATATTCTTCCATTTACTATATCCTCCGCCTGCGTTGGTAAGCATAGAATGAAAACGTCCGTTAGACAAAAGCTGAATTTCAGGAGTAGGAGTGTTTGGCGTGGAAATAACCCGCATCTGAACATTATTCTCAGGAAAAGTTATTTCATCCGTGTCAGAATTGTGCGAGTAGGGTATTGAAGCTTTAGGTATTCTTTCCTGCAATAATAATAACGTCGCCTGGAATTGTAGTTCTGCCTCAAATCTCTTTTGCATAGGCTGATCAAGCAACAAATACGCTAGCGAAAGAAAGCCCATTCCCTGGTGGTGAGCCATAAAAGACTGTATCAAACTACCAAACTGTCCACGCTGCGAACGGGCAGGAGTATAATCAATAGCCTCATAAAAGCCATATTTTCCGGTATATCCTTCATCAGAGAGGCGTTTAAGATTTACACATGCTTCATATGGACTTACCATTAGCGACATTAAAGACGCATATGGCGCTATAACGAGGTCATCGCTAAGCCCACGTTTAAGTCCCAGACCTGGGACTCCGAATGCCCGATATTGGTAATTTAAACTGGCATCAACCATATTGTAGCCGGATTCCGACACCCCCCATGGTACTCCGCGTTGGTTTCCATACTCTATTTGTTTCTGAACAACCGCCTTATTAGTCTGATACAGGAGGGTATTTTCATACTCAGGCATTACAAGGTTGGGCATAAGATATTCAAACATCGAGCCGCTCCATGAAAGTAAAATCGGCATTCCCGATACATTAGTCAGTAACCGGCCCAAAGCGAACCAGCATTCCTGGGGAAGCTTACCTTGGGCTATTGCAACAAAATTGCACAACCGCGCCTCTGATGCCAAAAGGTCATAAAACCCATTGTCCCGTCTATGATCATCTACATTATATCCTATAGCCAGTAAGTGTTTTGATCGGTCATAAAGGAATTCATATTCCATATCAGCCAGTTCATTACACTGATGCTGAAGCTCCTCTATTAAAATGATTCGCTCCCTGGCTCTCTCAGACCCAAGGGCTACTGCACGCTCCAATTCCGTTTTTAACGTATTTGCTTCGATTTTACTCCCAGCAAGGCGCAGGAACGACTCGTGCAATGACGCAAGGCCACTCAAGGTCGGCATGGTATCTAACAGCGTTTCTACATCCTCGCTAAGATCTTTCGCTACGCATAGAAGCCAGGGAGCCATAAAAATCAGATCTTCATAAAGAACAACACATTGTTCATTAAAGCGCTCGATCCACCAGCGGTTGTCACTATCTATTTTTGATCCCGTATCACTCAACAATCTTGCAGATGGAGTGACCAGCCATTGAAGATGAGACATTGTGGCTTTAAGCTGAGGAATAGGGGAGTCTTTTATCACTTGCAAATACTGCCTGATCTCACGAAGCAGTGGTTCATCCCGCATTTGTTCTTCCAGTATACTCAACGTATCAAGCAAGCCTTCAAACCATCGTGCTGAAACAATCGGTTGATCCGGTAGTGCAATAATCCCCTGACGTAATGTCAATAAATGACCTGCAAGATTTCCGCTATCTACCGTAGAAATATACTTTGGAGGCAACGGCGATAATGATTGTGTATCATACCAGTTATATAAATGACCTTTAAATCTTTCCATTTTACCCATTGTTGCAAGCGTGTTTGCCGACCGTGTAAGTAGGGTACCCACAGGTATATAACCAAAGTCATAGGCGCCCAGATTTGCGAGTAATGACAGCCCTATGTTTGTAGGTGATGTTCGATGGGCAACCACCTCTTTGGGCTGCTCCTGGTAATTGTCAGGAGGCAACCAATTGTCTTCCTGCGAAACAAACCTTTCAAAAAACCCCCAGGTCTTACGGGCGATTTTGCGAAGGAAGCTTACTTGTGCAGCATTCAGTAAATTCTTCCCAGGTGCCGGAGGACGGCTGACTACCCATGTAATGACAGGCGCACATAACCACAAAACAATTAATGGAGCAGCCGAAAATAAGGCAGAAGGGTAATACGCGATCAGTCCGATTAAAATTAATAAAGCCAGTACCGGGCTGATCCACATGGTCTGAAACGCGTTTGAAAGCCTGATGCCTTTTTTCCTTTCCAAAGCGGACGAAGGCGTCCACTCAAGCAAATGCCTCCGCGAAACCAACATTCGCCAACTCGTACGAAGTATAGCGTCAACGGTGTAGTATGCCTCATAAGGGAGACACACCAAGGTATAGACATTCTGTAACAGGCTGCTGCCAAGGAGACCGGCAGCGGAAATTATGTGCTGCCTGATTTCACTTTCTTTCGGTACATGCAGAGCATTCCAGGCCGCAGAAACTAAAGAAGGAAAAACCAATACCGCCAATACCGATAATGTATAGAAGACCGGAGAAGAAAATACCGTCCAGCCAAGAATAAGTATGACCAGCAATGCAATGGGAACTAAACTGCGTCGCAGATTGTCAAATATTTTCCAACGGGATAATGCGGATAAAGTATTCCTGCTAAATTTTCGGTTTATATCCGGAACAATAGGAAGAAACCACCATCCGATCTGCCAATCACCTCTCGTCCAGCGGTGTCTGCGACTTACATCTGAACTATACTTGGATGGATACTCTTCATAGAGCTGAACATCGCTCACCAGGCCAGACCTTGCATAACAGCCTTCCAGCAGATCGTGACTGAGTATACGATTGTCGGGAAAACGGTTCCTGATTGCCTGCTCAAAAACTTTGATATCGTAGATACCCTTACCAATGAATGACCCCTCGCTAAACAGATCCTGGTAAACATCTGAAGTTAACCGTGTATATGGGTCAAGACCGGCATCATTAGCATGCATTTGGTTATACAACGACCCGCTGGTTCGCGGTAGGCTCACAGCTACTCTCGGTTGCAGAATAGCATAGCCTTCGGTTACTCGCTGCTTTCTTTCATCGAATAACGGTTGGTTTAGCGGATGGGCCATAGTTGCCACCAGTTTCCAGGCCGATTCGCGTGGCAGCTGCGTATCTGTATCTAAAGTAATGACGTATTTTACGTTTTTAAGGGACTCGGTAGCCCCGGAAATTATTGAAAACGGAGCTGTAATACCCTCGGTTAACAAGCCATTGAGCTCAGTTAGCTTACCACGTTTCCGCTCGTAACCCATCCATATTTTATCTGCAGCATTCCATTTCCGGGGTCGGTGAAAAAGGAAAAAAATATCTTTTCCATTACTGTAGTGTTTGTTCAATTCCCTGATTTTCTTTACGGCCAGATCGGTAAGAATATCATCACCGGGTAATGTTTCAGAATTAGCGTCTGCAAAATCAGTGAGTAATCCGTAGAATAAATTTTCATCCTTGTTTGCTAAAAAGCGGACCTCCAGCGCCTCAATCAACTCTTCCACACCTGTTTTTGAAGTAAGCAGGGTAGGCACGACGACCAATGTTTTATAGGTTGCAGGGATCCCATCAGAAAAATCCATCCGTGGAAGCAAATTAGGAGGGACGCGTAGCGTCACCACCCAGTTCACCATAGTTATAGCCAACTGACTTGTTGCGAGTATGGAGAGAATACCTATCAGAAACAACATACCGGTTGACAAGCCGTTTCCGTATCCATCTAGCAATGCGATAGCACTTAGTAGCAGGGTCACAAAAAAGATTCCCCCCATATAAATTGCCAGTGGCCATTTCCGAAGCCGCCTTCCCACACGCTCTGTTAGGGGTAATTTCACAGCTGCGAGGCGTTCTAATTCCGCTAGGCCGTTATCAACAAGGTAATAGCCGATATGTGTATGTCTTTTAGTGGCACCATGCTCAGCTTGGTTTTCATTAGTAAAGCGTATTACCATTTGCGTTACCTGCGCCTCCGTATGTTTGCTGTATTTTGCAATCCTTTCTATTACATGGCGATAGTGATCCCTGGTAGAAAAATCCATTTGTGGATAAATAGCACCATCGCATTTACGCAAGGTTTGCTCCACTATGCTCATTGATTCCACAAATTTGCGCCACTCCGTAGAAACTATAAACCGGAGACTACCAATGCTGTTGCTTATAGATACCTGGTCCGCCGCCTGCTTTTGATTTTCCACATTTACAAGTTCCGTGCTTGTCATTCCACTTTCTGACAGGCGTTGTTCCATCCATGTAAGGGGTAGCGTAAGTGCCGGACCCTTCCACATTAACTGGCGGGTAAGTTCGGCTACGAAAGAGCTCTCCATCGGAGGGCCGGAACGAGCCATATCGGCGATCACGAGTATCAGGCTCTTAGGGTCTTCCTCCGCTGTTTTAATCATTTCGTCAGACCAATAGTCCGCAAGACTCTGGTTGATACGGTCCAGCGCTATGCGTGTCGATACACGCCGAAGATTTTCAATAAGTGCGAGACGCAGCATTATAGGTATAGCCCAAAGTTCGCCAAGATCAAGTGGAGTAACCTCCTGGTATGCAGATATAAAGCTGGTGAGGTTTTCTGAATCAATTCTCCCATCACTGTGGGAGATGATCTCCAGGGCTATATCATATACCCTGGGTAAGCCAGCTGAAGGACCAGTCTGGAGTTTTGGCAAACCTTCGCTATATCCCTTTGGATAATGGCGCTTACCTGTGCGTATTTGTTCTTCGATCAGGTAAAAGTTATCAAGTAGCCATTCGCCGCCAGGAGTAATTAAAGTCTTTTCCTTTATAGCTTCTGCTACCAGGTTGCGTACTTCAAGTAATATTTTCTCATTGTCTGTAAGTCTCTTTATGAGAAAATCCCTTGCGCGTCCGGATTTTATTTTGTGTGTTTTAGCAAGTGATCGACCATGACGGGCCAGTTGCTGGGTGTTGTAAAGTTCCGCCCGTAATGGTGGCGGTTCATTTGAGTATTTACGCGTCAGGCTGCTTTCCTGAAAATAGACACGAAGCCGGGATAAGAGTTCATGAACGGAAATGTTTTTACCCGGCATTAATATCTATTTAATAGTTAGTAAATATTTTATTAGGTAGCAGTCCTGGCTGGTAAACTACAAGCTGCTTATTTATAAGGAATTAGAGACGATATAAAAATCATTCCAGCTCATACCTTTACCTTTCCTTTCTCTTGTCCGGCGCTGCTAACCAACGCGAAAAGTGGCCAGTGACCACTTTCTACAATTGAAATAATTTGCTTTTTAGTTAAAATAGGCTAACGAATGTGCCGAGTAAGGACGTGCTTCCTGCAATTGCTTTATCGATTGGAAACTACGAAGCAATAATTCCTGTTGACGCTCGATAAGTTCCGATATATCTGATGTCATTGCGTTAGATAGATTCAGAGCAGCACGATACGCATGGAGGGCAACCTCTTCATTATATTTACAGAAATTAACTATTGAATTTCTCGTATTACCTGTCAGAATAACTTTAAGGTCATGCCATGCACGATAAATAAGACCCGATAAACCAACCCCGGTTTTCGGACCTCCTTCATGTTCGTTGATTTTATTAACAAGTTGCTGTTTAAAATCAAGGCTTTCCGCGATGACTATTTTAAATAATCGGGTAAGATCTGAATCTAAATTTACAGCCCGCTCTATCGCTAGCTGATAACAAATAACCCGCTCATTATTTATTTTAATTAGATCATTAAGAATGATAGTTGCTTTTTCGGTTTTCATAAAAGAATGTGTCATCATTAATTTTTTGTCGTGGATACAACAGCTATGTAAAAACTGTGCCGGGGTAGTTTCAAAAGATTAGATGAACACATATTATTTTCCTGCGCTCATTGCGATTTGTGATTCATATGTATGTACATCTAAAACAATAATTTTAAAGTGAAATCAGTAATCTGTAATAAGATGAGATTTCCTCAGTCTACACACATCATTACCTTTCTTGCCAAGTATTTCGTTTATTGGTACCCAATATCTTATTTTCTGGTCAAACACAGATTTAGCATCAAATCAAAAGGGGTAGTATGCGGGGATTCTGGCACTCTGCTATGATAATTACCTCTACTTTTGTACAAATTCAATGATCAATGTATAACCTGAAAATAATATCGTCAACAGTTAGGCCAGGAAGAAAAGGACCAATGGTAGCGGCCTGGATAGCAGCAAAGGCAACGCAAAATGGAAATTTCAATGTGGAAGTAGTTGACCTCGGAGAGGTTAATCTGCCAATGATGAATGAAGCTCACCATCCGATAATGAAAAAGTATGAGCATGAACATACCAAACAATGGAGTGCGAAAATAGAAGAAGCGGATGCTTTTATTTTTGTTACAGCCGAATATGACTACAACTACCCGGCGCCTTTGCGCAATGCAATTGAATATCTAGCTAGTGAATGGGGGTACAAAGCCGCCGGCATTGTAAGCTATGGCGGTGTATCTGCAGGCACACGAGCTGCCAACAGTCTTAAATCGGATCTGGCTACTATGAGCGTAGTACCTTTATCGCAGGGTGTTAATTTTCCCATGTTCGCACAATTCATTAACGATAAAGAAGAGTTTGTGCCTAATGAAACGTCTCATAAGGCGGCGGAAACTATGCTACGGGAACTGGTGCGGTGGACAAAAGGGCTCAAAGTGGTTAAGGAGAATAAATAACTAGTGAGATGTAAATATTTTTCGGGGATTGGCCATTCGCCAATCCCTTTTTTTATTAAAACCTTCCCGTAGAAGGTGACCAGAATTGGCGCATTTGGAGGTTTGTGCTTACTGTTAGCTAACCTGAAAACAATGTTAACTACCGCAACCATCATGTTTTTTCGGTGACGCTGGATGCACATAAAAGAATTGCAGAAAGCACAGACATATATGTATTGGGAGTAAGCACTGGCTCTGCATCGCTCTGCGCTGGCACTACCTTTGTTTTTAGTTTCTCATGGTCTTTACTACATTAGCAGTAAAGTTACCAAAGGTGTTTAGCGAGCAAAAGGAAGTTAAAGATGAGTTTAAAGGGATTGTGCTGGATAATTTGCTTTCACATGGCTGGTACCGGCAGGGTAGTACCGTCTTTACCACTCATTTTATATCGCCATTCGGCGATGACAAAAACTACCGTGTTTTCTGGTTACGATACAGAGTAAACACATTAAAATTAACCAACAAATCTTCAGCTATAATTTCATCGAATAAAGATTTCTCCGTCATTTGCAAACCGTTTGCGTACAGCGAAGAGATTGATCTGCTCCACGCGAGGTATGCAAGAAGCCTGAAATTCTATGTCAGCGAATCGCTGGCTGATAAATTGCAGGATGTAGACAACCGTATATTCGACACGCATATTATCGAGGTACGCGATGGAGACAAGCTGATAGGGTGTGGTATTTTTGACCTTGGAATAAATGCAATTGAAGGAATTGTAAATTTTTTCGACCCGGAATACAAGAAGTTCAGCCCGGGAAAATTCCTGATCATACAGAAATACCTCTATTGCCTCAACAATAATATTAACCTTTACTATCCGGGTTACTATTCGGTCGACCACCCTGTTTTTGATTACAAGCTTTTTCTTGATAAGAATGCAACTGAGGTATATGTACCAGAAGTGGGACTATGGATCAACTATCCACAATTCGAAAAGCTGCTGAAATCATAGTACCAAATTGCTGTTGTATTGCTGGCTCTATCAGGAATTGAAACAAGAATTATTTCAATCGCGAACACCAGAGTCATTCAATTTTATACTTTTAGGAGGTTTTAGGTTTATTCCCAGCAGTTATTCTATATTTAGACATGTTAAAACAGTTCTCGTCATTTTTCGAGACAAAGTGGGCAGTACTGATTATTCTGTTGGTATTTGTTTGCTTCAAAATACCACACTTGTTTTACCCATATTATTGCGACGAAGCATGGGTATATATAAGGGCAGTAAAAACCATGGTGGCTAATGGCCCCAGCCTGATGCCAGGTTGTATTCCGGATGACTGCGCACGTGGCCATCCGCTGCTATTTCATTTCCTTTGTTCGCTATGGATCAGGTGTTTCGGTGCGTCTAATTTTGCTGTGCATTCCTTTGCGCTATTGGTTTCGCTGGCGTTACTGACTAGTGTCTATGAATGCTCCCGCAAATTATTTGGGCACCGGACAGGCCTTGCAGCACTGCTGTTATTAGCGACTAACGTTTTATTTTTTGTGCAGTCGGCATTTATTTTACCGGAGGTAGCTGTTGCCCTTTTCACCCTTTTAAGTCTGTATTATTATGTAAATGACCGTTTTCTGCTCACGTTAGTTATGTTGACATTGCTGTTCTTTATAAAAGAAAGTGGATTGATATTCGGATTAGTACTGGGAGTAGATGCAATGCTCATGTCCTTTCGTGCCCGCCAAAGTGTTGGTCGCCGTGTGATGCGAATTACAGCATTGTTAATTCCGGCTTTACTTATCGGCACATTTTTCCTGGTACAGAAGGCCAGGCTAGGGTGGTACCTGTCTCCCGAGCATAGCAGTCTTGTTCACCTGGAGTGGAGCACATTTTATCCACTATTCAAGCACGGCCTGGATTGCATTTTCAGGGCAGATGTCAACAATTATTTGTTCATTTTTTGTTTCATTTTACTCTCCACCATTCCTGCTATTAAGCTTAGGGATGTTCGTTACCTTTTTTTATTCATTCCTGCAACCGCTATATACGTACTGACCTGCACGGAAATTACAGGTGGTATAGCAGATATTATAAAGGCAGTATTTGTAATACTCTCGCTGATCATAGCTCTATTTTGCCTGTTTAAACTTAGCGATACATACAGCCTTCCGGCACAGAGGTTTGTTATCATCATGGGCTGTTGTTTTGTGGCGTATCTCGGCTATTTGTCGTTAAGCCTGGTAGAATACAGATATCTCTTGGTGGACATGGTTTTCGTATTCATATTTATGGCTCTGTGCTTAAATACATTTATCAATGCAAGTGGAAATCAATTCTATCTCATTGCCATAGCCGCAGTGTTGATTATGGGTGCGTATGGATTTTATGCAGATGAGGGAAATTCAGATTCCGATCTTGAATCATTTCACGCCATGCATGTACAGCAAAAGGAAATTTCATTTCTGGAGCAGGCAAATGCATATGACGATGAAATAATCATTGGCTGCTACTGGGCCATATGGCATTTTAAAGACCCTAAGGAAAGTTATTTGAGTACAAATAAACCGTTCAGCCAAATTACCCATGGAATTATAGGCCCCACAACCTGCTATGCGATATTTGATAATATCTGTGATACATCTAATTATCAAAAGGTAAAGGACAATCCTGCCTTTAAGCTTGTATTCAGCGCTGCAGAGAGCAGATCCTGGGCAGAAATTTACAATCAGAATTAATACTTAAAGCCTAAATGTGATAACGAAATACTTTCATTGTCGCAACGTTCTAAAATCTAAGCATTCAGTCATAAAAAAAGCTGCCTCGTTAATTTTGAGGCGGCTTACATTTTTTGATTCAATTACCCCTGCACTCTCAGGCGATAATGGAAATTGATGGTGCATTTCAAAGTATCGGTAGTAGCCCGGCGCAGTTTGCCGCCTAACGTGTAGTTATATTGATTGCCAAGCAAGTAGTTTTTTAATTCAGCTGCGGTGTCAACAGGCAGCGATATTGATGTAGAGAATACATCCGGATTGCTTACCAAGCTTGTTTTGTATGGGCTAACCTCAGTATTGGATGCAAATGACGCACTGCATGACTGTAAATTTGCGAAACTGTTGTTGGTGTTTCCATTCTCAAGTGTCATAGTGCAAGAGGTGAGTTTTACGCTCAGAATATTTGCAGCACCAAGCAAACCCGCTGTATGGGCTTTTACAAATGAATCCACATTGATATTATTTGCGCCTGCGCCTATTGTTGTTTCTGAAGATGTATTAGATGCAGGCGGTATCACTACAGTTACAGAGCCGGAATGCATATCGAGGTTATACTGAAGCTGACTGGCAATCTTAGTGCATGATTGAACACTGAGCAGTGATATTACTGTTGCCGCTGTAAATATCTTTGGGAGAAAATTAAACTGTTTCATTTCTATAAATTTCTATCAAAGATAGTTAATGAAATGTAAATAACAATTCGATAACTCTATTTTTATTAAAATAATATATAAAATGTTGTTTTTTAATAACAAAAAGTGGTGATTTAACTTATCATTACCGCGATAAGTGTTATATTTGCTGATATGGCAGAGTTAGGCAAAAAACAAATAGTAAAGTTTGCTCCCAAAGGACCGGACAGTTTTTATGATGTCGTAAAACATAGGGTAAATGAGTATTTTCTTACGAACAACATTTCCCCATATTCCAACTCTAAGATGTATATAAAGACAGCAGCAATGTTGTCTATGTACTTCGTTCCTTATGTATTTATCGTTACAGGACTCAGTTCTATAAGTATTTGGCTTTTTTATGGACTGTGGTTGCTTATGGGTCTCGGTATAGTAGGCATCGGCACATCGGTAATGCACGACTCAAACCATGGAGCATATACAGAAAACAAAGCTGTAAATAATTTGCTGGGCGGTGTTCTGAATTTATTAGGTGGATATGCACCAAACTGGAAAATACAGCATAACATCCTACATCATACTTATACAAATATTGAAGGGCTTGACGAAGATATTGATGCAGGTAAGGGTCTTCGCATGACCCCTGAGCGCCCGCTAAAGCCACATCATAAATATCAACACATTTATGCATGGGGCCTGTATTGCTTAATGAACTTATATTGGATCGTGGCCAAGGACTATAAGCTGATATTCCGATACGGAAAGAATGGTTTGCTGCAAAAACAAAAACTTACACTCCGCAGGGCTGTTATAGAATTATCCCTTTTAAAGGTCTTATATATTGCCTATATCATCGTATTGCCAATTATGTTTTCAGGGTTTGCCTGGTACCATGTTATAGCGGGAATTGTAGCAATGCATATCGTAGCAGGTTTTTCGCTCGCTGCTATCTTTCAGCCAGCTCACGTGGTGGAGACTTCCGACTTTTCAGCCCCAAATGAAGAGCGCAAAATGGAAAACAACTGGGCTATTCACCAGGTTAGGAACACAGCCGACTTTGCGCCTGACAATAAATTGGTTTGCTGGTTTATCGGCGGACTCAATTTCCAGATCGAGCATCATTTGTTCCCACACATATGCCACGTGCATTACCCTAAAATAGCTAAGATAGTAGCTAGCGTAGCAGCGGAGTATGACCTTCCGTACCAGGTAATGCCTACTTTCAGAAGCGCCCTTATAGCGCACGGCAAGATGTTGAAAAAACTGGGAAACGAGGAAAATCACCCTACAGTTTAGGTTAGCTCTGTGGGCTAAAGTTTGTGAATACGATTTTAATGCTAAAGGCAGGTTGATTAGTGGAGGTAATCTATTGTCAGCGCATTATACAGGGCGTTTTATCACGCTAACTTCAAAGTGCGATATGAGTCAGGATTGATTTATATTCTGTGCTGCAGCATACATAAATCAATACCTGCTTCCAATTCTTCATTAGCGACAGATCCTTGAATTTCAGATGCGCTTAGGTCTATTTTATTCACCTAATGCCAGCCCCTAACTTATCAATATTGCACCCGGCATTCAATTTCTATGTCAAACAGATCTTTCCGGCAACATAATGTTCGCCATTTAACAAAACAAAAAAGACGTGCGAGGCACGTCTTGCAATGATATTAAATGGTGTCGAAAAAATTAAATTACTTTAACGTTTACGGCATTTAGACCTTTCTTACCATTTTGAACTTCGAAAGACACCTTATCGTTCTCACGAATCTGGTCTTTCAACCCTGATACGTGAACAAAAATGTCCTGGCCACCATTTGATGGAGTAATGAAACCAAATCCTTTGGTTTCATTGAAAAATTTTACTGTACCTTCTTGCATTGTTAATTGAATAAAAAATTAATGAATAAGCAAATCTACATTTTATTTTCATAAAATCAATAAAACCGTATTTTTCTTTTTTTAGATTTTTTTCAAAAAATAATCACCATTATTTATTCTTCAACTTATCCTTAAAGATCTTTTTGAATTTCTCCACCTTTGGGCCTATTACATAATGGCAGTAAGGCGCATCTCCATTGCTGTTATAATAATTCTGATGGTAATCTTCAGCTTTGTAGAATTTGGTGAAAGCAGATACCTCAGTAACCACAGGCTTATCCCAGGCTTTCTCATCATTCAGCTTTTTCTTATAGGCTTCCGCTTTCTGTTTCTGGGCAGGATTATGATAAAATATGACGGAACGATATTGTGTACCAACATCATTTCCCTGTTGATTGAGCGTGGTTGGATCGTGACAAGTCCAGAATGCAGCAAGTAGCTCATCATAGGTTATCACAGACGGATCGTAGGTAATATTGCACACTTCTGCGTGTCCTGTATTACCAGTGCATACCTGCTTATAGGTTGGGTTATTAACCTGCCCCCCGCTAAAGCCGGATTCCACTTTCTCTACTCCTTTAAGCACCTGAAATTGAGCTTCCGTGCACCAATAACATCCAGCTCCAAAGGTTGCCGTTTCTTTGGTATGCTCAGCCGATGAGTGCGACGCTGAGTTCATCTGCGCGAAAGTCTTTGATTGCTCGTAATTAGCATGCTGTGCACCGGCTGTAAGTGGGGCAAGGAATAACAAGGAGGATAATGTATTGAAAAAACGCTTGATCATAAGTGTGCAAATTTACTGGTTATATACGGTGTATCAGAAAATATGGATGTAAACAAAAGGGGCAATTAACGTTTTTGCAACCTTTTGAAATGTGCGCTAAAACTTACGAGTAAAAAATATATAGCCAATATGCAAAAACCTTTTGTCAATGTGCTTTCGCTTTTCTATTTTTGTCGCGGAGAGATGGCAGAGTGGTCGAACGCGGCGGTCTTGAAAACCGTTGACTGTCAAAGGTCCGGGGGTTCGAATCCCTCTCTCTCCGCATCATTTCTAACAAGAAATAAGCTAAAACCCTGATTATCAATGATAATCGGGGTTTTTTTATGGAAAAATATGGCTCTGAAAACGACTTAAAACGCCATAAAACGACACATTTATTT
>CANFHA010000006.1 GCA_947446645.1 Chitinophagaceae bacterium | reverse complement strand
ATAGAAGGCCTTGCTGGTTGAAGATGGATATGAAGTACATGCCAGGCGGGCAATCTGCTATGGAAATGGTGGTGGTGTTATGCTCCTCTTTTATAGGCTGGCCGAGGATGTTGCATATCTTGATGGTTGCATTTTCTGTGCCCTGTATGCTGATCAGGCTGGTGGTGGGATTGGGTGCAATGGTTACCAAAGATGACGGAGGTGTTTCATTGATACCTGAAAGCGCTGCTAACTTTACAACCCAATAGTCGCGAGTGCCATGTAAGCCGGATACATCGCCATAATTTGACGCAGTGTAACCTGCCGCGATAAAGCCATGATCTGCCACCTGCTGCATACTGAAAATCTTATCCTGATTACTGCCGCCGAGACAGCTTTGCCATATTAAATCCCCTGTGGATGATAATTGTACCAGCCACCCATCGCCAGCACCATGAGTAATATCGGTGAGGCTTTCACCCGTATTTGAAAACCCGGCAATGGCATAATTACTATCTGCGGTTTGCCATACCGAAAAGGCCTCATCAGCGCCTAGCCCCCCATGTGATCGTTGCCATTGTATAATACCCAGTGAGGATAATTTAACTACCCAGACATCGTAATAGCCATGATTTCCTGACACGTCGCCATCAGTGGAGTTTGAGTATCCCGCAAACAAATAACCGCCATCTATCGTCTGAATTATAGAATGGGCCTCATCATTCCCACTACCCCCATAACACCGCTTCCATTGAACATTTCCTGCTGATGATAATTTAACGATCCAGCTATCCTGCAGGCCGTGGTTGTCTGCCGCATCGCCAATGTTTGACTCCGTGACACCAGCAAGTATATATCCGCTATCTATAGTCTGTGCAACAGAATTGGCGGTGCCGCCTAAATTACCACCAAATGATTTTTGCCATTGTATATCTCCCAACGGCGATATCTTTACTACCCAATAACCCCTGTAAACTGATCCCGTCACATCACCATCAGTAGAGCCACCAGTGCCAACAATAATATAGCCTCCATCGGAAGTTTGCCTGATTGAATTGGCATATTCATCCAGTGAACCGCCATAGGACCTCTGCCATTGAATATTTCCTGAGGACGATAATTTCACTACCCAATAGTCAAAAGATCCATGATTTCCTGAAACATCTCCATCATTTGATTCGCTGTAACCGCAAACGATATAGCCGCTATCGGCTGTTTGTCGTACACAACTTCCAATTTCTGTCCTACTGCCACCTACCGCCTTTTCCCATTGAAGACTGCCTGATGAGGATAGTTTCGCAAGCCATAAATCACCATAACCATGGGTTCCTGTAACGTCTCCATTACTAGAGTCTGCTGTAGTGCCAATAACTGCATATCCATTATCGAAAGTCTGAACGATTGCGTTTGCGTAATCATCGGCTGTGCTTCCTAAACATTTTTGCCACTCTATAGAGGGCTGGGCGAATGAAGAGAAAGTTGATAAAACGCCGAATAAAATTATTATCGTATATTTCATAGTAGGTTTTATTGATGTAAAGTTATGGATTATAGCTGCTGCAACTATCCGATAATTATGGCACATCTATTGTGAGATCCGTCGCCGCCGAGTCTCTGCACTTCCGCAGGACTCGGCGGCAATCGGAGCGGTGCAGCCAATGACCTATTATTATTTGCAAGTTGCCTCTTCCAGCCATGCTGAATCCCAGTTTTTATACATCCAGTCATTTGCGTGCGTTACCTCATAAACTCCAGGTTCTCCGGTTTCATAGAACTTTGCTGAACTGTGAATATAGTCTGTTGCGTTGATCGCGAGGTTCCACTTTTTGATCACAGGATTTGCATGCATATAATCAAGCTTTTGTTTTACAAATTTGTAAGAATGGCAAAGCTTCAGATCAAAAGTGCCTTCATATAATTCATGCAGCTTTCCCTTGCGTTTGTCTGATGCAGATACCCCGTCTGATAGCGTTTTAAGCAGGTCCACCTTTTGCGCTTCTTCCAAACGCTTCACAATATCATAAGCTATAAACCGCTTGCCGTTGCCAACGATGGTATTAATGCTCTTCTTACCTGGGTAGAACCCTATAAGCGCATGTAAATGATTAGGCATCGTAACATAGCCGACAATTTGATGGCCGTTCGACTTCAAAATGTCAAACCATTTATACACAAGATCATACGATCGTGTAACCTCCAAAAGAGGCAGCCATTTATAGTTAGTGAAGGTGAGGAAATATAAGCCACTATCAAAAATATGCTGATTATCCACTGCCATATGTATAAAGTTATAAAAAACCTCATTCATGTTGTGAATATTCTGTTCTTATCACAAAGTCTTTTCCAATGATGTTGGGATCACTCAGCAATCACACGCGGCTTGTGCATGCACCAGCTTCAGAGCCTTGATGGCCGCCGAGTCCTGCGGAAGGGCAGAGACCCGGCGGGGACGGATCAATCACACGCGGCTTGTGCATGCACCAGCTTCAGAGCCTTGATGGCCGCCGAGTCCTGCGGAAGGGCAGAGACCCGGCGGGGACGGAATAGCTAAACAATACAGCTAGGCGCGCTTGCTAATGGGTTGTATTTTGCTGAGTTCACAGACACCGCAACTGGTGCAAGGGTGGTAAAAAAGATAGTAAAGGAATAGGGCAGGGGCAAGCTCAACGGACATTCGCAGATGAACGGTGCCAACGCCACTGAGGCTGAATAGCGCAATAAGGCCCGGACCCCCTATTTCAAGTTTCAGTTATATCGTGAGATGGCTTCGTGCCCCGCCATGACGTTCGTTGGTCGGGCGCGTTGTGCGGTTGCTTGCGCGAATGCTCAGGGCAGGCTTGAACCTGCTGCTAAATAGTAGTGAACGTGTTTGGGCCTACTGTTTTTCTTTATACTTATTTTGTGAGATGGCTTCGTGCCTCGCCATGACGCCCTTCGGCGGGGCTCAGGAAGAATAAGACTTCTACAAATCCGCATTAATAAGAAAGCAAAATACCTCGCCGGGACCGTGAACGCCTACTACGAGGGTTTTTTCTATGTCGGCAGTGCGGCTGGCGCCTGTGGCCAGGTTGATCATGGAGGGGAGGGTGGTGCCGTATTTTTTCTTCAGGTAGGCGATGGCGTCTTCTATGTCGGGCAGTACCTGGTTGGCATAGGCAAATACAATGTGCACGGGGAAGTATACGGATGCTACGCGGCCCATAGGCTGGCGGCTGCTGAGGAGTATGGAGCCGGTGCGGGCTACCAGGGCTTCGCAGCCGGTAATGCAGGCATCGGCGGCCTCGGCTTTAGGATCGGCAGGGCTTACAATATCGATCTTATGGTTATGAAACATACGCAGCAGGCGATCTTCTGCACAGAGCAGCTGCTGCCAGCCGCGGTTTTCGTAGAGCACGTTTATATTGTCGAGCAGGTCCTGCTCGTTTTCGCAAAACACGAACTTGCCGCCCAGCTTTATGAATG
The DNA here is from genome assembly GCA_947446645.1 of Chitinophagaceae bacterium. Lineage (GTDB taxonomy): Bacteria > Bacteroidota > Bacteroidia > Chitinophagales > Chitinophagaceae > Nemorincola. The sequence goes on along the minus strand of CANFHA010000006.1, from coordinate 258,294 downwards.
CTTCTGCAAAGGTTTCCTCGGGTGCATCGCCGGTGGTGGCATAGATGATGCCGGCATCCTTTTCTGCACCGGGAAAGGGCATGGGCAGGGGCGCACCGCCAAGGCCTTTGCGTATCTTACTGAGTATGTTTTCCCGGGCTACGGATGTTTTGAAGGTCTGCATTTTACAAAGTCAAAATTCAAAAGTTAAAAGTCAAAAGTGCGGGCTTAGCGCAAAAAAAACAGCCAAAACCGAAAGTACAATTTTTTCGGTTTTGGCTATAGTCCCGATAGCTATCGGCTGCTAAATTATATATTTGGATTGAGGATGCTTTCCGGTACCAGCGGATCTTCTTCTGCTGCTATGGCGTCTTCGTAAGGGCGCTTGCCGAGCAGGCGCTCCATATCGTCTTTAAAGAGCACTTCTTTCTTAAGGAGCTCTTCAGCTATGGTTTTTACTGCATCTGTTTTGTCTACCAGCAGTTGCTTCACTCGCTGGTAAGTATTTTCTACCAGCTTCCTTACTTCGTCGTCTATCATCTTGCCGGTCTCCTCAGAGTATGGCTTGGAGAAACTGCCTTCGTTCTGCGGATCGTAGAATGATATGTTGCCGATAACAGGGCTCATACCGTACATAGATACCATGGCGTAGGCGAGGCGGGTAACGTGCTGCAGATCGCTAAGGGCGCCTGTAGAGATCTTACCAAATATGAGCTCCTCTACCGCACGGCCGCCCAGCGACATACACATATCGTCTATCAGGTGATCGGTAGTGCGTATGTATACTTCCTTAGGCAGGTACTGCGCATAGCCCAGTGCGGCAACACCGCGGGGCACTATGGTTACCTTAACCAGCGGATGCGCATGCTCCAGGAACCAGCCAGATACTGCGTGGCCAGCCTCGTGGTAAGCAATGATGCGTTTTTCCTCGGGCAGTATGATCTTGTTTTTCTTTTCCAGGCCACCTATTACGCGGTCTATGGCGTCGTTAAAATCGCTCATATCCACCTCTGTCTTACCCTTGCGGGCAGCTATAAGGGCGGCTTCGTTGCATATATTGGCAATATCGGCACCGGCAAAACCGGGTGTCTGAATAGCCAGCTTTTTGATGTTGAGGTCCTTCGATTTTTTGATCGGTTTCAGGTGCACGTCAAATATCTTTTCCCTGCCCTTTACATCGGGTATGTCTATAGATATCTGGCGGTCAAAACGACCCGGGCGAAGCAGGGCCACGTCCAGCACATCGGGCCGGTTAGTAGCTGCCAGCACTATGATACCGCTGTCGCCGCTAAAACCATCCATTTCTACCAGCAGCTGGTTCAGGGTGTTTTCGCGCTCGTCATTGCTCATCACCACGTTTTTGCCACGTGCGCGGCCTATGGCGTCAATCTCATCTATAAATACAATACAGGGTGCTTTCTCGCGTGCCTGCTTAAATACATCGCGCACACGGCTGGCACCCACACCTACGAAGAGCTCCACGAAATCGGAACCGGACATAGAGAAGAAAGGAACCTGCGCCTCACCTGCCATAGCCTTGGCCAGCAGGGTTTTACCTGTGCCGGGAGGCCCCACCAGGAGTGCTCCCTTGGGTATCTTACCGCCCAGGGCTGTATATTTTTTAGGATTCTTAAGGAAGTCTACAATCTCCATCACTTCCACCTTAGCTTCATCCAGCCCGGCAACGTCGTTGAACGTAATGTTTACACGTGTTCCTTTTTCAAAGAGCTGCGCTTTAGACTTGCCAATATTGAAAATGCCGCCACCGCCAGGGCCACCGCCACCGGCACCCATTTTACGGAAAATAAGGAACCACATAGCTACAAGCAATATTACCGGGATCAGGAAAGATTTGAGCAACTGCATGTAATCGCCTTCTGTAGCATAGTTCACCGCGGGGCGGTCAGCTGAAGCTATGTTCTTCTCGGCTTCATCCAGGTCTTTGCCAAAGCGGTCTACGGTACCTATTTTGAAATTAAATGCCGGGATCTTATCGCTTGTAGCCGCTGCTGATGATGGGAATTTGCCTGCGGGTGGGGCAGGTATAGCACCTGGTTTCAGATATACATCCACGTGTTCGTTGTTCACCACAACCAGCTTGGATACCTGTCCTTTGTTGAGGAATTCGGTAAACTCCTGGAAGCTGTGCTCCGCAGTCGTGCTCCCCAGGTTGCCACCATAGATCTGCGCGCCTACTATGGCCAGCAGTATGATACCGTATATCCAATAAATATTGAACTTAGGGCCTTTCTTGGGTGAATTCGAATTGTCGTTAACCGGTTTCATTGCCGGTTTCTGTTTATTATCTTCCATTTTGCTCTGTGTCGTTTACTTTATACTATTCACCAGCTATACACCGGCAGGGGTTGCTCAACTTAACACCCGGAGGCGGGCAAGAGATCAATGCTCTGTCCTTGGGGCATCTTCCCACAGGCTTTCCAGGTTGTAAAACATTCTTTGTTCATGCTGGAAAATATGCACTACCACGTTTACGTAATCCACCAGTGTCCAGGTATCACCATATTCTATATGGTAGGGCCGCTCATCGCACTCCGTTTCTACAGCTTCCTCTATGCTCTGGGCAATGGCTTTTATTTGCACGTTTGAGCGCGCTTCGCATAAAATAAAGAAGTCGGCTACTGCCTCATCGATCTTTTTGAGATCAAGGGATACAATGCCGTCACCTTTTTTTTCCTTAATTGCGTTTATGATTGTCTTAAATAGCTTGCTATTCTTGGTAGTACGGACAGGCGCCTTTTTCCTTTCCTGCAGTGCAGTTATTACTTTCTCCAAATCTTATATCTTATTTTTGTTTGGTAAAATACCTCAGTTTATCAAAATTATAAATCTTTTCCCACTTAACCGCATCAAATCACCTTCATGCTTTCTGATTCGCCTATAATAGAACTTGATAGTATAGACAGTACCAATAAGTATGCCATGCAGCTGATAGATGCCAATAAAGCACGGCAGGGACTGACAATAACTGCCCGAAATCAGACCGGCGGCCGTGGGCAGCGGGGGAGGGTGTGGCTGGATATGCCGGGGCAAAGCCTGCTTATGAGTATAATAATACTGCCGGTGCGGGAAATACAGGAACAATTCGCCTTCAATGCATCGATAGCGACGGCAGTTGCTAATGTTTTACAAAATACGAGTCGCAACTGGCAGGTGCATGTAAAGTGGCCTAATGACATAATAGTCAATGACAAAAAGGCAGGAGGCATACTGATAGAGAATGTGCTGAGGGGCAGTAAATGGACGCATAGTGTGGTAGGCCTTGGCCTTAATGTGAAACAGGAACATTTTCCGGATACCCTGCCATTTGCTACATCTTTAAAACTGGCCCTTGGTGAAAATATTGATATGGTGCGGCTGCGAAACGATATACGCGAAGCAATATTGATGTGTGCTACCACTCCGCCGCCAGCAGGCAAAGCCATGGAGGAATATAACGCCAGGCTTTACCGTCGCGGTCAAAAACAAGCGTTCAGCGACACAAGCGGAAGGTGGTCAGCAACTATTATAGGGGCGCATAATGATGGCACGCTGGAGCTGAAGCGGGAGGACGGAACAACTGCCACCTACCAGCACGGGCAGGCAGAATGGGTTTGGGAAAGTGTTGATGTCAAATAACCGTTACAATAAGGGAAACGGAAAAACGTTTCTGTGGTGTGAAATATATTTGTCCTAACTTGAAATAGTATGGAGTTCGGAAAAATCGACCAACGAGAGCTCAACGAAATTGACTTTTCCTTGCCGGCAGAGCCGGAGGCGAATAAAAGAATTTTAGCGAAAGGTAAGGGTAACACAAAATTCTATATAGGCTGCGCAAAGTGGGGGCGTAAGGACTGGGTAGGCAAGCTATACCCCCAGGGAACAAAGGAAAAGGATTTCCTGAATGCATACGCACAACAGTTTAACAGCATTGAGTTCAACGGTTTTTTTTACAACATCCATTCGCGGGAACAGGTGAAGAAGTGGGTTGATGCCGTACCTGCCGATTTCGTGTTCTGCCCTAAATTTACCCAATCAATAACGCATATACGCAGGCTGAAGAATGCACGGGCGGAAGCAGATGCTTTTCTCGATGTAATTTCTGCCTTCGGCACACACCTGGGACCAGTGTTCCTGATGCCGCACCCGCAAATGGGTATTAAACACCTGGAGACAATAGAAGAGTTCCTGGGTGATATGCCGAAGGATATAGATGTTTTCCTGGAGCTGCGGCATGAAGAATGGTATGCCGGGGAAAATGGCTACAACCCCGAACTTTATAAATATCTGCGCGCGCACAAGCAGGGAGCCGTTATAACAGATGCTTCCGGCCGCAGAGATTGCCTGCATATGCACCTTACAAAGCCGGAATGTTTTATTCGCTTTGTGGGCAATGGATTACATGCTACCGACTATACACGGATAGACGAATGGGTGCAGCGTATTAAAACTTGGATGGAAGAAGGGCTGGAAAAATGTTATTTTTTCATGCACCAGCATGAGGAACTTCATTCGCCTGAGCTTATAAAGTATTTCATTTCGCAAATGAATAAACATTGCGGTACCAAAATACCTCTGCCGGTAATCTATAGTGAAAGCAACGTTTATTAAGCCTGCACCGCTTGCGGAAACGTGATATGGAATGTAGTCCCCGCGCCTAGTTTCGAAGTCACTTCGATGTTGGCTTTATGAGCCTGCAAAATGTTCAGCGTAAAGGTGAGACCAAGGCCAACGCCATTTCGTTTCTGCGTAAAGTAAGGCTCAAAAAGACGGGCTATGTTCTCTTCGGTTATGCCGCTGCCATTATCTGATATAAGCAGCAGAACGTTGTTGTTCACCTGTTGCAGCGCTATAGAAAGCACCCCATTTTCTTCTTCCATGGCTTCTACCGCATTTATTACAATATTCAGCAGGGCCAGTTTCAGTTTTTCGTGGTCGGCCAGTATTTCCAGCCCGGCATTAGGATAGCTCACCTGTAGTTTTATCCGTTTCAGGGTTAGGCGGTCTATTGATGCGGTAATCACGTCGTCGAGCACATTTTGCACCGTCAGCTTTTCCAGCCTGTTCTCAGATGGGCGGGATGTATTGAGCAGTTCGCTGATAAGGTCATTTATGCGTTTGCCGTTGCGCTTTATAATATCCATATACAGCTGCATTCCCTCATCTTTAATATCCTGCTGCATCTGCTCTACAGATAGTGTGATATTATTGAGGGGATTACGCACCTCGTGCGCTATGGTGCGCACAAGCCTGCCTGCCGCAGCCAGCTTTTCGCCCTGCAGGGTAGCTTTCTCTACTTTTTTGAGGTTGGTAATATCGTGTATTATCCCCTGCACATATCCATCCAGTTTGTCGCTGTCTTCAATGGTGAGTGTGAGGATGCAGTATTTTTTATCGCCTTCCTTGGTGTTTATCAGCACTTCCCAGTCATTGATCTCATTTCTGTTCTCAATAAATTGGGCAAATAATGGCGTGTTAGGTTGTGGCTCCAGCAAGTCGGAAAGATTCATTCTAAGCACCTCCTCCTTGGTATAGCCCAGCAGGTTGAAAATGGCTTCGTTTACATCTTTAAAATTGAGCGCATAGTCTGTAACGAAAACGACATCTTTGGATTTTTCAAAGATGCTCCGGTATTTACGTTCATTCGCTTTAAGTGCCTTGAGCGTACCTGCTCTTTCCAATGCGTACCTTATGCACCGCTCCAGTTTTTCGGTAGACAGCTCTGTTTTTACCAGGTAGTCTACCGCGCCTAGTTGCATAGCTTGTATATCCACCTCGTAGTTGCCTTTGCCTGTGAGCAATACAATAGGTTCTTCACAATTATTACTTACAGCTTCTTTCAGAAAGTCTACGCCGGATTTAGCGCCGAGGCGATAATCGACAAAGAAGAGATCAAATTCACGGGCGAGCAGTCGCTTGAGTCCGTCGTTATAATTCTTACACCACTCCAGCCTGAATGAATTGCCTGGGATAGAGTTTATGTATTCGCTGGTAATAATAAAATCATCCTCATCGTCGTCAACAATCAGTATCCTGGCTTGGGTGTATAACAGACTCATGTATTTATTGTTTTTGACTTTTCCTGTTGTTCGGGAATGATGAATGTGAAGCGTGCACCTACACCAGGTACATTCTCGGCGTAGATAAGGCCATGATGATATTCAAGTATTTTTTTACAGATCGCAAGCCCAATTCCTGAGCCCGGATATTCAGACTTGCCATGCAGTCGCTGAAATACCTGGAAAATACGCGTTGTGTATTCATCTTCGAAGCCAATGCCATTATCGGATATCGAGATTTTATAGTAGGGACATGACTGCTTCAGTTCATAACGGATATTTTCATCGTCAGTCATCCTATGGGTATCAATTGTGATAACAGGCGCAACATCTGGCTTGTGGAACTTTATTGCATTGCCGATAATGTTGGTGAACAGTTGTTTCATTTGAGTAGAAACGGCCTCCACCTGCGGCAGTGAGTGGCTGATTATTTCGGTACCTGTTTCTTCTATGATCAGTTCCAGGTCAGTCTTTACCTGCTTCAGTACGAGGTTTAGGTTTAGGGTTTCAAAAGGTTGCTGAGTCTTTGTGATCCTTGAGAATTCAAGCAGGTCATTGATCAGCGACCTCATGTTCTCAGCAGAAGCGATCATGCGGGAGAGATACATGAGCCCATCCCCTGTCAGCACATCTTTATATTTATCAGAAAGACGGTCGCTGAAAGTGGTGATCTTCCGCAAAGGTTCCTGCAGATCGTGACTGGCTACAAATGCAAACTCTTCCAGCTCCCGATTGGAGTGGTTTAGTTCTTCAACTTTGTTCTTCAGGTTCTGCTCTATGTTATGCTGCTCGGTGATGTCGCGCACACTACCTACAAACTTGGTAGGAATTCCTTCCTCGCTTTTTACAATTCGCGCTATGCTGTGCAGCATTTTTATTTTCTGGCTCGGTGTAACTATCCTGAACTGGATATTTATCATTTCCTCCTTTTCCAGTGCATGCCGGGTCTTGGCCATTACTTCTTCTCTATCATTAGGATGCACAAAGCGTTGCGCGTCTGTGCGGCTTATATCTGTACGAGATTCATCTGTCTCATATATTCTATACAAACCCTTAGACCAGTATACTTTGTCGCTCTCCATGAGCCACTCAAAAGTACCGAAATCCTCTATGTTGAATTGTTCCAGGAATACTTCCCTTGTATTGAAAGAAGAGAAGGGCAAGTCCCATTTGGATGGATCGGGGTGCATAACAAGGTAGTAAGCGTCTTCGCCCAGCTCACCTTTTGTAGGGGCGGCGTATAAGTTGAAGGGGATAGTATTCCCGCTTTTCGTTTTCATAGGGTAGAGAACGAACCGTGAGCGAGCCGGCAAATCGTGGGTTACCAGGCTCAGCTGAAAGTTAAAGCGGTCGTGGAGATATTCATCCATAAGGTTGCTGAAAAAAGTATCTTCAGCAACAATATCTGAATTGGAATATCCCAGGTAATACTCAAACTGCCTGTTTACAAACAGGATTTTCATATCACTAAACCTAACTATCGCGATAGGTGCCGGTCCGTCCAGTGCAACCCTTGTCAACAAGTCGCTGGCAGGCGTGAACCTGTCGGTGCCTTGTTGTATATCTATGCTGTCCATAACAGAAGTCTCCTTAGTCGATATTGAATTCCTTAAACTGGCGCATCTTATTATAGAGTGTCTTCCTGTCTACGTTTAGCAATTTGGCAGCTTTACTCTTGTTGAAATTAGCCTGCTTCAAGGCATCCAGAATCACGTCATACTCGGCATCCATGTTGGCGCTTTTCAATTTGTTCTCGTAAGAGATTGCGGTGTCTGCAAGTGCCGCTTGTGTTGTAGGTACACGCTCCGGTGGTGCAGGCGATTCGAATTGCAGTTTGTAAAAATTGCTGATCTCAAATGGAAGTGTTTTTGCTTCCACCAAGTCGCCATCACTGAGCAGTGTAGCCCGTTTGATAACATTTTTCAATTCGCGTAGATTACCATACCAGATGTAGTTATTAAGTATATCTTCTACTTCTTTAGTAAAGCCCTTTACGTTTTTACCCAACTCACCATTAGTTATTTTCAGGAAGTGGTGCGCAAACAGCATAATATCCTGTTTACGTTCACGCAGTGATGGTACAGAAATGCTGAACTCATTGAATCTGTGATATAGATCTTCCCTGAATTTGCCCGCTCTTGCAAGGTCCCACAGGTTTTCATTGCTGGCTATAATAATGCGAACATCAAGCTCTATATCCTTTATGCCGCCAACACGCCTTATTTTCCGCTCCTGTACCACGCGCAGCAGGGATACCTGAATGTCGTAAGACAAGTTGCCTATTTCATCCAGGAAGATGGTACCACCATTAGCTATTTCCAGGCTGCCCACTTTCTGGTTGAGCGCGCCGGTAAATGCGCCCTTTTCATGACCGAAGAGCTCACTACCTGCGAGCTCCTTAGACAGAGCGCCGCAATCTATAGCGACAAACGGCTTGTCGGCACGCTTGCTCTTGGCATGTATCTGTTGTGCAATAGCTTCCTTACCACTACCACTCTCGCCGTATATAATTACGCTGAAATTGGTAGGACCCACCAGTTCTATCTGCTTGATGATAACGGCAAACTCCGGGCTGTCGCCAATGATATATTGGTTATTATAGATTGGCTTTGCCTTGCCTGTGCCACCGGATGTGGTTCCGCCACTGGCGGCTGGCCTGGCTACAGCTGTTTCCCTTGGTTCGTCAGACAGTGCTTTCTTTATCGTTAGCAGTATCTCATCGGGAAACAGGGGCTTCGTTACATAGTCGAACGCGCCGAGTTTCATTACCTCCACGGCATCCTTTACATCGCTGTACCCGGTTATGATGATAACGGCCGCATCCGGATGCATCTCTTTGATGCGTGAGAGGATCTGCACGCCTGTCATATCATCGAGCCGGAAGTCGCACAATACAAGGTCCGGCGTGTTTTTTTTCATCCAGTCAATAGCGGCCTGGCCGCTGTTAGCGCTGGACACAGTGTAGTTGTTACGCGTTAAAAAACGTGTAAGAAGCATACACATGTCATTGTCATCATCTACTACAAGTACTTTATGCATAGTTTGTGTGTGAGTGTGTCAAATATAACGATTTAGAGCCGCATTTTTTCAGGTGAAGTTATGCCCACACAGCTCTTATCTGCGCTATGGGAATGTGCATTTGTTCCCTGTATTTTGCTACAGTGCGGCGGGCGATATTATACCCTTTTCCTGACAGCAGGTTTACAAGCTGCTGGTCTGTATAAGGGTGTTTTTTATCTTCCACACTTATAGCGTCGCCTATCACTGATTGTATTACTTTGTTACTGATCACTTCGCCCTTCTTATCAGCAATACCTTCGCTGAACATTTTCTTAAGGTAAAGCAGGCCAAAGTGAGTTTCCGCATACTTATTGCTGGTAATTCGGGAAATAGTAGAAATATCGTAACCGGAAGTTTCTGCAATGTTGCGCAGCACCATTGGCTTCAGCAGGCGTATATCGCCATCTATAAAGTAGTCATGCTGCCAGTCCACAATGCACTGCATTATACGCAGCATGGTATCCTCTCTTTGTTTTACTGCATTTACAAACCACTGTGCACTGCTTAACTTGCTTTTTATATACTGGCTCGCAGTCTTATCTTTATTGCTCACCTGGCTGGCCAGTTGATCGTGCAGAGATTGGTTCACAAATACAGAAGACGATCTGCTTGAGTATAGGTTAACCTGTATGTTATCGCCATAGTTGGTGATGATATAGTCAGGAATAATGGTATTCTTCGGATCTTCCCGTGCCACCTCAGTAACAGGGTAGAATTTCAGGCTGCCAATAAGATTCAGCACTATACGTAACTCTTCGTCATCTATTTTAAGCGTATGGTGCAGTTTTTCAAACTGGCGATGCATCAGGTCGCTGTAGTGATGCTCCAGCAGTGCAATGGCACACTTTACGTCAGGCCTGCTTTTGTTCATTTTGTTGAGCTGTAACAACAGGCACTCCTTAATGTCGCGTGCACCGATACCGGTAGGGTCAAGGGTTTGCACAATGGCAAGAGCCTCGGTTACCTTGTCGGTCTCCACTATTGTCTTAAAGTGGAATGACATATCGTCTGCCACCTCTTCAAGCGGGCGGTCCATCAGCCCCTGCGAGCTTAGTATATCTATTATATATTCAGCAGCCTCAGTATCTTCCCGGCTGAGGTCGCGCATACGCAACTGCTGTTTTGCATCTTCCTTGAAGGTAGACACATCAGCGATGGCCGAGTTTGGAGCTACTTCTGTATCAAAGTAGTTCTGGTATTCCGATTTGTAATCCGGCCGGTCTTCGTACATGGATTCTTCCCAGTCATGGAAGTCATGCTCCATGTCTTTAGTCAGCTTCGACTCTTCATCGGGCGCTTTTTCTTCCAGTGCATCAAGGAATGGATTCTCTTCCAGCTCATTCTTGATACGCTGCTGCAATTCCAGGGAATTGAGGAAAAATAGATTTAGTAGCTGTATTTGCTGTGGCAGAATCTTAAGTTGTTGCCTTTGAGATTGTTGTTGACTAATCATAGTGCGTATAATTGTTCTGAAGCCTATAAGGCAAGCTTGAAGCCAAAATTCTATTTTCGGAAAAATATTTTATCCTTAAAAAGGTAGTTGTGTGGTTTTCAGGTACTTATCGCCAACAAACAAGAAAGGACATATTTTATACCAACAATTTAACGTATGAACTTTAAGCCTTTCGTGAGGAATTTGTTCTACAAAATGTAGATTTGGGCTGATGAAAAGGAGGCAACTGGTTATAATTGTGGCATTTTGCGTTTCATTTGTTTCTATGGTGGCGCTGGCGCTGTTTTCCATGGGGCGCTTTGCTACGTTTACCCGTTTCTCCGATGCCGTAGATCATACTAATGAAGTGATTATCAACATACGGTCTGCCGAGGTTAGCTTAAGGGATGTAGGACTTACCGAACGCGGCTATATGATAACCCACGATACCATGTACCTGCGTTTCTTAAACAACTCCATCGACAGCATCAATAAATGTGTTGATAACCTTGGTAAGATAACCAGCGATAATCCTGATCAGAAAAAGAATGTAACACTTCTTCGCGCCAGCGTAGCTATTCGTATAGCTGCGGTAAGGGCAAATATCGATTACGTAGACACGAGCAAATCTACAGCCCCGTCGAAATTCTATTTCGATAGTCGCCAACAGATGATAGAATGCTCAAAACAGCTCAGGGCAATGCGGGTGACGGAGAACGTGCTACTCGCAGAAAGGAACCAAAGCCAGCAATTTTACCAGGCGCTTACTATCAGCACATTGCGTTACCTGCTTGCCGTGTTCTGTACTATGACACTGTTATTGTTTGCCATACTCATACGTGAGCTGAAGGAACGGGTAAGATACCAGGAAGAGCTGCAGGCAAAAGTTATTGACCTGAGCCGCTCTCATAAGGAATTGCAGGAGATAGCATTCGCCGCCTCGCATGATCTGCAGGAGCCCCTTAGAAAGATACAGGTGTTTAGTAATATGCTCATTTATAAGAGCAGTGAGCACATAAGCGAAGAATATAAAAACATGCTTACGCGCATAAGTGCATCGGCCACACGGATGCAGTTGCTCATATCAGACCTGAACGCCCTTACCAGCCTTACAAAAATAGATGCTGAAAAAGAGGCTGTGGACCTGGGAGTGATATGCCAGTACCTGCTTTATGAGCTGGAAGAAATAGTACAGGAAAAAGGCGCATCAGTGGAGTTGCTACAAATGCCAGTGATAAAGGGCTATAGTTCCCAGTTGAAAATTCTCTTTAAAGCACTCCTGGACAATTCACTGAAATTTAGCCGGGACGGTGTGAAACCGGTTATCACCTTAAGCTCAGAGAGGGTTACCGGGCATGAGCTGGCCCAGATAAATCCTAACCTGCAACAAAAAAAGTTTTATTGTGTCACCTGTTCAGATAACGGTATAGGATTCGACAACCAGTTCATCACCAAGATCTTCCAGATTTTCCAGCGATTACATCCTCAGCAATCCAGCTATGAAGGGAAGGGGATAGGACTGGCTATCTGCCAGCGTATAATGGCAAACCATGAGGGATATATTATCGCTCATGGTGAACCCAAAAGAGGGGCAAAATTCAAATTGTTCTTCCCGCTGGAAGATAAGTAGCTAGGCAGCTTTTGTGCCTTTCTTATTAATGTCTTCAACCGCAGTCATGAACTTATTTACCTGTTCATCGGCATACGCGCCATAGGCATCTATAAGTACACCTTTCACGCCATCAGTTGTTTCTATAACATACATAATCGCGTTATCTGCGGGGTCAGACTGGCCCTCGAAACGAAAGAAGTCTATTACCTGTACGTCTTCGGGGTTATAAACTTTATCTTTCTTTGTAGAGTACAAGCCCAGCTTAGTGACTTTCAGCGTATCAGTATAACCGTCTTTCATCGCCTTATTGGTCCTTTCGGTAAGTGTGTTCATAAACGGAACTCCTTCAGCGGGATGGTGTTTATTTCCTATTTCAGCTTTCATGATTATAATATTTTATGTGAATAATGGTAAAACCGATCACTTATTTTTTCAATAGTTTATGCGCTTCGCGTTGGGCTTTGATAAGATCATGCGATTTTTTCAGCGATGCCTGCTCTTCCTCCACCAACTGCCGTGTAGCTGCATCATGCAGGCCGCCAGAACTAAGGGCAGATTCGTAAGCACGACCCGCAGCATCTTCGCCAAATTCACAAGTGGCAAGGATTGAATGGCGGTCAGCATCAGTGAGTGTAGATTTTATATCCATCCAGGCTCTGTATATTTTGCCCGATGCTGTAGTATCATTCTCTACAGTTCCACCGTTAGCTATTATCTTCTGCCCCAATTCATCTTTGTAACCTTTACTCTGTGTGATCATTTGTTCAAACACTGCTTTCAGGTCTATATCCAACCCGGTCAATTCCGTTATCGCTTTCTCATAGCCAGCTATACGGTCGTTATTTATCATAACAAGGTCATTCAGTATTTCGTTCATTGATTCGTGCTGTTCCATATGTGTAGTTTTGCCTAGGGGTGTAAAAACTATGCCATGTACCGGCGCATAGGGATATTATGCCGTAATGTGCTGAAAATTAACCTTCCGCCATGTCTTATTAATTTGCACCCCAACACAGTTTTTACTTACTTTTGGCCTCTCACAGCGTTAGTTCACTTTTAATTCTGACATTACTTTATGGACATAATGGTTGCCTCTCTAGAGCTTCTCAAATACACAGTTCCGGCACTGGTGGTTTTAGTATCATGCTACATGATCGTTAAGAAATTCCTGGTATCAGAGATGCAGCGTAAACAGCTTGCTATATTCAAAGATTCACAGGACGTTACGCTGCGGCTAAGGCTACAGGCCTATGAGCGGCTGGTACTGTTTGTGGAGCGTATCAGTCCCCGACAGCTGATACCCCGTGTCTACGATCCTTCTATGACGGTGCGCGATCTGCAGCTGGCAATGACCTTTAGCATAGGCGCAGAGTATGAGCATAATGTTTCCCAGCAGATCTACGTATCGAGCAATGTGTGGGAGACGGTTAGAAACGTAAAGGAGCAGGAGCAGAATATTGTGAACCGCCTGGCCCAGACCCTGCCTGCTGATGCCCACGCCCGCGACCTGCATGCCCGTATACTGGACGTGATGGAAAAAGCTGAAGGTGAGCTGCCTACCGATATGGCGCTCGAGATCATTAATAACGAAGTGAGGAAAGTAATGTCTTTCGGCAGCTTTTAGGTAATACAAAGGTTGAAACCTGCGTGCGCACCCATTAACATACATCGTATAGCTTTATTGAGCAATGGACAAAAAAACGATCAAAACAGATTCAGGAATTACGATCAATGAACTTTATTGCCAGCCGGTGAAGATGGATGAGCTGCCGGGTCAGTTCCCATTTACCCGTGGTGTGCACCCTGCTATGTACCGCGATAAGCTGTGGACCATGCGGCAATATGCAGGCTTCAGCACCGCCGAGGAGTCTAACAAACGATACCACTTCCTGCTCAGCCAGGGTGTGAACGGCCTTTCGGTAGCCTTCGATCTGCCAACCCAGATAGGTTATGATTCTGATCATGATATGGCCGATGGCGAGGTGGGCAAAGTAGGTGTGGCTATAGATTCGCTGCAGGATATGGAGCTGTTGTTCAAGGACATCCGGCTCAGCGATATCTCTACTTCCATGACCATTAATGCTACGGCTTTTATACTCCTGGCCCTCTACATAGCACTTGCTAAGAAACAAGGCGCAGACATAAAGAAGATATCCGGCACTATACAAAATGACATTCTGAAAGAGTATGCCGCACGAGGCACCTATATTTATCCTCCGGCACCATCTATGCGGCTGATAACCGACATATTTGAGTATTGCAGCAAGGAGGTGCCTAAGTGGAATACCATATCCATATCAGGCTACCACATACGTGAGGCTGGCTCAGATGCGGTGCAGGAACTGGCCTTTACGCTGGCCAATGGTAAGGCCTACCTGCAGGCGGCAATAGCAAAAGGGCTTGATATTAATGTGTTCGCACAGCGACTGTCGTTCTTCTTCAATTCGCACAACAACCTGTTTGAAGAAGTGGCCAAGTTCAGGGCTGCGAGGCGCATGTGGGCGAAGATAACCAGTGACCTGGGCGCTACAGATGCACGGGCACAAATGCTGCGGTTCCACACACAAACCGGGGGCAGCACACTTACCGCACAGCAACCTAAGAACAACATAGTGCGCGTGGCCCTGCAGGGGCTCTCTGCCGTATTGGGTGGCACACAGTCGCTGCATACCAATGGGTATGATGAAGCGCTGTCTCTACCTACAGAGGAGGCCGCATCTATAGCGCTGCGCACGCAGCAGATACTGGCCTACGAAAGCGGGGCTACTGATACTGTAGACCCGCTGGCTGGCTCCTACTATGTAGAGTCGCTGACCAATGAGGTAGAGGCCGCCGCATGGAAGCTGATAGAGAAGATAGACGCAATGGGTGGTTCGGTAAAAGCTATTGAGCACCACTTTATGCAGGATGAGATCGCACGTTCTGCCTATGCCTACAATAAAGCCATTGAAGACAAAAGCAAGATCATAGTAGGGGTCAATAAGTTTACCTCTGCGGAAGCCGCTGCTCCTCCTGTGTTCCGTATTGATGATTCTATACGTGTAACGCAAAGCGAAAAGCTGAAGAAGCTGCGGGCTGAGCGCAACAACGAAAATGCAACTGCCTGCCTGGAAGCCATAAAGCAAAAAGCACTGACCACTAAAAACCTGATGCCTGCCGTGATAGATGCTGTAGAGAACCTATGTACACTGGGCGAGATAGCGGATACGTTGAGGGGCGTGTGGGGCGAGTACAGGGGCTGATCAGGATTTGCGGATTAAAAGATTTTCAGGATGCGTGGATTTAGAGTGCTTTCCTTTCTTGTATTCTTTGCTTGCGCAGTTTACTCCTGTAGTAACCAACCTAACGGGACTGGACAACGTACCAACGTTGATAAGCCGGTTGTTAATCGTGAACAGGGGGCAATTTCCAGGAAAGGGAAAAGTCTTGTCCAACTTTTGCCACCGGGCTATTTAACGAAGGCGGCATACTATTTCAAAAAATACACGAAGGATAGTTCCGGACTTGGAGAATTTTTATCCAACGGGATTTATGAAGACCGTAGTGGAATCAAGCCTGTTGGCTGTTTTCGACTCAATGGCATACCTGATTCCATTTTTGTTTTGCCTCCCCTTTGTGCTGCCGATACCGGCCAGTCCTATTACTTTTCTGACACTACCATTCCTCGTTTAAGGACAAAATTTTGCTGTTGTGATCCTGAGTTTATTTTCCTGACAGGAGACATAGACGAGGATGGCATCTCTGAAATTGGACAGCTGGAGTTTAGTTGTAATGGCAGGTCTCAAAGCCTTGCAGTATGGTCTGTTAGACATGGCAATTGGAGAAAAGTAGGTGAATGTTCTTATGATATGAATATTGAAACTCCGGCAATGAAAACAAGAGTAAAAAAGACAGGCCGGGGCAGTTTTGAAATGCTTGATGTAACGCTTGTGGAAGAGACGAAGCCGAATGCTCACGGAGAACTGATGACAGAAAGGCGAGTGTGGAAACGATTTCATTTTTAGTATACTCATGGTTTAAGGGATGCTTACTGAACTTCTTCTTCCCGCCATTCTTTCCCGCTCCAGCTGCCAGGCGCTGGTGGTTACGTTGCCATAGCTGCGTATGCCTTCTTTCTGGTTTTGCATCTTCAGGTAGGTGTCATAAAATTCGGTGCTATACTTACTT
The DNA here is from genome assembly GCA_947446645.1 of Chitinophagaceae bacterium. Taxonomy (GTDB): domain Bacteria; phylum Bacteroidota; class Bacteroidia; order Chitinophagales; family Chitinophagaceae; genus Nemorincola. Next base: position 241,988 of record CANFHA010000006.1, on the reverse strand, counting down.
ACTTCGTTATTGTATCTCTTGCTTAGCTCTTCCAGGGTGTCTATGTGTGCGGTGGTCAGCTTGTTTAGCGCTGCTTCGTATCGTTTGGCGGTTACTGAGTCGCGGCGGTAGAGGCGGTTGTTTACGTACAACCATATATTCAAGTAGCACGAATAGCTGAAAGTAGCATCATTACCTTGTGTGCCTACTGCATAGGCCATCAGGTTGGCGTCGCCCTCGGCTGCTATGCCGGCCTGGTGCGCCATTTCGTGGCAAAGCACAAATGGCAGCATAAAAGCAGGGAGCCGTTTGTTCACCTGTCCTTCCCCGGTAAACGGATTGTAGTAGCCATCTACAGCTACCCGCTCCATGAAATAGCCAAACATGGATGGCTTCACGCTTAGCCCGGTCGCCTTCACCCGGCTGTTAGTATATGCCCGGTAAAAAGCTTTGGAGCGATCATTGACTTCTGCAAAAGACAAAGGGCTGTACTGTGGCGCGAAGCTGTTCAGCTTATTTACCAGGAAGCTATCGAAAGCCACGAGTGCAAGAGAGTCCGCAGTCCGCGCCTCGTGCCTGTCTTTGTAATCTGCAATGGGGTAGTGCCAGTGCTCGCGCAACGATGGTTTTGCATAGTTGGCTCCCCAGCCCAACAGGAAAAACAGGTAGGCTGAAATGCCTGCATTAATGGTGCCCAGCACCGATGTCGCCAGCTGGTGTTTGTATACCCGGAACTTAGCTATATAGTACCCCCACCGCACTATTGTGCAGAGCAGTATGGCACCTGCGCCCACATATAACATATCGCCGATGCTGAAGGGCAACCACCCCAGCAAATACCCGCGTACCGACTGGAAAGGGTAGAAGATGAACCGGCTGTAGAAAGACAGGTGTGCAGGTAGCACATACACAACTATCACCAGCACTATGACAAGGATACCCAGGCTCACTAATCTCTTTCTCAGCTTCATAAGTTTTGGTTCATGCCCGCTATGGGAATCTCCTTCCGGCAGGAGAAATGTTTTGTAAAAAGGTCTCCCGCAAAGTCGCAAAGGCGCGGCTTCATTTATTTTGTTTTAAAGGCCGCAAAGCGCGAATATGTCCGTGTATGGCCAGCAGCAGGGCAATGTAATTTAGTTAAGAATCTATGTTCCCGTGCAATATGCCACTCCTTAGGAGTTTAAACATTTTGTGCGGTGCTGTTTTTCTATAATAATTTCATCCCTTCGGGATTTTTTCCGCTTAATTAAATGGGAGGTATTGCAACTAAAATTCCTTGTCAGACCTCAGTCCCCGCACCTTGCCGGTAGTTTTCCATGCGTTTAGGTCTTCCTTATAAACAGCCTTATTTTTTTCTGTGAGCGATGATGGATCCAGGTCATCAAGATCGGGCTTGCCAGCGTTCACCCACGCGGTATACCAAAGGTCTGCAATTCTTTCTGTGGCCAGCTTCATCTGTTTTTCTACCATGCCGCGCATCAGCTCGTGGTACACATGGGCGTATTCATAGGCGTGTACCGGCTGGTTATATTTGTTCTTCAGCGGCTTTCCGTCCGTACCCATTTTATACTGTCTGTCCTCCGGGTTGTCTTTGCGCATTTTGCTTTCTGTGGTCAGCAATTTATTTATTAGTGCATGGCTGCTGTCTATCATATCCCACGTAGCTTTTTCCACATCGGTTATGTAGCTGGCCTGGCGGGTATACAGGTGGTAGCTCTTGCCAAACAGCTCCGGCAATTGTGCCTCCCAAAATGCGTGTATGCCGACCTGCCCGGTAAACTGTCCGTTGTGATTGCTGGTGGTATGCAGTGGCATATAGGCATCGGCAACATAGTGGCCAAGGTCTGATGCCAGCAGCAGTATTTCCGTTTTACGTTTGTTCTTCATTGCCTCTGTCAGCTTCACCATCATATCCTGTATGTACCATGGCAGTATACCATAGCGGTTCAGTGTGTCTTTACCGTATTTTGTCACTGCTTCTGCCATTGTTTTTGGCATATCTGCGCGGGTGGTGTAGTTGTAGTTCTCCAGGTCTATGTAGTGCCTGCAGCCCTCCGCCTTATCATCCATGGTGTACTTGCGCAGATCCGGCACGGTGCTTTCCTCCACAATGAAATCGGTATGGTTGTAAAAGAACATACCCATCTCGGCAGGCAGCGACAGCACTGCCCCTTTGTTTATATGATTATGCCCCCATACGCCCCAGCCCAGCACGGCAGATACGCTGCAGAAAAGGGTGGTGATGATAGCCAGCGAAATAAGTATTTTCTTCTTCATAACCTTTATTAAATATTGCATGTGGAATAATGCGCCAAACTACATGAAAAAATTGATTTTGAATAAAGGATCGTTTTTTACAGCCGAATTGCCCACTTTTCTATAAAAAAACTTTGTTGCTCAACTTAGCCTTGATTGTCAGTAGGTTAATAGAAAACCAGCCCCAAATTGTTGCTCAAAAGTTGCTCACTTTTGCCCACTGTTTTGTGATGTGTATATTTCAGACGGAAAGCATTCCGTCTCTACCCTGTGTGAGGCAAAAAAAATTCGTCGAAATCGTCGAGAATGTTGTGCTGTACTGCCAAAATGGACACCTTGAGCTAGCTGAACCAAGCATAAATAACTCCGCAATTACTGTGCCGGAGGAAGCTGTGGCAGAGATGAGATATCCACATTTTTTGTTTGCGTGGGCTTCTACCCAATGGTTATAAGCGGGTATTCAGTTTTAGGTTAAAGCCTGGCTGGATCAATAACCTGTAAATCCTGTATGTTATTGAAGCCTGCATCGCCCGTAACGAGGATCAAACCATTAGCTATAGCGGTAGCAGCAATAATTGCGTCGGGAGTTTTCATTTTTTTGCTCCGTCGTATGGCTACGCATCTGGCAACAACATCTGCAGACAGGCCTAACACATTCGCATCGTGTATAAATTCCTTCACTACTTTCTCCTTCCCTTTGTCAGGATTGATCCAGGATAAGGCTTCAATTTCCGTAATCACAGAGATGTTGGGAACATTGTCAATAACTTCCGAAACAAATTTCATTGACTGCTCAGAAAACGCGCCTGAGAAAAAATTTGAGATCACATTATTGTCAATCAGGTATTGTCCCATTCTTTGCGCATCGTTTGGGTGTGATTAGTGAAACTTGCAGCGTCTTCACGGGAAAAAACTCCTTTATATTTATCGGAAAGCCTGGTTTTATTTTCCATGACATTTTCCTTAACTATCCTTAAGATATTAAGTTTTTCCAACTCTTGCAAAAGATGAAAGCCATTCTGGTTGTCGATTTCTATTAATACGGTCTGCATATCAAATTAAATTTGGCTTGCATGATACTTTAAGCAAAATTATCTTTTTTGTAGCACAATACCATTCGTGCCAGGACAAACAGTTGGTACTATTCCCGGGATTTTATTTCTTGAAAATATGTTTGGGTCTAATCCGTCACCACATCCTCATCTACGGTCTTAAAAGTGAATTTGCGCTGGGAAATATAGCTGAGTACCGCTGTTATGATACAGATTATAGTATACCTAACTGTAGGATTCACCATTGGAAGAGAATAGTCAAATGCTTTTAATAGCAAATAGGTGATAAGAAAGAAAGTTGCAGTCGCTAGTATATACCTGAAAAGCTGAATCCTACCATGTAAATTTGACTCGGGGAACACCACATGCCGCGACAAAATAAAACCCGCCGGGAAACTGATCGAAAATGCTATAAGCCAAGCTGCTACACCCGAGGTAATGCCAAGACTGCCAAAAACGGGTATTTTTTTTCCAAACCAGTGAAATAGCAAATTGTACGACACATTGTATATAAGTATGTTTAGCACTGTATTAGTGCCTCCGCATGCAAGGTAACGAAAGGTTCGCGTAGGTATCCATCTGGCAAACGGCCGATGAAAAAAATCTATTGTCCCAACTATGATATGTCTGGCCTTAGAAAGCAAATGGTAAAATTAGCCGTAAAGGTAAGGCAATTCTCTTAAATATATGCTGCCCCTACCACTTCAGTTTCTCCATTTTTTTGAACAGGTCTTTTTCGCGGGTACCACATTTCCGTAGTAATTCGCTTAGTTCGTCATATGATACAATGTCGGACTGGCGGGCTTTGAGTATACGGGCGGCATGGTAGGCGAAATTGCGCCAGTCATCGCCTATGCTGGTCAGCTCGGTTGAGTACTCCAGCAGGTCGTCACGCTTCAGCAGCTGACCGGCCTCCTGCAGAAAGGCGGCATAGATATACCGGAAGCCCGCACCGCCGGTACCTATCTCTTCCTGCATGCGCACTACATTGCCCAGGTATAGGGCTGCCTTGCGTGGAGGCAGCTTTTTGGGGTAGGCGCTGATGCGATTAGCCAGCAGGAAAATGGCTTTATTGCCAAACCATGGAATGGGAGGGCTAAGCATGAAGAAACAGGTCTGTTTTATACCCTGTTGTATGGCTTTTGCCATATCCATCTCTTTAGATGTGCCGGTAACATAATACATGTATCCGCTCGGCTCCGGTGTGCCCTTTGCAAAGCGCGACTTTACAAGGTCGGCAGGTGCTATGGTGGCCACGTCTTCCATTATAGGGTCGCTGATCAGGTAGTCCTGGTCCTGCTTGCCATAGGCGACCAGGTTGTGGGCATTAAAATGAAACCGGAATGCTTCAGGCAGGTAAGGCAGGTAAAATACACTGCCCAGTATGCCTACGGGCTTGCCTGTAGCCAGCACATTGTCCAGCGCCTGCATAGCCTTGTCCGGCGACCGGAAGCGCTCGGCCTTTATACTGATGTTCAGCCGTTCTGCTACGCGTTTAAAAATAGCACCGGGCCATATGCGGTAAGTGGTGCCCGGTACACCGTTTACCTTAAGCATGGGCAGGTGGCCAAAGAACAGGCCTGCGCCTATGCCAAAAGCCATGGGCTCACTTATGTTAATTCCTTCGTGCCGTAACAGATTTGATGTAACCCCGCTCTCGCAGTGTGCGTGCTGGTGGTGTATATATTCTTTACTCATTAAGTGCTTTTCTTGTCTTTAACGTAGCCGGTCAGTTCTTCTTTGGTGATGTTAAATATCTGCGCATACTTATCCAGCATGGCAGTGTCCAGTGCGTTAAATACGTCTGGTTTAAAGTGTCGTTTTACCTGCCATTGCCACTTGCCGGCATAGCGTGCCAGCAGGGCTACATCCATCAGGTTTTTCAGCATAAAGTAGGGGAGGGGGCTTAGTGTACCTGCGAGCACCTGCTTTTCTGTATCTGCAAGATTTTCGTCTATCTCATCCCATGCCTGCTTTATGGCTACGTTTTCGGCCTCCCATCCTGCCGAGTTCACACCGGTATAGTTGCCATCTTTATCTACGGCATATACTACTTTTTTCAGGTTATCACCCGGTTTTATATCCCGTTTGTCCTGTGGAACTTCATTAACAGTCATAAGTCGTAAGTCTTAAGTCGTAAGTCATAATGATCTCAGTTTCCGGGTTTTGAATACGTAAGATAAAGAATAACAGGGAAATGGTCGCTGTAACCGTTTATCCAATGTGTGCCCGCGTAAGAGCGGTGCGGCTCGCCATCGTGCCCCTTGTAATGATCTGTAATAAAATCGGGCCTGAAAATTTCCGCCTTTTCGTACTGCAGTTTGTGGTTCGCGTTTTTAAGAAGTGATCCTGAAATGAGCACCTGGTCGAATAGATTCCATTTGCCGCCAAAGCATTCGGTGCCTTGTCCGCTCTTGTACAGGCTAGCCCATGGATTATAGAGGTCTGCGACAGCTACGGCAGTTTGTTCTGCCATGGCGCCGAGTCTGGTTGCCATACTAACATCGCCAGGATTGTCGTTGAAGTCGCCCATCACTATCACCTTCGCATTGGGATCGTTTTTTACTATTCCATCTATTGTGTTCCTGTTTACCCTTGCGGCCATTACACGCTTAGCATCGGTTTCTCCTTCGCCGCCTTTGCGTGATGGCCAGTGATTTACAAATACGTGTACTGTGTCTCCGTTTAGAATACCATATACGTACAGCACATCCCGCGTATGCGATTTCCCTTCTATGCCGGACAGGTCTACCGACAGCGCTTCTGAGCGCAGCATTACAAACCGTGCAGGGTCATATACCAGTGCCACATTTATACCGCGTGGGTCGGGCCCGTCATACCATTCATATTTGTAGTTGCGGCGGGCTATTTCAGGCTGCTGCACCAGGTCGGTCAGCACGGTGTTATTCTCTATCTCTGCCAGGCCTATGATGGCTGGCCCAGCACCGCTATTCATCGTTTGCAGCACCGTGGCAATGTTGTGCAGCTTTTGCTCGTAGATCTTTTGCGTATAGTGGTATTTGCCTTGTGGAGTAAACTCATCATCGTCTTTGGCCGGGTTGTCGGCCGGGTCAAAGAAGTTCTCGCAATTGTAGAAAGCTATTGCTACTTGCCGTCCTTCATTATCCGATGCGCAGCTTGCTAAAAGGAGCGCACAGGCAGTCAGCAAAAGCAGGAAAAATTTGGGGAAATACAATTGTTTTAATTTTTGGTTAAGCTTGTTTTGGTTCGGCTATTATTAAGTAATTTTCACAAAAATAGCCACCTATGTCAATGAACCAAGGCCTGATCGCCGAACTGAAGATGGAAGCAGCTTCCACAAAGAAAATACTTGAGCGTGTACCCACCGATAAGAACGACTGGAAACCACACGCAAAATCTATGAAGATGGGCAGCCTGGCCAATCACGTAGCTGAGTTACCGGGATGGATAGCGATGACCCTGACTACAGACGAGCTGGACCTGGGAACCATGGATTACAAGCCAACTATTCCAACTTCTACAGAGGAACTCCTGGCAAAGCTGGATGAAAATGTGAACAAGGCCGTTGCCGCAATGGAAAATGCAAGCGATGAAGACTTTGGAAAAATGTGGACGCTCCGCAATGGTGCACACATCATGTTTACCCTGCCTAAAATAGCTGTGATCCGTTCTATGGCCTTCAGCCATCACTACCACCACCGTGGCCAGCTTAGCGTGTACCTGCGCCTGCTGGATATACCAATACCAGGCATGTACGGGCCTAGCTACGATGATATGAACGTAGTGAAGGAAGAAGTGGCTAGCGCGAATTAATTTGAAATTTCTACTTACTAATAAAGCCGGGTATCGTGTTTCGATACCCGGCTTTATTTTTGCGAGTTTTGCAGACAAGCTTACCGCATTACAGCAGCAATATAGACAGTCCGTAATCTGCGCAAAGTATCATGACGCAGGTAACCACTACCGATTTGGTAGATGATTTGCCAATCTCCAGCGCTCCGCCTTCTACATAGTAACCGTAGTAAGAAGGAATAATGGAAATGAAGAAGGAGAATGTAAATGCTTTCACTATGGCAAAGAAAAGATTGTATGAATTGAAGTTGGAAGTGAGCCCCAGGAAAAACTGTTCCTTAGTAAGAATGTGTGAGAACATGCCCGCCAGGTAACCACCCCAGATGCTTATGGCAATAGAAATAATAATAAGGCAGGGTATCATCAGCATACCTGCTATTACTTTAGGCAGTATCAGGTAGGTCTTTGTGTTTATGCCCATTATCTCCAGGGCATCTATCTGCTCGCTCACACGCATGTTACCCAACTCAGAGGCTATCTTAGAGCCAACAACGCCGGCCAGCACTATGCACACAAGGGTAGGGGAAAAGGCGAGAATTGTAGAGTCACGCACCAGTGTGCCTATCACAGATTTAGGTATCCACGGGCTGATGAGCTGATAAGAAAACTGCAGTGTCATAACCATGCCCATGAAGAGCGAAATGATAATAACGATAGGCAAGGAACCTATGCCTATATCCATGCACTGGTCCATAAATTCTATCCAGTACACCCTCAGGTTCTCAGGCTTACTGAATCCCTCGGTGATCATCAGCACGATCTTACCAAAATGCCCGAAAAAACTTTTCATAGCTCGGGCAAAGGTAGGTAAAAGTGATAAGTTGATAAGTGATAAGTTGATTTGTTGTTTGGTGGTGGGGTGATAGGCGATAAGTTGAAAAGTGATAAGTTGATTTGTTAGTTAGTTGTTGCGTAGCAGTGATAGGGCGAGGAATGCAAGTTATAAGCGTGCAAGTGTAAATTGGAGAACAGTCGTTATAAGAAGCGGATGAGTAAAGGGAAAAAAAATCCCGTTCAGTTTACTGAACGGGATCAAAATATTTAAGTAAAAAATAAGAAGCTTAGCTCTTATCAACTTATCACTTACTAAGCCAGCTTCTTCAGCTCTTCTACGCGTGCTTCATGGTCTACTTCCTGCTTCAGTGATCCGCTCTTGTCCATATCTACAAGTACCGGTGCAGCCACAAAGATAGATGAGTAAGTACCGGTGAATACACCGATCAGCATTGCGAACGCGAAGCCTCTTGTAGCCTCACCACCAAAGATGAACAATACCAGCAGCGTGATGAATACGCAAAGTGATGTCATAATGGTACGACTCAGCGTATCGTTGATAGCGCGATTGATAACGCTTGCCTTGTCCTCATCCGGCGACTTACGGAAGTATTCACGTATACGGTCGAATACGATAACCGTATCATTCATGGAGAAGCCGATAACGGTAAGGATAGCCGCGATAAAGTGCTGGTCTATTTCAAGTGCGAATGGTACTTTACCCTTGAAGAAAGAGAATACAGCAAGTGTCAGGCAAACGTCATGCAGCAAAGAAAGCAGTGTACCTGCTGAATACTGCCATTTGCGGAAACGAATCAGTATGTACAGGAAGATCGCTATCAGAGAGAGGATGGTTGCCTTTATAGCACCTCTTTTCAGTTCGTCAGATATGGTTGGCAGTACTGTCTGTGAGCTCTGCAGGTATTTTGCATTAAATGCTGCAAGACTTGTGCCTTCCGGTATCAGGTGTTCCTTTGCTAAGCCAACCCATAGCGTAGAGTCTACTATCTGCTGCACGCCCTGTCCTGGTTTTGTGATCAGGTAAGATGTGGTGATGTTCAGCTCATTGTTGGTACCCACTGTTTTTACAATCGGGCGCTCGTTGAAGTAAGTGTTCAGTTTTGCACGAACATCTTCAGTAGAGTATTTCTGGTCGAACTTAACGGTATAGCTACGGCCTCCTTTAAACTCAACCCCTTCGTCAAAGCCTGTCCAGTAAGTACTGATACCCATAAGCATCACAACAGCAGTAATGACATAAGTATACTTCCTTGCCTCAACGAACTTAAAGTGTGCTTTCTTGAAGATGCTCTTTGAAAGACCCGTGAAATATTTGAAGTGGCGCTCTCTCTTAGTGTAAATATCTGTAACCAGGCGTGATACAAGGATACCGCAGAACAGTGATAATAAGATACCGATGATCTGTGTGGTTGCAAAGCCTTTTACCGGACCAAGGCCAAATACGAAAAGTATGATGGCGGTGATCAGTACCGTGATGTGACCGTCAAGCACAGGTGCGTAAGAGCGCCTGTAGCCATCAGTTACGGCCTGCTGGTAACTCTTACCCAGCGCAAGCTCCTCTTTGATACGTTCAAAGATGATAACGTTCGTATCCACGGCCATACCTACTGTAAGTACAAGGCCTGCAATACCGGCCATAGTCAGTGTAGCATGCAGTGCAGCAAGTACGCCTACGGTAAAGATAAGGTTGAGGATAAGTGAAATATCTGCTATGATACCGCCTGTGTTGTAGTAAACAAGCATCAGTACAAAGATCACTACAAACGAAAGGATAAGTGAGTTCATACCCTTGTCAATGTTTTCAGCACCGAGGGTTGGACCTACCACTTGCTCCTGTACTATGTGTGCAGGTGCCGGCAGCTTACCAGACTTAAGGATGTTAGCAAGGTCAGTTGCCGCATCAATAGTAAAGTTACCGGAGATCTGTGTGTTACCACCGCTGATCTCGTCATGTACTGATGGGCTTGAGTAAACACGGTCATCAAGTACTACTGCTATATAACCTTTGTCAGCAGCAATTTTCGCTGTCATATCTTTCCATATGCGTGCACCGGTTACGTCCATTTCCATGGTCACATCAGGCTTGCCGGTAAGTGGGTCGTAGTCAGGACGTGCATTTGTAATGTGGTCACCTTCCAGCTTTGCTACTCCACCCATTGGCACATTCAGTGCGTACAGTGGCAGTCTTGCATTAGGGTCATTGGTTGATTTTGCATCAGCAATACCATAGGCGAAATGCACGTTCGGGGGGAATTTGCTCTTTACTACATCAAGCGCCAGGTACCTGTTCACTTTTTGTGTATCACGCTTCATTACATAGCCTACTACAGGGCCCGGGAAGTAGCCATCCTGCTGAGAAGCCAGCAGCTGAATGAGGCGATAGGTCAGCGGATATTTTTTGTCTCCTTCTGCTTCTTTTGCTTTGTTAGAGTCTGCAGCATTAGTGCCTGCAGCTTTTCCGCCAGCAAGAACGTTATTCAGGTTTCCTGTGTCCGACTTAGCCATTTTACCGGTAGAATCAGTAGCAGATTTGGTAGTGTCAGAAGCCGTAGTATCTGTAGTACCGGATAAGTAAGCCGAGAGCGATTCGTTAGCCGCCATTATCATAGGGCAGATAACCGGGTTATCATAAGTCTGGAAGAACTGGAGTTTTGCAGTTGCCTGCAGGTAGCTGCGCACGCGCTCAGGGTTGTGCACGCCGGCAAGTTCCACAGAGATGATACCTTTTTTCTCATCAAGGTTCAGGTGATGGCTCGCAACACCGAACTTATCGATACGTGTTTGCAGTACATTGTAAGTACGCGTTATCGCGTCTTTTGCTTCTTTGTTCAGCTTCGCGAGAACGTCACGGTTAGAAGATGTGAGTGTGATGTCTTTCTCAGAAGGTTTTGTGAACAGGTAAGCCATGCTCACACCGGGATTCTGCTTTTCAAAAATCTCCCCAAACAGGGTGATGAAGCTCGCTTCTGTATTGCCTTTCGCAACGTTTGCTTCATTTATTGCTTTGTTGAGCGCCACATCACGTGGGTTGTTCGACATGGAGCGTACCAGGTCATCAAGGCTCACCTCGAGCACCACGTTCATACCACCCTGCAGGTCCAGGCCCAGGCTTAGTTCCTCTGCCTTTGCTGCCTGGTAGGTATACTTTTTGATACCCATATTCAGGATGGTTTCACCCTGCATGCTGTCCGTAATAGCCTGGTAGTGCGTGTCTTCCAGCTTTATCAGGGCCGGGCCGGTTGCGTTAGGGTCTTCGGCCTTAGCAGCGCGCATAGCCTGCGCGTGCATTTTCTTTTCCTCATTGCGGACAACTAATGTCAAAGAAAGCTGGTACAGCGATATCAAGATAAGCGCGCCAGTAAAAAACTTCACCAAACCTTTTAAATGCATGGGTTCTTGTTAAAATGATCAGTACAATTTATAAATAAAAATGCTCGCCCGCACGCGTTATTTTTACATAACTGTTTTGGCTCAAGGGCTGCAAAGATAGGATTTAATATAAAAAATAAAAGTCCTTGTTAAACTTTATAGGATTTTTCCTGAAAGTCCGGAATTTCGGGATAAAAATATTTTTGAATCCTGGAGTGCAGGCTTTCCAACGACAGTTTTTTTGTAGCCAACGTTTTGATAAGCTACTTATTTCTCGTATTTTGCTCCTGCTTTATGCGCAGATATTTATATATTGTATTAATTTTTTCTTTTTTGTTTGATCGCGCGGGGGGGCAGGTATTTCCGGCCAATGGCAGTTTATTGAATTACCGCGTGGTAGGTTTTTCGTTTCCTGGGGCTAAAAACGTGAGATATAAACTTGAAATCGCTTCCGGTGACCAGGAAACAGTTAAGGCGTTTAATGATAATATTATTAACAGCGTTCTTTGCCTGAGAAACCGGTCCATAGTTACTGTTCCGCAGTTTGGTGTCAGCTATACCTGGCGTGTTGTGTATATGGACAAATCGGGGAAGCCTATCAGAACTACCGGCTTAAATCATTTTGCTACCGGCTACCCACCATCAGTAGACACCACTCTGAACAGGCTCAGGGTCATTGAGCCGGCGGTGCAACATAAAGACGCATATGTTTTTGTAGATGCCACCGGAGTGCTGTATGATATGAGCGGGCATCCGGTATGGTACCTGCCTGAGCATACGGGGCAGGGAGATTTTTCACAGATCCGTGATTTAAAAAAATCGGCATTTGGCACAATTACCTTTTTGAAGGGTTCGAGGATCTACGAAATCAGCTACGATGCCCAGATACTTTGGGAAAAACCAGGTAATAGCAGCGTAGATAAAAAGTTGGATACCATAAACAATTTATATCATCATGAGATCTCCCGGCTGGCAAATGGGCACTACATGGTTATGGGCTCCGAGACTCTTCTGTGCAAGTTTCCTGACAGGGAGGATAGCACCTTTGTAATTTTTACCGGAAATGCAAAAGCACTGGCGCCACATAGCTATGGTAAGGTGCCATTTGGTACGATAGTAGAATTTGATAAGGAGGGGAAAATTTTATGGTCGTGGGAAACAGCAAAGTACGTCATGCAGTCAGACCTGATTTATAATGAAACGCGCAATAGCCTTGCCGATCTGCACGACAATTCATTTTTCTTTGATGAAAAAAATAAAACAGTTTATGTAAGCTTTAAGGGGGTAAGCCGCGTTATAAAAATTAAATACCCTGGTGGAGAAGTGCTCAATGCCTACGGAATCAAATATGGTAATAATTCAAACCTTAAGAATGTGCTTGATATGCAGGAAAACAGGTATCTCCTGTTTTGCGGCCAGCATGCCTGCAGGCGTTCGGCTGGCGGCGAACTCTATTTATTCGATAACGGCTGTAACCTCCAGGCGCCTTCCCATATTGCCTTTTTCGAAGAACCGAAATCAGGGGATACATTAAAAAAAACGTGGGAGTATGTATGCCGCACAGATGATCTGGGTCAGGAAATAGGCGTGCAAACTAATTCGGGCGGCGGCAATGTAATGGAACTGCCGGATGGGTCGGTGTTTGCCTCCATGGGTTACCAATGCAATAAAGTTTTTATAATAAACAGGAAAAAGGAGGTTTTATGGAGCGCTGTATCTGAAAAATGGGACGCTGCGGGAGCAAATTGGAAAGTCATCCCCTCCTACCGCTCCAGCATCATTAGTGCCGAACAATTGAAAAAAATGATCTGGCAGTCACAGAAATAGCTTTTTTTCCAGACCTTGAGGTTTTTTGAAACTTTTCCGTCTATTCCCATTTTGCACAGTATAGTTTACTGTAGGAGTGATATTTCTGTAAAAAAAATCTGTATTGCTTTGTTGTTTATGGATTGAAAAAAATTAATTTTATGACTTGGAAATCTCTTTAAGAGGGAACGGGAGTTTTATTTTGTAACAGGCAAACCATTTTAACACTTTGTTCTGTCTATAGAATAATCGAACGTGTCTTATAGAAAAAGTAAAAGAACATCAAGTAACATTTTTATTTGTTTTTATGAAAAAAATACTACCCGCCTGCTTACGTGGCCTTATCTTTTTTGTTGCATTGCTGTGTATCAACAGTAATGTTTTCGCATCCCATATAGTTGGTGGAGACCTTAACTACCAATGGGTTTCGGGCAATACCTATAAGGTATCGGTGACGCTGTATGGTAACTGTGGTACTACTACGGGTGCCTTTCAAACACTTGCTATTGCTACACCGCAGGTGTGTGTATACAATGGCACTGCGCTATTTGCGACATTGGCACTAACGCTTGATGCTACAAGCCCCGGTAACTCACCATGCGGAAAAGAAATTACACCGGTATGCCCTGCAGACACCGCGCTGACCAAATGCACGAGCACCAGTTTTGCTATTGAGGGTATTAAGAGATACATTTATGTGGCCACGGTTACACTTTCGGGTCCTTCACACAATTGGCGTTTTGTGTACACTTCCAACAATGGTAGTGGTGTAAAACCGCTTGGCTGCGGCAATCCGGGTAGCGGTTCTCCATCCGGTGCAGGTCGTGCGGCTTCTATCACTAATATTGTTTACTCTTCCAACATACAGCTTATAGATACGCTGGATAATTTTTTCCCTGGAATATTCAGTCATAACAGTAGTCCTATTCTTACGGTTGTTCCTACTCCTTTCTTCTGTCTCAACAATACCAACTGTTATAATCCGGGCGCATTAGATCCTGATGGCGATAGCCTCCGTTTTCAGCTGGTAAGCCCCACCAATGGCTCGGGCGGCTGTGGCTCTGTGGGAGGTGCTGTTTCTTATGCCGCCATTACTGCATGGCCGGGCCAGCCGATCGGGCCGGCTACGCCAGTCCAATGCACAGCTGCTTCCTATTTATTTGATGCCGCCACCGGGCAGATCTGTTTTTATCCGAATGTGCTGCAACGATCTGTAGTAGTGTACAACATCCGGGAGTACCGCAATGATACATTTGTAGGTACAAGTCAGCGAGAAATGACGTTCCTGGTGCTCACGTGCACCAGCTCTGTACCTGTCAGCGCGCTTGCTGGCACCAGCGGTGTTATTGTTGATGATACCACCCACTACCACGTTTGCGGAAATTCGGGAGCTTTTTGTATGACTTACACCGCTACAGAAACGGATACTACTAAAAACATAACATTTACCATTACCGGACTGCCAGCCGGTATGACTTACACCGTTACAGCAAATGGTACCCCCCATCCTATCGTAACTGTTTGTGGCAATACTACGCTGCTCACGCCCGGCCTTTATACATTCTTCCTGCGTATGCAGGACAACAACTGTCCTATTACGGGGCTGAATACACAGGCCTATTCGGTAAACATCTATCCGGTACCTACAATAAGAGACTCAATTGCTTTCCCTGCAACCTGTTTTAGGGGGGCGATCGTTTATTTCATACCCGGAGGAACAGGTAAGCCTTGGACTATAGACTTGTATCATGGGCCATTGGCAACCGATACCTTTAAGACTTGGGTGGATTCAGTGATGGTAGTAGATACGCTGGCGCCTACAGTGGGTTTTGCAGATTCGGTGGTCATATATACTAATGTGTCTCACCAATGTGCATCATGGCTGCCAATAGTTATCGATCCGCCACCTGCTATTCTACCGGTATATACATTTACGAATCCCACGTTCTGCGGTGCACATGACGGTACTATTGTCATAAGTAATCTCGCCCCAGGTGTTACGGATACGATCAGGTACAACTATAATGGAGTCGCGGTACCCTATGTATTAGCTACCATAAGTGCGTCCGGCACCGTAACTATAAACGGACTAGTGGCGGGAGACTACACCAATTTTGTCGTCACCTACGGCTTCTGCCATTCCGATCCATATAGTACTGTGTCGCTGGTAAATCCGCCGTTCCCGATACGAACGCTTAGTTCCATTAATCCTACAAGGTGCGGCTATTGCGATGGTGCGATCACTGTATATGGATTGAATCCCAACCAGCTTGACACGGTTACCTATGTTTTAAATGGCACTTCAACATCAATAAGTTATTATGTAGGTCCTGATAGTACGGTTCTGTTTACCGGCCTCTGCGATGGCAGCACCTATTTCGATATTTATGTGCATACTGCCGGAGTCTGTGCTACCACCCACCTGCCTGGTGTTGGTATGACGGGCCCTGCGCTCAGGGACTCTTTCAGCTGGAAGGTAAATTATGGTTGTCATGGAGATACCGTTATTTTCACTAACGATAACTATTCCGATTCTGATCACATACTTACCTACCACTGGTACTTTGGTGATGGTTATTCAGATACTGCGGAGAACCCGAACCATATATATCTTAACAGCCAGACAGATACCGCATTTATTGCTAAACTGTACGCTACAAACGGACAGTGCGTAGATAGTATGTCTAAACCAATAAAGCTGCTCAATTACATTTCTGCATCTTATACGTTTACACCTACGCCGTATATCTGCCAGCTCACCCCGGTTAATTTCGGAAATACTTCGGTATCACTGAGCCCGCCGGATAGTGCTGCTACTACTTATGCGTGGAATTTTGGTAATGGCACAAGTACCGGCGTCAATCCTACGAATGTTTACCCCACCACCGGTACTTACAATGTCATGCTTATTGAAACTAACTTTGTGCCGTGCAGCGATACCTTCACGCAGACAATAGTGGTGGATACCATAAGTGGAATAAAAATGGATGTTACAGACTCGGTGTTATGCCGCGGTAAGAATGTAACGTTTACAGCTACCTATGCTACACAAGGTTCAACAGGAAATATCTGGTCTGTAACAGACGGGTTTACCATGATTGACGTGAATCCGATTATACATGCGTTCGATGCACCGGGCCAGTTTACGGTTTCAGTTAAGGCCAACTACAGGGCTTGCCCTGAGACCACAGCCAGCAAGCTGATAACGGTGTATGCATATCCGGATGTTTATCTTGGTCCTGATACCTCTATCTGCCCCGGCAGCACTTCAATAATACTATCAGATGATCGTAACGGCACTATGCCTGGCACGTCATGGGAGTGGAGCACCGGCGAAACCGGATCGCAGATCGTGGTTACGAAACCCGGATACTACTATGCCAATGTTTCGATCCATGGCTGTACTACATCTGATACCATTTGGGTACAGAAAGATTGCTACATGGATATCCCGAACGTGTTCTCGCCAAACGGTGACGGAGTTAATGACTACTTCTACCCACGCCAGCTGCTCACAAGAGGGTTGACTACATTTACCATGAACATCTACAACCGCTGGGGCCAGCTGGTATACCAGGCCTCAAGCATTGATGGCAGGGGATGGGATGGTGAATTTAACGGTGCACCACAGCCACAGGGCGTTTATGTATACGTAATGGACGCTACCTTCAAAGATGGCCAGATAGAGCACCACCAGGGCAATCTTACCCTGCTGAGGTAATAAATGAAAATTGAAAATCAAATATTCTACTCCCGGTTGTCCCTGACAACCGGGATTTTTTGTACAGTAACCTACCCTCAGCTCTGCTGACCGAAATATAAGTTTGTTCCCTACTAATTTTGAATTGAAGAGAATGGCCTGTTAGCCCCCGCTAAACTTTTAAATTGTAATCGTGATCAGCTAATGCGGCGTCCAGCCCAGGCATTAAGGGACTGTGTCAATTTTAGTGTACATCCGGTATCGTTCGTAGAGGCACAGTGCAATAACGGTCTTAATAAAAAAGGCTGCCCGAAAGCAGCCTCTATTATACCATTCAAATCGTTTTATTAGAACAACTCAATTTTCAAATTTGCACATCATCAAATTTTCAAATTAATTACAGGTGTATCGCTTCGCCCAGCGCAGCTTCTACAGCATCCTTTATGCCTTCGCTCATGGTAGGGTGGGGGTGTATGCTGTCCAGCACTTCCTGCCATGTGGTTTCCAGCTTGCGGGCCACTACAGTCTCTGCTATTGTCTCTGTAACATTATAGCCTATAGAGTGCGTACCCAGCCATTCGCCGTACTTAGCATCAAAGATCACCTTTACAAAACCTTCTGTAGCGCCAGCTCCAACAGCCTTGCCTGAGGCAGTGAATGGGAATTTGCCCACTTTTATTTCATATCCTGCGTCCTTTGCCTGCTTTTCCGTCATACCTACGCTGGCTATTTCAGGCGAGCAATAGGTACAGCCCGGTACATTGCCGTAGTCCAGCGGCTCAGGAGCGTGTTTGTGCTTGCCTTCCTTATGTGCAATAGCTTCCACGCATATAACAGCGCCTTTAGAAGCTACGTGTGCCAATGCCTGGCCCGGAGTAATATCACCTATGGCGTATATGCCATCTACATTCGTCTTGAAATATTTGTCTACCAGCACCTTGCCCTTGTCTGTCTTTATGTTCAGCGTTTCCAGGCCTATGTTTTCTATGTTGGCAGCAATACCTACAGCGCTCAGCACCACATCTGCTTCCAGTACCACATCGCCGGTAGCGGTCTTCACCGTCGCTTTCACGCCGGCTCCGCTTGTGTCCAGTTTTTCAACTGACGCATTGGTCATCACTGTGATGCCTTTTTTCTTAAAGCTCTTCTCCAGTTCTTTAGATATGTCCTCGTCTTCTACCGGCACTATGCGTGGCATAAATTCTACCACGGTCACTTTCGTACCTATGCTGTTGTAGAAATATGCAAACTCCACACCTATGGCGCCGCTGCCCACTACTATCATTGTTTTGGGTTGTGTTGGCAGGTTCATCGCTTCGCGGTAGCCTACTACCTTCTTGCCATCCTGTGGCAGGTTTGGCAGCTGGCGGCTGCGCGCACCTGTAGCCAGTATCACGTGGCGGCCCTGTATCGCAGTTACTTTTCCGTCAGCACCGGTCACTTCCACTTCTTTTTTAGCGTTCAGTTTCCCCATGCCCATTATCACATCTATCTTATTCTTCTTCATCAGAAACTGCACACCCTTGCTCATCTTATCGGCTGCACCACGGCTGCGCTTAATAACGGCGCCAAAGTCAGCTTTAAAATCAGAGGCAATGATACCATAGTCGGCAGCATGGGTAAAGTTTTCAAACACGCTGGCTGTCTTCAGCAGCGCCTTGGTGGGTATACAGCCCCAGTTAAGGCAGATACCGCCCAGGTTTTCTTTTTCCACCACTGCGGTCTTATAACCAAGTTGTGATGCACGGATAGCAGCTACATAACCGCCCGGTCCGCTTCCTACTACGATAACGTCGTATGCCATAAAGAAAAATTATTTTGTATAATTAATGAGGGGACAAATGTAGTAAAAAAGCGCAAGGTTGTTAGTACGTCTGTCTTAATAACTGGCTTGCCCGTATTTGATGTATTTTCAAATAAAATACCGTAAAACTTACCATTTCCACCTCCTTTTCCCCGAAATCCACTCTTTTTCACCCTTTTTTACCGCGAAAATTCAATTTCCTTTTTTGGCTTTAATGATTACTTTTGCAATCCATACAAAAAAATAAATCTTCATGGCTACAACAGCAGATATGCGTAATGGTCTCATCATAAAACTTGATGGCAGCCTTTACTCGGTAGTGGAATTCGGACAAAATAAAACCGCACGCGCAGCAGCAAAGGTGTGGGCCAAACTCAAAGGTGTAGACAACAGCCGTTCTATAGAGCATACCTGGAACTCAGGCGATAACATCTTCCCCGTGCGTGTAGAAAAGCGCAACTACCAGTATCTCTATAAAGATGAAAGCGGTTTCAACCTCATGGACAATAATACTTTTGAACAAATTGTATTAGGCGAGAACATGGTTGATAATCCGGGGCTCTACAAAGATGGCCAGGAGTGCTTTGTAGTATTTAATACAGAAACAGAAACACCGATGGGTGTGGAATTGCCTGCCAGCGTTAACCTGCTGGTTACGTATTCTGAGCCTGGTGTAAAGGGCGATACTGCTACCCGTGCTACCAAGCCGGCTACAGTGGAAACCGGTGCTACCATACCTGTGCCATTGTTTGTGAACGAGGGAGATCTGATAAAGATCGACTCGAAGACCGGAAATTATGTGGAGCGTGTAAAAGCGTAATGGTTGATAGGTTAATAAGTTAATGGCCTAAAGCGACGCTACCGGCTGCTAACAACTTTCTACTAACGATTTAAAACAATATTCATGGAATACAAACAGATCCAGGAGCTGATAAAAACGATCAATAAATCGAGCATCAGTGAGCTGCACATAGAAGAAGGCGATTTTAAAATAACGATCAAGCAGGAACTTGCCGCACCTGCGCAGTATGTGAGCATGCCGCATATGCCTATGCAGATGCCACAGCAGGCACCGCAACAGGCACAGTTGCCGGCTCCGCAGCCTGCATCAGCACCTGCTGCAGACAAAGCAGCTGTCGCACAAGCAGCTGCCGGTGGCAACACTACTACTATCAAATCCCCTATGATCGGTACATTCTACCGCAGCCCATCGCCCGATAAGCCTGTGTTTGTAAACATAGGTGACGAGATAAAGGCCGGCCAGGTACTTTGCATTATCGAGGCTATGAAACTGTTCAACGAAATAGAAAGTGAAGTAAGCGGCCGCCTTGTAAAGGTTGTTGCCGACGATTCTTCGCCTGTAGAGTACGATCAGCCGCTATTTATCATTGAACCAATGTAAGGAATGGCATAATTGCTCAATAGCTCAATGGCTCAATTGGATTTGACAAATGAAAAAGGAAGTATTTGATAGAAACCCTATTCTAAAACTTTCATTTGATTTGGCCTTGATGTTGGTTGAGTACTGCGAAGAGCTTGAAAGAGAAAAAAAATATATCGTAGCAAGACAATTATTGAAATCCGGAACCTCTGTAGGTGCAAACGCAATGGAAGCGCAAAATGCAGAGAGTAGAGCAGATTTCATCCACAAAATGAGAATTGCGGCAAAAGAAGCAGAGGAAACACAATTCTGGCTTTGGTTGTGCAGCTATAGTGTTAGTTACCCAAACTGTGATCTACTTTTAAATAAACTTGACGAAGTCAACAGGGTTCTGGGGACAATAGTTAACTCAGCAAGAAAAAATATTCAAACATAATGGCCTGTAAGCTAGTGGTAATTTCCGGAAATTGAGCCATTGAGCAATCAAGCCATTGAGCAATTTTAGAAATATGTTTAAAAAGATATTGATTGCCAACCGTGGCGAGATAGCCCTGCGCATTATACGTACCTGCCGTGAGATGGGTATACGCACTGTAGCTGTATACTCTACTGCCGACAAGGATAGTCTCCATGTACGTTTTGCCGATGAGGCAGTATGTATAGGCCGGCCGCAAAGCAGCGACTCTTACCTGAACATACAGCACATAATGGCTGCAGCTGAGATCACCAATGCCGATGCGATCCATCCCGGCTATGGCTTCCTTGCAGAAAATGCAAACTTTGCTGATATCTGTGCACATTACAATATCAAGTTCATAGGCCCTACGCCTGATATGATCAGGTCTATGGGTGATAAGATCACCGCTAAGGAAACAATGATAAAGGCCGGGGTTCCGGTTATACCGGGTTCAGAGGGCTTGCTGACCAGTGTAGACGAGGCTAAGCAAATAGCCGGCGAAATGGGCTACCCCGTTATCATAAAGGCTACTGCCGGCGGTGGTGGCAAGGGTATGCGCGTAGTATGGCAGGAAAGCGAACTGGAGCATGCCTACAATACGGCTAAGATCGAAGCCGCAGCATCATTTAAGAACGATGGCATCTACATGGAGAAATTCGTGGAAGAGCCCCGCCATATAGAAATACAGGTAGCAGGCGACCAGTTTGGCACCGTATGTCACCTCAGCGAGCGCGATTGCTCTATCCAGCGTCGTCACCAGAAGCTGGTGGAAGAATCGCCTTCACCCTTCATGACCGCAGATCTTCGCCAGAGAATGGGTGAGGCAGCCATTAAAGCCGCCGCAGCCATTAACTATGAAAGCGTAGGCACCATAGAGTTCCTGGTAGACAAGCATCGCAACTTCTACTTCATGGAAATGAACACCCGTATCCAGGTGGAGCACGGTGTTACCGAGGAGGTGATCAGCTATGACCTCATTAAGGAGCAGATAAAGATAGCCGCCGGTGTGCCTATCAGCGGCCGCAACTATGAGCCTAAGATACACGCCATAGAGTGCCGCATAAATGCGGAAGATCCGTACAACGATTTCCGTCCTTGTCCGGGCCGCATCACTACCTTGCATACACCAGGTGGGCACGGCGTTCGTGTAGACTCACACATCTATGCGGGCTATACAATACCCCCATATTACGACTCTATGATCGCCAAGGTTATTGCCGTAGCGCAAACCCGCGAGGAAGCCATAAACACTATGGAGCGCGCACTCAGCGAGTATGTGATAGAGGGCGTGAAAACAACTATACCTTTCCACCTGCAGCTGATGAAAAATGAAGACTTCAGGAAGGGTAATTTCACTACCAAGTTCATCGAAACCTTTAAGCTGGTATAGCAGATTATTATTACGTTAATGGTGCCGGCGGCCTTCTTGACGCCAGCTACAAAATATTTACATTCGCAGCATGAAAAAAACATTGCTCATTACAGGCGGGGCAGGCTTTATAGGCTCCCATGTGGTACGGTTGTTCGTCACTAAATATCCTGATTATAAGATCGTGAACCTCGATGCCCTCACCTATGCAGGCAACCTGGAAAATCTGAAGGATATCGAGTCTGCACCCAACTATGTTTTTGAGAAAGCAGATATTACCGATGCGGCACACATAGAAAGCCTGTTCAGTAAATATGCTTTTGACGGCGTTATACACCTGGCGGCTGAGAGCCATGTAGACCGCTCTATTACCGACCCCAACGCCTTTATACAGACCAATGTAATGGGTACAGCCAACCTGCTGAACTCTGCCCGTGCTGCGTGGAAAGGAAACTACGAAGGCAAACGCTTCTACCACGTGTCTACAGACGAGGTTTATGGTTCCCTGGGTGATGAGGGCTTCTTCCTGGAGACCACACCTTACGATCCGCAATCTCCCTATTCTGCTTCAAAGGCAGCATCTGACCACCTGGTGCGCGCTTATGGCAATACCTACGGACTGCCGTTTGTAATCACCAATTGCTCTAACAACTACGGTCCCAATCACTTCCCTGAAAAGCTGATACCACTGCTTATCAACAATATCCGCAACGGTAAGCCACTGCCTGTATATGGCGATGGCAAGTATACCCGCGACTGGCTGTATGTAGTAGACCACGCACGTGCCATAGATATGGTGTTCCATAGCGGCCGCAATGGCGAAACGTACAACATAGGCGGCTTTAATGAGTGGCAGAACATAGCGATCGTGAAACTGCTGTGCAAGGAAATGGATGCAAAACTGGGCAACCCTGCCGGCACATCAGAAAAACTGATCACCTATGTTAAGGACCGTCCGGGTCACGACCGCCGCTATGCTATAGATGCCAACAAGATCAATAAAGAGCTGGGCTGGTATCCATCCGTTACTTTCGAAGAAGGCCTTGGTAAAACCATAGACTGGTACCTGGCCAATGAAGAATGGCTGAGCGATGTGACCTCCGGCAACTACCAGAAATACTACGAGACTCAGTATAAGGCGTAAGTTTTTGAAACGTAAATAACATATCATATTGTTGTCCTGGTGAGCGGAGTCGAACCACGGCAACAATGCGATGGTATTCGGCATTTAAACTGTTACGTCAGCAAGTTCAGGATATTCGCGATTTTTGTACATTGCGTAGCATTCTGTAGGTCAATAGATATCAATGTTACCTTGCAGACCATTTTTAATATTAATAACAATAAAAAAGCTCGTTGAGCGGTTCGTGATCCGGATTAAATACTCCCGGACTTATTACTTACTACTCTCGACTTACGACTAAAAAATATGAAAGGGATAATTCTAGCCGGTGGTTCAGGTACACGTTTGTACCCGCTTACAATTGCAGTAAGCAAGCAACTTATGCCTGTGTACGACAAGCCAATGATCTATTATCCGCTATCTACGCTAATGCTGGCCGGCATTAACGAGATACTGATCATAACTACGCCTGAGGACCAGCCAGCATTTAAAAAGCTGCTGGGCGATGGCAGTGCTATAGGTTGCCGGTTTGAGTATGTGATGCAGCCCCGCCCTGAAGGGCTGGCGCAGGCTTTCATTCTCGGGGCCGACTTCATTGGTAAAGATCCCGCAGCGCTGGTGCTTGGCGACAATATATTTTATGGCTCAGGAATGGGCACGTTGCTTAAGAAAAAGGCGAATCCCGATGGTGCCGTCGTATTTGCCTACCAGGTTCACGATCCCGAAAGGTATGGTGTGGTAGAGTTCGACAAAAGCAACCGTGTGCTCAGTATAGAGGAGAAGCCGGAAAATCCGAAATCAAACTATGCTGTTCCCGGCCTTTACTTTTATGATAACGATGTAGTAGCCATATCCAAAGCTATAAAGCCATCTCACCGCGGTGAGCTCGAGATAACTGATGTAAACAGGGTGTATCTCGAAAAAGGCAAGCTGGAAGTAGGCGTGCTGGACCGTGGTACTGCGTGGCTGGATACCGGTACTTTCGATTCACTTATTGAGGCCGGTGAGTTTATTGAAGTAATAGAAAAGCGCCAGGGCCTTAAAATAGGCTGTATAGAAGAGATCGCTTACCGCAATGGCTGGATAAACGATGAGCAAATGGAAAAGCTTGCCGCCATCTACATGAAGAGCGGCTACGGGGCTTACCTTAAAAAGCTTATAGGGCATATTTAGTTGATTTAGCTTTTACAATAGAGATAAAAAGTTGAAGGGTAGGGGGCGCGGTAGCGGCCCCTTTTTTTTGCGCACATGTAAATTCAAATCTCTCCCTTCCTATTCGTCATTGCGACCCACGAAGCAATCTCAACCAATACTCTGTCTTCCTAATTTTCTGCCCTGTATATGGCAACACAAATTAAATCAGTTTTTAACAACGTTCTATAACCCAAAGTTGTAGCCTTGTTTGCTTGCACCGGCGCCCAAATTTGTAGAACCAATATCGTTGTTGAAGCGATAAAGTAGGCATAAAAAAAGGATGTGCCGGGTATGGCACATCCTTTTTTTATGTATCCTATCATGCTATTGTTTTACGATTCTCGCACGCGCCAGTATCTTTCCTTCTTTTTCAAGTTGTAGCAGGTACATGCCTGCACTTACCTCTGATAATGGTATCGATACAACGTTATTCCCGATTTCGATTGCGCAGCCTGATTGGAACACGAGTTTACCGGCCATTGAGAATACACGGATAGTCCCCTCAAAATTCTGACCACCTATTACGCTGAAATTGACCGGTTCAGTTATCTTACTTGGGTTAGGGTAAAGGGCTGAAGAGAGCACTGGTATTAATTCCTCTGCTTCAGTACTACTTTTTACACCTCGTGCTGCTGTTGGGCAAAACGGATTACTCCACCTTGGATCTTTAGTAATAACTGTATCAGTCAGTGTATTCAGGAAAGCGATCAAAGCATGTTTTTCACTGTCACTATAATGCGGACGCCTTGCGCGGCCTGTCGCATCCTTGAGGAATGCGGAAAGATTGGCCGTATTATGAATTGAATCACTATAGAAATTTACAACCTGCTCCAGTGTTTTATACCTTCCATCGTGCATATAAGGCGCTGTGAGTGCTATGTTTATAAGAGACGGTACTTTAAAAGTTCCTATTTTGCCTGCTCCAAAGCCGGGAACACCGCCCAAGCCTGGGTCGGCATATATGGAATCAAGGCCATTACTGCGGGGTGCTCCGGCTACCATTACATTTTTTGTATGGCATTTCTGGCAGTTGCCGCGCAGCGTATCCATAAATATTTTTTTGCCTAGGTTTTCCTGAGCGGTAAAGTTTGCAAAAATCGTTGTGGCTGCCGGTCCCGGAGTGCTATTTACTCCCTGTCTGAACCTTGATCCATAAGTATTCATGCTTCTTATGAACTGGGATAAGGCTTTTGATATTTTGTCGGTTGTCACGGTAGTGCTGCCAAACGCAGCATTAAATAGAGGAGGATAGATCGCTTTCGAAGATATTTTTGCCACCAGGGTATCCAGGGTTAGGCCCATTTCTATTGGGTTCTGTATCGGCATTAACACCTGTGCTTCCAGCGTTGCTGCGCGCTCGTCCCAGAAAAATGCTTTCTCTTTAAAAAACCGGGCGTGTGCCAGTCCCATAGCGTTTCGGGTACCCTTTGCGCCATTAAAACCAGTGCTGAATCTCGCGCTGTCTGCAAATGAAAATTGCTGCTGATGGCAGGATGCGCATGCAATTGTGTTGTTCTTTGACAATGCAACATCATAAAACAAAACACGCCCAAGCGTGGCACCAGCATCTGTGGTGGAGTCAGTCGTGGGCATGTTGTCCATTTCCGGCAGGTTTCCTACCACGTCTACAGGGAAGGCAATATTCTTGTAAGTGTAGGAGGTTGCAGGCAAGCTGGTACAATTGTAGTTGTACACTGTTGCCGCCATTATTGGTGCCGCCAGCAGGGCAACCACCGCAAGTTGAACTTTTTTCATACGCCGCATTTTTATTAACTTCAAATTACAAATTATAATTTTAATTTGCTGCAAAAATGGGTAAATACATTAAGTCTGCAAGTAATTAGCTGAAAAACATCAATTTACATCAATTATATATTTTGTTATTATTATATTTAGACTTCGAGTAATTCTAGCATAAAAGCATTTCTAATACTGTTTTACTTGCCTTTTTCTAATGTTCCTGGATTTTTATTAAGCCCTACCTATGTTCGTCATTGTGACGGAGGAGGCAATCTCACAAAGCATAGGCTCGAATATATTTGATTATATGGCCAAAAGAAACCCACAATATCCTTATAGAATTTTCGTCTTGGGGTGTATTATATTGGATCGTACTTTTGTGCCGTAATTGTAGGTTTTCTTCTCCGCCCGTGGTGATTCTTCACCCGCTTTGCGCTTCTCCTAACAATAAAAATTCAAACGAGGCAGAACATCGCACATGGGTAAAAAGCAGGGTGGAGTGGGGCATAATGGGAAATTTACTTTCTTTCTTATATGAGGGGGTAAAGCGTTGATGATGTGTACGATATCGTGTTAGTGACAAAAACAAAATGCCCCATATTCTTGATTTTTCTATTTTTATAGAAACGGGGCATTAGTAAATAGAAGGCTGGGAGTAATCGTGGGTTTACCTAATAACCCCAATGAACTCGGCCCTTTGCGTTGCCTCCGGCTTGCGGTCATCGGAAACAAACCCGCAAAAAGCAGAAATGGAATTTCACTAATCCATTGACAATCAAACAAAATCTGTGCAAAACCCATTTTTCTGCCTGACCGGAAATCTCCTCCAGCGCGTCCTAAGAAACGTCCTCGCTCGCTATGGGTAGTGAGGAGGTCCTGTCACAACGTGGGATTGCTTCATTCTTCGCAATGACGAGTACTAACCCACTACAAACAACCAGAAAAAACCGGAAATTTTATACAAGAAAGCTATTGATTATCACATTGTCCGCCAAAGCTTTATGCGGCGGTGGAATACCAAACTGTGCAAAAACTATTTTCTCTACAAACCAGAGAAACCATGAAAACAAATCATTGCAACAAAAGAATTGTACATCCGCACAAGACCACGAAACCGTCTCGCACACTTACGACTCACAACTTATGACTTACGACTATTTTGCCCATTCCGCCATTTTCTCATGCAGAATATTCAGTGGCACGCAGCCGTCCTTCAGCACCTCGTCATGAAAGGAAGCAATGTTGAATTTAGCGCCCATCTGCTCGGTATAGTGCTTGCGTTCTGCGCTTATAGCCATCTGTCCTATTTTGTAGGACAGGGCCTGGCCGGGTATGGCCATGTAGCGTTCTATCTCCGCAGTAGCTTCGCGCTCAGATATCAGCTCGTGGTCCATCATATACTTTATGGCGTCTTCGCGGCTCATGCCCTTGTAGTGCAGGCCAATGTCTACCACCAGGCGTATAGCGCGGTGTATGCCATCGCTTAGGTGCCCAAAGTACTGGTAGGGGTCGTTGTACACGCCCAGGTCGTTGCCCAGTGTCTCGCAGTAGTGGGCCCAGCCCTCGCCATAAGCGCCATACCAGATAAACTTACGGAAAGCAGGCAGGCCTTTGTTTTCCTGCTGCAGCGATATCTGGTAGTGGTGGCCCGGTATAGCCTCGTGCAGGAACAGGGTGGTCATACCCGTGGAGTTGAACTTTTTAGGGTCGAGAATAGGCACATAGAATATGCCCGGCCTGGTACCGTCTTCAGAGCCCTGGCTATACTCGGCACTGGCTGATGCCGCCCTGAAAGCCTCCGTCTGCCGAATGGTGAACTGGGTTTTGGGTACGTTGTTAAACAGCTTTTTAAGTTGCGGGTCTTCCTGTTTCTTTATGCTCCAGAAGCTGTCTATCACCTGCTTTTCGGTGGTGAAGGGAAAGAAACGGCGGTCGTTGCCCAGGTAAGTAAAGAAGGCATGCAGATCGCCCTTAAAGCCACTCTTGTCTTTTACCTTGTTCATCTCGCCCTCAATGCGCGCCACTTCGCTTTGGCCTATGCTGTATATGCTGTCGGGCGAGAGGTCGGTAGTGGTCCAGAAGCGGATACAGTATTTATAGTAGTCGGCACCACCGGGTATATCCCTGAGGCCGCTGGTAGCGCGGGCCTTAGGCAGGTACTCCTTATCTATGAAGGTATGGAGCCGGATGTAGGACGGGTTTACAATATTGGCAATGGCAGCTTTGTAGGCCTCTGTAAGGCGCTGTTTGTCGGCAGCAGCAAAGCTATCCGGCATAGACTTAACAGGGCCGTAAAAGATACTGCCTGTATCATTCTTTACAACATCGTGCAGTTGCGGCAGCATCTTCACCACCAGTGAGCGGGGTAGTACCCAGCCTGCGTCCATGCCTTTGTGCATATTGTATATGGCGGTATCTACCCAGGCAGGGAAGCCGGCCAGGCGCTTCAGCCAATTGTCATAGTCTTTCACTGTCTTAAAGGGCTGGTTGCCGCTGCCTGAGCCTAGCTGTGGCAGCTCCAGCGTAAAGGACCAGAACTGGTTCATGGGCATGTAGTGATTTGGGTATTTAAGGCTTTCTATGCCCATCTGCATTTCGTACTTGAACAGCCGGTAGCTTACCAGGTCATTCTTGTCCAGCGTGGTGCTGTCAATCTTGGCCAGCTCACCCAGGTACTTAGTATAGCTCCTGCCCAGGCTATCGTGAAAGCTTTGGGCTATGGTTATGGTGAGCCTGTCGTTGTAGCGGTTGTCGCCAAAGCCTGTGGCCTCCACCGGGAAGAGCTGAAGATGCTCCTGCCAGTAGGTATCGAGCAGGGTGCTTAGCTGGCTGTGGCCAGCGCCCTGCTGGCCAGGGGTATTGCCATTCTTGCAGGAAAAAAGTGAAAGAAAAACCAAGGAAAGGACCAATGCTTGCTTCATGTTCATTATTTGGATAAATAAAAGTAATTGTTTGCTTCTATTTTTCACGCTTAGGGGGTGATAATAGGGACCAGGTACTGGAAAATCAACTTAAATTGATTTTACCTATTGGCATATTATGGTGAAATATAGATACATGCCTTAACTTTGTACCAGACAAAAACTAAAAGAAGATGTATCCTGAACAAATAGTCGCGCCGATGAAGGCTGAGCTTACCAGCCATGGGTTTAAAGAGTTGCTTTCACCAGCAGACGTGGATAATGCGATGAAAGAGCAAGGCACTACACTGCTGATGATAAACAGTGTATGCGGTTGCTCAGCAGGAACAGCCCGCCCCGGCGTGCTTATGGCCGTGCAGAACGCTACCAAGAAGCCGAACGTACTGGCTACCAGCTTTGCGGGCTACGATGTAGATGCGGTGAAACAGGCGCGCACTTACCTGCAGCCTTATCCGCCATCCTCACCAGCTATAGTATTGCTAAAAGATGGCAAAGTAGTGCACATGATAGAGCGTCACAACATAGAAGGCCGCCCTGCACAGATGATAGCCGCTAACCTTATGCAGGCGTTTGAAACGTATTGCTAAGTCAATAGTCGTAAGTCGTGAGTCGTAAGTCCGGGAAAACCCGGTTATAGTAGATAGTTTCTTAATCCCGGTTGCTCTTGCAACCGGGATTTTTCGTTCAGAACGCCCTGGTCGGTTACTGACACTACCCATAGACTTATAGCAAATACCTTGCACACCTAATACTCGCAGACTTACGACTTACGTCTCAAGACCTACGACTTAACAGGCGTTGGCACAATGTTTATCACATACTAAAGTGTAAAACAAAAAACTATTTTATGAGATCACTATTGTATGTCATCGCTATAATTCTGGTAATAGGCTGGGTGCTGGGTGCATTCGTCTACAGCGCAGGATCAATAATCCACGTATTACTTGTACTGGCCATCATCTCATTGCTGCTGGGCTTCATAAGGCGCGGCACAGTGGACTAACATTTGCCAGCCCCCAAGTACTAACCACTTTAGCTATTGCACCGCAATAGCTTTTTTCGTGTTTGAAAGAATCGATAAGAAGAAATTAAAAGGAAGAGAATTGCTTATCCAGCTCAGACATGCTGATGGGCTTTTCTATGACCCTGTACTTTGCATTGCCCGGCATTACGGGTATCACAGGGTGAAAGGCACTTACCATCACTATGTAGGTATCAGGGAAGCTGGCGGCAAATGAGGGCGCTTCCGTCCAGCCAATCCCGTCAGGCAGGTTGTTGTCCAGGAAAAGGATATCGGGCTTGTATTCCTTTAGTATTCCTTTACCCGCCTGTAGCGTATGGGAGATGACAACATCATAATTTTTTCTTAGAAAATATTCCTTTAGGAGAAGACAAAGATCCTCTTCGTCGTCAATTATGAGAATTTTTCTACCATCAATCATAGTCTTACGGTTAAATCTATTTTTATCTAAATTAGGCATTGCCATTGAATTGCTCAATATACTTGTATCAATATTTACTGATAGCGAAGCGCTAGGTAGAGTAAAAACCATGCCTTTGCGCCTACCCCGGAATACTGGTTGTATGTATCCAGTAACTACGCAGCGCGGCTACGGTTTTAATAAGGTTTTCGAAGCTGTTTGGCTTTGTTATGTACGAATTGGCACCCAATTCATAGCACCGGCGCATTTCCTGCTCATTATTAGTGGTGCTGAATACGATAACAGGTATTTTCTTCAACGATGGATTTTGCTTTATCTCCTTTAACACTTCTCTGCCGTCTTTTTTAGGCATGTTGAGGTCCAGTAAGATGAAGCGTGGCAACTTCCCATTATTCCCATCCTGGGTAAGTTTGTACAGGTATTCAACAAGCTCTACCCCATTTTCTACAAACTGCAGCTTGTCTTTAAAGCCATTTTCCTCAAAGGCAGACTGCAAAAGAAAGCGGTCATCGGCATCATCTTCAGCTATTAAGATAAATATTTCGTCCATTCGCCAGATTAATGTTAATAAAGGTATGCAAAAATACAATCCAACTGCTTTGTTAGCAGTACGAGGCTGCAACATTTACGTATAAAAAATGCTGCCAGTAAGGGTTTGGCGCAGGCAAGACATTATGATTACCTCAACAGACAGTGGCATAATTATTACCGCAATAGGGCAATTAAATCAATAAACTATGGAAAGGCAGAATCAGAATCAAGCGGGGAAAGGAAGCGAAGAGCAACAATCTCAACAGCAGCAGCCACAGACAGGCGGGCAGCAGGGCAAACAGCAGCAGCAGCAGCAAGGCCAGCAGCATCAAAAGCCTGAGCAAGAAGAGCCAACAACCGGAGCTGGCGGCGGGCAAAGAAATACCAGTAATACAGACCAGGGGAGAGACAGGGAGTAGGGTATGAATGCCCGCATGTGGAGAACAACTGTATAATTCCCCCAACAAAAAAATCAAGAAGCCACTCCTTTCGGGTGGCTTCTTGCTATAATAGTATGTTTATAAGTCTAGTATAGGCTAGGCTTACAGGGGCGGTTTATTTAACGTTTGCTAAAAAATCCTTCACCTTATCTTTATGCACCATTCCTTCTTTGAAGGTATAAGCACCTGTTTTTGGGCTGCGCACGGCTTTAATCACTTTAGTGTAATTCTTAGCTTCTGCTGCCAGCTTGGGGTCTTTCTTAATCGCGGTCTTAGCTGCTTTTGCCATCGCTTAATATTTTAAATAGATTATTTAATTTCTTTGTGAACAGTAACCTTCTTAAGTATCGGGTTATATTTCTTCAACTCCAGGCGCTCTGTAGTCGTTTTCTTATTTTTAGTGGTAATGTAACGGCTGGTACCGGGCATACCGCTATTTTTATGCTCGGTGCATTCCATTATTACCTGAACGCGGTTTCCTTTCTTAGCCATTTTAAACTATTTTATGCTTTACTTTAAATTTAGACAGTAATTCCTTTAGCACGTAATTCTTTCACCGTAGCGATCAAACCATTCTTATTGATGGTACGAATAGCATCAGTAGACAATTTCAACGTGATCCAACGGTCTTCTTCAGCAAAGAAGAAGCGCTTAGTCTGCAGATTAGGGAAGAATCTACGCAACTTTTTCTTATTTGAGAAAGACACCTTGTGGCCTACTACTGGTTTTCTACCTGTTACCTGACAAACGCGAGCCATGATTATTTTTTTTAGGACTGCAAAGGTCCTGATAATTTGTGGAATAGCAAAATATTTTTGAGAAAATATTTATTTACCGCTTTTTATGATGCAACAAATGCGGCTCAGCGGGTGCTTATTAGATACAAATGTAATGAAAAAAAAGCCACTACGGGGCTAAGTCTTTAAATGTCTTAAAAAGGTTTGAGCTTGCCTTTTTTCAGCTTTACACGAAAGTCTGCGAGGCTGTCTGTGCCCTTAATGTCAATTCTTTTTAGCTCATACAGGTCGGTTGCGGGCACCTCGCTGACTTTGTTGCCTATGCGGAAAGCTGCGCTGATGCCCATAACGGAAATAGCTTTTTTAACGGAGGAAAAGTCACCGACCGGCCGGGCACCATAAGGGTAGGCGAGGACTTTGTGCCATTGCAGGCCACTATTTGTAAACGCCCGGATCGATTGATGTAATGCATCCAGGATCTCCGCATTGGTAATCTTACTCATGTTTTCGTGCAGGTAGCCATGCATGGCGAGCTGCACTACAGCGGGATCGAGCTGGCGGAGGTCTTCTGCTGACATCATTTGGGCAGGCCCGCCTGAGTCATTGGACATTGTACCGTCCAGCATGCCTGTAATAATGAAGAATGTAGCGGACCAGCCAAATTCCAGCAGGAGCGGGTATACGTAGGTAAGGTTATTGAGATAGCCATCATCGAAAGTGAGCAATAAGGGTTTGCCCGAGACCAGCTTTTTACCTGTGACAATATCAAGATAGTCTGGCAGGGAGAGCGGTTGATAGCCTTCAGTTCTAAGATACTCCCATTGTGTGCGAAGATCTTCAGGATTAATGGTGAGGCTGTCGCTGATACCGGGCCAAACTTTGTGGTACATAAGTACCGGAATGCCTTTGCCTGAAGGTAGAAGCCAGCTCAGATTCATGAATTGAAAGTCAATGGTTGAACATTCATTTCATTAGACCGCCGGGCCGAGTATAGCTTGATCTTAACGTACTTAATAAAGCCGCCATAAGCAATGTTCTTACAAATAACATAGCCTAAGTAACCATCGAGAAAGCCTCCCCGGAAAATGAAGTTGTAAATGAATTTCCATGCAGGGCCGAACAGTATTTTTATAATACCGATGCGCTCACCCTTGCCAATGGCGTTGCGGGCTGCCAACTCAGAGTAGAGCTCTATCTTCTTTATGTGGTCTGATATGCTGTTGTAGCTATAATGGAGTATATCGCCATCAAGAAAACCGATCTTCGCTTTTTTGTCTTTCACTACTATGCTTTCATGTACTTTGCTGTCGTTGATGCCGCATTTATTTTTATTGAACAGGCGCAGCTTGGGTTGCGGGTACCAGCCACAGTGCCGTATCCACTTGCCGCAATAGTTTGCGAGGATATTGACCTGGTAACCGTCAAAACGCGGGTTTTCTTTTTCCCTAAGCAGGCTGGCATGCAGCTCGGGCGACAACAATTCATCTGCGTCAATAGACAAAACAAAGTCATTGGCAGCAAGTGCTATTGCATAAGTCTTCTGATCACTAAAGTCTTTAAATTCGTGGTAGAAGATCTTTGCACCATAGCTCTCCGCAATGGCTACAGTTTTGTCTTTGGAGTAGCTGTCTACCAGTATGATCTCGTCTGCGATATCTTTAAACGACTCAATGCACCGGGCAATGTTATGTTCTTCGTTATGGGTTATGATTACGGCGGATATTTTGATCATCTGTATACTAACGTTAAACCAGGATTTCTAGTATTGTAAACGGTGCAAAAAGGATGCCGAATATAGCAAAAATGGCTCAATGGTAGAATTGCTCCATGGTTCAACATCGAAAAAGGTCTCTAGCAAAGGCGTATGGAGTTCTGATGTACCGTGTGTGAAATGGGATACAGCAGAGAGACTCGGAAGGGCCTTACATCTAATTACATAATGCGCTTAGGGTAATTCCGGTAATAGAAGACTATCCAGGTTATCAATGCCGGGGATGTTCTCTGAGATGAAGCCTTCGCCATATTCTACTCCAATACGCTTGCCAAGTAGTGCACTGTGGTAGAGCACGTTATTCAGGAAACCTTCGGTGGCAATGTATGTTGCCGGCTCGCCTGATGCAGGATCGTGGAACTGACTTTTATAACAGCGGATAGCATCCATTTTTTTCTGGAATGCAGATGATATATCTACAATAAATGTAGGTTCGTAGTACCGATCCTGCAGCACATGATAAACACGCTTAGGACGCCAGGGCAGCTGTTCAACTCCATCCCTGCTCGTAGTTATCCTGCGGAGGCCAGCGTAGAAACAGGCATCAGCAATAAGCCTGCCACCGCGGCCGTGGTCGGGGTGGCGATCATTGAGTGCGTTTGCTATAACGATCTCCGGACGGAAGTGGCGAATAAAAGTTATGAGGTTGCGCTGGTGTTCCTCATCGTTGCGGAAAAAGCCATCGGCCATATTTGCGTTCTCCCTTACCTGTACTCCCATCACTTTTGCTGCAGCTGTAGCCTCCTGCAGCCGTATCTCCGGCGTGCCGCGTGTGCCGAGCTCACCTTGTGTAAGATCTACAATGCCAACAGCCTGGCCGGCCATAGCGTGTTTAATAAGTGTACCGGCGCAGCTGAGCTCAATATCGTCGGGGTGGGCGGCAATAGCCAAGATGTGTAATTTCAAACCAGATTATTTTTACAGAACTAAAAAGACTGCCAAAAGTAAAATATAAGTATGAACATTTAATTTTCTGAGCTAGATTTTCGGATCTTCTCAGGCTTTAGCAATCAGGGTTGCAGGAAAGCTAAACAGCGAAGTAACGAAACAAAGAATACTATTTATAAAGATGAAAAAAACTGAGGCAGGAAGAAAAACCAACTTATTAGGCGTACTTTTGCGCCTCCAAATAATGTTATGAGTTTTAGAAAAATACTTGTTTTTTATCGTATACCTATCGCTGTGGCATTGATAGCGCTTGGGTTCTTCCTTGGATTTAAAGTTACGTGGTGGATAGCGTGGATCCCATTCCTTGTTGCCATACTTATGGTTGTGGCATATTTCCTTATTGGTCCTATGACGCTGATACAGGGTTATATGGAAGCCGGAGATATGGAAGGAGCGCAGAAACTCATCAATATGGTGAAATTTCCTAACCTGCTTTATAAACCGATACGTTCGTCATATTATATGCTTCAGGCGAATTTTTCGACACTGGGAGACGACCTTGATAAAGCAGAGTCGCAACTACGGAAGGGACTGGAAACAGGTACGGAAAAAGAATTTGAAGGAACCGCTTACCTGCAGCTTGGCGCAATAGCCATGAAGAAAGGTAATACCAAGGAAGCCTATGAAAACCTGCGCCGTGCGGTGAAAGCGGGCCTGCCTGATAAGGATAATGAGGCTACAGCATATCTGCAGCTGTCCAGTATTTGTATTCAGCGCCGCGATTTCAGGAATGGTAAAATATATTTCAATAAAGCTAAATCGTGCAAGGCTACCAATCCACAGGTAGTTGAGCAGATAAAAGAAATGGCTAAGTATATAGCCAGGATACCCGGGTAGCGTCCTAAGGATATCTGCTGTCTGACGAATTTGAATTTGCAGAATTTGATAATTATGCATGCTGTCGTCTTTAATTTAAGATGATGTGGGTCCTATTTTTCATTATTGCCCATATAGATGAATATCTTTAATTTCGAGGGTGAATATCTGTATTATGTAGGTGTATGGAATTATTTCTTCAAGAAAAGTTGCCCGGCTATTCTTTTTTTCTAAAAAAATATATTAATTTTCGGCACCAATATCCAGCCGCCACCCATGTGTAAAGGTGGAGGGTTGATAATGTTGTTATTATTTAAACCGAACTCAGTATTAAAACCACACACATGCATAACGTTTTTTTACGCCAATCAATGATTACGAGAACCGGCCGGAATGTAAAAGCGATGCGTCTTTTTTGCGCTTCACTTTTACTTTGTTTGCTGGGCACGTCAGCGTTTGCGGCAGTTACTGTAACTACAGCTACGGGTGGCACTAATATCTGCCATAATAAAGCAGGCGATGGAACTGCACCAGCGTATACGGCACTGGGAACGATCACAATATCGGAAGGCTTAAATAACGATTTCTCGGCTGGATTTGACCAGGTAGTTATATCTGCGCCAGCCGGATGGCAGTTTAATACCGGAAGCACACCAACGATTACCGGCACTGGCGGAGATATCCTTTCTGCATTTAACCTCGGGTTCACGTCGTCTACACTAACTGTAGAATTGATAGTCTTAACTGGTGGCAACCATGATGTTGTAACCATAACTGGTCTGCAGATACAGCCGATAACTATGGCGGCGGCAGCGGGAAATATTTATGCAACCAGTAGCGCCGGCATAAACGGTCTTGCTGCCGGGCCTGCCGGAACGAACTTCGGAAGTTTGTCGCAAAGTGGTCCTACAGTATTTAACGTAACCGGTGGTGGTGGATATTGTATAGGGGGCGCCGGAGCTGATATCCAGCTTACTGGATCAGATGCCGGTGTAAGCTACCAGTTATATAACGGAGGGGTAGCTGCGGGTAGTCCATCAACAGGAACCGGCGCAGCGCCGTTTGACCTCGGTCTACAGACAGCAGCAGGTACTTACACCGTGCGTGCAACGGATGGTACGGGTTGTACCAGCAATATGGGTGGTAGTGTAAGTGTCGTGGTTAATCCATTACCAACAGTTTATAACGTAGCAGGTGGCGGAGCTTATTGTGCTGGCGGATCAGGAGTTTTCGTGACGCTTAGCTTTTCGGATGTAGGCATTAATTACCGTTTATATAATGGTGCAACATATACCGGTGTATCTACTCCCGGTGCAAGTTCTTCATTATCGTTCGGACCTGAGACAGCCGCGGGCACCTATACCGTTCAGGCTCAAAACGCTACTACAGGATGTACAAGCAATATGACGGGCAGCGCTACTGTGAGTGTGACTGCATTGCCAACTGCTTACACAGTAACCGGCCCTGCGAGCTATTGCGCTGACCTGGCGGGTGCTGATATCCAGCTTATTAATTCAGAAACCGGTGTAAACTACCAGCTATATAATGGAGTAGCCACTGTGGGTGCCAGCCAGCCGGGAACAACAGGTAGCGCAATAGACTTTGGTACACACACAGCAGGCAGTTATTCAGTATTGGCAACAACGGCTGCAGGCGGATGCACTGCTCCGATGCTTAATACACTGAATGTAGTAATAGACCCGCTACCTACAGTTTATAATGTAGGCGGCGGCGGTGGCTACTGCGCAGGCGGTGCCGGTGCATTTGTAACGCTCAGCTTTTCTGACGTAAACGTAAACTATAATTTATATTATAATGGTGCACTCTCCAGCACATTGCCAGGCGCATCATCATCACTTTCTTTCGGTCCGGAATCGGGTGCAGGAACTTACACTGTGCAGGCTGTAAACGCATCTACTGGCTGTATCAGCAATATGAGCGGCAGCGCGGTGGTGAGCATCAATCCACTACCAATAGCTTATACTGTGACCGGCGCTACCAGCTACTGTGCTGATTTAGCCGGTGTGGCAGTAGGCCTCAGCAATTCGCAGACAGGCGTGAGCTATCAACTATATAATGGTGTAGCAGCAGTTGGCCCGATAGTGGCTGGCTCTACGGGCTCTGCACTTAGTTTCGGCGTTCAGCCAGCAGGCAGCTATTCTGTGCTTGCTACTGCCGCACTGGGCGGCTGTACATCACCAATGCTGAATACACTGAACGTAATCATGAACCCGTTACCAATAGTATACACTGTAGGTGGTGGCGGAGACTATTGCGCAGGTGGTGCAGGAGTGCAGGTGACATTAAGTAATTCTCAAGTAGGAGTAAACTACCAGCTATATCTGGGAGTAGCAACTACCGGTGCGGCTGTAGCCGGCACTGGAGCGACCCCTACAAACCTTGGCCTGCAAACAGCAGCAGGCACATATACTGTATTTGCAACGAATGCAACTACAGGCTGTACGGCAAATATGACAGGCAGCGCAACAGTTTCTATTGATCCATTGCCAGCTACGTTTACACTGACTGCGAGCGGCAGTTCCAGCGGTCACTACTGTGCTGGTGGTACCGGTGTTGACCTGAGCCTGAACGGTTCACAGATTGGCGTTAATTACCAATTATATTATGGTGCGTCTCCGATAGGCGCTCCGGTAGCCGGAACAGGAACACCTGAACTTGACCTTGGTTTCCAGACAGGTGCAGGAACGTATTCTGTACTGGCTAGCAGCGCAACGACACCATGTACAAATAACATGATCGGTATAGTAACCGTATCAATAGATCCGCTGCCAGCAGTGCATAACCTGTCGGCAGGTGGTGGCTACTGCATTGGTGGCGCAGGCGTAGATCTTACGCTTGATGCATCTGATGCCGGTATTAACTACCAGCTTTACTATGGTGCTGCAACTATTGGCGGTGCTACAGCAGGTGGCGCAAGTCCTCTTGACCTTGGCTTCCAGACAGGAGCAGGCACTTATTCTGTGCGTGCTACCAATGCTACTACAGGTTGTGTAAGTAACATGGCCGGTACTGCAACTGTTTCTATTAATCCATTGCCTGCGGTATTTACAGTAGGTGGCGGTGGCAGCTACTGCGCAGGTGGTGCAGGTCTGCACATTACATTAAGCAATTCAGAAGTTGGTGTAAACTACCAGTTATATAATACAACCACTGCAGTTGGCGGCCTCGTTGCCGGCACAGGTGTACCACCGCTTGACCTTGGCCTTGAAACCGCAGGTGGTGTATATACCGTTAGTGCAATAAATGCAACTACAGGTTGTACGAGCGATATGAGCGGTATTGCTTCTATCTATGTAAATCCATTACCTACTACTTTCGCTATTTCTGCGGGTGGCAGCTATTGCGCGGGCGACACCGGAGTGCATCTGGCACTTTATGGATCCCAGGTAGGAGTAAACTACCAATTATTCTATAATGGTACGTCCGTTGGCAGTTCAATAGCTGGCAATGCGGACACACTTGATTTCGGACTGCAAACTGCAGCCGGAACTTACAGCATCCTGGCTACAGATGCCGTAACACTTTGTACCAGCAATATGACGGGCACTGCAACCGTGTCAATCAATCCACTGCCTACTGTTTATACAATATCGGCCGGTGGTCCATATTGTGCAGGTGGTCCGGGTGTAGATCTTACATTAAGCGGATCAGATGCAGGCGTTAATTACCAATTATATTATGGCGCTACTGCCATAGGAAGCCCGGTGGCAGGTGGAACGACTCCACTTGATCTTGGCATGCAAACAGGCGCAGGCACTTATACCGTATTTGCAACAAACGCAACAACTAGCTGTAAGAACGATATGTTCGGGACAGCGCTTATTACTATTACGCCATTGCCAACGGCATACACGGTAACCGGCGGCGGTGCATATTGTGTTGGTGGACCAGGTGTGCATGTAACGCTGAGCAACTCAGATACAGGTGTAAGCTATCAGTTGTTTGTAAATGGTGTGGTTACCGGCCCAATTGTTGCAGGTACAGGGGTTGCACCACTTGATTTCGGATTGCAGACAATCGTTGGCACTTATACGGTGTTCGCGATAAACTATACCACTACCTGCTCTAACAATATGACCGGTAGCGTTATTGTAACGACAAATCCATTACCAACGGTTTATGCGATATCAGCCGGTGGCAGCTACTGCGCAGGCGGAACAGGTGTGGACCTGACGCTTAGCGGATCAGATACTGGTGTAAGCTACCAGCTTTACTACGGATCAACTGCAACAGGCAGTGCGGTAGCCGGTACTGGCAGCGTTCTTGATCTTGGTTTCCAGACAAGTGCAGGCACCTACAGCGTTTCTGCAACAAATAATATTACACTTTGCACCAACAATATGTCTGGTACAGCGACGGTGAGCATTAACCCGCTGCCAACAGCATTTACAGTAACAGGTGGCGGTGGCTACTGCGTAGGTGGAACAGGAGTAAGTGTTGGCCTTAGCAATTCTACTGTTGGTGTTAACTATCAATTATTCTATGGCTCAAGCCCTATTGGCGGAATCGTGGCAGGCACAGGATCACCTCTTGACTTCGGTTTACAGACCGGGGTAGGTGTTTATTCCGTGTCTGCACAAAATCAAACGACCGGCTGTACGAACAACATGGCGAATACAGTTGACGTGTTCACCAACCCGTTGCCTGCCGTTTATGATGTAACCGGCGGCGGCGCTTTTTGCGCAGGTGGTGCAGGATTTAGCATTGGTCTCAGCAATTCTGATATAGGTATCAACTACCAGTTATTCACCGGTGGCTTCCCTGTAGGCGCTCTGCTTCATGGTACAGGCAGCGCACTTGATTTTGGTGTGTACTCAACTGACGGTACTTATATTGTGATGGCCATTAATTCAGTTACAGGCTGCTTTATAGAAATGAACGGCAGCGCTGTGATCACTGTGAATCCATTGCCGATAGCTTACACTGTAGCCGGCGGCGGAACAATGTGCGCAGGTAGTGCTGGTTTTGACATAACACTCAACAACTCTGAGACTGGCGTTAACTACCAGCTTTATATAAATACTTTGCCTTACGGCACAGCAGTAGCCGGTACAACAGGTTCTGCTATTGACTTTGGTGTACTTCCCTTTGCCGGTACTTATGTGGTAGTAGGAACAAATGCAACGACAGGCTGCAACGCACTGATGCTGGATAGCGCAGTGGTTGTTGTAAACCCTGCTCCAGGTCCTATTACCGGTGTTACGAATATTTGCCAGGGTATAACTACAACGCTGATAGATACACCAGCCGGTGGCGGATGGAGCAGCAACGATTTCACCATCGCATATATAAATGCAACTACAGGGGTATTGACAGGCGTAGGCGCAGGTGTTACTATTGTAACGTACACACTGCCAAACACATGTTTTGCAACTACGGTGGTTACGGTAAACCAGACACCAAGTACCTTCACTGTAAGCGGTGGCGGCTCAATGTGTGAAGGTGGCGCAGGATTTGATGTAAACCTCAGCGGTTCTGAAACCGGTATTTCTTACCAGTTATACATCAATACACTGCCTTACGGCACACCTGTAGCCGGCACGGGCTCACCTCTTGATTTTGGAACATTTGGTTTCCCTGGTACTTACCTGATCGTAGGTTTTAACTCAACACTTACTTGTAACGCCCTGATGGCGGACAGCGCAGTGATTGTTGTGAACCCACTTCCGGGAACAATAAATGGAAACACAAGTGTATGTGTGAATGCTTCTGTGACCTTATCTGACACTACAGCAGGCGGCACCTGGAGCAGCGATGATATCAGTCGCGCTACAATAGACGGAGCCGGTGTACTGACCGGTGTTGCTGGTGGTTTCACAACCATCACCTACACTGCAGCCAGCGGTTGCTATGTAACAACAGCAGTGACTGCGAACAGCCTGCCAGTGGTGCCAGCAATAACCGGTGTAACCCATCAATGTTTCGGCAGTACGTCTGTACTGGCTGACGCCACAACTGGCGGCGTATGGAGCAGCACAGACAACACCATAGCAAGCGTAGATACAATGGGCGTAGTGAGCGGAGTGAATACTGGAGTAGCTACAA
This sequence comes from Chitinophagaceae bacterium, assembly GCA_947446645.1. GTDB lineage: Bacteria > Bacteroidota > Bacteroidia > Chitinophagales > Chitinophagaceae > Nemorincola. Next base: position 200,457 of record CANFHA010000006.1, on the reverse strand, counting down.
TCTCTTATACGATCACTGATGCTAATGGATGCGTAGGTGCAGCAACAACTCCTGACACAGTAAACGCGCTGCCAGTGGTGAGCGCAATAACAGGACCAACAAGTATTTGTATGGGCGCTACTGTGACACTGGAAGATGCTACCACTGGTGGTGTATGGACCAGCAGTGACATAACAATTGCAACTATAGGTGCGGGAACTGGCAAAGCGTCTGGTATATCCACCGGCACTGTTATTATCACTTATACTGTTACAGACATCAACGGTTGTACAGGCATTGCAACAACGACTGAAACAGTGAACCCAATGCCAGCTGTGAACCCGATACTGGGCCCGGCTAATGTATGCGCCGGTCTTACTATAGCACTGGCAGACAGCACTGCAGGTGGGGAGTGGCAAAGCTCTGATCCAACCATACTATCCGTAGATAGCACAGGAACGGTATCAGGAGTTATGCCGGGATCAGCCGTGTTGTATTATGTGGTAACTGACAGCCTGGGCTGTATGAATGCTGCGACCAGCATTGTAACGGTAGGCGACTCCATGCCAGCAAGCTCAATACTCCCTGCAAGCGCAAGCGTAACTCTTTGTGGTGGTCCGGTGAACCTGGTGCTGACTACTGCGGGTGGAAGCCTTACGTATCAGTGGTCAGTAGACGGCATTAACATTGCAGGTGCCACGAATGGTAATTATGTGACTGACACTGCAGGATTCTTTACCATAACACTGAACAACGGTACCTGCAGCGCTACGCTGAGCGGCACAAGTGTAATAGCACAGCCTAGCCCGGTTGTAGTATTTGACAGCGCGGGTAACTTCCTTGCTACTACTATGAGCTATGCAACGTACCAGTGGTATGTGAATGGTGCGCCAATTACTGGTGCAACAAACAGCACTTACAACAATCCCGGAACAGGTACTTACAAAGTGGTGGTATCTGATAGCAACAGTTGTTTTGTAGGTTCAAGTGACTTCGCGGTTGTCAGCGCTACTGAAGGTGTGAAGAATGCGATATCTATCAATGTGCGCATCTATCCTAATCCGGCAACTTCTACATTAAGTGTTGAAGCGCCAGTGGTGGTTAGTGTATCGATACTGAGCCCTGACGGCAAAGTAGTGATGGAGCAGCAGCATGCAACTGCGCTTGATGTTTCTGAGCTGGCTGACGGCATGTACATCATCATGGTTTATGATCAGAGCAACTCATTGCTGAAGACGGAGAAATTTGTAAAGATGAAATAAGAAATCGCAAATACTGGAAAAGCCGTCCTGCAAAACAGGACGGCTTTTTGCATTATTTCAAGCAGGCCAATTGCCGGATGTATCTATGTTTTTTAGAAATCAAGCAGGTGCGCGGGGACTACGAAAAATATTTTAGGTTACTTTTGTGGCCCGTTCGGTGCAATTAATGACCCGGTCATTGTAAGGGGCAACGGATACTTTTATTCTAACAAAAAACTACAACCTAATGAGAGACTTTTCAAAAGCGGTAATAGAATGTGTGCCAAATTTCAGTGAAGGGCGCAACATGGAGATCATTAAGCACATAACTAACGAGATAGAGAAAGTAGAAGGCGTGAGGCTGCTGGATGTAGATCCGGGAAAGGCGACCAACCGCACAGTTGTCACGTTTGTAGGTGATCCATACGATGTGATAGAAGCTGCCTTCCAGGCTATAAAGATGGCAGGGCATCTCATAGATATGCGCAACCACACGGGTGAGCATCCGCGGATGGGTGCAACTGATGTGTGCCCGTTGATACCCATATCGGGGATAACGATGGAAGAGACTGTAGAGTTTGCGAAGAAACTGGGTAAGCGGGTAGGCGAGGAACTAGGTATACCAGTATACCTGTACGAGTATGCCGCGACTGAAGCATACCGCAGGAACCTGGCAGATATAAGGAGTGGTGAATATGAGGCGCTGGGCAACCGTATAGTGAAGCCGGAGTGGAAGCCTGACTACGGGATGGCAAAAATGAATGAGCAGAGCGGTGCTACCGTTATAGGAGCGAGGGACTTCCTGATAGCCTATAATGTGAACCTGAACACTACGAGCACACGCAGGGCAAATGCTGTGGCATTCGACATACGGGAGAAAGGCCGCCAAGTAAAGGATGAGAAGGGAAAAGTGGTGAAAGACCCCAAGAACGGCGAACCGATGTGGGCGCCGGGTCTGCTGAAAAATGTGAAAGCAATAGGCTGGTACATAGAAGAGTATGGTGTAGCGCAGATATCGATAAACCTGACGAACATGAATGTAACACCACTGCATGTGGTGTTTGATACAGCAGCCGAGCGGGCTGCGGCGCGTGGCATGAGGGCTACCGGCAGCGAACTGGTAGGGCTGGTGCCACTGCAGGCTATGCTGGAAGCCGGAAGATATTTTCTGCAGAAGCAACAGCGGAGCGTGGGTGTGGGCGACGCTGAGTTAATTAGAATAGCCGTGAAGTCGATGGGACTTGACGAGTTGGGACCTTTTGATCCGAAGAAGAAGATCATAGAGTATCAACTGCATGATGACAGTGCGAGGAAGCTGGTAGATATGTCGCTGACAAAGTTTGCACTGGAGACATCTGGTGAAAGTCCGGCGCCTGGTGGCGGGTCCATTGCCGCATATTGCGGTGTGCTGGGTGCAGCCTTGGGAACAATGGTTGCGAATCTGTCGGCACATAAAAAGGGATGGGACAGCAGGTGGGAAGAGTTTAGCAGGCACGCTGATAAAGGGCAGACCCTAATGAAGGAGCTACTGCACCTGGTAGATGAGGATACTAACGCATACAACCATATAATGGCTGCTTTTGGCCTGCCAAAGAGCACAGAGGAAGAGAAGGTAGTTCGCAAGGCGGCAATAGATGCGGCTACTGTGTACGCGATAAAGATCCCTTTCCGCACTATGGAGCTGGCATTTGAGTCGTTCTCGCTGGCAAAGGATATGGCTGAGCACGGTAATCCTAACTGTGCAAGTGATGCGGGTGTGGGGGCGCTGTGCGCACGTGCGGCCGTGAAGGGTACTTATCTTAACGTGATAACTAATGCAAAGAGCCTGCAGGATAATGAAGAAGTGAAGGCGATACTGGAGCGCTCAGAAAAGATGAATGCAGCATGCGACCTGCTGGAAAAGGAAGTATGGGACATTGCACTGAGCAAGATGAAGTAATACGCCGGCACCCGCTATTGCCTGGAAAAATTGGTGAATTGTTAAAGTGATTTTTGAGATTAATCTTTTGGCATGAATTTTACTCCAATAGCGTGAAATGAAAAACCATAATGTTATGATCTCTCAAGAGGATCTTTCAGCGTACATTGAAAATGAGATGCCGGAATTAGCGGGTATATGCGATAAAAAGCAATCGCGCAATGTATATGACGTTGTAAAGCATATGCTGAAGTATACCAAGTCTCAAGTGATAAAGCATAATTTGAAAGCGGCCCAAAAGTGCATGGCGCTTGCGGATAAATTATATCACAAGGGTAATAACGCGATAAAGAACGCTATAGAGAATGTTTATATTTACTCATTCTCGCACGCTTTCTTTCATGATATTGACCAAAAGGATGAGATAATGGCTATAGTGCCGCCATCTCTTTATAATATTTATAAGAGCCAGTTGGTTAACAGCCATTTATAAGCTAATTCTATTTTTACAGAAGGCCCACTATTGTCGGTAATGCGACTTAATGGGCTTTTATTTTGATAATATAGATGCCACAGATGATTTATTTAAAAAAATATATTTATACGGTACTAACATTTAGCAGTTTTAATACGTCTTATATATAACAGGGAGTTAGTTTCTCCCGATGCTTCTGCACAGCCCCTAGCTCTCTATCTTTTTACGCTGCACGCAAACGCTATCGTATTATAAGTTGATTAAAATGGCGCGCTTGCGCCGTTTTTTTTGCTCCTAACAATACTATCTCTGAACTACTATCGCAGCCTTATCTGTTAGTAATGTGGTATGACCTGCCATCTCCTACCATTACCGCAGTAATATAGGAAGGGAGTTTTTTTATGGCCTGCCGCGCAGCGCCCGTATCATTTACCGCATATACAGGGATATTATTGAGCACTTTGTAAGCGGGAAAGGTCTTCAGCACCCAATCGCCGGGTACTGTTGTTTTAAAAGGAAGGTTCTCCGTTTTATCATACGGATAGGCTACTTCGGGCGTAATGAATATGGGGAGGTTTTTAGCCTGTGCTAAAACAAGAGCAGTTTCTGTAGACTCATAGATATCTAGTTTGCGGGCATATTCGGCACCGGTGATGCTGGCAAAAAATGTAGTGTAAATATTGCCGATGACGCCTGCATATAATAAGACGGATAAGCCAAAAGAAAATTTTCTTACCGAGGCTTTCTCGCGAAGCGCATCAAGAAAATGAATGATGAGTATGGAGATAGCCGGAATAGTAAAAGCATTGAGCCGGGGTTCGCCAAGAGGTAATTTCCCGGCCAAAAAGAGTACAATGCAGAACAGAAGTAAGGTGATACTGTATAGCCGAATGAGTGCATGGCCGCTAAGGCGGTTTTTCGCTATGTCGGCGGCAGTGCTTTGCAGGCCATAAATAAAAGAGCTGACGCCGAGCAAACCGAAAAGCCACCAGAATGCAAAGCCGGAACCGATCTCGGCAAACAGCATCCAGAGATTTACAAGGAAAGATTGCAGGTCAAATCCCTTATCCATGAGTAAATGACGCCAGTAACCATGCATCTGGTTGTCGTGCATTAACTGGGAAACATCAGTGACATAGAAAATGGCTATGCTAAACAAAGAGCATAGTACCGGCAGCCACTGAAGCAGCAATATTTTTTTAATACCGGGTTTGCTTTCCCCTGAGCGTAGGGTACCGATACCCTGTACCAGCAAAACCATAAATGCCGGGACAATGGCAATAGGATAAGTATAGCTGAAGAAAGGAACTACCAGGAAGCTGGCTAATACAAGCGCGTATTTTCGTTTGTTTAATTCTACCTCGCTACTGATGGCCAATAAACTTAGTAACTGCCAAATGGCCACCAGGCTAAGGAGTATATCCATAGTGTACTGTTTCACCTGCACGAAGTATTCGGTAAATGTACTGCAGGAGACCAGTATCATTACAAACAGGAAGCGATTGAAATGTCCGCTGCCGTATAGTCTTCCTGAGAGGCGGTAACTAAAAAAGATAGCGAAGGAGCCTATAAGGTATGAGGGCAGGCGTAAAGTGAAATAGCTGTAGTCGAAGAGGGAAGTAAATGCTTTTATGAGCTCAATGTATACACGGGGAAACTGTTGCATGAAATCAAGCGGTCCCCATATCGTAGCTGCCGTCTTGAATTTAAGATTATAGATCACGCGCCATTCATCTACCCAGAAGGGTTTAATTTGCGCCACTACCAGTACCATACCCCATGCCAGCATAAATGCCAGTGTGGCAATGGTTGCAACTCGTGCAATTTTTTCGGAATTTTTGATCTGCATGAATAGAGAAGGGTAAAAATAAGGTTTTTGCCTGATTCGGGATTTTCCTTGCTTTGAATTAACGGTATAGGATTTTATTTATTGTACTTTAATTATTATCGTAAGCCATTTATATTGATGTTCTCATGCGGCAATGAATGAAAAGGCCGGTGCCTGATCAGGTCAAGGCACTGTTGGGTAAATGGGATTGAATAAGTCTCTTATCAGGTTTAAAAATCGCGAAGCCGGTGTGGTTCACCGACTTCGTTGTTGTTGCCGCATTATCAGCGGCGTATATTTTTTAAGTGGAGACTGGAACGGCAGTAAGTTAATATCCTCTTCCTTCCTGTTTCTCCATATAGTTCATAAACGCGCGGTTGGCCACTTTATTGCCGCCCGGGGTGGGGTAGTTGCCGGTGAAGTACCAGTCGCCCTGGTTATGAGGGCATGCTGCATGCAGTCCTTCCAGCGATTGGTAGATAACATCTACCTCTGCTGTTACATCTTTATGGCGCAGCATGGTGGCTATCTTTTTACTTATTTCCTCCGCACTGAAGGATTCATAAACGCCCTTAACGAAGTTTTGCTCGTGAAGCTTATTTTGTGATTCGGCTTCTTTGCAACGGTCATAGATTTCTTTTAGTTTTTCTTCCTGTCCATTGTCAGCAAGTAAACCAACTGCGGCCTGGAAAGCTATGAAATCGCCCATGCGGCTCATATCTATACCGTAACAGTCGGGATAGCGTATCTGTGGGGCAGATGAAACTACAATAATCCGCTTAGGCCTCAGTCGGTCCACCATTTTAATGATACTCTCGCGCAGTGTAGTGCCTCTTACTATAGAATCGTCAATGATCACAAGGGTATCTACACCTTTATTAATAGTGCCATAGGTAATATCGTATACGTGCTGCACCATTTCATTGCGCGAGGCATCTTCTGTAATGAAGGTGCGCATTTTCACATCCTTTATAGCTATTTTCTCAATGCGAACACGGCGCGCTATGAGCTCACGCATTTCTTCTTCCGACATTGAATCGCGGCGGGAGAGTATGCGCTGGATCTTTATTTCCTGCAGGTAGTCTTCCAGCCCCTTTATGAGACCATAAAATGCGATCTCCGCAGTATTAGGAATAAAAGAGACAATAGTATTCTTCAGGTGATAGTCAAGTGCTTTTAATACGGTTGCGGCCAGGTTGCGGCCCAGTTCCATACGTTCGCGATAGATATCAGGGTCGCTGCCGCGGCTAAAGTAGATGCGCTCAAAGCTGCAAGCCGTATGCTCGCGTGGTGCGAGTATTTCTACATTGGAATATTCACCGTTTGCAGAAACAATGATCGCACGACCCGGCTCCAGTTTCTTCACCTCGGCCTGGGTTACGTTGAACGCGGTCATAATAGCCGCACGCTCAGATGCAGCCACTACTATTTCGTCATTCTGGTAATAATAGCAAGGACGAATTCCATTAGGATCGCGCATTACAAAGCTATCACCATTGCCTATAAGGCCGCTGAAAACATAACCCCCATCGAAGTGTGTAGTAGCCTGTTTCAGTATGCCTTCTATATTAAGATTGGATGGGTTAGTGTCATCGGCCATGCACAGGTAGTAGTGTATGGTCTCTATCATAGCGCCGAGATCGCTTTCGCGCATGGTGCCCGTGGGGTGCTGGCTCAGCATGGCAAACAGCTCGTCCGTGTTCACGAGGTTAAAATTGCCGGCCATAGTAAGATTGCGGGTAGGGTTGATATGCGGCTTCAAAAACGGGTGGCAAAACTCCACATTGTTCTTGCCCTGTGTGCCGTAGCGGAGGTGCCCCAGCATCACTTCCCCTACAAACCGCATGTATCCCTTCATAAGACCGGGATGCTGCAGTATCTCCGGGTACATTTTCTCCATCTCAGAGACTTCCGAATTAATGTTCTGGAAGATCTGGGAAATGGCTTGTGACCCACTTACCCGCAAACGGTGCATAAACTGGTGGCCGGGCTCAATATTCAGCTTTACAGTGGCTATACCGGCTCCATCCTGGCCGCGATTGTGCTGCTTTTCCATGAGCAGGTACAATTTGTTCAGCGCGTAAAATGCAGTGCCGTATTTGACGTGGTAGTAAGAGAGTGGTTTGAGAAGCCTTATGTATGCAAGGCCACATTCGTGCTTGAGTGCGTCGGACATGAGGGTGCAAAGGTACGGTTAATGTGCAAATTTGAAAATTTGAAAATGTGAAAATGGATCAAGGGTTACTGGGCCCAACTTGAAGCAAATCCAGGTTATTTAGACAGTATTTTGTCAATGCCGCCTTTTTCCTTGTTCTTGCTGAACTGCAGGCCGAATGCGGTGCTGACAAACAGGCTTAAACCGATAAGCAAGAGGCAAACAGCGGAAAATCGCTGCACGTAAATGATGCGACGGATGGTCAGTAAACGCTTTATACGGTCTGCCAGGAACACTTTTGAAAAATCGACTGTAAGAATAATGACTAATGCTACGCCGAACAGCACAAACCGGTAAAACCCGGAAGTGTTAGCAATGAGGGTAACGGCTCCCAGCCATGTGACCAGCGCGCCGGGATTGAGTGTGTTCACAAGAAAGCCACTGAGCCATATTTGCATATACTGTCCACCGGAGACAGCCAGTGGGGTTGATGATGGCCGCTGAGGTTTAAGCTTGCGGATAAGGCCGTGCACACCCATAGCCATAAGGGCCACAGATCCACCGAAAGCAATGTGCCGTTCGTAAGGTCTGAGCGTTTCCAGCCAGGATGCGGCGAGGTTTGAGACGGTAACAAATAGAATATCGCTTATGGAAACTCCTAATATGAAAGCCAGGCCGGCTTTATAGCTGTAGTTGAGGCTGTACTTAATAACGGCAAATAAAGTGGGGCCTACCGATATAGCCATAAACAGGCCAACCAGTATTCCCTTCACTGCTGCATCTACAACGTTTACATGCATGATCGCAAGATAGGAAGTAAAATCGAGCCATAAAATCACGCGTGTGCATGCCTGCTGGGCTAGTAAACTATTCAATATATAAAATTATGAGCTAATAAACCGCTCAATAACGTTTTCCTATTATTTCAATCTCTTATCTTTGCCACCCATTTATTGAGTCAGATTTTTAACCTGAAAATAGCAGATATGCAATTACCCGGCCAGACAAATTTTTACAAAGGAAAGGTTCGCGATGTGTATACCATCAACGATAAGTTTATGGTAATGATGGTGAGCGACCGTATTTCAGCATTTGATGTAGTGTTACCACGCCCTATTCCATACAAAGGTCAGGTGCTCAACCAGATAGCGGCCCAGTTCCTTGAAGCGACAAAAGATATAGTGCCAAACTGGATGATAAGCGTGCCATTGCCTAATGCAACCATAGGATATAAATGTGAAACCTACCCGGTAGAAATGGTAGTGAGGGGCAACCTCACCGGCCATGCATGGCGCACGTATAAAACCGGCAAGCGCGAACTGTGTGGAATGACCATGCCGGATGGTATGAAGGAAAATGATTTCTTCCCGAAGCCCATAATAACGCCGACTACTAAAGCTCACGAAGGGCATGATGAAGATATTTCGCGTGAAGAGATCATTAGCTCCGGTCTTGTTTCTAAGGACGAATACGAACAGCTGGAGAAGTACACGCTTGCATTGTTTGAGCGTGGAAGGGAAATGGCAAAATCGCGCGGGCTGATACTGGTGGATACTAAGTATGAATTTGGCAGAATAGGTGATATCATATACCTGATCGATGAGATCCATACGCCGGATTCGTCAAGGTATTTTTACATAGATGGGTATGAGGAGCGCCAGAAAAAGGGAGAGCAGCAGCGCCAGTTGTCGAAAGAGTTTGTGCGTGAGTGGCTTATGGAAAATGGCTTCCAGGGCCAGGAAGGTCAGCAGGTGCCAGAAATGACCGAAGAGGTAATTGGCTCCATATCTGAGCGTTATATAGAACTGTACGAAGTGGTAACAGGAAAAACTTTCATGAAGCATGATGTGAACCATGCGGAAGAGGAAAGGAAACTGATAGAGGCAATAAAGAAAGTGGAGGCGGAATGATATTTTGGGGAAGTTGAAATTGATGTACAGGCAGCAGCTGACTAAAATACATTAATATGGGTAAACTAACCCGCGGGAATAAATCAGAATTTGAGAATATTCTCCGGCTTATTAATGAAGCAAAAAGCAGGTCATTCAGCAAAGTAAATGCTGAATTAGTATTACTGTATTTTAACGTCGGCAATATTGTTTCGGTTAAAGTTGCAGAAGGTGTATGGGGTGAAAATACTGTTGATGAACTGGCTGCATTTATTGAGGTTAAAATTCCCGGACTTAGGGCTTTTAACCGCCGCGGGCTTTACCGGATGAAGCAATTTTATGAGACTTATAAGTTTGATTCGGAGTGTGTGAAGTTATGGATGGAACTGCAAAATCCAAAAGTGTCGGCAGTGCCGACACTTTTGAAAAAGAAGAAGAAAAATGAAATTGTGTCGCCATCAGCGACACAATTAAAAAAGAAGAAAAATGCAGTTCTTACAAAAGTGTCGGCAGTGCCGACACTTTTAGACGATAGTGAAAATAATAGCGAGCAATTTGTTTCTGCACTATTGACGCAAATATCATGGGCAAGCCATTTGGAGATATTATCTACCGGGAAAAGCGCGGAAGAAAAAATGTTTTACCTCATGATGTCGATAAAGGAAAAGTGGAGCATGAGGGAATTAAGAAGACAAATTCAAACGGCTTCCTTTGAACGGACCATGATAGGTAACAACAGATTTTCTGCGCCATCTGCAAGTAATCAGACGTTACAGAATATCTTTAAAGACCCGTATATTTTTGATTTCCTAGACCTGCCGGAAAAGCATTCGGAGAATGACCTTGAGGAGGCGCTTACTAAAAACCTGCAGAAATTCATTTTGGAGATAGGAAAGGGTTTTGCTTATATGGGAGCGCAATTCCGGCTACAGGTTGGTAAAAAAGATTACCATTCTGATCTGCTTTTTTACCATCGCGACCTGCAATGTCTTGTGCTATTTGAATTGAAAGTGGAAGAATTTCAACCTGAGTTTCTTGGTAAATTGAATTTCTATCTTGAAGCGCTTGATCGTGATGTAAAGCGTCCTAATGAAAATCCCAGCATTGGGATATTGCTTTGTAAGGAAAAGGATAACGAGGTAGTGAAGTATGCCATGGCAAGGAATGTATCGCCAACTATGATAGCTGACTATGAAACCAAACTGATCAATAAAAAAGTATTGGCTAATAAGCTTCATGAATTATCAGAGCAACTGGAACAAAAGGATGATCTCAGTGAGAAAAAAGAACCTGAAAAGGTTTTAAAAAGCCCAGCCAGGAAGACACCCAAAAAAGTAAAGCCTGTTTTAAAGAAAGTAAATAAAAAAGCAAAATAATGTCCTCAACAACATCTCGCATAGTACGCGCGCCGCACGGTAACAAACTTACCTGTAAGAACTGGGTAGCAGAAGCCGCCTACCGTATGATACAGAATAACCTGGATCCGGAAGTGGCGGAAAGGCCGGAGGACCTGGTAGTATATGGTGGTATTGGTAAGGCTGCACGCAACTGGGAAAGCTTTGATAAGATACTGGAATGCCTCGTAAATCTGGAAGAGGATGAGACACTGATGGTGCAAAGCGGGAAGCCAGTAGGTGTGTTGCGCTCGCACAAGAACGCACCGCGTGTGCTCATAGCCAACTCAAATCTTGTGGGTCGCTGGGCTACGTGGGAGCATTTTCGTGAATTGGAGGCTAAGGGGCTAATGATGTATGGGCAGATGACTGCAGGCAGCTGGATATATATAGGGTCGCAAGGTATAGTGCAGGGTACTTATGAAACTTACCTGTCTTTGGCGGATATACATTTTGGTGGGTCGCTGAAAGGAACACTTAATGTAACTGCAGGGCTAGGTGGTATGGGTGGCGCTCAACCACTGGCCATAACTATGAATGAAGGCGTGTGCCTGGCTGCAGAAATGGAAGAGTGGCGTATAAAGAAACGTATAGAGACGAGATACCTGGATAAGTGGACCTCAGACATAGATGAAAGCATAGACTGGGCACTGGATGCAAAGGCGAAGGGTGAGCGTATATCAATAGGAGTGTGCTGCAATGTGGTAGACCTGCTGCAGCGGCTGATAGACCGTAACATAACACCAGATACACTGACGGATCAGACATCGGCACACGATGAGCTGATTGGTTATTTCCCTGAGGGGCTGAGTGTGGCAGAGGCTAATACCCTGCGCACTGCCAACCCTGAAGAATATATGAGCAGGTCGCTGGATACTATGGCGCGCCACGTGGGCCAGATGCTGGAACTGAAGCGGCGCGGCACTATAACATTTGATTATGGCAACAACCTGCGCGGGCAGGCGCATGATAAACGTGGTATAAAGAATGCATTTGATTTCCCGGGTTTTGTGCCGGCTTATATAAGGCCGCTGTTTTGTGAAGGTAAAGGTCCTTTCCGTTGGGTGGCGCTGAGCGGCGACCCTGAAGATATATATACCACTGATAAAGCCTTGATGGAGTTGTTCCCGGACAATAAGGGACTACACCGCTGGTTGCACATGGCAAGGGAGCGCATAGCCTTCCAGGGATTGCCTGCGCGCATATGCTGGCTGGGTATGGGCGAGCGTGAGAAGGCAGGACTGCTGTTTAATGAGCTGGTAAGAACAGGCAAAGTAAAAGCACCGATAGTAATAGGCCGCGATCACCTGGATACAGGATCAGTGGCATCGCCTAACCGCGAAACAGAAGCTATGAAGGACGGCAGTGATGCTATATCTGACTGGCCGATACTTAATGCATTGATCAACACAGCGGGCGGTGCCAGCTGGGTGTCTTTCCATCATGGTGGTGGTGTGGGCATGGGTTACTCACTGCATGCGGGTATGGTGATAGTGGCGGATGGCACGCAGGATGCAGAAGAAAGGCTGAAGCGTGTGCTGTTTAATGATCCGGCAATGGGTGTGATACGCCATGCCGATGCAGGGTATGATATTGCGATTGAGACTGCGAAGAAAAACCAGATTGTTATACCACTTGCGCCTAATGACTAGGCAGACAATTGGCGAGTCCATTTCCCTGATCTTGAGAGATAGGATTTAGCTAAAATGTTTTTCATCAACCAAACCGAAATTGCAAAAGGCACATTAGTATAAGTTCACAAAACATGGGAAAGCCCCTTTAGGGGTTTGGAATTTATGTATCGTATAGGACAAGGAATAGATTTTCATAAGTTGGTGGAAGGCCGTGAGTTCTGGCTGGGTGGTATTCTTATACCGCATAGCAAGGGGGCGCTTGGTCATTCGGATGCCGATGTGCTGCTACATGCCATTTGCGATGCATTGCTTGGGGCGGTTAGCCTTGGCGATATTGGCCAGCACTTTCCGGATACGGATGCTGCGTATAAAGGAATAGACAGCAAAGTATTACTCCAGAAGACTTACCAACTGGTAGGTGAGAAGGGGTATACACTTGTGAATATAGATAGCACTATACTACTGCAGGCACCGAAGATCAGGAAGTATGTGGATGATATGCGCGCTGCAATAGCAGGTATACTCAATATCCCGGTAGATGATATTTCTATCAAAGCAACTACTACCGAGCAGCTTAGCTTTATAGGCAGGGAGGAGGGGATTGTGGCCACTGCAAATGTGTTGCTGCAAAAAGCATCATAGGCCCGCATAATAATCGTAGCCTTGCTCAGCCCAATAGTCTTTGGGCCGTTCGCTGCTGAAGAATATGACACCAATACGTTTAAGGTGTTTGATGCCGTACTTTACAGGGATTATAAGGCGGAGAGGAGCACCCTGATCCTGAGGAAGGGGCTTTCCATTCATTTCATAGCACAGTAATGTCTGGGGCTGCAGCATGCTGGGCATGTCGTTGCCTACATAATAATCGCCGTCAGGCGTTTCCATGCCTACATATCTGGCGGCCATCTGCGGCGTGAGACCGTACTTTGCCATGAAATCGCTGAAACGTACGCCACCCCACCAGGTAACCTGGCTCCAGCCTTCCACGCATTTAAAGTCGAACACAACTTCAGTTTTGGGTAGTGCCATTAATTCGCTGAGTGTGAGCTGCAATGTATCTCCGGGTTTTCGCGCAATCCTCAGGCGCCAGGTCGCGGTATCGAGTGTGCCGTCCATGCCAACACCTCCGTTCACACGAACGTGCGCTACCGCATCTTTTTTCTTAAACGATCTGGCATTCCTTTTTTGTGAGAAGAGACGACTGAATATTCTTTCGTTTGCATTAAGGCCTTTCCTCAGTACCGGTTGCACATTGTCTGCAGATTGAGGTTGGTTGTAAAGCTTGTAAAACAGTAACCCTCCGATAGTAAGACTAAAGAAAAATACAGAAAACGAACTGAGTGTGCGGCGCCTGATCTGCTGCTCCACGGTGGGTGTTTTTGCGGCTTTCTTATTCTTTGGTGGAGGTGTCATGCTTTGGGCGTTTCAATTGTGTCCGGTTGCGGCTCTGGTATTGTTTCCGGCTCGTTATATTTTTCTACTTCAAATCCGGTAACCATGGCCTGAAAATTGTTCCAGCCGGCGATCATTACCTGCACTATATGAACAAGGAAAAACACTGCATAGCCAAGGGTAAGAATAAAGTGCTCAATACGCGCTGCTTCGTAGCCGCCGCACAATGTGCACAGCCATTGGAATTGTATCGGTTTATAAATAGCAACACCAGTGATAACAGAGCCCATGCCCATAACTACAATGGAGGTGTACGCAATGCGCTGCGCCGCATTGTATTTGTCTTGCGGCGGCGCTGTTTTGCGTATATGAAGATCATGCAACACTACCAGCCATGCTTCTTTAAACGAATGCCTGTTGGGCAAAAGGTATTTCCACTCGCCGGAGAAAATAGTGTACAGCACATACAGCAGCCCATTGAGAAAGAAGAACCACATAAAGAAAAAGTGGAAAGCCATGCCGGTAGAAAGGTGGAAAGGGATATGCAATGCGTCATTGAACGATTTTGGAAAGAATTTGATCACAGTAGTATCTCCCCAGCCAAGTCTGTAAATGTCGTTGGCCCAGTAAATAAGCAAGCCACTCCAGATCATAATGGTGAGCACCGGAAAATTGATCCAGTGAAACCAGCGTATAGCGAGGGGATGTTTCTTGACAATGCGCTTTTTCATACCGCGTAATAAAGATACGCAACAAGGCACGAGATAGTTCTCTGTTATCTTGACAGGGTCAGAATGGCACCCTTTTCATTCACTGCAAGTGTATGCGTTGCGCCAAGCGTCAGCGTGTAATTAATTTCCTGGTGGCCTGCAGGAAAGTTGAAGCAGACAGGGTAATTATACTCTTTTACTTTATCGCTGATTATTTCCTCTATGGTCTGCCCAAACGGGCGCTCAGTATCCTGCATATCTGTGAATCCGCCTACTACGAGGGCCGAGAGGTTATCCAATTTGCCAGCGCGTTTCAGGTGCAGCAGCATACGGTCGATGTGGTATAGGTGCTCGCCGAGGTCTTCAATAAAAAGTATTTTCCCTGTGGTGTCTACTTCTGATACGGAACCGGTGAGGTGAACGAGTAAAGAAAGATTCCCTCCGGTAAGTATGGCTTCGGCTTCGCCACTTCTATTGAATGGTGAAGGGGGCGTCTGATAACTAAGGCGTGCTCCAGTGAGTGCGGAAAACAATGTTTTTAGATATTCTTCATTTTCTGTTTCCGGTTTAATTGCCCCACACATGGGGCTATGCAAAGAGGGCAGGTTACAAACAGATTGAAGATGGTTGTGTAGCACAGTAATATCGCTGAAGCCGCATATCCACTTTGGCTTTTTTATGAATGACCTGAAATCCAGTGAATCAATAATCCGGCTCATACCGTAGCCGCCACGCCCCATGAGGATAGCATCTATGGTAGGGTCATCTATCATTTCCTGCAGGTCAGTAAGTCGCTGTTCGTCGGTGCCGGAAAAATAGAAATGTTCAGAGCCGATGGTCTTGCCACGCTTTACTTTAAAGCCCCATTTTTCAAGCACAGTTATTGCATAAGCAACGCGGTCGGCGGATACATAGCCGGAGGGGCAGGTGATACCCACTAGGGAACCCGGTTTTAAAAAAGGAGGTCGATTCATTGCTGCTAATTTAGCTATTTCAGCTCTTTTGAGTGCCCACAAAAATTTCGTCTGCTCTTATTTCAACCGGGTATGTAAAGAGTTTGTAGCCTTCGCCTGTTGTGTTGCGGCCATTGGTGGGATCAAAGCGGTATTTGTGATCGGGGCAAACAATGCGCCCCAGTGCATCTACCCAGCCTTCGCAGAGCGGGGAGCCAGCATGCGGGCATGCGGCTGTAAAGGCGTATACCTTTTCCCCTCTCTTGAGGAGGCCAATGCGGCGTATGCCAATTGTAACTTCAATCAATTTATTTTCCGCCACAGCAGAGAAATAAAGGCCGGAACTATTCCAATCGTACATCATCTTCTGGCTATAAAAAAGTCTTTCATCAGTTGTGCGCATTCATCCGCCAGCACACCGCTGGCCAGTTCCGCTTTGGGGTGAAAAGGAAAGTTGTCGCCGGTTGTCTTGCGATAGCCATTCTTTACATCTTCGGCACCGTACACAATGCGTTTTAGCTTGGACCAGTACATGGCCCCGCAACACATAAGGCATGGCTCGACGGTTACATATAGGGTGGCCTCCGGCAGGTATTTGCTGCCAAGAGTATTGAATGCAGATGTGAGCGCTATCATCTCTGCATGCGCGGTGCAGTCGTTGAGGCGCTCTACCTGGTTGTGGCCACGCGAGATGATCTTATTGTCCCAAACAACGATGGCGCCTACCGGCACTTCGCCCGATGCAAAGGCCTCCTTAGCCTGTTTAAGGGCTTCTTTCATAAAATGTGTATCGTCAAGCGCCATAATTCCTTTAAACTGTTGTGCAAAATTAAACCCATGGTTCGACTCCGCTCCCATTACATATCAGCGCCCGGTATGTCTCTATGGCTTACCAAGCCAGCGCACTAGCCCCCAATATTGCGGCATCTGCATCGGGCAGGGCAGACCTGATGAGATCTACTTTGTTCTTAAAAATGTTGAGCATATTCTCCTCCATGTATTTATGCACAGGGCGTAGCAGCAGATCGCCGGCATGTGCCAGTCCGCCAAAGAAGATGATTGCCTGCGGTGAGGTTATTGCAACCATATCTGCCAGCGACTGTCCCAGGATCTTGCCGGTAAAATCAAACAATTCAAGGGCAAACGCATCGCCTTGTTCTGCGGCCTCGTGGATCATCTTTGCGGTTATGCTGCCTTTGTGCGCGCGGAGAACAGTACTGTCGTTGCGCTCTTCCAGCCACTCATTTGCACTACGCACTATGCCTGTGGCGGATGCGTATGCCTCCAGGCAGCCATTGCGGCCGCAGCCACATTTGCGCCCATCGCGTACAGCTATTACATGACCCAGTTCCCCTGCAAAGCCGTCATTGCCGTATATCAACTCGCCATTGGCTACAAAGCCGCTGCCTACACCTGTGCCCAGCGTTACAAGTATAAAATCCTTCATTCCCTTTGCCGCGCCGTACATCATTTCACCAATCGCAGCAGCATTGGCATCGTTGGTAAGCAACACCTTAAGCCCGAGTGATTCGCTCATGGTTTTGGCTATAGGTATTACCCCGTGCCACGGCAGGTTAGGAGCAAATACAATCTCACCGGTGAAGAAGTTGCCATTTGGTGCGCCAATGCCTGCGCCGGTTATATTTTCCTTACCTGCCGTTTCTATGTATGGCTGCAGCGCTAGTGCGAGTGCAGAAAAATAATCACTCACGGAGTTGTGACCTGTAGTAGGAAGATTGCCCTTCGCCACAATTTCGCCACGCCTGTTTACCAGCCCGAAGCAGGTGTTTGTGCCGCCGATATCAATGCCCAGCGCCAATGGTTGCGTCATAGTCGATGCCTTGTTTTTGTAAGATGCGTTTTGCAGAGAAACCAAACCATGCGAGATATGCAAAACCTACAACCGGCACCCAGTACGACTGGTGAATACCGATACTCTTAAGGTCTGCCAGCTTGCCCTGCAGTGGCGGTATGATAGCGCCGCCCAGTATCATCATCACAAGGAATGCCGAACCCTGTGCGGTATATTTGCCCAGGCCGGCAATAGACAATGCGAAAATACACGGCCACATAATGGAGCAGAACAAGCCTCCGCTAAGAAATGCATAGGTAGCTACCTGCCCTGTAGTGAAGATGCCTATGAGCATAAATGCTGCGCCCAGCAGGGAGAATACCGTCAGGGTTTTGGCAGGCTTATCTTGTGTGGCATAAAAGGCAATGGCCTGTATGACTATGCAAACTATGTAGCCGTAGAATGGCTTAATATCGTTTTGCGCAATGGAGTTGACACCAAGCACTACAGCAAACGCAACGACCGGTACAACGAACAGGAGCAGTGTTTTCAAGCTGCCCCTGGGATCAAAGATCTTTAAAGAGCCCGTCCAGCGGCCTATCATAAGGCTGCCCCAGTAGATAGAGATGAACGGGGCCACTTGTGACGAAGTATAAGCGCCAAAGGCAGGCTGCTCCAGCAGTGCCCCCATGTTGCTTTGTATAGTCACCTCCACGCCTACATAGGTGAAGATAGCCAGCATACCCAGTATCAGCTGCGGATATTGCATAGCGCCCCAACCCTTTGTATTCTTGCCGGCGCTAAATAAGGACGCAAGCAAAGTGCCCACAATAAGCACCAGGCCTATAACCAGCCAGCGGAAACGATCCATCTGTATCGACTCAAGAATATTAGGGTCTGTAGATACCACCATATAGCTCCTGAAAATAGGTACAAATACAGCTATCATAAATGCCGTCATCACCAACAACGCTATCAATGCTTTAGGCGAAGACTCGGACTGAGTGTCATACTTACCAGCGGGTAGTTTTTTGGAAAAGAAGAAGAGACCTGCGGCCAGCAGAAACAGCGCCCCTACACATGCATAAAGAATGGTTACCTTATCCAGGCCCAGGGAATTGATCTGGTCATCTTTGGCAATAGTAGTACCGAAAAGCGCAAGGGCCACTACAATGGGGCCTATGGCTGTTCCAAATGAGTTGATGCCGCCACCCAGCGTAATGCGGTGCGCGCCGGTTTCGGGAGAGCCAAGCATCGTGGCAAACGGGTTTGCTGCTGTTTGTTGTAATGAGAAACCAAGAGCAACAGTAAAAAGGCCGGCCAGCATGCCGGAGAAGGTATTGGCATTAACAGCAAGGATCATAACCATGGCACCGAGCGCCGAAAAAATGAGGCCGTAAACAATGCTGTTTTTAAATCCCCAGCGTGCCACCAGGTCTTTGCCAAACACCGTGGCAATGATATAGAGCACGAGAGCACCCAGGTAGTAAGCAAGGTAAAAAGCAAAGTCAATAAGCTGCGACTGAAACTGATCGAGCTGAAAATAATGCTTGCAAAAGGGAATGAATACGCCGTTGCCGGCGGCTATGAACCCCCAAAAGAAGAATACGGTTACCAGTGTGGAGAGCGCACCTGAGTTGGAGGAACGCTTTTGTAGATCACTCATGTATTTGGTGGATTAGTTGATCAGTTGAATAGTTGATTGGTTCACAAGTTCGTTTAAACTAATCGCCTTCTTCGAGCTTCGTCCCGGTTTGGGTAAAGGATATCAGCCTTTTTTTGTAGAGGGCGCCAAGCGTCATCTTGAACGTTTTTTTGCTCATGCCAAAATATGCATAAATATCCTCCGGGCCCGACTTATCGTTGTAGGGCAGGTAGCCACTGTTTTGACGCAGCAGGGTTAGTATGCGTTCTTCTTCCTGCGGCACTTTAGTGTAGCCTTTCACCCCTGGCGATACATCGATCTTATTATCGGGCCTTATATGCTTAATAAATCCCTTTAGCTTATCGCCAATTTCCAGTTCGCGGAATACCTCGTTAGAGTGGATAACACCCAAGTGCTTGCTGTTGATGATAACTTTGTAGCCGATATCTGTTTTCTGAAAAACCACGAGATCTACGGCGTCGTTCTCGGCAACAGTGAGCTCGTAGTTGGTGAGATATTTGTCTATTTTTTCGGTGCCCGTGACACGGCCTGTTTGCTCATCTATGAAGAGCATTACCAGCCTCCGGTCACCCGGCCTCATTCTTTTTTCCTGCAGGGATATAGGCACAAATACATCTTTCATGATACCCCACTTTACGAATGCTCCCGATGGGTTTGCATCTGATACTTCCATCATGGCTATTTCGCCTACTGCCGCTATGGGTTTATCAGTAGTGGCTATAAGCCGTCCTTCATTGTCGTGGTATACGAATACATTTATTTCGTCGTCCACTTTCAGGCCCTCCGGCACATATCTTTTCGGCAGCAGTATTTCATCGGCGCCACCATCCAGGTACATGCCGAAATCTACCGCTTTAATAACTTTTAGTGTGTTGTACTGACCTACGTTTACCATTGCAGTGGTAAGATACACTGTAAAGTCAAAAGTTAAAAGGCAAAACCCAAAACTGTTTGATTAGCCAACGTTGGTGATGGTGAGCAGGTATGCCGATTCTTCAGCAGCTACTATCCTGTAGTTATTATGTTTGTGAATGGCAATGACCTGCCCTTTTTTAAGCGTCTCAGAGATTGTATCGGTGTTTACTTCCAGTGCGCCATCCAGCACTTGTATGCTCATTATGCCTTCGGCTTTGTGGGGCAGCAATTCAGCGCCTTTATGCAGGCCGCCCAGCACTACGCGCATATCATCTGTTTTGAAAACGGTGATGCTGTTGCGGTCATTTTTCTGCCACGCATCCTCACTTTTTATCTGGCTGATAAATGCTGGCAGGTCTATATATACGCTGTCGGCATCTATAATTCTTTCACCCTGCGGCCGGTTACGTGTTGCTTCATTGGATTTTTCGATCAGGATACGTGATTGTCGTAAAAATGGGAAAAATCCATGCCAGTAATCGGCGCAAAAGCATTTATTTCTCCGCAGATGGCTTCACCTCACTCAAAAAGTAATCATCCCAGATAAGGCTGGCAAAGGTTTTGGTAGGGTGTATCTTATCATAGCGGGCGATAACCTGGTGGGCATCAGCATAGCGAAGCCAGAACATAGCCTGTACTCCACGAAAGTTTCCATCATCCCCGTAAATTTCCCTGAGCGGGGCAATGCCATCAATTCTTATGTCTGTTTTTCCGGTAGCCGGGTCGAACGACCACTCCTCAAGCAGGCGGTACTTATGTATTGCATCAAAATTAAACGGGTGTCGTACTATGATTTGCTTCTCTTTATTATTCACTGGGTCAACTACTATAGTTGTGTCTATTTTATTACCCATCAATTCTTTTAACTGTACGATGCTGAATTTCGTAGTAAAGCTGTGGTCGAAATTGGCGTAGGCAACCAGCTTGCCTGCTTTTATAGAATTGGCTATTATTTCCAGAAGGGTAGTATCGGTGGTAACATCTGTGAGGTGATGCTTTGCTGTATCTTCTTTTTGTCCCAGGTCTAATGTGCGGTACACTGTTTTCTTCCACACATTGCCCGCTTGTGCAAATGATGTAGTGCCGGCAAGTAGCAAAGCGGCGAGGTATAAGATGTGTTTTTTCATAAAACGCTGGTTTTAATAAATGTAAATAAAAAACGAACTGGTAGGTATGAAATGTGGCTAATACGCGAATCCGTTTGCCAATTGTACTCAGGAAGATCCTTTGAATGGGCAATCCTGATTAGGACAATCGCACCCGTGGGTCTATCCAGGCATAGAGCAGGTCTGTGAACAGATTGATGATGATGAAAATAAAGGAGGTAAGCAAAACTGCTCCCATCACCAGCGGAAAATCAAATTTATCAAGCCCATCTACTGTTATTTTTCCGACGCCTTTCCAGCCAAATATATACTCCACGAAAAAAGAACCTGCCAGTAACTCTGCAAGCCAGCCCGATACTGCGGTTATCACAGGATTCAGTGCATTCGGCAGTGCATGGCGGAATATGGTTCGCGTTTTTGACAAGCCCTTTGCATAGGCCGTGCGTATATAGTCTTGCGAAAGTGCATCGAGCAGTGCGCTGCGCGTGAGCTGCGCAATAATGGCCAGCGGTCGTATGCCAAGAGCCAGGGCCGGAAGTATAAGATTTTTCAGGGCCAGGTGCCTGCCGCTAATAGGGTCGTATTCCCACAGGCTGCCGGTCATATTCAAGCCGGTATAGCCGTGCAGGAGATAGCCGAATACAAAAGCAATGAGCAGGCCCGCAAAAAATGATGGCATAGAAATGCCGGCTACACTGGCGGTTATAGCTGTGGTATCTATCCAGGTATTTTTTTTGAATGCTGCCAATACCCCTAACAATATTCCTATGATAGTTGCAAACGTCATAGCTGTAACTGCAAGTATGGCTGTGCCCGGCAAGGCTTCGACGAGTATGGCATTTACTTCCCTTCTCGTCCGGTAAGACCGGCCCAGGTAAGGTGTTTTAAGCACCAGCGCCCTGTTGGTGGAAAAAGGGATGAGCGATAGGTAATGATATTGTTTTTTTGAAACACTGTCGCGGTGGTTAACGCTTAGTGGCAGCAGGTCGTTGATATATAGCAGGTAGCGGGTTGGCAAGGGCTTGTCCAGGTTAAGATCGTGGCGGGCCGCCTGTATAGAAGCGAGATCACTGCGCTGGCCCATGGTAAGCCGCGCAGGGTCTGCCGGCAGCACATTGAACAGGATGAATATCAGTGTGACCACTCCCCATAATACTAACAGGCTATATCGTGCACGGTCTAGGAGGTAGGTCAATTTGGTGGATTGGTTTGAATAAATTTAGTGCATTTGTGTGATTAATACGTGTATAGCATAGGGTGGTGTATTTCCAAAATACGTAGAGACGGAATGCATTCCGTCTCTACAATAACCCACTCACTTAAGCGGTAAAATCAAATTATTTTACGGACTATTTCAGGTTCAGTGTGCCGTTCTCCAGTGTCATATCTTTTGGATAGTCCAGGTAGCTCCACTTCTTCACTACTACACCATCTTTCAGCAACATCAGCCCTGGATTAGTGCGCAGAGCGGTTTTGCTTACTGTTCCGTCAATTATCATAAAGGGCACATCCTTCATGCTCCAGACTTCCTGGTAGGTGCGACATATCTCGCGATCGCCAGAGCAGGCGGCATAAAAGGGTATGTGCATAGCAGCAGCTTTGGCAGATAGATTGTGTAGCCTGTCCATATTTACATTCTTCGAAGTCTCCGGGTCGCGAAGGAACCACAGGAATGTATATCCCTTGGCCGTAAGTATTGCCTCGGTCTGGTCTGTGTTATTAGAGTCTGTCAGTGAGAAGTCGTGTATCTCTGGCTGGCCCGAGCCTTCAGATACCAGCTCATGCTTGGTTTTGTTAGCCACTATTTTCCATGTGGTGTCCTGCCATGGATAGTTAGTTTCGTCGAATGTTTTTTCAAGGCCATTTTTAGCATAAACAAATGTGGTTTTATACACGGGCGCTACGGCATCTTTCCCTGGCTGCATTTTTTCCCAGATATTGTTACCTGGTTTATAGGGCAGGCAATCGTGGAAAAGGGAGAGGGGAGCGCCCGGCAGGTTGATCGGCAGGTGCGTAAGCGTATACCATTGTAAGCCAAAAGCAAAGATCACTGCTGCACCAACAATAGATGCATTGATAGCCGCTTGTTGAAAAACGGGGAATACCCGGTAACGGAAAATGAACAGGAAAATCGCAATGGAAGAGAGCACTACATCTTTATAGAAGGTGACACTATTGCTGAGCTTTATACAATCACCGAAGCAGCCGCATTCTTTTATCTTGCCGGAGTACAGCGCATATCCCGTAAGGAATGTAAAAAAGATATTAAGGAGCAGCAGCAAGGTAATATATAGTCTGAAATAGTTGCCCACAAGCATAGCCACGCCGGTGATGATCTCAAACGCGATCATGCATACAGAGAGGAACAGGGTGTACTTCACCATATAGTTCATGTTCCATACCTCGAAGAACTCATTCATCTTATAGGTAAGTCCCAGCGGGTCGTTGGCTTTTATGAGACCGGAGAAAATGAATAGAAGGCCAATGATGATCCTGAATGCCCAGATGATGTATTTCATGTTTGCTAAAATATTAATTTGTGTTTACCTGGCTAAAATTAGCCCACGCCATTCAAAGTGCCCTATGCAATTGTAAATTTTGGTTTACGTTAACAAGAGAGCCGCGGAACGGTTTAACTTTACCCTCAAACATACAATATAATTTGCCTATTCTGAAAAGCAAAGGACGGTTTTTAGATATATCCGAACCGGTGGTAATGGGTATACTTAACGCCACGCCCGATAGTTTCTATAACAAAGGACGTAATAGTAATGCAGAAAGCCTGCTAAGGGTTGCATCAGACATGATAAATGCCGGGGCCGCAATACTGGACATAGGCGGCGCAAGCACTAAACCAGGGCAGGAACTGCTAAGTGCAGATGAGGAACTGATGAGGGTGATGGCGGTAGTGGAAATGGTACACAGGCATTTCCCGGAAGTGTGGCTATCTATTGATACGTACAACGCCCGGGTGGCGAAGGAGGCAGTGGAGGCCGGTGTAGCCATAGTGAATGATGTAAGCAGTGGCCGGCTCGATAGCGGAATGATGCGTACTGTAGGCGAACTAAAGGTGCCTTATATAGCTATGCATATGCAAGGCACTCCACAGACCATGCAGCTAAATCCGGCATATGGTAATGTAGTTTCTGATGTGCTTGAATATCTGCAGGATGTTTGCAGGGAATGTGAGGACGCCGGGATTACTGATGTTATTATTGATCCGGGGTTTGGTTTTGGAAAAACTGTGGAGCATAATTTTGCCTTGCTGCGGGAGCTAGCAGGTTTTAAAGCACTGGGCAAACCAATACTGGCAGGCCTCTCTCGTAAGTCAATGGTTTGCAAACCGCTGAAAGTAAACCCCGAACATGCGCTGAATGGCACGACGGCACTGAATATGGTGGCGCTACAGAATGGTGCGGCGATACTAAGGGTGCATGATGTGAAAGAGGCCATAGAGGTGGTGAAATTGCACAAAGCCCTTACCGGTCTCAACCCTTAAGATGACTTTCAGGTAATGCTCGTTCTATTTGGGATCGTTACTCTAACCTATACACTGGATATCTGAGGTACGATGGCTCAAAGTAAGGCGAATGCTTGTACACAAAATCGAGTTGCGCAGCGCCGTCTGCTGCAAATACCGGGTCGCTTTTTCTTTTATCGTCCAGCATGGCTTTAAGTGCGGCATCGTTTTTCAGCAGTTCCGCCGCTATGTCTTCAAATACATAAGCACTATATCCTTCTTTTTGCTGCAGGATGCCGTCAAAAAAATTCCATGCAAAGAAAGCGTCCGGTGCGGTTGGCTCCAATGTCTCAATAAGATAACGCTTTGCGGGCTGGTTCAGGTTTATGTAGTAGTCGCCTTCTGTAAAGCGCATAGCTGTTTTGTTTGGTGTCACCTGCACGTTTTTGTGCAGGTAATGCCTTTCATAGGGGTGGGGTACTGTTTCATAATTATCTATACGGTAGGCGGTAACAGTGAGTGTAGTATCGCGGCTGAAGCGCCTGATGTTGACGCCATTGGTGCGCAGCAGGCTGATAACAGACACCCATGTCTTAGGAATGATGTAGGCCTTTGGGGCAGTCACAATTTTTGAAGGAACGAAATGGTCATAAAATGGGATCTTCCTCGTAAAGGGTTTTTCATGGTCATAATACAAGCGTGGCTGGCCAGATACTTCGCTGGTTTTATACGCACCTTCATAGCCCATAAAGGTTATACTGTCGCAGCGGGTGGTGTCAACCTTCCAGTCAAGCGGAAATTCTTTTTTAGTCACCAGGCTAGCCCGGTCCTTCTCTCTTACAGCCTTTATCTCTTTTGCATGTACCGATGCTTCTTGTATAAAGCACTGCATAAGGGCATAAGTGGCAGATACGCGGTCTTTAAATGGCTTAAGCATATGTGTCTCCGGCACATAGGCAAGTATGCCAAATAAGGCGGCGTAACCACTGGAAAACCTTGGCGATTCGAAAAAATCCCGCCAGCCAGTTTCGGGTGTTTTATCAAAGTCGTTTACATAGGGCACCATATCGTAGCCCTTTTCTTTCATGGCTTTGTATAAGGCAGGGGTAAAAGTATTGTACATATAATCACCAGCTGCGCCGCCTAGTTTATCATGCTGCGTGGTCAGCAATGTCATTATGTGCTGGTAGTCTGCGCCATCGCTTACATGGTTGTCAATAAAAATATCGGGGCTGATCTTTGTAAACAACTCCTCAAGGCCTATTGTTTCGGCAGCATCACATTTTATAAAGTCGCGGTTCAGATCCAGGTTGCGGGCATTACCGCGAAAGCCGTAGCTCTCAGGGCCATTTTGATTAGCCCTGCTGTTGCTGCTGCGATTCAGCGCTCCACCTATGTTATACATGGGTATCACTACCAGCACTACATTCTTTGGTACTTTTATTTTGCCTGTTGCGGCGTCGCGCATCAGCATCATGCTGGCATCCACGCCATCAGGCTCGCCGGGGTGTATGTCGTTGTTAATAAGTAGTACAACCTTACTTTCTTTTTTTATATCCTCCTTACTGAAATTTGCATCTCCCGAATAAGACACATAGCGCAGCGGATAGCCTATGTCCGTTGTGCCGAGGTCGCCAAGGGCAATGGTGCGAAATGAGTCGCGTAGTTTCTTATAAAAATTAAATGACTCCAGGTACGTAGCCGTCTGTTTACCGTTCGACCGCTCAAACGGTGTGATAAATGCTGTATCAGTGCCAACGGCATGTGCCGGGGATACCCATAGTAATAACGCAACTGCAAACAGGAAAATATGTTTCATGGTAAAGTGCTAAAACTGAACACCGAAATGCAGGTTGAAATCTACTATAGAGCCAGGGCCGGTTGTATAGAAAAGACGCTCGTTGTAAACATGCGTTTTCCCCACTACCTGTGCAAACTTAAGCCCGGCATTCAGCTCAATAAAAAACCAATCGAAGTTGATATGCCGGCCAATGCCACCGCCTGCCAGCACATAGTTGCCCGGAGCCTTAAACGTATTCTTCTCATCACCAAACAAATCCGGCTGGTAATAATCTTTGAGATATTGATAATCCCCGAAGCCTACACCTGCTTTGGCATAAATGAAATTTTCAGACAGGCTTTTGCGGGCAGGGAAGTACTTCCTGTATTCAAGGTTGCCCTGGTAGCCCGGGAAAAACCCCCAGTAGTGGGTGTAGCCCAGCAATAGTGCATTCTGCATGTTAATCCGGTACTCTACTTTCAGCCCACCTTTAGACAACAAGCCCAGTGGGCTGGTAAGGTAAATGGCATAATGAGGATCCAGGTACTGTGCGCGTGATACGGAGCACGACATAGAGAACAGAACGAAAAGGACGAACAGTACTTTTTTCTTCATAAGACTTCCGGCCGCAAATGGCGAGATGATTAAGGCTTCAAAGCTATAATAATATTTTCATTAGACTACTTATCAATGATTTGCATAAGCCATTCAGTACGGATATTTTCATATATTACTCTATTCTATTAAAGTTTGTGATAAATTTTCACTTTAAACATAGTGTTGCAGTATGGCAATGAAGGTAGATGGTCCAATCCTTACAAAATCTGAAATATCTGATGTTGTTATAAACAGCCTGCCGGGCGCATTTTATCTTCAGGATGAACAAGGAAATTACCTTCGATGGAACAAGTATTTTGAAAATATTTCCGGCTATTTTGGCGATGAAATAAGCAAGCTTAATACCGTTGATTTTTTTGAGGGCGATGATCGGGCAAGGATTTTGGAGACGATAGAGAAAGTGTTTAGAGAAGGGTCAGCAGAAATAGAAATAACCACAGTCAATAAATTTGGGGCCAGGATACCCTTTTATCTTAATGGAAGGGTTGTTAATTATGAAGGAAAGCGATGCCTGATTGGCATGGGTATAGATATCACGGAGCGAATGAATGCTCAGTATGAGATCAGGAAAAATGAGTCTCAGCTCCATGCGCTTTTTGACAATATGGGCGGAGCCATATTTTTGCTGGATGCAGATAAGAGGCTGGTATTATTTAATAGTGAGCTGGTAAAATATTACAACATTTTTCGTGGTAGTAGTCCAGAGCCAGGTGAACCCGCGTATGCTTTTCTTGATCCGCAAAAGCTGAAGAGGAAGTATGAAATACTTGATGATGTGCTGGCCGGTAATAAACGGGTAGTGGAATCGGATTTTGAGGTAAATGGCCAGAAGTTTTATTTCCGTTCCTGGTTCAACCCCATATTTGTAGATGAAAAGGTTACGGGCATTTCCTGCTACATTGTTGATGTGACCTCGCTGAAAAATGCGGAAACGGCAAATCAACACGTGCAGGAGCGACTGAATTACCACATCAATAACAGCCCGCTGGCCGTAATAGAATATGACAGGGATTTGAAGATCACGTATTGGAGCAAGCGTGCGAGTGATATTTATGGGTGGCAGGAAGATGAGGTGATAGGTAAAATATTGCCGGAATTCCTGATCTACACTGAAGATATAGATAAAGTGAGAGAGTGCCTGCAGGGCCAGGAAGCAGTTACGGATATGCGCCCTTTGCCAAACAGGAATTACGCCAAAGATGGCAGGGTGCTGCATACCCACTGGTACAACTCTATGCTTACAGATCAACATGGCAATATTCAGACCATCATGTCCATCATACGGGATATTTCTGATCTGTGGAAGGCCGAGGTGCAGCGGGAACAAATGGCGAGCGATCTGATAAAGCGGAATAATGAGCTCGAACAGTTCACCTATATCGTATCGCACAATTTGCGTTCACCCGTGGCAAGCCTCATCGGATTAACGGGTATCCTTTCAAAATTTGATCTTAACGAAAGTGAGCAGGCGGAGATTGTGGCGGGCATATCGCAGTCGGCCCACAGGCTCGATGCTGTGATCCGGGATCTGAACGATATTCTGCACCTGAAAAACAAGATAGATAACAAGAAGGAAGCGGTAACGTTTTCAAAGTTGGTGAATGATATCGAGGAGAGCATCAGCCAATACCAGGATAATGAGAAATTCATTATTGACGCTGATTTTTCGTTGATAGATGAGCATTATACACAGAAGAATTATATCACCAGCATTTTCAATAACCTGATCTCAAATGGTATAAAATACCGCCAGCAGCATACGGATCCGGTGATTAAAATAAGGAGCGAAGTAGAAGGCAATAAGCTGGTGCTTACATTTACCGACAATGGCTTAGGTATAGACCTTGCCAGGATAGGTGAGGATATGTTTGGCCTTTACAAAAGATTTCACAATCATGTAGAAGGCAAGGGCCTTGGCCTCTATATGGTAAAGAACCAGGTAGAGACACTAGGTGGCAAAATAAGTGTAACCAGTGAACTAAATAAGGGGACCGAGTTCAGAATAGAATTTGACCTCTAGTCAGCCTTAGTCCACACTGTTGTGCGGCCTATCCAGGAGAAGCCTATATAGCCGCGCACATCAAGTACATCTCCTTTGTTGGTTATTTTGCAGCTATAAGTTTTTCCGTTTTTTGGGTCGTATATAGTACCGTCATCGTACCCCTTTTCTCCGTCTTTTTTAAAGCCTTTTAGCAGTACTAGTCCCAGCACAGGGTCGTTCTTCTTTTTGTCATCGGGGTTGTTCTTGTCTACCTTAGGCTTTCCGTCTACCTCAGGTACCTTCAGCCACACTACTTTTCCATAAAATTTCCCATCAGTTGCTTTATATATCTGGATCTTGGCTGTTTTCTCTTCGTTATACCAAAGGTTGCGCTCCAGGGGATCTGCCTGGGCAAAGGATAATGTGCGTGTACCTAAAAAGATTGCGATCAGAAAAATTATTCGCAGTGAGTATTTTGCCAGCATAGCTATCTATTTACCAATAAATATACTAAAATCGTGCAAACAAAAATGGGGCTAATTTTCTACTGCGGTAATAGACCCTACGCCCGACACATCTTGTGACACAGTGGGGTGCCCCTTGTATTTTATAGAGCCGGCGCCGCTAATTGATGCATCCAGCTTTTTAAGCGCGGTGAGCTCGCTTTTACCAGTGCCGGATATGGAAGCTTCGGTCTCCTCCGATTGCAAAGGAAAGGCATCAATGGAACCGGCACCGCTCAGGTCGTAAGTTGCTTTTTTTACTGCACCGCCTTTTACGGTAATGTTTGCTACCCCTGAAGCGTCGGATGTAAATGTGTCCACATTGATATTGTCGATGATCACTTTGCTGGAGCCGGAGATATCAAGATTAAATTCCGGACCAGTGATATTGCCATGAATATCGGCGTCTGGCGCACCTGATAACGAAAGCGAGGTTAAGGACGGCAATATGATGGTTGCAACTACGTCATCGCCACTGACGATCCAAATATCGTCCAGGTCAGAAGTGATGTAAAGTGTATTATCTTTTATTGTTGTTTTTATATGATCGAGCAGGTTTTTGTAACCGTTAAGTTGCACACTGGGCTGCGCGCCGGCTTGAACAGTTATGTTTGCCTTTATAGAGAGGTCTATGTCTATGGCATTGAATGAAGTTACCGCCGGTGTAGCGGTACCCTTAGCGCCTTCACCCTTCCTTACGTTTCGCTTGCATGAAAACAGGCATAAGGTGACCACCACAATAGTAGCCAGGTATAAGAAATTAGGTCTCATGGACATCAATTTTAAAGAAATGAAATTAAGAGATCTAAAAGCCTATCAGGCTGTTCTATTGTGTTTCCACCAGATGATACCAACGGTGCCCATTAGTATGAGTGGTAGAAAAGCAAGGTAAATAATTCCACCGTTGAGGCCTTTTGCGCTTTTATCTTCAAGGCCTGCAGCCGTTTTGGTGCAAACAGAACACCCCTGACCATGGGACACGTTTCCCAGCAGCACAAGAAATAATCCAAGAATAACCGCCATTCGTTTCATATAGTAAAATTACCATGAAGGGCTGACAAACCCAAATTCGTTTAAGGTAAGGTCCACAATATGTGGTGGTGAGGTAATTTAATTATTCATCGCCCGGAATGGAAGTAGGCCGGGTAGAGGTGGTCTTATAAATGTGGCACGTAGTATGGGCTTATCATAAGGTAAACAAGTACGCCGGTAACACTTACATAAAGCCATAGTGGCCACGTATATTTTGCTAGTTTTTTGTGTTTTTCGTATTCACCGGTTAACGAGCGGTAAGCGGTAAATAGAATAAAAGGCAAAATGATCGTAGCAAGGAAAATGTGGGTGATAAGGATAAAAAGATAGATGAAGTACTTAGCATCGTGTATGCCGCCATACTTGGTTTCATCGGCAAGAAGGTGATGCCCTATGTATGAGACCAGGAAAAGCACCGATAACAAAATAGCAATGAGCATAAGACGCTTGTGGAGCATGTATTGTTTACTGCGAACTGCAAACAACGCCCACACCAGCAGAATAGAAACTGCGCCATTGATAACGGCATTGCACAAGGCCAGCAGATGTACATTGAAGCCAAGATCAACGCCCTTAAAAAGCTTGAAATTAACCAGAAAAGCAACAGCTGCAAAGACTACAAAAGATACTGTCCAGATAAACAGATTAGCTTGTTTATCGTTCTTTTTGAGAGAAGGTGTGAGCATAATTAAAAATTAAACTAAATTTCTTTATTTCTTTTTCTTCTTCTTTCGCTCCAATGTCAGCAATACTATATCGTCGGCACACCTGCGAACATCGGTATCATTGAGGCCGTCGTAGTAGCCACGGATAAAGCGGTCTTTATCAAGCAAAACAAATTTCTCCGTATGTATAAAATCCTCTGCTCCGCCATCGCCGGGGCCGGTGGCAATTCCCAACTCATTACGGATGAAATTATAGATCGTCTTTTTGTCACCAGTCAGAAACCACCAGCGATCGTGGTTAGCACCCACGCGGTCGGCATAAGCCCGCAGGGCGGCTACTGTATCGTGTACCGGGTCTACGGTAATGGATATAAACTGTACGATCGTATCCAGTGAGGCTTCTTTCTTGGTGTCCTTTTTAAAGCTGGTTTGCAGTTGTCGCATATTTGCAGACAGCTTAGGGCAGGTGCTGTTGCAATTAGTAAAAAAGAAATCAAGCACTACGGACTTACCTTTGAGCGATCCATTTAGTGTCACCTTTTCTCCTAACTGGTTAGTAAGCTCCAGTTCGCCTACCCGGTGATAGATCGTATCCAGCTGCGTAGTTCCATTCAGAGACTGGCTATCTATTTTTTCTATCAGATAGTGTCCGGGCAACTTCAGCTTGCCTTTCGACAGCTGAGCAGTAATTAGATAAAAAGAAATCGGTAGCAAAGCTGCTACCGTTATCCCTAAAAAAAACTTGCCGTTAGATCTCTTTTTTGTTATCACTTTGCAACGTGTTCAATAGTATGTCTTGCTGGAGATTCACTGTTCATGCGCAACCAGAAGCCGCCATCGGCAAGGAATGCTATAATGAACCATACAAATAATACCAGCGGTATAAGCACTGTGACCATGAAGTTCTTAAACTCATCGCCAAGGTGCATGAATACTGCTACAATGTAGCCTGCTTTAAGCAGGGTTAGCCCCAGGAAGAAGATAGCTTTTACTGCAGCCGGCAGGTGCTGGCTGAAATACATACCTACCACGACCTCTGCTAAGGTAATTGCAAGTAATATCCAGAATATTTTCCATATTTTTTTTACCTGCGTTTTACTTTCTGTAGAGTCCACATCACTGTGGTGGGCTAAAACGCCTGAGTAAAGCTTAGACTGATCCCCTTCGTATAAGTGTTGTATGTTATTGCTATCTGTGTGTGCTGACATTGTAGAATATTGTTAGTTTATGAAAGTATTTTTTAGTGCTGCCATTGCGGCCGATTATAACAGGTAGAAGCAAGTGAATACGAATACCCAAACCAGATCCACAAAGTGCCAGTAAAGACCAATTTTTTCAACCATTTCATAATGGCCGCGACGCTCATATACACCATTCACCGTGTTTACAAGTATCAGGATATTAAAGATAACGCCTGATGTTACGTGACCACCATGGAAACCGGTGATGGTAAAGAAATAGTTGAAGAAGTTGTGCGTAGACTGCAGCGCCACATCATGATTAGCTGCAACAAATGCCTGGGATTTATCGCCAAAGAAGTGCTTAAATTCATCAGCAGGTATGCTCATGTCAGTAAATGAACCCCAAAGGCTGTGTGATATCTCTGAAGGATTGCTGCTCCATGCTTTTATGCACTCGCTGCCCAGGTGCGTCCATTCCCACGCCTGGCAGGCAAGGAAGCAAATACCACCTACAATCGTCCAAAGCAGCCATTTAGCTACATTCTTCTTATCGTTGTAGTGACCCGCGTGCACGGCAAGTACCATAGTTACCGAGCTCATGATCAGGATGAACGTCATCAAGCTCACGAACAGCAGTGGCAGATTATGCTCGCCCATGAATGGGAAAGACTTGAACACCTGGTTAGGGTCAGGCCAAACGGCACTGAAAAAACGGGTAGTTCCGTAAGAGATCAGGAAGGCACCAAAAGTAAGCGCATCTGATAACAGGAAGAACCATATCATCATTTTTCCATAGCTCACATTGTACGGAGAGCGCCCGCCAGCCCATAAGCTTGGTTCTTTTGCTGCTGTTACTACTGTTGTTTGTGACATAGACTATATACTTGTGTGTGTTGTTTTCTGCACCAGCCACCGCCAGGCCGGTGCGAATTTCTAAATAATTTTATTGATTTACCAGAAAGAATACAAATAAATATATCCACAATGCATCCAGGAAGTGCCAGTAACTGGCTACAATCTCCAGTCCGGTAGCGTTGTAGGTCTTTACGTTCGTTCTATAAGCGCGGAAAAATACAAATAATAAAGCAATTATTCCACCCAAAAGATGCAGAATATGTAATCCGGCTATAATAAAAAGAAAAGATTCGCTCGGGTTACCATTAAGCCGAACTGTGGAAGCCGTATTAAGTACCTGCCCGTTTATACGAACCTGCTGCAATTGATGATAAAGTTGGTAAAAGCCGCCAAACTGAAGTGCACCAAACAACAAGCCTAAAATAAGTGTGGCTGAGATCATGAGGCGGTACCGGGGCATTTGCCGCGCTTTGAAGGCCTTTACTCCAAGTATCATGGTAAAACTACTTATGACGATAGCCACGGTAGAAAAAGTAAATAGTTGCGGTAAGTTGTAAAGCCTCCAGTTGCCCTGTGCCTCGCGCACCATGTATCCACTCGTCAGTCCGGCAAACGCCATGCTCATGCTGGCCATTGCCAGCCACATCATAAACTTCTGCGGATGTATCTTCTTCCGCCCCACGGCCTGCTGCATTATCGCACTCATGTTGTTAAAAATTAAAATTCACTAATAAAAATCGTTGGTTACATTTTATCAATCACCAAAGCCAGTAAAATGGTTGGCAGGTAAATGAAAGATGCAAACATTACTCTTCGCGCCGACTTATGATCGTTATGCACATAAAACAGCACAGAGGCTGCAAAATACATCATGCCACATAGCACACACACCCACATTCCAATATTGCCGGTAAGTCCGATAGCATGCGGCACCATGGCCATTGGTATAAGCACCAGGCTGTACAGCATGCACTGGATTCCTGTAAAACGTGTTTCTTTCTCACGGGTAGGCAACATACGTATGCCGGCCCTGCTGTAATCGTCGAACGCCACCCAGGCAATGGCCCAGAAGTGCGGGAACTGCCAGAAAAATTGAAGTGAGAACAATATCCAGCCACCAAGTGTAAGGTTGCCTGTTGCAGCCACCCAGCCTATCAATGGAGGTAAGGCGCCTGGAATGGCACCTATAAGCACTGCCACCGGGTGCACCTTTTTCATGGGTGTATAGGCAAATGCGTAGAGCAGGAGTGAAAGGAAACTAAGGCCTCCGGCAAGCGGATTAAAGAAATAAGCAAGCAACAGAGCGCCGCCAATGCCTGTAACTGCGGCGAAAACCCATGCTTCAGACCGGCTCATACGACCGTCAGGAAGAGGCCGCGTACGCGTGCGGTTCATCAAAGAATCACTTTCGTGCTCCAGTATTTGATTTATGGTATTGGCACCGCCGGTTACCAGCATGCCCCCAAGGAATAGCGTAATGATCTGGCGCCACAGCACCATATCGTTCCATGCAAAATGAACATTGGGGGCCATCAGGTAGCCAATAACGCTGCTGAACACCACCATGCCACTAAGATTTGGCTTTAATAACTGGTTGTAGTCCCTTGCTCGCGCCACAATATGCAATTTTGCTTTAATAGGCTCCTGCCGCAACATCAATTAAACAATAAAGATAAACAGGCCGCGAAAGTACGATTATTTACGGTTTTTTTAACAGGGAAAATATCATGGTCAGCTCCGCGATATCAAGATCAGAGATTATATTGATACGTAGGTGTTGTATCGCTCACTATATGTACGGGGCCAGATACTGTTATTGTTTTGCCTCCTTTTACGTTGGGAGGAGAGTAAGCACCATGGTAGCCAACGGCCAGCACATAATAATTTCCTTCCAGCAAACTATCGAACGCAGCGACGGGCACACCATCAAAGAGCAGGCATTTTTCAGAATCGTCGTAGACACCAGTGGATGGTGCGTCCATTGAATTATACTTTATGTAAACCATGCACGTGTCCAGCAACTCACCGTGGTGCTCTCCGGTTATATGTATTGTATAGGTACCTCCCTTACCTCCGCCCGTTATCTCTGTTCCCTTTGGCTGGCAACCGCCGGCAAAAAACAGGCCGATGATGGCGATTGCTGATATATATACGACGGGTCTCATGATATCAAATTTAATCAGTTTTCTCTGAATTATGTTTCCGGAAGAAAAAATATCGCTGCAGACCTATGTAGTAGAGTGGATATTGATGAATGAACGAAGAATTGATAAAAGGCAGGCCGACCGAAAGATCAACACGAACAGA
The DNA here is from genome assembly GCA_947446645.1 of Chitinophagaceae bacterium. Lineage (GTDB taxonomy): Bacteria > Bacteroidota > Bacteroidia > Chitinophagales > Chitinophagaceae > Nemorincola. The sequence goes on along the minus strand of CANFHA010000006.1, from coordinate 165,028 downwards.
AGATTTGATAATAAGTTGTACGCCGGGACTTATATCCATGTAAGTGCCCCCACTAAGAAATGGAGTGTTAGCTATGTAGCTTGTCACAGTACCATCCTTTTGGGTAACATGTGCCGGGCCATAAGATCTGCCCAGGAATTCCAGGTACAGATTCAGGTTCGTTTGGTTGTAAGTTGTGTAGTGCCTCGGGAAAAGCAGATACCCGAAAGCCAGGTTGTAGTTAAATGCATTTCCGTATTTGATGGTAGTAGGAAAGATACCGCCATACTTGTCAAATGCATTGCCGTTGTACTCCGTTGGGACCACATAGCCCAGCGTCACTGTACCCGCAAAGTGAGACTTAAGATAAGTAGAGATCAATCCTGCGCCAAATCCACTGTTGTGCGTGAGTAATTTGGGCTCGCCCAGATGTGAAGCAATACGGACATATGATGCCTCACCAAATGCCGCCATCCTGAAATGGGTATTCTGCCGGTCCTGTGACAAGAAGCGATATTGCGCATACAGGTCGCAGCCTGCAAAGATGTATGGGTTTGGTGTCGGTTCGGGAATATTTGCAGATGGTGGTGTGCCGGCTCCTGAATGGTCATGAAGAATAAAGTCTACAGGCAGATATAATGAATGGTAGTCTGAGGCAACACCAGTAAACGTAACGGTAATCTTTGGAGATATACCGTACATCACTTTCAGCTCCGTTATTTTACGTATCAGTCCCGATTCACTATAGCTTTCGTTAAAAAGTCTTACTCCTACCGTCCCCTTGGGCAGCGTACTTGCAGGTAGCGTGAGGTTATACAGCTCTTGTGCTTTAACTGAAAAGCAAAGAACCATACCAAACAAGAGGGCAGCGGCCTTTTTCATAAATTTTGAACAGGTAAATTTAGGTAATAATAGCAGTTGTAAGTAATTTTAGCCTGTAAAACTGATCAGAATCATTCAGGTTGAAAAAACTGTTCGCCATATTCGCCCTTGTGGGCATCTTGCTACAAACCTTTAACCAGGTGATGATAGTGGCGCAGTATTATGCTAACAAAGATTTTATTGCCAAAAACCTGTGTGAAAACCGGAGTAAGCCGAAGCTGCACTGCGACGGTAAGTGTTGTCTTAAGAAGAAGCTCGCCAAAGAAGGCAAGGAACAGGCTCCGGGTCAGCGCAATCAGAAGGAAGAACAGAATATTACACTCTTTTACTCCAGCGAAAGATTTGTAATGAAGGAATACCACGTGGCTGTAACACCCATAAAGTATTTTAATTTTAATGAGCTGGAGACAATCGCATATCACGGGTCTGTCTTCCACCCCCCGTCCGCTTAATGTTTTTTAGTAGTAGTTCTGTGTTCCTCCCGCTCAGGGCAGGCAGCACACGTATTTACATGAACTTTAAAAAAACAGATAGCATGAAATTCAAAAAGATATTTCTGCTCTTACTTTGCGGCATCTCTTTTGCCCGAAGTTATGGGCAGACCAGTAATATTACCGCAGGGGACAGCGCTAATTCCTGTTCCGGAATTTGTGGCTGTGCAGGAGATACGCAAGCTCCGCTCGGCATAATGACAGATCACATTCACAGCAAAGGAAAGTGGATGGTTACGTATACCTATGTGAATACCATGATGAATGGTAATAATATCGGTACTACGAAGGCCAGCGATAACACTGTGTACAAAAATTATATGATGGCCCCGGAAACCATGACTATGCAAATGCATATGGTAATGGCCATGTACGGAGTGACCGACCGGCTGACACTTATGGCCATGGGAGGCTTTATGCTTACAGATATGAGCATGAACATGAGCAGCATGATGCACATGCCAGGCATGACAATGGGTGATATGACTATGCTGTCTTCATCTTCCGGCTTTTCAGACACCCGCCTGTCCGCATTGTATAATTTTTCGGGCAGTGCTACGCGGCGCATCATAGGTAGCCTGGGAATAGGCCTGCCAACAGGCACTATAAAAGCTACAGGTACTACTATGCTCGGCGACAACCAACGGCTGCCTTATGATATGCAGACGGGTACAGGCTCTGTTAGTATAGCTCCTGGTATCACATACGCATTCAAGTACCGCAAGCTGTATTGGGGTGCAGATGCAGGTGCAGATGTAAAGATGAACTATAATTCACTGGGGTATAAATTCGGCAACTTGTATCATGCTTCAGCCTGGGCTGGTTACAGCTTTCTGCCTTTCTTAAGTGGCACGCTGAGAGCCGAAGGAGTATACACGGGCAAGATATCTGGCTCCGACCCTGCATCGGCGATACCAGTATATGAAACAAATGATCCCACAGCCAATACCGCAAATTATGGTGGCCAAGTAGGGAACGTATATGCCGGTCTGAATTTCTATTCCATGAAACGTGTACTGGAACACTTCCGGGTAATGGTAGAGTACGGTATACCCGTATATCAAAACCTGAATGGTACACAAATGGCCCTGAAATCAAATATTCTTGCCGGCCTTCAGTATTCATTTTAGTAACTGCTTTTTTCGTGCCCGTACCCCTGAGGCAGGGCGGCTAAAGGTGATTTAAAAACATTTTCAAAAAACATAAACATGAAAAAACATACTGCTTTTCAATTTTCAATTCTTTCTGCTTCAATTTTCGTTCTGTGTTTCTGTATTAGCTCATGCCATAAGAAAAACACAGAGGCATCCAAAGGCACTTTCTATTTTCATATACACACCGATATAGATACCAATGAAGTTGAGTCTTCAACGGAATTATACAGGGATGCGAGCGGCCGGCAATTCGGACTAACGACAGCCCAGGTTTATATTTCTAACGTTATGTTGCACAATGTCAACGGTACAATGTATACCATTCCGGGAGCTGTAGTGCTCAAATCAATAGACAGTGAAGAATACCTGATAGGAAAGGCACCCGTTGGCACCTATGACCAGGTGATGTTTACTGTGGGGCTGGATGCAACTACCAATGCATTGCAGCCAACCGCCTTTACTAACACAGGTTACGTGTCTAATACGGATATGTGGTTTGGCTCCACTTCCCAGGGATTCATGTTCATGAAGCTGCAGGGGATGGCAGATACCTCGGCCCATCAAACAGGCACTAATCTTGTGAATTTCTCTTACGAGATCGGGTCGGCAGCCAACTTGAAGACAGTGACCATGCTAATGCGCACCGGTGCATTGGCGCCATATGTCCTTACAAAAGATGGCAACCAGTTTATTCATATGAGTTGTGACTATGGTGCGCTGCTTTCTGTAGTGAATTTCAGTACGCAAGACACTACAAATACCTACACCATCAATCCATCTTTGTCTGCGACTATAGCAAACAATATTCCGAATTTGTTTCAGTATGAAGAATAGAAAGAAGGTACTAATGATCATCACTGTAGTGCTCTTCAGTATTACAGTGATGATTTCCTGTACCCATGAGGCGCAGATGCCCATCCCGTCCTACAGTTTCAGGCAGGACATACTTCCAATACTTGAAACAAGTTGTGCCTTGAATGGCGATTGCCATCTTGGCGCCAACAATGGGAATGATCACATTAGTTTTGATAGCAGTGAGGCCTATAATAGTATCATTGCAAAACACCTGGTATCTGCGGGTGCACCAACTGCAAGCCTGCTATATGTGGAAGTCAGCACCGGCATTATGCCTAAGGCCCCATATCCTGCATTGTCTTCATCGCAGATCTCAGCGATCTTAGACTGGATAAAACAGGGTGCGCAGAACAATTAGTCTACGGTGATTATATAGTTACATGGTAAACCTTACCAGTAGTAGCGGCGCCACACTTATCATTCATATGGGCTTCTGCCTTCTTGAATTCATTTTTAGCCTGGTATTTTTTGCCTATGAACTTCAGTTTTACAGTGCCTTGTAATGGGCTTTTTGGCGTTTCTGTAAGCACGTATTGGTCGCCATCGTAGTTAACACACGTGCCGGTGGCGGTTACAGAATTATTCATGTTCAGGTCGGCATGCATATACCGTACGGAGAAGCCTGCATTGACTACCGCCTGGGCTATTTTCTCTATATCGGCTTTCTTATTCTTTTTCAGAATGATCTTTCCCTCAGTATGCTCAAGGTTCATTTGTACGTCTGCCACAAAATCAAGCTTGCGAATGCTCAGCTCCACCGTGCGCGAGCATTGGGAGCAGGTAAGTCCGTTTACTCCTATATAGGCGGTTGTAAACTGCGCCTGCGAGCTAAGCGAAAAGCAGGTAAGAAGGAGTGTAACAGTAAGGATGTTGAGTAGCGCTTTCATAACAGTCATTAACTTCGTCGTGTAAAATTACTCATTGCGGCGTAAACGAAAGCATAAAGAATACAAAGTGCTATCTTCAAACCGCTAATTATTTGTGCGTTATGGAAAAATCACCCACCCCTTTTCTTGGTGAGATTACTGCTTTCACTATAGCTTCGCCCGATCTTGAAACTTCGCTTGCTTTTTACCAGAAGCTTGGTTTCAAAGAGTTATTCCGGGCCGAATGGCCCTTCCCCTGGATACAGGTTACAGACGGAGCGGTACTCATAATGCTTCGAAAGGATCCGAAGCCGTATATGGCCCTGACCTACTACACCGCACATATCGATACGATAGTTTCGGCGCTTGAAAAAAAGAGCGTAAAGTTTACGCAGCGGGCTAAGAAAGCGGATACACTGAAACGCTTTGTTTTTGAATCGCCTGATGGACTCATTATTAGCCTGGTTGGTATGGTTGAAGGATTCTCTCAGCCCCCCGGCCCTGGTATGCTTACTATGCCGCAGACGGACTATTTTAATACAAAGAAATACGTAAACAAAACCGTTGGTTTATTTGCTGAATATGCACACCCGGTTAAAAACCTGGACGAGTCGCTTGTTTTTTGGGAACAGCTTGGCTTTAAAGCCGTTTCAAAATTCACTTCCCCTTATCCCTGGGCCATTATTTCCGATGGCTTGAGTATCGTGGGCCTGCACCAGTCAGATCATTTCAGTAAGCCGGCAATAACATATTTTGCTGCAGACATGACAGCAAAGATCAGCAAATTGAAAGCAGCGGGAATGACGGGGCTCAAAGAGCAGGGTAGTGATAATATTACCATCAGTACTCCTGAAGGACAGCACATAAACCTTTTTCAGCTAGGGGGCGGGCAGCCAGAACCAAGGCAGAAAGAAAGGCCAGCATTGGATCAGGTGGTACTTGAGACAAAGCGATTGTGGCTTAAAGAACTCAGCCCGGAGATCATAGCAGAACTTTTCACTTCTTACAGCGAGGATGAGATTATGCACCATATGGGTATATTAACCCGTGAAGAGCTTGAAAAGGAACGGAATAATTTGCAATTGGGGCTTTCGAACTACCGCACAACAATAAAGTCATTTATGCTCTTTGATAAGAAGAGCGGGAAGGCAATTGGTAAGAGTGGTTTTCACAACTGGTACAAGGAGCATTCTCGTGCAGAGCTCGGTTACCGGATGATAGATGAAACGATGAAGGGAAAGGGGATAATGAGCGAAGCCATAGCGGAGATAATCAGGTATGGTTTTGAAAAAATGAACTTGAACCGCATAGAGGCCTATGTGAGCCCGCAAAACGAACCTTCACTAAGGCTGATGAATAGAAACAATTTTACCAGGGAAGGACTCTTACGGTCGCATTTTTACAAAAATGGCAAAATGGAGGATTCCATTTGTTTTTCCCTGTTACAAAATGAATATCACAAAGGGCGGATAAGTACAGATTAGTGACGCGGCAGGATTTTTGCATAGGCTTTTTAAATTGGACAATATGAGGAAGTGTCTCCTGTTTTCATGCATGATATTACTGATGTACTCCTGTAAAAAGGATAATAGTGTAAACCCGGAAGTATTGCCTAACGGCTACAGCAACCAGGCGTTGGGCAAGTCTGCAATGGACATACTTAGCGCGTCTACCTATTCTTCAATGACCATAGAGGTACAGTACATGCCCGGCTACATGTTGGACGCTTCTACAATAGCCAATCTTACGATCTTCCTCGATAGCATCTGTAATAAGCCTGGCGGCATTGTCATCAATCAAACCCAGATTGCGGCTAATGGAAACACTTTCACAGTAGATTCTGCCGCGATCACCGAAAGGAAGAACCGGACGGCCTATACGGCTGGCCACAACGTGGCAATCTACATACTGGTAACTGACGGATTCGATACATCGTTAACTACACTGGGTTTTGCTTACCGCAATACGTCTATCTGCCTGTTCGGCAAGGATATCTTTACTAACTCGGGTGGGTTTGGACAGGTGTCGCGCGTGGCACTTGAAACAAGCGTGCTGGAGCATGAGCTATGTCACATTATGGGGCTTGTGAACCTGGGCTCCCCAATGGTCGTTGCCCACGAAGATGCTGCACACCTTAATCACTGCATAAATCCGCGGTGCCTCATGTACTACGCTATAAACACCAACCGTGCGCTGCCGGGTATGGCAGGCAATGTGCCTGTAATGGATAGCAGCTGCAGGCGCGATCTGCGGGCTAATGGCGGCAAGTGATGCCATAGTCTACTAGCACAACGAGCAATAAATGCGTTTTCTTTCCAATCTTCTTGTTAATTTTGCGACAACAATAAATCTATATAATGTCGCAGAGCAACTTAATAACGATGGATGAGTTTACCATCAGGGAGACACGGAAATTTCCACAGGCAACAGGAGACCTTTCAGCCCTGCTCAGGGACATTGGTCTTGCTGGAAAGATCATAAACAACCAGGTGCGTCGCGCCGGGCTGGTAGATATACTTGGTAAGCATGGAGCTACCAACGTACAGGGTGAAGAGCAGATGAAACTAGATATTTTCGCTAATGACACACTGATAAAAATTCTCAAAAACTCTACAGAGTGCGCGGGTATAGCATCGGAAGAGAACGATGAGCATCTTTCTTATGAAGATACGTTTTCGCTGAACTCAAAATATGTGGTTCTTTTCGATCCCCTTGATGGTTCTTCGAACATTGACGTGAACGCACCTATAGGTACCATCTTCGCTATCTACCGAAGGGTGAGCGAGCTGGGCAAGTCTTGCACTGAAGCCGATTTTCTGCAGCCCGGCAATCGCCTGATGGCAGCGGGTTACGTCATTTTCGGATCAAGCACTATGCTGGTATATGCTACCCGCCTTGGTGTAAATGGTTTTACGTTGGAGCCTTCAATTGGTGAATTCTGCCTCAGTCATCCTAATATGAAGTGTCCGGAGAATGGCAAGATATATTCCCTCAATCAGGGAAACAGTATAAAATTTAGCGATGGTATGCAGTCTTACCTTAACTATTGTATGGAAAGCAATAAGGAAGAGGGACGTCCATTCTCTCATCGTTACATAGGCTCCATGGTGGCCGATATGCACCGCACACTCCTCAAGGGTGGGATATTCATGTACCCTGCAGACAAGAGCAATGTAAACGGTAAGCTGCGCCTGCAATATGAATGCAATCCTATGGCCTTTATACTGGAAGCAGCAGGCGGCAAGGCTGTATCCGGATCACAGAACATACTTGATATAACTCCTACAGAGCTTCACCAGCGCGTGCCTATTTTCATAGGGTCTAAGAAGATGGTGGACAAAGTGATGGAGTATGTAAAGGAGCACGAACCTGTTAGCTAGTTTTCCTGTTTGGTACTATAGGTCATTTGTTGGTTTGAGTTACCATGGCTTGATTTTTTTAATATCATGGTAAATCAAACCAACATCAATGACAAAGACATTATTTTATGCGGTCGGTTCCCTGGTCATTATTGGCGCGGCATCGTGCAGCAATACTGGCACTAATACGCCGGCCACTCAAGACTCTACTACAGTAACCACCACTACCACCACTACAGTACATCGCAAGTACGCGGGTAGTTTCTTTCCTCAGCCCTCATTAAAGTATATGGACCTGCGCAGCAGCAAGGAGGTTTCCGCCAGGGTGGACAATTCGCTGGGCGAGATAGTGAACGACGAGACAAACGAACCGCTTGAATTTATAGTGGAGCCAAGGACGCACGACACCATTTATGCCGTAACAGGTGCAGTAGTAAACAACTTCATCATTCATGATTCTACAGGAACTATGCGGGTTGATACGATAAGGATGAACGCCATGGCGGGTAATATGCCTACATCAACAGGTGGCGATGAGGTAGGCAAAGTTAAGTATAAGGAAAAGGCCAATGGTAAGATCAAGTATAAAGACGATAATGAAAAGATAAAGGAAAAGAACGGTGTTATAATAACGACACATAAGTAGTGCAATCGATTCTCTTATTCCGCACCTGGTGAACGGCTCCAGGTGCGGACTTTTTATGTTCGTTATTGCTTGTGCCTCAACGCATCGGTGTGTATTATCGCGCTAAAGATCCGGTAATTTGCAGATTATATCTTGCCTGAAATTCCTATTTTTAGACGATCATCCGGGACGGATGTTAAAACGTATAAGCATGGCCGACGAGTTTAAAGTGTACTACCCGCTGAGTGTCTCAAAAAGCCGGATACACGGGCTGGGAGCCTATGCAAAGGGCAAAATACCGGCCAGGAAGAAAATAGGGTCGCTGGCAGGGGTGATCATCTCAAAACGCAAGGCAAGACAGAAAGTAAAGGAGTCGCTTTCTGATTCGATAGCCATTGTGGAGCTATGGAATGGTGAAGCGCTCGATGCCACCGGAGACAGCAACGAAATGAAGTACATCAACCATTCATGCGGGCCTAATACGTATCTTAGGGTTAGTGGCTACAATGTGGAGTTTTATGCGCTGCGCGATATAAAGCCCGGCGAAGAACTGACCTGCAACTATGGGCCAACGCATCATGATGGCAAGAAGGAGTGTAAATGCGGTAGTGCTCATTGCAAAGGGTTTTTATAGATGGAATGAATTGGATATCCGGGAATCCAATTTTGCGTTTAATTAAAAAAAACGTATAATATGGAATTAATTGATTACCTTTAGATATATCAGTTCTTTATCTCCTCCCCATGTTAACTACACCAGAGTTACGGCGTCAATTTGAAGTTTCATTTACCAGGATAGTACGATCGGTTTCTCCCGAGTTTCAGAAGAAATGGGATGGCATTATAGAGTGGAAGGACGAGCGTTCTTACCCGCATATACAGGCAGAGGTGATACAACAGCTGCCAGATGCTGCGAAAGCAGGGTATGTATCGTTGCTAAACAAGTTGAGCCGTGGCAAGATATAGGTCACTAGTTAAAATTAAGTTATGTCGATAGAAAATGTAGTGTTCAGGAAGATCAAAGAGATCAGTGCCCGCGAGATACAGCCAAGGCCAACCGTTACCGCTTACCAGATAGCGAGCGAATTAGCTGTCTCGTCAGATAGCCTGCTGCCTACACTTGCCGAGCTTAAACAACTGCGCCTGGTAAGCTTCTGCGACGGTAAAGGAGCATCCATCAAACTTACATTGCTGGGCACCGTTGTAAAGCGTGATAAATAGAGTACCATCATCTTAAAAGGTGATCCCATATTCATTCCATTTGGTGCGCCTGGTAGCATAGCTTATTGCGTGCCTGCGTCACTTTGAGTTCGCTTATAATTATATACTTTCTGTAGCCCCGAAGCGTGGAAACGAGAGTGAGTTGATTAACCATTAAAAGTTGAAAAATGACCAGTCCGATAACAATACCATTTAGTGCCGACCAGCCAGGTGAGCTGGATATCAGCTACGTAATAAATGTAAGTGGTGATATACAGGAGATCACGTGTACCATTGTGGGGCCGCGGTTCCCGATATGGCTGCAGCTGCGCAAGTTCATACTTATGTCGCAGAAGAAGGATAGCCACTATGTGCCGCTGTTTTCAGAGCTGAATAACAGCAAGAACCTGGCTACGACATTGTTTATAGACCAGGCCTACACCAGCATTATGAGCCGGGAGAAATTCAAAGTATGGGTTGCATAAAAAAGAATAAGCTCCGGAAGGAGCTTATTCTTTTTTAATGGTACTATATTCAGTTTAGTACGTATAGATAATTAAGCGATACGAACGTTCACTGCATTCAGACCTTTTTTACCGTTCTGTACTTCGTAGGTTACCTTATCGTTCTCACGGATTTCGTCATAAAGACCTGAAACGTGTACGAAAATATCCTGGCTACCATTTTCCGGAGTAATAAAGCCGAAGCCTTTTGTTGCATTGAAAAATTTTACTGTTCCTTGTTGCATTGTTTTTGTTTTTAATTGTTACTGTTTATTGTTATTGAATTTACTTTTTACTGATTTTCACCGCATTGTAGCCTTTAGGGCCTCTTTCTTTTTCAAACGTCACCTTGTCTCTTTCTTTGATGGACACGGAGAGCGTGCTGCTATGGAAGAAGATGCTTTCCTGCGACTTGTCGTCTGTGATAAAGCCGTATCCCTTGGCGTCATTGTAGAAGGTTACTATACCGTTCCTTACGATCTCTTCGGGTATTACACGTGCTGCACCTAGTTGTATGTCATCGAGGCTAATTTCTTTTCGCACTCTGCCATCAGGCGGCGTAGATGTAATATTTCCATTCTCATCGAGATAAGCCATCATATCTTCAAGGCTTCTGCCTTTGGTATTCTGACTTTTACGCTGCTGCATTTTCTCTGCTTTAGCCTGCTTGTCTTTAGCTTTTTTCTTGGTTTTTTCTTTTTTGGCAAAAGATTCACTCATATATTATTTCTAGTTTTTGTTGCTAACTTTAAAATGATAGATTTATTAGTTTTCAAAAAGCAGCTGAAAAAGCGAGAACTGAGAGAGAAGAATTTAAACTAATCTAATGCAGAAAAAGCAAAGGCAGGAGCCAATATCTACGCAAAGGTATGTTTTATTTTTAATAAAAGTAAATAATCTTAGTTAGTCGTAAGTTGGGAGTCATAAGTCGTAAGTGTGGGAGAAGGGTAGTGGGGGCTGAGACGCAAAGGTTGATGTTAATAATTAAGTGGTAGTAAATAAATCAAACGATAGATGAACCTTCATGTGGTTGCTTATCCGGACCTGGCACCGGCGGACTATGAGCGGATACAGCTGTGCAGGCGTGAGCACAATACACTGTACAACATCATAGAGCCGCATTTCACCATAGTGTTCTCTGTGCCTGATATGGAGCTGGATGAGTTTGCCACAGAGGTAAAGAAGCAGGTGGCGGGTATGGCTGCTATCCCGTTTACACTGCGGTGCACTGTTGTTAACAAAGACTCATTCAGTGCTTACTACGATGCCTTCCTGGTGCCCGATGAGGGCTTTAGTGGTATCACGAAGCTGCACGACCGGTTGTATAGCCGTAAACTGTGGCGGTACCTGCGGCTGGATGTGAGCTACATACCGCATATGAGCATTGCTAATAGTCTGGATGTACATAGGATAAAGGGGGTTGTGGATAAATGGAATGCGGAGGAGTTTGCCATACAGGGTACCGTTTCATCGCTGGATATTATTAATTATGAGAACAGGGTGATTACTACGGTTGAGCTGATAGAGCTGCGCTAATCGCCTCCTTTGCTGAAGATCTTGGGCAAGTTTAGTCACGAGTCATCATGCGTTACCTTACTTTTCTTTTGCTTCGCTCCCGAAATGCTTCGGGACAGGCACGAAAAGTACCAAAGAAAAGGCCCCTTCGGCTTCGCTCAGGATGACATGGCCAAAGGCTCCGCCGGAAAAAAGGTAGCTCTGCGCTGTTGTTGTGGGGGAACTGTATTTGGCCCCGCAGCACGTGCGGCCTGATCTGGCAGGGGAATATCTATTGGGGGCGTGTTGGGTAGTGCTGATTTCATGTTCGCTTTCCGGTTTGTTTGAAAATAGTGTTTGCGCAGGTCCTGAGAGATATCGGGATGGAATATCAGGTATTTTCCGATTGGCGGTTTCTGGTTTTTTCCGGTCGATTTCCGGTAGCTGAAATAGTAGTTTTACCGCTAAGGCGGAAAGATCATTTTGTGAATGCCCCACTTTTATACAAATAAAAATGTTGCTGATATGGGGCATTTTATTTGGTGGTTTATTTTGCTGTAATCCTTTACTGTGGCTGGTTTTGGTAATATTATTAAAAATATTTCACATTTCCCGTTTATACCCCACTTTTACCAGCGTGGGGGATTTTTGCCGGCTAAGGATTTGATTTATCTGAATGATGCCGTGGGTAATTTTTATGCCCCGTTTTTACCCACTTCTACCTCGTCTGAACTGTGATTTTTTTGATTCGTTTGATTAATTTGATAGCTGGTTGGGGAATTTTATGCCTCACCCGGTGCCTCAAAATGCCCGGAAATTACCCGCGTATCCTGGAATTGGATTACCAGGGATATGTGTGCGAGATCAGATGGCACTTGAGTAGGAAAACCTATAAATGCAGCACAAATTTACGAAGGGGATAAACATGGCCCAACACGTTTTGTTTATGGGGGTATTGTGGGTTTCTTGTGATCTAGTAGGGAGTTGTGATTTGCTTTCATTATTTGTAGCTTGGAGTTCTTAAACAACGGCAACGTTAACTGATACCGTAGTAGGCCCGTTTTGATTTGCTTTCATTATTTGTAGCTTGGAGTTCTTAAACAACTTGTATTTCGTACTCATCGCCATTTACCCTGTTGTGATTTGCTTTCATTATTTGTAGCTTGGAGTTCTTAAACAACCTGATCGTGCATCATTGCTCGAATCCGCACGTTGTGATTTGCTTTCATTATTTGTAGCTTGGAGTTCTTAAACAACGTAAAGGATTCCCTTACCAAAAAGGGTTCAGTTGTGATTTGCTTTCATTATTTGTAGCTTGGAGTTCTTAAACAACTCTTCCGGTGTCTTTACTTTATGATTCAGGGTTGTGATTTGCTTTCATTATTTGTAGCTTGGAGTTCTTAAACAACCGTAAGTGGAACTTGTGCTGATGCGCCCTGTTGTGATTTGCTTTCATTATTTGTAGCTTGGAGTTCTTAAACAACCTACTACGGTAACTTTGCTGCTGCCGTTATGTTGTGATTTGCTTTCATTATTTGTAGCTTGGAGTTCTTAAACAACTGTTAGGTCTGCTAGCGTATCACTCAATGCGTTGTGATTTGCTTTCATTATTTGTAGCTTGGAGTTCTTAAACAACTTGGAGATACTCGTGTGAGCATCATTTGACGTTGTGATTTGCTTTCATTATTTGTAGCTTGGAGTTCTTAAACAACAAAAGCATCATTGCCCGCCCTGTAAATAGTGTTGTGATTTGCTTTCATTATTTGTAGCTTGGAGTTCTTAAACAACCCCCCATTTTTTTGTACACAAATAATATCAGTTGTGATTTGCTTTCATTATTTGTAGCTTGGAGTTCTTAAACAACGGTCAGCCTACCAACAACTACCATAGCATTGTTGTGATTTGCTTTCATTATTTGTAGCTTGGAGTTCTTAAACAACGCTTTGCTTTTTTCCCCGTTACGATTTCAGTTGTGATTTGCTTTCATTATTTGTAGCTTGGAGTTCTTAAACAACTTAAAAATCCGCGAACAATGGCAAACACAGTTGTGATTTGCTTTCATTATTTGTAGCTTGGAGTTCTTAAACAACTGAAATTACGCTCCAGCAAAGATATTCTGGTTGTGATTTGCTTTCATTATTTGTAGCTTGGAGTTCTTAAACAACGCATCTATTTTTGCATCCCTCAAATCCGGCGTTGTGATTTGCTTTCATTATTTGTAGCTTGGAGTTCTTAAACAACTTACTTTCTTTACCCCTTAAAAATTAGGAGTTGTGATTTGCTTTCATTATTTGTAGCTTGGAGTTCTTAAACAACTGTTTGCACCGCCGCCCATGTTTCTGGTGTGTTGTGATTTGCTTTCATTATTTGTAGCTTGGAGTTCTTAAACAACATTGAAGCTGATAGGGTGTAAAGGTCTTGCGTTGTGATTTGCTTTCATTATTTGTAGCTTGGAGTTCTTAAACAACTTGTAGGTGATGACAAGTTCCCTGAAATGGTTGTGATTTGCTTTCATTATTTGTAGCTTGGAGTTCTTAAACAACGGATGGATAAGTCAGACCGCATGGCTTCAAGTTGTGATTTGCTTTCATTATTTGTAGCTTGGAGTTCTTAAACAACGCAAACGAAAACGGAGATACTACAAAAGCGTTGTGATTTGCTTTCATTATTTGTAGCTTGGAGTTCTTAAACAACTCAGCCCCATAGTAAACGGTTAGCCCGTCTGTTGTGATTTGCTTTCATTATTTGTAGCTTGGAGTTCTTAAACAACCTTTAGGCTTGATGTCTTTGTAAAGAGAGTGTTGTGATTTGCTTTCATTATTTGTAGCTTGGAGTTCTTAAACAACTGATTGGACTACATTTAATGGCAAGGGCAGGTTGTGATTTGCTTTCATTATTTGTAGCTTGGAGTTCTTAAACAACACGGATTTTGTTGCAGCACTGAAGAAAAACGTTGTGATTTGCTTTCATTATTTGTAGCTTGGAGTTCTTAAACAACACCAAAATATCGGTAAGCCGACCAGGCGAGTTGTGATTTGCTTTCATTATTTGTAGCTTGGAGTTCTTAAACAACACAGCCTTTGCGAAGCTTTAAAGCTAAAGGTTGTGATTTGCTTTCATTATTTGTAGCTTGGAGTTCTTAAACAACCAAGACCTTTACACCCTATCAGCTTCAATGTTGTGATTTGCTTTCATTATTTGTAGCTTGGAGTTCTTAAACAACCTTGGCTATCTATGCCATCCCCTAGCATAGTTGTGATTTGCTTTCATTATTTGTAGCTTGGAGTTCTTAAACAACATAATACATCATGTAACTATCATTGCAAGTGTTGTGATTTGCTTTCATTATTTGTAGCTTGGAGTTCTTAAACAACCTTTCACAAGTTGGCATTAGCTTTTCGTAGTTGTGATTTGCTTTCATTATTTGTAGCTTGGAGTTCTTAAACAACTTAGAAAGACAGGGGTCACTAAAGCTCTATGTTGTGATTTGCTTTCATTATTTGTAGCTTGGAGTTCTTAAACAACACCAATCGCTACAGGCCTTTACCAGTAATGGTTTTAGCCTATTTTTAGGAATGAAAAAAGGAGTTTTGGCTCGTTTTTTCATTCCTATTTTAAAACAATTCCAATTGCTGGGGTGGGGGCAGCGTATCCACAGGCTCATGGCCGCGAAATATCTCCATCATGCCAAACTGTTTGTCGGTAACACACATTATGCCCACATGCCCCTTATCGGGCAGGCGGCTCTTTACCCGTTTTATATGCACATCTGCATTTTCCTTACTGCTGCAATGGCGCATGTATATGCTGAACTGAAACATCTGGAAACCATCGGCCAGCGTATCTTTACGGAACTTCGCATACTTTTTGCGTTCTTCCTTTGTCTCAGTGGGCAAATCGAAAAATACAAGTACCCACATAATGCGATATGCATTTAGACGGTCAAACATATTTCATAGCGGCTCAGTTACCTATCACCGGATATAGTATTTTTCTCACCCTCCCCTCATAGCATTTTGCCAGGCTGGCTGTGGTGCGCTGCACAGCGTTCAATAGCGTGCTGCTTTGCTCATCAATCATTACATCCATTGCCGGTATTGCCAGCAGTTGTTTTTTCATGTTGGGCGTTATTTCCAGATACTTACCATTCATATCTACTATGCTACATACTACCTTATCAACATACGGCCTGTAGGGCTCCATAATATCATCGGCAAGGCAATAAGCGTTATACTGGTTGCGGTGGTGGATGCCTAGCGTAGGCAAGAGGCCGCTGCCCACAAGGCTGCGCGCCACAACGGCCCTTACTATGGCGTAGCCATAATTCAGCAGATTATTGGGTGGGTCGCCCTCACGGTCGCGCCTGAAGTTAAGGAAGGAGGGAAACAGGTTTTTCCAATAGTAACCCGCTGCCACCGCTTCCATATTATCAGTGTCTCCGCTTTTTACTTCTTTGGCATAGTTCATCAGCGATTTGTCTGGCGCTTTGAACAGGCTGCCGGCATGTTGTGGCATTTGCTGTCCCAGCACAGCTGCCTGATTTTGTATTTTAGCTGTTATGGTCTGCTGCCACAGTTGCTTTTTCAGAGGCTCAGAAGCATCAAGCTGTGTTTTAAATTTCTGACTCTGGAGGGTATTGCCGTCAAGATTCAAAAATAAACCCACCGGATGGTGGGTGTTATTGCAGGTTATCAGCGCAGTGTTATTGGCAAGCAGTTTGGCCATAAGCGCCTGCGTGATGGTAATCTGCTGGTTGTCGAGTATGAGCACGCCAATATCCTCTATAGGTACTGTTTTGGTTTCGCCTGTGTCCAGTATCTTTATTTCCAGCTGCTCCAGGGTGGTGCTGAGGTATGCGGGGTTGCCAAAGTAGAGGGTTCGTTTGATCATAATGTCTTGCTTTAATATTCACCGATCTTTACAATTTGCCCAATATGGTTGATTCGGACCTTTACAATTTTTTCTACATTTTGCTCACTTCGAATATTCCTGTAAGCAATATTCTTTAGCTCTTTCTTTTCTTCGACTGATGTTTCCAAATGATGCCTGAAGAAATAATTTTTAGTGGCGATCTTTTGCACTCTAAATAAATTAGGACTAATGAGGTTATTATTTATAGGGTTCATTAAATCAATTTCTTTAATGTCGAACCCTTCTGCCGGAAATATAAAATATTCATTTTGCTTCATTGTAAATAGAAATTGCCATCCAAGGTGTTGGTTATAGATTTTGTCAATAACAGGTAGCCCTTGATTCATTCTTTCAACGGCTTCATAAAAGGACACAACGTTTTCCTGCAAATTTCCTTCTATGTCTTTGTATATGGCTACATGATGGTTGTTGCCGGTGCTTACAAAATCAACTGGCAATTTATTTCCATGCTCGTCTAAAACAGGCGCACCATGATGGTCTTTTTTATAGTGCAGCGCCTCTGCGTTCTTTACGCCGCTGATGGTTACCCGTTTTATGGCAATACCTTTTTCTTTATTGAGCCAGATTGGATTTTTATCAAGATTTGAAAAGGCTTCCTTAGCGTTGCTATCGTATTCTTCTAATCGTTTCTTTAACGCGTTCTTAGTTCCAATATCAATTACTTTATCAATGCTCTTTAAGTCTTTGAAATTATCAGGTGTTACCTCTTTACGAATAGTGTAATTGTCTTCCAGCCATACCAACTTTACTTTTTCAGGTACTTGTTCTGTTTTTGCTGCATCTGTATAAACCGGATTTTTGTCTAAGCTATTCTTACCCGTAAATGCTTTTTTAGGATCATTTCCATTTTCGCGGAGCCTATGCAGAAGGGTGTTTTTGTACTTCTCAATGGCCACTTTATTTATTGTTAGTTCGTCAAATTTTCCGCCTATCCGTTCTTCTTTTGGCACATATTGTTTCAATTTTCCGTAAACGGTTTCTTTGTGCAATTGTCCTCGCGGTGTTAATTGCACTTTTGTTTGTTCGCCAGCTTTGTTGCTAAATTTGTTTACATTTTTAGTGGCTACTTTATTTTTTGTTTTGTACGAAACCAACACATTTTCCAGGTGCTTTTTTGCTTCTATCCTAAAGTGGGGCAATGGAGATCTGAATTTTCTTTTTTTATTGCCCAGGTCATCTACTATTGCCATATAGGTTTCCTTTTCTTCAATGCCGTAAATTTCTTTCCCCTTTTTGTCGTGCTGGTTTTTGGCATTCAGGTTGTTCAGGTATTGTATATGGCTGTGCCTGGTAAATGCAATGGTAAGGGCATCCATAGCATGATGGCGGTGGTCATTACGTTTTGTCCATTCTACAATACGTTCTTTAGAATTGCCATCTTTTTTCTCGATCATCTCAGTAAGGCCCAGTTTTCGGTATTTATCCATATTCAGCTCCTGCATTATATTAACAAGGTCCCAGTCTTCGCGTAGCCTGTTAGTAACGCTGCCTGATGTGCTTAACACTGTGCGGCAAATTTCATGCAGCATTTGTTTCGCCTTTTTAGCTATATACTGGGTATCCCGGAGGTCCCTTTCAATAAAGCCCTGGCCAATTTCATCGGACTTCATCAGTAGTTTTTTATATTTCGCTTTTATTGCCCGGTTGTCTTTGAAATAAAAGTCATATAGGTTTTTAACGCGGCTTTCATATTCTGCCAGGGCAGCCGGACCGTACTTTGCAGAAATAAAATCAAATGCCGTTCTGTTGCTTTTTTCAAGATTAATTTGACGTGGTATTAGTGTTTTGTTAGAAAAGCTGTCATCAAAGAGCTTTTGTTGAGGAATGATGTGGTCAATATCGTATCTGTTTGTAAACAGGTCCTTGTAGTCTATTTTTTCGTTTGTATAGATGTTTTTATACGCGTTAAACTTCAGCTCTTCATACAGCTTATACCGTATTATATCATTCCGGCTCGGATTTTTAACTGCCGAAAAGTCTGCTATTATTTGTTTCCTGATCCTCTCATGCTCAGCGGTTGTTTTATTAATTTGGCTGGTCATTTCTTCCCGTTCTTTAGCATTCTTCTTTAGCTCCCTGGCCAGTTCAATACGTATTTCATCTGGTTTACCTAAGCCAGAATCGGCGATAATAGCATTTACCACATTAACCATTTGATTTAGAATTTTTTCCACTACTGGGTTGCGTAGACTGTTTTTAGGAAGCAATTCCAGTTTCTCCTTTAGTTGCCTGTTCTCATTTTCTTCTTTGGTCAATGATGATGAATGATTATAGCCTGCCGCTTTGCAGGCCTCACTATATTTTTGCTCTTTTATGAAAGGAAATATTTTACGCATAGCCTTTGCACTGAGGCTGCTGTAATCATCAGAAAAAAGAACGTTTGCCAGTATCCTGGCATGGGGTAATGCAAAGCCAAATTTTGTCTGCAATAATGTATATAGCCTGTCATTTCCGGAATGTGAATTATCACCTTCATACGAATAGAGCAGATGCCATAGCTGGTAGGAGGTTTGCTGTTCAAAAGCTTTGCCGTCCAGCTCGGCATTAAAATCAAGTATGGCCGTGTCTATGTTTAATACTTTAAATACAGATTGTACCATTTCTTTTATCTGTAGTGCCGGCACATCTAATTTTTGCAGTTCCACATCGTCTTTGTGTGCTTTTATCTTTAGCAGTTCTTTTACATCGTAGCCTTCTATTTCCAGTATATTCAGGAATGCATCATAAAGCGCTTTATTCGTGCGGTTACCTTCAAGGTTAGCAAAGTTGAGTTCCCAGTCTTTTGTGTTATATCCCAGAATTTTAAGTACGCTATCTTTTGAAAGATTTCCTTTGATGTTCAGTTCATCAAAAAGCTGTTGTTTTGCTTCCGCGTCAAAAAATTTCGCCTCCTTTACTGTCTTGTTTTGTATCTGCAGGTTGTTGAGATTCTGCCATATCTTAAATTCCTGGCATAGTGGCGATGACCTTGGGGCAACCTTGTAGCCGACAGTCTTAATTGTAGTTTTTTCGCCTTTTTCTACTTCCAGTTTTTTACTTTCAAATTCGCAAAAGTTAACCAATTCTTTTTGCGATTTAAGCTTGCGTTGATAGAAGATAATAATATCTCTTATTTCTTCTTTTAACACAGGAGTGAGCTCTTTATGGAACTTAGACTGGGCTTCCCAAATTGTTTCAAATTCATCAAAATAGTCCTGGCGATAAAACACTTGATTTTTCAAACGTGTATGCGGGTTAGCTTCTATCTGCTTGTACAGGTATTGTCCAATAGTTTGTTTTTTAAAATAGAGTTCCTTGCTACGGTCACTTATAGCACCCAAATAGCCGCTTGAGTTATTTATGTTACTGTTTACTTCAGTTATCACGAAGGCTATTTCTTCTTTGCTAAGCGGTGTATCAATGGCTTTACTTCTCCATTCATAAGCGATCAGCCTTTTTTCATCTCTTGTCCCTTTTATTTCAGCTGTATTAAAAGCATAGTTTCCCCAAAAGCTTGCTGCAGTGGCGCGGTGCCCTTTACCTGCTATTTCTTTTCTAAATTCATCAGTTAGTATCTCAGGAAAAATTCTCCTTTGAAAATCCCATATTTTATCCAGTTCTGCATTCAGATCGGAGCGGTAAAAATCAGGTAAAGATTTTTTTTCTGTTTTTAATAATTGGTAACATAGCTGTCCGGGCGTTAGTTGTTCTTCATAAAGTCTTTTCGCTATTGCCATGCCATCTATCGCCTGCCCCTCGTCTTCATTTTTTGCTTTGCGGCTGCTCTTATATCCTCGTTTTTTATTTATCATTAGCAGGATCTGTGCAAATGCCTCTTTGCTGATTTCCTCTGTTACTGCTTTAGCGCGTAACTTATACGTCAAATGTGTGGACTGTTTATCATTTTCAGACAAAATTGCCCCGGCATTTATTATCTTGTTTTTTATCAGTGCATCTACAAGATTTGCGCGACGTTGTTTATACCGTTGCAGGGTTCGCCTGGCACCACGTTTTAAAGTTCGATCTGCATTTACAGAAACAGGTTTACCTTGTTCAAAGTTTGTTTGTTCATCTGTAGTAAGTGGGTTTACCCTTACACCTATTCTTTCGATAGTAGACGGCTCATTTTCTCTTTCGGTAACAAACGCCCACCCGATAGACGTGGTGCCAAGATCAAGACCCAGGATTTTTTTGCTCATATAGTTTTAGTAGGTTACATTTGTTGTGAAGCAAATCGCAATAAGGGTTTTCCCGTTGTGTAAACATTAAGTTGCCCTCGACTTTGACGGGGGCTTTTTTATTTACATCTTAACAAGGTACAACAAGTTGTTCCCAAAAAAACGGTGTTTTTCCCGTTTTTTATGCAGATTATTTTTTGTATGACGATTTCGGGTAGCTCGTTAAGTACTATGTCGTACTAGTGATTACCTCAACAAGCTAAGGACAGGCTCAGTAATGAACTGAACGTACAAGGGAGTGACACAACGGACGGTGATAGCAGCAACCCTGCCGGGAACATACTTTAGATACCAGTTATATTTTTCAACTACCTTTGCCGGCTGAAAACTATACTATGCTTCAATTTGAGCGATTCACACTTGAGAACGGATTAAAGGTACTGGTGCATGTGGACAAGGCGACGCCTATGGCGGCCATGAACATACTGTATGATGTGGGCGCGAGGGATGAGGAGCAGGCGCGCACGGGGTTTGCCCACTTGTTTGAGCACCTGATGTTTGGCGGCAGTGTGAGCATACCGGAGTATGACGAGCCGCTGCAGATGGCAGGGGGCGAGAACAATGCCTATACTACCAACGATATAACGAACTACTACATACAGCTGCCGCTGAAGAACCTGGAAACGGCCTTTTGGCTGGAGAGCGACCGGATGCTATCGCTGGCTTTCAGCGAGAAGAGCCTGGATGTGCAGCGCAAGGTGGTGAGTGAAGAATTTAAAGAGCACTACCTGAACAAGCCGTATGGTGATGCCTGGCACCAGTTGCGCAAGCTGGCATATACTACGCACCCATACCAGTGGCCTACTATAGGCAAGGACCTGAAACAGATAGAGGAGGCGCACCTGGATGAGGTGAAGGCATTTTTCTTTAAGCACTACCGGCCTAAGAATGCGGTGATGTGTGTGGCGGGTAATGTGACCGTGGAGGAGGTGAAGGAGCTATCGCAAAAATGGTTTGGCAGCATACCTGCGGGCGACCACTATGTGCGCCAGGTGGCGCAGGAGCCAAGGCCGGAAGCGGCGCGCACGCAAACGGTGCATGCTGATGTGCCGCTGGATGCGCTTTACAAGGCCTGGCACATGACTGGGCGGCTGACACCATCGTACTACGCCAGCGACCTGATAACGGAGATACTGGGCAGCGGCCTTTCGTCGCGGCTATACCAGCGGCTGGTGAAGGATGAGCAACTGTTCAGCAACATAAACTGCTACCATACCGGCAGCCTGGATCCGGGATTGCTGGTAGTAGAGGGCAAGGTGCGCGAGGGCAAAACCATAGAGGCGGCTAACGAAGCGGTGGAGAAAGAAATAGCGCGCCTGGTGGCCGAGGGTGTGACGGAGCAGGAGCTGAAAAAATCGAAGAACAAGATAGAGGCGATGATTGCCTTTGAAGATATGAGCCTGCTGAGCCGTGCCAATAACCTGGCTTTTTATGAGCTGATGGGTGATGCGGAACTGATAAACAAGGAGTGGGGCAAGTATAGTGAGGTAACTGCGGAATACCTGCAGGAGGTGGCGAAAGATATTTTCAGGCAAGGGAACTGCAATACGCTGTTTTACCTGAAGAAGGAAGCTAATGGCGCAATGGCTTAATGGCTCAATGCCCGTGCTTGTCTATGAATAGTACTATTCAGGCGTGAGGCAACCACCCCAGCCAGAAAAACAGCTTCGCCGTTTTTCTGGCATCCTCTCCTTGAAAAAAGGAGGGGAGTGTGTTACGTGGCACTCATTTTCTTTGAAAATGTTTGGTTTTTGGAATCTGGAATTTTAACAAAAGATGGGAATATTTACAGACAATGGTTTTGATAACCGGGTAACACGGCTTTATGGTATACAGTACCCGATAATACAGGCGGGGATGATATGGGCATCGGGCTGGCGGCTGGCTGCGGCGGTGAGCAATGCAGGGGGGCTGGGCATAATAGGGGCCGGAAGTATGTATCCTGATGTGCTGCGCGAACATATACAAAAGTGCAAGCAGGCGACGAACAAGCCCTATGCGGTAAATGTGCCGCTGCTGTACCCGGATATAGATAAGCTGATGGCCATAATAATAGAGGAGCAGGTGCCGATAGTATTTACATCGGCAGGGAACCCGAAGACGTGGACGGCTACGCTAAAGGAAAAAGGAATAATAGTGACGCATGTGGTGTCGAGCGCAAAGTTTGCCCGTAAATGCCAGGATGCGGGTGTAGATGCCGTGGTGGCGGAAGGATTTGAGGCGGGAGGGCATAATGGCCGCGAGGAGACGACAACGCTGTGCCTGATACCATCGGCAAGGGAGGCTGTGACGATACCGCTGATAGCGGCAGGGGGCATAGGTACCGGCAGGGCCATGTATGCGGTGATGGCCCTGGGGGCAGAAGGGGTGCAGATGGGCAGCCGGTTTGTGGCTACGCCGGAGGCATCGAGCAGCGAGGCTTTTAAAAGTGCAGTGGTAGCCGCCAATGAGGGTGATACGATAGTGACACTTAAAAAGCTGACACCCGTCAGACTTATAAAAAATAAATTCTATAAATCGGTGGAAGATGCCGAGAACAGGGGAGCGGGCAGCGAAGAGCTGGCCGAACTGCTGGGGCGCGCGCGGGCGAAACAAGGCATGTTTGAAGGCAACACAGAAGACGGAGAGCTGGAAATAGGGCAGGTGAGCAGCATGATAAAAGAAATAAAGCCCGCCGGGGAAGTGGTAAAAGAAGTTTGGGACGAATTTGTAGCCACCGCCAGGCAACCTTTTGAATTGAGAAACTAATATTGCCGGTTGCCAACCATATCTTAAAAAAAACTGTCTTATTTATTGTGCGTTTTTAAACCGCGTAGGTGGTTTTTGTATTATACGTAAACGTATTGATGCTCTTTTGCATAAAGATAATAAAGATAAGTCGTTTTGTGTAAATTTGATATATTTGTATTGTATTTTTAAGCACCTTGTATATAAGGTGCAAACCAACTGCTGCGTGTTTATGAAAAAACTGTTGCCCATTCTCCTTGCTATACTTATCACCAATAGTGTATTTGGTCAAAGTGCGCGCCTGCCTACCACTGGGTTGCTGGCGTGGTATCCATTCTGCTTTAACTCATCGGACCAAAGCGGTAACGGGTATGACCTCACTAATACCGGTGGCCCCGTAATAGCGACCGATCGTTTTGGTAATCCAAATACAGCCTATTCATTTAATGGCGGCACAGGTGACCTTGATTTTGGCGTTCCATTTTTCTCTGCAGCCGGGTTTACTACGAGTGACTATACTTATTCGTGCTGGATATTTCCGGCAGGGGTGCAATCTTCGGTGATCTGGTATAACGGTAACCCTACAACCGATGGTTACGGTATTTATATGAATAATGGTACGATGGGTACGCCCGGAAGCAACGTAGAAATTGTATTCGGTGGCGGGATAGGCACTTTTTTAAGCACCACTATCACTACTAGTCAGTGGCATCACCTTGTATTCAATAAGAACGGTAATGCATTCCGGTTTTATATTGATGGCGCTCCTGTAGGCTCTTTTGCACCGGTCACGTCTTTTGTGGTGCCCAGCGGCAGGTTCACCCTTGGCCAGGACTATGTTAATCCCGGCATTTCCGCATTCAACGGGCTTATAGATGATGTAGCTATCTACAGCAGGTTTGTTAACACATTTGCCGACACCTCTGCGATAAACGATTTTAACCCGGATATTACGCCATTTAATCTTGGGATATTGGCAGCTGATACCGGCATCTGTGTAAATACACTGACGCTGACCCCGAGCCCTGCATTTGATACAAGTTATCACTACCTGTGGAGTAATGGAGATAGTGCGGCATCTATAACTACAACAGTAGTGCCAAACCCCGGCAGCACGTTTTACCTTACTATTACCAAGCCTTACGGCTGCTCACTTACAGAGAGTGCACACGCTCATGAAATAAAGGTGGTTGTAGATCTGGGCCCTGCAAATAAAGTTTTCTGTACGACTGAGGAAGCGGTACTACATGCGTTACCGGTTTATCCGTCTGAAACATTTTTGTGGAGCACCGGGGAAACGACGGACTCTATAGCCGTGACCAGTGATGGCAAGTACTGGATATCTGTAGATAGTGCAGGCTGCAGTGGCAGCGATACTATAAATGTAACCATATTGCCGCCAGTGCTGGTGGATCTTGGTCAGGATACGCTTACCTGCGACGGATCTCCGATAACATTGAAGTCGAGTTATATTTATCCCGCAGGAACTACCTTTTTGTGGGGTGGTACGCCTATACCGGGTGGCGTTACTACATCTGTGTCGTATACCTTTACACAGTCGGGCACATACTGGCTCACAGTGTCTCAGGGCGCTTGTGTAGGCTCAGATACGGCTGTGGTGGGCGTGGTATATGATTCGCTTATTTTGAATACTCCTGATACATCAGTATGCCAGGGACAATCGGTGCAGATAAGGGCACATGGTAACCCGGCTGCAACAAATTCATGGACACCGACCACAGGTATTGCATCCGCCTTTAGTGTGAACCCGGTGATCACGCCAGACACCTCTGCCTGGTATATTGTGGACGCATCATTAAACGGCTGTCATGTAAAAGACTCCTTGTACATAAACGTGGAGCCTGTGCCGCATGTATACATCGGTGGCAACAGGAATGTGTGCCGCGGAGATACGATACATATAACCGCATCGGTGACGCCGGCATGGTTTACCCACTACGTTTATAACTGGACGCCAGGGCTGAACCTGGATCACTCTATGACTACCGCCAGTGATTCTGCGCTGGGCACGGTAGTATTTACCGCCGGTGACTCCACTAACCTGATCTTGACTGTAACTACGCCATTTGCTGCTTTTGGCTGTATAGGTGTAGACTCGGCAGAAATAATGGTGCATACGCCGCATGATACTGCATTGTTTGATGCATCTATCTGTCCCGGTGATTCGGTGATACTGAACCCACGGCCTACTATAGGAAACACATTTACCTGGCACCCTGCTATGTACCTGAGTGACTCTACGGCTACTCACCCTATTGCCCGGCCGATCAATACAATAGACTACTGGGTGCAGAGCACAGACCGGTTTGGCTGTCATGATACGCTGTTCCAGACGATCATTGTGCACCCGAATGCGGTAATGTACCTGGGAGATTCAGTAAACCTGCATCCCGGGGAGCAGTTCCAGATATCACCGCAGACCAACTGTGTGAACTTCTCCTGGAGCCCATATCTTGGACTAAATGACACTTCGGCTTCAAACCCATTGGCGTCGCCTGCGGTGAGCACAAAGTACATAGTAAAGGCATCAACTGAGTGGGGATGCGTGGTAATGGACTCTATCAACCTGCACGTCGATCCGACTGCATGGGTGGCTGTGCCCAATGCGTTTACACCAGGTAATGGCATAAACAATGTGCTGAAAGTACTTACAAGGGGTGCTGTGCAGCTTCATTACTTCCGTATATACAACCGCTGGGGCAACAAGGTGTTTGAAACAAGCAATCTCGCCGATGGCTGGGATGGCATGTTTAATGGCTCGCCGCAACCGTTTGGGGTATATGTATACGATATAGAAGCGGTAACAAATGAGGGCTCCGTATTCCATAATACCGGCAACGTTACTTTGATACGATAAACCATTTCAGCTTCCCCTATCCTATTGAATATGCGGGGGGTGATTTCGATTCTTTTAATTCAGGGTTAATAATTAATGAAAATGTAGTTATTATATAACTGCATGTGTGTATTTGTGTGCAGATAATTTCTTATTTTGCTGACAGTTTAATATTTAATTGAATAAATCCTACGGACTCCGTGAAACAAAAATACTTCAGGCATTTACTTACCATTGTTAACATTATGCTCTGCAGTGCTGCTTATGGGCAAATGACGCAATACTGCATTGGCGATGCCGGTAACCAGTTGGCCACACGCGTGAGGTATATGGCCTCCGACGGGTCTACTATTATAGGTGGTTACTCTTATGATATTGCAGGCGGTGCGGGTACCAACTGCCAGGCCATACTGATGAAGGTGACGAGCCTGGGTACCATAGCATGGCAAAAGACTTTTGGTGTACCAGCGAGGAACAATATCATTATGGATATGATCATCACGCAGGACAATAACATAGTTGTTGTAGGTACTGTGGGTGGCACCGGGGCTGTATATGCCGACAATACTGCGGCAATCCTTAAGTTTAAATCTACGGATGGCACCCTGATGTGGCAGAAATGTTTTCGGGATGCTGCGACAACCACGGGTGGTGAATTGTTTTATGGGGTAACTGAGCTTACTGATGGCACGGGCAGGCTGGTAGCTGTGGGTTCGCACAACAATACAGGTCCGGGTGCAGACGGGATGATATGCGTGTTTCAGAGTACCGGTACGCTGATCTATAATGATGTATATGCCGTAGCAAGCGGCGATGAATACCAGAGCGTAGTAACATCTGCCGACGGTGCCAGCGTTTATATGTGCGGCGAGTTTGTTGGTGACTATAAGGATGGCCGTGTGATGAGCTATACACCCGGTGCGACTACGGGGGTCATCAACTGGGTAAAGTATTTCAATTTTTACCTGCTGGGGACACTACAGGATAATTTTTTCACCAAAATTGAGCTTACAGGCAGCACGCTTGTAGTATCCAGCGGATCGCTGCATAATTACAGCACTACCTCTGGCTCGGGACACGCTATACTTACGCTAAGTGCAATAGACGGAAGCGGGGCGCAGCTTTATGGTATACAGAACAGCGGTGCTGCTTATGCTAACAGCCCGGGTATGGCGGTAGCATCTGCTGACCATATATTTACTATTCAGTCGCCGGCAACAGCAATGTATGATGCCATGCTGTGGACACCAGGAGTAACGACAAATACTGTGCTCACCGAGATTACTTCGTTGACGGGGCATACTACAAATCCGCCTGTTAGATTTACCTCAACCGATGTGGGACAACATTCGATACAAGACATCAGGCTTAATGGCGGTATGCTATACCTGGCGGGTGCTACAAACGTAACGAGCGGGTATGGGAATAACGATATGTACTTCGTTGCCACCAGCACCGGGCTTTCCAGTACCAATAATACCTGCGATACGGTACACGACGTTATCTCTATAACCACCCCGGCATTTACCAGCACGCCACCTGCGTATACCAATGTACCTTTTACACCGGTATATTCCACAGTAGATACCAGCACCTCTCATTACAGCATTAAGGCTATATGTGGCGATAATATGCCAACTGCGGCATGTAACGCGCTTACTGTGCCTGACTCGCTGCACCTTTGTTTTGGGGATACGGCTACTATTCATGCGTCACTTACAGGCGGCGACTCCGTACTTAACTACATCTGGTCGCCTGCTACCGGGCTTTCCAGCACTACTATACTTGATCCTGTAGTTACTGCAACAACATCAGGGTGGTACTATCTTACCGTAAATTCAATATTGCCGGGAAACCTTGTTGTGAACGGTGATTTCAGTGCAGGCAATACGGGATTTGGCAGCAGCTATCTTTACTCTGCACCGCCAAGTACTACATTGGTTGAGGGACACTACTCTGTATATAATAATCCGTTTGGCGTACATACCGGATTTACCGTAATGGGCGATCATACCACGGGTACTGGGAATATGATGATCATAAACGGTAGCTCCACCGCGTCATCGGTATGGTGCCAGACCATTTCGGTGGTGCCGAATACCGATTATGATTTTTCCGCGTGGTTTGCGAACTGTTCGGGTGTGACTACCGGCGCGTTTGTGCCTATACTACAATTCATGGTGAACGGTGTGCTGCTGGGCACGCCTACTTCGGTTACGGCACCTCCCGGCACCTGGGTTAATTTCTTTTCAACATGGAATAGCGGAACCAGCACTACGGCCACTATATGCATCTATGATGAAACAACAGCAGCATCAGGCAACGACTTCGTTATCGATGATATTTCCTTCAAAGAGATATGCGTGGCAAAGGATAGTGTGTACCTGATGCTGAACCCACCAACGGTGACTACGATACACAGTGATACAAGTGTGTGTACTACGGTGGGCACTATTACACTTACATCACCGTCTGGCTATGACGTTCATATCTGGAATACAGGCGACACATCACTATCAATTACAGTGGGCACAAGCGGCATATACTGGGTAGTGGACTCTACTAACTGCACAAAGCTGATTGATACATTTCATGTAACCTTTACACCACCTACAGTGGTTACTTCGCATGTAGACACAACCGTGTGTGCATCGCTCATTAATATTGTGCTTAATGCACCGGCTGGCTACACATCACCTACCTGGAGTACGGGCGCAACTACCTCTTCGATAACGATAAGTACTGCGGGAGCTTACTGGGTTTCATCAACCAGCAATTGTATAACGCGGGTAGATACATTTGACGTAACGTTCAGGGCATCGCCGGTGGTGAACCTGGGAAATGATACCGCCTTCTGTATGGGCGATTCAGTGATTCTTACTTCTTTGCAGCCAGTGGGGGATACCTTCCTGTGGAGCACGGGGGCAACTACCGATAGCATACATGTAACAGCCAGCGGCAGCTACACGCTTACCGTGAGCAACGGTTGCAAGGCATCAGATGCTGTAACGATCACCGTATCACCGCATCCGCTGGTGAACCTGGGTCCGGATACTTCAGAGTGCTCGGGAGACCCTGTAGTGCTGCACTCATTGAATACCTATGTTGGTCCTACCTATTTGTGGAGTGATGCAACCTCGGGCGCAACAACAACAGCGACAGCTACCGGCACCTACTGGCTGCAGGTAACCGTTGCAGGCTGCTCAGGGGCAGATACGGTGCATGTGACCATACTATACGACACGCTTACACTTTATAATCATGATACTGCGATTTGCAAAGGCAAGTCGGTGCAGGTGCTGACAACAGGTACTATAGGCCAAACATATCTGTGGACACCAATTGCTGGCATTGCATCGCCTATGTCCGGCAGCCCTTTGATAACGCCCGATACTTCGGCGACCTATGTGCTCACAACGTTCTTCCCGGGCTGCCCTGACCTTGTAGATTCATTCAGGATAGATGTGCAGCCGACACCACAGGTGTACCTGGGTGGTAACAGAAGTGTATGCGAAAATGATACGCTGCATATTACGGCATCGGTAACACCAGCGTGGTATACAGGTTATATTTACACATGGTCACCATCGGTATCGCTTGACAATTCTATTACATCGACGGTTGTATTTACCGAAGGAGACAGCACTAATATTATTCTCACCGTTACCACACCTGCAGGATGTAAGGGCGTTGACTCAGCAGAGCTTATTGTGCATCCGTCCAATTTCGTGAATTACGATACCAGCATTTCAGTATGTCCCGGTGGGGCAGTGCAGTTGACGCCAATGGCCCTTAATGGCATAGGGTCGTATACGTGGCATCCCGGCATGTATTTAAGCGACTCTACTTCACCGGCACCATGGGTATATGCCATCACGTCGCAGCATTATTGGGCTGTGGTTGTAAACCAGTATGGATGTTTTGATACGGTGTCTGCTAACATAACGGTGCGGCCGGCGGCTGTGCTGAACCTTGGCGACTCAGTGACTTTGTTCCCCGGTGAAACGTACCAAATATCTCCACAAACCAACTGTGTGAATTTTGTATGGACGCCACCGGCAGGCCTTAGTAATCCATATGTTTCGAATCCGCTGGCTACCCCGCTCATCAATACCAAGTATGTAGTGTATGGCACTACAGAATGGGGCTGCAGCACAAGCGACTCAATCAACATTTATATAAGTGAGGAAAGTGAGCTTGCATTGCCAAATGCATTTACGCCGGGCAATGGACCAAACAATGTATTCAAGGTGCTGAAAAGAGGCGTTGCTAACCTGAGCTATTTCCGGGTGTATAACCGCTGGGGCAACCTGGTATTCCAGACCAGCAATATAGATGAGGGATGGGATGGCACGTATCATGATGTGCCCCAGCCGTTTGGTGTATATGTGTACCAGGTAGAGGCTGTCACCAGCACCGGCAAGGTTTTCCAGAAGGTGGGCAATGTGACGCTGATAAGGTAAATTTAGTGTCTCGAGAAAAATCTCTCGCAAAGTCGCAAAGTCGCGGCTCTCCTTATTTTCTAATTAAGGTCGCTAAGTGCGAGACGAAGTTATTTAATAAGGAAGTGCCACCAGTTTTGGCTGCTGAAACAGATTAATAAGTAGCCTGAAAATCGAACCAGCTCTTGTCATTGAGCGGCTTCAGCTTATCACCCTGGTAAAAGTCTACGAACAGTTGCCTTGCTTTTTCGAAGGGCATCCATTCACCTTTTGTGTTCTCAGGCAGTGGTCCTGATGAACTGTAGGGATAACGGGCATTGATGAGGTTTCGGAACTTGAGCCGGAAACCGGTGTACCAAAACAGGAAAACGGGGAATAACGGGTTCTTCTCCAGTCCCAGATTTATGGGGCGGAAATTGAATCCCTGGTGTATCAGCTTGAATTTGGTGTAGCCCTTAGCGTGCATGGTATCTATCAGCGATACTTCGGTGGCCTCGCAGGATACATACTTTACTCCATTGCCGGTTTTTACTTCAGGCAGATCATTGATACAGAGGTAGTCGTAGCCTTCAATATCCACCTTTAGGTAGTATGGGACGCCGTACTTTTTAAACAGGCTAGCGGTGGTAACACAGGGTATCTCCTTTGTTTCGTAGGGGGTGTTATTCCGGCTGCCCAGCTGAAAGTCGAAAGAGCTCCATTCGGAGGTACGCTTGTTGATGTAGAACGGCAATATGCCCTCCTTATCTGATATGCCTACATTGAGGATGGTGAGCGAACCTTCGTCTATATACTTTTTGAATTTTATGGAGTTCTGCTGCGCCAGTAGCGGATTCGCTTCAATAGCTAATACTTTAAAGCCCTCGCGGAGGTAGTTAATGCTATCCTGCCCGATATGCATGCCAATATCAAAAACCAGCCTTTGCTCCATTGTAGTGTTTTCAGGGCGCAATATAATGAAATAAAGGCTATCAGCTGATTGAATGAATAAGTGTAAATTCGTATGAAACAAGCCGATATTGAAAAAATCATTTCTACTGTTTGCGTTGCTCATTGCAAGCTGTGTTGCCCATGCACAGCAACCGGTAACTGTGTATTCAGAAAAGGACTACGCAAATAAGCCGGTATGGATAAAGATGATAAAGGATACTGCGGTTAATTTTTTTGAAGCGGAAAAAGCCTTTAAGATCTATTTTAAGCATCATGAAAACCCGGGAGGAGAACATGATGTGATAGGGGAGCATGCCAAAGCAGAAAAGCACCCGGGTAAGCGTGATCTGCGCAGGATGCAGGCTGAAGACCGGATGCGCATGGAAGTGAAACGATATGAACACTGGCGCGATAAAGTGAGGCCTTATGTGCAGGCCGACGGAAGTATACTAACGCCTGCGCAGCGGCTGAAAATATGGAGAGAGAATAAGACAAAGTAGCACACCGAAAAATTATCAGATGAGATCACGTTTGTTATTGTGCCTGTTAGCGGCAATGATGTTTCATATTGCAGATGCCCAGCTGGTAGGCACCTGGTCTAATACCGGCCCGCTATTGTTTCCTGTAAATGTGAGCGGACAGGTGAATGGAATGGGAAGGGTATGCCAGCTGAAATTCCACCCCACTAACCCGATGAAGATGTATGCAGTAAGCGCATCGGGCGGGCTATACATTAGTACGGACAATGGTGCCACGTGGGCAGTAACGCCCGGTACCGAGGTGCTGCCCACTACAGCGTGTGCATCGGTATGCATAGACTATACCAACGACAACATTCTTTATCTCTCAACAGGCGACCCAAATTATTATGGGGATGACTATGGTATATGGAAAAGCACAGATGGGGGCAATACTTTTTCGCCTGCAAACACGGGCCCAGGCAACCGTATGGCGCTGGAAATAATAATGGATCCCACCAATAACAATAACCTTATTGCTGCTACTGATGATGGTATATGGCGGACAACAAATGCAGGTGCTTCATGGACGGAGACTTTTATCGGCGGTGATTTCAGAAGCATGAAGCTAAAGCCGGGGAGCACAACTACCTTGTATGCGGCTACCAGCACGGATTTTTACAGGAGTACCGACATGGGCATTACATGGGTCCATATTACGAGTGGGGTAGTGGTGCCATCGGGCAACCAGGGGCTGCGAATAGGTGTGAGCGCGGCAGATGCCAATGTGGTGTACCTGGGTACTACCGATAACTACGGAGAGATATTGAGGTCAACCGATGGCGGGTCGAACTTTACCAACATCTACAGCAGCAGTACGCAATGCCTGGTGTGCTACGATTCCACCATTACATCGGGTTCGCAGGGCGATTATAATTTTAACCTCACTGTAAATCCTGCTGACGCAAATGAGCTGCTGCTGGTGTCGCACTGTGTGTGGCGCTCTACAGATGGCGGGCTCACGTGGAGCTGGCGTACGCAATGGTGGAACCAGGTGCATACGGATATGCACGATATAGAGTTCAACCCATACAACCTTTCACAACGCTTTAATGCTAATGATGGCGGTGTATGGTTGTCTACAGATCCGCTTGCTACCCTATGGACACCAAGGAGCGATGGCCTGGCAGCAACAGAAATATACCACGCAGCACAGAGCCCGGTGGTACGCCAGCTTATCAGCATAGGCTCGCAGGACAATGGCGAATTCTACTTTGACGGTACCTGGAAAACCAACCGTGGCGGCGACTGGGGACCTGTGTGCGAATTTGACAGGCTGGGCAGCGGCACGGTTTACTACGACAATGACAACCGCAGAAACCTGCTACCCCTGGGAGGCGATCAGCCATATAACCTGCCAGACCCAGGCGGATCTTCGTGGCACATAGATTTTCCTCCCTCAGCTACCAACGTTGCTTTTGCAGGTACCGACAGCCTTTGGCGGTCTGCAGATATCGACCTTGCATCCCCTTCGTGGACGCTGATACATGCTACCAATGAGAACATCCGCAGCATAGCCTCGTGCAGGGCAGATATCAATATTCTGTACCTGGTGACCGACAATGGTAATCTCTACAGGAGCGACAATGCAATGGATCCATCTCCGGGTTTTGTGACACTAAGCACACCCGTTGCTACTAACGTGATGGCCAGCCTGGCAACTGATAAATACAATAGTAATGTTGTCTTTCTCAGCTGTAACAACAGGATCTATCGCTCTGTAAACAAGGGGGCAAGCTGGACGAATATAGGCGCATCGCTACCCGGCCTCAACATACGCCGTGTAGTGGCCGATGAGTATTCTGCAAAGCAAAGGCTTTTTGTATGCGAAGGCAGTTCGGTTTATTATAAAGACAGCACCACTACTACCTGGACCAACACCGCGGGCCTGCCCTCTATTCCGCAGATAACGGATATGATGGTGTATAATGATAGTACTTCAGCAAGCATACTCAGGGTATCTACCTATGGGCGCGGCGTGTGGGAGTGCAATATTTTTGCAAACCTGCCGCCATCGGGCGACTTCACGGCCGACAAGCAAAACATATGTCCCGGTGATACCGTTCATTACACTAAATCTGTGTATGGCAATATCACCTCTTTCGTGTGGAATTTTCCGGGCGGTATACCGTCTACTTCTACGCTGGATAGCCCGGTGGTAGTATACCCGGCAGTTGGCAGCTATGATGCCACGCTTACTGTGTTTGGCCCTGCGGGCAATGATACCATTGCTAAGCCTGCCTATATCGTTTTGTCCGGAGGTTCTGTCAGTGGTCTCTCTGAAGATTTTGAGGAGTCTGTGTTTCCGCCAAGTCCGTTGTGGGCATACAATTCGCAAAGCGGTGTAAACTGGCAGCACTCCAATGCCTGCGGCGGTTATGGCAGCAGTGCGCAGAGTATGAATTTTGATAATTTCGATAACGATTGTGGCGGACGGCATGACCGTATCATAACACCCAAGGTTGATTTGACGCATGTATCCAGCGCATACCTCACATTCGATGTGGCTTATGCCTACTATCCCGGCTACCATGATAGCCTAATGGTGGAAGTGTCTACGGATTGCGGACGGACATTTACAACTGTGTACGAAAAAGATACTAACGCACTGGCTACTGCGCCGGATACCACGAATGCGTTTTTACCCACCCCTACGCAGTGGAGAACCGATAGTATTTTCCTCAACTCCTACATAGGTAATTCTATCCAGCTGGCATTTGATAACATAGGTCACTACGGGCAGAATATATACATTGATAATATAAATCTGCGCGTAGTGTCTACACTAGCGGTGAGCAATGCTACGGCAGAGGGTACGGTGGAAGTATATCCTAACCCTGCCGGCGATAATGTGCATATAAATGCTAGCGGTATAAAGTCGGCAACTGTAGCAATCAGCTTGTATGATCAGCTGGGTAAATGTGTAAGCCGCAAACAAGAGAATGTAATGAAAGGGGATTTAACGTTAATGCTTAAAGTATCGTCATTGCCCGTTGGTGTTTATGAGCTTGTTGTGCAGGGTGAGAATGACAAACAATTTGTAAAGCAATTGATGATTGTTAGGTAAGAAACTCCTTATACTAACAGCGGGCCTAAATTTCGATACTAGTAACAAGAGAAGGATTTATTTGTTTCGAGCCCAATCGGGGTATGTAGATACATCATACCGAGCATCTTTGAGTATTTCAGCTGACATTGAAATCATCTCAGCAAGCAATTCTTCGTCTTTACTTAGTATATCGTCTACATCTTTTTGCCTGGCGATCCTATTTAAAGCTTGAATTGCCATTTGACATTCATTCGGTCCTGTAGCATGAGCGTTCGATAGTCCTATTGCATCTCTGCCAACGATAAAAGTCGGAGTTATTTTGATTGCTATTGAAACCAAATCCTGGAAATTGGCTTGTTCCGCAACTTTATAGCCGAGTACACTTTTTACTTCGAGTTTAGATGGCGGATTTTGAGAAACTGCGATACTCGCAATCCATTTGCACAATGACACGAGAAAGATATCTGAAACACCTTTTTCACTTTCAAGTATGCTATCAAGGCTAGCTTCATCATTAATTCCAAATTTTTCAAAAGAAGCCTCTCTAAACGTAGAATGTACTGTCAGATTGGAATTATAAAGTCCTTTTAAAATTGTCATTATTGCCTCGTGAATATCAGCGGAACTTGTTCTTGTCGTTAATAATAACAGCCAAGGCGCTGGCTTCCGCGCTTGAAGTGTCATTAATTGATGCAATGCATTGTAATGCGTTTCTCTAAATTGATTAGGCCCATGCTTCCCAAAACCATCGCAAAGGTCGATGTTAATCACGTCATAAGGTCCGATCGTGCACGTTCTGTTCCATGCCACTGACTCTGGAATAGCTAATTGACATATGTCGTCCCCAATTATATCGGATTGGGGGTCTATATTTCCTAGCTTATTGATTTCATCTAGTGATAGGTTCAATTCCGACTGCTCACCGGAATTTCTATTTGCCCCACGATTAAATCCAAGAAATTTCAACTTGAGATCAAGTGGAGCACATATTTGACTATGAAAATACCTTAGGTCCAAAAGGTCTTCACCGGGCAAACCAAGATATCGCAATACTTTATTTTCGGGAGTAAACTCTTGAAGCATTGAATGAATTTGTTCACACCATTGATGATGACGAACAAACTGTTTCCTTGGTTTGTGCCATGGAAGGAATTCTTTTTTTTGACGTTCTTCTGGAGAATATTCGTCCATATTGAATAATTCAGAAGCAAGGCTTTTATCAGGCGGTATTGGTGTTTCTGGCATTACTCTGTTGTTTCAATAATTTGATAGATAGCTTTTAATAATCGTTCTTGTTTTGTTTTACTCAGGTTGTCGAGTAAATTGAACGATGCAAGTACTTGCACAATTGCTTTTAACTTTTCGTCTAATATAATGGATTGGGCAGCCGAAACAGTTTTGGGCCTTTTATTTTGAACAATTGAAGCTCTGTTAAATCGCATATCAGCATCTTCAATCAACTTTCCTTGCTGTGAATTGTTATCATCGAAAACAATAGAAGGTGGTTGCGAAGCCACATCTTTTGTTTCTTCTTTCCAGAGATCTTCAGCTATTTGTTGAAGGTTAGTCAAAGTTTGAGTTTGACTTTCGTTTCTCTCCGCGACCCTAATTTCATTAGCGTATTTTTTCTGGGCGGTAGCGAGTTGCCTTAGTGCACCGTGCAACCATCTTGTTATGTAAAC
Organism: Chitinophagaceae bacterium; assembly: GCA_947446645.1. Lineage (GTDB taxonomy): Bacteria > Bacteroidota > Bacteroidia > Chitinophagales > Chitinophagaceae > Nemorincola. The sequence continues at coordinate 128,266 of CANFHA010000006.1, read as the reverse complement.
TGCATGCGGATGGGAAAAATTGAAGGACTCACGATCAATGTTCAAAGCGCTGTCAAAGCCCTTGCGAATAAATATTTCGCAAGTAGTTTGTCTTGTTCTCGTCTGCTCCGAAACTTGATAATTCATAAATGAAGGATCAAACAATGTTCCACTTGCACCATTTATTCGAACTAATACGCCTCGGTGTTCTGTCGGAGCCACCTTAGGAGTCCAAAAAAGGTATGCTTCAAATTCTAATGGGCCTCCGGTAACTTCAATTGGGTAGCCTTTAAATGATTCTTGACACCTCCCAATAAAAATTAATGGCTTTTTTATCGAATGAGAGGCTGCGGGCATCCCCTTATATTTGATTGGTCGTGATAACTTTAAGTCGTCAAAAAACACATCAAATGTGCTAATTTTCTTTCCATCTTCTAGCCCTAGCACATCTCGTATGATTTTTCCTTTAGTCAGTTCAACATGCTTTGCTTGACCCTTTCTTTCGTTAGACAAAAGATATGTTTCTGCCCAGCCGGACAAATCCATATCAAAAAGATGCCCGCGAACATAGGGTATAGGTAGCGCTAAGCTTAACTGCCAAGCCATCTGTAAATAATAGTCAAAAAGTTTCTCAAGTTGTGGGTTAGGATTCGAATGCAAAATTTCATCCCAAACACTGTGTACTAGCTTATCGAAAGCTTGTTCAGGCGAATCGGATGACTGCCACGGCATGTTGGATAACGCACCGTTGGTTTTTTTTAAATTTTGCCCCGTTGAGTCTACTCTGCCAATATGAAATTTGGGCGGCTCTATTAACCGGGGCTCATTAGAAACATTATCATCATCAGCATCTTCTAAACCCGACCAAATATCCTTACTCATCAAAGTATCTCTTGCTTGGGGCTTAATGTTGGTCAAGACAATGGTAGTTCCTTGAGCATCGTTGTCGGTGGCTTTTTCCCTCCATATATTTACTTTTCCAGACTCATATTCATTTGTGGCGCTTATGGGATTGTCATCTGAATATTGCTTCAGTACTACTGTAGCGACAGTTCTGTATTTATCCCCTTTTACCTTAGTTATTATTTGAAATTTGTGAGTCAATTGTGACACAGAAAATATGCCGATTCCAATTTTCCCAATCAGTTTCCGCCCAGAAGGACTGAGTGTTGGATCTTTTTTATCAGTAATTCCTAAATCTTTCCCAATTAGCTGGCGTTTTGCACTGCCTCCTATATGCAATAACATGTGTGTTAAAGCTTCTGGAGTCATACCTAAACCGTTGTCTTCAATAGAAATTTTATCGAATCTGGGGGCATCTGTTTTAATAACTACCCTAGTTGCATCAGCATCATATGCATTGGAAATAAGCTCCCGTAAGGCCGAAGCCGGCTGCCGATATATACCATCAGTGACTCGAGCAATTACCCTTTCATCAGTTTTTAAAATAGTCTTGACAACATGTTCGCTGCCTTCACTACTTTGTATCTGTTGAACAATAGAAGCTTCTTCAATCTGCTTGCGGTGTAAATCAGAATCTTGCATGCGTTCTTATTTAAAATTCATTGAATTGGCGACGGCATTGGCCACGCTAAAAGCTAGTGGAGGTGGTACTGCATTTGAAATTTGCAGCACTTGCTGAGAAAAATTTCCCTCAAGAACAAAATTTGTGGGAAACCCTTGCAATAACATTGCTTCATAAATACTAAGTCGTCTTCTTCCATCTGGGTGCAAATGAATCTCCCGGTTTCCAAAAGCAATTGTTGGCGCGGCCTTATCCCAAGCTAATTTCCTAAAACTTCTGTTACCATTGGTTTGCAATGAAGGATCGGAGAATTTTTTTGATTTGGGATTCATTGTCCAATGATTGGGATGAAACGGAATGTCCTTTGCAGTCAGACTCCGGTTAAAAAATGTCGGTTCAGTCAGCGCGCCGATGGCTTCTCGGACAGTTGTTTGCCCAGTTGTTTTTGCAGGAACTACTTCCCCGTAGCCTTGTTGGCTCCGCATGGCTGAGATAATTATTCTGTTTCGTTTCTGAGGTACCCCATAGTCCAATGCGCACAACTCTTTTTCTGTCACATCAAAATGCAGCCGCTTTAAGCCGAGAATTAGAGATTTGTACTTGCTTGCATGCTTCTTGTCTTTCATCCCTAAGACATTTTCAAAAACCACGAATTCCACATGATAAACCTTTTGCAACTCTTGTATAATATTCACATACAAAAGGGGGAGTAAATTTCTAGGATCGTCTACGTCTGATGATGGGTTTGACCTGGAAAACCCTTGGCACGGAGGGCCTCCGATCAGCCCAATCCGAGAGCCTTTTCGAAGCTCCTTTCGAACTAGCTTTAACACGCCTTCTGGGCCTAGTACTGTTAGGTCGCATTGCAAACTTTTGGTAGTATTGAAGTTCTTTCTATGGGTATTGATTGCTGCCATTTCATAGTCAATTGCTAAGGCTACTTTGTAGCCAGCTTGCACGAAGCCCAAATCTAGCCCACCTGCTCCGCAAAAGAGGCTAATTATTTGAGGTAAATTTTTATTTTTTTTATTTTCTACACTCATAGATGCGATTGACAAATCTACTCCAAAAACGGTATATACAGCAAACTAATTGTTGATATATATGCCGCTGCCGATCGTAGTGGGAATCCATGGCTGAAGCTATGGAACTTAATTTTTTCGCCAACAAAGCCGTCAACGAATATATATATATGCAGCATGTAGATTCCTTGTATTCATTTTTCGGGCACAATAAGTCATTTATAGATGAGTTGTTCTTCCGCATGCCAAAGTGCCAACTGACCCTCTATTCTAATCCACCGCAAACGACAATGTTAAGAAATTATTAAGTCTACGTTATCATTTTTAAAGCCCGATTATTGCGGATAGCTTTGCGACGTTAAATTTATATTAAGAAATTGTTATGGGCTTTGACAGTGTATTAAAATTTTTCTTGCCGAAAGACCGCGTTTTTTATGGTTTATTTGAAGAAGTGGCAGCTTCGCTGGTACAGATGGGAAATACTTTTTCAAAGGCGCTGCGTGAGGAAGACCTTTCAAAAAGGGACGCCATCCTGAGAACACTGGAGGACCACGAGCACAAGAACGACGAGATCACCCACCGGATATTCATAGAGCTGGGCCAGAATTTTATAACGCCATTTGACAGAGAAGATATTCACTACCTCGCAACCGCGCTGGACGATATAGCCGACTATATATGGGGTGCGGCAAAAAGGATAGTGAACTACCAGATAGACGACCAATACAATACACTTCCTGCATTCGCAGAGATTATCTCAAAGTCTATTGCAGCCATAAATACAAGTGTTTATGCGCTCAGGGACATGAAGGACCTGCGTGCTATAACGGAGGCCTGTGTGCTTGTAAATAGCCTGGAAAATGATGCCGACGACCTGCTGGACAGCACTATGCTTAAGCTGTTCTCATCAAACATAAGCGCAGTAGAGCTGATAAAGCAGAAAGACATATATCAGATGCTGGAAACAGTGACGGATAAATGCGAAGACGCTGCAAATGTTGTGGAATCTATCATCATTAAATACTCATAATACCCAGTATGTCGGTTCTCCTTATAGTCATCCTGGTGTTGGCTCTGGTATTTGATTATATCAATGGCTTTCACGATGCAGCGAACTCAATAGCTACCATCGTATCTACAAAGGTATTAACGCCTTTCCAGGCGGTGATATGGGCTGCGCTGTTCAACTTCGTGGCATTTTTCATCTTCCGCGACCATGGTGTAGCCAACACTATTGCCAAAACGGTGAAAGAGGATTTTATCACCATGCCCGTTATCCTGTCCGGGCTCATAGCGGCTATATCATGGAACCTGCTTACCTGGTGGTATGGCATACCTTCCAGCTCGTCCCACACCCTTATTGGTGGGTTTGCAGGTGCGGCTATAGCGCATGCAGGCTTCCATGCCGTGAATTCGGAACCTATTATCAAGACGGTTAGTTTCATAGTCGTGGCACCGCTCATGGGTATGATCATGGCTTTCATTATCTCGCTATGGTTTATTTATTCCTTCAGAAAAGGGATCCTGCCCAAGATCATCTCTCTTATTGTTATTGCCGGAGTGGTTGTGTTTATGGCAAGTGTGATGGAGACCGATCCTAAGAATCTGAAAGGCTCATCAGGACACTACGTTGTGGATGTAATACTGTTTGCACGCAACTTTAAGTGGCTGCTACTAGGGCTTATCCTCACGGCTATGGCGATATTTACCATGTTCCTTGGCTCGCTGAATACGGTCAGGGCTACTTTGTACCTCAAGCGTTTTCAGCTGGTTTCTTCGGCTGCATTCAGTATAGGACATGGTGGCAATGATGCGCAGAAGGTAATGGGTATCATAACCGTGGCGCTTATCAGCTCTCACACTATCAACTCGTTTGCAGAAATGCCGGTATGGGTGCCGCTAGCCTGCTACTCGGCCATAGCGCTGGGCACTATGAGCGGTGGCTGGAAGATCATTAAGACCATGGGTACGCGTATCACCAAGGTAACGCCGTTTGAAGGTGTAGCCGCAGAGACAGCGGGCGCTATTACGCTGTTCCTTACCGAGAACCTGAAAATACCTGTAAGTACCACACATACTATTACAGGCTCCATCATTGGGGTAGGGGCTACCAAGCGCCTGTCGGCAGTGCGCTGGGGGGTTACTATCAACCTGCTTTGGGCGTGGGTGCTCACTATTCCCGTAAGCGGTTTGCTTGCCGGTGGCGTATACTACATCGTGAGCCTGTTTCTCAAATAAAATTCCTGGCTGCTTAACATATATTTATAGGTAAGTTGCTCTTAGTACACCGCTTTTTCGGTACTTTTGCAGATTGCCCTTTTTAAAGCAAAAACGTGAGTTTTTTATCTTGAAAAGGGAGCGGGACGTCCCGCGGATTCAATAATTCAGGAGCAAAAGAATGTCACTACCCCCCATACTCAGATACGTTTATAACCATGGCACCGAGGAGGTGATAAAGCGTGGAAAGAAGATTTTTTATACCTCGGGTGTGCAAATGCTTGACGTGGACCATTTGCTGGAGCAAGTAAGGTTTCGTGTACGCAATGATCTGTACCAGAACTACTACACCGTTACTATCAACAAGTACCTGCAGCTTGATGAGTTGTCTGTAAGGTGCCAGTGCCCGTATAACCTGGGTGAGATATGCAGGCATGAGGTGGCAGGGCTTTTTCAGCTGAATGATATAATACAGAGCGGCTTTTTTGAAAATACCAATATTACCTACGATCAGAAGCATACGGTAGTTCGTATGCGGCAGATAACCCGGCAGATGCTGCAGATATTCAGCTCTCCCGATTCGCTGGAGCATGCCGAGCGCCTTGCAGCCGCTAACCGCGCGGTAATAGATATGAGCAAGAATGACCGTATCACCGCCAAGGTAAATGATGATGTAAAGACCTACAACGTAACCATAAAGCAAAACGAGGAGCGCTACTTTGATACATCGTGCAACTGCGATGAAAAGAGCCACCCGCTTTGTGTGCACAAGACAACCGTGTTCCTGCAGGTGCTGAAGAACTTCGGTGCGCAGCACTTCCAGATGCTGCAAAACTGGGATGTGCAGAAGAACAAACTGCTGGAACAATATGGCTACACCCTGAAGGATGACCTTACCGGCAAGTTTGCTTTCATGTATGAAAACAACAAGCCGTTTCTGCGGGTGCTTGATCCTTCCATAAAAAAGATAGAGACCAAAAAGCATGTGCCGGAACCGGTGGTAGAAGCTGCGGTGGCTGTGCGTGAAGAAAAGAGGCTAGGCATTGTTATTGATCCGCAGGTGCAGGCATTCCCGTTTGTAGATGTATTGCTGGTAGCCGGCGCGGTAGATGATGAAGAGCGTAAAATGGTGGGAAGCGTGGATAAGCTGGAGCTAAACCAGTATATAAATCCTACGCGATATAAGCAGGAAGAGCGCGACATGCTGCCGGTGGTAAGGAAATTTTTGCCGGACGAGCTGCTGAAATACCTGAAGAAAAATCTGCCTTTCGGCGACTTTTTGCATGACTACGACAGCATACTGAAAGATGTGCCGCAGGAGGAAGTGAAAGAACAGGCATGGGAATATTTGCTGCCTAAATATCAGAAATTACTGGACCGCTATTCGGCGTATCCGTTTGTTTATATAAGGGCTAAGGGTAAGGCAATTTCTTCATCCGGCCTTACACAGGTGGCATTTGCCGAGAAGCCAGTGCACCCGCAGATAATAGTGAAAAACGAGGGCAAGGTTTATTCCCTTACTCTGGAGTGGATCATAGATAATAATTCGGTTGCTCATAAAGATATAAAGCTGCTCAACTCTGCGCTGCTGCAGTATGACGGGCGTATATTCTGCCTGGGCAGTATAAAGGAGATACAGATATCAGAAACGTTTTACCCAACCGGAAAAATGACGGTGCCTGCTAAGGAATGGTCTGATTTTCTGCAGGAAAAACTGATGGAGTGGAGCAAGAAGATACACGTCCATTTTTCTGAGGAGCTGGTGGAGCATGTTTCCAAATCAAAACCCGGATCGAGGCTGTACCTCACTGAGCGCGACCATGTACTGGTATTGCAGCCTGTATTTGTATACGACGGTGTGGAGATAAAGCCCGGATTTTTCGGTGATGTGATACAGCCACAGAATGGTATTGTTAAGATCATACAGCGTAATGAAGCTGCCGAGAATGAATTTATGGAGCGCATGCAAACGCTGCATACCGATATACAACTGAATAAAAAAGAAGGATTCTTTCACCTGCCCGGCACATCGGTACTGGCGAACAACTGGTTCTACCGGTTTACAGAGCAGATGCAGGAGTGGGAAGTGGAGCTGCTGGGATTTGAAGGGCTCAAGAACCTGCGTGTAAACGTGCACAAGCCAGAAACGCAGGTGCATGTAACCAGCGGCATAGACTGGTTTGATGCTTCAGTAGAGCTGAAATTTGGTGACCAGTCTGTATCCATCATTGAGGTAAAGAAAGCACTGGCACAGCGCCAGAATTTTGTGAAGCTGGGTGATGGGTCTATAGGCTTGCTGCCTGAGGACTGGCTGAAGAAATATAGCCTGCTGCTGAAGATGGGCGAGACGAAGGGCAATAAAGTAAGGCTGAAAAAATACCATTTCAGTGTGCTTGATGAGCTGCTGTCTGAGATAGACGAAGACTCGCTGCAGCAGGAGCTGGAAGTGAAGAAAGGCAAGCTGGAAGAAATAATGGCCAACGATTATAGCCTTATTACTCCGCCGGAGCATCTAAAGGCAACGCTACGGCCATACCAGCTGGCTGGCTTTCAGTGGCTCATATTCCTGAACGAAGCAGGGTGGGGTGGTATACTGGCAGATGACATGGGTCTGGGTAAAACAGTGCAGACGCTTACCTTCTTTCAGCACTATAAAAACACGCATCCCGAGTCGAGGTTTATGGTGGTGTGCCCTACAACGCTGATGTATAACTGGGAGAATGAAATAAAGAAATTCACTCCAGAGCTTACGCATATCATACATCATGGTCCTAAGCGCAGCATAGATCCGGGTGGTGTTTACGAGCCATTCGATATTATCATCACTACCTATGGCACTATGCGTAGTGACATTAAAGCCTTTAAAGAAATTTCTTTCGACTATGTGGTGCTCGATGAATCGCAGTCGATAAAGAACCCGCAATCGCAGGTGGCCAAGGCGTCTTTGCTGCTTAACGCCAAGAACCGACTGGCGCTGAGCGGTACGCCGGTACAGAACAATACCTTTGACCTGTATGCGCAAATGAACTTCCTGAACCCCGGCATGCTGGGCAGCCGGGAGTTTTTCATGAGCGAGTTTGCAACACCTATAGATAAGTTCAGGGAAGATGATGTGAAGCAGCAATTGCGCAAGCTAACCTATCCCTTCCTGCTGCGCCGCACCAAGGAGCAGGTAGCAAAAGATCTGCCGGAAAAGACAGAAACCATACTCTACTGCGAAATGGGCGCAGAGCAGCGTAAAATATACGAGGCCTACCGCAATATTTACCGTTCGCAGATACTAGGAATGATAGAAGAGCAGGGCATGGAGCGCTCGCAGATGCATATACTGCAGGGCCTCACCAAGCTGCGCCAGATATGCGACTCGCCGGCCATTATGAACGAAGAAGAGCGTTTCCACAACTACTCTATAAAACTGGATGAGCTCTCCCGCGAGATCACGGAGAATGTGGGCGACCACAAGGTGCTTATCTTCTCGCAGTTCCTGGGCATGCTGGCACTTATAAGGCAGAAGCTGGAAGCAGAGAATATAAGCCATGTGTACTTTGATGGCAGCAGCACATCTACAGAGCGTGAAAGGGCCATACAGGAGTTTCAGAATAACCAGGAATGCCGTGTGTTCCTGATCTCATTAAAGGCAGGTGGTATAGGTCTTAACCTTACCGCAGCTGACTACGTATATATTGTGGACCCATGGTGGAACCCTGCCGTGGAGCAACAAGCCATAGACCGTACGCACCGTATAGGCCAGACCAAGAACATCTTCGCCTACCGCCTCATTTGTAAAGACACGCTGGAAGAAAAGATGCTGCAGCTACAGGAGCGCAAACGCGCACTTGCGGCAGATCTTGTTTCAGATGACAGTGCTTTCCAGAAGAGATTGACGAAGGATGATATAGAGTTCCTGTTTAGCTAATAGCCCCTACCGATAGTAATCGGGAACTTGTTCGGGGCTTCGCCGGATGATAAAAAATTAGCCGCATAGAATCTATGCGGCTAATTTTTTGTCTGTTATAGACGCTCCGGTGTCTGCTAAACGGCAGGCTGGGAACGGGATAGTTACTTATTCCACCACCACTTTAGCGCTCTGCCTTCCCTGCGCAGTTATTGCACTAATGAAATATACGCCGGGTGCGGCATCTATTTGCACAGGGGCATTGGTGTTGGTAGTTGTTGTCAGTTCCTTTACTATCTGTCCCATCATGTTAGTAATGGTGATGGTTGCCGGTTCATTTTGCGCTGCCGATATATGCAGTGTAAATGCGCCATGGTTTGGATCAGGGAAAACGCTAAGCGTGGTATTGGCTTGGTTTACCTCTGTTACCGCTGCAGGCACGCTGCAGGCAGTTACTGTAACCACAAGGCCCACAGCATCGCGGGGTATGTTGTACGAGATGGTGGTGGTGCCTGCTGTAAGGGTATTTACAAAGCCGGTGTTTACATCAATGGTAGCCACGGCAGGGTTGCTGCTTGTCCAGGTGCCGCCGGGTGTAATGTCGGTCATATGCACCACGGGGCCCAGGCATATACTGTCGTTGCCCGCTATGGGTGCTGTACCCAGTTTCATCACTGTAGTTTTCCTGGCGCTGTCCATGAAGCCTACGTATGGTGTGCCCCACTGGTCTACAGAGATAGTAGTAAACTTTGCTGCACCCGCTGAAAAACCCTGTTGCGTGCCGCTGGTTACCCATGCTGTGCCGTCGAAATTCATCACCGTTGCATAAGAGCCCAGGTTCCAGTCGTTGTAAACTACATAAGGCATACCGCTGTGGTCGAGCGCAATGGCGGGGTATTGTGCCGCCTTCACAGAGAATCCCCGGCTGCCCACCGTTTGCCAGTGTGTGCCGGAGAATTTTCTAACAGAGATACGGTTGCTGTCAGTGCAATCCTGGTAAGAAATGTAAACTGTGCCCAGGGTATCGCACACAATATCGGTCCATACGGCCCAGCCATGAGAGATATCAGTGCTGTCTACGAAATACCAATAATTAGCAGTGTCGTTGTAAGCCATTACTGACGCGCTATTGCCGTGGTTGAAATCTTCAAATACCACCATCTTTAACTTGCCCGTATCCACCGCCATCTTTATGTACCCTACCTGGCCGCCTGCAAAGTTATGACCACCCAGGGTAGCCCATGTGCCTGTTGTCTCACTGAATTTCATCACGGTAGCGCCGTACCCGAAATAGTCATCTGTATAAGCCACGTACGGCACATTGAAACCATCAATCGCCAGCGATGGATAGCTGACAGACCCTACAGAGAAGCCTTCGGTGCCCATGGTTATCCATGTGCTGCTCACGTACTTTTTCACGGTAATGCGCGAACCTTGTGCCACATCAGCATAAGTAACATAGATATTGTTCAGGCGGTCAAATTTTATGCTGCACGCAGTAGCGCCGCCGGCAGAAATGCCCCCGGTGCCTACAAGCATCCAGCTGGTGCCATTGTATTTCATTACTGTGGCCTTGTTGCCATTGCTGCTGTCTGCAAAAACCACGTAAGGAATGCCATTATTATCAACGGTCATTGCGGGGTCAGTAATATGACCAGCGGAGAAGTGAGCAGCGCCCACATTTTTCCATACTTTCTGCGCACTTGTGCGGCCTGCAGTCAGTACTAAAAGAGTAAACACGAACAAAAAGCCTTTCTGCACCATAAGGGAAATATTGGTATTATTCATAAATTTTTATAAGGTAGTAAATATAAAGATGTGCACTGAGATTATAAAGTATTTCCTGTATTATTTTACGGCTTAGCCATGCTACTGGCCCGAATATTGTCACTATCTCCATGCCATAGACAAGAAACTGTATCTTGTAAAAAAACACAAAGCCATGAACAAATCTGTGATCATAATAATTGTTGCCATTTGGGTGCTTTGCGCGGGCTACCTGGGCCTGGGCCGGGTATACCATTTTCCTCACTTGCACGCAGCCATGTGGGGCTCATGGGTGGCCAGCGGGCTGCTGCTTATATGCATTGTTATGTATGTACGTAAGCACAAAGGATGATCTTAATCCGCAAGACTTCTGATAACAATAAGGGCCCGCATTTGCAGGCCCTTACTTATTTTCTTACCAGCAAGCCTTACGACTCACGACTTATCACTTACGACTTAGTAACGGTACATTTCAGCCTTGTATGGGCCTTCCTTAGGAATACCCAGGTAGCTTGCCTGCTCGTTAGTCAGCTCTTCCAGCTGTGCACCTACCTTAGCCAGGTGAAGGCGTGCAACCTTCTCATCAAGGTGCTTAGGAAGAACGTATACTTTGTTCTCATAGTTGGTGTGGTTCTGCCACAGTTCTATCTGCGCCAGTGTCTGGTTGCTGAATGAGTTGCTCATTACGAAGCTTGGGTGGCCTGTAGCGCAACCCAGGTTCACCAGGCGGCCTTCTGCCAGCACTATTACTTCTTTACCATCTATGTTGTAAAGGTCAACCTGTGGCTTGATGGTATCCTTAGTAGTACCATATGCGCCGTTGAGCCATGACATGTCGATCTCAATATCGAAGTGACCAATGTTACAAACGATCGCCTTATCCTTCATAGCACGGAAGTGCTTTTCTGTGATCAGGTCGCGGCAGCCAGATGCGGTAACGATGATGTCAGCTTCCTGCACGGCATCTATCATACGCTTTACTTCAAAACCGTCCATAGCGGCCTGCAGTGCGCAGATAGGATCGATCTCAGTAACCATAACACGGGCACCAGCACCACGCAAAGAAAGCGCAGAACCCTTACCTACGTCTCCGTAACCGCCTACTACAGCTACTTTACCAGCCATCATCACATCGGTAGCGCGGCGGATAGCATCCACCAGGCTTTCCTGGCAACCATATTTGTTGTCAAACTTAGATTTTGTAACAGAGTCGTTCACATTGATCGCTGGCATTGGCAGTGTGCCCTTAGCCATACGCTCATACAGGCGGTGTACACCTGTTGTTGTTTCTTCACTCAGGCCCTTTATGTGCTGTATCAGCTCGGTGTAGTGGTCCAGAACGATGTTGGTAAGATCACCACCATCATCAAGTATCATATTGAGCGGACGATCTTCGCTGCCGAAGAACAGGGTCTGCTCTATGCACCAGTCAGCATCAGCAAGGCTCTGGCCTTTCCATGCAAACACGCCTATACCTGCTGCTGCTATTGCTGCTGCAGCGTGGTCTTGCGTAGAGAAGATATTGCAAGAGCTCCAGCGAACTTCTGCACCCAGCGCTACCAGTGTTTCTATGAGCACAGCAGTCTGTATGGTCATGTGCAGACAACCCGCGACACGCGCACCTTTCAGTGGCTGGCTTGGGCCATATTCTGCACGAATGGCCATCAGGCCCGGCATTTCCGCCTCTGCAAGTCTTATTTCTTTACGTCCCCATTCCGCCAGGGTAATGTCTGCCACTTTGTAAGGCATCTTGAAGTCAATCTTCGAACGAGTCATCGTGCTCATATATGTTTTATTAAATTTTTTTTGCAAATTTACGCTATTACAGAATATGAACGTCATAAAACTGCTATTTTGTTATAGATATAACATATTGGGCAATAGAGGTTTTTTTATTCGAAGCTGCGCTTATTTGTTAATGAGTTATTAATTACTCCCCTTAATACTGCAAATTCACCCCAATTGTAACTGGCTGCTGATTAAAAGTTTGGATAATCAAATTTTAATTCATTAACATTACGTTAGTAAATCGAAATATTGTCTAACTAATAAAACACACCAATTATGATTGTACACGCAATAGGCTACGCTGTAGCGGTAATGGCAGTCTGCCTCGCTCTTTCTTTTGCAACCAGGGGTATTTTATCACCACTGCTTATAAGGAACAAATAACAATTTTTTTGGAAAGGTGCTTGTGGCCAGGTTAGGTTACAAGCACCTTTTTTTGTGCCCTGCGGTTAAGGATTATTGGTAAACAATGGGTGAAAAATGCGGCTGGAATTTTCGCCCCAAAAACTACGGGCTTTACCCCTTTAGACTTTTTCGAATCTTCCACTTAGTTAACATTGTTTTCTCAAAAAAAATCTCAACCCCCAAAAATAAGAACATGCTCATTCAAACATTTGGTTACGCAGCAGCAGTGATGGCAATTTGTCTTGTACTCTCCTTTGCCACGAGAGATGTAGTATTACCGGCACTGGCAAAAGTGACAAGACGCAATTAAAAAAAAACAAGAGTCCTTTCAGGCGTTTGCAGTTTGGTGAAGCTGCAGGCGCTTTTTTATTTGCGGATGCTGTAACGGAATATCAGAAAATTATACAGGTGCGATTGTTGTTTCGGGCACTTAGTTTAAAACCTGCGCTGGTCGCAGGTTTTATTTTTTACCCAAACGGGAAGTTCGAACTTTTGTTAATTTACATTCTTTCGACAGCATAATTCATGCCTCGAATAGAGAATAGTTAAATGACTTAATTATGGGAACATGGGGTATTTCGATATCATCCAATGATACTTTTGCTGAAGTTTACGATAGCTACTTCAATTATTATAATGACAATTGGGAAATAGACTTAATCGTGAACCAGTTGGAAAAAGACTATGATGAAACAATTGAAATTGAAGAGGATGCCAATAACTTCTGGTTTGCCCTTGCAAAGGCACTTTGGGAATGTAATGCACTAAACGTAACAATCTTAAACAAGGTAAAGGAAATAGTTAATTCTGGTCATGATCTGAGAATTTGGAAAGAACTCGAAGCTTCTGAACAGGATTTGAAGAAGCGAAAAGCAGTCCTTGACAATTTCCTTATTCAAATTTCCACCCCCAAAGACCATCCAAAAGCAAGAAAGAAAATTAAAGTAAAGCTTGTTCCTTCTGTCTTTGAAAAAGGAGATTGTCTGGTTTTCAAAATGGACAATGGGAATTATGGTGGAGCTTTAGTCTATGAGGCTGAGAAACAGGGTAAATATGGCCTTAATTTCATTGTCGCGACAACGATATTCAAAAGCATTAAACCAAATCTATCTGATTTTGAAAATGCAGATATTCTAACCATTTGGGAGGAAGAAAGATATGGTAAGATCGTGCATAAATTAAAAAATGAATTACCAATAGCTTATTGGTTTGAAGCAAAAAGTCATAAGGAATTCGCCGACAGTTTTGAAAGAATTGGAAACCTTAGCGTTACTAAAAAATTTAGCCATGATTTCCTAGGATCGTTTCAGGTCTGGGTGCCTTGGGATGTTTTAATTATTTTTAGTCAACAAACTTTCAAGAGAATAAGCAATGGCGAAAGGCCAAAATTGAAAATACGAACAAAAGACTGGAGAAATTAATATTTTTTTCGTCCTCGGGGAGTCTCTGCTTCTTCAGCGAGACTCACCGATACTCGCGTAGTTTTACGAAATCAGCTTCAGTACCCTGATGCCTCCGTGTGCTGCGAAGGGCAGAGACACGGAATGGACATTAAAGAAAAATCTAAAATATTATTTGCTTTACTCGACTAAACTTATCTTTATTGATAATGAGATCCGGCCGCAAAACAATATTGGTATACAAATTTAAAAATACTTGCTACCGTTGTTTTACGTCCTCGGGGAGTCTCCGCTTCTTCAGCGGGACTCACCGATACTCGTGTAGTTTTACGAAATCAGCTTCAGTACTCTGATGCCTCCGTGTGCTGCGAAGGGCAGAGACACGGAGGTGACATTAATATCCAAGATCGTTCGCGTCTTTGGGGAGAAACTAGTTCTCCATTTTTATGTCGCTTACGTTGCTGCGGCGGCCGGCTGCAGTAATGGTGATGGTCTTGAAGTGCAAAGAGCCGTGCTCAGGAATGGTAAACTCCATAGGGCCTTTATATTCCTGGTCGGTTTCGCGGGGGGCATAACCATCGAGGGTGTAATATATTTTAGCGCCCTCTACGGCGGGTGTCAGCTTTATGGTAAAGTGGCTGCCGCTAAGCGTAGTATCTTCTGCTCCGTAGGCAACCGGTACACGGAAGTTGGTGCCTGTTGCATCGAGCCGGGCAAGGTGGCGGGGCAGGCGCTGCTGTGAGAAGTTAGTGAAGTCCTTTCCGTTGGCAGGTGTCCAGCCTACTTCGGCAAGGGCCATCAGCCTAGGGAGCACCGCATATTCCACCTTGGCAGTAGTAGTGATGTACTCTGTCCACACATTGGCCTGCACGCCTATTACGTGTTTTGCCTGCTCCGCGTTGAGCGCAGATGGCACAGGGTTGTAGGCATAGGTTTTCTCAAGCGGCGCGTAACCGCCTATAGAAAGGGGCTCCTGTGGCGATTTGCTCTGAGCATGGTCGAAGTAAAGGCCGCCGCTGCCGGGTGTCATTATAACATCATGGCCCAGCTGTGCTGCAGCTATGCCGCCCTTATCGCCGCGCCAGCTCATAACTGTGGCATTGGGGGCAAGGCCACCTTCCAGTATTTCGTCCCAGCCTATTATGTTGCGGCCCTGTGAGTTTACGTACTTTTCAATTTTGCCTATGAACCAGCTTTGCAGTCCATTTTCATCATTTATGTTTTGCTCACTCATCAGCGACCGGCAGAACTCTGATTTCTTCCATGCTATCTTAGGGCACTCATCACCGCCTATGTGTATGTACTTGCCGGGGAATAGTTCCATCACCTCCAGCAGTATGTCATCCAGCATTTTGAAGGTTTCGTTGGTAGGGCACAGCACATCGTTCGATACCCCCCATGTTTCGCCTACTTTGTAGGTTTTAGATGGGTCGCAGCTCAGCTCTGGATAGGCGGTAATAGCAGCAAGGGAGTGGCCCGGCATTTCAATCTCTGGTATTATCTGTACATAACGGTCGCTTGCATAGCGGATCACATCTGCTATCTGGTCTTGCGTGTAAAAGCCTTCATAAGGCATGTTGTCGTAGCTGGTAGAGTCGCCACCGGTAGCGCGGCCAATCTTGGTTTGCGCGCGCTTGCTGCCCACTTCGGTCAGCTTAGGATACTTCCTGATCTCTATGCGCCAGCCCTGGTCATCAGTAAGGTGCCAGTGAAAACTATTGATCTTATATGCGGCCAGCATGTCTATATATTTCTTAACAAAGGCAGTATCATAAAAGTGCCGGGCCACATCCAGGTGCATGCCGCGATAGGAGAAGCGTGGGTAGTCTTTTATTGTAGCACAGGGTATTGCAGCATAGCCGGGATTGGTGCCATGCATCATCTGTATAAGCGACTGTATGCCATAGAACATACCAGCACCACGACCCTCTATGATCACCTGGTTCTCAGTAACAGAAAGGCGGTAACCCTCGGCAGGCAGATCTCCCTTAAAGTTGAGCGAAAGGGTGATGCTGTTCTTCAGTGAGTACTTCTTTTTGTCCACGGTGTTCACGTCCAGTACCGTGTTTATATAGCCTGCTTTTTTCAGGTACTCTGTAAAGAAATGGATGGCCTTATTTGAAGGAGAGTCTACCAGGATAAGGGTTTCAGGCGTAAGCCGGAACTCGCCCTTGCCCTTGTTCACCGAAACCGGCGCGGGAATAATGCCCAGGTTGGGGTCGCTTTGTGCGGTGGATGTAAAAGCAAGGAAAAGGAGTATGATGATTGGAATTCGGAATTTGTAATTGGGAATTTGGATTGTTGTGTTCATACGCTTTAATGTTTTATTTCGATGTATTGTTTTTCTACATTCCAGCCTTCTATGCAGACCATTGGCTCAATACCGCTTTGTTCGGTATAGTCTATGGTCAACGATCTTAGCTCATCTGTAAGTACTGAAATATAGTTATTATTACAGAAAACTGGTAAAATTCGTTTTTTTGAAACTTTATCTACGAGGTACACATGAACAAAATAGGCGGGAATCGGTTTATCGTTCTCTATGCTTACGGTTATTGTATGACTGCCTTTTTGTTCTGCGAATGCATGTATTTTGGGCCAGCCTATTTTAGACAGCCATTCGTAGCTGCCACTAGTGTCCGGCAGTGCATAAGTGTTGTCATCCATTGTGCGTTTCCCTGCGCAGTATAGGTGCAATGACAGGAATGTGCCCCTGCTAAATTCGTAGGATATCCCGTTATGGCTATTGTACGATTCTTCCCCAAAAACATAAATAGTCTTGCATGAATTTGCAGATACCCAAACGATTTCACTCATGATATCAAATTGTTTCCTTCCGATCTTCACATTCGCATTCAATTCAACCGAATCGGAGCTGTTATTTACAACAACGATAGATCGATGTGTGGGGTCATACATAATGTGCAAAGGCTTCGAGCCCACCTGCATACCATACATGCATGCATTAGGGTCCAGGTATACATCGTACATCTGGCCTACCATGGCGGTCCATGGGTTGTGGGTTTTCCATTCTATGATGCCGGTGTACCAGTCCCACATGTGGGCGCTGGCGCCTTCCATCAGGGCGCGGTACTGGTTATAGTTTACCAGCTGGGCCTTTCTGGCAAAGTCCTGCACGTCTTTAGGATGGCCATAGGCTTCTATAGCAGAGTCGTAACTAACGTACTTGTGGTATTGCCATACTGAGTCTGCAACCCACTTGTGAGCCACGGTATCGTAGTAAGGAAGGACCATGTTTTTCATCGGTATAAATCGCTCAAGGCTTTCGTAGTCGCCAATGCCCACGGAGCCTACCTCGGAGTTAAAGCCCCACGACCGGTGGCTCCAGAAAAAGGTGTCGGGTTGAATAGTGTATGGTCCGTCATGAGCCTGGTACGACATGCTGTCGTCGTTAGAGTACTCAAAGAAGAAGCGCGTGCCATCCAGCGTAGGGAGGATGGAGTCGCGAAGCGGCCTCAGAACATCAGCCGGTGGCTTTATCTCATTGCCCCCGCACCAGAAAGCCAGTGAGGGATGGTTGCGCAACATGAGTACCTGGTCGGCCATTGAGGTAAGCAATAGTTTGTGGTCGTTGGGATATTGTCTGCGTGCATTGGTATCCTCATGCTTCAGCGGGTCGTACCAGCGGCCATTACAGTCGCCCGATACCCAGAAGTCCTGTATCACCAGCAGGCCATACTTATCGCAGGCATCATAAAAAGCAGGGCGCTCTGTGAGCCCGCCGCCCCATACGCGAATGAGGTTCAGGTTCATATCATGATGGTAGCGCACTTCGGCATCATAGCGTTCTTTTGAGCAGCGTAGCATCTCGTCCGTGCATATCCAGTTGCCGCCTTTTATGAATATCTTCTGGCCGTTTACATGCAGTTCGCGGCTCAGGGTGTGGGTGTTCCATACCGCCTGTAGCTCGCGTACGCCGAAGGTCACTGTTTCTCCATCAGATACACCGTTTCTGTCTGTGATGAACTGCACTTTAGCCGTATAAAGGTTTTGTGGGCCGTAGCCGTTTGGCCACCACAACTGTGGGTTATCAAGCATGTGATCGGGTAGGGTGACAGTGAGATGAGTGTGCGGGGGCACGGTCTGTCGTGCGGTTATCCTTCGGCCGTTAAGCTCATACTGCAAGGTGCCGGATATGGCTTCACTGCTTGTGTTTTCAAGCGTTGCTGAAACTTTAATTGTTGCTGCGGCCTGTGTGCCGGCCACGCTACGAATGCCGGGTACAAGTGTAACGATGTGTGTGTGGAAAAGCTTTACCTGCTTCGTTTTTTTGATAAGCACTTTGTCCCAGATGCCGGTGTTGCGGTCGTGCACCGGTTGTATCCAGTCCCAGCCTGCGGTGTATTGATTGGTGATGTTATGTGCGATAAGGCCATCCCCACCCTGGCCGCCATTCGGGTTGCCTACGGGATCGGGGGGATACACGATAACAGCGAGGCGGTTGTGTCCGTCTTTCGCCAGGTAAGGAGTAATGTTGTATTCATGGCGGAGGTACATGCTGCTGTCGCGATGGTCATTGATCTTGTGGCCATTCAGGTATACATCAAAACTGTTGTTCACTCCCCGGAATTGCAGCCATACACATTCATCCTTTAGCCTTTTATCTGTAAAGTCCTTTACAAACCAATAAGTGTAATAATCGCGGCCAACATTGTAAATATCCGGTATCTGCTTGTTGTTCATCCCATAGAATGGATCGGGGATAAGTTTGTTGCTTAGCAGGCTGGTGAGGACGGTGCCGGGTACTACAGCTGGCAGCCAGCCGGTAAGGGGCGCGGAAGGTTTAGATATCAACGCTCCGGTTTTATTGATCGAAGATGCCCGGATACAGCGCCAGCCTGAGTTGAGCTCATACTGGTTTTGGGCAAACAGGCTGTATGGCAGACAAAGTAAAAGAGCGATTATTACCGCTCTTTTACTCCATATGATATGGTAATGATTTTCCGTCATTAATTGTTTACTGACGATGGCCAGTCTTTAGGATCTGTGCCCCATTTTTTGTTAGGTGAGGCGCCCATCACAAATTCCAGTGTACCGCCTTCCTGCAACTTTGCATGGTCTATGTAAGTTTTGGTGTATGGCTTGCCGTTGAGGGTTACACTTTGGATGTAAAGGTTCTTTTTCCCGGCATTTATTGCTTTGATAAAGAACTGCCTGTTGCCTGGTAATTTTATGGCTACATTATCAAACATGGGGCTTCCGAAGACGTATTCACCGTTAGCAGGATTGGCGGGGTACATGCCCATCATGCTCCACACAGCCCATGCGCTCATCTGGCCACAGTCTTCGTTGCCGGCATAGCCGTCAGGCGCATCGTGGTACATGGAGTCCATTATGTACCGTACACGTTCCTGTGTTTTCCATGGGGCACCTACAAAGGTGTACATATAGGCAATGTGGTGGCTGGGCTCGTTGCCGTGTGCGTACTGCCCTACAAGTCCGCTTACATCGGGCGGAGCGTTTTCTCCTTTTACCCCGGCTGATACGGTAAAGAGGGAATCCAGCTTCTGTATGAATTTTTCATAGCTGCCATATTCTTTGGCAAGGCCACGCACATCGTGCGGTACGAAGAATGTGTACTGCCAGGCGTTACCTTCCTCATACATAGACTTGCCCTCTGTTGAGGTCATATATGGATCGAAGGGTACCACCCAGCTGCCATCGGCATTCTTACCACGGATGAAGCCACTGTTTTTGTCAAATAGTTTTTTGTAAGCCTGTGCGCGGTTCATAAACAGTTCGTAGTCTTTTGTTTTGCCCAGCTTCTTTGCTACCTGTGCTATGCACCAATCATCGTAGGCGTACTCAAGGGTGATGGTAACGCTGTAGGCGCCCTTGTCCTGAGGCAGGTAGCCGTATTTAATATAGTCCTGTGTGCCCCTTACATTCTGGTTTGCGCTTTTTTTCATGGCCGCATAAACCTTTTCTGCATCGAGGCCCGGTGTGTTTTTCAACACTGCATCGGCAAGTACGGGTACTGCGTGGTAGCCGCTCATGCAGTTGGTTTCCCATGTGCTCAGGTCCCACACCGGCAGCAAGCCGTTTTCATCGCTGAACGCAAGCATACTGTTGAGTATATCTATGTTACGTTCTGGCTGGGTAAGGGTGAAAAGGGGATTGAGGCCGCGGAAGGTATCCCACAGGGAGAATACTGTATAGCGCTGGCCTTTCTTCATTTTCTTTACGTTCTCTTTGGCATTTTTATATTCGCCGTCAGCATCTGAATACAGGACAGGAGCCATGCACGTGTGGTAAAGAGCTGAATAGAAGATGCGTTTCAGCTTATCATTGGGCGACTGCACGGCGATCTTGCTGAACTCATTCTCCCACTTTTGTGTGGCATCATTAACTGTTTTTAAAATTTCCCAGCTGTCTACTTCGTCAAGCGCTTTCAGTGCTTTGTCTACGCTCACAGAAGACAGGCCCACCTTCATCAACAGATCGTGGCCGAAGAGGTCGCTAAACTCAAGCTCCCCGTTGTAGACGTCGTCATTTTCATCGGCCTCTTTTACTTCCTGGTGGGTTGTGTGGTCGTAGATGTGCAGTTTGTTTACTGCGTAGGATGTACGTGCGGCGAAGTATACCCGCTGCTCTTTGGCCCAGCCGGTAGAGTAGCGGTAGCCAATAAATGTAGAATCATCAACCTTGTAGATCCGTGATTGCGTAGTGCTGTCCCAGTTGATGCCGAATGCAAGATTGAAGCGCAGAACCGGCTTGCTGCCTACGGGGAAAGTGTACTGATGCAGGCCACAATGCTCGGTGGCTGACAGCGCAACCTTTATGCCATTGCTTAATTGCACGCTATAGTAGCCGGGCCATTTCTCTTCATTCCTGTGTTTAAAACGTACCCTGAAGGAGCCGCTATCGGGAATGAGATTTGTGTTGGGCATCACAGAGATATCGCACCAGTCGCCGCAGCCGGTGCCACTGAGGTGGGTATGGCTGAAGCCTGCTATGGTAGAATCGCCATAGTTGTAGCCGCTGCACCAGTCCCAGCCCTGGGTGCCGTTGTCGGGGCTTAGCTGCACCATTCCAAAAGGCACTGTAGCGCCGGGATAAGTATGCCCGTGCCCGCCCGTGCCGATCATGGGGTCTACATAACGGATAAGGTGCTGCCCGAACGATATGGAATTAAACAGGAAAACTGCCGAAAGCAGGCAGGAGATTTTTTTAGAAAGAATATTCATTTTCTTGGTACTATTAAGAGGCAATAAAAGTAAGTTTTTTCTTTTAGTTGCCGCCCGGTAGCTTTTTGTGGGCATAGATCAATATTGTGCGAATGTATTATTTATAAATAAAGGGCTATTTTGTGTTGATACTGGCTGCGAGCGTGCAGCCTGCAAAAATTGAATCATGGACAGAAGGAATTTTGTAAAGCAGACATCGCTGGCAACAGGCGCCATATTATTATCTAAGTACACTACGGCATGGGGAGAAACACCGGCAACTAGCGGATTTCCTGTCGTGCGCACGCCGCTTAAGGACAGGAACTTTACGAGCAAAGCGGTGGAAAGAGTAATAGCAGAAGTGAAAGCCAATATAGGGAACAAAGAGCTGGCCTGGATGTTTGAAAACTGCTTTCCTAATACGCTGGATACAACAGTTGACTTTGAGATGAACGACGACGGGCCGGACACATATGTGATAACCGGCGACATAGATGCCATGTGGCTGCGCGACTCATCGGCCCAGGTGTGGCCCTACCTGCCGCTGTGTAAGGAAGACGAGGAATTGAAACAGCTGATAAAGGGTGTGATAAGAAGACAAACAAAATGCATACTGAAGGACCCTTACGCCAATGCATTTTACAAGAATGAACATAAAAAGGGACCCTGGCACACTGACCATACGCAGATGCAGCGCGGCGTGCATGAACGCAAATGGGAGATAGACAGCCTTTGCTACCCTATAAGACTGGCACATGGCTACTGGAAAGAGACAGGAGACGTAACGCCATTTGATACGCATTGGGTGAGTGCAATGGAACTGGTGATAAAGACATTTAAAGAGCAGCAAAGGGTGGATAATGAAGGCCCCTACCACTTTAACAGGAAAACAGACAACGCTACTGATACGCAGCCTATGGGCGGCTACGGCTACCCTGTGCGGCCAAACGGGCTTATCTGCTCGGCCTTCAGGCCCAGCGATGATGCAACACTGTTTCCATACCTGGTGGCAAGCAACTACTTTGCCTTTGATGCACTGAATAAGATAGTGACGCTGCAGGGTGCCATACAGCAGCAGTTTGAAACGCATAGTATAGAGAAATTGCTTTCTGACATTCTTACCGGGCTCAACAATGATGCGAAAGAGAAAAACGGGAAATTCGGGAAGATACTTGCCTATGAAGTGAATGGATATGGTGGTCTTAACTTTATGGACGATGCTAATGTGCCGTCTCTGTTGTCTCTTAGCTACCTGATACCAGAGCTGCGCAAGGATGAAACGATACTGAACACAAGAAAATTTGTGCTGTCGCAGGAGAACCCGTTCTTTTACAAGGGGAAGGCAGGGGAGGGGATAGGCGGCCCGCATGTGGGTGCAGACTACATATGGCCTATAAGCATTATTATGCGCGGCCTTACGAGCACTGATGATAAAGAGATAAAGAACTGCCTGGACATGCTGCGGCGCTCGCATGCCGGAACCGGCTTTATGCACGAAGCATTTCATAAAGATGACGCTACAAAGTACACAAGGCCATGGTTTGCCTGGGCAAATACATTGTTTGGCGAGTTTGTGTGGAAGGTGTACAGGGAGAAGCCGGAGTTGCTGAACTAAGCCGGGTCTTTCGTATCCATTATTATAGTCACCGGTCCATCATTTACCAGGGCAACTTTCATATCTGCGCCAAATGTGCCTGTTGCCACCTGTTTGCCCAGTTTTTCTGAAAGAGCGGCTATGAAGTATTCGTAGAGTGGTATGGCCTGCTCCGGGCGCGCGGCTTTTATGAAGGATGGCCGGTTGCCTTTTTTGTAGGCAGCATGAAGTGTAAACTGGCTTACTAACAGTATATCGCCATTTACCTCTTTGATGTCTTTATTCATGAGGCCGTTTTCGTCGCCAAATATCCTGAGCGCGGCAATTTTGCCGCTTAGCCAGCCGGCATCGTCCTTAGTGTCTGCTGCTTCAATTCCCAGCAGCACCATAAACCCAAGGCCGATAGCTGCTTTCACTTCTCCATTGATGGTGACACTTGCCGAGGAAACTCTTTGTATTACTGCTCTCACTACGATTTGAAAATTTTGGGGATATGCAAATTTGCAACTTATCTGTGTGGTGTGCAAGTGGCGTGGCGGTGCGTGCGTTTTTGTATTTACTTTTGGTGCGAATATGTTTAACCTGAATGATACGATCGTAGCCATATCTACACCACCGGGTGAGGGGGCTATAGGCGTGATACGCCTGAGCGGCAACGACGCCATAGCCATTGTGAACAGCACCTTTAAAGGGAAAGACCTTACGAAGCAAGCCACGCATACGCTGCACTTTGGTAAAATAGTGGATGGACAGACCATAGTGGACGAAGTAGTAGTGAGCCTGTATAATGGGCCTAAGAGCTATACGGGAGAAGATGTGGTGGAGGTGAGCTGCCACGGATCTGACTATGTGCTGCAGCAGGTGATGAACCTGTGCTTTGCCAATGGTGCCAGGATGGCAAGGCCGGGAGAATTTACGCTACGTGCGTTTATGAAGGGTAAGATGGACCTGACACAGGCGGAAGCGGTGGCCGACCTGATAGCCAGCCACAGCGCTACGGCACATAAAGCGGCCATACATAACCTGCGTGGCGGCTTTAGCGAAGACCTGAAGGAAATGCGCGAGCAGCTGATACAATTCAGCGCGCTGATAGAGCTGGAGCTGGACTTCAGCCAGGAGGATGTGGAGTTTGCAGACCGGACCAAATTTTATGAACTGATAAACCGACTTACACATGCCACACAGCAACTGGCAGACTCCTTCAGGCTGGGCAATGTGATAAAGAATGGTGTGAGCGTAGCCATAATAGGCAGGCCCAATGCAGGCAAGAGCACACTGCTTAATGCCCTGCTGAATGAGGAGCGGGCGATAGTGAGCGATATAGCGGGTACTACACGCGATACCATAGAGGAGGCGCTGAATATAAACGGCATACTCTTCAGGCTGATAGATACTGCCGGTATACGCGAGCATAGTGTGGATGTGATAGAGCTGCAGGGTATGGAACGCAGCATGGAGGCTATGAACAAGGCCGATGTGGTGGTCTATCTGTTTGACCTGGTGGAAAGCCGGAAGTCGGAAGCAGAAACTGAGCGTGTGAAAGAACAGCGGGAAACTTTTGACGCCAACGGTGTGAAATACCTGCTGGTAGGGAATAAGGCAGACGAGGCAGGCGAAACACATGCGCGGGAAGCTTTCAAAGACATTCGTGATAAAACACTGTTTATATCAGCTAAGAACAAAGACAACATAACCGGGCTGAAACAGGCACTGTATAACCTGGTAGCGCAGGGACAGGTGAAGCAGGAGGGAACCATAGTGACCAACGCCCGCCACTACGGCGCACTGCAGGAGGTACTGAAATCACTGCACGATATTAAAGACGGAATGGACAACAATATACCGGGAGATCTGATATCGCTGGATATAAGAAGGTGCCTCTACTACCTGGGAGAGATAACCGGTGAAGTGACTACAGAGGATAAGCTGGATTATATATTTTCTAAGTTTTGTATTGGAAAGTAACAAGTAGAACCATAGGAAGCAATAAACTAAAAAAAGGAAGACTGAAACCCTTTAATACCAATTGTTTCAGCAAATCATCTCTTCCTTTTGTTTTCTTTGACATACCATATACTTCAAAAGTTTTATTGACGATTTATTGAACATAGTTTTAGGCTCAATAAAAACTCAATAAAATTATGAACGTAAAAATCAGAAAGAGAGCGTTAAAAGAAAAAGGACGTTTTAGCCTTTACCTTGATATCTACAGTAACGGCAAACAAACCCAAGAAACATTAGGTCTTTATGTTGAAAATGAAAAGAACAACCCGACCGTTAAGCAGCAAAACAAAGACACTATGGAAATTGCAAGAAAAGTGCAAGCCGATAGATTAAGAGGTTTGCAGCACAATATATTTGGCTATAAAGCTCCTGTTAAATGCACACAGACGTTCAACGAGTATTTTGGGGATTTGGTTTCAGAAAAGAAGAGGACAGGAGTGAACTATGAAGGCTGGTTGAGTGCTCACAAACAGCTTAATAAATTTAAAAGCAATATTGGCTTCTTTGATATTACCGAGGAACTATTAGAGCATTATAAATGTTTTCTTTTAAAGAACCTCAAACAAAATACAGCCCTCTCATATTTTAGCAAAATTAAAGCTGCTGTTCACAAAGCCTATAGAGCAAATCTAATTAACAACAGTATTAATCCAGCCGAAAGAGTTAGCCCGCCTCGGCAAGTAGATACGAATAGAGAATATTTGACCGCTGAAGAAGTAGAAAAATTATTGGTTACAGACTGTAGGTATGAAGTCCTAAAAAGAGCGTTCTTGTTTAGCTGTTTAACTGGACTAAGATGGTCGGACATTCATAAACTCACTTGGAGAGAAGTCCGAAATATTAATGGGCAATGGCACATAATCTACACCCAGAAAAAAACGAAAAATTCAGAGGTGCTACCAATATCCAATTCCGCCTATAACCTTCTAGGGACACCTCAAGAAGACGATGAGAGGGTATTTGTAGGTTTGAAATATAGCGCCTACCACAATACCGCCCTATTTACCTGGGTTTCAAACGCTGGAATTAAAAAGCACATCACCTTTCATTGTGCAAGGCACACTAATGCAGTTCTTCTATTAAATAGTGGTGCGGACATCTACACTGTCTCAAATATGTTGGGGCATAGAGAGATAAAAACAACCCAGATTTATGCTAAGGTTTTGAACAAAACCAAAGTTGATGCAGTGGGAAGACTTCCTAAATTTGAACTGCAATCAGCATAGTCAGCCCTTCAACAAAATTACTTTTTTTGCATTTCTTTAAGAATAGTAAGGGTACCTTTGTACCGAGCATACTACTTGCTCTTTCACAGCCTCGTTGACTATGTCACCTCTTTTTCTGTGAGTTTTTACTGATATCCAACCTGTTGTATCAATAGGCTTTCTACCCTTGAATTTAGAAAACAAGCCGGTGCCCTTAGTATTTGTATGGGGAAGTAAAAAGCATCGGAATTTTCAAAGGGAAATAAGCAAGAACACAGTTTTTTGAGCGGAAGTAGACGAATGTATTCAAGTGAACAATTTTTCTTTCGTAATCCCGAAAATAAAAGGATCTCCAACTTCACTCCCTATTAAGTAATCGCAATGGTAACATTTAGCCCAATAGTTAACTATCTCTCTCTTCAACAATAAAGTGTCGTTAAAGGTGTCTTTGTATACTATTAGTGACTTTATTCCGCAACAGAAACAAATGTGCGTATTGAAATAGCATTCTGCTTGCTTCTCGGCTTCTGCAAATCTTTCACTCCTGCTTATTGGATTTTTATATCTGCTTTCGTAATACGATATGTTTTGCCTTTTTAAAAAATCATCATTGAATGCCGTTCGACCGATTTCTTTAAAATGACCGAGTTTTAATATTGCGGTTCTAAGTTGGGGATATTGTGCTTTATCCTTAAAATCATCAATATTGAATTTGATTTTAAGGATTTCATTTATGACCTCTATTCCAGTTTGCGTTTTGAAAAAGTAAGGCTTGTCGAATTTTAAGTTCTCGCCTTGAATTTCTATTACCTGATTTACTAAGGGTATCACTCGCTGTGAAACCAAGTAATCGAGGGCTAACAAATTCATAAGTTTGTTGCCATTGTGGAGAATTCTGTTTCTCCATTGGGTTAATATTTTGAAGGTATTAACGAAGAAATTCTCACAAAGAAATTCATACTGTTTTATTTGAGTATACTCTGGTCTGTCTTTGTAATATTTGAAAACTGCTAACAATCTCTTTATTGTGTCGCCAGCTTCTACTGTGGGAACTTCATCTGGATTAAGCTGACCATCGATATAGGCAATAATGTCACTTTCCTTTTGAGGAAATTTTCCCCTCAAATATGGATTTATGAGTCCGAGAATATCTTTGAGAAACAACTCAAAGAAACGGTGAAAACTTAGAAGTGTAAAAATGACGTTTTCATTATTTCCTGTAAATTGAAACGTAAAATTCTTCCTTTCCCACTTGTCACTCTGCATTTTAAACCACATAGTTTCCTTGACATCTCTAAAAGTCAAAAAGTAATGCTTGTATGCATCATAGAGCGATGTATAGTAAAGAGGAGGATTAACTATAAAATCCTCACCTATCCTCACTTCGTTGTCGGTAAAGTATTCTTGTAATTTTTCGAGGTTCATTTTTTTACTTTTTCATATTGAAGCCCACCACCAGAAACGCTGTAGCCAGCCGTTGGACTAAGAAGGACCTTTTTGTATTCTTTGTCTCTTTCATCGAACGATTTTTTTGTTCCAATTATTTCACCAGTCAAGGTGATCAAAAAAGAGAACTTCCAATTACCTTTTTCATTTAAGAAGAAATGTATTTCAGCTATGCCCACATAGTTGGAAAGTCGTTCAATTTCCGACCGAACAAATTGCAATTTTCTTTCCGAGAGGGATTTAGAAATTAGTTCTGCATCATCCGTTTTGGCGTATAGTTCAACGTAAGGCTCTCCAGGAATTTCAAAGATGGTTATTAAGTCTTTATTCTTAGGGATTGTCTTTTCTTTTGTAAGTCGGATAGTTTTCCAAACATAAGTTTGAAATTTTTTGACCTTTTCCTTGGACGACTTATATATGTCATCGGCAAAATCATCTGCTATTTTCTCCCCAATTCTCTTAACCATCGGTTTAATGAGAGTGTACATTACCGAAGTAGCCGCAATTTTTATTATCAGCTCTGGATGTGGAATGAACGCCTTTCTTGTATGTAGGTCTAATGATATCTCATTGTTAAATAATTTTTTTAATGAAGTAGAATACTGCTCTAGATCATTGTAACAGCTAAAATTATTTTTGTCTACACTGACATTCAAGGTTTCACTTTTGACATTCCTGTTTATCAACTTAACTGATTTTTCGTTAGTCTCTTTAACAAGATTAGAATCCCATAAAAGTAATTCTCGATTACCGAAGAAATTTTCCTCGGCTTTTACACAGAAATGTTCACCTTCTTGTACTAACTCACCGTTATCCCAAAAACCCAATGGAGGTAATTCTCTTTTATGATTAATGAGCATACGCATCTTATGTTCGCCATTAATTACAATTACTGTTTTTGCGAGAGTTCCCGCCATACTGTCCCCATGTTTGTCGATATGAGAAGATGTTATAGTTACTTTATTTGCCATAGTCATTATTAATTAGAAAGGACGGTTCAAATAAAAATAGTGCGATCATTTATTTTCCATCTTTTGAATTTTATTCCATTCGAAATAAAATAATTCCATTCCTGCCTTAACGATTTCATTTTGCTTTTGAAGAATTGCGACATTGTCATAGTCATTAATCTCGTGCCTAGCATTTAGTATATGCTTGTCCATCAATCCAGACATTTCATTTAGCAACGTAAATAAAGGAGAATGCTCATCTTTATTATGTTTAAGCAATAGTAGCAATCTGTAATAATTATAGTTAGTCTTACTAAAATAGTCTTCAAATTTTTCACTAGATATAGGTGTATTTTGACATTCTATATTTAGCATTCTGCACTGGGTAATGTATTCACTCAAACAGTTCCGAACCTCATTTATCCAGTCTTGCCGATTTTTAGAATTCAAAGTAGCTTTAAACTCTGTTAATGCAAGTTCTTTTGAACTATTAATTTGTTCGATAGCAATTCTTGTTGAAGCCTCAATTTGCTTGTCGACATTTTTCGAAGATGCTTTTGAAACTTTGACACTAACAATCACTGTCATCATCCCAATAATCAATGAAGCAATCCAAGGCATACTTTTATTAACAACATTGTCGGTATAATTGTTCTCCTTAGATATTGGATTAACAGCCAAGGTATCCACCTTAAGCTTAAGGCCATTGGTCAATTGGCGATTATTGTTCGCTGTATCCGGATGAGAAATCGACAAGTAAGAAAATGAAACAAAAAGAAGCAGGACTATGATGAACTTATTTTTCATAATGGTAATATTTACGGCAACTATAAATCAAATTTCATAGCGTATGGGCTTTGGTGAGCTTCAGTATTTAGAGAAACTGAAAACAGGCTAATAATGGGTCTGTTTTTTGAGCGTTCAATTTTTGAAGCTAACTTACTCATTGCTCTATACTCAGCAATATGAATAGCAATTAGATTAAAATCTGCCAACGTTAGTTTACAATATACTTTGATGGCGTCATAACAGCTTTTCAACCTTTTATCAGATCTCCAAATATCCATTACCCTTGTAGGCACATATCCAGAACTACGTTTCTCAGCATCAATGTACCTCATCTCATCTCTATTCTGAATTTTCTGCAAGTAAGGATAAAGTTCTTCCAACAAATCATTCTTTACTTCTATCGGATTTCGATGCAGAGAAAGCCGCTCGGAGTAATTCCTTTTAAGTAAATACTGTTCTTGAAATTTCGAAATTAATTTGTAAAAATAAACTGCGTCTATTGGTTTTGAACTGTCTCTATTCTTTAAAACTTCGTATGCATCCATAGTATTTATTTTTTTATTTTTTTCATTTTCCACCGAACCTCTGGTACTAATTCAAAATGTTCTCCGTACCTCATAAAATAAAGTGTCATTTTTCGCTGACCGACATTTGTAACCCTTACCAAAGTTGTAACGCCACCTATGAGATTATCGTAACAAGGTTGTCCAGATACAAATAATTTACTCCAAGAAATATCGCTGTCTTCCGTTCCTTTAATTTCAAAATGCTCAGTACTAGTATCACTTATGACAGTTAGGTCAATGCCTTTATTTTGAGTGAATTTTGGTTGAGTATATAACTCTGAAAAATAGCGCTTTACAATTTCTACTGCAATATGCCCTATGTGGCTGTTTTTCCCTTGTTGAGGGTATTTACTCTTTATTTCAGCAAGCACTTCCTCTGATATAATAAACTCTCTTTTATCCAT
Source organism: Chitinophagaceae bacterium (assembly GCA_947446645.1). GTDB lineage: Bacteria > Bacteroidota > Bacteroidia > Chitinophagales > Chitinophagaceae > Nemorincola. Next base: position 98,123 of record CANFHA010000006.1, on the reverse strand, counting down.
TCTCAATTTTGAATACGCAAATCTATTTAAAAACATTTATTATATAACTTTGTATCAACAATAAATGAACTTACAACAATAAAGAGTTACCAAAATTTGATTAGATTTTGATTGAGATATTATGCTTACGGAGAATGAAATAATAGATTTTGTTGCCGATTATTTGCGTAGCGATGGTTACACCATAATTAGAAAGGCAACAACTAATCAAAAAGGCATTGATATTATTGCTTCCAAAAACAATAGAAAACTATTTGTTGAAGCGAAGGGAGCTACCAGTAGCAAACCTCATACAAGAAATTATGGCAAACCATTTTCAAATAGCCAAGTTTCAACTCACATATCTATGGCTACTTTGTATGCAATGATTGAACTAAATAAAGACAGCGAAATTGATTTTGCATTTGCATTGCCTCATAATGATGACCATACGAGAATGATAACGAGAATTCTCCCCTCCCTAAAAAAACTAGATATAACAGTATATTTTGTTTCTGAAAACGGTGAAGTAAAAAAGAATTGAGTCGAACTAAGGCATTTTTTTAAATATTCACAAACAATATTTTTTGTGTTTTTTCAATAAAAACACTCGTTTTAACTGATTATTTATTGAGCTAACCCAGCGAACTATTTAAAACACTGGTTGCTTTACATTTTGTATTGGGAAGTAAACGCGTTGAAGACGCGGCTCCATCACAGCCTCGAAATATTCGAGGACGAGATTGGCATCTTTTACCCTTTCTTATCTATCAAATAGTAGAAAAGTTGGAATTGATATTGTGATTCAGAAATATAAACTGAGAATTAAACTCACCTTTAAAAAGTAATTCGCTTTTCATAACTCACTGTTTTCTTAACACTAAACTAACGTAGGTAACTTTAAGCTAACATACACTTAATATAGCTTGCAAGGGTTCGCGCTGTAGTGACTCTAACTTTGCATTAGGCCTTCTTATACTATTTCCGGAATGATTTTCCGGATATGGTGTGGGGGATTAATCTTAATGCATTAATATGAGAAAGATATACTCAATTGCTATTGTCTTTATTTTTTTATCAATAAGGTCGTGGTCGCAGTGTGCGGTTGGTGTTGGCCCCACGTTTCCGTCGGGATGCGTATCTCAGTATTTTACTTCTATTACGGCAGGTGGCGCCGGGGTTACTTCAACTATAGCTTATTCGGCAGGAAGTTGTATAGGTACTTTTTTCAACAATTTCACCACACAGGGTGTCACTGCTCCTACCGGTTCCACCGTCAGTATCAATGTGTCCCGGCTTTCGAGCTACTATGCTTACCTGGCTGTGTATGTAGACTGGAACAACAACGGAACGTACGAAACCACTGAATTGTCGGGTTCAATAATTACTATGCCGGTAGGCCTGGTTTCGACCGTATATAACTTCAATATTCCATTGATAGGTATTGTGACCAATACGAACCTGCATATGCGTGTGTTTCTCGGCGAGCCGCCGAGTTCCGGAGGTGCTTTGTCTACCATTAATCCGCCATGCTCTGCCAAGTGGGGCGAGGCGTGCGATTATTATCTTAATGCTACCTGCACAAATCCTGTTATCACCTGTTCTCCCGCTGCCCCAGGTGTTTGTGGCCCCACAGGCAGTGTAACGCTTACAGCAGGAGGAGCGGGCACCACGCCTACTTATTTGTGGTCTCCTGCCTCGGGCTTGTCTGCCACGACCGGTGCCACCGTGACATCAACCCCCGGCAGCACTGCTACCTATACGATCACAGGCTATGGGCCGGGTGTTTGCCTGGGTACGGGAACGGTGACCGTTTCCGTGAATCCGATACCAACACCTGTAATAACTGCCAGTGGCCCGACAAGTATTTGTCCCGGCAGCAGCATAACGCTGACGGAAACTTCGGGCACTGGTACGCTATATCAATGGTATGCCGGAGGCAGTGCTATAACTGGTGCAACGACCAGCAGTTACACAGCATCACCTGCTGCTACAACAACCTACTCAATATCGCTGACCACAACCGCGGGTTGCACTGCAGGCGCTACCGTTCCTGTTACAATTTTACCGGTACCGGTTGCCGTAATAACGCCAACGGGGCCTACAACAGTGTGCGCCCCCGCAACTGTGACGCTAGGTGGCACAATAGGAGTGGGTTATACCTACCAGTGGTACAATGGATCGGGTGTAATAGCAGGCGCTACTACGCAAACGTATACAGCAACCGCCACAGGTACCTACTCAGTACAGGTAACCGCGACAGGAGGGTGCAGCGACACATCTGCAAGCGTAAGTGTAACGATAAATGCTGCACCGGCGCCGGTAATAACAGCCAGCGGCGCTACATCATTCTGCGCAGGTAGTAATCTGACACTTACCGAAACATCAGGTACGGGCACATTGTATCAATGGTACGATGCAACAAGCGCCATACCAGGAGGTACAAACGCAAGCTATGTAGCATCACCCACTATAACGACAACTTATTCGGTGTCAGTTACTAATTCTGTAGGGTGCAGTAACGGAGCTACGATAGCGCTGACGATATTGCCAACGCCGGTTGCCGTAATTACACCAGCAGGCCCAACAACTGTTTGCGCACCCGGTACGGTGACGCTTAATGCTACTGTTGGTACGGGATATACTTACCAGTGGTATAATGCAGGTGGAGTAATAAGCGGGGCAAGCACACAAACATATACGGCAACTGCTACCGGCTCTTACTCGGTATTGATCACATCAGCAGGGGGATGTAAAGATACTTCTGCGGGAACGAGTGTTACAATAGCGAGCTCGCCGGTGCCGGTGATCACTGCAGGAGGCCCCGTAACATTTTGCGCGGGAGGCAGTGTAGTGCTTACAGAAACCTCGGGTACCGGTAGTTTGTATCAATGGTATGACGGTACGACAGCCATTGCCGGCGCAACAAATGTGAGCTATACCGCTTCGCCTGCCATCACTACTACTTATTCAATATCGGTATCTAATGCCGGCGGGTGCAACGGTGGCAGTACATTTACTGTGACGATATTACCTAAACCGGTAGCTGTTATAACGCCTGCCGGGCCAACCACTGTATGCGCTCCAAATGGGGTAGTGCTTAACGCGAATTTCGCGGCAGGATATACCTACAGATGGTTTACACTGGTCGGAGTAATAGCAGGGGCTACAACACAGACCTACACTGCATTTGCGTCAGGCAGCTATGCGGTAGAAATAACAACCGGAGGCGGTTGCAAGGATACTTCGGAGCCTGTGACTGTGACGATAAATCCTAAGCCGGTGGCTACAGCAACGGCATCGGGCCCGCTTACATTCTGCGCGTATGACAGCGTGGTACTTACTGCCGGGCCGGGTTATACTTACCAATGGCTGGATGGCACTACAATACTCGCCGGAGCAACTAATATTTCTTATACTGCAAACGTGCCGGGTACGCACGACTACCGCGTAATAGTTATCAACGGCTTTGGTTGTTCTGACACTACTGCTGCCGGTTTGTTCCCTGTTGTGGTCAATCCTGCACCTATTTCAACGATTACAGCTTCCGGCCCGCTTGCATTCTGCACCGGCGGCAGTGTTACGCTTTCTGTGCCGGCAGTAGCCGGTTATACGTATCAGTGGTATGGTGGTTCTTCTGTAATTACCGCGGCACCTATCAGTGGCGCTACCGGCGCATCTTATACGGCTACAACTACCGGTTTTTATTATGTAGTGGTCACTACACCTGCGGGCTGCACAACAAATTCATCGGCGGCTCCGGCTATTGTAACGCTTGTTACTACTCCGCTTATCAGTTATGGCACACCGCTGCATTTCTGCTGGGGCAGCCATGTTACACTGTCTGTAGGCATCAGTGCGGGCGCAGCTGGTATCACTATACAATGGCTCAGAAATTCAATAGCGATACCGGGCGCAACCGGCAATACTTTCAATGCTATTGAATCCGGCATTTATACCTGCGCCATTACCGTGACAGGCAGTTGTGTAGGTACAACACCGCCGGTAACCGTAACTGTTCATGCTTTACCTGATCCAGTTATCTCCTATTCCGGTGGCTGGCTTCAGACACAGAACTTCTACACTTCTTACCAATGGTATGCAGACGTTACCGCTGTAAGCGGTGGCACTACGTACCGCATACATCCCCTGGTAACAGGAAGCTACGCCGTACGCGTAACAGATACAAACGGCTGTATATCGGTAGCAGATGCTTACCCGGTGACCAATTTGACACCAACTGAGACAGGCAAAGTGAATGCCTATAACCTTCCGGTCATTGCTCCTAATCCTGCTTCGGAGATACTGTATGTGCAATATGCTACACCTGTAAACATAACTATAACAAGTGTGGATGGAAAGAAACTCATTGAAAAGCGTCTCTCAAACGAAATAAATGTTGCGCAGCTTGCTAATGGTATTTACCTGATCGCGCTTTATGATGAGGAAGGAAAGAGGTTGATTACAGAGAAGTTTGTGAAGGAGTAAATTTCCGCATTCAGTAGAATAAGGACGCAGGCTCAATTGCCTGCGTTTTTATTTCACGTACGTGCCCGCTAAGGCCTGTTTTTTTGTAACTCACATACTCCTTAACGTTCTGCTAACCTGGTAGTAACGTTCATAACAATTGCGTAAGTCACGGGTAACATAAGAAACAATTTATTGATATTGCCATAACTGATGTGTAGCCTTAAGGTAACACTGGGCTTTGATATTTGCGTCTTAAAATCCCCCAACATGTTACAATCGCTACAAAAGAAGTTTCAAACGATGCATGCCTTTGCAGTCAGTTTGTTAGCCATGGTGCTAATATCTGCAGCGGCAAATGCACAAACAACGCTGGTATCATTTGATTTTACCAGTATTCCATCATCAACCACCTGGCCCGCCTCTCCGTGGACTACTTACACCACCCTTGATGCTAACTATACCAGTACGGGCCTGGTGAGAGGATCTGGTTTAGCAGCCAGCGGCACAAATGCGCTTGGATGTTACGGAGGATCAGGAGGATGGAACTCTTCGGGAACAGACAACAATGGATTTGTGTTTGCGGTAACGACAACGTGCCGTAATACCTCACTGGCGCAGCTTTCAGGCCGCTCACGCCACTCGGCTACAGGGCCTGGTAGTGTAAATGTGTTCTATTCATTGAACGGCGGCGCCTACGTGTCGTTGGGAAACTGGACTACCACCTCTACTTCAGGTACAACAGGAACAGCAGGTAGTTCTACATTATCAGCAGTCACGGCGTTGCAGAATATTCCTGCAGGTACGTCAATCAAATTTTTATTTGTACCGCAGGGTACTACCGGCAACTGGTATTTTACCGGTACTAATACAACGGGACTTGTGTTAACAGGCACTTATACCGTAGTGGCTGCACCTACAGTTACCACTGGCCCATCGAATGCAATTATTGCACCGGCCGCAGCTACTACCTTTAGTGTAAGCGGTGTATCAGGTGTTACAAAATATCAATGGCAGCGCAATACCTCGGGCACAACAGGTGGTACATGGGTTAATATTACCTCTGCCTCTATGGATCCTGCACCTGGCACTTATGGAAGCTTTACTACTACAACTACAGCAGCAACCAACACATTATCTCTTAACGCCGTACCCGCAACATGGAACGGCTATGGTTATCGTTGCCAGGCTATTAACTGTGCCGGCACAGTAAACTCAACACCAGCCCTGCTGACCGTTACCAGTTCTGCCTGTGCTACTGTTAACGCAGGTACCGTGACGCCAACCCCCACAACTTTCTGCGGAGGCGGCTCACAATTACTTACACTAAGTGGCGCCACTGCCGGGATTGATGTAACGTATCAATGGGCATCATCGGCTACAGGAGCGGGTGGTTCTTTTACCAATATACCCAGCGCAACCAATTCTGTATATACACCTACTGTTTCCGCAACAACTTATTACCAGGTTACTTCTACCTGCACAGTAACGAGCGCTACGGCTACTTCAGCAACTGCCGTTATTTCCATACATCCTATTCCTGCGGTATCGTCCATCACCGGTGGTAATACAATGTGCACCGGTACGCCATTAACATTAAGTGATGCCACAACAGGTACACACGTATGGAGCAGCAGCAACCTGGCTGTAGGCACTATTAATTCTTCAACTGGCGTTGTCACTGGCTTAACTGCCGGCACAACGAACATCACCTATAAATATACTGATGCTACTACCACATGTACTGCAAATGCAGTAACAACGGTATCGGTAAATGTTACACCTTCTTTTACAGTTACTCCATCTTCTTCATCATTGTGTGCCGGGTCTACAGTTTCGCTGAGCGTTCTTCCCGCGACAGGTACCGCGTTCAGTGAAAATTTTGAGAGCACCACAGCGGGTGCTATTCCTTCGGGCTGGACAAGCGGAGGCGCCGGTCCTACCTTTTTCACGGTAGCTACTTCCCCTCAAACATGGAGCACCACAACAGTGAACACAATCGGAGGCTCATCTAAATATCTTTGGGTGCGTACAGCCAGTCCGTTTAATACAGTTGCGACCATAACCACGCCTGCATTTTCCCTCGCCGGATATAGCGCGGCAAACCTTGCCTACCTGGGCTTTTATGACCTGGGAACAAGTGAAACTTTAGTGGTGCAAATATCAACAACTGGCCCAACCGGCACGTTTACAACTATCTATAATGAAAATAATAACTGGGCCGGTGGTGCCACATACAGCACAACATCTTACCCACGCTCTATAGATCTCAGCGCATATGCAGGTCAGTCGAATGTTGCGATCAGGTGGAGCTTTACCACAAGTAGCGGCTGGGCATTTATTATAGACAACGTTTCCGTAACATGCACTGCAAGCACCCCTAAATGGGTGAAAAGCGATGCGACTTTCAATGATCTCTATACCAGTGCGGCACACACTACACTTTTGAGTGGCACGCCTGCGGCCAACGCCTTTGTATACAACTCCACTCCCGGTACATATATTTATTACGGTCAGCAAAATGGTTGTAATGCTCCAAATGGTGCTACCGTAACTGTCAATCCGTTACCTGTAGTTAGCCCCATTACAGGGACCGCTATAGTGTGTGTGAACGCATCGACTTCTTTGGATAATACCACTCTTGGTGGTGTATGGAGCAGCTCCAATACGTCAATCGCAACAATAGGAACCGACGGAAAAGTAAGTGGGGTTTCTGCAGGTACTGTAAATGTTAGCTATACAGTGACTTCAAGCTTTGGTTGTGCGACCGGCGTCTCTGTCGTAGTAACAGTAAATCCAATACCAGTTGTTAGCCCGATATCAGGGCCTGCAACTATCTGCCTTGGTAATACTATTACATTATCAGATGCTGATGCAACAGGAACATGACTAAGCGATGACGAGACTATAGCCACTTTGACTGCTACGGTTACGCCCGGTTATTCGTCTACGCTTGTCAATGGAGTAACTACCGGCACAACTAATATTTATTTTAGGGAGACAAATGCGTTTGGATGCTCTGCTGTTGCAGAATTCCAGGTTACTGTCAATTCATTACCTTCTGTACCAGCAATAGCAGGTTCCACGAACGCATGTTTAGGGCTTACTTCACAGTTGAGCGATGTTACTGCAGGCGGTGTTTGGTCTACGGATGATGCAGGCATAGCGGCTATCAGCCCAACCGGGTTTGTATCCGGGGTTAGTATAGGCAGTACCATTATTTCATATACCGTAACCGATGGTTTTGGATGTGTTAATTCTACAAATACCTTAGTTACAGTTAATCCATTGCCTGTAGCTATAACTGGTATGGCTACTATATGTGCGGGTGGCACAGTAGCATTAAATGATGCTGATGGAACCGGAACATGGAGCAGCAGTAATTCAAATGCTTCTGTAGATGTGTCTGGCCTCGTGGCTGGCGTTTCTGCCGGTAGCGCGGTTATCAGTTATACCATACCTACAGGTTGTTATGCTACGGCTACTATCAACATTACGCCTGCGCCAACAGCATCGCCTGTGAACGATGGCCCAATATGCTTTGGTGGTACTGTGATACTCACATCAAATGGTGCCGGTGGCACTACAATATACAACTGGAGTGGCGCGGCATTGTCTTCCACGACTAGTGCCAACCCATCCGCGGTGCCTACAGTAACGAGCACTTATTCACTCACTGTTACAGATGGTACAACTAATTCGGGATGTTCATCCAGCTATACTACCTCTGTGATCGTAAATTCATTTGGTATATCAGCAGCTAACAACGGCCCTTCATGTGTGGGTGGTACCGTAAACCTTACAGGAGTTTCTACAGGTGTCGTTCCAGCAACAAATTATAGCTGGAGCGGTCCTTCAGGTTACAATTCAACACTTCAAAACCCTGTATTAAGCGGTGTGACAACTGCCACAACAGGTACATATACTTTGCACGCCACAGCAGGATCAGGCTGTGCTGCAACAAGTGCTACATTCGTTACTATCAATACACTTGGTGTTACCGCTTCGGTTAGCAGTCCTGTATGTGTAGGCGGCACTATAAACTTATCTTCAATAGCAAGCGGAACGGCAAGCCCGGTGAACTATAGCTGGAGCGGGCCTATCGGCTATACTTCAGCGAATAGAAATTCAGTTCTGGCCCCGGCTACTACGGATATGGAGGGCGCGTATACAATCACTGTTACCGCGCCAGGTTCTGGTTGTGTTGCCCGCTATACAGGCAGCACAGCTGTAAATACCATTGGAATTACAGCGGCTAACGATGGTCCTGCCTGCCAGGGTAGCGCAGTGCATTTTACATCTACACCTTCAGGCACGGCTACACCATCTGGTTACGCATGGAGCGGTCCAGTATCTCTTCCGGGCATGCAAAATCCTTCGCTCACCAGTGCCTCAACCTCAATGTCGGGAACTTACAGCGTAACTGTTACCGCTTCAGGGTCCGGTTGTTCCGCTACTGCTACAACAAGTTTGGCTGTTACGGCTTTCGGTGTTGTAGCCGGGAACAGTGGTCCTGTATGCGCAGGCAACACGTTAAATCTTACTGCAAGTACAATCGGAGCTGCAGCAGCTACTTATTCGTGGAACGGTCCGGCTGGCTATACCTCTACCGATCAGAACCCTGTTATCAGTGGCGCTGCGATAGGCGGCATCTATACAGTTATTGCACTTACAGGTGCAGGTTGTGCTGCAAGCAGTACAACAGCTGTTTCTGTAATAGCACTTCCTTCACCTGTATCGGGTGCAGCTAATTTATGCGTTGGTTCGACAACGACCCTCAGCGACATAACAACCGGTGGCACATGGAGCAGCAGCAACCCCGGAGTTGCAAGCATCAGCACAGGCGCGGGTACCACACGTAGTTTAATTGCCGCGGCAGCGGGTACTGCCACCATTTCTTACGTTGTTACCGGCGGATGTGCGAGCACACTTACTGTGACTGTAAATGCTGCTGCTGTGATAACAGGTATGGCACCAGTATGTATAGGCGCTACAGTGGCTTTAAGTACTGATATTTCAGGGGGTACATGGAGCAGCACAAATACATCACATGCTGTTGTTGATGGATCAGGTGTGGTTACTGGTGTTGGTAACGGAACTTCAAATATTGTTTATACACTGCCTTCTGGCTGTTCTTCGATATCGGTTGTAACCGTTAATGCGATACCTTCCAGTATAGCAGGTGTTGCAAAAACATGTACAGGCCAGTTTACTGCTTTAAATAACGTTGGAGGCGGAGGGATTTGGAGCAGCAGCAATCCAGCAGTTGGAACAATAAATACAACAACAGGCCTTTTTGTAAATGTAACAGGTGTAACTGCAGGTACAACAACTATCTCTTATACCTCGGGTGGCGGATGCCCAGCTATTTTGGTTGTGACTGTTAACCCTATATCACCAGTTCTTGGAATGACACCAATATGCGTAGGCACAGCAGTATTGTTAAGTGATGCCACAGCAGATGGTGCATGGACAAGCAGCAATAGCCGCGCAACAGTAGATGGCTCGGGTAATGTTACCGGTGTATCTACCGGCACAGCTATTATTTCTTACACTACTGCAGCAGGTTGCGTTGCAACTGCTATAGCAACCGTACAGGCCACGCCTACAGTGATAATAGGTTTACCACGCGTATGTGTTGGTTCTTCTGCAACATTAAGTGAAGGTTCAACCGGCGGTACATGGAGCAGCAGCAACTCGAACGCTTCAGTAGATGGGTCAGGGACTATAACAGGCGGATCAGTAGGAACTGCAACAATTTCTTATACTTTCAGCAATGGATGCGCAGCTACTAAGATCGCTACAGTTAACGATGTGCCTTCCGTACCAACAGGCACTACAGACCTGTGTGCAGGTGCATCGACAATATTTACCGATGCAGCCAGTGGTGGTACATGGGCAGTTACGCCGGTAACAATAGCTACCATTAATGCAACAACGGGCTTACTTACTGCGATTACATCAGGAACAGCTACCGTTGTTTATTCAACCGGCCCTGGATGCATAGCAACAACAATAGTAACTGTAGAAGCAATTGCTCCTATCTCGGGAAATACGTCAGTATGTGTCGGCGGCAGCTCAGACCTCGGCAATGCAACCAGTGGCGGCACCTGGAGTTCTGCAGACGCAACAATAACAATTGATGGTACTACCGGCAATGTGACTGGAGTATCAGTAGGGACGGCTACCGTAACATACACTATACCTTCAGGTTGCAGCAGGACAGCAACTATAACTATTAATCCACCGCCAACACCTATTACGGGAACTTTTGTTGTATGCCCTGGCGTTACTACTGCACTTTCTGATATAGGATCTGGTTCATGGTCTAGTGGCAATACTTTTGTTGCAACCGTAAGTGCCGCTACGGGCATTGTAACCGGTGTAACCGGGGGAACGGCAAATATCACGTACACAGCCGGTATAGCATGCATAGCTGTTGCACAGGTTACTGTAAATCCGGCGCCATCAGGTATTGGTGGACCAGCTGCAGTTTGTATCGGTTCTGTAATTACAGAAAATGACTTCACACCAGGCGGCACATGGAGTACCATTAGCACGAATATCTCAATCGATGGATCCGGCAATGTTTCAGGTATCACAGCGGGCTCAGCATCTATCACTTATATGCTTACAAGTACCGGATGCTTTACAACACGTACTATTAATGTTAATGCACTTCCTGCACCAATATCCGGCAACACAACTTTGTGTGTGGGCGGCGTAAGCTTTCTTACTGATGCAACAAGCGGGGGAACAACATGGACGAGCAGTAACACTTCAGTAGCCACAGTGTCTGCATCTGGCGCTGTTACAGCAGTTTCAACTGGGACAGCTAATATCACATACGTAGCAGGTACAGGATGTACTATCTCTACATCGGTAACCGTTACATCAATGCCATCAGCTATTACCGGTAATGCGCCTGTTTGCCCAGGTGGTTCATTTACATTAACGGATGCTTCAGGGCCAGGCACATGGAGCAGTAGCAACGCAGCAATAGCTAGTGTGGGCAGTGCTACAGGTTTAGTAACAGGTGTGGCGAGTGGTATGGCCATGATCACCTATTCTGCATTTGGCGCAGGCTGCATTGCGACTGTGGTGACAACGGTAAGCCCGCTGACGGCAATATATGGCACTTTAAGCGTTTGTCCGGGAGCAACGTCTGTATTACATAATACAACAACAGGCGGTACATGGTCAAGCACAAGTGCTAGTGTAAGCGTAGGTGCTGCTACAGGCGTTGTAACAGCTATAACATCGGGCACCGCAACGATCACTTATACATTACCTACAGGCTGTTCAGCTACAACCATATTTACAGTGAATGATTTGCCAGCTACATTAACAGGCAATACTCCATTGTGTACCGGCACTTCGATCACTCTTGGTGAAACTGTTTCCGGTGGTACGTGGAGCAGTAGCAATACCCGTGCAACAGTAAGCCCTTCAGGCAACGTTACTGCGGTTACAGCAGGTACAGCAATTATTTCTTATGTACTGCCAACAGGCTGCCTCACAACAGCGATCTTAACAATGAATGCTACACCGGCATCGATAACCGGTGTCACTTCACTCTGCATCGGTTTAACTTCAGGATTATCTGATGCAACAGTTGGTGGCACGTGGACCAGCAGCACTTCTGCGGCGAGTGTAGGTTCTACCGGTGTTGTTACCGGCCTTTCTTCGGGTACCAGCATTATCAGTTACACTTTAAGCTCCGGATGTGGTGTGGCAACAAATGTTACCGTTACTTCAGCGCCAAACGATATTTCAGGAACATTGGCTCTGTGTGTTGGTTCTACTACCAGTCTCAGTGACCTTACAGGTGGCGGCACATGGGTTAGCAGCAATCTTGCAGTTGGTACAATTGGTTCAGCAACAGGCGTAGTTAGCGGCCTCGCAAGTGGCACAACAACCATCAGCTATCGTATTGGTACAGGTTGCTTTGCAACTGCAATAGCAACCGTTTCCGCGGCCCCTTCTGCGATCTCCGGCGTGGGTTCTGTATGCTCCGGCTTTACAACTTCCCTCTCTGATGCAACTACAGGAGGTACATGGAGTAGCAGTGATGCGTCAATAGCGTCTGTTGGAAGTACTGGTATTGTTTTAGGTGCAGGTGTTTCCGGCACAGCAACCATATCTTATATTGTGGGTATTGCCGGTTGCAGCTCTCTTAAAACAATTACTGTCAATCCTTCGCCTGCGGCAGTGGGTGGCACACCAGCTGCTTGTGTTGGCACTACGTCAGCGCTTACAGATGCATCAGCAGGTGGTGTTTGGAGCAGCAGTGCAACCACAATTGCTACAGTTGTGGGTTCTAGCGGGGTAGTTACAGGGGTAGCTGCTGGCACTGCGAGGATATCATATAATGCAAGTGGTTGTTCCGCTATTACGGTCTTTACAGTTAATGCATTGCCTTCATCCATTGGCGGGTCGGCAACAGTATGCCAGAACGCTTCTGTAACATTGAGCAATACTACGGCAGGTGGAACATGGACCAGCACGAGTGCAGCAAACATTGTTGGTGAAGGTACAATTGCAACAGTTACAGGCATAACTGCTGGTACAGCAATTGTTTCTTATGTATTGCCTACAGGTTGTTATAAAACGTATACTGAAACTATCAAACCACTGCCTACTCCGATACTGGGAAACACAGTAGTGTGTGGTATAGGTTCAGTAACTTTCCTTTCTGATGCTACTGCAGGTACATCATGGGTAATAAGCCCCGTAGGTACTGCTACGATCAGCGCATCTGGCCGTGTGTATGGAGTTTCGTTTGGCACTGCAACAGTAACTTACACTGGCTCAAACGGTTGTACTATAAACACAGTGGTTACTGTGAATTCATTGCCATCTGTTGCTCCGATCTCCGGGGCATCAACAGTCGCCCACCTGGCCACAATAACATTGTCTGATGTTACCGGAAGCGGTGTATGGAGCAGCACATCTCCTGCAATCGGCTCTATAGGTTCGGTGAGCGGGATCGTTACAGGCGTTGCGTCAGCGGGTACTACTACTATAAGCTATACTGTGACGGATGCATTTGGCTGTAAAAATGCCGCGACTAAAGTTGTTACGGTAACTGCTACGGCTCCGCATTCAGGTGGGACCATTGTAAGTGGTACAGCAACAATACTGACAGGAACTTCTGTAACGGCAGCTGATGAACTACTTAATGGCACCTGGAGTAGCAGCAACACGGCTGTAGCTACAGTAGATGACGGAGGAATGGTAAACGGTATTGCACCGGGCATTGCTGATATTACCCACACCGTTAGCAACAGCAATGGCGAAATATCAACTACAGTAATACCATTTGTGGTAAGTTCATTGCCGGTTGATATCAGTGTTGTTCCAAATCCTAACGCTGGTATATTTACTGTTAAGGGTACATTAGGTAACACACAAGACCAGGAAGTGGAGCTGGAAGTAACAGATGTACTTGGACAGATTATTTACAAAAGCAGGATTACAGCGCTCGGTGGCAAGATCAGTGAGCAGATAACAATCAGTAATACGCTTGCAAACGGCATGTATATTCTTAATATGCATACGGCAGGTGAGCAAAAGGCTTTCCATTTTGTGATGGAAAAATAGTAGAAGGTTTAAATAATAGAGGAATGGGTGGGGCGCATGCTCCACTCATTTTTTTTAACTCACTGTTATAATTTTTTATTACTTAACAATTAATTCAGATAGAGTTAATGTTGCGTCTACATTGGGACAATATTTGTTTTGAACATTTGCAGTTGAAATATCAGTTTATGTCACAAAATATTCTTCATTTTTTAAATGGGACCTGTTCTGCATGCAGCCTAATCAAAAAATTTCTTGTTTTTTTGGTTCTGGTTGCATTAACAACAGGTAGTGCAATTGCGCAAATAGCTACATATACCGGGTTGGGTGGTACTAGTACTGCCACCTCTGGTGTGGCAAATGAAACTGTTACTACGCTGCAAACAGTAGGTTTTGGCGCTAATACGGCTTGTGGCAGTGGCGGCATAAGCGGCCTGACTAATAATGGTGTTTTTGCATATGCGCCCTCCAATGCCCATCTTTTTATGCAGATACGCCCAAATGCAGGATATGCGCTTAATATCACAGGCTTCACTGCAGGCTTAAGGAGATCGGGCTCAGGTTTACAAAAGGTAAGGTTTGCTTATAGCCTGGACAATGGAGCTACCTGGATAGATGACCTGACAGACCATGTACCTAACAATGGTGGGTGTGGATCTACGGCGGTGTCTGCATGGGGCGTCGGTGCGCTGCCTACTGGTATTACAAATACTACAAATGGTATCATTGTCGCATTATACCCTTATGCTCCTATTGCGGCCGGGGGGGTAATTCAGGTGAATACTATTGTTATCTACGGATCGGTAGTGCCTGCAAACGTCGCTCCTGCTTTTGTGGGTGGAGGTACGCAATCTTTAGTGGTTTGCGAAAATTCTGCGGCAACTGTCATTGATCCGCTTATGGCCATCACAGACCCGGATGTTGGCCAGACCGAAACGTGGACCATAGTGACACCTCCATCATTTGGTTTGCTTGGCGGTTTCAGCACTTCTGCCACTTCAACCGGGCTAACCATAACTCCCGGGGGGCTTACTTACACCCCTAATCCGGGTTTCAGTGGAATCGATGGCTTTAAGGTGCAGATTTCAGACGGTTTGGCATCAGCCGTTACCCAGGTAAATGTTACAGTAAATCCATCTCCGGCACCTATTTCAGGTTCGCTTGAAGTTTGCGAAGGCTCGTCTACACCATTGTCTGATGCTACAGGCGGGGGATCATGGTTAAGTGTAAATCCGGGTATTGCTACAGTTGGATCAGCAAGCGGCATTCTTTCCGGGATATCTAGCGGCACTGCAACAATCAGCTATTCCGCTGCTACCGGTTGCAGTATTTCTGCCATAGCTACTGTCAATCCATTGCCCGCACCTATCACCGGCAGCCCCGTTGTATGTGTAGGTTCTAATACTTCTCTTACTGACGCTGCACCAGGCGGCGTTTGGAGTACAAACAATGCACTGATAGCAACAGCTGGTTCAAGTTCGGGGATTGTTACGGGAGTTGCATCGGGAACAACGATGCTAACCTATACACTACCTACTGGTTGTTTTACAACTATACCTGTCACGGTGAATGCTTTGCCTGCTCCAATTACCGGTCCGGCGACAGTTTGTACTGGTAGCTTGATAACGCTGGCCAGCGCCACACCGGGCGGCACCTGGGCGTCGGGGGGACCAGCTGCCACCATTGTCAGCACAACAGGAGTATTGTCAGGAGTAACAACGGGAACAACTACGATCACTTATACATCGCCGCTTGGCTGCACCATTACTAATGTAATTACAGTAAACCAGACCCCTGGGGCAATAACCGGTGCAACAAATGTTTGTTCCGGTGCCACAACGGTACTTAGTAACACTTTGACGGGCGGAAGCTGGAGCAGCGGTAATACGGCAATCGCAACTGTTGGCTCATCAACGGGCGTAGTGACTGGTATCATAACGGGAACAACGACCATCACCTATACATCAGCTGCAGGTTGTAGTGTTTCTGCGTCCTTTACAGTTAATACTTCGCCGGCTCCAATTGCGGGTATCACAAACGTTTGCACGGGTCTTACCATTCTGTTGAGTAACGGAGTGCCGGGTGGGGTCTGGAGCAGTTCCGCACCAGGTATTGCTGGTATTGGCTCGTTAACGGGTATCGTTAACGGCGTTTCTGTTGGAACAACTACAGTAAGCTATGTGCTAACCGGGAGCTGCACTGCTACAACGGTGGTAACTGTAAACCCGACACTCTCTGCAATATCGGGAACAGCGGTAGTGTGCGTGGGTTCAACCAGCACTTTAAGTAATACAGTTGGAGGAGGTATGTGGAGCAGTACTAATACGCTGGTTGGATCTGTTGGTTCTTCTTCAGGTATAGTAACAGGTGTTTCGGCGGGAACAGTAGTTATATCATATAGTAGTACCACATGTGCTGCCGTGAGTGTTGTAGTTACTGTGAACCCGCTTCCGGCACCTATTACCGGCCCGGGCAATGTTTGCGAAGGGTTTAGCATAAACCTGACGGATGCAACAGCCGGAGGTACCTGGAGCAGCAGTCTTCCTTATATTGCAACAGTAAGCGGAACTGGCGTAGTGGCAGGCGTTACTGCCGGCATTATTTCCATTTCATACATATTACCGACCAGCTGCCTGATTGCCAAAACGGTAACAGTAAATCAGGTGCCGACACCTATAACGGGAGGATCTGTGATCTGCGTTGGTACAACAACGGCGCTTTCTGAGGGGATTGCAGGTGGAACCTGGCTGAGCACTTTGCCTGTAGTGGCTTCTGTGGATGTGGCAGGTAATGTTACTGGCATTTCAGGTGGTACTACGCTTATTTCATATACATTACCGGGAGGCTGCCGCGAAACTTTTGCTATGACGGTGAATGCCGCGCCAACAGCAATTTCAGGGTCTTCAAATATGTGTACCGGCCAAACAATAGCGTTTAGTGACGCTATATCAGGAGGAATGTGGAGCAGCAGTGCTACTTCGGTTGCATCGGTTAACCCGGTATCCGGTATAGTTAACGCAATAAACCCTGGTGGGGTATTTGTTTCGTATAGCATAGCAGGATGCCCATCTGTGACGAAATTCGTGAACGTGAGTTTGTCTCCATCACCCCTTTCAGGCATTATACATGTGTGCGCAGGTCTTACTACGTCTCTGAGCGATGCTATACCAGGTGGTTCCTGGAGCAGCAGTAATCCTTCAGTTACGGTATCAGCAACGGGCTTGATTTCCGGTCTTTCAACCGGAGCAGCCGCCACAATAACCTATTCGTTGCCATCGGGTTGCTTTGTAACTGCAGATGTGTATGCGGAACTTCCGCCTGCAGTGATCTCCGGGCCTGACACAGTATGTCCTGGTTCTTTTGTTGATCTTAGCGATTCTACTCCGGGTGGCGTATGGGGGAGTAGTGATGGCACAATTGCAGAGGCTATAGCAAGTACAGGGCAGATCAATGGCCTGGTAACGGGTAGCGTTACGCTTAGCTACACACTGATTTCAGGTTGTTACAGAACTATGTCGTTCCGTGTGCTCGCAACGCATCCCGCTTCCCTCACTGTTACCACGTCGCCTTTAGATAGCGCATTGTGTTACAACGTACCCGTAACGTTGACAGCGGACGACTCCAATGCCGGAGCCCCTACATTTATTTGGAAACTATTTGGTACAATATATATGGGCACAGGCCCGGTGCTGACCTATAACCCGCAGCATGGCGACTTCATCACCTGTACTATGACTGCACATAACGTTTGTGCCACCCCTTCTGTTATAGCAAAAGATGTGGTACTAAATGTATGGCCGCAGGTAGGTCCGATCGTAGAGATTTCCTGCGACAAGGCTGATACAACCTCATACCTTGGCGAAGTGTATACGTTCTTTAGTGTTGTCACCTACGGTGGGCCATCACCCGTGTACCAATGGTATATAAACAATGTTGCTGTGGCTGGTGCTACGGCGCCAGTGTTCACAACACGCATTTACAATGATAATGATACTATATACTGTAAAGTGACTGGTAACTCGCCATGTGATACTGGTAGCTACATTGGTATAAGCAATAGAAAAGTAGTATATGGCCAAGGCTTTTTATCCGTTGGCGCAGTTGATGCCAGCCAGCAACTTACATTATTTCCCAATCCTAATAATGGGAGCTTTTTGCTTGCCGGCACGGTGAATAATGTGAACGACAATTCAGCAACAGTTGAAATTTTCGATGTTTTAGGCAGGTCGGTTTTCAGGCAATCTACGCAAATTCATAATGGGAAATTGGAGATGCCCGTGAGACTGAGAGCAGATATCTCTAATGGTTTATATGTTTTGAAGTTGCAAGTTTCAGCCAGTACCTACGTATTGCGTTTTATTGTTACAAATTGATAAAAAACAGGCAGGCAATTTGTTAATTAATGTTGCGATAATACTCTGGTTATATTGATCAGCTAAATTTGCAGAGTCATATAAAAAAGATATTTTATGTTATTCGTTAATAAACAAAAGGAAAGACGTTCAATTTATTTGTTATTTTGCTTTACGTTCGTTCTTCTTTTTGGAAATATTCAAATGTTTGGTCAGCTTGCAGTAAGCCCTAACCAAACGGCAGCAATCCTATCTTCAACTATTGGCGGACCAGGCATTACTATCTCTTCCCCGGTGCTCACCTGTGCCGCACAGGGGAATGCGACGTTTACGGTTAGCCCAGGCACACTGCTTGGCACCGGTACTACGCTTTTTGGAATTAATAACGGTATATTTCTTGGCACTGGCAAAGCTGTGAATGCAGCTGGTAATGAAGCGACTCTGGCAAGCACAAATAATGGTACTGCAGGAGACCCTGCATTGGCGGCGTTAGCGCTTACTACTACCCTTTATGATGCCTGTATATTGGAATTCGATCTCTCTGCAGTGGGCACAAGTATTTCTTTCAACTACATTTTTGGGTCTGAAGAGTATGATCATTCTACATGCGGACCTTATAATGACGCATTCGCTTTCTTTATCTCGGGACCAGGAATAACAGGGACTCAAAATATGGCGCTGGTTCCTGGTACAAATATTCCGGTTACGGTAAACAGCGTAAATAGCGGTGTACCGGGAACAGGACTCTCGCTTGCGAACTGCACAGTTATGGGGCCAGGTTCTCCGTTTACTACTTATTTTACTGACAACACAGGAGGAAATCGGTTCACCTATAAGGGTTTTAGTACAGAGCTAGCCGCAACGCATACTGTTGTTCCTTGCAGCAATTATCATTTGAAACTGTCAATTACCGATGCTGGTAACAAGCTATATGACTCCGGAGTTTTTATAGAAGCCGGAAGCTTGTCCGTACCTACAATTGCACCAGGCAGCACCTGCGTGGGTGGCACTGCTACTTTCACTGCTCCGATAACCGGTGGCACATGGAGCAGTAGTAATACTGCAATAGCTACGATAGGGTCTGCCACGGGCATTGCTTCAGGAATAGCAGTAGGCACTGCAACTATAACTTATGGCACCGGCTCTACTTGCTATCTCACCACAACCATTACAGTAAACGCACTTTCCCCCATAGCAGGCACAACGTCAATTTGTGCCGGTACAACGACAACTCTTACCGATCCTGCTGGCACGGGCACCTGGACCAGCTCAAATACGGTCGTCGCATCTGTAGGGGCAGCAACGGGTATTGTTAGCGGTCTCACTGGCGGTACCACCACAATTAGTTTCACGACTGCAGCGGGCTGTAGCGCGTCCACCATTGTTTCTGTTACCGCTGTAGCGCCAATAACCGGATCGTCGCTTTTGTGTATTGGTACTACTTCAACTTTAAGTGATGCAACAGCAAGTGGTACCTGGAGCAGCAGTAACTTAGCAGTAGCTAACGTTTCTGCATCAGGAATCGTGAGTGGCTTGTCGGCAGGCACTACTATGATCACGTACACAATTCCCGGAGCCTGCTTCGCAACGCGCATTGTTACGGTAAGTACTGCGCTCACAAATACAATTAACGCTGCTATATGCCAGGGAAGCAGTTATGCTTTTGCCGGCGCAACCTATTCCGTTTCGGGTACGTACTCACATACCTTCACAACCTCTACCTGTGATTCGATCGTTACCTTGCACCTCACCGTTAACCCGTTGTCCGGCACAATACTTTATCAGTCGGTTTGTAGTGGAACGAGTTATACATTTGGAGGATCCGCTTACTCTACTGCTGGCACTTATACATTCTCAACTACTAACTCACTGGGATGCGACTCCCTGGTTACACTTCATCTTTCGGTAACAGCGATACCCGCTGCGCCAGCTGTATTATCTCCGATAACTTTTTGTCAGGGGCAGCTTGCTTCGCAATTAACTGCTACCGGTACATCCCTCACCTGGTATTCAGTGCCAGTTGGAGGTAGCGGCAATACCATTGCACCACTTCCGTCTACTTCGGCGGTTGGTTCATCCTGGTATTATGTAAGCCAGACGGTCAGTGGGTGTGAAAGTCCACGTGATTCGATAGAAGTAATTGTTTACCCCAATCCTGTTGCACATATCAATGCATCAGGAACAACGCTTTGCCGTTATGATACGATACCATTTGCAGCTACAATAACTCCCGGTGCGTCTTACTCCTGGTATACTCCCGGTAATATTATTATTGATTCTTCTACGGGAGCTAATGCATCAATCATCTTTAACACCCTTGGTAATAGCCTCGTTGTCCTTACCGTGAGTGAAAATGGCAGGTGTTTTTCTACTGACAGCATGCTGATAAGCGTGATACCGGTTCCCGATGTTTCCTTTTACATAAATCCGAATATCTGTTTTGGCGATACAGTTGTCGTAGCCATATCAGGTGGCACGCCGGGTATCACCAATTGTACCTGGAATTTCGGTGATGCAGATATCATAAGCGCGACGAATACCGTAAACGGAGGACCTTTCAGCATTAGCTGGCATACTACCGGGATACATTTCATTCAAATGTCGGCTACTATTGGGGCGTGCCCGTCCAAACTGGTAACGGATACAGTAGATGTTCATGCGCTGCCAAACGCACATTTTACTAACCTCTCACCAATAGATATATGCGCGGGTGACAGCGTTCTTTTTTCCGCTGATGAGAAGAATTCGAACTACTACTATCATTGGTCTCCTGATCACTTTTTTCACAATCTGAATGATGACAACATCTGGGGAATAGTGGAAAGAGCAGGATATGTGAAGCTTAATATAATTACTGAATTTGGCTGCAGAGGTGAGGATAGTTTACTGGTAAATGCGAAATCATGTTGTGAATTGCTGCTACCCAATGCATTTACACCAAATGGAGATGGATTGAATGACATCTTCCGACCTATCACTGTTGGCCATAACCCCATACATACATTTATGATCGTGAATCGCTGGGGACAAACGGTATATGAGTCGATCAATGAAAGGGAAGGATGGAATGGTGTTTTCAACGGCGTACCACAGGATATGGGCGTATACTTCTACTATATCAAGTACGATTGTAATGGCAAAACATTAGAGGAGAAAGGTGATGTGCAATTGATAAGATAATGAGGCGGTAGCAGTTGGCGACTAATGTATCCGTTTTTTATCCCTGCCGGCAGAAGGTCTTGACTTAATGTAATCTGATGCTGAAGTGCGGTAGATCCGCTTTTTATACGGTTAAAATCTGGTTTTAACTCGTTAGTTTGAATTACCCACCCATTTTTGGGTGTGTTACTCCTATCTGAGAAGTGAGAATGTCCGGCAGCATTAGAAGTCGCTTTTTGCTTCCCCCCTGTGGTGACGAGTTTTTTTTATCGGGAAGTAGTACATTCTTCAAAAACTGATCAAAGTCATTTTGAAAACTGTCGGAGATCATCGTTAGGCTTTTTGGGGCTGGTTACGTTTGTATGCAAAATACAGACAGATGCCAATATACCACAGCCTCGGAATTATACCAGATAAGCGCCATGTAGTTTTCCGTCAATCAGAACAAAAACTTTACCAGGAAGAGCTTGTGGGTACACAGGGTTTTGCGGGTATGTCGTCACTGGTATACCACCTTCATCCACCTACAAGGGTGAGGCAGAAGGGAAAGCCTTATTCCGTAAAGCCGGTAGTAGCAATAGATAACGGCCTGAGCGCAATGAGCTTTAACGGATTTGACGTGAAGCCCCAGAGCGACTATATAAGGAGCAGAACCATTCTGTTTACGAATGCCACGCTGCAGATAGGCCTGGCAGCGCCTACGCACTCTTCGGGCTATTTCTATAAAAATGCTGATGCCGATGAGCTGTTGTTTGTGCACAAAGGCAGCGGTGTGCTGCGCACTATGTTTGGGTCGCTCACCTTTGGCTATGGCGATTACCTGGTGATACCGCGAGGCACTGTGTACCAGATAGATTTCACTACTACAGAAAACAAGCTGCTTTTTGTAGAATCCACCGATCCCATTTTTACGCCACGCCGCTACCGCAACGATTTTGGGCAGCTGCTGGAGCATTCACCTTTCTGCGAGCGCGATATAAAGCGCCCTGAGCACCTGCAGACTATAGATGAGCAAGGCGAATTCGACATTTTCATAAAGAAGAAGGGCATGATGTTCCCTTATGTCTATGCCAATCACCCGTTTGATGTGGTTGGGTGGGACGGCTACTTCTATCCTTACAAGTTCTCCATTTTCAATTTCGAGCCTATCACCGGCCGCATACATATGCCGCCACCAGTGCACCAGACCTTTGAGAGCGCAAACTTTGTAGTGTGCTCATTTGTACCCCGGCTTTACGATTATCATCCTTTAGCCATTCCGGCGCCTTATCACCACAGCAACATAGACAGCGATGAGATACTGTACTATGTGGATGGTGACTTTATGAGCCGTAATAACATAAAGGCAGGGCAGATAACTCTGCATCCCGGTGGCATACCCCACGGCCCGCACCCCGGCGCTATAGAGCGCAGCATAGGCCAGAAGGAGACCAAAGAGCTGGCCGTGATGATAGATCCTTTTCATCCTATGATGATAACGGAAGACGCGTTGAAAATAGAAGTAGAAGGTTATTACAAATCCTGGTTAACAGACTAAATACAGTATATGAACGATCTGAAAGAAGTATCGAACTACAACTACGGCATTGAAAAGATATTTGCTGATGCCGCAGATTTTCTGCCGATAAACGGCACAGACTACGTAGAGCTATATGTGGGCAACGCCAAGCAGGCTGCACACTACTACAAGACGGCGCTGGGCTTTCAGTCGCTGGCCTATGCCGGCCTGGAAACAGGCGTAAAGGACAGGGCATCTTATGTGCTGCAGCAGGATAAGATAAGACTGGTACTGACCACGCCACTTACACAAACCGGTCCGGTGGCCGAACATGTGAAAATGCATGGCGACGGTGTGAAGGTAATAGCATTGTGGGTAGATGATGCGCGGGAAGCGTTTAAGCAGACAACAGCGCGCGGGGCGAAAGTATATTTTGAGCCGGTAACGGAAGCGGATGAACATGGTGAAGTGGTGCGTGCTGGCATACATACCTATGGAGATACGGTGCACATATTTGTAGAGCGCAAGAACTACAAGGGCGTGTTCCTGCCCGGCTACGAGGCCTGGGTGTCTGAATACAATCCTGCACCTACAGGGCTGAAATATATTGACCATATGGTGGGTAATGTGGAACTGGGTGCTATGAACAAGTGGTCTAAGTTCTATGCAGAGGTGATGGGCTTTGCCAACCTCATCACCTTTGATGATAAAGATATTGCTACCGAATACACCGCACTCATGAGTAAAGTAATGACGAATGGTAACGGGCGCATAAAATTCCCTATCAATGAGCCTGCAAAGGGTTTGAAGAAATCGCAGGTGGAAGAATATCTTGATTTCTACAACGGGCCGGGTTGCCAGCATATAGCCGTGGCTACGGATGATATTGTCTTTACCATAAGCGAGATGAGGAAGAGAGGCATTGAATTCCTTTATGTACCGGGCAAATATTATGATACGGTAGGCGAGCGTGTTGGTAAAATTGCTGAGGACATGGCGACACTAAAGAGCCTGGGTATAATGGTGGACCGCGACGAGGAAGGTTACCTGCTGCAAATATTTACAAAGCCGGTGGAAGACAGGCCTACACTGTTTTTTGAGATCATACAGCGTAAAGGGGCTAAGTCTTTTGGCAAGGGTAATTTTCAGGCACTGTTTGAATCTATTGAAGCTGAGCAGGAGCGCAGGGGTACATTATAAAGCATAACAAACCAAAAAAACGCAGAACAATGGAACAGAAAGAAGCTACAGAAGTTCAGAGTGTTGCAATGAGCGCTTTTGAACGGAAAATGGAGCAGGACCTGCCAATAGAGCCGAAGGACCATATGCCTGAAGGCTACAGGAAGCACCTGATAAGGCAGATGTCGCAGCACGCGCACTCAGAGGTAATAGGTATGCAGCCGGAAGGCAACTGGATAACGCGTGCCCCCTCGCTGCGCGCCAGGCAAATACTGCTGGCGAAGATACAGGATGAGTGCGGCCATGGGCTGTACCTGTACAGTGCTGCGGAAACGCTGGGAATATCAAGGTCTGAGATGGTAGAACAGCTGCATACAGGCAAGGCCAAATATTCGAACATTTTCAATTACCCGGCGCTGAACTGGGCGGATGTAGGAGCTATAGGCTGGCTGGTAGATGGTGCTGCAATTGTGAACCAGGTATCGCTGCAGCGCACGTCTTACGGGCCTTACAGCAGGGCTATGGTGCGCATATGTAAAGAGGAGAGCTTTCACCAGCGCCAGGGATACGAATTAATGGCGAAGATGATGCGGGGAACCGCTGAACAGCGCGAAATGGCGCAGGATGCGATGAACAGGTGGTGGTGGCCTTCGCTTATGATGTTTGGGCCTCATGATACTGACTCACCGCATACCGGCGATGCGTTTAAGTGGAAGATCAAAAGGCAGTCGAACGATGAGTTGCGTGCTAAATTCATTGACAAGACCGTGCAACAGGCGGAGGTAATAGGGCTCACAGTGCCTGACAAGGATCTGAAGTGGAACGAAGAAAAGGGGCACTATGACCATGGTGTCATAAACTGGGATGAGTTTTATAAAGTGATAGGTGGCAATGGCCCATGCAACGCTCAGCGGATGGCCCACCATAAAAAGACACACAGGGATGGCGCATGGGTGCGGGAAGCTGCAGCTGCATATATGGCTAAACAGGAATCGATTGCTTAATTCATAAAAACCGGAACAATGTCAACAGAAATTGATTTTCCCCGTTGGGAAGTTTTTACTCAAATAAAGCCGGGCGCCAATTACATACATGCCGGTACTATACACGCATCTGATAAGAAGATGGCCCTGCAGAACGCTCGTGACACCTATACCCGCAGGGGAGAAGGAACCAGTATATGGGTGGTGCCATCAGAATCGATAGTGGCGTCAAACCCGGATGATCATGAGATGCTGTTTGATCCATCAAATGATAAGATATACCGTTTGCCAACATTTTATGTAATGCCTGAGGGTGCGAAGGCGATCTAAAAAATTCATTTTATGACAGAACAACAAGCGCTCTACAACTACTGCATTCACCTGGGCGACAATGCGCTGATACAATCTTACAGGCTGTCAGAGTGGTGTAGCAATGCACCCATACTGGAGGAAGACCTGGCACTTACTAACATGGCCCTGGATATGACAGGGCGTGCGCAGCTGCTGCTGCAATATGCAGGCACGCTGGCCGGCAAGGGGCTAACAAGCGATGACCTTGCTTACCGCAGGAATGAGCCTGAATACAGGAACGACCTGATAACAGAATTACCTGATGCTGACTTTGCGTTTGCCATGGTAAAGCAGATGTTTGTTTCTACGTTTGAGTACTTCCTGTATTCTGCGCTGAAGGCAAGCACAGACAGCAATATTGCTTCCATAGCAGCAAAGTCGGTAAAAGAAGCTCAATACCACATGGCGCACACAACCGACTGGGTAGTGAGGCTGGGGGATGGTACCGATGAAAGCAACCGCAGGGCGCAGGAAGCCGTGGACGCGCTATGGCCATATACTGCAGAGCTTTTTGAGACTGACGACACAGAAGCAATGCTGACAGCTAAGGGCATAGCAGCAGAGTTGCCGCTGATACACACGCGCTGGCAAAACTATATCACCGGCACCATGCTGGCTGCAAGGCTGGAACTGCCCGCCAATGCTTACCACCATACGGGCGGAAGAAAGGGTATACATACAGAATACCTGGGCCATATCCTTACTGAAATGCAATACCTGCAACGTGCTTATCCTGATGCAACATGGTAACGATAGCAATGACACGACCACAGGTTATTGACCTGCTCTCTACGATTCCCGACCCCGAAATTCCGGTAGTTAATATCAGTGAAATGGGAATGCTGCGGGATGTGATCATCTCTGAAGCGGGATGTGAGGTCATACTAACACCTACCTATACAGGCTGCCCGGCAATGGGCCAGATAGAGGATGATATTCTTACATTGCTGAAGCGGGAGCATATTGCCCCGGCAAAGGTAACTACTGTGCTGGACCCCGCCTGGACCACCGACTGGATGAGCGATGAGGCCAGGGAAAAACTGCGGAAGTATGGCATAGCGCCGCCGGTACATTCATCCTGCAACCATGGCTGCTTTACCAGCAATGATATACGCTGTCCGCACTGCAACAGTATACAGACGAGCATGGTAAGCCGTTTCGGCTCTACAGCCTGCAAGTCGTTGTACAAATGCAGCAGTTGCCTGGAGCCATTTGAATATTTTAAATGCCATTAAAAAGTTTGTCTTATGTACATTGAACAGATCTATACCAATTGCCTGGCGCAGGCGGCATACTATATCGAGTCAGGTAATGAAGCTGTGATCATAGATCCTCTTCGTAACCCTGAACCCTATATTACGCTTGCCCACAAGCGTGGTGCAACTATAAAATATGTACTGGAAACCCATTTTCATGCCGATTTTGTTTCCGGGCATATAGACCTCGCGAATAAAACCGGTGCAACCATTGTTTTTGGTCCCGGGGCGCAGCCTGGTTACAAAGCATATATTGCTACTGATGGCGACCAGCTGAAGGTGGGCACTGTGCAGATAGAAGTGCTTCACACACCTGGCCATACGGTAGAATCGGCATGCTATCTGCTGCTTGATGAAACAAAGCAACCTTATGCCGTTTTTACGGGTGATACGCTCTTTGTGGGTGATGTGGGCCGGCCGGATTTGCTTAGCGGTAATCTTGGTAAGGAAGAGCTCGCGGCGATGTTGTTCGAATCACTGCAAAAAAAGATAAAGGTGCTGCCTGATCAGGTGATCATGTATCCCGGGCATGGTGCAGGTTCTGCTTGTGGTAAGAACATAGGCAAGGAATCCCAGTCTACGATAGGTAACGAGCGGGTTTTTAATTACGCATTAAAGATTACGGATAAGGCTGAATTTATAAAGGCAGTGACAACCGATCTGCCAGGAATACCGGGTTACTTTTTCGCTGATGCACATATAAACCGGGAGGGATACACTTTTTTTGAGGAGATAATGTTTAAAGGGCTGCAGGCATTAAGTATAGACCAGTTCCTTACGCGCAAGATGGAAGGGGCAGTAGTGCTTGATACACGCCAGCCGATGGAATTTGCAGATGCTTTTGTGAAAGATGCGCTGAATATCGGTCTAAACGGTGATTTCGCAATTTGGGCTGGTACGTTTATTTCTCCCGATGCCTCTATAATCCTGGTTACGGCACCCGGTACCGAGAAGGAAGCCATAGAGCGGCTGGCCAGGATCGGTTATGACAACATAATAGGTTACCTGGATGGTGGCATGACGGCATGGAAAGCCAGCGCGCTGCCTTTTGATAATATTATCAGGTTCAATGGTAGTGAGTTGGCGCTATTGCTGAAAAATGCGGACTACCAGTTGCTGGATGTGCGTAACCGGCGCGAAGTAGCTAAAGACAGGATCGCAGGATCAGTGCACATACCACTTAACGAGTTGATGAACAGGTATAATGAGCTTAGCAGCACCGGTAAGTGGCTCATTTACTGTGCCGGTGGTTACCGGTCTATGATCGCTGCTGCGTACTTGAAGTCCAGGGGGTTTGCTCTGGTGGCGAGCGTTGATGGCGGAATCAATCACATAAGTGAGGCTGTGCCGGAGCTCATAGAGCTGGGCCTTGAGACTGAATAAATCGCGGAATTTTCTTTAAAAAATGGTGGTGAACTGATTTATATCATCTTCCACGTCTTGTTGGCTTTATAAATTTGCTGTAACGGCTAAAAAAGAGATGTATGAAATATGATGGCTTTTCTGGGATTGAACTAAAGACGTTTGCCCAAACGCTCCAAACGGAACATTATGATTCCATTGAGCAACTGTGCGCAGATATTAAAAAGCAAGCAAAGAAAATTAATGGTCTTGAGCAGTCGGAGACATCAACGCAGTATGTTAGCAAATGCGAAAAGATCGTGTCTGATATTGAAAACCATGTAAGCGGAAGAAAGGGAATTTATATCCCTTATGTAGACAAGCTTTCTGATAAGGTCAAAGACAATCACGACTGCACCAATTGTTCAGGTACCTGCAGGGTAAACCATGACATGCACATAATGGAGCTGCACGCAACCAATGAAAGCATGAAGAAAGTGCTATCGCGGCTGCAAATGATCAGCTTGCCCTTATATTCTGAAACCATGTTCCCGGACGAGTACCGTCGCCTGAGATCAAATATGACGCTGCTGGAGACAAGCATAGCAGAACTATTCTTCCTTGAAAATAATTACCTGATCCCTAAGATAGCGGACGCACAAAAAAGTATAAATGCTGGTGGTAAGTGATCTGGAAGTAGCAGCGGCCATTGCGCGCGGCAAGGCGTTGCCGGCCTGCTATCATTGTGGCGTGGCCTGCCTCACCACAAACATCATGGCAGACGGGAAGTACTTTTGCTGCGAAGGGTGTGAACTTGTATATGAGATCATAAATAACAATGGCCTTTGCGACTACTACGATCTGCAGTCTCATCCCGGCATTTCAAGAATAAAGCCAATACGCAACGATAAGTATTCGTTCTTAGATGATGAGGCAATAAGCACCCGGTTGTGCAACTTTGTGAACGGCGACCAGGCGATAGCCACACTTTATATCCCATCCATACATTGCAGCTCCTGCATGTGGTTGCTGGAACACATAGGCAGAATGGATGCCGGTGTTGCAGAGAGCCGCATCAGCTTTACGGCAAAGCAGGTTACCATCAGGTTTAACAGGGAAAAGACCAGTCTACGTAAAATAGTGGAATTGCTGGCAACCATTGGTTATGAGCCTTATATAAGTCTTGATGACGGAAACGAAAAAAAGGCTAAATCGTACAATAAGCAGCGAATAATAAAGCTGGGTATTGCGGGTTTTTGTTTCGGCAACATAATGATGATGAGCTTTCCCGAATACCTGGCTGGCACGTCGGGTATAGAGAGCCAGTATGCTAATTTATTCCGCTACCTGAATCTTCTGTTCTCATTACCTGTGTTCTTTTATTCTGCTACTGAGTTTTATGGTGCTGCGTGGGCAGGGCTTAAGCAAAAAACGCTGAACATTGATGCACCGATAGTATTGGCGCTACTCATTACCTTTTCGCGCAGTGTGTTTGAAATACTAACCAACTCAGGCGCCGGCTACCTGGATAGCATGAGCGGCATCGTGTTTTTTATGCTTGCCGGCAGGGTAGTGCAGGAGCGCACCTACAAGTTACTTTCGTTTACACGTGATTACAAATCTTATTTCCCTATTGCAGTGAGTGTGCGCACCCCCGGCGGGCTTGTAAGCACGCAACTTGAAGATCTGAAAGAAAAGGACATCGTAGTGCTCCACCACGATGAGATCATACCCGCTGATTCTGTAGTGCTCAATGGCAATGCGTTGATAGACTACAGTTTTGTAAGTGGCGAAGCGGAGCCGGTGAAAGTGGAGCAGGATAAAATGGTGTATGCCGGTGGGAAACAGAAAGGGGAGGAGCTACTGATCAGAGTAGTGAAGCCAGTGGCTGGCAGCTACCTTACTTCTCTTTGGAATCATTACGCATTCAAGGGAAACAAGCTGGAAAAGAATGACCGCAAAAGCGTGATACATCTTTTGAGCAGGTATTTTACGGTGATCCTTTTTACCCTGGCTGCGCTAACTGCAGCATACTGGTATTTTCACGACCCCTCTAAAATAGTGAGCAGCGTATCTGCTATGCTTATTGTGGCTTGTCCGTGTGCACTATTGTTATCTGCAACGTTTACAAATGGCAATATCCTACGCATACTGGGCCTCAACGGGCTGTATGTAAGAGATGCAACGGTAATAGAGCAAATAGGCAAAACAGACCATATAGTATTTGATAAGACAGGTACTATGACCGATGGAAGTGCCACAGAGGTAGCGTGTGCCGGCCATGAACTGAACAGCGAAGAGAAGGACCTGCTATATTCTGTAGTCAGGCAAAGCAATCATCCTGTGAGCAAGGCGCTTGAAATGTGGCTTGGCGTGCGGAATATTGTGCCGCTGTCTTCGTGGAAGGAAGTGACAGGGAGCGGATTGGTGGCGCATTATGGAAAAGATGTAATGCAGGTAGGTTCGGCGGAATTTGTGGGCATTACCAATCCCGGGGATTATGATAATGCTACTGTTTACATCAGGTTCAATGACACCGTGACTTCAGTAAAGCTCAGTTCTGCATTGAGGAAAGGAGTTGCAGGCCTGGTAGGGAAGATCAAGGAGCGTTATGCTCTTTCCTTGCTTTCAGGAGATAATGATCGTCAGCGATCTTTCTTTAGTGCGCTTTTTGGTGAAAAGAGTGAACTCCTGTTTGACCAAAAGCCGTTAGATAAGCTGACATACATAGAAAACCTGCAAAAGCGCGGAGAAAAGGTAATGATGATAGGCGATGGCCTCAATGATGCCGGAGCGCTCCAGCAGAGCAATGTAGGGATCACACTTATTGACGATGTCAATAATTTCACTCCTGCCTGCGATGCTATTTTTAATGCTAAGAATATAGGTTCATTTAACTCCTTGCTGGAGCTGGCCCGTGCATCTAACACCGTGATCCGGGTTAGTTTTATTGTGTCCATCATCTATAATGTGGTGGGTCTGTACTTTGCTATGCAGGGGCTCATGCGCCCGGTTGTGGCTGCTGTGCTTATGCCTTGCAGTACCTTAAGTATCGTAATAATTTCCAGCGGGCTCAGTAACTTTATTGCGTGGCGCAAGGGCTTATTGATCTCATCCGACAACTGATCTGCTGCATCATTTATTTTTTAGTCGGCTCCTTTCAATCGTTTCATTTACGTTATTGCATAAAAATAGATGGCCCCATTTCTGGGGCCATTCGGGTAACTACTTTCGTCATTGCCACTCTAATCTTCATTTTCCGATCTCTTCATTATTCAACTTTTCATTCACCCGTTTTTTCATTTTCTTTTTCACCTTACATCCACTTTTCTGCGAATTTGCGGAAAGCGCGTACCAGCTCAATTACTGTGTTTTCTAGTACGGTTGCTTTGTTTCCCAGCGCCGTGTGGTCTGCCTGCAGTTGGCCATCTATGTAGCCTGCAGAAGAGGCCTGTGCAGCCTTGCTGATAGCGTCGATATTTACGTGGATTTCATGAGTGAGCGTGTCTATGTTATTGGTTTGAACACGGAAGCCATTTTCGAAATGTTCAACCTCTTTCATTATTTCCGGAGCGGTGTTCTTTCCCGCGATCTCTGTAAGCATACCTTTCAGGATCGTCATTTCTGTTTTATAGAAGTTCAGGCTTCTTAACCATTGGTTGTGCATGTTATTAACATGGCTGATGTTTACTTTGTTCATTGTGTTGTTTTTTACAAAAGTAGTTTCATCCATGCCGGTAAAGGTGACGGTGGTCATTACTGGAAATGATATTGATTACTACGATTGTCGATAACAACTGTTAACGTAGCTATTGAGCGGCAGGCTTTAATGATACTAACCGGTGCGGGGCAAGCCGCATCAAATGACAAAGAACATTTTTGCCACTGACGGTTGTCAATCATTTTGTATCAGGGTAAATTTATTTTTGGTAAAAGTACTTTAATGGAGATGGAATTTTTTCCTGGCGATAAGGTCAGGCTTATTTCTGGAGGGCCAGAGATGACGATAAGAGGAAAGCACTACGATGTGCAGGCAAATGAGTACAGCGCAAATATGTATGACTGTATCTGGTTTGCAAAGAACAGCAGTGGTAAGGAAGAAGTACATTACTGTCCCTTTCAGTTTGAAGAGTTGATAAAAGTAAAGAATGCTTGAATGACCTTGGCTGTTCCTTTACGCGAGTTGGATTTAAGCAGGGAAACATATTTCTTGCCGGTCCGCAGTAGACGAGGCAATTGCTCATATCCGCGAGTTTTCAGTAGCGCGTTTTGGTCTTATAAAACGAAAGAAGCCGCGCCCGTTGCGAATATCCCGGGAAAGAAAATTAGCCCGTTCCGGGACTACAACTTAGCCGCTAATTATAGAGGCGATAAACATCCCGGTAGTATGTCATTGTATCTCCAGATACCGAGGGAATGGAATAGATAACGAAAACCGGCACTTGTGTTTTTAGGTCTATAGCTACAGGTTCCTGTTTCTTCAAGCATGCCTTAAGAAAGGTAGTATCTAGTGCACGGCCCAGCAATAGATTTCCAAGCTCTACCGGTTCCGAAACCCTTATACATCCATGGCTTAGATATCTTTTGTCCGACATAAAAGCCAATTTGAAATTGGTGTCGTGTAAATACACATTGAATGGGTCGGTCAGATTGAATTTTATTACACCAAGCGCATTGTCGCAGCCGGTGCACTGGCGTATCCTATAGGGGAAGTTAGTGCTGCTCAGTGCCTGCCAGTTTATAGTATAAGGGTCTACTATTTTCCCCTGGGCATTCAGTATCTGCATATTCATAGCATCCACCTTAGCCGGGGAACGCCTGAATTGCGGTAGTAACTCTTTTCTGGCGATACTTGACGGCACGTTCCAGTAAGGGTAAAGCACTATCTGGTTGCACCAGGTGGAGAAGCGTGGTGTGCGGGTAGCTGGTTTCCCAACTACTACTTTCATAGTGGTGTGGATTGTATCATCAAACAATGTGAGCGATGCCGCTGGTATATTTACTACTACGTATTTATTAAAATGAAAATGAGCGATCCAGCGATAGAGATTAATGGCATCGGTAAGCTGCGTGACCTTTTTTCGGTTACCTGAATCTATTTGGCTCCTTAGCCCCTTTTTCAGGACACGATAAGTTTTGTCATCTGGTTCAAGCATGGAGAGGTAAGAAGCAATATCTTTATTGCCAGGAATATGCATCACCCACTGCTGTATTGCACTATCCGTTTTCGTTTTAAATCTGCCGGATACCTCATCGTTTGCGATGAGGTTCTGGATCCCGGCCCCTTGTAGCAAGTCTGTAGAGAACGCTATAAGCGCGGTTGTGAATTGTCGATCATATTTAGACGCTTGCTCACCGGATAGATCGCTTGCCGGTTCTTTTGGAAAATCATATTTTACCTTGTTCAGGCCCAGGTAGGCGGCTCCGTCAAGTATGTTCAATATAGCTTTTCTGTCACGCGTTTGCTTTTCATTACCATTGTACCAGTATGTGGAAGCGTGTATATTTTCATAGAAGTTATCTGCAAGATTCGACGGATCATGGAGCGATATCCCCGGCGCCTGGGCTGTAGCAAATGCGCACCAGCAGGTAATACAACACGTACATAGCACTATAGACAGAATTTGCTTCATCATAAGGCTACTGTATTTGGTTTGTGCGATTGAAGTGTTTTTCCAAAACGTGCATGATAGGCTTGCTCCAGCATGTCTCTGTGCGATGGGTGGGCAATGCTTATGAGCAACGCTGCACGCTGTTCCATGTTTTTACCGTAAAGGTTCACTACGCCAAATTCTGTAGCCACATAGTGTATATGCCCCCTTGTCGTCACTACTCCTGCGCCCTCCTTGAGATTGGGAACAATACGTGAGACTCCTTTGGCTGTTGTAGATGGCATAGCAATGATGGGCTTACCCCCGTCAGAAAGAGCTGCGCCGCGCATGAAATCCATTTGGCCCCCTATGCCAGAATACTGGTACATGCCTATCGAGTCTGCGCACACCTGGCCTGTGAGGTCTATTTCTATGGCACTATTTATGGCCGCCACCTTTGGATTGCGACCGATAATATGTGTGTCATTAACAAAGGCCGCGCTCAT
Organism: Chitinophagaceae bacterium; assembly: GCA_947446645.1. GTDB lineage: Bacteria > Bacteroidota > Bacteroidia > Chitinophagales > Chitinophagaceae > Nemorincola. The sequence continues at coordinate 63,879 of CANFHA010000006.1, read as the reverse complement.
GCAGTTAACAGACAGATTATTATCCACAAAGTCGTAGATCTTCCGTGTTCCTAAAACGAAAGCGCTTACGGTTTTGCCCGGGAGTACCTTTTTCATAGAGTTGTCAACTACTCCTTTTTCTATCAGTGGTATCACACCGTCAGATAACATTTCAGTATGCACACCCAGGTGGCGATGGCCGGTAAGCGATAGCAGCACCGCATCGGGAATTGCGCCTATGCCCATTTGTAACGTGCTTCCGTCCTCAACTATCGAAGCTACCTTTTCGCCTATTTTCAGTGAGGTGTCGTTGGCTTTCAAAGAATAATTGATCTCCGGAAGTTCTGCATCTTCCCACACTACTGAGTCGAAGCGCGATATATGTATAATGCCTTCTCCCAACACCCTTGGCATTCGCGGATTTACCTGTGCTATGATCTTTTTGGCATTCCTTGCAGCGCTGATGGCAATGTCGGGTGATGTGCCCAGTGTGCAATAGCCATGAGCATCGGGCGGCGATACCTGTAGCAGGGCGTAGTCCAGGGGAAGAATGTTCCTGTCGAACATCTGGGGGATCTCGCTGAGAAAAACCGGTAGGTATTCGCCGTATTCAGAGTTTACCCATCCCCTGACATTATCAGACACAAATAAGGAGTTCATGTAAAAGCTGCTGAGCACCTCAGGCCTGTTCCAGTTTATATTGCCGTACATGCTTATGGCTACCAACTCTATATTTTGAATGCTGCCGGCCCTGTTCAGCATTGCATTTATGAGGCGTAGCGGAGTTGCAGCGCCGCCCTGCATAAATACCCGGCTATTACTGGTTATTATTTTTACTGCCTGTTCAGCAGTGGAAAAAGTTACGTTGGTGCTTTGGTTCATTTGCGCAAAGGTAGTAGTACTGCTGCGCATAAGCGCTGACAGTCGACACGTGGCATACTGACAGCCATCATTCTATCCAAAATTCTATGCCGCCTCCGGCATTTATAACATTACCTAAACGCCTTTCCTGACCATAATCAGTTTTTCTATTGAGCATGGTCATAAATCTCCTTACCCGCAGCAGATAGTTTTGTACCATAAAGCAGGCTATGAGCGCATTTGTAATACTGGTATCAGTTAGTTTGTTGGTAGCCGTTTCTTTCCTGGGTGCCTTTATTTGGAGTGTGTATGATGATCAGTATGCAGACAGGGATGGCGCAGCAATGAGAATGTTATTTGACGAGGAGTTTCAAAAGAACAATAAATAATATCAAAACATGAATATGGAGTTAAACGCAGGGTTGCCAACGCAAAACGACAAGTTCTTTTACGACAACAAAATTGTGAAATGGTTTGCTTACGCAACCATTGTTTGGGGAATAGTAGGTATGCTTGCCGGCCTGCTTGCTGCCTTCCAGCTCGTGTTCCCCGTGCTGAATCTTAATACAGCGCAAACCACGTTTGGGCGCGTAAGACCGGTACACACCAATGCTATCATATTTGCATTTGTGGGCAATGGTATTTTCATGGGTGTTTACTATTCACTGCAGCGCCTTTGTAAAGCCAGGATGTTCAGCGATAAGCTGAGCAAGTTCCACTTCTGGGGCTGGCAGTCTATAATAGTGCTGGCTGCTGTTACTTTGCTCGCGGGCTACACCTCTGGCAAGGAGTATGCGGAGCTGGAATGGCCAATAGATATACTCATAGCTCTTGTATGGGTAGCATTTGGCTGGAACATGTTTGGCACTATTCTTAAAAGGCGTGAGCGCCACCTGTATGTGGCTATCTGGTTCTATATAGCCACCTTCGTTACAGTTGCCATGCTCCATATTGTAAACTCCATAGAGTTGCCATTCTCCTGGATGAAGTCTTACTCATGGTATGCAGGTGTGCAGGATGCACTGGTGCAATGGTGGTATGGTCACAATGCGGTTGCGTTCTTCCTTACTACTCCCTACCTGGGTCTTATGTATTACTTCCTGCCCAAGGCGGCAAACAGGCCGGTATATTCTTACCGACTTTCCATTATCCACTTCTGGGCACTTATATTCCTTTATATATGGGCAGGTCCGCACCACTTGTTATACACTGCGCTGCCAGACTGGGCTCAGTCTCTGGGCACCGTCTTCTCTATAATGCTTATAGCACCGTCCTGGGGTGGTATGCTCAACGGCCTGTTTACCTTACGTGGTGCATGGGACAAAGTAAGAGAAGATCCGGTTCTTAAGTTTATGGTTGTAGCAGTTACCGCATATGGTATGGCTACGTTTGAAGGCCCTATGCTTAGCCTGAAGAGTGTGAATGCTATCAGTCACTTTACAGACTGGACCATAGCCCACGTTCACGTAGGTGCCCTTGGCTGGAATGGCTTCCTCACCTTTGGTATTCTTTATTACCTCATTCCTAAGATATTCCGTACTAAGCTTTATTCTGTGAAGCTGGCTAACCGCCACTTCTGGATCGGTACACTCGGTATTGTGTTCTATGTAGTGCCTATGTACTGGGCCGGTTTCATGCAAAGTCTTGCCTGGAAAGAGTTTACTCCGGAAGGAACACTTAAATACCAGTTCCTGGATACAGTAAAGCAAATGCAGCCTTTCTACGCAATGCGCGGCGTAGGTGGTGTGTTATTCCTCATCGGTGCACTGATCATGTGTTACAATCTGTATAAGACCGTACACGCGGGAAGCGCCCTTAACGACGAAGCCGCAGAGGCGGCGCCGCTCTCAAAAACTTTTACAGCGCACAGCACACAACACTGGCACAGGTGGATAGAACGCCGCCCGATACAGATGCTTGTATTCAGCCTCGTTGTTGTGGCAATAGGTGGTATGATAGAAATGATACCAACCTTCATGGTCAAATCCAATATACCAACCATAGCCAGTGTGAAACCTTATACGCCACTGGAGTTGCAGGGCCGGGATATCTACATACGTGAAGGTTGCTATTTGTGTCACAGCCAGATGATCAGGCCATTCAGGAGCGAGGTGGTGAGGTATGGTGAATATTCAAAGGCAGGTGAGTTTGTGTACGATCACCCATTTCAGTGGGGCAGTAAACGCACCGGTCCGGACCTTGCAAGGATAGGTGGTAAATATCCGGATAGCTGGCACTTCAATCACATGTACGAGCCATCAAGTATATCGCCCGGTACTATAATGCCTAACTATCCCTGGCTGTTCACTGCGTCAATTGATACATCGCTCACAGCTGCTAAGATACGGGCTATGACTACACTGGGTGTGCCTTATGCTCCTGGTTTTGATAAGATCGCTAATGAAGATCTGATGAAGCAGGCCAATGGTATCGCAGGAAATCTTGCTAAAGACAAGATCACAGTGAAGAGCGACAAAGAGATCATTGCGCTTATAGCATACCTGCAGCGCGTAGGTACCGATATTAAGCTGGAAAAGAAAATCACCGCTAACAATTAAAGACATGAAATTCATACACTATCTCGAAACGATAACAGGAGTTGGAATATTTCCACTGACGTCACTGAGTATTTTCTTTCTTTTCTTCCTCGTTATGACCACGTGGGCAGTAAAAGCAGACAAGAAGTACATAGGAGCGCTTAAGCAACTTCCATTTCCTGAAGAGGGCAACCAGTAATTCGTAAAAAGACAAATACGCCTATATGCAATTAAATAAGAAGAACTTCCTAGCCGCAGCCATTGGCATGTCATTGATTCCGCAGTTATGCTTAGCCGCTACTGCAAGTTCAGATGAAAAAAGCGCGAATTATAACATTACGCTGCTTAGCCTGGTCGGCCTTATTTTGATCTTGTTGTTCGTTATCGGGGTGCTAGCCGGCACATTGCGTCACCTCGCAGCTGCCGTAGGCGATAAATTGCGGAAGGAAAGACTGGCTGGCAAGAATATTGTCAGGGCAGTGCTGATGCTATTGTTTCTGCTCCCGTCCATTTATATGCACGCTGAGCCGGCTGCAGCAGCCGTGGCAAAGCCTGCAGGAACCGAATATATCAGCGGGATACCCGAAACCGATTTCTATGTGCTGATAGGCGTCCTTGCCATTGAAGTGTTAGTGATCATGGCTTTGGCAATGTATATGAACCTGCTGCTGAAGGTAATCAGGAATACGCCTGAAGCACAGGCCAGGGTGCAGGCTGCTGCTAAGAAAAGCTGGTTCTGGGACAAGTTCAACAGTGCCTCCAGCATTGATAAGGAAAAAGATATACTGCTTGATCATGACTATGACGGCATACGTGAGCTCGATAACAGCTTACCGCCCTGGTGGAAATATGGCTTTTACCTCACTATACTCGTTGGTTTTATTTACATCTACCGCTTCCACATTTCGCACGATGGCATGAGCCAGCAGGAAGAGTATACTGCGGAAATGGTGAAGGGAGAGGAAGATAAGTCCGAATACCTGTCTAAGTCTGCCAATAATATAGATGAGAACAATGTGGCACTCTCTACTGCAGCTGCTGATATTGCCAGCGGTAAAGAAATATTCACGAAGAACTGTGTTGCCTGTCACCTGGCAGACGGTGGAGGTGCAGTAGGGCCGAACCTTACGGATGACTATTGGCTTCATGGTGGCGGAGTAAAAGATATTTTCAAGACCATCAAATACGGCTGGCAGGATAAGGGCATGAAGAGCTGGAAAGATGACTTGTCGCCAAAGCAGATCCAGGACGTTGTGTGCTTTATCAAGTCATTAAAAGGCACACATCCGGCTTCACCAAAAGCACCACAAGGTGATATTTATATTGAGGCAGCCACAACTGGCAAGATAGATAGTACTAAGGCAGATGCACATAAAGCAGACACTACCAAACCGGAGGCTGCAAAGTAAAAGTATACCATGAGTGAGCAAACCGTGTTGAAGGATTCGTTTAGGGATAAGGTAGCTACAGTAGATAAGAAAGGCAAGCGTGTGTGGATATTTCCGCAAAAGCCTGAAGGAAGACTGTATGACTTTAGAAAGGCAATAACCGCCCTATATCTGCTGGCCTTTTTCGGGCTCCCATTTGTGAAGGTTGATGATCATCCGCTCTTTCTCATAAATGTGCTTGAGCGTAAGTTCATACTGTTCGGGCAGATTTTCTGGCCACAGGACTTTTTCATCTTTGCCTTGGGTATGATCGTCTTTATCATATTCATTGCATTGTTTACCGTGGTGTTTGGCCGGGTGTTTTGCGGCTGGGCGTGCCCGCAAACTATATTTATGGAGATGCTGTTCCGCAGGATCGAGTTCCTGATAGACGGTAATGCAGCACAACAGAAGATACTTGCCAAGGCGCCATGGAATACTGATAAGATCATAAAGCGTGTTGCTAAATGGGTGGCGTTCTGGTTGCTGAGTTTTCTTATTGCCAATACGTTTCTTGAGTATATTATAGGTGTCGATGAGTTGCGGAAAATGATCACTGAGCCGTTCGCTCAGCACATAGGTTCGTTCATATCTTTAGCAGTTTTTACCACGGTATTCTTTTTTGTATACCTGTGGATGAGAGAACAGATCTGCACAGTAATATGTCCCTACGGTCGTATGCAAGGCGTTTTGTTGGATAGGAACTCAATGATCGTTGCGTACGATTATAAGCGTGGCGAAAACCGAGGCAAATTTCATAAGAATGAAGAGCGCACGATTGGCGACTGTATAGATTGTGAGCAGTGTGTAAAGGTTTGCCCTACCGGTATAGACATAAGAAACGGTACCCAACTGGAGTGTATAAACTGTACGGCATGCATTGATGCCTGCAACAAAATGATGGATGCCGTAGGCTTGCCTCAGGGGCTGATCAGAATTGCGTCGGAAAACAATATTGCCAAAAAGAGGAATTGGATATTTACCGGGAAGATGAAGGCTTATAGCCTTGTAATGTGCATCCTGTTAGGGGTTCTTGTGTGGTTGCTTGCCAGCCGGTCTGATGTCGGTGTTACGCTTCTGCGTACGCCAGGACAGCTTTATCAGGAGCAGCCGGACAATAAAATGAGCAATCTTTATAACTATAGAATACTCAACAAGACGTTTAAGGAAAAAGAGATCACCCTGGTGCCGGAAAATTTTACCGGTGTGATAAAGCTTATTGGTGAGACTTCGTTAAAAATACCTAAGGATGGCATAGCTTCAGGGGCCATGTTTGTTTACCTGGATAAAGGTGCACTCACCGGACGGAAGACAAAGTTGAAGATCGGAGTTTATGAGCGGGGCCAGAAGATCAGTACAGTGACTACTTCATTTCTCGGTCCGTTTACCACTAACAATTAAAATCTATATAGTATGACACTTGGATGGGGTTGGAAAATAGCTATACTATACTCGGTATTTGTAGCACTAATGGTTGGGTTGGTCATAGCCAGCAGCCACCAGAAGGTAGACCTTGTTTCTAAAGACTACTATAAGGACGAGATCGCTTACCAGAAGGTACTTGATGCGAGCAAAAACCAGGCAGGGTTAGCCGGTTCACTTGCTATTCATGCCGATGAGCAAGCCGTTACAGTCGAATTTCCAGCGGAGTTTGCAGGTAAGGTGCTCAATGGGAGTGTGAGCCTTTATTCAGCGTCTCATGAAGAGTGGGATAAGAACTTTGAAATAAACACCAGCACCGGAAAGATGACTATATCACGGCAAAGCCTTCACCATACGGTGTATACAATAAAAGTCAGCTATACCGCCGATGGAACGAATTTCTATACCGAATCACAAATAGATTTGAACGCATCATGATCTCATCCTGTATTATGGCATTGGCAATGGGCTTCACCGGTAGCCTGCACTGCGTAGGCATGTGTGGGCCTATTATGATGTTTATGCCTTTTTATCATTTTACAGGTTTTCGTCGTGGTCTGGCCATCGGGTTGTATCATTTTTCGCGTATATCGGTGTATGTGCTCATGGCACTTACGTTACACTCATTTCGGAGTGCGTTTAATCCAAGGGTTCAGCAATATCTGTCTGTAGGCTTGGGTAGTTTGCTGCTGGTGGCCGGGCTCATGTCTTTTCTTCCTTTTCAGCGCAAGCTTAGGATCAGCCTGCCATGGTCTGAATTTGTAAAAAAGCAGCTCGGCACTTTTGTAGGCAACCCTGGCCTGCCATCCATAGCAATGTCAGGTATGCTCAACGGATTGCTTCCTTGTGGTCTTGTATATATGGCGCTGTCTGCATCATTAAGTTTACATACTACAGCCCAAACTGCAATGTTTACCTATTGCTTTGGACTGGGTACGATGCCCGCGCTCGTTAGCATTATCCTTTTTAAGAATCGCCTTTCTTTTTTCAGGCGGGCAAATTTCAAAGCCCTTACGCCGGTTGTCGTGTTTTCCATGGGTTGCCTGTTTCTTTTGCGGGGATTAGACCTGGGAATTCCTTATCTCAGTCCCAAAGTTCAGGTTTCAAATGGTGCTATCCACTCTTGTTGTCACAAAAAATGACGAAGATCAGTCTGGCAGCTGATTGCCGTCAGTTGCCGGTTGAGGCCAATTTGTAATTTTATTTATGCCAGCAAGACCAACAAGAGACGAAAATAAAGCTGCATTACAAAAAATAGGGGTATTTTTAAGTATGCCCTTTACTACCTTAAATGATGATTCTTTTCATGCTTTATTTAACTATGCAAGCATAGGGATCCTTATTACCAATGCCGCAGGAGAGATCCAGATGGCTAACAAGTACATTGAGCAACAATTTGGCTATGGGGAGGATGAACTTATTGGTAAGAAGGTTGAAATACTGATACCGCCCCGCTATACAGAAAGGCACATCAAGCACCGAAGTAACTTCAGCTCGAACCCGCATAGCCGCCCAATGGGTTTGGGAATGGAACTATCGGGGCTAAAGAAAGACGGTTCTGAATTTCCCGTCGAGGTAAGCCTGGGGCACTACAAAATTGAGGCTGACAGCTACTCGCTCGCATTTATCAATGATATTACACAGAGAAAAGAGACCGAACATGCGATCATTCAGCTGAATGCTCATCTTGAAGAAAAGGTAAAAGAGGGCTCCCAGTCTCTTGCCATAACGGTAGAGCAGCTGGGCAACCAGATAAAAGTTACAGAAAGGAAGGATGCTGAGCTGGAACGTGTCAATGCTTTTTTGAACAATATCTGGAATCATGCCGGGGCCATAATCTTTGTGACGGATAACGATGGAATGCTGCAGTTTTTTAATCCGGCCGCTGAAAAGTGGCTCGGTTTTTCATCCAGCGAGGTAATAGGAAAAATGAACGTTACTGCCTTCCATCTCCCCGATGAGCTTGACAAGCGGGCAGGCGAGCTTTCACAAACCAGTGGTAAAACTATAGCTCCGGGTTTTGAGATATTTACTACCGTTTCAGCGCTGGACAGTGATAATAACCTGGAATGGCACTATAAGAGAAAGGACGGCAGTGTCTTTTTTGTTTCGCTCAATATAAGCCAGCTGAAAGATACGCATGGCTACGTATCCGGCTATTTAGGAATTGCCATAGATATTTCCGAGAAAAAGAAGGCTGATATAGAGTTGCGTGCAGCGCTGGAGAAAGAGAAGGAGCTCAATGAGTTGAAATCCCGCTTTGTTTCTATGGCCTCTCACGAATTCAGAACACCACTGAGTGCCGTTTTATCTTCGGCCTATTTATTGTCCCGGTATGCAAAAACAGAAGAGCAACCGCAAAGGGAAAAACACATACAGCGAATCGTTTCCTCTGTTACATCACTAACCGAGATACTCAACGATTTTCTATCTGTTGGGAAAATAGAGGAGGGGAATATTTCTGCTAACTCCAGGGAATATGATGTTTCAGCACAGATGAATGAAATTGTTGCAGAGGTCCATCATCTGCTTAAAGCAGGCCAGGCTATTTCGTATAATCATATTGGCAAGACAGATACGGTATTCCTGGATGCATCTATGATGAAGCATATTGTCGTTAACCTCCTGTCCAACGCAATTAAGTTTTCTAATGAACAGACTGTAATTGATCTGGTAACTGAAAGGAAACCAGGTAAGTTAATACTCACCGTGCAGGACAGAGGGCTCGGTATTCCCCCTGAGGATATTGATAATTTATTCAAGCGGTTTTTCAGATCTTCAAACGTTACCAATATTCAGGGTACCGGGCTTGGCCTTCACATAGTGAGCAAGTATGCTGAGCTAATGAGCGCTAAAATAGCCTGTGAAAGTAAACTTGGTGAGGGTACCAAATTCACAATAACATTTCCAAACAACAAATCATAGTTATAATGAAAACGATCCTGGTAATTGAGGACAATGAGGATATAAGGGAGAATGTGGAGGAGATTCTGACACTATCAGATTATAAGGTACTCACTGCGGCTAATGGTAAAGAAGGCGTGGAGGTTGCCACGAGCAAAAAGCCAGACCTTATCATCTGTGATATTATGATGCCGGGCATAGACGGCTACGGCGTGCTGCATGTATTGCACAAAGACCCGGCTACACAGGATATCCCGTTCATCTTCCTAACCTCAAAAAGCGAAAGAAGCGATTTCAGGGCAGCAATGGAGATGGGTGCGGATGATTACATTACCAAACCGTTTTCCGGCAATGAGCTACTTAATGCAATAGAGAGCCGCTTGAAAAAAATTGATATCGTTAAAAAGAGTTTGCCCGCAGATCTTAGAGGGCTAAATGAATTACGGTCGGCACTGGGAAGCGGCAAAACCCTGGAGCAGCTGACTGCAGAGAGCAACGTGAGCGATTATAAAAAACGCCAGGTAATATATAAGCAGGGGAACAATGCGCATTACCTGTTCTATATAGTAAAGGGTAAAGTAAAATCTTACATGACCCATGAGGACGGTAAAGACCTGGTAATAGACCTGTACAATACGGGAGATTTCTTTGGCTATACCGCCCTGCTGGAAAATACGACCTATAAGGACACTGCCGAGGCAATAGAAGAGACAGAACTGGCGTTGATACCGAGGAAGGAGTTTGAAGATGTATTAAATACCAATCCCGCAATTGCAAAAAAGCTTATTTCGTTGCTGTCTAAAAATGTGGTGGCAAAGGAAGACCAGCTGTTGGGTATTGCCTATAACACATTGCGTAAAAAAGTTGCGGGTGCCCTGGTGAGCATGCAAAAAAAATATCACACTGACAAGAAGGAACCTTTTGCTATAGACATAAGCAGGGAAGAACTGGCCACGATTGCCGGTACCGCTACCGAATCGCTGATAAGAACGCTCAGCGACTTCAAAAGTGAAAATCTGATCGATATTAAGACCGGTAAGATCACAATTGTAGACGAAAAAAAATTGAGCAACCTTATCCGGTAGTGCCGGGGACGATATCCGCCATAGTGGTTTTATTTAAGGAGCGGCGTCTTATCTGACGCGGCTCCTTTTTTACTTACGTGCGATGATAGTGAGTGAACACCAATGTATGTACAGGGATATTGTAAACCATACTTACAGATTCGCTGCATGGCGGATAGCGAACTCATCCGCCTGATCCAATTTTTGGCGTAAAATCGAATGTGTGTAGCGGTTGTCAGAAGCCTTACTTCTGCCAGTCATAGGTCTTTTTACCACCGAACCTAAAGGAAGCACCGAAGGTTTCAAAGCCCATCACACCGTAGCCAAGTTCGTTGAACACGCCTATGTTATCAGAGAACATGTGCCGGTAGCCGAACGCTGTAACGGAGTAAAGCAGCGCGATGAACTTCAGCGACTCAGCCGTGGGGTCCTGGTGTCCCGTAACCGATAAGCTTATTATGCCGTAACCCACAGATACACCTGAATAAAAGTCGTTGTGCTTGTTTTTCGAATAGTGATAGTCAGACTTAGCCATTACAGTAAGTATGCTCATGTTAAGCGTGTAATATAGTGTAGATGAATAGCCGTTGTAACTGTTGTCCCACTGAATGGGGTTCGATACGCCGTCCACATATCCTATCTGGAAGCCCAGTGCAAAATTCTTAGCAATACCATACTGGTAGGTAAAAGTATAGGGTCCGTGGCCCGTAGAGCCAGTACCGCTGAAAGCGCCTACAAACAGGGCTGGTAAGTTGGGCGCGCCATACCCGAGAAAAATGTTGCTCGATCCTTTTGGTACGGGTTGTGCGGAAGCATCGGAGTAGTTGAAGAGCAGGCAAAAGCAAAAAAGGGCTGCCGATAGCTGGGCTTTAATAGTCTTTCTCATTTGTTAGATCTTTTAAGAGATGGGCAATTGGTTTCAGGTTTGTTCTTAAAAAACTTTAAGATAATAGTTGTTTTCCACAATATTTATTTTTTCGCTTTACAACATAATTATGCTCAATAAAATGGCGCATAGGGATGCTATATTTGTTCCGAAACTAATTTCTTCTATCTTTACGAATAACAAATCAATAGAGGTAATGAAAAATATTTTCACTTTTGCAGCGCTGGCGCTGATCTCCTTTACAGCACTTACTAGCTGCACCAAGAGCGCCACAACCACAGGTTACTCTATGAATGTTAATATAGGTGGTGCTGCAACTGCTTTTAATAATTCACTTATAAGCGTATCTAATAACTCAGTTACAGGCGCAAAAACATATATCATCGAGGGGCTGAATAATGAGAAGAATTATCCCTATGTATACTTGTATGTGCCTTCGAAAGACACAGGCACTTTTGCAATAGGTAATTACTCAATGGCTACCCACGCAATCTATGCAGTTGATACACTCACCATCAAGCAGTCAGTAACTGGTTATGTACGTATCGATACTTCGTCTACATTTGTATCGGGCACCTACAGCTTTACTTGTGCTGATGGCACAAAACTTACCAGCGGTTCGTTCCACTCCAAAACCTTTTAATTAAGTTTAAATCTTGTATTTGGTTGCCAGGCGAGTCTCCGAAAAGTAGCTGTTTACTTTTCTACAACTGCTATTATGTTCTGCGTGAAAATACCGCGTGGATTACCTGTCTCTACCATCTTCCAGAATTTCAGTTTCAGCACCATTAATTTCCATAGTATAAAACGGATGGAGGAAACAACGCCATAAGGTATAGGCCCTGTGGGGAAGCAGGTAGATTTTTTAAAACCGGTATTCAGGATCACCTGGTTTATGGAGCTTTCGGTATATGCCATTTCGTGGGTATAGTCGCCATAAAAAACACTGGTGTGAAAGATACCTTGCCCATTGGGCACCTGCATTATAAACCGGCCTCCGTCATTCAGGTTTTTGTTTATCAGCTCCATTATCTCAAACACTTCATTGCGTGTAAAATGCTCTATCACATCTTTCGCTATAATAACATCATACTTGCTTTTGTTATCAGCCAGGTAGCTGAACAGATCGGCGCAGGCAAGGTTGTTTATGCCCATGCTTTTTCCTTTTTCTATTTGCTCTGCTGAATAGTCAATCCCGTTGGCGTTCTTATAGCCCATCTGCTGCAGGCAGTATACAAAGTTGCCGTCACCACAGCCAATCTCCAATATGCGCTGATCCCTGTTTGGTGGAATATGCCTTGCATAATAATGTTTCAGTGCCGGGAAGTAAGCTTCTATACGCGCCAGCGAGTTTTCGCCATACAGATTCTTATTGTGGTTGCTAATGTAGTTTTCGTAAATGATCTTCTTGTACCTGTCCATGCGTTACAATGTTTTGAACTGCTCAATAATAACTCTGGCACGAGCATCGAGCGAGTGCTCTGCAACTGCGCGCTTATGGCCGGCAATTCTTATTCTGTCTCTTGCAGCATCATCCTTCAAATATTCCGTCACTTTAGCCACCAGTTCTTCAGGCCCGTCAAAGAATGCAGCCTCTTCACTTTCTTTATAATAGAGTATAGATTCCTCGTTTCGCTCATGCAGCATAAACCCCGATGCACCCGGTATATGAAAAGTGCGGGAAGTGATCAGGTCGCCAGAAGATGCCCCTTTTATCTTCTCAGATAAAATACCCAGGTTTATTTTCGACGATTGTATGGCCAGTGCATATAAGTCGCCCACTACCGGTCTGCCCTGTATTGAGCTTTGCAGCACAGATGCTGATTTGCCCCATTGATCTCCCCAAATCTTGAGATGAATATGTGGCATTTTCTCTTTCAGGTAGGCGAGTAGCTTTTCTTTCTTTGGTGACCATATGCCGATAAATGAAACATCACAGCCAAATATGTCAGCCTCGCCGGTTCCTGCTTTCAGCGGCCGGTGTATCTCCGGGTCAAAACCGTGGGGGATAAAGAAAGCATTCTTTACACCATAAGTAGCATCGAGATCCCTGATGCCAAATGTCTTGGTAGTAAACACGAGGTCATACATCGGTATGGCCTTGGGGATATTAGCCCCATGCGCCGACATGCTCACGTCCGGGTAAAACAGCACAAGTTTGCAGTTGTGCTGGCGCGCAAAAGCAAGCGTATCAGTCGTTACAAAAACCCCCTTATAAACAAAGAGTATGTCCGGCCTGAATATTTCGATTTTGTTTTGTATTGCATTATTGAATTCATCTTCCTGCAACGGACGGATGGCACGTTCCAGTATTTTGGTTGTCTTTTTCCTGGTCTGCAGGCTTACAAAGTAAAATTCATCAATAACTTCTATCAGGCAGCCTTCCCTGCTCAACGCACGGAATAGTCCGCCGGCGTTACTTCCCCTCCAGAGAGGTCCTATGCTGAGTAGTCGCATATTGATCTGCAAATTTTTTCATCATTAAAAATACAATGTAGGTTGATGTCAGAGATACTGCTATCTGGAGGTCAGATCCCATTGTCCCGATGGCACATTGCAGCAGATAGCCCCCCCACAGGGTGCCTGTGAGGTTATACTGCGATTCATTGAATCTTGATGCATTCCAGAAAAGTGCGAGCAAGGCCCCAAACAAGAGACAGCCTATGGCCACCCCCCCCCAGCCAAAATCAAGGTACAATTCTCCGGGTATGGACATGTTCACATTATTATTTGCGCGGCCATTCTCTCCAATAGTCGCTACTCCTATCTCTACCGCAAACCAGGCACCAAGCTGTACCACTTTTTTGTCCTTATACAAAAATTTGGGTACAAGGGCGGCAATAAGCGGAAAAGAGGCGTCGCCATTATAAAATCCCCTTTCTTTTGTCAGGCGTATCACATTAGTCATTTGGGCCACGCAGGAACTTCGTTCCAGGGCCGTACCGCTGGCTCCTTCGTCGTTGTCAAGGTAGGTGATATTACTGGTGCTTTCGTCCCTTACAGGTGCTCTGAATGCATCAATAAAGTGTGCCCTGTTTCCTCCCAGTGTCTGGAAAAAAGCCGTGAATATTCCGAAAATTGCCAATACGGGTATTATCCGGTAACTAAAAAGGTACTTTATCTCGCCTTTACCTATGAAGTACCCAAGTACCAGTGTGGCAAACGGAATGATAAGATCCACCCTGATGTAGGAGTTGAGCAGGGCCAGTATTGTATTGATGATACATAAGGTGATTGCGTAGCCGCCATACACCTTGCTATTCTCAGTTACCCATAGCCGGCTGTAGAAAAGGATACCAACTATACCAAACAGCAGCAGTATCTTTTCAAATCCGCCCGCGATAAAGCTAAGGTTGATTCCGTGTCCTGTAACGTTAAGGACCACCATTCCTATGATGAAGTAAAATATATTGTCGAGTGATTTTTTTTCAGTCACGTTCACTTCTATCGATGGGAGGCTTGTTCTTATGAACAGCTGGTACCCTATAAAAATACAGCAATTACCAATCGCCCAGAGTTGGGTAGCATCATCAATATACCGCGTGTCTATGTAGTTATAAATGTGGATAGCTTCCTCTCCTGTCCCAAACTGTTTAACGCGCTGTATGAACAACAGGTTAGCAAATGTGGTGATCATAACACCCACATTGTAGATCAGGATAAGGCTAACAGAATATCTCAGACTTTTAAGGTCTACAAGTACACTGGTAAGGCAATGAAATACCAGTAATCCACAAATTACCTCGGCCTCAAATACTGAGGGTAGAAATATGTATAGAATTAAAAAGAAAATGTGCCTGCCCACTAATTACAAATTGATCTTGTACCACCGTATTGCTGTGATGTCCAAAGCATAAAATTAAGTTTTTTTAAGGCTAATACCAATAAAATGAAGCCGGGCCGCAGCCAATTATGTAATTGCCTTTTATATTAGATATGACCGGAACAGACCGGATTAATCAAACATATTCCACTTTGGTTTGGATGGCTTAGGTACCGTAGGCTCACTGGGTACTGATGGCCTGCCTGGGGCAGAGGGCTCGCTTGGCAAAGATGGCCGGCTCGGGGCGGAGGGTTCGCCTGGCATTGAAGGCCTGCCAGGTACTGACGGTTCACTGGGCATGGATGGCCTGCCAGGGACCGAAGGTTCACTGGGCATTGATGGTCTGGCTGGCATAGACGGCTCAGCCGGTAAGCCGGGTCTTCCGGGCACAGACGGCTGGGCAGGCATTGCGGGCTGCCCAGGCACAGATGGCTGGCCGGGCATGGATGGCTTCTGCCAGGCAAATCCTTCTTCCTGCTGTGGAGGAGGGGGCACATTGCCGCCTACAAAATCATTCAGCTTTATCTTTTGGGAGTGCAGGATGCCGTTTTGCAGCCAGCATTTTAATGCAAAGTTCTTATCTGCATCTTCCATTACAAAATACTCAATAGGCCCAAAGAACTCCCTGAGCTGCTGGGTATCGCAGGATGGCAGAAAAATCCGCATCACACGGGGGTCGTAGAAACGGAAATAAAGCTGCTGGTTATCTTCAGTTCCTACTATTAAAAACTTACGAAAATGTTTATGCAGTTCATCGAGCGGGTAGGGCGACTTGATAAGTACGCCCCACGAATCGCCCCAGCCCTTTGCCATATACCAGTTAATAAAATCGGTTTTATGCTGGAACAGGAACAGGTAGGGTGCTACAACAGATAACGATTCCTCGCTGCGGCCACGGTACAGGGAGTCGAAAACGGGGTTCATTTCCTTAGCCTCCTCAATTGTATTACCCATGCGAGCCGCATCAAGTAGTATGTATGTGATCTGGCTCAGCATGCCCGGGTTTCCGTTTGTTTGTAGCGTGAAATTGGTGCAATAAAAATATAAATAATTACCTAATCAGAAAAATCTTTCAAAGAAAGCACCTACGGCTCTTTATCTCCTTATTATTCACCCAAAAACAGAAGCCTTAAATGATTGATTTATCATTTGTACCATTCCAAATGCCAATTAGGGTACGGTGACTACTTTTTTCGTCGTGTCTTCAGCCCGTACATCGTCGAAGTCTGTCCTGTAAAATTGTACCCTGGTACCAGAGTAATAAAATTCTTTGCCGCCATACTTCTTTGCGCGTTCCATAGCCTGGTGCAGGGCTTGCGTAACTCTCGCTTCATTGGGATGCCATGCGTAAGTATCATCAAACCACACCTGCACCATTGTGCCCAGCTTTTCCCAGCGTATGCTTATTGTGCCAAATGCATTTCGCCAGTTCTGATCTGAATACTGACTCTGGTAAAAAGTGGCATATCCTCCAGGTTGCCCCTTCTTCAATCCCTCTTTCACGGCATCCTTCATCGCCTCTTCAAGCGCCTTATCTTCCCTGAAAACACGTTCACTGTCCACAGACAGCTCTTCACCATCGCCGGTAAGGTAGTGCCACAGCATCTTTTGGGCATCCGGGTAACTGTTCAGGTACAAAAACGCCTGAACGATGATGGTAAAATCAGGAGATACGTCGCAGTCGTACTGTATTATCGTTTTCTCCAGCGATTTAACTACACCACCTTTGAAAATGAGCATATTTGTAAGAAAACCGGTTGGAGCAAAAATCCCGGCGGTCAGTGCGCCTGATGGATCAAATGATCCATCGAACGCATGAAGCTTGGAAAAGTCAAGGATCTGTTCATAGCTTACCCGTATATCACTTAGTCGTTTCATCGTTCCTTCTTTTCAATGCTGAGTTTAAATCATGCTAACTTTAATTAACTAAAAATTAAAAGTATAAAAATATTTTTCGGTTGGTTCGAAGCAACTTTTTTTAACGAACGATGAATAGCTTTCTATCAATCTGAGCAACAAAAATTGGCATTTCCCAATCGGATGTAGACAAAAGGTGTTTGCCGTTGGCACGCATCAGCAAAAACAATTTTTTGTCCCAACAGTCTACTGCTACAATTTGTTGTGCAAATAGTTCAGGGGCTTGTACAAAGGCATCTATAACCCCGTCGTTAAGCGCTTCACGGATGCCGTTCTTCGCATCGTCCAAAGTAAAGGAGAAGGACTGGGAGAACCCTTTCAGTTTAATATCAAGCAATGCCAACAGTCTGTCTATGTTGTGAGCCCTAACCGTTTTGTATAGCTGGAAACCAAACTCACGCAATGCATCCTGAGAACTGATCTTCTCAAAGCTGTCGAATAAACCGCCAAAATTAATGTTAGATTTATTATTAAAGGAGAAATTAAACGGAATAAATCCTTTTTGCTTTGTTTCTGCAATAACTCGTCCCTGGTCATGGCCCGAATATTGCCCAGCTTCAAATTCCTTGATCTTAGCCGTATATTCCGGCAGCAGCTTAGGGTCTTGGCTTGTGAGTTGGGCCTTGTTAACCGGAAGTATTTTTCCGATCACGTTATTAACATGTATTAAATACGGATTGATGGGCATTGAGAAGATATTACCCGTCTCAATACTGGTGACAGAGTACACGGGAAAATGATTAATTGAGGCTTCAACAGTTCCTCTTAGTATAGACACCTCTAAATGATATATCATTTTATTTCATTTTTTTATCCATATTTGCCTTAAAGTTGGCCGCAGGATCTTGAATACCTGCATAGTAGGCTTTCAGTTCTTGTCTAAATGCTTTATACCTCGTGCTGGATGCCGTTATGAATCCGTCAGTGTTAAAACCGTCTTTCCAAGTAAAGAATTCTGGTTTGTTTACCATATCGTCAAACTTATCGCGCACCCATCGGGCATATGCATAAATTGTTGCACTGTCCCGTTTAAGATTTCCAACTGATGTCCCTTCAAAAGCAAAAAGCAGATCAAGAGCCACAACTGTGGAGGTAACCTGGTTCCAGAGTTCTATTTTCAACTGATCCTGCTGCTTGATAGCATCTTCATAATACCAATCCTCATAGTTTAACACTTTGCTATAATCTATTTTATGAAAGTCTAGCTGATATTCTTTATTGGTAAAAATGCTGTTCATGTTTCCCCTGGTTTCCCATTGTGCTTCTGAAGGCGGGGTATGGTAAAAGAATAGCTTCCTATAAGTTTCAGTTTCGCCAAAGTCGTCCCTGTAAACTTGTCCGTCGATCATAGCTTTAAGAATGTCAAAAATCTCTTTGTTGCCAAGGGGGGCGCTTGATGCAATTTTTTTTTCTGTAGGCCAGTCCACCTGATGGATAAAGTGAGCAGGCATCCATTTTTCTGAACAATTTTTGTTAAACAGGCCTCCTAGTACACTAACGCATAGCGTTCCCTCTATTCCTGTGAAGTTAATAGGACCTGATATTCCGAATTTTGGATCTAAAACGATAGCAAGTTTCATTTCGACACCGGACTTAATATCAGCCGTGGCTTTCGCGGCCGTTGATACATCGGCTCTGATGCCCACATGTATAGAAATTTCTCCAGGTATATTCAATGAGCCCGAGATATGACCGTCAGGGTCTTTTACGGCAATATTCAGGTCGGCAGTGGCACTGCCCTGTATATTGGCGTAAATTTGCGCTTTTGCGCCACCGGCCTTGATGCCCACACCCACCTCAGCTTTCAAATCCAGTAGCTTCAGTTTACCGCCGCCTTCTATTTTGTAATAAGTCCTTGCATCGGTGTATTCTTTCCAGCCCCATGCAACATAAACTTCGCCCTGGAAAAACTGGGCCTTTAGATCTATATAAAATCCTATACTAGGAACTATATTTTTTATCGTGTCGGCAAGGCCCATAAAACCATTGAAAAGATTGATAGCGGAGCCTATTACAGAAATAACGTCTACGCGGGCAGGCTGCCCGTTTCGTTCCAAGGATACCGGCTTATCAGAACCTAACACTGTTTTTGCCACGTCGCTTTGCTGCACGGAAGTCTTTCCTGCCTTAGCATTTTGCCAAGCTCCATTTTTTTTGTCCTCGTCAAGGCTTTCACCCGTTTTTAAATCTGTAACTGTTGTCTTTGTTCCTGCACTGGTTTTGATTTCTTGCGTACTTACTGAAGATCCATCTTGCTTTGAGACGGTATCAGAATAGCCAGGTGCTCGTACGTTACTGCTCCGAACCGTTTGCGTGGTGCCATCTGCATTTGTTGTTACTGCAATACTATCCGTGCTTCCAAATCCTTTGCCCTCATTGACGTGGTCCTGGCTATGCAAAATTGTGGTGGTATCACCTTTCGTCTCCACCCCGAACGTGTTTTTTACATTGTCACGGGTTTCAGAGGCACTAATCGATGAGTCACCTGTTCTTTTGTTTGTTACAGTTTCTGTAGATTCAGCAGATTTTACCGAATTAAACTGTTTGGTCTCTTGCTCAGTGGACTGGGTAACCTTTCCCTTATAGTCTTTTTCGAGCTTCCTTCCCGATTTGAAAGACTTGAATGGCGGCAACTTAATTGTAAGCTTATAATAAGCGTTGTCGTAATAGCGTAATTCGAACGCCTTGCCAGGGACATTGTCGAGACTCCAGACACGAACTTTATCTTTATTAAATAGGTTTGAAAGAAGGTCTGCTTTGTCAGCTAAAGTCGGATTTAAATTTGCAACTACTTTTACTTTTCCAAAACCATCACCTTTAAAAGAAGGATTGGGCGGATCATTCTCACTAAACAGTTTTCCTTTTAGACTTGTGTCTCCATGGAATTCGCAAGTAATTTCTTCTTCGTAAGGATAAGGTTCCTTCGCAGTGGGCACTACGCCAAAATAATTATCGGTAAGGCTATTCGCCTGTCTCTTACCGTGTGCGCAAGTGATCGTGATATATGCATCCGGCTTTTTCTGACCATCAGTGCAATTTGCAGGCGCAGGTTGCAGCGTCGCGGTACTAGAGGGCGGCTGGCTGCCGGTGTTGTCATTTGCCATGATGAGTCAAGTATTTTTGTAGCATTGAAATTTTTTCGGAACTCGGCACATTAATATTCTCCAATATCCCCCTCACTTGCTTAGACATGGTTACGGGTTGCACATCTTTATATTCCGTACAGAGCAAAACAAATGCGATGAGATCCTGGTCCAACGTAACATTATATTTCTTTATGCACTGTATCCGTTTGTCACACCATAGATAGAGTTCCTGAGCCTCGGTAGGTAGGCCATCAACGTTTTTTTCTCCAACCATTGTAGCGAGGTAATCACAAAACTTTTCATAGTATGATCTATTAAGCTCAGTCATCTGTTTTCTTGTAATCAGCATGCGGAGTAGAGTTTTTATTTAGTGAATTTTACCGCAAGACGCACAATAATTGTCTGTCTTAACAAAAGCATTTCCATTTTCTGCGGCCTGCCTCATTTCTACTATTTTTTTTAGCTGATTTCTTACGGCAGGTGGCATAGAGCCCATCAGGTCTACGATCACATTTACCGGCATAGCTGCTATGCCGCCGCCACCGCCGCCACCGGCCTCGCCGATCAGCACAGTAGGGCAGCCGGCCATTATAGCGCCACCATGCGCGGTCTGGTCGCCCATGCGCGCGGCGGGTTTACCGCCTATGAACACACCTACCGAACCCAGTATGATGGTATCAGGCGGGCCGGTACACACACACACATCGCCCATTACAGCCGCAGGCATGCCGCCTATAAGCACCGTGGGCGCTCCGGGCCCTGTAATAGGCCCGCCCACGTGGGGAATTGGTGGCACCCCCGGTGTCACCATCGGGCACATATGAAAATCAGTTAATCTTGCTGCGGGTTTTCCCATATCATTTTAATTCCTCCCGATAACAACCGGATCCAAAAACCAAATTTCTCGAATATTACGTTAGCCCTAAAAAGAGAATGTAAGTTAATAAAAATAAAGGGAGGAAAAAATTCATAAAACTGCCGTTTTAAAAAATAATTCGTCTAAATCACTGCGAAATGTTTGCTGAATTCTGCCTAAAAGTCCAATGCAAAAAATAATTCGTCTAAATCGTCGAGAATGTTCATCCTTTGCGCTCTTGTAGCGATCTGGGAAGACTCTTATCCGGTACAAAGTTATGTCGGCGTTTTGGATTCTTCTCTGTTTTGTGGATATCTTGCCGAGATTGTGATTTTTTTGTTTTATCTTCTAAACAGGAAGGGTACAATTATTGTTCAAGAGGTGGTCAACTTTGTCCGACATAAGAAAACTTTGCATATAAAAAACCGATTTATCTGAAACAACCAACAACCCTAAAACGGTAGGTATGTATACTCCTAGTGCTTTACAATTTGCGATACCGGGTACTTTTGGATATCGGTAATTTTGAAATAGTATTGGTCGTCGCCGCCGATCAAAGATACATTCGAGTGAAACTGGTGTTTGTAATTTTCATCTCTATAGCTCTCTTTCTGCCCCCTTCCTTTTCCTCTCAGCGCTGGGATGGTTATACCCGGTGGTAAGGATAATTTGTAGACATGCAGCTTACTGTTCCAGGCATCAGGCAGCGCGAGGCGAGCCTTAGCATACTGGCTGAACTGAATTTCAAGGCGTTTCGCTCTTGTTTCAAAGTCCATAAAGGTTTGCTCTGAAAACCACCAATGTCCATATATTTCATTTGGCTTGTCATGACCATTCAGCCCAATGAACCTATAAAATGCAGCCGGTCCGTGTACATCTACACTGGTTACATTTGATTTAAAACCGCTATTTATCTCATTAAGGTCTCTTTCGCTAAGGCCTTTTGTGAATTCTGCGAAGTTCATATCTGGCTATATTTTGCAGGTTCAATATTTTCCTGGTTGAAAAATCAGAAAGCGTAGAAATGCTGGATAACAAATTTTCTTATCTTCCTGCGCGCTGCTGTATCACATGCCACGCCTCGTGCGGCAGAAATTGTTCCTGGCCGGGAGCCACATGTATATTCGTGCCCTGAGCATAGGCAAGTGCATTGAGCTGGGCGGGCTGCGAGCTGTTATAGTGCACATTAACGGCGTCCATGCTCCTGTTTAACTCCGGGGTAGAGATAAGGTCGCCGCTGGAGCCAAACCGCTCCTGCACTTGCTGACGTGCCTGTTGCGCAGGTGTTTGTCCGTACATATCTGTTCCTGTAAAAGCCATAGCTGAAAAGTTTTATCAGTTAATAAATATCCTGTAGTTAAGATTAACGGCACTTTGTTCTTCAAGGCCTACCAGCAATTCATGCTTCAGCGCATCCCACTCTTCTGTGGCCAGCTGGTCGGTTTTTGCTGCTTTTATGCTTATATCCACAGTGGGTATAAGCCCTTCAGACGGGCGGTGACCTATGCCTACACCCTTTGCTACTTCCAGCCCATCTATTTCTGCCTTGCCATTTAGAAAATAATTGCAGAACGCTTTTATATCTTCCTGTGTCACTATCCTGCCGCGCGATATGAGAATGCTTTTGTAGGCGGGCAGCCGCTCCGTATTTTTCAGGCGGTTAGTACCTCCGGTAGTGGTGGTCATCATGGCCAGACCTTCCTTCTTAAATTGGGAGCCTTCATAAAGCTCTATTTTGGATCCGCTGCGGATAAGATTGCCCTGTTCGCCATTGCAGGTCCAGAATCGTGCAAATATCGTATCACCTTCTGCTATAGGATTAATAAGCAGGTATGCCGGAGAGTTCTCCACTGATAAGCTGTTTTGTTTTATCTTCAGTTCTATCTGCGATATGCTCTGGTTGAGCATCTTGATCATAGAGGCAATAAAGTCCTGACCCATGGCAGCAAACGCACGGCTTTCATCGCGCAGCAGCTCTGCCAGGTAATTCATATACTCAAGGGCATTGCGGCTGTCAAATCGCTCCAGGTCTCCGGAGCGCACAGTATAGGTGCCTTTCTGGGAATTGTCGAACTGGTCAAAAGAATAGTATTTATACTCTTTATCTGCCTTGGCGTCGCCTGCGGTGCTTTCTACTTTTTCAATAGAAAGATACTGCTCCGCAGACAGCAGTGGAATGATATTGAAGAACTGCTGCAGCCGGTACGTTACCTCATTGCGGTGCCTGTTCACTACCGGGAAACAGTTGATGGAAATGGTAAGATCGTCAAGTATCTCTTCTGAGAATTCAGGACGGAAAGTCAGCTTCACCCAAAGAAGATCTTTGTTGAGTGCAGCAAGCTCCTTATTGCCCAGTATGCTCTCAAACTCTACCGGGTATTTTTGTTTCAGTGAGCCTACATTCTGCAGGAATGGATTATCAGGATCAATGGTTATGAACTGATCCTTGTAGTAAGCGCTGGTAGAATTTTCAATACGGTTATTGATATATAATTCTTCCAGCGAATTCTGGAACGCGTTTTTCCCTGTGTCAGTGAACCTGTCATACAGGCCGCTATGAAAGCGAACCGGCGTATTATTTACCGAGCACTGTGTGAATGGGATCAGTGACAAATATTTATCCTTGTCCGGGGTGTTCTTAAAGTCGAAAAAGAAGGAGAGATTGGTTATGTCTTGTATATGCTGATTCAGGTCGAGGCCCAGCCACACGGTGCGGTAGGGTATTCTCCTTGATGTGCGTAAGAAGGTTTCCTTTTGCACATAGGAGTCGTTTACCGAGTACACATTATCTCCTGATGCTATTATTTTTATATCACCGTCTATTACCTTGTAGGCGCCTACCGGAGAGAAGAACACATCAAGGTTGGAGTCCAGCGGTCCGTTTGCTTTTGATGCCACTTTTTTATGGTAGAAGAACTGCATGGTGTTAGAGAGCGTACTCTCTGGGTCTGCAGCCCTTGCGTGCAGAATGCCATGTGCCGGTTTGGGTATTACATATACCTGCGGTGTAAGCAGGCGGGCAAGCTTTTCTATCATTCGCTCCTGCACGGTTTCCAGCTGGTTGCTCAGCTGGTACATTTCCAGCGCACAGGCTTCTATAAGCAGGCGTACCACAGGGTCAAAGTTGTCCATGTTGGTATCATTGAGCCCCCATTGCCTGGCGGCGTTCCTGAACATCCGGCTGGCTATGGTTTCCCTGCTAAGTGGTATTCTATCCGATCCTATCATTTATTCGAAAGATAATGGACTTAAAAAAAGGTAAGAATTAAATTTGAATTGCTGGCCGGTCTCTTTTACCAAAGCAGTAATGGTGATCATTACTTTCTTTCGTATGCCCTTAAAGCCAGTTCGTGGGTTTACAAACTCATCTTCGGTTATGTTGATCTCAGACTCTATATCATCAAGCCTAAGCTCGTGTTTCTTCACTGTTTGCAGTACTGATTTGTTCACTTTGTCTTTCCATGCACCCTCATTCAATATCAGCTCAAAATCCATGTCCCATATCTCGCAGCCATAGGTATCGTCAAACCGGTGCTCATTGTATTTGGAGGTAATGATCAGGTTGATATTCTGTGCAATGGAGCTGCGCAGCTCACAGGTCACAAGATCCCTGTTGGGCTGCATAAGCGTACCGAAGCTAATTGGTAACTCGTAGTAACGTGCCATGACCCAATAAATTTAATGTTAGTTGATTTGCACTATAGCGCCCTTCAGTGTGGTAGGGCCGCTGCCTTCGAGCTGCAGGATACCGCCTTTTACTGAAGTTGGACCAGATCCCTCTATTTTCACTTGTGCACCCTTTGCTTCAAATGCTGCAGAGGCTTCAGAGGCTATCTTTACGCCGCTCATCTTCAGGTTGCTGCCTGCTTTAACGGTAATATCCTTATTGGCCTCCATGGTTATGTTGTTGCTGGCCTTGATATTAATATCCTTTGATGTGAGGGTAATGGAAGTTTCAGACTTCAGCTCTATGGTATCTGTAGAATATATCTGGATGGCGCCTTTACCATTAGGTACTTTTATCGATATGTAGTTCTTCTCGTCAGTTAGTATCCTTATTTCCTGCTCTTTGTCATTTTCCTTATCATAGAAGAATATCGTATTGCCGGAACGGGTGCTGATAGCTTTGGTGTTGTTATCATCCATGCCAGATGTGCTGATGGCCTTGCCATGATGCACGCTGCCCAATACAAATGGCTGGGCCGGGTCATTCTGTTCAAAACCCACAACTACATAGTCGCCTTCTTCAGGAATGAAGAGCATGCCCCGGTTTTTCTTATTGCCATCGCCTACACCGGCCGAGTGACCCATTACCCGTATGTATGGGGTGGTATCGCCGTCTTTCTGCCACAGCAGTTGCACCTGTACACGGCCCAGGTTGTCCGGGTCTTTCATGCTTTTTACAACACCCAGCTGTGGTTCTGCTATTGGCTTATCCGAATAAGGATTCGGCATCACTTTAAGTGTAGCTGGTACTGCTTCAAATACGTTGGTGTAATTGCCCAGTCCGTCAGTAGAGTGAACAACAGAGGTAACGATAAATTTCCCATAGTCCTCACTGGTATTATCGCCTTTTGTTGCGGAAATAGCCAGGGTAGTACCTAGTTTAATATATGGTGAGTCACATGAAGCGCGCACATAAACCATTCCTCCTGCGAGGCCTGATTTTTGGGCTTTCACATATTCGTCAAGTTCGCTTTTGCTCTGGTACGGCTTTAAAGATAAAGCGGTAACAGGTTTTGAAAAATGCTTGTTCGATGCGTTTTGTGCCAGCGTACCAAACGTATCAAGACCGGCTACATTCTGGCCGGAGGAGGGGCTACTGAATTTCTTATCTTCTTTGGAATAATAAGCGGTATCCTCAAAATTGAGCGGCGTCATTTTCACACTCAGGTTCAGGTTGGCTATATCGCGTGGATATTTGAGTTCCACAGTGCTGCCACCGGATGGTTTTCCGAAGTTGAATTTGGTGCCGTCATAAAAAAACCACTCGCCGTATTCGGCAGCGAGGCGGCGGGTAAAGTCGAAATTGCTTTCTCGGTATTGTACCGTAAATGGGATCGAGGTATTGGATGATGGAGCAACAGCAGATGACAGCACATTCCCGGGTATGTTGCCCAGGGCGGCCTTTACGATCTGGTTAAGATTCTTATCAATGAAGGAAGCATTGTGTTCGCCACTTTCCAGCAGTATTGTCGGGCTGTATCCTTTAAATACGAGTTCACTTGTTGAGTTCAGGCTATTGTCCACACATATTTCGGTTATGATACCTTTAAATGTGTTGTCTGCATACCCCGAATCATATTTAGTGGTAAAAGAGATCGTGATCTCCTCACCCAGCATATCTTTTGACTTATTGATCAGCACTGCATTCTTTGCTTCAACTACATCATGATTGAACCGTAGCTCAAAATAGTGATGACCGTTAAACTGTTGATTAAGTGTAAGAGAGGAAAAGGGAGCGATCTTCTGATCCTTTACCTGTATATCCACATTTATTTGCTGCGCCACAGTGTCTGTTCTTTAAGTGATAAAAAACTACAAAGCGCCCATGCGGGCACTTTGTAGTCTCAAAAAATAAAAGCTTAGTTCGATTGAGTATCAGGCCACATGTTCTCGTGCTGAGCGTTGCCTATCGCAAGTTTCCTTGCAGTCAATACAAAGTTGATAGACATTGGGTTGCTGCCAACTGAATCCAGAGATTCTGTGAACTGCACCACGTATGCGTTTGTCAGTTCTATCTCCTTCATTTTCTGGTCTTTTTCGTCCCTTTTGAAGAAGGTGATCTTAGCTGTAACGCCTTTGCCGATTTTCAGCATACCCTCAAGGATGGATACATCCTCTGTAGATTCTACTTCGAGCTGAACGGTTCCGCCCATAACTGCTGATGATGGACGTCCTTTTGGATCCACATCTCTTCTGAGTGAGTAGCTGCAATGAAGTACATCGTAGTCTTTGCCGAAGATGTTTAATTTTGCCCTTTCTGCCATAATTGTTGTTTTTAGTTATTGGTGAATTGAATTGAATATTTGGTTGTCTTATTTTGCTTGTGTTGCAGTATCCCACTGTGTACCGCCATCGCCCTTCATACCATCAAGTTTCAGCACGAAGCTCTTTGCAGGGAAGTAAGGAGTAATGTTGATGTCCAGGTAGATCCTGTCTTTCTGGTTTTCGTCCCTTTCAAAGCGTGCGATATTGAACTTCTCAATAAGGCTGCTTGTTGTTGGGCCCTGTACGCTGTCCAGGAATTTGATCATCTGCGCTCTCAGATCATTCTCTGTGCGGCTGGTCCAGTTCTCAAATGCACGGCGGTTAAGGAAGTCGATCAGCACCTTGTTGATGTAATCGAATACGCGAACTACAGAGTAAGTCTGGAGGCCCAGATTATCACCGTTGAACAGTGTCTTAGCCGAGAATGCCATAACTTTTGAATACTCATTAACCATTGGAATAACGCCGATCCTGTCGAGCTGAGAGATCTCAGACTTTTTCAGGTCAAAGCGCACGCCGTCAACTTCGTTGAGGCTACCAAATGTTTTACCTGCTGCTACCTGTGCGGTAGGAGTGGCGTACATTTTGCCGGCCAGCGCAGCAGATGGTGGTATCATCACATCATCATCTTCGCCCAGCTCTGCATTTTTTGCACGGCCTACAACCCAGTTACAGGTCATCATCACGTTCGACTTGTATACGTCGCCACTTGAGAAGTTAGCTTCGTTGAACATGTCTATAACGTCATCTGCCTTGTCTGTTTCGAGGAAGTCAGTAACCATCATTACTTTGTTCTTATGTGCCATCCTTGCCCATTTTTCTACGATCTTGTTAGATCCCAGGTAGCCGGGTACGCACATAAGAGAATAGTTATTTCTGAGGTCAAGACGGTCATAGTTCTGGCTCAGCTCTTCGCCTACGAAATCTATGAACCTTGGATTGTCCAGGTCTTTCAATGAATCAAGCGAAGCGTTCAGGAAGGTTACATTTTTCACCTTGTCTGACTGAGTGTTTGCAAAGAACAGGGAAACTGAACGATAGTTTGTTTCCAGCTCACGCGTTGTTTCAAGGGCCTTTTTCAGGTTCCTCTTAAGCGTTGTGCTGGCCTGTTCTGTTTTCTCATTGCACTTTTCAACCATTTCGTTGATATCCTGAGATTCTGTAAGCAAGCTCATCCACAGGTTGAGTTTCTTTTTCAGATCTTCACGCTCTTGTTTTTTGCCTGATTCGGTCAGGAATATATTTTTCCTTGCTTTACGCTCCGGGTTAAGGCTAGAAGCGCCGTCTATTGCACCTTCCAGGAATTCAAAACCGCCATATTTTACAAGTTTGCCAAGGCTTTGCTCCAGTGTCTGACCGGGGTTCGCAAGTTTCTCGGGGGCTTTATATTCCGCGGTCTGCGAGGATTGTGATTGTTCTAATTCTGCCATGATTATTTTTTTCTGATGTTATTGACACATTTGTTTAAAACGTTATTTATTATTCTCCAGTTCCTGGATCAAGCCGTTCAGTGCATCAACAAAAGCGGCTTTTGTTTCCGGGTTGTCCAGCACAGACTTCATCACTTTGTTTGTCTTCAGCTGCTTCATTATTTTCTGATACTGATCCTGCTGAATGTTCAGGTCAGACAAGAAACGGCTTTGTTTCGTGATGTTATTCGCACCGAAGTCACCTACGTTGTTAAAACGCAGTTCTTCATTAACAGTTCCACCTTCGGCATTTTCAAATTCTACAGCGATCTGTGGTTTGAAATGCTCAAATACTTGTTCTGTTGACGTAAGGTTATAAGCGGCTTCTGGTTTGATCGGATCTTCTGCTGTCAATTTCTGAATGAACATTGTTCTGTTCTGAGCAATGTCTGCCATTCCTTCCGACGCGGTTACTTCTACGGCGTTCCCACCAACATCATAGTTATACATAATTCGTTTGTTTTAGTTATGGTAAAAATATAAAAGAAATTGCTAAAAATGAATTTTTTTCGATTATTTTTCTATGTTGAAGGCTACTTCGCCTTCTTCATCAAGTGCCACCTTTATTTTCTCGCCTTTGCTCACCGCATTTGTCACAATTAACTTTGAAATAGGGCGTCTTAAATGAGTGCGTATAACGCCTGAAATCTGCCGTGCGCCGTACTTTGGTGTAAATCCGGTCAATGCAATTTTCGTTTTTGCATCGTCAGTTATTTCAAGGCTAATGTTTTGTTTATCAAGACTTTCCAACAGGCTTTTCATCTGTATTTCCAGGATCTTTACCACATTCTTTTCGCTGATAGGCGCAAATGGGATGATCTCCGTAAGACGGGCCAGAAATTCGGGCCGGAAGTGTTTTGTCATGATCTCCATGAGCTGAGACGACTTGGGAACGATGTCTTTACCAAACTGCTCCACGATCCACTCACTGCCTATATTGGAAGTAAATATGATGAGTGAGTTCGAGAAATCGCCCTCTTTTCCCAACCTGTCATGCATTTTTCCTTCGTCTAGTATCTGCAGGAATATGTCGAAAACAGATGGATGGGCCTTTTCAATCTCGTCAAACAGAACTACTGAGTATGGCTGCTGGCGGATCTTGTTTACCAGCATACCACCTTCTTCGTAACCGACATATCCGGGAGGCGCACCATAAAGCAACGCAGCTGAATGTTCTTCTTTGAACTCGGACATGTCAAAGCGGATCATTGCTTTTTCATCGTTGAACAGGAAGTCGGCAATAGCCTTAGTAATTTCTGTTTTACCGGTACCCGTAGGGCCCAGCAGGAAGAAGGAGCCTATTGGCTGGCCTGGTTTGTTAAGTCCGCTCCGCGACTCCACTATGGCATCACTGAGGGCTTTTACTGCCAGGTCCTGGCCTACTACACGCTTTTTAATGATGTTCTCCATTTCCATCAGCTTTTGTTGCTCTTTTGCCTGTATCTTACCCATAGGGATACCGGTTTTGAACGCAACAATAGCTGCAAGCTCTTGCAGGCCTACCGCGTCTTTCTTATCTTTTGAGAATTCCTTAAGCGAACCAAGGCTGGAAAGTAGGTAGCTTTCTATTTCGGCTACAGTTTCTACTTTTTCTACGTCTATTACATCGGTAAGGCGGCCGTACAATACCGGGCTCAACCTGTTTTTCAGCGAGCGGTGATACCACTTATAATTATTCAGCTTATCTATCTCGTGCGATTCTTTATCATTTACTAACACATCATAGCCAATGGTCAGGTCATCGAGCTCGGTGTTAGACGTATCGTTCATCATCTTTATAGCTGCCATTGTCCTGTCCAGCAGGTCTACTGCCGAATCGGGCAGCCTGCGGTCCTTGATATAGCGTTTTGCCAGGCGCACACACTCAGTCAGCACTTCTTTCTCCACTTTCAGATCATGGTGCTTTTCAAAAGCTGAACAGAGCTTTTCCAGCATTTTCGCTGATGTAATAAGATCGGGCTCATCAACCTTTACGATCTCAAACCTTCTGCTGAAGGCCTGCTCCGGCTCTATTATTTTACGATACTCATCCAGCGTAGTAGCGCCTATTACCGTAAGCTCGCCCCTGGCCAGTTCCGGCTTCAGCAGGTTAGCAATGCCGGATCCTGCCTGGCCCTTAGGGTCCAGAATAGTGTGTATTTCATCTATAAAGAGAATAGCCTTGTCAAACTGCTTAACTTCTTTGATGATCCCCTTCAGGCGCTCTTCTACCTCGCCTTTGTAAGATGCGCCGGCAAATAACGCACCCAGGTCCAGCTCAAAAAGCGAAGCGCCCTTCAGATGGTCAGGTACATTGTTTTCTACAATGCTCAGTGCAAATCCATCTACCAGTGCGGTTTTACCAACACCCGGATCGCCGGTTATCATAACGTTTGGCTTCGTTCTGCGGCCCAGGATTTCCAGCATCATGCGTGTTTCCCTGTCGCGGCCTATTATCGGGTCTATCTTACCTTCCTTAGCCAGGGATACCTTATCTATACAATACTTGAGCAGGGCAGAATTGCCACCACCCTTGTTACCACCTGTCGCTCCATTGCCGTTGGCAGATGGGTTTACACCTACTGCCTGCTTTATGGAGTTGTCATTGATGTACAGATCCAGTATTTCTTTTTCCCTCAGCGGGAAGGATTTTAGCTGGTCGGCAGGAAAACCAACATTTGGCTTCACGAGCGCAGCAAGCACACAAATAGGTGTTATGTCATCCAGGCCCAGTTTCAGGCGAATATTATCGGCTTCTTCAAATACAGTAGCCACTTTATCATCGGCCGCCATAGTATCTGGCAGTTTGCCTGTTTTGGGGCTACCTTCTATTTTTATCTCACCCCATTCTACCATATAGCCTACATCCTTACCCATAGACTGCAAATATGGGTGCAGTCCGGATTCTTTATGTAATAAGCCTACTAGCAGGTGGGGTAGGGAGAATTTTTCATTCATGTTTTCCCGCGCCACAGACTGGGAAATTTGTATCGCTGTTTTTAACGAATCACTGAAAGAAAGCGTTGTCATGTTTTATAAGTATTGGGGTGATTAATAAATCAGTTCAGGTAAATTAAAAACTCCGGGGATAATGTTTTTGAAACAATAAACACCGGAGTAGTTTGAAAATTACTATAAATATTTTGCGGAGATAAAACCAACCAGGAATAGCAGTAAATCTAAAGCACAAGTCGATTCGAACGATTAATGCCGTCCTACAGCATCGATCATATCCCTTGTCTTTTTATCACTTTCTAATTCCTTAGCCTTGCCCTGGGTTGCAACCAGGTCAGCATTAAGTTTCTTATTTTCTGTGGTGCATAGGTTCAGGTTATGCGCCGTGTTCAAATAATTTGTATATGCTTTTCCTATTGCCTTTACCACCTTCGTTGAATCTGTCGATGTGAGCCTGGCAATAGCGGTAGAGATCATTGGCTCAGCGCTAAGCAGGTTTACATTGCTGCCGTTGTTCAGCACCATAATGTTAGAATCAATATCGGCAAGTTGCTTTGCCAGTACTTTTTGCTGATCTGCAAATTCAGAATAGTGGTTCAGCTTTTCCTGTTGCTCCTGGCTTATCTGTACTGGCGTCTGGTAATAGGCCGCAAAAATAATAGCTATAGGCAGGAAGCAGAGTCCGAAAACAATGAATAAAAACTGCGAAAATAATTTTGATCTTTCTTTTGTGTTAATTGGTTTCATGTTGGAATAAATTAATTAATTAGTCAAATATGGAGAATTTCTTTGGTCCTTTGTCTTTCTGTGTTTCTATAGTACGCTGCGGGCCTACGTCAAACTTCTCGTTCCTGCGGTTTATCATCTTCAGGTCCTTCAGTTTTTCCAGCAGGTCGCACCACATGCTCAGGAAGTAGAGCAGAGGCTGAAATGAACCGTAAATATCATTATGGTCGTAGTCAGCATCTATGGCACCGCCTATTATTTCTTCAAATTTTGTAGGGCTTATGTCGTTCATCTCCCTGAAGTGCTGAAGAATTTCTTCTTTCTCACGGTCAGAAATAATGTTGAGCGAAACCTTTATGTTGTTTGCCAGCTGCACTATAGCATTTGCCAGGTACACGGGCGACTGCGTGTGAAACACCGTGCGGAACAGGAAGAACTCTGAAGCAATGTGCCTCAGGTTGCTTTCGCTCACCTTGCGTATGTTCTGGCCCAGCCCTGTGTTCTGACCGTCGGCATAGGTCTTCTGGATAATTTCTGTGCAATAGTCCTGGATGCGGGTAAAATATTCACCCAGCGAGTTGTAGATCTGCCGTGTACCCGGATGCGCACTTACAAACGCACATGGGGGTATGTAGTTGTTATCACGTACCAGCTCCTCATTCTTTACATTGAAACGGGCTATCGGGAAATGGAAAGCACCCAGGTTCGATGCATTGAGTGATTCTTCGGTGATCAGGTTCAGCCGGTAGGTATTTGAGCTGAACGGGTTGCGGGGAGGATACTCATCCACCGCAGGCTCACCGAAAGGAAGCCTTGAGAACGGATCTACACTGATCACGGCCAGGTAAGAAGAAACGGTTCTCCTGCGGTCATCATTGTTCGATGCGAGGAAGATCTCGTTGTCGCTCACCAGTTCGGGCTGTATACCCGGTATGATCTCAATGCGGCAACCGCCCGCTGTTATAGCACGGCAAAGCTTTACACTGATCTTGAATTTCTTGGACTGTGATGATAATACCTCGCACTCAATAGCGTTTTTTTCGCCGGGCTCCGGGCTCAGCAGCCCATAACCACTTGCCGCAACTACAATCGCAGATAGATCTCTCACCAGGTCCAGAACGGCACTCTCACTGTTGCTGAAATGCTGGCGGTTGATCTTCATACCGTCGATCCAGTTTGTGAGATGATATTGCAGTTTCGGTAACATTAGTCGTAACAGATTTTAACAGAGATAACTAATAATAATCGTATTAAATCAATCTTTCTTTACAAATATAGTAAACCGGCTCCTCCATGTGCATATAAACAGTGTCATTAGCACATTTATATCACTTCAACTCTCTTGGCAATGATAACGTTTTTCTCACTCAGGTTGTTGTCTGCTATAGAAAGGTCCGGATCAATATATTTACTGTTGCCAAAAAACGATGGTTTCACATAAAATATCCATCCTGTAGGTGAGTTGTCCTGGTTCAGGTACTGGATAGGATCACTGTCAAATTTGTGGTTGTAATTCTCAATAAATGACATGAACCAGTCGCCAAACATCATACCCAGCGGCGCTTTTGCTTTACTGTTCACCAGCTTGTTATCAGCTGTTGATTTTGAAAATTCCATTTCAAGCATGTATATCTTGCTCGTATCTATCTTGTCAAAATCAATTTCCTTTTCGTCTTCAGGGTAGTACCATACCTTATAAATTTCCTGTGGTATCTCGGTATACGCTTCAAAGCTGGTAGCAAAAAACTGGGGCAGTACAAAGCTGAAAGCAGAGATTGAGTAGTAGCCGGCCAGCCCCATGCCATTAAAATGGTCGAACACCAATGCGAAGCCCAGCATTCCTGCCGCAGCATTTGCCAGCACAAAAGCGGGCTTGCTTACTTTTTCATTAGCCATTTGCCCGAAAAATTCTTTTTTCATCAGGAAGCTGGACGCATAACCAAGAACAAGGCAAAGCACTTGCACCATGAAAAAGGACGACATAGACTCCGCCGAAGATTTGCCAAGCAATCCGCAGGCAGACATAAGGAGGGTGAAAAGCAGGAATATTAATATGACTTTCATATTCTTCAACTGGCCCTCAGCCTTGTTGACCATAAAGAATGCGATAAAACTAACAACAAATACTACTGCCAAAGCGATCAGGTATACAAACATCTCTTGTAAAATTTGGGCTTAAATATATGAATTAAATCCTAAAAAGAAATTTTCTTCTGTCCACGAAGTTTTTAATTCTTTGCAGTCCTCATGCGGAAATAAAATTATATCCACATCAGCACCCGCCGGGAAGAAGTAGGGTAGTACAAATTTGAGCACATTGCTGCATTTTCCGTTGCGTTCAAAATCGGAATAATCCAGGAAATGAATATCAAAAATGCTGAGGTTATACGAAAATGCATATACCTGGCAGCTGTCAGATATTACTGAATCTACACCAAGTATGGATTCATTCAACTTTGCAGTTGACGAATGTTTGTTCAGCGTCTGCGGCTTGTTTTTTTCTTTAGTTACTACAATTTTGTAGTTCAGTATCTTAGATAGTGTTTGTGAGATAAGCTTTACATCCGCACGTATCTTGTTTGACAGCGGCAGTATGTACAGCAACGTGAGCACCTGTATATCAGTAAGGAAACGGCTGTCGCCGTAGAAATATTCGAAGAACTCTCTTACCTGCGTTTCATTTTTGTTGTCATACAGCTCACGCTCCAGTATCTCCAGCTGCAGGGAAAAGCTCATGAACTCATTCTCAAATGTGCTGAAGAACTTACGGGCTTGTTCTTCCTGCTTCCGGTGCAGTACAAATTCGTTGGTTATGTTCGGGTCTGTAATTCTCGGGTTCTTCGCATGCGTCAGCCCGTCGGGCAGCATATCATAAAGCCCTTCGCGGTTCATCTCAAATACCAGCTTATCAGGTCCGCCGTCATCCGATTCCCAGTGAATATTGTTTACATCCTTAGATACGAACCGCCTGAATATGCTTACGTTCCTGAAGTAAAGATCCTCCATTGGAAAACCATGCTCCATAAGCTCAGAGGCGATCACGGTGGCTTTGTAGTCCTCGTGCAGGTATTGTATCTCCTTTATCAGCAGCGCCTTCTGTTCTTCGCTTAGTGCCATCTTACTTCGTGCCGTTTAGTTCTTTGAGATCTTTGTCCAGTGCAGGGTTAGGCTGCGTGCCGTAGGTATCGCACCACTTTTTATATTCGTAGTAGTCTCTTTGCGCATTTTCATTTTGTCCCCACTGGTGAAAACATTCGCCACGGTACAGGTAATAAAGAAAATTCCTTTTGGGGTCTATGTTTATGCAGTTGGTGTAGTATTTGATTGCTTCTTCGTAATTCTTATTACGCTGCAATATGTCGCCCAGGTCACTGTTCCATAAAAACCAGTTCTGGCTCTTCATGTTTGTGCTCAGCAGGTCTATAGCCAGTTTCATTTCCCGTATTGCCTCGTGCGAATACTTTGTCCAGTCTTTCTGGCGCAGTGTTTTACCGTACCAGTAGTGTGCATCAGGGTATTTGTCGTTTTTACCGCTGGCCATCTCCAGGTATTCTATTGCTTTTGCATTGTCCTTTACTTCGTAGTAGCAGCATCCCAGGTAGCAGTAGGCTTCTGTAAAGTCAGGATTCAGGCTCATCGCCGACTTAAACGAGTCTATGGCCACAATGTAGGTGCGGCTCAGGTACAGGCTCATACCCTTGTTAAAGGCAGCCTCACTGTAGATAGGCACCAGTGCGGGGTCATCCCTGTACTCCGATTTGTTTACATGGTTTACCAGGCACGCATAGGCGCTGTCGTAGTAGCGCTTTTCATTCAGGGAGCCGTAGAAGCGGCCCTGCCATAAGTAGATATCTGCGTCGCTTTCATCGCGGTTTATGGCAGTATAGAAGTCGCTGCGGGCTTCTGCATTCCTGTAAGATTTCCAGTAGCATTTTGCCCTGCCTACATACAGGTCTGCATTTCCGGGGTCGCTCCTGATCGCTTCCGTGTATCCCGGTATGGCCTGCTCATAGAGCCCTTTCCTGAAAAGGTCGTCGAGCGACCGCAGCAATGCCACTTTATTCTCCAGCTCTGCTATTACAGGTGGTATAGCCTTGTCCGTAAGATCGCACTCCTTGGCATAGGTGTAATATTTCTTTGCCTCTTCATATCGGCCCGCATTGTTCAGCGTGCGTCCCTTAGCTTTAAGCACACCGTGGAAAAAACTGTCGGTTTCCATGGTTATGGTGCTTTTCACTTTTGATTTCAGGGATGCGAATTGGCTGTTGGATTCATTTGCCACCTTGTCCGATTCTCTTGCTTCTCGCAGGTAGCGATAAGCGTCGGCATATTTGTTATCTGCCAGCGCATGTGTTCCCCTTACCAGCAGGCTCCTGTAGTAGGCTTCATTTTTTACTTCACGCACTTCCGGTTCCTGTGCGCCGTCGTTGGATACAGGTAAGGCTGAGCTCAGATCATCGGGTGGGGCATTGCGGTCCTCAAACTTAATGCCGCTGATGTATGCACGCCACTGGCCGCCGTCGCCCTTCTTCTCAAAATACACTTCCGCTACGCGGTACACCCTGTTATAGCTGCGTCCCAAGCCGCTCTTTTCTTTGAACAGCTGGCTATAATGCACCTTTACATAGAGCATTTTATTGGCTGCTTTCAGAATAGGCGATATGGACTTTATCGTCATTTCAATGGAATTGTCCCTTTCGGTATGGTAGAACTGGTTGAACTGTACCAGGTACTCTTCCGCTTCTTTTTGCGACTTATCCGGTGTTGTATTATCAGGGTCCGTATCGTCGTCGATCAGGGCTTTCTTACTGTAAAATATGTTATCGGGCTGCTCCAGGTAGTGGGCCGCAATATCCTTTCTGTCCGACTCTGAGTTCGATTGGTCCGCCATTGACAACATGGCTTGCCTCAGTTCCTTCATTACCGTTCTGGTGGCCATGCCTATGCTGGCGGTGTCCCTGGGGCTCAGTGACCTTTGGGCATGCGCTTCATTCAGGCTCCAGCAGCACAGTAATAAGACGAATCCGGTATATTTATATAGATTACAGGATAGCATAGTGAGCAATAATAAAAATTTGTACTAGTGCTGTAGCAGCTTTTTCCTCGAATTTTCCTTTTCACTTTGCGGCACTTTCTTTATATCGTTTATGAGCCAGCCGCTGTTCAGGCTTTTACGGTCAAATTCTTCCACCTCAAATACCCAGTTAGGTATCTGGTAGAAATAGAATTTAATATCAGCGGCATACTTAAATTCCATTTTGCTCTGCAGTATCATGTTCACAAAGCGTTTGCCACGCTCGGTGGCCAGCAGGTCTGGGGTAAAATAGTCAAGAATATTCTTCTTGTCAGCGAAAGTGTTTACCAGCTCAGAAAAATTGGTAGCATAGCTGGATGTAGCGATAAACTTATTGATTGGCTTGGGCTGGTAGTCGCTAAGGCCGGGAACAGCTGAAGGCTGGCCGTTAAAAATAATATTGTCTCCTACGCCGGCTATCATCCATTTGGCACCATTGTTTTTTGCCATCTGCACCTGCAATATCAGGGGTACTTCCACTTTTTTGCCACTTACCATAAAGGTGCATTTCGCCTCGGCGTACCAGTTACTGTCTGCAAATGCAAGGTGCGGCGGATTTACAGAATCAGACGCATCGCGGAAAAATTCACCCAGGCTTGCATTGGTGTTCCACTGTGCATTCTCAAGATTGAAGAGAGACACTAGTATCTCCTTGCGGGATAGTTCGTAAGGCTTATTCTGTTTCTTATACTCCCTGCGAATGAACGATGACGGATCATCGTTAAACCTTTCAATAAACTCATCTATCACCTTTACCTCGCGCAGAAACATTTCATCTTTCAGCTTATCATCAGTGGAAAAGAACTGGGCGGAGCCATGAAAAGAGCAAACAAATGCAAACAGCAAAAATA
The DNA here is from genome assembly GCA_947446645.1 of Chitinophagaceae bacterium. GTDB lineage: Bacteria > Bacteroidota > Bacteroidia > Chitinophagales > Chitinophagaceae > Nemorincola. The sequence goes on along the minus strand of CANFHA010000006.1, from coordinate 26,072 downwards.
AACCGGAAAATTTTGTCATCTTCTATAAAAAATTATCTTAAAATAATTAAAATGTAACTATAGCGAAAGTAAAAACTTCCGGCATTTGATCACTAATTACTTCACCGATTCAGACAAGCCTATATTACCCAGAAATACATCCATAAAGGTTTTCTCTTTCCCGTTTTCCATTACATCCCATACTTTTATCACAATTTCCAGGTTTTTCTCCATCACATCATGGTAGGCATAGTGTGCTTCACTGCCATTGTAGCCGGAAAACTCCTGCTCTATGGTAACCACGCCACGGTAGGTGCCGTCTTCCTGTTTCTGTATGTTGCCTATGAATATACCCTGGCGCCATTTTATTTCCACGCGCTCATATTGTATTTGCGACATCTTCACCAGGTACTTCCTGATCGGGCGCACATCATTGACGCCGGTTTTCTTGCTCGATACGGCTACGGTGCGGGTTTCGTCGTTATTAAACAGCTTCATACCGTAGTCTATCGCCGACTGGTAATTTTCCTTCTTGCGGCACAGCAGCTCCAGGCATTTTGTAAGGCGCTCGGTTTTTGCACCTATCCTGCTTTCAAGGTCCGACCTTTTTAATATAGTCTTACCGCCGTCCAGCACAAATATGGAGTCATTGGTAGCTATAGTTTCTTTTTTCTTAAATACTTCAGGCGCTGGCACTGGTTTCGCTTTTTCCGCTATTTCAGCAGCTTTTTTCTTTGAGTTTTCCAGGTAAGTAATGCGTTGTTGTATCAGATCTGTGGTATGCAGGTCGTGGTAAGGCTCAAATGTCTCGCCTGGATCAGTAAATATCAATATGAACCGGTGATTGCGTTGTTTTTTCTCTGTTCCCTCATCTATAGATAGCTGGCAGGGCGACAGCGGCTTGGCAGTACCTGGCTTAATCGTGATCCTGCTTCCGTTAAAGCTGAGCCGGTAGTTATCAGATGCACATAAGGTACTTGCCTGCTGTATTTCTTCAGGGAAGCGGAGGTTGGGATAGACTTCTGAAGATATCTTAATTGTATCCCCATCAATATTCAGATCCTGTGAAAAAGAACAGAATGGCGCAAACATCACGAAAAACAGGAATAGAACCGGTATTTTTTTCATTATTCAAAATTATTTAAGTCCGTAAAACTAACGAATCGGTTTGATTTTTCACCACACCCAAAAAATTATTAGTATTTGATTCTTTAAGATGAAAAAATTGATTATGTTTGCGCCCTAATTAAAAATTTATCCGTGATATGAAAAATTTTACACTGTGTGGTGTTAGTCCTTTTTGCAGATTTGCCATATTAAAAAAATTCATACTAACAGTTGTGCTTTTCTTGGGCATTAATGCGGTCTATGCCGCGCCGGTAGCGACGGTGGTCGTTACCCCAGCTACAAATGGCCTGAATATGTGCAGCGCCACGGCACAAAGTGGCTCCCAGCCCGCATTTACCACACTAAACACCATCACTATTGCGGAAACCAGTGCCACGGATTTTGAGACAGGGGCTACTGTACTTACCTTCCTTGCGCCGGCGGGATATCAATATAATGCCGCTTCAACGATTACCATTGTACCTACCGGTGCGGATATTGCTTCAATAACCACTACCGTCTCAACTTCGGCTTTGGTGGTTACGGTAAATATTTCGGCAGGGCTGACGGTAGATAACTTCACCATTTCCGGTTTACAGGTGCGGGCGCTAAATCCTGCCGTTGCGGCAAATAGTATCAGGGCCAGCAAATCACCAGGCGGTAATTTTAACGGAATATCTCCCGGGTTAACTTCTTTTGCTGACCTTTCATTAGTCGCCTCTCCAACAGTTTCCGCTTCTAACGGAGGCGCAATTTGTGACGGTGGAACCTTGAACCTTACCAGTACTGCAACTGGCACCGGCACTATCCATTATGCCTGGAGTGGTCCCTCATCCTACAGCAGTACATTACAAAATCCCTTCATAAGCCCTGCTGGCATCAGCAATTCTGGTACCTATTCACTCACTGTTACTGATGATCCTACCGGTTGTACCGAAAAGGCAACCACGGTTACCACCGTTAGTGCTGCTCCTGGTGCTATCTCCGGTAATAGCGGACCTCTTTGTGAAGGCGGTACACTCAACTTGTCAGTAAACCCCGGAAGCGTAGGTACGTGGAGCAGTTCTGACCCCGCATTTGCTACAGTCAACGGTTCGGGCGTTGTTAGCACTTCGCCTGCCGCTACCCACTCTGTTGTGGGCACACCTACTATTAATTTTATTAGTGTCTGTGGTACTGTTTCTACTATAATTACAGTTAATCCTGTACCTCCTGCCATAGCCGGACCTTCCCATGTGTGCGTAGGCGCGACAGCAGTATATACAAATGGATTAGCCGGAGGTACCTGGGTGTCAGCTTTTCCGGCTATAGGTTCTATCGACGCTTCGGGTAACTTCTCAGCACTTTCTGCAGGTACCACAAACGTCCAATATATTGCACCTACGGGAGGCTGTTCAAAGCTCACAACAGTTACAGTTGATGCTTTACCCGCTGTCTCTGTTTTACCCGTTACTTCGGTTTGTGCCGGCGCTAACTTAAGTTTTGGTGTTTCTCCTGCCGGGCAAAGCTATTTATGGAATGGTCCTTCGTTGGCGAGCGCCACGCAGCAAAACCCGACAGTTACCAATGCTACGGTTGGCGCGTCTGGTATTTACACAGTTAAGGTCACTAATGCGCAGAACTGTTCGGTTACTACTACAGTAAGTGCTTTAGTAAATGCCAATCCTGCAGCTATACAGGGAGCTGGCGCTGTTTGTGTTACCTCAGTAATATCACTGTCTGATGCAGATGCGGGTGGTACCTGGACCAGTTCGGCCGGCACTGTCGCGCTCAGTGGAACAGCAACTCAAACACTAGGCATCACCGGCGTCACTGGCGGCGGTACTACTACTATCTCTTATAAGTTCACCGGCACGGGCTGCGTTGCTACCAAAACAGTCTCTGTCAACTCCCTGCCGGTTGTTCCTGCACCTACTACTAGTGCTGTATGCGTAGGGTCTACGCTTACCTTTAATACGGCGGCAACCAATGGTACAGGCACATCGGGGGCGCTAAGTTATGCCTGGAGCGGGCCTGTTGCACTGAGTGCATCCGCAAACCCTACGTTCCCATCTGTAAATTTGGGTGCTAACGGAACATTTACAATTACCGTTACAGATACTAAGAGCTGTTCTAATTCAAATACAGTAATAACAACTGTAAATGCATTACCAACACTTACAGATGTTTCTTTGTCGGCTGCTACGCTGTGTGTGGGCGATCTTTTGACGCTTACTGCTAATGGCGCAACTGGCTCCAGCTCTCAGCTTCGTTACAACTGGACCGGACCTGCTGGTTTCACGGCTTCAACCGCTTCTGGCATTAACACACAAAACCGCACGCTTAATGCAACTTCCGCCTCCGGTAACTACAGTGTTACTGTTACCTATTTTGGTGTTGGCTGCACCAGTGCGTCGGTAAGCACGCCTGCATTACAGGTTAACCTGACGCCAACCGTAAATGTTTCCGGCAAAAGCATTTGTAGTGGCACAAATGTTAACCTTGCTCTGGGGGCTACTATTTTAAGTAGCTTTACATGGGCTGTAGGCTCTAATCCCCTGGGTGTTACGATTGGCAATTTATCAGGCGCTGGCTCTCCTATCAGCGAGACCTTAACAAACACGGTCAATACAACACCTGCTGTAATAGAGTTCATTGTTACGCCTACAGGCGATGTATCAACAGGGAGTTGTCCTGGAATCCCTGCATCACTCTATGTTACAGTAAACCCTACGCCGGTGATGACGATCACTCCAACGCAAACAAATTGTGGCTCCCTAAGCCAGCTGTTAGGTGCGAGCACTGCCAGTAACTTTGTTTGGTCCGCTGGTACAGGTCTGCTTGTTAGCGGTGCACACTCTGGAACTGGTGCCCTTGGCACTTTTCTTACCGACAACCTTGTTAACACTGATCCGGGCCATGCCGCCGTTGGTGTGCAGTTGTATTCCATAATTCCAACTTCTACGGCAGGTGTTTGTACAAACCCGGTTCCATTTGTATTGACTGTAAATGTCAATCCGGGTGCATCGCTTACAGGGCCTACCAGCACAAGCATTTGCAGTGGCACCGTGCTTAATTTTTCTGTCACCCCTACCGTTACCAGTAGCATAACCTGGGTAGCAAGCGCTACCATAGGCACAGTACCTGATTTGCCTATAGGGACCTTTACCGTTAATCCGGTTGGCTCTGTCAATCCGATCATTAAACCTGCTGGAACCTTCACGCTTACTAACTCCAGTAATAGCACGCCTGCCGTAGTTACGTTTACAGTAACACCATCTTCCTCTGGTGGTGGCTGCACAGGCAACCCGGTTTCTGTTACCGTTACTGTTTATCCTACGCCTTCTGTTACCGCAACCTTCTCGTCTCCTATCTGCAGTGACTTCAGTCCAAACCTGGTGATCACACCAAGTACGCCAAGTGCACTGGCATGGCAGGGTGGTTCTCCAAATGGCATCACCAATTTTGGTTCGGGCAGCACTACGACCATTACAGATGCCCTGCATAACCCTAGTGCTTCTCTGCAGGGCACAGTGGTATATTCCGTTATCCCAACATCTACCATAGGTTCCTGCGCGCCAACTACACCAATTCTATTTACAGTCTCTGTAAATCCGCTGCCAACAGTTGCACCGGTATCTCCTGTAGCAATATGCAGCGGCACCAGCCCTGAGATAGCGCTCGCTTCCAGCATACCGAGTGATTTCTCTTATACCTTCGGAAATATTCAGCCTGTTGCAGGAAGCATCACAGGTGCTATCGGCAGTTCAGGCACTCCTATCAGTCAGAATCTCACTAACCAAAGTAATGCAGTATCCGGCAGTGTAGATTATTTTGTTCGCGCTACTTCGCACGATGGCGGTTGCCTCGGCCCTGTGACTACTATTACCCAGGCGGTGAAACCTGCGGTTGCCTTAGCTGGCACTTCGCTCCTTACCACCATTTGCAGTGGCACATCTGCTGGCGTCGCACTCAATGCCTCTACTGGTGTGGGTAGCACGTTCACATGGACCGTACCTACCAACTTACTGGGTGCGCTTACAAATACTGTAGCTGCTACAGCTATAAGTGATGTACTGACAAATACAAGTAATTCTACTCCTGCAAGTATCGTCTACAATGTAAAACCTACTTTCAGCGGTTGCGATGGAGTAGCGGTGCCGATAACCGTAGTAGTTAATCCACAGGCGCAGATGAACCCGGTATCCAAGAGTATCTGCAGCTCCTTCGGTTCAAACGTTACCTTTAATTCGGGCACCACCGCAGACAGCACCCGCTACGGCTGGACAGTGGCCGCCAATCCATTTGGCGCCTCTGTCAACGGCAGCGTTAGCTACAATGTTAATACATTCTCTGAGGTGTTGACGGACACAAGCCATGCTACACCAGCTACAGTGGTTTACAGCGTTACTCCAAGCTATACGCACAATGGTGTAAGCTGTCCGGGTGGTCCATCTACAGTTACTGTAGTGGTTAATCCTACCCCGGTTGTAAATACAGCTATTCCATCTGGCTCTAAAACAGTATGTAGCGGCACACAGCAAACAAATATCCCGCTTAGCGCTACGACCCTGGACCCTGCAGACAGCTTCAGCTGGACTACCGGGAACATTAGCCCGCTTACTACCAGCATATTCGACAGTGTGAACAGTGGGGTAGCCGGTGGCGCATCATTGTTCCCTTCTATTAAGCAGATACTTATCAACACAAGTCATAGCGACCCGGGTACTATCGATTACCGTGTGATTCCGGTTTCAACTCATGGTTGCGTTGGTAGTGTTGCTATAATTACTGTTACGGTAAATCCTGCTCCGAATGTGTTAGTAATACCAACAAGCGTTTGCAGCGGCCAGCGCCCTGCCATCAATGGTACACTAGCTTACTCACTGCAGGCTACTACCGGTGCCGGTGGCACCTTCACATGGGGTACTGCGTTCTCATCAGCTACAGTTACCGGCAACTCCCATGCTCCGTTCTCCGGCTCACCGGTTATCACAGATACCGCGATCAACTCAAACGACAGCACACTCGGTACCATTACTTATTCAGTTATTGCTACTTCAGCGCTTGGTTGTGTAGGCCCTGTTAACCAGGTGCCTGTCACAGTTAATCCGCTTCCTGCAGTAGCTGGGTACGCTGATGCCATATGCAGCAAGTTCAGTCCTAACATCCAGCTCGTTCCGGTTACTTCGGTAGCAAGTAACTACAGCTGGGCAGTTACAGACAACAGCCTCGTAACAGCAGCAACTGCTTCCGGCACTACAAATGTGCTCAATGATGTATTAACCAACACTGGCTTCACTTCTGTGGGTACAATAGTATTCACCGTTACGCCTACTTCCGCAGCAGCGGGCTGCACCGGCTTCCCAAGCGTGTTTACAGTAAGTGTAAACCCGACACCGAAGCTGCGCAGTCTCGATCATGAGGCTATCTGCAGCGAGAGTCCGTTTAACTACCAGGCTACTTCGTCTACAGATGCTGAAGGTGGTGCCACACAATTTGCATGGTATGTGCAGGCGCTCAACGACAATACCGTTCCACAAACGATCAGCACAGACTCTACCGGCGCTATCTCTGAAAACGTATCGTCTAAACAGATACACACACAGAGCACAGTTAACTTTGCTTACACGCTCGTATCACGCGGTTGCATCAGCGATACTAACGTGATACTTACAGTTAACCCACGTCCTGAAAAACCAATTATCACAGCATCTGCACCAAGCTCTATCTGTGCAAACACAATGTTCCAGAACTTCGGTGCAAACATCCCTGTAGATAGCGGCCACGTATTCTATCGCTGGTTCGCAGGTCCTGATGCGGTTATTTACGATACCAGTACCTCAGGCGTGAACAGGAATATCCTGGTAAACTTCCCTACCGCAGGCGTGGATAGCGTTAAGGTTATCGCATACGTAGATACTTTCGTTGGCTGCATCAGCAGTGCAGTAAGCATCATTAATGTTACTTCCAACATTGCTGATGACCCGGCAAGAGTTGTGTACCACAACCACATGTTCATCTGCCTTAAAAACAATGTAGACACATTCGGTTACCTGTGGGGCTTTGATGAGGCAGGCACACTGGTAGCAGATACCCTGAAGAACGAAGTGAACCAGAGCTACTACAACGCTAATCCTGATACCTTGCACAGGTTCTACTGGGTTATCGCCAATCACTCTGAGTGCCCCCAGAAATCTTACTACAACAGCCCGCACAGCAGTATCCGTAATGTAGTACCGCCGGCAGAAGAAGTAGGTGTCAGGATATATCCTAACCCTGCATCTACCAACATCAACATAGAGTTCGGTGACATAAGCGGAGCAGAATACACTGCAGATATTTATGACGTTACCGGTCGCAAAGTATCATCTATGTCTATTAAAGACCTCGTTACTTCCGTATCGGTTAAAGATTTCAGTACTGGTTGCTATATTATCGAATGCCGGAAAAATGGCATAAAAGTGGCTATTTCAAGGTTCATCAAAAACTAATTAACGACCATTAAAAAATTAAAAATGAAAAATACACTGCTTATACTTTGCCTCGGTTTAGCATCTTTCGCCTCCCGCGCGCAGGATTCTACCATGAGTGTGCATAAATTAAAAACTTACGATGAATTGCTGCCGCGCTTTTGCATAGAGGCCAATTTCAAATACGGTTTCATGAGCGGATCACCTACATCGGTAGATATGATCAATTCTTACTCCAGCGTTATCCAGAGTATTTCTGCCTACAAAGCGCCTACTATGTCCAGCACTAACGTGCTTGGCGGCGACTTTCACCTTGGCTACTTCTTTGGTAAAAAGCACAACTGGGGCCTGAGCATTGGTATGATCTATTCCAGCTCTCAGAATTATAACCTGAAAATGGACAGCCCATTCCACATCGAATACAAATCAGTGGATTCTTTTGCATCGCATGACATCTTCAGGCAGATCATTACTACCAATGGTGCTATTACCGAAAGCGTAAGAAGCTCCAGCATCAGCATTCCTATCCTTGTTAAATTCAAGCACCAGTTTTCTAAAGACTGGGGTTTCTTCGTAGATGCAGGACCGGAGTTCAGCGTTATGTCTGTCAACAGGTCTACAACCAACGCATCTTTTAACTACGAGGCTATCTACCAGTACAACTCAAGCGTACAGGGCGTGTATGACAACCATGTTACCCCTGCAAACAACGACTGGCTGCTAACAAAAGCGGCTTACCTGTACAATAACCATGATGGCAGCAATGTCAATTCCTACTTCACTGACCTGAACAACAAAGGATATAACGTAGGCCTTAACCAGTCTCCGTTCAATAAGTCGCGCACTACCCACTACAATCCTTTTGCACTGGGAGGCCTGGTACAGGCTGGTTTTTCTTACCAGCTCAACTACGGTATTACAGCTGATTTCGGCGGTTACTACTCATACCAGATATTCCAGAATACAGGTAACGAGAATTACCAGATCACCAACAATGTAGGTAGCTATCATTCTATGACAGAAGGTATCAAGCAGGTGGCTGTTCAGTCTTATGGTGTTACTGTTGGTCTTCGCTTCTTTATTGGTAAACCAAGGGATATAGACGGTGACGGTATACCGGATAAGACTGACGAGTGCCCGCTACTGTTTGGTCTTGTTGAGTTCAACGGTTGTCCTGATACTGATGGTGATGGCGTTCCAGACAAGGAAGACCGTTGCCCGTACCAGAAAGGCACAAAGCAAACTGCCGGCTGTCCTGATGGTGACAATGACGGCGTTCCTGATGATGTTGACCGTTGCCCTGATGCTCCTGGCTCATGGGCCACAGGTGGTTGCCCGGATAGGGACAATGACGGCGTAGCCGATGACGATGACTGGTGTCCGGACGAACCCGGTCTGAAAAAGTACCACGGTTGTAAGTCTGATACCGCCCTTAAGTCTGCCGCTATGGCTACAGCCACAGGTGCCACTCCTTCTGCGGTTATTACTTACCAGCCTGCGGCAATAACGCTCTCTAAGAATTTCATCAACTTCAAATTCAAAAAGGCCGATATCGAGGAGAATAACTATCCGCTGCTCGATGAGGTGGCTAGTTACCTGAAGAAGGATAACACACTCGTTATCTTCATCAGCGGTCACACAGATGACATAGGCACTTACCAGAACAACATGATGCTGTCATATGCCCGTGCTGAAATGGTGCAGAAATACCTGGTGTACAAGGGTGTTGATAAGAACAGAATAATCATTAGCGGTATGGGTAAGGCAGATCCTGTCATTGCTAACGACAAGGAAGAAAACAGGGCCAGGAACAGGCGTATTGAAATGCGCTTACTGGTACCGGTGAGCAAATAATATTTAGTATCACTTTTAAAAGGGCAGCTCCATTCCGGGGCTGCCCTTTTTGCTTGTATAGCGTCAGCCATTCAAGCTACTAATACCATTTTTACCATTTCAAAAAATCATGCTACCATTTCCATAGCCCGGCTTTTAAGCCGGGGTGGGGGCAACTACCAATACGGCTTTAGCCTAAATGCGCACGGTGTACCTTTTAAAGTCCACCGGTATGAGATCTGTAAATTGCACCTTTGTCGATTCCTTCTGCGTAAGTTATCTGCGTTAGCTAAGTGGGCTGCCGGCAATCTCTTACTTAAGCGAAAAGATCCCGAAGGGATGAAATGATTATAGAATGGCAATGCAAGACGTGTTTAAACTCCGAAGGAGTGGCATATTGCACGGGCACACAAATCCTTGACTAAGAGATTGGGTCCAGGGGAATAAAGCCGCTACGCCCGCCTTGCAGGAGGCCGGCACGGTAGATTTGCTGAATAATTCTTGCACGAAAAAAGCCGCAACTTGCGATTGCGGCTTTTCTATCAGACTTTCTTACTTTTTTATTTTTTAATTTCTACAGGGCCATCATCTTTTGGCAGCCCGTCATCACCGGAGTTGTTGTTATGATGCTGTGGCTTAGGAGCTGGCTTATGTGGCGCAGGCGCTGGTGCCGGCGTGGGCTTTGGTTCTGGTTTAGGTGGTGCTGCCACTACGGGTGCAGGTGCAGGTGCCGGCTGTTTGGCAGTATCTGCCTTTGGCATTGCTCTTACCACTATTTCTTTCGATGAGTCAACTATCGGCCCGAAAGAAGAACCATAAACCGTAAGAATGATCTTATGTTTTCCCAGCTCAAAGTAAGTATGCTTACCACTTTGCTTGTAGCTCGGCTCACTATCTCCAAATTCCCATTTCCACCTTACAGCGCCTTCAGTATTATCTGTGAAAGTGATGCTGTCGCCGGCATTGATCACATTCTTATCTATGTTCAGGTGAATCGCCGGTGCACTGTTTGCATAGGCACGCTTATAGAAAAATACAGATAATGCGGCAGCGTTAAAAAGGGCAATTATTATCAGAATCCTTTTGTCCATTGTATTCGGTTACTTTAAAACATTAAACATCAGTACCCGGCAGGGCACGCACGGAAACAAATATATTGAAACTATTAGAAATTAAAAAACAGGACGAAAAGAAAGTACCCTATAGCATCTTCTAACTGTATCACTTCTCATATTTCAGGAATATTCCGGTATCAAATATGGTCCACACGCAGCATCTCTGCCCGCTTTGCTTTAGCGCATTGTTGGCCCATGTGTTGCAGGTATGAAACAGGCTGTAGCTGCCGTTAGCCTCGTAAAATGCATCCGCATTGCCATAGTTTGCGTGTGTCTTTATATTTATAAAATGCCCGCTATCATCTTTCTGAAAGCTTTGCTTTATATAACCTGCAAGCCTGCCGTATTGCTCTTTGCTTATGGTTATACGTCTGCAGGTCTTGCCTTCCTCCATCTTCGGATAAAAGGTAGCATGTATCGCGCTGTTCGCCCAAGACCGGTTACGGCTTTAAAAGCCACAGAAAATTTCAGGTCAGCCCAGTTGGATGTTTCCAGGTAAAAGCCTTTGTCTCCCCATCCCATGGCCAGGTAGCTATAGCTGGTATCGGTGAGCAGGGTGTTGCTGTACAATATTTCCTTGCTCCAGTCCATTTGCTCATTGCGCACCGGCACTACAATGTCTGTATGCACACCATTAGTCTTTATATAGATATCAACCTGGCCGCCTTCGCCTGCCTCCCGGTCTACAGTTATTCTGGACAGGCAATAAGCGCTTAATAGAAACAACACCAGAAATCCCACAAAGGATGCCAGTATTTTTCCAGCAAGTTTTAATGATCTCGTCAGGCACACTCTGCAAAGATAAAGGGTGTCTCTTTCGAAACACCCTTTTGAAAATTCATGGAGATCCGCAATACGGTTACTATTTTATCAGCGTCACGTCTCCTTTAAGTATCGTATTGGTGCCCTCGGCATTAGCCAGTATTATAATGTAGTTATACACGCCAAGATCTTGTATCACACCGTTGTAGCTGCCATCCCAGCCAGCTTTAGGGTCTGTCGCGTTGTGGTATATCAGTTGGCCCCACCTGTTGAACACGCTGAATTCCACCAGTTTTTGGGTGCTCAGGTTACCGAGGCGGAAAACATCGTTCAGCCCATCGCCGTTTGGCGTAAAGGCCGTAGGTACCACCACCGGCGAAACGTCTATCAAAGTAATTGTTACGTGCAGGGAGTCCATACAGCCCCATTCGCTGGTTCCCACTACCGTGTATACTGTTGAGTCCAGGGGACGCGCTACAGGGTTATTGATGTTCGGGTTGTTAAGGCTGCCATCGTTAGGTGTCCATGCATAGTAGCGTGCGCCCTGCACATCCAGCTGAATGCTCGAACCGCGTGGTATAGCTGTATTCGGCGTTATGTTCGTCAGGTTTATTGGTGGATACAGCATTATGTTGGCCGTTGTGGAACTGATACAGTTGGCCACATTATAGCTGAGCACATAAATTCCCGCATCGCCTATCGTAGTATTGGCAATTGATGGGTTTTGCAAGGTAGATGTGCCGCCTGCTGCAAACGTCCATGCATAAGTGCCGCCCGGTGCCAGGTCATTGCCCTGTAGCAGTAATGTCTGTCCTATACACAGGGGCGTGTTGGCATTTATAGTCGGTGTGGGTGGTGCGCTTGGGTCTGAAAGCTGAACAGGTCCGACGAGGCCCGATATACAGCCAGCAGGTGTAGTTATATATATGTTGCTGTAGGTGCCCTGGCTCAGCCCCGTTATCGTAAGGTCATTTGAAACATTGGATGTAAATGAGTGGCTGGATGTAACACCATTAAAGTCGTAGGTTACATTGTATACCGTTACTCCCGGCATACCGGTTATGGCCAGTGTTATAGTACCATCAGCACCAAGGCACAGAGACGGATTGGTTGTTGACTTTATAGTTATTACAGGCACAGGGTTCACCGTAACTACAGTAGCTCCGGGCAGTGATGTGCAGCCAGCCAGTGTTACTGTTGCAAAATAGGTTCCGTTTGCACCTAGGCCTGCCGGGCTTATCGTCGGGTTTTGTTCAGTAGAGGTAAATCCACCCGGGCCGCTCCACTGGTAGGTTACACCGGTCACGCCTATCAGGTTAAAGGTCACAGTGCCACCCGCGCACACAGGGGAGTTATTCGTTACTATCGGTGATGGCGGATTACCTGCGGCAACCAGCACTATCGGTCCCACAGCATTAGATGTGCAGCCAAATGAATTGGTTACGGTAATGCCGGTGAAGTTTCCGCCGCCCAGCCCCGTGATCACTACATTACCGGTTCCATCAGCTACTATCGTCGCTGTTACTGCGCCGGTAGGCGAGGTGTAGTGTACCGTATAGCTTTCACCTGCGTTCAGGCCGGTGAGTGTTATTGTGCCATCGGTAGCATTACAGGTAGTAGGGTTAGTAAATGCGGTTCCGGCGATATGAGGTGTTGCATTTACGGTCACAATAATAGTTGCTGCACAGCCAGTAGCACCGCATGTTATGGTTGCTGTGCCTGCCGCTACGCCTGTTACCACACCGCTTGCTGATACTGTGGCTACGCCTACATTGCTGCTGCTCCATGGGCCGGTAGATGTGGCATCGCTTAGTGTAGTGGTAGAGCCTGCGCACACTACCGGTGTGCCTGATATTGCAGCAGGCAGGGGTGTTACCGTTACTGTAGCAAATGCCTTGCAGCCTGCCGCTGTTGTATATGTTATGGGTGCCGTGCCTGCTATTAGCCCGGTCACCACACCTGTGCCGGCCACTACAGTGGCTACTGTGGTTGCACCGGAGGTCCAGGTACCACCTGCCGTAGCGTTGGTAAGCGTTGTGGTGTTCCCCGCGCATACGGTCAGCGTACCATTAATAGGTGTAGTTGGGTTCACCGTTATCGTCACATTGCCGCCGGTTGTTATGCCGCAGGCATCAGTTACGGTAAGTACATAGTTGGTAGTGCTTGTTGGGTTCACTACTGCAGGTGAGCCGGCCACTGGTCCGGGCGACCATGAGTAAACATAAGGAGGTACACCATAGGTGCCGGTAGCGCTTAGCGTTGCCGCTTGCCCGGCACATACGGTCAGCGGAGACCCCGTTACACCTGCTGCAGTCAGCTCCACGGTATGGCCAAACACGATGATCACCAGCGGCTGGCTGCCGTAGTAGTAAGTGATGGAGCAGGGCGGGGTGGTCAGCCAGTTCTGGTAAAACAGCATTTGTATATTCAGGTTATACGGCGCACACTGAGGTGCAGGCACGCACGGTCCCAGGCCTGATGTGCCCGCACCGGGTGTACCCCATATAGAGTATGCCGCACCCAGCACTGCTGTGCACGTGCCCGGTAATATGCTGGCGCAAGACCATGAAAAGCCTGCAGCTGCTGTGCCAGGGCTACGGCAGGTGCCTTTGTAAAAGCTGTAGCCGCAATACTCCGCCCCCGCTGTGGCGGATGTGTATTCGAAGCCAAACTGTATGTCTGTAAGCGTGCAGTTAGCGGGCGTTGTAGCTATGTTCGTATAAGAGCATCCCACACCTGCAGTCCACGTTGCGTTATACGTGCAGCCGTTTATCACGGTAGATGTGCCCGGCGCCGATGATACCAGCGGATCTATAACCATAGGGTAGGATGCCGCCGGCTTGTTCAGCAGAGCGCCTGGCAACACTATGTCCACCGTGTTGTGTGCACCAATATTGTATTCCAGGAATGCTGCGGTTGTTCTCGGGTTGTTCTTTTCATACACATTGGCTACTGATATCGAGTATTTTACTTCACCCTTGCGGTCCCTTATGGTCAGAAAATCTGTCAGCCGTGTTTGGCCGCCGGAGTTTAGAGACAGGCCACCGGAAAAATTCATATGGTCCCTTACCAGCAGCTTACCATCTGCATACGCAGGCATAGCGTGGTTCAGGTAAAAGTTTGTTTTTATAGCGCCGCGCATCGTGCTCATTTCTATGTCTACACCGGGCCATGCATTCGTTACATACGCGCCTTGGTCGCCTGCCGTATGGTTGGTCCAGTTAGCCCTGCCCAGCGATACTTCTGTGCCGTCAGACTTCACATACACCAGTTCCAGGTTGGCGTTAAACAGTATTTGTTCATCACCACCGCCCAGCGCTGTGTAGCCAAACTGCGTATTGATCGTTACCGGTACAGGTTGCTCAGTTGCAGCATATACGCCTGTGCCCATGGCAGGCTCCAGCTGTGTCTTTATCGTTCTCCAGTTGCCACGTGCATCTTTGTAGTGCATAGGCATGGTGCTGGTGGCTACCATCACATCCTTGCCTCCGTCTGCGGTATGCCGCTCGTAAGTCTTGTTTGTCTCTGTGCGCGCGCCTATCACCTCGTAGCAGTCGCTGCATGGCGCGCCGGGAAACAATACGCCCAGTTCAGGATGGCTTTCATAGCCGCGGTTAGCAGCCATTGCATCAGCGCTTGTATTCTTTTTTACAGGGCTAAATGTTTTGAAATTCCTGGCTGCAGCCGCAGGCATAGCATGCAGGGCGCCTTCCTGCGCCACATTTGGCCGTATCGGTGCATCAGCTGACGCTGTTGTGTGCGATGTCCACGTCATCTGGTCGGCAATGCGTAAGGGTTGTGCTACTCCCTGCCCATAAGAGTTTAGACACATGCAAAAGCACATCAGTGTGACTAGAGCAGATAATTGGTTGAGGTATTTCATAAGAATCAATATTAAAAGGCAACAGCTATTGTAAAAGACAATAATTGTTGCAAAAAAGTTGGGTAAATGACATTAGATACTCTAAATACAAAGTATTTATCCAAATAGTGTAAAATGCCTTTGTAAATATAGCACTTACAAATTTAACAATATAGTCATGCAGCCATTATTTCGCCCATAATATGGCAAAAACCATCTTTATGCCGCAAACATAAACTAGCATGGAAGAAAATCGTATATACTTCCCTGTTGGTAATATAAACTCTTTGAAAATGACAAAACGTGGTGCCGTAACACACTTCCCTCCTTTTTTCAAGCAGGGGATGCCCAAAAACACCGCGAAGCGGTTTTTTGGCTGGGGTGGTTAGCGCACTATTATTGGGCACCAGTGGCCATAGCACGCTTATACATTTGTCCTTTATTGAGCTATCATGCTGAGTGAAGTTGAAATTATATCCTCAGCTTGCCGAAGGGGCACCGTTCAGCAACTTTAGATTTGTTCAGCTTGTCCTCAGCTTCAATGGTGCTTCCACTGTACGTTATGCCTCATTAGGCGGATCCCTGGTTGTACTATTAAGCGCCTCATAACTCGTGCAACCTATTGAAGAACGACTAACAACGACTACAAATTCCAGACCACGGCATGCTCATAGCAAACCCGAATGAGTGGGCACCTGTTTTAGTCTGGACTGCTATATCATCAAATGTGTCTCGGTTTTTTTGACTGCTTTAAAAGCCCGACAAGCGTTTTTTTATGGTCGCTTATTAGTGCGCCTGCACTCGCATGCGTTTGCAGGCGTTAGTAAAACGCTACCTAGCGATAGCACCAACAAACTACTAGATTTAGGAGTGAAGGCAGTTTGTGAAATTTGTAAACTTGTAGAAAATTATATCTATGCCATTCATAAAGGTTATTCGAAAAAAACAAGGTTTACTTGGTTTTGCACGAAAATTCAAAATCTATGTAGATGATAAGAAAATAGGTGAATTAGCTCATGGCACCGACCAGGAGTTTGAATTGCCGGCCGGGAAGCACAAAATATACTGCATTCAGGATATTTTTAACACACCTTCTGTACATGAGTTCGAGTTAAATGATGGCGACAGTAAGGTTTTTATAGCTTCATATAAAAAAACGCTCAAATTTTTTGCATTTTTCGTAGTTGGTATTGCTATTTCTTTGTTTGGTTCAGAGATGCTTGTTCAGCTATTGGGCTTCGACCGGCAATTTTGGATATGCTTTTACGTGTTATTTGTGTTACTTCTGTTAGTAGTTATGAAAAAGTTTAAAATGTTTAAAATAAATATTGCGGAAGTTTAAAAGCTCAATTGTTTACTGAATATAGGCGTATAATACAACATAAATTTTAATTTATATTTATTTCATTCGTAGAGCATACTGGTGTATAAGTGGATCACATTTGATAATTTGCCTGATATAATGGGATATTTAGCGGCGATAAAAATTTATAAATGAATTTAAATATAAAGAAAATCATCTTACTATTTGCAATATTACCCGGCTTTGCTTTTGGTGCTCCAAAGTATAACTATGATTTAATAATTAAACATGTAAAACTTTTTGACGGAAACAAAGTGACAGCCTTGGCAAATATTTATGTCAGGAATGGTGTAATTCAGCGAATAGACACTAACCTCGATGTAATTAATGTTAGTAGCAAATACACAATTGATGGAAGCAATAAAACGCTCATTCCGGGGTTAATAAATGCACATACTCATCCTCAAAGCAGAAATGATTTAGATGATGCAGCTAAAGCCGGAATACTGACCGTTATGGATTTGCTTCGTATTGTTGAAGATTCAATACCTGTATTCAAATCTCTTAACAAAAAGACAAACTGCGCAGACTATTACACGTCTGGCATTGGTGCCGACATGCCCAATGCAGTTATTAAATTTTACATCAACCAGGTAAATCCTTGGGCACCTCTGACAATACAAGAGGTACAAGACTTTGTTGCAGAGAGAATTGAAAATAAAGTTGACTTCATAAAAATATTTCAGGACTCACGCTTGCCTGAAAAATTTAGTGACTCCCTTTTCGACCAATTAATATTTGAAGTCCACAAAAATAATCTTCTGGCTGTCGTGCACGCAGAAATATTAGGAGATGCTCGTTACGCTTTTAATCATGGCGCAAACATACTTGCTCATGGTTGGGTTGACTCGTTGATTTCGAACAACGACTTGGAACATTGGAAACAAAGAGAATTCTACATCATACCAACCTTACTGGTCCACATACGTGGAAAGAAGGACTTGAATGCTAAAACTTCAACTTTATCAGAGTCTGAAATGATTGCTGAAATAGGAAAGATTCACAAGGCAGGCATTAGGTTACTGGCAGGTTCCGACTCACCGGCAGACCATCTAAATTTCACTACTGATTTTTATAAAGAACTGGCACTCTACGCAGACGCCGGGCTAAGTCCGTTAGATGTTTTGAAAACCGCTACAATCTACCCGGCACAAGCTTTTAAGCTAAAAGACAAAGGAATAATAAAAGAAGGGATAAGCGCTGACTTTGTTCTAATTGATGGTGACTTACTGAGCGACATAAGCAAATTAAATAGTATTGAAGCTGTTTGGAAAAAAGGAATAAGAATAAAGTAGCTTAATAATTAAAATCATTAAACACCCGGTTGCCTATGAGTAGATAACATAGAAAATATAAAGGGGTATCGATGAGCATCAAAACGCATGAAGCCCTTGTTCCTATTTTAGAGATCAATATCAGATCAGTAAAGTCGGATGTGCGGGAAGCAGATGAGTGAAGCTTACTTAAAAAGCAGCTGCTCGCCAACCTGAACGCGCAAACCGCGGTGAATTTAAATTATAGAATTTTCGTAAACCAATTTTTAACTAAAAAAAATACTATGCCGAGCGTAATTGATTTTTTTATGACCGAAAACCAGATAGAAAACTACCTTGAACACGCAGGTGGGTTGGGTAGTCTCACACCGGAGGACCGGAAGGAACTTAAGGAAATGCGCAAGAAGAACAGCAAGAATATGGGCACTTTAGGAGCCGCCGCTGGGGCCTATGCAGCTGGCACTGCCGGTGCGGCTACGGGCGGCATCATTGGCTCTTTATTTGGCCCCGGCGGTACTTTTACAGGCACTGTTTTAGGCCTCCACGAAGGTGTGGTAGTGGGTGCAATAGGCGGTGCCGCAATAGGTAGTGCCGCAGGCGATATGTACTCGATAGCAAAATTTGCGTTGGCAAGAAAGTATATGCGTGCAAAAAAGGAGTTAAGCAACAATATGCCGGATTTTAACGCGTTCACCCAATAAGGATGTTGCCTAAATACTTGTTGAGTTGCCTGGCATCAATTGTAAAGAATAAGTCGCAATACACGTTAAAAACCAGTCGATTTGACTGGTTTTTTATGCTCAATAGTTTATAAACTGCACCGTTTAATCCTCGTTGCAACGAGGATTAAACGGTGCAGTTTGATAAGCCCGTAGGCTCCCAAACCAGTTAGTTCTATGCCCAAAACCTTATTCATCTGTCTTTGAATTTTGGCTTTAGTTAAACTTTGAATTAATGTTCAGCTAGTCCTTGCTTTCAATGGTGCTGCACCATATGTTATGCCCCGTTAGGCGGCTACCTGTTTGTAGTATTAAGTGCCCCTACAACACAGCGCCCCGTAGCGGGTGCAACCTATTCGCGATGGATTCTTGCGCAACTATAAGCTATTAATTCCTTGGGTACTTTACCACACCTCATCAGTCTCCTCCAGCAAATTCTCAATAAAGTATTCAAAAGAATCGGTCACGTATGTAACCGTTGTTGTCTCGTGATTCCAACAATGAATCGCGCCTTTATCGGTATTGCAATCTATTAGAATTAGATTACCAAACGCTTCTTCAGCTATCGGTATCAGGTTTCGTTGGTTAAAACGGTAATCGCTTAAATAGCTTTCAATAGACAGGTAAGCATTTTTCATTGGTAAAAACGAATTAAGAACAACATCGGCACCATCTTTTATAAAGAATATATTGTCAGGTACGCCACCATTATGCGCCAAAAGAAAACTTCTATACGGCATTGGAAGCTTTACCTCAAAAGTTTGTTCGAAAGCTGCGATATCATTCTCGTTAATACTTAGGTAGGGGTTCTTAATATTCATCCTGCACCTAAATTGTGAAGTTGTCAACAATAACCCAATAGACAAATCGTCTTCGGCTGTCTCCTTTGCAGGTTAACTCCTCGGCGCGTCTCCGCCGCTTGAGTGGTACTCGCCGATACTCGCACCAGCCTGGTAAATCAGAGCCCCCCCACTAGTCCTCGTTTGCAACGAGGATTAAACGGTTCAGCGTTTACAACGCGAATTCTGGAATGTTACTTGGGTTTCCTGGCTACAGGCAAGGAAAGAGTTCCTTCCTATCCGTAGCCAAACTGATATCTTAATTATTCAATAGCCGCCTGCACCGCAGGCGTATTATTATCAAATCCTCTTTTGTACAGGTTCCTGCTTACTTTATGCGCCGTCAGATAATCATCTGGGTAAGGCACAAAATATTCCTGTAGGTCCTGCTTGGTTAGCTCAGGCTGAAGCCACCACATCCGCTTTTCGGGCGGCACTACCAGCGGCATGCGCCGCTTCTTATTGTGTATTTCCGCCATCATTTTATTCGCATCCGTAGTTATTATAGAAAATGTTCTCACTGGTTTACCCTCTGCATCCACCCAATCTGAGTAGACACATCCCAGTGTGAGGATCTCGCCATTGGCAGGATAAATAAAATAGGGCTGGCTGGTTTTGTCCGGCTGTTCCTGTCCTTCATAAAAGCCCTTCAGTACCACTAAGCCCCGCATCTTCATTATATAGTCCTTATAGGTCCGCTTTTCAAATATCTCTTCACTTTTCGCATTGCAGGTATCATATTGTTTGTATGCTTCCAGCGTAGCCCGCTCTGGTATAAACTTCCACATAGCAGGGCTTATGCGTAGTGGGTCAGACATACCTACAAAAGGAACCGGCGGCATTGTAAATGCGGTGATATGGTAAAATGCCTCGTACGGATCTACCTTTTGAAGATCACTGAGGTTGGAGTCTATTTTGTCAAAATACCCATGTATTTCATCCTGCTGTGGGGTCGCAACTCTATTACACATACGCTTCTTTATTAGGATAATAAAGATACCCACATTTTTTAAAAATGATTGGTAGGGAAATGTGAAAAATATACATTGAGAAATGGACATTGTTACCGGCAACAACAAAATAATACTTCAGGAAGACAGCATTGCCCCGTTTACTATTGAGCGCGTAGGAGACAAAATAATATTGCAGGAGTACTTCAAGATACTGCGCATGGGACTAGTATCTGCAACCTGGCTACTCGATGCATTTAAGGATGTGAAAGCACAATACTACAGGGAAGAGCAGGCACTCGTGCACAATGGCCAAATTATTTTAAAGGTGGTTTGTGAAGTAGGATATATCTACATCTTTGGCCCGAAAATAAGATTCAATATGAATGGGGATGTAGCCGTAAAACTTAGAGATAGTTTAACCCTGCTGCTCAACAAATAGCCGGTTTGTTTATGCCGCCCAGGTATTGGTCCGAACTGGCAATGTGGATATCTCCGGCACAAAATTTGATGCATATACCAGCCGGTGCTGCCTTCGCAGTTCTGGCAGTCACTAGCTCCCAACAAAATTTCTCTGCCAATCCGCGAATTGAAGTCTTACCAGGGGAAACTGAGCCTGCCGAAGTGGGGCTTTTTGAGGCATAAAGTGGGACATTGTTTTATCAGTAGCTTTCGTGATCTGAGGTTCCGGCAATTGATATTGAAGCCTGCACTAAGCTTGATGAAGTGGGGCATCGTGAGGTATAAAGGAGACATTTTTTCAGCAGCAAATGAATCATCCGGAGCTGCAACGCATGAAAGGCAAAATACCCCATACAGGTATAAGTGGGGTATAATGGGAAATGCAATAAAAATATAATAACATCGCCTAATTAATTGAAATAGAATACGGTATAAAAAAATAACCCAAAACAAAATGCCCCATATAGCTGCATTTTTTATTTGAATGAAAATGGGGCATTTCAAAAAGCAGGAGCTTAGCGCCGTTGCTCCTTAGCCGTTAAAAAAGCCTCCATACATGTTGTCAAAAAACTACAATTTCAACCAAAATCAGGATATAACAAAGGGTGCGGCACCGGAAAAAACCGGAAGAAAACCGGAAATAATTTGTTGATAACTAGCTGATTTTCAATAACAATGTGCGCAAAACCTGTTTTTCAGCACTACCGGAAATAGGTCTCATCTCACAATGCTGTAAAATTTGTAAATTCTGATCTAATTTAGCGTACCAATGTCCACCACTGCACCGCCCGCTGCAAAGCGGGTTACCTCCATCGACATTTTGCGGGGCCTTGTCATGGTCATCATGGC
Organism: Chitinophagaceae bacterium; assembly: GCA_947446645.1. Classification (GTDB taxonomy): domain Bacteria; phylum Bacteroidota; class Bacteroidia; order Chitinophagales; family Chitinophagaceae; genus Nemorincola. The sequence goes on along the minus strand of CANFHA010000006.1, from coordinate 4,506 downwards.
GCTCGATCATGCCCGCGATTATTTCAGCAACTTTAAATACGACCCTACCGATCTCAATCATGCCGGCACTGTAATGTTTTTTACCCGCTGGATCACCCATTTCTGTGCTCCCGTATTCATTTTTCTTGCCGGCACCAGTACCTTCCTTTCTATGAGAAAGGGAAAGACACTGGGCGAACAATCGCGGCACCTGTTCACACGGGGACTGTGGCTCATTATCCTGGAAATTACGGTCGTATATTTCGGCTGGACATCCTCTTTAAGTACAGCACCATTTACCTGCAGGTCATCTGGGCCACGGGTTGGTGCATGATATGCTTATCTGGCCTCATCTATTTACCGCCCAGGCTCATAATGCTTATTGCACTGGTCATGATCTTCGGGCACGATGCCACAGACCGTGTACATAATACAGGCGGCACTCTTGGTGTAATTTGGGATGTGTTGCACGTGGAAGGTCCGTTGGTTTTCCCCCATCATACAGTCGTTTTTCTTTATCCGCTTATACCGTGGGTGGGGGTTATGGCGGCAGGCTACTGTTTCGGAGAAGTGATAGTTAAAGAACAAAAACAGCGTAATGCCTGGATGTACGGCATCGGGATCGCCGCCATCTTTCTGTTTGTTCTGCTGCGTTCTGTAAATGGTTATGGGGATCCTGATCCCTGGCACAGGCAATCTACTGTATGGCGCACATTTCTCGACTTTCTAAGCGACAGGAAGTACCCGCCTTCATTGCTATAACTGCTCATGACGCTTGGGCCGGCCATTGCAGTGCTGCCATTGCAGGAGAAACTGAAAGGAAGGGTAGGTGACATATTTACGGTATATGGTCGGGTACCCTTGTTTTACTACATACTGCACATATACCTGCTGCATTTTATGGCCGTTATGGCAAGCCACTTGTTCCGCGATCATGCAGCCATTACCCGGTTCGATCACCCCGGCTATTCGCTGCCTGTGGTATACGCTTTCTGGCTGGTAACCGCAGCCGGTTTATACTTCCCGTGCCGCTGGTTCATGCGCATAAAAATGAGCCACCGCAATTGGTGGCTCAGCTATCTGTAGTATTGTAAAGTAAAAAGTGTAAAGTCAAAACCCGAAAGTCAAGGGGATTAACCCGCAGACTTACGACTTATTCAAAAACTGCCCTATCTTTTTATAGGTTGCATCGCTTACAGGTGCCACGGGCAGGCGCACCACATTCTCGCACATACCCATGTGCTTCATAGTTGCCTTTACACCTGCAGGGTTGCCCTCGGCAAAAAGCAGGGATATGCCGGGAAGTATCTTATAGTGTACCTTACGGGCTTTGTCAAACTTGTTTACCAGCGCCAGGTTCACAATGTCGGTCATCTCCTTGGTATAGCAGTTAGCCGCTACCGATATAATGCCTTCCATGCCTATCGCCATCTGCGCCAGCACCAGGTCATCATCTCCTGATAGCACGGTAAAATTATCTGGCTTTGTATGCAGCAGTTCCAGGCATTGAGCCATATTGCCACTGGCTTCTTTCAGCGCTACTATATTGCTGAAGTCGTTGGCCAGGCGTATAACAGTTGCAGGCAAAAGATTGCTGCCCGTGCGTGCAGGTACATTGTAAAGGATAATAGGCTTATTGGTAGCACCTGCCACAGCTTTGAAGTGCAGGTACATACCTTCCTGCGATGGCCGGTTGTAATAAGGCGCCACACTAAGAATGGCATCCACACCCTGCAGGTCCATTTCTTTGATCTGGCGTACTACCTCGCTGGTGTCATTGCCGCCAATGCCGCACACCACGGGCACTTTGCCCTTGCCGTAGGCTACTACGGCAGACAGTATTTCCTGCTTTTCTGCACCCGACAGGGTAGGCGTTTCAGCAGTAGTACCAAGCGCTACAATGAAGTCAACACCGCCTTTAATAACGTGTTCTACCAGTTTTTCAAGTGCTGGAAAATCAATTTTTCCGTTTTTCTGAAAAGGTGTAATGAGGGCTACACCAGTGCCTCGTAAAGATTGGTTGACCATATTTAATTACCGGTTTTAGACTGGTTCTCAGGCTGATTTATGAACAATAAAATAAGTGAGGGTAATTAGCAGTTAGCTACAGGAAGGACCGCTGTATTCTAGTCTACAATTATCGGGTGGTAAATAGATTCCTCTCAAATATCGGACATAAAAATCAATCCTCATAACAATTGCTATGAGGATTGATTTTTATTTTACGCCGGAAGTTCAATTTCGTCGTAAAAGCCCATTTTAGAGAGCTTTTCTATTCGCTGGTTGATACGCTCGTCAGGGGAAATGTTGCTCAGCTCTGCTATCGAGTTTACGAGGTAGCCTTTAATGGTCTCGGCCATTTTGCTATGGTCAGCGTGTGCGCCGCCCACGGGTTCCGGTATCACGTCATCTACCAGCCCAAAGCCGCTCATATCCTGCGATGTGAGCCTGAGTTGCTCTGCTGCTTTCTCTTTAAAATTCCAGTTGCGCCACAATATTGAGGAGCAAGACTCAGGAGAGATCACACTATACCAGGTGTTCTCAAGCATAGCTACTTTGTCGCCAATGCCAATGCCTAAAGCTCCGCCTGATGCACCTTCACCAATGATAACGCATATTACCGGCACCTTCATATTCACCATCTCAAACAGGTTGCGTGCAATGGCCTCCGCCTGTCCGCGCTCTTCAGCTTCAAGACCCGGGAATGCGCCGGGGGTGTCTATAAACGTAATGATAGGCCTGTTGAACTTTTCGGCTATCTTCATCAGCCGCAGTGCTTTACGGTATCCCTCTGGGTTGGCCATACCAAAGTTGCGCATCTGGCGCATCTTGGTATTAATGCCTTTTTGCTGGCCCATTACCATTACCGGCATACCCTCAAGCTCGGCCATTCCGCCTACCATGGCTTTATCGTCCTTTACCTGGCGGTCGCCATATAGCTCTGTGAAATTCCTGAATATCTTCTCAATATAGAAGAGGGTATATGGCCTGTCCGGATGGCGGCTCAGCTGTACACGCTGCCACGGAGTAAGGTTTTCAAAGATATGCGCCCGGGTCTTTTCGATCACGGTTTCAAGCTCGCGTACACTGCTTGAGACATCTACTTTACCCTTAGCAGCCATCTCTTTCAGTTTACTGATTTGGGCGTAAAGTTCTTCAAGCGGTTTTTCAAAATCCAGGAATTGCATAAGTAAGATTTGGTGCCACAAATGTAACTGTTTATGGATTTTAAAAGAACATTTGCAAAATTCAAAAAAAAGCCTTTATCTTTGCATCCCAAACTGCAAAAAAGGATTAGTAGTTTGGTCAGTTATAAATCAACTCTTGGGTGGTAATAGAAACTGAAAGTAGTTCTTGGATTGGTAGTTCAGTTGGTTAGAATGCCGCCCTGTCACGGCGGAGGTCGCGGGTTCGAGTCCCGTCCAGTCCGCGAAGACCCTTACTCAGTAAGGGTCTTTTGTTTTTGTGTAAAACATAGTGTAAAACATCTATTGGATTACATTGAGGTGAGACCCCAGAGATATTTGTCTCTGGGGTTTTTCTTTTTTATCCCCTCGTAAAGTGTAGAACCTCATCCAATCGGTTATTTAAGTTGATAAGATCTCCCAGAAATCCTATGTTCTGGGAGTTCTTATCAAATACCTGATTGTGTTTCTTGATAATCTTTTTGAGTTTAATGAGTTTTTGTTCCACCTCTTTACTCTTGTAGTAGTATCTCGACTTTATATCCATATCCTGTCTATTTTGTTTCGTAGTATTTACCATTGACCAATATTCCCTTGACGTTCATTTCTGAACAGATTGTCCAGACCTCTAATGAGGTAAGGTTGTTCGGATCATTCACCTCAAAGGTGTGAAAGGTCTTTTCGGACTGGTGTTGGATTGTGATTATCATTTCTGTTCTAAAATCTTTTTAACCTTCATTATTGTTCCTGAACTCTTGTCGGTTAGTTTCATAATCTTCCTTACAGAATACTCACCCTTCAATAGTTTCACTACATCCTTGTTCTCATTGAGTATCGTTTCCTCGTCTTTCCTGAAACCCTCTTTCCGTCCAACTTTACCTCCGTTCTTAATGAAGTTGTCATAACCAGACTTTACCCTCTGTCTGATTGTGGTCTTCTCCATTTCACTTACAGAGGTTAGGATTTGTATCATGAACTGAGATAGAGGATTGACTTCACATTTATCATTAAGGGTCTCAATGTTGTAGTTCTTTATGTAGAGGGATATACAATGGTCATTAAGGAGTTTGATTGTTTTCAGAACCTCAATGGTGTTCCTACCGATCCTACTCATCTCCCAACAAAGAACCTTATCTACTTGGTTCTTCTTTACATAGTCAATCATCTCCATCAACTTTGGTCGGTCTTCATTTTCCTTACCACCAGAGATTTTCTCCTCAAAGGATTTCAGGACTTCCCAACCCATTTTCTTTGAGTAGTCTTTCAGTTCCTCGGTCTGTCTCTTGTAGTCTTGTATCTGGGTTGATACTCTTGAATAAATCACAACTTTCATATTCTTATT
>CANFHA010000005.1 GCA_947446645.1 Chitinophagaceae bacterium | reverse complement strand
TGCTGCTGCTCCATGCGCCCGAGCCGCCAAACGCAGTAGCGTCAGTAAGGGTGATCGTTGCACCTGTGCATACAGATCCCGGACCTGTGATCGCACCGGCTACCGGAGTTGTATTTACTGTTATTATTGCTGTTGCTGTAACCGTACCGCAAGAAGCGGTAGAAATTGTATAACTGATCGTGGTTGTTCCTGCGAGTATTCCATAAACAACACCTGAAACTGCATTGACTGTTCCTACTGCCGTATTACTACTGCTCCATACTCCCGCACCACCAACTGCTGTTGGATCGCTTAAGGTTATTGTTGCGCCGGTACATACCAGCCCGGGCCCGGTGATCGCACCTGCCGCAGGGGTCGTGTTCACAGTAACAATTTTGGTTGCAGCTACCGTGCCGCAAGACACAGTTGCGATAGTATAACTGATCGTTGTGGTTCCTGAACTCACACCATAAACTACTCCGGCAGCACTTATTGTGCCAACCGCAGTATTGGTGCTGCTCCACACGCCTGCCCCGCCGATTGCAGTGGCATCGGTAAGCGTGATCGTTGTTCCGCTGCACACCGCACCGGGGCCCGTAATTGCACCGGCAATCGGTGTGGTATTAACAGTAACAACTTTTGTAGCCGCAACTACACAGGCTCCGTTCGTTTCGGTATAGCTAATCGTCGTTGTTCCGGCGCTTACACCAAAAACTACACCCGCAGCACTGATTGTACCCACGGCAGTATTACTGCTGACCCACGCACCGACACCACCGCTTGCGGTTGCATCGGTAAGGGTAATCGTAGCACCAGTGCAAACTGATGTTGGGCCGGTAACTGTACCAGCAACTGGTGTAGTACTTACTGTGACAATAGTTGTGGCGACAACCGTGCCACATGACGCGCTCGTAACAGTATAACTGATCCTTGTGGTTCCGGCACTTATGCCCAAAACTATACCCGCGACGCTAACCGTGCCCACAGCTGTGTTGCTGCTGCTCCATACTCCGGCGCCGCTTGCTGTAGCATCGGTCAGTGTGATCGTTGCCCCCACACACATACCACCGGGACCTGTGATGGCACCGGCAACCGGGGACCCATTTACCGTTACAATGGCAGATGAGCTGCATATGCCGCCAAAAGTATACGATATCGTTGCTGTGCCTGCCGAAACTCCTGTCACCACCCCTGAAGAAGAGCCCACTGTTGCTGCTGCACCAACCGCCGTCCACACGCCTCCGCCAATATAGTCTGTCAGCGTTGTAGTAGACCCGGTACAAACGGTCAGCGTTCCATTGATCGGCCCCGGCAGATAGTTTACTGTTACAATGGCGGTTGCATATCCACATCCCGCCGTGTAAGAAATAATAGTAGTTCCCGCTGCCACCCCGGTTACTACACCCGTTGAGCCAACAACAGTTGCTACAGATGGCGTTCCGCTGGTCCATGTTCCTCCTGGCGTAGCATCAGATAATGTCGTAGTCGATCCGGGGCAAATGTTGCGTGTTCCTGTGATCGCGGAAGGGCCAGCATTTACCGTAAAGGACGTAACACCAGCCGGCGAGCTACAATATCCACCAAAGCCAGCTGTGATCGGGTCATTTACCCCTGTAAGTGTGTAAGAGTAGACACCCGCTCCCAAACCAGTTAATACCGGGTTTGCGAGCGTAGAACTATACGCACCGGTTCCTGACCAGAAATAAGCGTTTACGTTGGCACTCCCCGCAGAGCTAAGAGATACCGATGTTGTGGCGCAGTAGGGAGGTGTAGCGTTGCTTACAGTTACACTGGGCACCTTGCATATTTCAAAGTCTTCTATACCCAGGCTTAAGCTGGTACCATTTGTCTGCGCATCGATCTGTATATAATAAGTACCAGCAGCACCTACAACTATTGTACCTGTATACCTTGTCCAGGTGCCCTGGCTGAAGTTTGTCAACGGTGTACCAATTGTAGTACCGCCGGACGTCGCAGGAGTTGTTACATTAGAGGGCAATGTTCCTGTAGTATTATATTGCGCTGTCAAACCTGTCCATGCGCTGTTATTAATGTACCAGAAGTTCACATTGTAAGTACCTGGGGTCAACGCGAAGCCCGGAGACATTAGCCATTGGTTGGCGCCCACAGCACCATATGCTGTGCCTGAGAAAAGATAGTAAAAGCTGCTGCTGCGGGGAATGAACGCAGAGCCGAAAAATCCTCCATTCTCATAAACTCCGCCTGCACCGCTAAATTGCGTTGCATTCCCCTGCCAGCAGTTCGGCGAGAGATTCCCGACGGTACTGCCATCAAAATCCTGCAGGTAGGGCGCAGTTGCAGTTCCGGCACACGTTGTGGTATTAGATGCAGTATTACTGGTTGTACCGCAGGCTGCACCTGTAGCGGTAGACGTTACAGTGAAATAATAGGTCGTTCCAACGCCAAGGCCAGTAGCCGTATATGAGGTAACTGAACCGACATTGATCGGGTAGCCTATCGCCTCCGTGGTCAGCCCTGCATCAAGATATGCATGGACAACGTAGGTAAAAGTCGCTGGTGTAATAACCGTTGCCGGATTACCGCCGCTTGCTGCTGCCGTCCAGTTCAGATTAACGGTGCTTCCAGTTGGTGCAGTCGCCGTCAGGCCAGTAGGAGGGGCAATACAGGTTGTTAATGTATTTCCGATCAAAGTCGGATAACCATTATAGTATTTCGGGCCAGTGCAATCAATATTAAATGGATAAACATAAATGTAGTAAAGCGAATTAGAAGTTAATGCTGCTGTACTGTATGGCGGTGCATTGCTATATACCGATCCGCTGATAACCACACTGCCTGCGCCAAACAAACCTGTTGCGCCGGTAGCATACGTAGTCCCATCCGTTGGATTGGACGGCGGTGTGCTGGAATTACTGGCAATAACAAGATAGCCATTTGGTAGCGTGGTGAATGGAGTAAAGGTAATATTAGAGGCTCCCTGGTAGGTATTTCCACTGATCGTCCAGCCACTCAGAGGTGGAGCGGTTGGAGCCGATACAGAGGTTGCGACTGTAATATTTATAGTACTCGCAGCGCACGCCTGCGCGCCATCCGACACCGGTATAACTGTGTATACACCAGAATAGGCAGTACTGGTTGGCGAAAAAGTTGTGGTATTCACTGACGAGCTCACGCTGGTACCATAGCCGGAAGGTCCGGTCCATGTATACGTGTAGAAATCGCCTGGTGGAGTACCTGTACTAATATTAACAGCAGACGTTAGTGTTTCAATCGCCCCCGGAGCGCAGATATAAGCAGGCGGTACTACCGGGCTAGCCGTAATTACCTGGTTAGGCGGCTGAACATCAACCAGGTAATCCTTTGTGATCCCGTAATGCTGACCTGCAAATATGTTAGTATATGCGGCTGTTGGACTTATAGTTCCCGCAGCTGGTCCACCTAACGCCGTTCCTTGACAAGCCCTCACACGCATACGATGAAGCCCGTAAAATGCTCCACCGGCGACAGACGGAATAGTTATTGTCAGATTGCCCGTTGAAGTGTTCGTAAAACCGGTAATTGTCGCTACTCGTTCACCCGTGCCGGTAAAAAGTCCATCGTCGTTAAAATCTATCCACACTGCTGCGTTCATTGGATTAGTAAAGCCCGCTGTAATTGTACCGCCCGTGTATGCGGTACCTACCTGCAACTCGATTGGCTTTAAGTAGGTCAGATCAATATAGTTTGCCCCGGTAGTGCCCGTGTTGTATAAACCATAACCCGATGCGGAAGCCCCGGCATCATCAAACGAACTCCCGCAAGTATTAGCTCCCGACGGGATATTAAAATCGCCGATCGTTAAGCCCGTGCCGAGATGGTCAACATTGTACAGTTGGCTATAAAAATTTAAAGGAACAGTGGGACAAGCAGACTCGTGACCTACCGCGACCGAAGAAGAGAACACTGAACTGGCGCCGCATGATACCAGGCATTGGAAAAAGGTTGCAGCAGCTGGCGTAGCTGTGTAAGATGCATTGGTTGCACCTGCGATTACACTCCATGAACTTGCAAGACCTGTAGCGGAACTATACCACTGGAAAGTTAGCCCGGTTGCATTTGGAAGCCCTGACAATCCCAGGGAAACGGTGCCGCAGGTAGTACCTGCTGAGGATACAGCAACCGGCGCAGTGGGAATACCCGCGCACGCCGTTGGTGCAATAGCGCCCGACGGGGTCCAGTCGAAGGTAAGTCCCGACGGAATAATTGCTGTGGTAGAGACATCGCTAAACTGGACGTAAGATGAGGTGCTTGTACCTGCAGTAATGGTGCCAAGCGCCCATGTGTCCGCTCCGCTCGACAGGTCATTAAAATCTGTAGTAGTTGATCCACCTAAACCCACAACAGGAGACCAAAGATTCGGATAAATATAAGTGATGTTTGAAGAACAGGCACCGTACATCACTTCCACAACGTTTGTATTTTTGACGAGCCTGATCTGGAATGTTATCACATCCAATGCACCGCCACCTGCAGGCCTTGTAGGAATTCTTTCTGCATTGGTCCATTGTATCACAAATACCGTATTACCTGCAACAGTCTGCGTTCCGTAAACAACAGGGTTAGCATTCAATGCATCTACGATTGATCCCGAATAGCCCGGGCCATTCAAACCAAACCCGGAAACAGATCCGTCAAAACCGTTGTTTACAGCGATCGGATTGTCGGTAGAGGCCAACGGTGGATTTGCTCCAAACGTTATGTAGCCGTTAGAACTAACCCAGATATTGGAGTAGCCTTTGCCATTAAAATAAAACACAAACGGCAGCGGTACATTCGCCACGAGTGAGCACCATCCGGCTGGAAAAACAGTGGTAGATGTTGCTAGTGGTGTGTACGTGTTGGTTGCTCCCGAATAGGTGTAGTTGGTAGCAACCTGCCCATCGGCGGATAATGCAAAGCAGGCGATAGACAGTCCTATTGCAAGTTTTTTCAACGCACTTAGCCGCCCGCTTACATGACGCAAAAGATCTGCAAAAACCCGTGGGGTAAAATTGTTCATATGCTTTATTTTATAAAAATTTTTCGGGAAATTATTATTCAGCTACCTGGTGTTCTAGGTCATTAAAAACGGTCTTGTTGATTCAATGTGATAAGAAATTATTCGGCGCGTAATTAATTGGTTATAAATATATAACGTTGTCGACAGTTCTTCGCTAATATTATGTTAATGGTGGGGATACGTAATCTGCATTTTCGATGTGCCGAATAATTTGTAGGATGTATATTTTTTTTAGACCATTGCTGTATGACGGTAATGTACCACTTTGGGGGATTGATGGCTGGTTCTGCCGATTTACAAAGATTTCAACGGTGCGAGTGTATTTTGCGAGTGGTGAGCCTGGAAAATTAGAGTGACACAAAGGATATTACAAAATGCAGCCTTGCGAAAATTGTGGAGGTGAGCCTAACGTGAGAAAATATCTTGTCTCAAGGGTAAGACCATCCCGTTTAGGTCTGTCTCACCCTTAAATAGCTATACAGTTCCACATCAAAAATTGATATGGAATCAACAAAAAGCGAGCAGCCGAAACGTCAAATCAGTGCCGCCATTAAGAAAAATGCAATATCCCGTTTACATGCGGGTGAAGTTACTGTTACTGAATTGTGCGAAGAATTTGGTGTAGAACGTCGCATAGTCAGGTATTGGAATAAGAACATAGATCACATCTCAGATTCCGATACTTTTAAGCCTAGAGCGATTGTTCCCGAAGAAGTAAAGCGAAAATTTGTAAGGGAAGTAGAGGCCGGAGAGTTAACATTGGATGAGGCCTGTATAAAGTATAACTACAGGTGGAAAATCAATACTAAAGCTTGGTTTAAAAAATTCGGTTCTGCTAACTTGCAGGAAAATACAATCACATCAGTGAACAAGGTAAGCAGCACGGAAGCAAAACCAGACATCGGGCAAGGACAAGACCTGAAGGAAAGGCTGCGATATGCACATCTGAAAATAGCCTTGTTGGAAACAATGATAGATGTAGCGGAAAAGCAGCTAAATATCGACATCCGAAAAAAAGCTGGTGCCAAGCAGTAAAAATAGTCCGGGATAGCTACAAAGATGCTGGAACGGGCAGGCTCTGCAAGCTGCTTGGCAAGACCCGCCATGCGTATTATGACGCAAGCTGGCGCAATGAACAGCAAGCCATAGAACATGCAATTATCCTTGAGTTAGTAGAAGAAATAAGGCAGAAATTACCCCGGTTGGGAACTGAGAAATTACACTTCATGCTACAGGAAAAGCTTGTTAAACATGGCATTAAAATCGGCAGAGATGCGCTGCACTCTCTGCTTGTAGAAAATGGGCTTATCATTCGCAGAAGAAAAAAGAGGCCTAAAACAACAAACTCTAAGCATTGGATGAAAAAGTACCCTAATCGAACCCCTCTCCTCAATTGTATTAAAAACAAGAAAGGCAACCATTTCTGATTGCCTTTTGTAGCATGTACGGGAATCGAACCCCTCTCCTCAATTGTATTAAAAACAAGAAAGGCAACCATTTCTGATTGCCTTTTGTAGCATGTACGGGAATCGAACCCGTCATTCCTCCGTGAAAGGGAGGCGTCTTAACCGATTGACCAACACGCCAGTAGTCAACTTTGTATTTATTTTTAAAGAACTATTTTTATTTCCTAAACCCCTCTCCTCCGTGAAAGGGAGGCGTCTTAACCGATAGCAACACTCCGGTAGTTAACTTTGTATTTGCTATCTCTAAAGAACTAACTTCTGATTTTCCCTCTCGGTCTTATCCGTTTTGGGAGTGCAAATATAGGAAGGTATTTCTTTCCTTCAAAATTTTGCTCGTATTTTTTTAAGCATTTACCATTGCCTCAATTATTCCAAGGAAATCAGCCGCCTTTAAAGCTGCGCCACCTATCAGTCCGCCGTCCACATCAGCGCATTCAAACAGTTCAGCGGCATTGCTGGGTTTGCAGCTGCCGCCATACAGTATGCTCATCTTATTGGCAGCGTCCTGTTCGTACTTAGCGGCTATTACGCTGCGTATGTGGGCATGCATATCCTGCGCCTGTGCCGATGTGGCTGTGCGGCCGGTACCTATTGCCCATATTGGCTCATAGGCAATGACAACATTTTTCAGCTGAGACTCGCCCAGGTGAAATATCCCTTCCTTTATTTGCTTTTCTACATAGCTGTTTTGGGTGCCTGCATCGCGTATCTCCAGTGGTTCGCCGCAGCAGAATATCACTTGCATATCGTTGCTCAGCGCCTGGTTTACTTTTTTAGCCAGCATAGCATTATCCTCCTTAAAGTACTCTCTTCTTTCTGAGTGACCAATGATCACATAGGCTACTTCCGCACTTTTTAGCATGCTTGCGGCTACTTCGCCAGTATAGGCACCAGATGCTTCGTGGTGGCAGTTTTGCGCACCAAGGTACACATTGTCCATAGCCGTTAGCTGCGCTGCTGTTTGTGTCAGGTGCAGGTAGGGTGGGGCTATCAGTACCATACGGCTCTCGCTTAGTTCAGGCAATCCTTTAAATATTTCATTTACAAGCTCGGCACCCTCGTTAAGGTCCAGGTTCATTTTCCAGTTACCGGCTACAATTTTTTTACGCATATCTTCTTTATTAAAGAGTTTTGAAAAAGTTAGTTTACTGTTTGCGATGGTGGTCAAAGATATTCTTGTACATCTTTGTTTCAGCAGCCGAAAGCTGTTTACCTCTGCGCGCCATCATACGGTTGGCAGTTTCCATCGCCCTGTTGAAGTCATAGGTAGACATTCCGTCGCTGCCACCCCATGAGAAAGAGGGCACAAATTTTTCCGGGAAGCTTCCCCCGAATATATTACACGATACGCCAACCACAGTTCCTGTATTAAACATAGTGTTTATGGCACTTTTGGAATGGTCGCCCATCAGCAATCCGCAGAAGGTAAGCCCCGTGCGCACTGACTTATTGCTCGCTTCATCCCATATTTTTATTTCATCGTAGTTGTTCTTCAGGTTAGAGCAGTTGGTATCTGCGCCCAGGTTACACCATTCGCCCAGCACAGCATTGCCCAGGTACCCATCATGCCCCTTGTTGCTGTTGGCAAAGAATACCACATTGCTTATCTCTCCACCCACCTTGCAGCCCGGGCCTATAGTAGTTGCCCCGTATAGCTTTGCACCCATTTTTACCACTCCGTGGTCACATACTGCTATTGGGCCCCGCATCATAGTTCCCTCCAGTATTTCTGTGTCTTTACCAATATACACAGGGCCTGTAGCTGCGTTTATGATGCAGCCGGCATATATATTGGCCCCATCTTCAATGAATATGTTTTCCTTGCCAGTCACCGTTACACCTTCGGGTATTTGTTCACTCTTTCTACCACTTGTAATAAGTACGAAATCTTCGCGCAGTGCGCGGTCGTTGAATGAGAAAATATCCCAGACATTCTTTAGGGCATACACATCGCCGGTAAATTCGATTGCGGGTAATGAGGCTATATGGTTGTAAAACCCCTGGAATATGTACTCAGCGCCTACCGGCACATGGGCGGCTATGAGCGTTTCGCCGTGCACAATTTTTTCGCCTGCATTTAACTTGTCTATTGCTACAGCTAGAGCTTCCGTTCCAAACACTGCACCATTTATGTACGTGTTGTCTTTGCCGCAGTTGGCAGGATAAACTTCCTGCAGGTAGGCTTGCGTAAGTGTACTGGTTTTGGCTTTCAGGCAAATTTCCCAGCGCTCCCGCATAGTAAGGATACCACACCTTATATCAGCTACCGGTCTTGTATGGGTAAATGGTAATAGTCTGTCGCGGTTGCTGCTGTCGAAAAGAATAAACTCCATGTTCTGTAATAAAATCCAGGTGAACTCCGGTCAAGTGCCGGGGCCGGTATCCCGCACCGTTAAGTACAGGTATACCTAATCAACAAAAATCCCGACAAAAGTCGGGATTTTCTGTACTTAATACAAGTAATATATTGAAGAAGGATTATTTCTTCTTTGCGTAACGGTTTTTGAACTTCTCGATACGGCCTGCAGTATCCACAAACATTGATTTACCAGTGTAAAATGGGTGCGAAGTGTTTGAGATCTCGACTTTTATAACCGGGTATTCTTTACCGTCTTCATATACTGCAGTTTCCTTTGTAGGAGCAGCTGAGCGGGTCAGAAACATAGTCTCGTTTGATGTGTCTTTGAAAATTACCATGCGGTAAGCTTCTGGGTGTACTCCTTTTTTCATTTTATGTTTTTTAAAGGCATGGGTTTTGCCATGCGTGATTTAAGTGTGCAAAGATAACCTAAATAGTATATCCCGCAAAATTAATTTGTGAGAGTAAATTATTGCGCCAGCTTAGCCAGGTCGCTGCCAGCTTCTTCTGATACGCTGTATTTGCCTACTACTTTACCATTAGGATCTATAAGTAGTGCCTGCGGTATATACTGTATACCATAAATAGATGCTGCTTTTGATTGCCATCCACCCAGGTCGCTCATATGGTTAGGCCATGTAAGTCCGTCAGCTTTTATAGCATTCAGCCATGCGTTCTTGTCCTGGTCAAGAGACACATTAAGCACCGTAAATCCATTCTTGGCGCCTTTGAATTTCTTAGCAGAATATTCTTTGTAAAGCTTTACCAGGCCTGGGTTAGACCTGCGGCAAGGGCCACACCACGACGCCCAAAAATCTACAAGTACATAACGCCCTTTATTTAATTCTGATAGTTTCAGGATTTTTCCATCGGGACCGGAGAATGCAAGCTCAGGAGCTTTTTCTCCAATTTGAATTTTAGAGGGCTGCTGTGCGCAAGCCGACACCGTAATGCCCAAAGCCAGGGTGAGCGTAGTAAGTAACTTGTTCATGTTTTTTTTGTTGTGTAAGTGTAAATATAGGGCAAAATAATCTTCAGAAACACATGGCACCACAATCGCAAAGCGATTTAACAGGTTTTTGGAATTGCTGTTAAGAATATGCCAACCGTTTTAGCCAAATACCCTCTGTGGTGATTTGTTAATAGAATGTCACAAAAAATGTTAATGATTTGTTGTTAAATAAAATAATTCTATTTACATTTACATCCAGTTGACAAATTAAAGATAATCACAGGCGCAAATCATTCCTATTTCACACTGCTAAAAACATATTTTATGGGCACATCTCTCTTGCACATCAACGAAACAAAGAAAAATTGCACCGCTCTGCAGGATACCACCATCAGGCAGAAGAGCCAAAGTGTACCGGCCACCTCTGAGAAAAAGGAGAGTCAGCAACCTGATTTGAAACAGGAATACGAGCGGTTAGAACGCTATATTCAAAAATTCAGTGGATCGAGCTTCTAGAGGGTAGGGGTTACATTAATCCCTTACAGATTTTAGAGGCAATAGCGGGGCCTTCATATATGAAGCCGGTATACACCTGTATCAGCGATGCACCGGCATCCAGCTTTTCTTTAGCATCAGCGGCTGTAAATATACCGCCGGAAGCTATAATAGGGATTGTGCCCTTACTATTGGTGTGCAGGTAGCGTACCACTTCTGTCGCCCTGCGGCGCAGTGGAGCGCCACTAAGGCCTCCGGCGCCTATGTTGCTGATTTCGGTTTGCGACGTGGCCAGGCCTTCGCGACTAATGGTTGTGTTTGAGGATACTATGCCGGCCAGGCGGGTAGTACGCACTATATCTATAATGTCGTCCAGCTGCTCGTTGGTAAGATCTGGTGCTATCTTAAGCAGTATTGGCTTTTTGCCGCCAAGGGTAGCGTTCACACCTTGGAGACGGTTTAATAATTCAGTCAGGGGGGCTTTATCCTGCAGTTCACGAAGGCCAGGCGTGTTCGGGCTGCTTACATTCACTACAAAGTAGTCTACCTCCTCATATAGCGACCGAAACCCTTTCTCATAGTCATCACCAGCGTTTTCATTAGGCGTATCCTTATTTTTTCCAATGTTACCCCCTATAATAATGGGTTCCTTCCTTTTTTTGAGCCGTGTAGCCGCTTCGGTAGCGCCGTCATTATTAAATCCCATTCTGTTGATTAGTGCGCTATCAGCAGGCAGGCGGAATAGCCTTGGTTTAGGATTGCCAGGCTGTGGACGGGGAGTAACTGTCCCAATCTCTATAAAACCGAATCCCAGGCATGCCAGGGCATCGGTGTACTTCGCGTCTTTATCAAATCCTGCCGCCAGTCCCACGGGGTTTGGAAATTTTATTCCCCAAAGGGTCCGCTCCAGGGAGGGCGCTTCTGTTACAAACATACTTTTCAGCAGGCTTCTGAACAAGCCGATGGAATAAGCAAAATTCAGGCGTTTCATTACCCAATAGTGAACCTTTTCCGCATCAACGTTGAAAAGTATTGATCGTACCAGTTTATACATATACGCTTGAATGAGTGGGTGGCAAATATACAATTTGGCTCGGTGTCATTAGCGGTACTAACAGAATTGTTGCAGGATACTTTGTTTCATTTTTAACAAAAATAACCGCGCCTAAAATGTGCTAAAGCGTAATTTAGCTTCGAATATGCCGGCCAGAGTTTCATTGCTGTTTCTTTTATCAGTTGTTTTCTATACTACCGGGTTGGCGCAGACCATTCGTGGTGAGGTTGTAGATATGGACAGTAAGAAGCCCGTGACCGGAACCGAAATATTGAATATCTATACAATGCTCAATGTTTCTACTGACGGAAAAGGCGCATTTATTATTGCGGCATCAGGCGGACAATTGTTGGAATTCAGAAAAGCCGGGTATAAGACTACACGGGTACGTGTACCCCAGGGATATATTCCCCCTTACTTCAGGATAATAATAAAGAAAGGCATTGATGAAATAAGTAAGCCAAACAGCTACGCTTCCCGCAATGGCAGATATGATAGTAAAAGCGATAGCCTTAGATATCATGATTTGTATAAAACTGAGCTCGATTTTCCACGGCTTTCTGCCATTGGTGCTATACAGTCACCCTTTTCTGCAATGAGCAAAAAGAACCGGGAGATATGGCGCTTCCAGGATGAGTATTATGATTTTGAAAAGGAGAAGTATGTGGACAGAACTTTCACCGAGGAGCTTGTAACGAAGTATACTGGTCTTAAAGGTGATAGTCTGCACTACTTTATGCGGCGCTACCGGCCCAGCTATGAGCAGCTGAAATCTATGAATGACTACTCCTTTTACAACTTTGTAAAAACCAGTGTGTACCGCTACCGCTCCTACAGCACACCGCGTAACCCGCAATAAGTTTTGCTGCTAAAATATATTCCTTAAAATAGCTATTATTGCTGGCTACATCGTTGTATTCATAGATCCCGTATGGTATTTAGCAGTATTACTTTTATTTTTTACTTTTTTCCTATATTCTTTATCTGCTACTTTCTGGCAGCCAAAAAATATAAGAACCTCCTTATACTGGCCGGCAGTATCTTTTTTTACTCCTGGGGCGCACCACGTTTCATATTTGTGATACTGGGCACTACGGCCATCGATTTTTATGTGGTTAGGGCAATGTCGGGCTCTGCTTCGAAGAATCTTCGAAGGCTCCTTTTGGGCATCTCTTTGTCTATTAACCTGGGCTTGCTCTTTTATTTTAAATACTGCAATTTCTTTGTCGATAATGTCAATACCCTCTTGCTACATGCCGGCGTGCATACCCTCACCTGGACGAAGGTGGCACTTCCCATCGGCATATCTTTTTTCACTTTCGAAACATTGACTTATGTGGTAGATGTGTACAGGGGCGTTCACAAACCCCTTAAAAATTTCTGGGATTATCAGCTGTATATAATCCTGTTCCCCAAACTTATTGCAGGCCCCATTATAAGGTACCATGATTTTGCTGACCAGGTATACGGCCACACCGACTTCGAAACAAACGACAATCGGCTGCGCGGCTTTTACCGGTTCTTTATTGGCCTTGGCAAGAAAGTGCTTATTGCCAACATAGTTGGCTCCTATGCCGATGTGATCTTTAAAATACCTCATAATGAATTGGGCACGGCTACTGCCTGGCTGGGTGCACTCAGCTACACCTTCCAGATCTATTTTGATTTTTCAGGCTACTCCGATATGGCTATTGGCCTGGGCCTGATGATGGGTTTCCGGTTTCCTGAAAATTTTAATAATCCCTATACTGCCGTTTCGATCACGGATTTTTGGCGTAAATGGCATATCACCTTAGGGTCGTGGATGCGCAATTATCTGTACATACCGCTTGGAGGCAACAGGGTGGATAGCAAGCTGCGCCTTTATTTCAATCTTTGGATCGTGTTCCTGCTCTCCGGTCTGTGGCATGGTGCCGCCTGGGGATTTGTGATCTGGGGCGCATATCACGGGCTCTTCCTTGTGCTGGAGCGGCTTTTCCTTGGTAAGTGGCTGGCAAAAATAGGCAAGGCCGCCGTTTTGTATTCTTTCCCTGTAGTATTGGTGGGCTGGGTGTTCTTCCGTATGGAGCATTTTCATGCGTCTGTCAGTTTCCTCAGCCGCATGTTTACCTGGCATGCTGAGAACACTGCATGGATGGCAGACCGGGAATTCTATATAATTACTGCGATAGCCTTTTTCTTCTCGTTCTTTACTTTACCGTCTTTCGGGTTGCGTGCCCAGCAAAAGATATTTTATAGCGAGTATCCATTGAGTCGTCACTTTGCTATGGCTGTAGTTGCGCTCTTGCTTATGATTCTTTCTGCGGCCTATATCACTACTTCGTCCTTCAATCCGTTTATATATTTTAGATTTTAGCGGCAATGGAGAATAGGGTAAAGGGCGGCATGCTCATAGTGATATTTGTGATTATGTTGTTGCCACTGGCGCAGAAGAATCTTCCTTTTTTGAAGAGTGGAGAGCTTTACGGCTACTTTGATGAATGGCCGGATATTGACTTCTCCTGGAATTTCTGGTGGTCGGGCACATACCGCGATGGCAAGGATAAATTCTTCAACGACCATGTGGGCTACAGGCCTGATCTTATACGGCTGGAAAGACAGGTGGAATATTCACTGTTCGATAAACTGCATTTTTACCCTGATATGGTTGGGGCAAACCAGGTTTTGTGGGACTGCAGTTATGCTGAAGCATACCTTGGGCTGGATTATATTGGCTATGAATCCATGCATAATACGCTCGTTAAGCTGAAGCGAATACAGGACACATTGGGCAGGCTCAATAAATCGCTTATACTCATAAATGCACCCTGTAAAGGATTTTTCTATCCTGGTAACCTGCCTCCTCATCTCACTGGTATCCCAAAGAAAGTTACCAATCTGGAAACCTGTATTCGAATTTGCGACTCCATAGGAATCAACCAGATTGATTTTAATGGTTGGTTTGTGTCGCTAAAAAATACAACTCCCAGGCTTCTTTATCCCAGGTTTGGCGTCCATTGGTCGGTATATGGGGCCGCCCTTGCCGCGGACAGCATGATACGGTGTATGGAACGCGTGATGAAGATATCCATGCCGCACCCGGTCATAGATAACATTACGGAGCAGCACAAGGCTGAATTTACAGATGACGACCTCGGAAAACCGCTAAATCTGATTTTTCCTTTTGGTGAGGAAACCTATAGCTATCCGCATATAAAATATGCAGTCGACGCAACCAGGAAAAAGCCAAACGTTATTTATATTGGCGACAGTTTCTTTTGCCAATGGATGTACCTGTGTATACCTGAAAATGTGAACATTAAGTGGCAGTATTGGCGGCGTTTTCTCAGTGTTAATAACAAAGATTATCCTTATTGGGTGAACGAAAGTCCCAAAATGAAAGATATAGATTGGGTAGGCGAACTCAACAAAACAGATTGTGTTGTACTCATCTATACGGCCCGTAATCTGCCAACTTTTGGCAGCGAATTTATTGACCATGCCTACGCACACTATTTTCCGAACGGCAATTAGGTGATAAAGATAAAAAAAGCCACCGTTTCGGGTGGCCCACTTATTCACAAAAATCGATTATGCAGATTGTTTCAGATACCCGGGCTCTATATTATGACTTCCGCTATTATTGAACATACTATATTGTTGATTCATTATATCGTACAATGCTTCTGCAGTATCAAGGTTTAGCGGCTCGTTAGATATTCCGTACATATCATCACCTATATTAAAGAACGCTATTGCACGGTTAGGATTTTTTAGTTGGTGTTTATCATTTATGATGCTGTAGTCATCCACTAATAATTTTATGCCTTCCAGTTCAAACTTATAACCGCCTTCCTGAACTTTCACTATCTTAAATTGGTACATTTCCAGGTATTTTATACATCTATACTTGCAAAAATCACGCTGAAAATATAAGTGTAGCTACATTTTTTATTTTTTTTATCAACAATATCGTCACGTATCGACTTTAAAAAACGTAATTAATTGATTTACAGTTATTATGTCCTGTTCGGGTAAATGGGTAAAAAATAAAACATGTCTTATTTATGTCTTGCATCTTGAGTTTGGACAGGTAGGAGATTGTTAAAATTGGGGAAAAAATTACTCAATTTGTTCTAGTAGCAGTCAAAAATTAATTAAAAATTGCAACGGGTAGGTCTATCCTTTTGCATATTTCCCGCGAATAAGTTTGTAAATTTTTATTGCACTCATTAGTAATATAACAAATAATATAAGCCCGGAAAGTCCCCACACAAAGCTCATGCCCTGTTTCACTACTGCCAGCATAATGATAGCTACAAGGAAAATAGTAGCTACTTCATTCCATATCCGCAATTGGCCGGAAGAGTATTTAAAAATGCCTTTGCTTTGCTGGAGGTATATCATGTGCAGGGTAAAGTGATAGGCGTAAAGCCCAACAACAAAACACAGCTTTATGGCCAGCCAGTTGTCTAGTTGCCCCCATAAATACCACATCCACGGGCCGAAAATAAGTGTAAGTACTGCCGATGGCCAGGTAATGCCAAACCACAGCCTGCGGGTCATTATATTGAATTGCTGTTGTAAAATGCCTCTTTCAGGTTCCGGCTTTTCATTAGCTTCTGTATTGTATATATACAGGCGCACGATGTAGAACATGCCGCTAAACCACGTAACGATGAAAATGATATGGAGTGCCTTTACATATTGATACATAGCAATTAGCTTGCGTTTTTAGCAACACCTCCCGCTTCTTCCGAAAGGGTGGGGGAGAGGTTTATTAATTGGGCCACCGCATTCACCCACTGCGGCTGCACATTCATACAGGGGATAAAAGTATATGATTTGCCGCCGGCCGCTATAAAATTCTCTTTTTCCCTTATTTCTATTTCTTCCAGTGTTTCCAGGCAATCGCTTACAAACGATGGACAAACTACGGTGAGGTCTTTGATCCCTTCTTTCGGCAGCTCCATCATGCGCATGGTTGTGGAGGGTTTCAGCCACTCAGATCGCCCAAGCTTCGACTGAAAGGCAACGCTGTAGTGCTCTTTAGAAATACCAAGATATTCGGTAACCAATTTGGTGGTAACAAGGCACTGGTGCCGGTAACAATAGGGGTGAGCAGCCGATGGCGTTTCACAGCAATTTGCAGATCGCAGGCAGTGAGAACCGGTTATATCGCTTTTCTGAATGTGTCGCTCCGGAATGCTGTGATAGCTGAACAGCAGATGCCCGTTGAAGGGTGAAGGGTCGTTATTTGATTTATCTGCTGTAAGATTTGTAAGATATGGCCGTATGCTCTCAGCAAGTGCTGCTATGTATGTGGGGTTATTATAAAATGGTGGTACAACGCTTATTCTAAATGGATATTTCCCTTTCTTATAGATATTCTTTGCATGCTCCACAGCGGTTTCGTAGCTGGACATAGCATAATGAGGGTAAAGCGGGAGCAGCACAACATCTTCAAGGTCCGGGTATTTTTTTTGTAGTGCATCATATGCAACTTTCATATTAGGGTTGCCATAGCGCATAGCTACTTCTACTGGTTCGTTCATCTCCTTTTCCAATGCATCTTTCAGCTGCATGGTAATGGAAACCAGTGGTGAGCCGTCTTTTGTCCAGATCGATTCATACGCCTCGGCAGACTTCGGCGCGCGAAACGGTGTGATAATACCTTTCACCAGCAATGACCGGATCACATAGTTTGAATCGATGACGCGCTCGTCCATCAGAAATTCATTAAGATAGCTTCTTACATCTTTCACGCTCGTTGAGTCTGGCGAACCTAAGTTCATCAGTATGATACCTCTTTTGATCTTTGCTGGCATTGATAATTGATTGGATTGCAAAGAAATGAACTTAATGGAATGGCAGGGACTAACTGACTAAGATCAGGTTCTAAAATGACTGACGCATGACACGAAAATTTCAGTACCGTGAATGGGGGAATTACCTTTGTCACCTCTAAACACATGCACACTCCTGATAAGCAAAATATTGATAATTTTTTTGTAGTTGGTGTTAACTACAAAAAAACAGATGCTTCTGTTCGCGGGCTATTTGCTATCAGTGGCGATCAATATAATGAGATACTATCCAACGCCCGGGTTGGGACGGTAAATAGTTTTTTTATTCTTTCCACTTGCAACAGAACGGAAATTTATGGTTTTGCTGGCGCACATAACGAGCTAACTGAGCTTATTTGCAGTGTTGCAGCAGGGGATCGTAATATGTTCGAAAGCTTGTCGTACGTTAAGAATGGCAATGCTGCTGTATCGCATCTGTTTCATGTAGCTTCTGGCCTCGACTCGCAAATACTGGGAGACTATGAAATCCTGGGGCAAATTAAGAACGCTGTAAAAAGTGCTAAACAGCATAACTGTGTTGGATCTGTGCTTGAGCGTATGGTAAATTCTGTTTTACAGGCGTCAAAAGCCATCAAGACCCATACCGGCCTTAGTGGCGGCACAGTATCTGCCTCTTTTGCCGCTATCCAGTATATCAGGGAGTATTTTGAAGGGGTATCTGTTACTCCGGCAATGAAGTGCCCGTCAACACAGGCTGTTATGACAGGCGGAAGTACTCACGGCAAAAATGCGGAAATTGCAGATAAGAAAATTGTTCTGCTCGGTACAGGAAAAATAGGAAGGGCCACAAGCCGAAATCTTGTTGACTACCTGGATACGCGCAACATAACCCTGGTAAACAGGACAGAAGAAAAGGCTGCATCTATAGCCACAGAATTAGGCCTTAGATCAGCTCCTATCGAAAACCTGGCTGCGGAACTGGCCTCTGCTGATGTAATAGTAATATCAACCAATGCGGCACAGCCGGTAGTGTTGAAAGAGCATCTTGAAGGGCTGGGCGACAAACTGGTTATCGATTTGTCGGTGCCATGCAACGTAGAGGTGTCAGCGCAGACTTTACCCGGTATCACGTTCGTGGATGTGGATATGCTTTCCCGCATAAAGGATGAGACGCTTCAGAAGCGCATTGGCGAAGTGCCAAAGGCTGTATCTATCATTAAAGAGCACATGGCCGAGTTTGAGCAATGGTACAGTATGCGCAAACATGTACTTGTGCTCAGGGAGGTAAAAAGCAAACTAAAGAAAATATACATCGATCCGGTCCTCTTGGGGCACAACGATAATTTGTGTCCTACCTTTCTGCACGGGCAGGACGAGAAAATACAAAAAGTAATAAATATGCTGGCGACCAAAATTCGCCGCGACAACACTCCGGGCTGCAACTACATACAGGCCATAAACGAATTCATAGCATAATATGGACAATGAGATCCGTATTGGTACGCGCGAAAGCCAGCTTGCTGTATGGCAGGCTAATCTTGTAAAGGAACATCTGCGGCAGCAAGGCCAGAGCGCAAAGCTTGTCTATATTTCCAGCGATGGCGATACAGACCTTAAAACTCCGCTTTACGAAATTGGTGTGCAGGGCATTTTTACTAAAGCACTTGACATAGCGCTGTTGAACGGGGAGATCGATATTGCCGTGCACTCCATGAAGGATGTGCCTACGATGATGGCAAAGGGAATTGTGCAGGCAGCCGTGCTGCAAAGGGCTTCATATAAAGATATTCTGGTACCGGGTCCTGGTGCCAATGCAGATCATAGCTTTGATGCCTGGGATCCCAATAGGGTTGCCGATCCTGCAATAATAGCTACCAGCAGTATTCGCCGTAAGGCACAATGGCTCAATAAATACCCGGGTGACGGTGTAGAGAACCTTAGGGGAAATGTGAATACACGGCTGCGGAAGGTAGCGGAGAGCAACTGGAGTGGGGCTATTTTTGCCGCTGCGGGGTTGGAGCGCATTGGCCTCCGGCCTGAAAACGCGGTAGACCTGGACTGGATGTTGCCCGCCCCGGCGCAGGGTGCCATAGTAGTTGTGTGCAGAGACGATGATCACAAGTCGTTGCTTGTTTGTTCGAAATTTCATGATGAAGCAACTGCACTGTGTACTGCCATAGAGCGGGATTTTTTGTGTGCATTGCTGGGTGGCTGCTCTACGCCCATAAGTGCGTTGGCCGCTATTGAAGGAGATCAGGTGGTGTTTAAGGGGAATATACTTAGCCGTGATGGCCGGGAAAAACGGGAAATACAAAAGGTTGTTCCAATAACACGGGCTGCTGATCTGGGGCAGGAGGCTGCAGCGGAGCTGCTGCGAAATGGTGGGCAGGCTATACTGGAGGGAATTAGAGATGGCCAATAACACAAAAATACTGAGCACGGCTTCATTAGATGGAAGGCTGTTGCAAAAAGCGGCCGACGAAGGCGTGCTTCTTGATGCGATGTCCTTTATTAAGATCAGCGCGGTGGAAGATGAAGCGCTCGTTGAAAAAGTTGTTGACCTCTGTTACGTGTCGGCAACTATAGTGTTTACAAGTGTAAATGCAGTAAAGGCAGTATCAGATATCATCATGGCTGCCGAGCCGCAATGGGATATTTATTGTTTAGGCAACGCTACACAGGCAGCTGTTCTAAGCCAGTTTCCTTCGTGCAACATAGTTGCTGTGGCAAACAATGCAGCAGAGCTGGCCACCATCATTATTGAAGATGGTGAGGAAGAAGAGGTAGTGTTCTTTTGCGGAGACCAGCGCCTTGATACTTTACCGGACACTTTACGTAAAAATAAGATCGAAGTTTACGAAGTAGTCGTTTACCGCATGCAAAAAGTACAAAATGAAATATCCGAAAATTATGACGGCATCTTGTTTTTTAGTCCCAGTGCGGTTGATAGTTTTTTCAGTGCCAATAAAATAGATGACGGTGTAGTACTGTTTGCCATAGGAAATACCACGGCAAATGCCACAAAAAAACATACTGCAAATAAAGTTGTATTCAGCGAAACAGCCAGTAAAGAAAGCATGGTTGACTACGCAATAAAGTATTTTAAAAATAAGTAGCGTGCAGCAATGCCCGGTACAATAAATTGATATCGATGAGCGAATTGAAGAATGATTTACTATTAAGGGCATTGAAAGGCGAGCAGGTATCCAGGCCGCCGGTATGGATGATGCGCCAGGCAGGAAGATACTTGCCGGATTATATAAAGCTGCGGGAGAAATATGATTTCTTCACCCGCGTAGAGACGCCCGAACTGGCTTGTGAGATCACACTACAACCGGTGGACCAGGTAGGCGTAGATGCTGCTATCATCTTCTCCGACATACTTGTTATACCACAGGCAATGGGCATGACCGTGCTGATGGAAGAAGGTAAAGGTCCTTCGCTGCCAAACGTTGTAAAAACTAAGGCTGATATTGATGCGCTTATTACTACTGGTGTGGAAGAGCGCCTAGGTTATGTAATGAAAGCTTTGTCTCTTACTAAGAGGGAGCTCAATAATCGTGTGCCGCTTATTGGCTTCGCAGGTGCCCCGTGGACATTACTTTGCTATATGGTAGAGGGCAAAGGCAGTAAGACTTTTGATAAGGCAAAACAATTCTGTTTTACCCAGCCGGAGCTTGCCCATTCTCTGTTACAGAAGATAACGGATATGACCATTGCTTACCTTAAAGCGCAGGTAGCAGCAGGTGCAGACCTGGTGCAGGTGTTTGACAGCTGGAGTGGCATGCTCAGCCCTGCAGACTTTAAACTGTTTGCGCAGCCTTACCTGGTGCAGATAGCGGATGCGGTCAGTGAATATGCTCCGGTAATTTTGTTCCCGAAAGGCAGTTGGTATGCGCTGGGTGATCTAAGCAAGACGACTGCTTCCGGCCTGGGTCTCGACTGGAGTGTAACACCATCACTTGCCAGGGAAATGACGAATAACAGCATAACACTTCAAGGCAACTTTGATCCGTCAAAATTACTGGCGCCAACAAAGCAGATAAAGAAGGAAGTTACAGAGATGATAGATGCGTTTGGTACGCAGCGGTATATCGCAAATCTGGGCCACGGCATATTACCTAATATACCGGTAGACCATGCGCGTGCTTTTGTAGATGCGGTAAAGGAATATGAAGGCGCATCAGTGAAAGCGTAAGCGCCTGGGATAATCAGTGTTTATTTCAAGAAGTATTTATGAGTGTAAAAGATCCGTTTGTAAAGTATATACATGGCCTGCAGGATACTATTTGCGCAGGACTGGAAGGGGTAGATGGCAAAGCAAAATTCAAAGAAGAGATTTGGGAGCGCCCGGAAGGTGGCGGTGGTAAAACAAGAGTAATAGCTAACGGCAATGTTTTTGAAAAGGGTGGAGTAAACACATCGGTTGTTTATGGTCCGCTCCCGTCTGCTATGCAGGTTGCGTTCAATGTTCCGGAAAGCGATTTTTTTGCAGCAGGTTTATCGTTGGTTATTCACCCTCTTAATCCTTACGTGCCTACTGTGCACGCCAACTGGCGCTACTTTGAGCTCTATGATAAGGAAGGGAAAAAGCTGGATAATTGGTTCGGCGGTGGCTCAGACCTTACACCATATTATGTTTTCGAAGAGGATGCCCGTCACTTTCATAGCACGCTGAAAAGTGCAATGACAACATTTGGGGAGCATATCTATGATGAATGCAAAAAGCACTGCGACGAATATTTTGTAAACAAACATAGGGATAATGAAATGCGGGGCATAGGCGGTGTCTTCTATGATTACCTGCGCCCGGTAGATGATACTGATGAGCTGCGCCATCTTGAGTTCCAGCGTTCAAACGGAGATGCGTTTCTTGATGCCTACCTGCCTATAGCAGAGAGAAGAAAAGATACACCCTACGGTGAGCGCGAAATAGAGTGGCAGGAGATCAGGCGTGGCCGCTATGTAGAATTCAATCTGATACATGACCGCGGCACCTTATTTGGCCTTAAGACCAATGGGCGCACAGAAAGTATACTCATGAGCCTGCCACCAAGGGCGAGGTGGGGATATAGCTATCAGCCTAAAGAGGGCAGTGTAGAGGCGGAGATGCAACAGTATTACCGGCCTAAGCAGTGGGCGTAGTCTTGTTGAGTTGTGCCACACTTCTAAAGTGTGGCACAACTGTTGTCGCGTTTTTTCTCGTGTTTGTTTATATTTGATCATGGATTTTATTAGCCAAAACATCTATCACATTTACAACCGAGGAAATGATAAGCAGACTATATTTTTTAATGAAGGCAACTATATTTATTTTCTCCGAAAAGTTAGAAAATACGTAGCGCCTCACTGCGATATTCTGGCTTATGTTCTGATGCCGAATCATTTTCACTTATTAGTTCATGCAGATGAAAGAACAGAAAAGCAATTGCTTGATTTACAAATGAAAAGAAATGTACTGAGCGAAGGTATTAGGCTGTTATTGAGTGCTTATACGAAGGGTGTGAATAAGCAACAGGAGCGAACAGGCAACTTGATACAGCAGAACACAAAGTCGAAATGTGTTTACGATGATACCGATATTAATGAAAAGGGATATGCTACTACTTGTTTTTACTACATCCATCAAAATCCATTGAGATCAGGTTTGGTTGAGAAAAGTGAATATTGGGACTATAGTTCTTTCAGAGATTATGCTGGACTGAGGAATGGAACTTTATGTAACAAGCAACTTGCAAGAGAGCTGCTAGACATACGAGTAGAGGAAATGCGAAATATAGTTTTGAAAGAAGAGTTTTTGAACAACATTTGGTAGCAAGACTGCCGCATAGGTGTGCCACACTTCTAAAGTGTGGCACACCTCACACGCCTCACCTCTCAAAAGAATTTTTAATTTATGCACCTCATAAGAAGAAATCGAATTTTAAGACAATCCCCCGCCATTCGCGCAATGGTAGCGGAAACTATTTTGAAGCCCAGCGACTTTATTGCTCCGCTTTTCATAACCGAGGGCTATGGCGTGAAGGAGGAAATATCGTCCATGAGCGGTTATTACCGCATGAGTATTGATTTTACAGTACAAGAAGTAAAGGAACTCTGGACATTGGGTATTAGAAGCGTGCTGCTCTTTATAAAGTGCAAGGACGAGCTGAAGGATAACAAGGGCACGGAAGCCTTGAACCCGGATGGCCTCATGCAGCGCAGTATAAGAGCTATTAAAGATGCTTGCCCGGATATGGTAGTAATGACAGATGTTGCGCTCGATCCGTTCTCTACCTATGGCCACGATGGCATAGTAGAAGGCAACGAAATAGTAAACGATGCTACAGTGGAAGTGCTTGCAAAAATGAGTGTGAGCCATGCACAGGCCGGCGCAGATATTGTAGCACCCAGCGATATGATGGATGGCCGTATCCAGGCTATCCGCCAGGCACTCGAAGAAAGTAACTTTACTAAAACCGGTATTATGGCCTATAGCGCCAAGTACGCTTCGTGTTTCTATGGCCCTTTCAGAGATGCTCTGGACAGTGCTCCCGGTTTCGGTGATAAGAAAACCTACCAGATGGACTACGCCAACCGCCGTGAGGCAATAAAGGAAGTGTTGATGGACGTGGAAGAAGGCGCTGATATAGTAATGGTAAAGCCGGCAATGGCCTACCTGGATATTATAAGGGAAGTAAGGGATACAGTAGATATTCCGGTAAGTGCCTACCATGTAAGTGGTGAATATGCTATGATAAAAGCTGCGGCACAGATGGGCTGGCTGGATGAGAATAAGGCGGTCATGGAGTCGCTTACTAGCATCAAACGCGCAGGTGCTGACCTTATTGCCACTTATTTTGCGAAGGATGCAGCGAAGTTGATTATAGGATAGACATTTATTATCAAATAAGAACTTGATTTTTTTGAAATATTTATTCCCTGAATGATGACCAAAAGCGAAGAATTATTTTTACGTGCGCAAAAAAGTATTCCCGGTGGTGTTAACTCTCCTGTACGCGCATTCAAGAGCGTAGGAGGTACCCCAATATTCATGGACCATGCGAAAGGCGCCTACATGTATGATGCCGATGGTCTGCGTTACATAGACTATATCAACTCCTGGGGACCTATGATATTGGGTCATGCTTATGAACCTGTTGTAAAGGCAATACAGGATAAAGCGGTGTACTCAACTTCGTTCGGTGCACCTACCGAACTGGAGATCGAAATGGCCGAACTCATTATCAGTATGGCGCCCAATGTAGACATGGTGCGTATGGTGAGCAGCGGTACAGAGGCATGCATGAGTGCACTGAGGCTGGCACGGGGCTATACAGGCCGCAATAAGTTCATCAAGTTCGAAGGCTGCTATCATGGCCATGCTGATGCATTCCTGGTGAAGGCGGGTAGTGGGGTAGCTACTTTTAATATTCAAACAGTGCCCGGCGTTACCGCTGGCGTATCTATGGATACATTAACGGCTCCATACAATGATCTTGCTGCAGTGCAGCAGCTGGTAGATGACAATAAGGGTGAAATTGCGGCAATAATAATAGAGCCCGTTGCGGGCAATATGGGTTGTATAATCCCGCAGCCCGGTTTCATGGAGGGGCTTAGGGCCATCTGTGATAAGGAAGGTATCGTATTTATTTTCGATGAAGTAATGACAGGTTTCCGTCTGGCCGCGGGTGGTGCTCAGGAGCGTCTGGGTATCAATGCAGACCTTGTCACTTATGGCAAGGTGATTGGTGGCGGCATGCCGGTTGGCGCCTTCGGAGGCAAAAAAGAGATCATGCAGCATATAGCACCACTAGGCAATGTATACCAGGCCGGCACGCTAAGCGGCAATCCTATAGCTATGATAGCGGGTTACACCATGCTAAAAACGCTGAAGGACAATCCCGGTATTTACAAAGGCATTGAGGATAAGACAGCGTATTTGCACAAGGGATTAAATGAGGTACTTACAGCCAGCGGAACGCCATATGTTATCAACCGTTTTGGCTCCATGATCAGTGTACATTTCAGTGATAAGCCGGTGAATAATTTTACAGACGCTGCATCTGCTAATAATGCACTGTTCAATAAGTTCTTCCACGCTATGCTGCAAAGCGGTGTCTACCTGCCGCCTTCAGCCTATGAGACCTGGTTTATCAGCAATGCACTGTCCACGAAGGATATAGATGAAACTATTGAAATGGCTGGCGAATCGATTGCAGCAGTTTTGAATCAAAGCTGAGAATCGATGAAAAGCTTTGATAGTGTTGTACAGACCTTCTCTTACCTGCCAGTCGGCAGGTAATTTTTTTTAGTTACTTCACCATTGCCTGCAGCGTTTCTTCCAGTTGCTGGCCGCGCAGGTTCTTGGCTATTATTTTTCCTGCAGTATCTATCAGGAAGTTACAAGGAATTGACTGCACATTATACATGGCAGCAGCCATAGAGTGCCAACCCTTCAGGTCACTTACCTGTGTCCAGGTGAGCCCGTCAGATTTTATGGCTTTTTCCCACGCCTCCTTTGTGTTGTCGAGCGATACACTGAGTATGGTAAAGTTTTTGTCTTTAAATTTTTCGTAGGCAGCTACCACGTTTGGGTTTTCAGCCCGGCATGGCGCACACCATGAAGCCCAGAAATCAATCAGCACATATTTACCTCTGAAGGAAGACAAGGTAACTACTTTGCCGTTCACATCTGGCAGTGCCACCTCTGGTGCCGCCTGGCCCGATGTTTCCGCACCGGCAGGTAGTTTCTTAGGTTGGCCCTTCTGGTTCATGCTCACCCTCAGGTAATATTCGGTGAAATCTTTCGACATGCGTGTGCCCGGGAACTTGCGGTTCACGCCCTGGCTGAAGGCATCAAGAAAAGTGCCCTCTGTTGCGGGGTTCAGCATTCGAGCAGCAAAGATCGCATTAGGCTCATACGTGGTAGTATCTGCATAGCGCTCTACAAACTGTGTAAAATGCTGGCCCATGTTCTGGAAGTCCTTCTGAGCCACTGCCAGTATACTATCGTTGCCCCTCGCCTTCAGTGTATCCAGTACACCGGTCATGGTATTAAAGTCGTTCAGGTGGCTTCGCACAGTCGCCAGGTATCCTTGCAATTGTTTAGATGCGTCAGACCCTGCAACTTCATATTTTTCCAGCGCGTTCCAGTCTCCGGTTATTTTCATGTTGCCCTTGTCTATAGAGAGCAGTATGTACTTGTTAGGGTGAAAATGTATGCGGTAAATACCCGGCTCAGGTGCCACTCCCGACAGTTCAAAATGTCCGTCTGGTTTAGATCGCTCAGAGTCCACAATAGTTATGATATCATTGGCGGTAAGCTGCTCCAGTACCACTGTTTGCTCAGGCAACCCGTTTATATTCCCTATTATAGTAAACTTATGGCTACTGCTGCTGCAAGCCGCCAACCCTGATAATGCAATAAGTAAGAAGAGTAGTTGTTTTGATCTCATTAAGGGAATTTTAAGCCAATACATACCTAAGTACCAAAATTAATAAGACAAACGTCAAGAAATGCCTAAAATTTAGAAATGGTTTAAAATAAAGCGCCGTGCAAAAGCACGGCGCCTGTGGTTACTAACCCAACTAAAAAACGTTACTATTAAGATCTGTCTCCACTCCCAAAGGAACCACTCAACCAGGAAACAAATCAACCAATTAACCAACTAAGCTACCACTGCAGCCGATGGCATCAGCGCCTCGCGGATCTTGCTTTCTATATCGTCCATTACTTCGGCGTTGTCAAACAGGAACTGCTTCACCGCATCGCGGCCCTGTCCTATCTTGCTGTCGCCATAGCTGAACCATGAACCGCTCTTTTGCAACAAGCCGAGCTCTACACCCATGTCTATGATCTCGCCCACTTTGCTTATGCCTTCGCCAAAGATGATATCAAATTCCACCTGGCGGAAGGGTGGTGCCACCTTGTTCTTTACCACCTTCACACGTGTGCGGTTTCCGCTCGCTACATCACCATCTTTTATCTGGCTTATGCGGCGGATATCCAGGCGCACAGATGCGTAGAACTTAAGCGCATTACCACCGGTAGTGGTCTCCGGGTTGCCAAACATTACACCTATCTTTTCGCGCAGCTGGTTGATGAATATGCAGCAGCAGCCTGTGCGTGATATTGTAGCTGTAAGTTTACGCAATGCCTGGCTCATCAGCCTGGCCTGCAGGCCCATCTTGCTTTCCCCCATTTCACCTTCCAGTTCACCCTTAGGCACCAGTGCAGCTACCGAGTCAATTACCACTACATCTACTGCGCCCGATGATATGAGCCTGTCGGCTATCTCCAGCCCCTGCTCACCATAGTCAGGCTGAGAGATGATGAGGTTATCTACATCCACACCCAGTTTACGTGCATAACTGGCGTCAAATGCGTGCTCTGCATCTATTATAGCGCATATGCCACCCTTCTTTTGTGCCTGTGCTATAGTATGTATCGCTATCGTTGTTTTACCCGATGACTCAGGTCCATATATCTCTACTATACGGCCGCGGGGCAGGCCGCCAACACCCAGCGCCACATCCAGCCCTATAGAGCCGGTGCTTATCACTTCCATCACATCCTTTTGCTTGTCGCCAAGCATCATCACAGACCCCTTGCCGTAGTCTTTCTCGATCTTGTCAAGAGCCAGTTTCAGTACTTTTAATTTATCGTCTGCCATATATCGGTTGTTTTTTTCAGAATTTGATGTACCAAAATTAGGTCAAAAAGCCACACCATTTTCAATTTCAAAAAGAAGATATCCACAATTTTCAAAACAGGTTAATTCCTTTACTGCACTGCTTTTCAGCCATTTTTATGGTATATTTTGTTGGTAAGTATGCATGGCCACAGTACGCTTCGGGAGCAGCCTTCTGGTAAAATGATGAAAAATTGGACTTTTCGTCAGGCTGTACTAATAAAGGTAGAGTAATGCTCATTAAGCTATTGAGACATTAAGCCATTGAGCCATTTCAAATTACCCATAATAGTGCTGGCCCCGAGCTCACTGTTCGACAGTGTCTCAGGGCCAGGCTTTGTGTTTTTAGCATCCGATAGAATCCCCAAACTATCCTTTGCTGCGTACTCCTCGTTACCTTAATGTTCTTTTCGCGTTAACCTTTTATTTGTTAATCATTAACGATTACATAACAAATGTACGTCTCTTTTTTGAATCTCCAAATGTTTTTGAAAAAAAATTCAAAAAAATATTTCGATTATGCGTCGGATGATTTTAGTTTGAAAGCTAAATGACTGAACTCTCAGGGATGTCCCAGGGATTCCGTAAACTATTCATTTGCGTCCACCTAAAAATACTTCTGGTAACAATTTTTAAAATGCCCAGTTCAAGAGTTGCGCCTTTAAAACAAATTGAGTGAACAGCGCCTCCGCGCCTTCGCGAGAAACCATTCCCTTCAAACAAAAAGTCCCGCCACCTGGCAGGACTTTTCAATCTTATAAACAAAGCTGTTGTTATACTTTGAAGTGCGAGAACGCCTTGTTGGCCTCAGCCATACGGTGCGTATCTTCTTTCTTTTTGAAAGCACCACCTTCACCCTTAGCTGCTGCTACTATTTCATTAGCCAGCTTGTCAGCTATGGTTTTACCGTTGCGCTCGCGGCTGAAGCGGATAAGCCACTTCATGCTCAGAGATATCTTACGGTCAGGGCGAACTTCTGCAGGTATCTGGAAAGTAGCACCACCTATACGGCGGCTACGAACTTCTACCGCTGGAGTTACGTTTACAAGAGCGCGTTTCCACACTTCATAACCGTCTTCGCTGGTTGTTTTTGATACTTTATCCAAAGCATCATAAAATGCGCCCAATACTACTGTTTTGTTACCACCTATCATAAGGCAGTTAACGAAACGGGTAACGTTCTTATCCCTGAACTTAGGATCGGGTGCTAATGGGAGTTTTTTTGCTTGTGCCTTTCTCATCGAATGACTCGCTTATATTTAGTTATTAAAATTATTTCTTTTTAGCTGGTGCTGCTGCGCCTGCTTTTGCTCGCTTAGTACCATATTTACTACGGCTCTTCTTACGGTCTTTTACACCCGCAGTATCAAGCGCTCCGCGTACAATGTGGTAACGCACACCTGGAAGATCCTTAACACGACCACCGCGGATAAGCACTATTGAGTGCTCCTGCAGGTTGTGCCCTTCACCGGGTATGTAGGCGATCACCTCTACCTTATTGGTAAGGCGCACTTTTGCCACCTTGCGGAGGGCTGAGTTTGGTTTCTTTGGCGTGGTAGTATACACACGGGTACAAACTCCACGGCGTTGTGGGCAGGAATCCAGTGCGCGGGACTTTGACTTTGTCCGCATTTGCTCACGGCCTTTACGTACTAATTGTTGTATGGTAGGCATGCTTACGTTAGTAATATAATTTTTAAATGGAGTGCAAAGGTAATGGAATTATTTAAACCAACAAAAAGAAAAACTTTTTTTTGCTATAAAATAATTGGGCGGTAAAGGTAAGGATAATAACTCGAATCGTGAATTAATCTCCTTGATCCAGCCCCACCGCTACAATCTACTTCCGTTGCCTCGCTCGCTTGTCTGTTCTATGCTCTAATCATCTTGTCCTGGGCTCGCTGAACAGATAGACCCCATTCATCCGCGGATTCCTGTAGAACAAGTCAGCTTATAGAGCACTTTCTCCACTTTTCAACTGAACGATATTTTTTTATGGATACAAATAGAAGCAACTGATTTTAGCATAACGGGGTAAACAAATAGGCAAAACATTATAAGCACCGTTGGGATACAGTTTACATCAAAAATTCAGATGCAATATCTGAAACAACACAGATGTGTGTAGGTCTAATTATCTTTTTGCATTCTATAAATAGCTAACACAAACGCTACTCCGAATATCAAAGTTATTATTCCGGCAAAATATGGTATATATTCGGTCATACTAATTCCTTTTCATGAGTTTTAAATATATCCCAAATCCAATGATCGACGGCACCCATAGCCCTACAAATAAAGCGCTCTCCCTTTCTCCCTTAAACCAGGACATTTCGGAATAAATTAAAGACACGAATGCCGCTAATAAAATTAATATATCTACAATGTCTATTTTTTTCATTACTATTTTTTTAATTTAAAACCAGATATTTAAAAACATTTTACAAATATAATTTTTATTTTTTTATTTTTAATTGATTTTCAAATTGTAATAAAAGTTGTGCATGTAATCCGAGTCTTAGACTACCTATGGGCGATAGGATCAGTTTTTAACCCTGTTGTTTTGTATCTCCAGCACTATGCCGTCCCATAACCTTATTCTCGCACTCAGCGCCTCTTTTACATAGCTGGTTGCCTCTTGCCAATACGCCTCGTTATCACCACATAGCTGTTCGGTCATTTCGTAAGCCAGGTGAGAGTGGTGCCCTCCGTCTACTTCTATATGTCGTTCCAGGTAGTACTGGAATATGCCGGCCTTGTTAGCTGTTTCTCTGTTCAGGTCTTTCACAAAAGAAACAAACATGCCCGGTATCAGGTCTTCCCGGCCAAAGGTGAACACGGCAGCAAGCACATGTGGTTTCCCGGTTGCTATAGTTGCAAAAGTATTATGTACAAAATCAGGCACTGCTACCGGTGGGTTACAATTTTGCAACGCCTGCGTCAAGTCTGGGTTGGTCTGTAATGCATGTATCAGCAGGGCTATTGTGCCTGTATCACAGCCAGCCTGCTCCATAGCCTTCAGGTATAGCTCAAAATGGCTTACCCTGTTGCCGTGCTGGTCTACATCGCTTTCCTCCCCCGTTACTATTTCGTTTATCAGGTATCGTGTCGCAGGGTTGCCTTTAGGCACCCAGGGTACCTCTACACAGGTCAGTTTCACTTGCAGAGATTTAAGCAATGACATAAAATCCCATACTGCAAATACATGATGTTCCATAAAAATCTGTAATTCTCGCAGGGATTTTATCTCTCCGTACAGCCGGTGATCCACCAGCTTATCACGTAGTGGTTTTATTTCTTTTTTTAGTATATTCAGTCTGTTTGTCATAATTTTTCGGGTCAAAAAGTAGCATTTAGAATCTTTTTCGGCTGCGCTTTCCAGTGCCAAATGGGTAATTGCAGCATCCGCAAATTCATCTTTCTAGGTCGCTTTTATTAAAGGTGGGGTTACCTTTTTATACCTTGTGATTTACAGCATTCGTCAGCACCTCTGAAAATATTTTAGGGGTCAGTGGCTTCGTTATAAATTGCCGCACAAATGGATAGGTTTTTGCCCGCAAAATATCTGTCGGTGCATCTGAAGAGCTGCAAATGTATATAGCTACTTTCGGATTATCTGCGCAGCAGCTTTCGCTGAATGCCTCAAGAAAGCCCCATCCGTCAAGCACAGGCATGTTCAGGTCCAGCAGCACTATATCCGGTAACTCCAGCGATGCGTCTTTCCTGGCCACTAGATAGTCTATTCCCGCCTTGCCGTTTTCTTTGCATACCAGCTCTTTGATCTCAAAACCTGATATGAGTTTTTGTGTCAGGAAAACTGTTATTCTATCATCGTCAACAAGAAGTACGGTCAGATCTTTTTTCATTTTTTGTTTTTTAGCTGAATAAAAAATGTTGCGCCATTGCCCGGCTCACTTTCTACCCATATTTTGCCATTCATTGATTCTACCTGCGATTTGGTCATGAACAGGCCAAAGCCCTTCGAGTCGGTATGGTTGTGAAATACCTTGCCTATTTTAAATAATTTATCGCCATTCTTCCTCAGGTCTATCCCCAAGCCGTTGTCTTTCACTGATAGTGTCAATTCATTTGTTTCTTCAGTTATAGCTATTATTATTTCCGGTTTCCGGTCCTCTGCCCGGTACTTCAGCGCATTGCTTACCAGGTTGTGGAGTATGCTCAAAATGTATTTTTCAGGCGCATAGATAGTTGCTTCTGTGCTGAAGTTCTTTTGCACGGAAGCTCCGCACTTTTTTATTTCCAGGTCCAGTGATTTAAATACAATATTCAGGCAGTCGTCAATCAGGTTGTTGCGGTACTCTACATCAGTATCCTGCATCACATACAATGAGTCCACCAGTTGGTTTAGCACTGCCGATACGCCTTCAATACATGGCTTCAGATAAGATTGCAGTTCTTTCTGCTGCGCTGGATCATCGGTATCATCCAGCAGGTTTATTATCGCAGACATGTTGGTCATAGGTCCCCTTATATTGTGCGCTATTATGCTGCTGAAGTCATTTAGTTTATTGTTTTTTTGCTCCAGTCTTTTTATCAGGGCCTCCTGTTTTTCTTCCAGCACCTTTCGGTCCGTTATTTCCACGGCATAACCTACCATCCAGAGCATCTTGCCCTTCCTATCATTTATCGGGAAAAATCTTCTCAGATTAGTTACCCTATTTCCCGCGGCATCTTTTATCGTTTCTTCCCACTTAAGGCCGCCTGCTATTTGTTTAGCCAGTAAAAATTCCTTTCGCCGCTCATCTGCATAGCTAGTATCCCTGTTCCGGTATGCGCAGTATTCATAGTCGTTCATGCCTATTATCTTCCGTCGTAGCGCCTTGTCTTTTATTGCCGATGGGTTTACGTACACATATCGGTGATTTTGATCAAATACCGCAATGTCGCTGGGTAAATTATCAAGTATTTTCTGGTAAAAATCCCTTGTTCTGCCGGCATAACCTATGGCAATGGCTAATACGATGGGCGCCGTGTCTATTACCCATATCAGTTCGTCTTCTTTTTGTTGCTGCAGGAAAAACTGAAAAGTAAAGGAGCTATCGTTAAGGTGGGCGTGTAGGTACAGGGCACCCAACAAGAAGGCAAAACCGAGTAGTGCCCCGGCTAATGTATATTTTACCTTATTGGAGAACCTGCCTTTCATTTTCAATTTTTCTTTACCCGTTCCTATTTTGGCACTGTCTTATTGCCCGGTATAGCAGGCGTTTTTTAACAGTATTTTAATAAAAGAGCCGACTATTTTACCTGCCCTTGCAAATCTGCTTAAATAACCCTTAAAAAAACTACTAGAATTAGTAGTTCTGGCAGTGCCTTACGTGTAAAATTTGCTGTTAACTGGGAGTGACAGAGTGCATTAGAACGAGTATCCCCAACGAAATTCCGCCGGTTCGGATTTGCAATCCCTTGTAACCGTTAGGGTGTGCGCATGGCCACACCTTAACGAAACCCACAATACCCCCATAAACAAAACGTGTTGGACCATGTTAAACCACTTTGTAAATTTGAGGCAAATTTAGCGGTTTCGTACCAGATCTTTTTGATATCGCACACGTCTCCCTGGATAACCCAATTCAAGGAATTCTTAAATTCTAAAAATTCCGGCTCAGGTAACGTGGGTAATTTCGAGGCATTTTTGAGGTACTAAATGGGCCATTCATTTCCCAAACAGGAATCATATTGATCAAACGATCACATTTCAGACGAGGCACAAACGGGTAAAAATGGGGCGGAAATGCCCGCAGAAAACTCTTGAATCCCCTGCTATACTCATTGATCGGTTATTCCAGACGATAAGCGAAGGAGAAATACCCCACATGAGGCAAAGCGGGGCATGGTTTTATATGTAACCTGCTGGATTTCAAAGCACCAGGATTTCAAAATGCCCCATATCAACAACATTTCTATTTATGTCAAAGTGGGGCATTCATACTAAAAGCTTCAGGCTTAGCGCCTTTTGCGCCGCTGCAATTGTGTTTCCGGAACCGGAAAAAACCGGAAAAATTATTGCAATAACTAATTGATTTTCAATAGCAATGTGCGCAATAACTATTTTCTCGTTATACCGGAAATGGGCAGTATGAAGCGGCTCGCTTTTTCCTGATGAAGATCATCTTTTAAACAAACCCAGGTCATAAATACGCGGAAGTCAATACAGTAATTTTCCATTTAATGTATGATGCCGGATTGGGCATTCATTGAAAATCTAAAGTACTATGAAAAGATTACACGATAAAGTAGCCATTATTACCGGCGCGGCAGGTGGCATGGGGGCCGCTATGGCAAAGCTGTTTGCCGCCGAAGGTGCTAATGTGATGGCTACCGATATTCAAGGCGAAAAACTGTCCGAATGGGTAGATGAGGCTAAGAAAGTAGGTGTCCCGATAGCTCATATGGCGCACGATGTGGCTTCCGAAAATGAGTGGCAGCAGGTGGTAGCCCGCACGCTGGCTCTCTATGGCCATATCGACATCCTCATCAATAATGCGGGTATATACCCAGCAGGTGCCACCACAGAGAACACCACTAAAGAACAGTGGGATAGGGTGATAGCAATAAACCTCACAGGGCCTTTTCTTGGCAGCAAGTTATGTATACCACATATGAAGGCGAATGGCGGTTCCATCGTCAATATTTCATCTATAGCTGGTCTGGTAGGTGGCAATGGTCCTGCTTATACATCGTCTAAGGGTGGTTTGCGGTTACTCACAAAAGATCTGGCAGTAGAGCTTGCTAAGTACAACATCCGGGTGAATTCTATACATCCCGGAGGCGTGCTCACTCCTATGACGGAGGCAATAGTAAGCATGGAGGGCGGCGACGAAATAGTGAAGAACATGTGTCCCATGGGCCGGATCGGCAATGTCATGGAAGTGGCCTATGGTGCCCTTTACCTGGCGTCGGCAGAAGCCACCTACACCACGGGTGCCGAATTAGTAATAGACGGCGGGCTCGTATCGCGATAAACAAGACCAATGAGATCCAACTATAAAAATATCATCATCACTATGCTGGCCGTAGCGCTGTTTGGCCCTGCGCCGCGCGCGTTTGCCGGTCCGGACCTGCTATATCCTGAACTGGTAGGCAGATTTTACAAAGCGCATCACCACCACATGTTTTGGGTCTGTGATTCGCCGCATGCTGCGGGCCTCCGCACTGTACTGTTGCAAAATATGGACAGTTCGGCCAGAGTCACGGGTACAAGAAACCGGTATAACTTTAATGAGCTTGTTGCAATCAATGAAACAATTTCATCCCTTGCCGAACACAGTATTACGCTTTGGCATATAGATATGCTCTATACCGATGCGGTCATAGCCTACTGCGAAGACTTATACCATGGTGGCGACATGAAAAATGCGATGCACCATGGGGAATGGTTAGATGTGGGTACTTCGCTCAATGACTTTATCGTAAACAACCTGGCTGCAGTAAAGAACCCTGCTGATCTGTTAGTTTTCTTTGGTTCACTTGCTCAGACGGCTGAAATATATACCACCGGGTTGAAGGGCCAACCGGCGCAAAGTAATCATAGTTATTTCTCAGCCTGTGAAAATGGGCCTCAATCCGCTCACTAGTAAAAATCAACACATGAAAAAAGTAGTTGTAGTATTCGATGGTCACCATTTCTCGCAAGGTGCGTTTGACTTCGTCCGTCAGCTCAATGAGAAAGAACGTATTCTTGTGACTGGCTTGTTCCTGCCCGTGGTAGACTATGCCGAATTGCTCTATTCGCTGGGCGGGCTTACCGGACCAGCGTATTATTCGGATATTGCTTTCGAAGATATGGGCGTTATCCAGCAGAATATCAGCCACTTTAAGGCGCAGTGTAAAGAGTATAATATAGAATACAATTTGCACCCCGACCTCAGCCGCCACGTCATCTCTGAGATAAAATTCCAGTCTCGCTTTGCGGATCTCATGGTGCTGAGCAGCGAATTATTCTACGAGAATCTGGGCAAAGACTTGCAGGAAGACTACTTAGAAAATGTGCTGCACAAAGCAGAATGTCCGGTAGTTCTGGTGCCAGAACATTACGGCTTTCCGAGTAATGTTATCCTTGCCTACGATGGAAGTGAATCTTCCGTGCACGCTATTAAGCAGTTTGCCTACCTGTTGCCCGAGTTTACAAACCTAAAGACGTTACTCGTCTCCGCCGTTAAAGACAGCGACATTCCGGATGTCAAATATATTGAGGAGTTCGCTCAATGTCATTTTAAAGACCTGACTATCAAAAAGCTACAGATCGATCCTAAAGTGTATTTTAGTTCATGGCTCAGTGACCATGGCAGATCTGTTTTGGTTACCGGCGCTTATGGCCGCTCCGCTTTATCAGAGTTGCTAAAAAGGAGTTTTATCACACAGGCGATTCAGGATCATAAAGTACCCATATTCGTCGCGCATAAATAGTAAAATGAAATTCCAGCAATCGAAATTAT
The DNA here is from genome assembly GCA_947446645.1 of Chitinophagaceae bacterium. GTDB lineage: Bacteria > Bacteroidota > Bacteroidia > Chitinophagales > Chitinophagaceae > Nemorincola. Next base: position 227,006 of record CANFHA010000005.1, on the reverse strand, counting down.
TTGTTAATTATTGAAAATCAATTGTTTGAATCGGTTATTAATGGTGATATTTAGGTAGGGTATTAGACGGCAACACTATGGAAAGATTTAGAATTAGGAAGGCGATTGAAGTACTGGCATTTACCTTGCTTGTTGTGGTGGCGGGTATGAACGCATGTGTTCACGCGCCGTATGTGCTGCCGACAACGCAGCGCACCAACGACCCCGCTATATGTTTCGAACGTGATATACTGCCCATTTTTGTGTCTAACTGCGCCAAAAGCGGTTGCCATGATGCACAGTCGCACAAAAGTGGTTATCAGCTGGATAGTTATGCAGGTATAATAAAAAAAGGGATAGTACCAGGCAACGCTGCCGCCAGCAGCATATGGGAGTCTATAGCCATAACCGCCGACGAAGATGAAAAAATGCCACAGAATGCGCCACCTCTTTCCACGGCACAGCTCGACCTGATAAAACGATGGATCGCTTACGGCGCGGTAGATGGTGGCGCCTGCACCAGCACTTGCGACACTGGTTCGTTTACCTACAGCGGCGTCATAGCGCCCATGATGCAGAGCTACTGTGTAGGTTGCCACAGTTCGTCAGCCGCAGCCGGTGGCAGTCTCGCAGATTATTCCAGTGTTAAGAATGCCGCAGTAAATGGCCGCCTCATAGGCAATATTTCGCACCTTCCGGGCTACAATCCTATGCCTTCTGCCTCACTTCAACTGTCGGACTGCCAGGTAACCCAGGTAAAAAAATGGGTAGCTGCAGGAGCCTTGAATAACTAACTTGCATTAGATAAAGGTAATTATCTACGCCACCCACATCGCATGAACGAAGATATTGATAAGGAACGGGGATTGAATGAGACAGAGGTTGCAGCTGCACGGGCAAAATTCGGCACCAACACGCTGACTTTCAAGAAAGAATCCGGCTTTATTGATGCCATTAAAGAACTGGCACAGGAGCCCATGGTCATTTTGCTGCTCGTCACCTCAGCCATCTATTTTATTAGTGGCAAGGTGGGCGATGGTATATTCATGGCTGCTGCAATAGTAGTAGTCTCCGGTATATCGTTGTATCAGAATGCTCGCAGCCGCAATGCGCTTGCCGCTTTGAAAGACTTCACCCATCCGCGTAGCAAGGTTATAAGGAGTGGCGAACTGCTGGAAATAAAGAGCGAAGACCTGGTGGTAGGTGACCTTTTAAGAATAGAAGAAGGCACCTCCGTCAGCGCTGATGGAGCCATTATAAGCTCAAACGACTTTTCAGTGAATGAATCTATACTAACTGGGGAGTCGCTGCCGGTTTTTAAAGACCATTTGCAGGAAGACAATCTGGTCTTTCAGGGCACTACTGTAGCCACTGGCCTGGCTATTGTGCGGGTAATGGCAATAGGCAACAAAACGCGCCTGGGCAAAATAGGAAAAAGCCTGGAGAGCATAGAAGAAGAAAAAACACCGCTTGAGCTGCAGATCAATGACTTTGTTAAAAAGATGGTGATTGCTGGTGCCATTGTCTTTGTTACTGTATGGCTTATCAACTATCTGCGGTCACACATGCTGCTGGATAGTCTTTTAAAAGCGCTCACGCTGGCCATGAGCATACTGCCTGAAGAGATACCTGTGGCCTTCACCACGTTTATGGCCTTGGGTGCGTGGCGCCTTATGAAGCTGGGTGTGGTAGTGAAGGAAATGAAGACAGTGGAGACGCTCGGAAGTGCATCAGTAATATGCGTAGATAAAACAGGGACAATAACTGAAAACAAAATGACCCTGGCAAAGCTATTTACCCTGGCCGGCCAAAAAATCACTGGTGCGAATGACCCGTTAGACCCTCAGGAGCAGGAACTGATAACCCTGGCCATGTGGGCAAGCGAGCCCATACCGTTCGACCCCATGGAGGTAGCGCTGCATGAAGCCTATTTAAAATTGGGTAAGGAAGATATGCGGCCGGGATATAAATTAATACATGAGTACCCACTTGGTGGCATCCCGCCTATGATGACGCATGTGCACGAGGATGGCAGTGGATCGCGTATTATCGCTGCCAAAGGCGCGCCTGAGGCAATTATGGCGGTGTCCTCATTGCCTGAAGCTGAGAAAGACAGCATTACTGCTGCGATAAATGCGCTGGCAGCCGAGGGTTACCGTATTCTGGGCGTGGGCGAAGCGCTCTATACCGGAACTGATTTTCCGGCTACACAGCAGGAGCTTAAGTTTGCTTTTAAGGGTTTGGTAGCCTTTTACGATCCGCCAAAGAAGAATATTGAAACGGTACTTCAAAGCTTTTATAATGCAGGAATAGCGGTCAAGATAATTACCGGCGACAATGCAGCAACCACCCAGGCCGTTGCGCAGCAGATCCATTTTAAAAATGCCGGCAATTGCATAGGCGGCGATGAGCTAATGGCACTAACGGATGATGAGCTTGCAGCTAAAGTCAAGGATATCAGCATCTTCACCCGCATGTACCCTGATGCGAAACTGAGGGTCATCAATGCACTGAAAGCCCAACAGGAAATTGTGGCCATGACAGGCGATGGTGTTAACGATGGCCCCGCATTAAAGGCAGCACACATTGGTATTGCCATGGGCAAAAAGGGTACTGAAATAGCGAAGCAGGCAGCATCCCTCATTCTGTTGGAAGACGATCTTTCTAAAATGGTTGACGCAGTAGCCATGGGCCGCAGAATATACACCAACCTTAAAAAGGCGATCCGGTATATAATCTCTATACATGTGCCTATTATTTTAGTCGTTTTCATTCCGCTGGCCCTTGGGTGGAAGTATCCTAACATTTTCTCTCCATTGCACATTATTTTCCTGGAGTTAATTATGGGCCCTACCTGTTCTATTATTTTCGAAAATGAACCAATGGAGAAGGATGCAATGAAGCACAGGCCCAGGGCTTTCACTACCTCTTTTTTCCAATGGAGGGAACTTGCCACCAGCTTGCTGCAGGGGCTGGTCATAGCTGCCGTGGCCTTACTTATCTGTCAGTACGCAATAGTGCAGGGGATCAATGAAGCTGGAACGCGCACTATGGTTTTCGCCGTGCTTATTGTTGCTAATATTTTTCTTACGCTCGTTAATCGTTCATTCCATTTTTCCGTCTTCACTACCATGCGGTATAAGAATAACCTGGTCCCTCTGATTATTAGTGCCACTGTGGTCGTCAGTGCCTTACTCTTATACATTACACCGTTCGCTGCCTTTTTCGGGTTGGTACCGTTAGCGCCACAACAGCTGCTTATTGTCACCGCAGCAGGCTTCCTTTCGGTTATATGGTACGAGATAGTCAAGTGGCGCGCACGTATTGCTTATAAGACAGTAGACGCCACCGTTCCTAAGTAGGCGTTCTTCAAGTCAATCATATGAAAATGTTGATTTAAATCAGTGTATGTAATTAAAATTACTTAACTTGTTGAAAATCTTCTTATTTATGGAGGCTGCAACTGTTGAGGTAACTAAAATAATAGACCAGTCGCTGGCTGTTGGTCGCGGCCGCGCCGACATAGAAGCTACGCTGCTCGAAAAGGGTTTTGAGCTTTCTGCTTTCGCAAATCATATAGAAGATAAGCTGCAGCAGCATGCTGCTAAACGCAGAAGCAGCGGTCATATACTGGTAGCTGCCGGCATTACCACCTGCTTCGCCAGTTGCGTCATTACGTTGATTTCAGGGTCTATGGGTGCAGGTAACTTCACGCTAATTGGTCTTACCTCGGTGGGTATTGCGTTGCTGTTTGCCGGCCTCATGAAAATATTCTAGTACTATCGTATACAGTAACAGTGTACTATCCGGCCTTTCAGGCGTAACAAAAGTCAATAGAGGTAGCTGGGATATCATGCATTACCGGATCACTTGCCCGCAGCCTGCATCTTTAAAATCAAGTGTGGATATTTGGGTTATCATCCCCAATTTTAGACATTCTACGCCAGACTTGTTACTTTTGCCGTCCTTTTAAAAGATATCGAATTTTGGAATTGACTATGTCACCGGAGCGGTTTTTCGAGCTCATGCTTAAAGAACTGGAAGTACATACTGAAATGCAGCCTTATTATAAATTCCTTGGGAAACAGTCCTCGTGGCATTTCCGCAGGAACTATTTTTTACAGCGCCTGCGTTACATAGCCCGCTACCTCGTAGAGGAGAATCGGGAGGGCATGCCGGTATCAATATGGGATTGTGGATGCGGCTATGGTACTACGTGCCTTTTCCTGGCAATGAATGGTATAAAGACATACGGTACTACGCTTGAATTCTACTACGATACCATAAAGAAGCGGGTGGCCTGGTGGGGGCAATATGGCGATACCTCACTTTTTACATGCACCTACGAAAACCTGTTCGACAACCGGCCAGCCGCCAATAGCTACGACTGGATCATAGTACAGGACACGCTGCATCACCTGGAGCCTATTGATGATGCCCTGGAAATATTTAATGCCAGCTTGCGGCCAGGGGGTAGGGTGCTTTCTATAGAGGAAAACGGTAATAATATTATTCAGCGGTTGAAGTTGTATAAGTACCGTGGCAATAAACGCATCATCACCATCTGGGATGAGAAGTTGAAGAAGGACATCCTGATAGGCAATGAGAATATAAGGAGCCTGGAAACATGGGGGCGGCTTTTTGAAAAGAATAAGTTTCGCATTAACGCAGGCAGTGTGCAATATGTACGCTACTACCTGCCATTTAACTATCGTTTTTCAGACCCTGAAAAGCTGCTGGAAAAAGAACAAAAGATACAACAAGGCAAAGGCTTGCGCCGCGAGTATTTTTTCTTCGGATTAAATTTTGTGGCCGAGAAGAAATAGGTTGAAGAGAGCGGGTTGGTTAATAACACTGGATAATGCACTCAACAATTTAGCTAAAGAGCACAGTGCACTTATTGGTTGAAAATAGCAAAGGCTGGATCCCGGTTAAGGACTAGAGTTTAGTGCTCATTTGAAAACCCTCTCATTTTCCAAACACCGTACATTGCTTCTTTTATGATGCTGCCGGACATTTTGGATATTCCCTCTTTCCTATCGCGGAAGGTGATAGGAACCTCGCCTATCTTAAAGCCTAGTTTCCAGGCGCGGTATTTCATTTCTATCTGAAATGCATACCCCACGAAATGTACTTTGTCAAGCGGTATAGCTGCCAGCACCTTGCGGTTGTAGCATATAAATCCCGCCGTTGGGTCGTTTACAGGCATCCAGGTAATCATCTTGGTATAGAGTGCACCGCCTTTTGAGATAAAAATACGGTCCCATGGCCAGTTTTCTACCCGGCCTCCTTTAGTGTACCGGGATCCTACTACAAGGTCCTTACCATTGCTGCATGCTGCATGCAGACGGATAAGGTCTTCCGGGTCATGGGAAAAATCAGCGTCCATCTCAAAGATGTATTCATAGCCTTTCTGTAGTGCCCATTTAAAGCCGGTAATGTATGCGGTACCGAGACCAAGCTTACCGGAACGTTCTAGAATGAACAATTGATCAGGGAATTCTTTTTGCAGGTCCTTTACGATATTTCCTGTACCATCAGGTGAGCCATCGTCTACAATAAGCAGATGAAAGCCGCCCGGCAAAGAAAAAACCTTACGGATGATCTTCTCTATATTTTCCTTCTCGTTATAGGTCGGTATAATAACTAGCTTGTCCAATCAGGCGCTGAAATTAAGCGGCAAAATAATGATATTGTAATGAATAATGGTGAAATATTTGGTAAAACTCGTTCAAATTCCTCAATGTCTCTATCTGAAGCGTCACTCATCAACCAGTTAACCGATAACCTAATCGCCAAATGAGCTCAACTAACCTTTTAGTCCTGCTTTTTTCAACTTCATACGGTTCAGTATTTCAGATATTTTCTGTTTGGTATGCAGCGCGAAGTCCGCCTGCATCATCCAGTCGTAGTACTGTGGTTCTGCATTAAAGATGTCTTCCACTTTGCGCCCTTTATGCTTGCCGAAGTTGAAGACGGGGTGGCCATCTTTCATTATGATGCGCCGGGCATAGTCCACATATTCATCAGTGTGGGTGAACTGGTGTAGTGTGCTTACATCACTCCCTATATCAGGGTAGCGCTCCAGTTGGGCTTCCAGTACATCCATTGTTGCCAGTATGTCCGCTTCAGCACTGTGGGCATTTTCCAGGTCTTTTTTGCAATAAAATGAATAGGCAGCGCTAAGGGTACGCGCCTCCATTTTGAAGAAAATCTGCTGTACATCTATCATGTGGCGCTCAGTAAAGTCAACGTTTACACCAGCCCGCAAAAACTCCTCAGCCAGTACAGGCAGGTCGAATTTGCTGGAGTTGTAGCCACCCAGGTCGCATCCTTTCATCCATTCGTAAAGGGTACTGGCAATCTGTTTGAACGAAGGACAATTCTTAACATCCTCGTCAGAAATGCCGTGTATAGCCGTAACCTCTGGCGGAATGGGCATGCCCGGATTAAGGCGTTTAACCATTTTATCGCGTTTGCCATCAGGCATCAGCTTTATGAAAGCGAGTTCAACTATGCGGTCCTTTGCATTGTCAGTGCCCGTGGTCTCCAGGTCAAAAAAAATGATGGGTCTTTTCAGTGTAAGTTTTGGCATTGCTTGTTTTTTGAGGTATTTGTCGATCGGTTACCAGGAATTGAATTTGGTATTTTATCTGAGATTAAGTTGGATGAACGTCTTAAATAACGCACCCAATTCCCAATCTCTAAATGTCAATTCCTGTTTCCGCCAATCTAATGCGAACTTACAGCATTCCAGTCAATTCCATCGAAAGTTCCCGAGCTCATCAGTAATAAAAACACTGGCTTTGGCGCCGCACCGTCTTGCCGTGAATGTGGGGCTACAAATTTCTTAACCATCTCCAGAAGGTCTTCTTTTTCGTCCACAACATTAACGTCAGTTCTGTCAAAATATTTTCTTACTGTTATTGGCTCCAGTGGAGGCAGGCCCTTAAGGTTTAGGGCGTGATGACTAAAGAAAACAATGGCGTCGTCGGCAGCATCCATGCTGTTTGCATACTCGGATAAAAACTTTTCATTGAGGCTGCTAAATGTATGCAGCTCAAAGCAGGCTACCAGGTGATGCGTAGGGTAGGCCTCACGAACAGCATTAAGGGTGGCTTTCAGTTTACTGGGTGCATGCGCGAAATCACGGTATACAAGAAAGTTCTCCTCTTCTTTTACTTTCTCGAGCCGGCGGGCGGCGCCTGTAAATGAAGCAATAGCTGCGTAGCAATCTTTCTCGGACACGCCCAGTTCCATGCAGACATCTATTGCAGCCTGCATGTTCAGCAGGTTATGGCGGCCAAAAACAGAGACTTTTACGGGTCCTGATGCCGTATCCATAATTGGAACGCCTTCTTCGTAATGGAATGGTGGTGTCTCATAAGGAACGGTAGTAAGCTTTTGTCCGCTGGTCTGCATTACACGCTGTACTTCAGCATCTTCATCATTATAGAACACCTTTACGTTGTCATCAAGCCCTTGCAAGTATTGTTCAAACTGATTGAAGTAATTTTCATAGGTTGGGAATACATTTATATGGTCCCATGCTATGCCGCTAAGTACGCTGATGTGAGGATGGTAAAAGAAAATTTTAGGTCTCTTCTCCTCTACGGAAGCCGGATATTCGTCTCCCTCAAGAACAATAAGCGGGGCATCCGTAAGCTGCACCGACTGATCGAAGCCAGCCACACGGGCACCTACCAGGTAATCGAAATTTATCCCCTGGTGCTTAAGAATATGCATTATCATAGATGTAATAGTTGTTTTACCATGACTGCCGGCTACAACTACACGTTTTTTGTTTTTGCTCACTTCATATACGTATTGCGGAAATGAGTAAATAGGTACACCTGCCGCTTTAGCCGCAATCAGCTCAGGATTATCTGCCTTTGCGTGCATACCCAGCACTATTGCATCCGGAGCACCCGAGCTGATCTTCTCAGGAAACCATCCAAACTGTTCGGGAAGGAGGCCTGCTGTCTTCAGATTGCTTTTGGCAGGGTCCGTTATCTCGTCATCGCTTCCTGTGATTGTGTAACCCTGGCGTTGCAGTGCTAGGGCTAATTGATGCATTATAGCGCCGCCGATGGCTATAAAATGTATGTGTTTCATTTACTCGTTTGTGTTTTTTAGTGATTTTTAGACGTGAATGGACAGTGCTACTGACCTGCTAAGGAATGATGATAAAATAACGTGATTTCATATTTTTACGTATCTTCGTACAAAGTTAAACGAGCTTTTTACTATTCATAATATTAACGTATGCAGCTATTTCCAAAACTCAGGCGTATTGTGCTCCCGATAGCTATCGGGATAGCCTTTATTTCATTTGTCTCCTCTTGCAATGGCTCTAAGAAGTACGGCTGCCCCAACCATTTGTTTACTCCTATGTTACTTAAGTAATTCCGGAATTTAAGATCGAAAAAGCCGCCCTGCTTAGGACGGCTGAACTAGCCAACTTTTTATACTGCGGTTCATCAAATCAGCCTGAATCCTACACATGCCTGTATTGTACGGTTTTTCATAGAGCCGGCCAAGGTGGATATGGATTCGTTGTTAACGTTTGTTACGCCATAGATGTACCGTGCGCCAATATTCAAACGCATGGGGAGATGAACCTCAAGGCCAATAACTGCCGCTACGTCATTGTAGAGGGTATTTCTTACATCAGTACTGGTGGTTTTGGCCGACAGGACTGTAGAAAACTGACCTCCTGCCTGGGCCCATAAGTGCCAGAACAGCCGATACTCAAACAATACCGGAATTTCAAGTTCTACTGCATTAACTGTATAAGTTATCGGTTGGTTGTATCCGATAGGAATTGGTTTATCTACTGTAAATTTAGCTGTTTTGGCAAGCCCTTCAACTTGCACCCCCATCCTGTTCTTATGCAAACCCATGAATAGACCACCCACTACACCACCGGCATACTCTTTTCTTATGTTGGTCCCGTTCAGTTGCTGAAAGTTGGCACCCAGTTTTGGACCAAGGTCAAATTTCGGAAGAGCCCTTTTTACTTTGTCAACTCCAGGTAGCTGGGCATTAGCGATATTCGCCACGAGCAAGCCAGCTGATACAACCAATAATAGAAAACGCTTCATTCTTCTTTGGGTTTTTTGTCTGTTTCGAGAGATTGTTCTACAAAAATTATGCCCTCTTATCTGTCTTTTGCTTCTTTTTCTCCTTCATCGCTTTTTCGGGAATTAGGCGCGGAGCGGCTGGCTTACTTTGAAACAGGTTGTAGGATACGGATACCTGGAGTGAGTTGACCGTCCAGGCAAAGTATGCTTTGGGGTAAACGCTATTATTCACGTCGGTAAGGCCTTTAATATAACGCGCTCCAACCCTCAATTTGTAGGGCAGCTGATATTCTGCGCCTATTAGCATAGAGAACTCGGCTTTCTTAAATATGTCGTTACGCCCGTATATTTTGGTGAATTCTCCATTCTTGTCTTTTGACGACAGCAGATATGAAATCTGCGGGCCTACCTGGACGTAAACTTTGCGGAAGATGCGCTGCTCAAACAAAATGGGAACGGAAAGGTAAACAGCCCTGAATGCACTCTTAGTCACCGTGTCCATAGTAGCAGTATGCTCAGCATAGTAAGCGGCAGGGTTTTGGGAAGTATAGCTGCCTGTTGATGCCAGCAATTCCATTCTCAGGCCTGTTCTCCGGAAATAGCGGCGAAAGTAACCTCCGCCCACAACGCCGGGTGCAAAGTTGGGTGAAAATGGCGACTTCGCCATTTCCTGGAAATTGACTCCGAGTTTTGCGCCAAGCTCCGTTCTTCCATGGGAGAATGGAGCGGGTTCGCTTTCTCCCTCGTCATTACCAAACTTGCGAAAAACGCCAGTGGTATTTTTGCCTTGATTAGCATTAGCTGCCCCCGAACGGCTACCTGCCCTTCCTTTGCCCTTGCTACCACGGCCATCAATAATATCCTTGTCGTGAATCTGCCTTCTTGCTGCAGCCTCGCCATCACCACGTTCCTGTGCAGTAGCTGCAACAGAAACAAGCAAAACGAGTAGCAAAGCAGATAAAAATGGTATACGGCTCATAATTTTTCCTGTTACAATGACAATGGATAGTGGTCTGATAATTTGCCAGCAAATTCACGATAATCACCCCTCCGAATGTCTACAAATTTATTGTAAATGTATAGCATACAAAAGTTTTGTGCTCACAATTTTCAGGAGGGGTACAATCGCGGCTGCCCGGATTAATCTATATATTTACACGATGCCCGAAAATAGTACCCTCTCCAATGGCAATCAGCCGATGCGCGTCGCCGGGCGGCTTGCCGCGCTGGCGATACTAGTGCTGCTGATACTTGCTGTTGTATACTACAAGGAGCGGATGCTTTATGCGGATGCACCGCACATTTTGTTTCGCATAATAAGCGATGGCCAGCTACACATTGAAGAGCACCGGTATGGTTCGTTTGTCTCGCAGGCTTTCCCCTGGCTGGGTTTGCGCCTCCACTTCCCGCTGGTGGCACTCATGATCTTCTATTCTGCGGGCTTTTACATCTTTTACCTGTCAATAGCGTTGCTGCTGGTATACAAATTCCGGAATTATGCTCTTGCGATATTACTCGGGCTGTACTATACGCTCTTTGCGAGCGACACATTTTATTGGTCGAATAACGAGGTGCACCAGGGTATAGCATGGCTGATGCTGGCATTTGCTGTATGTAACAATGCGGCTGCCGGACAAAAGTCTTTGCTGCTGCAGTTAGTGTTTTTCATTGCAATGTTCTTCCTGGCGATCTGGACACATCCGCTGGTGATGCTCCCCGCAGTGTACTTGTGGTTTTTTCTTGCAGCGAGCAAACAGGGCTTCAAATCACTCAGCCGGTTTCAGACCACGTTGTTCTCAGTTGTTTTAGTCGTTTTGGCATACATCAAGTTTTACCAGGGTATGCACCATGGCTATGACAGCAGCAAGATTGAGTCAATTACTACTTTTGATTATCATACCCTGTCTACCATTTTTGCATCTGAACAGTTTCGTTTTTTTACGACTAATTGCGTTACTCATTACTGGTTGTTTACAATCCTGTCCATCGCGGGACTCGTTGGGTTGTCGGTGAAGAGGAAGTATGGCCTGGTTTTATGGACCCTGCTTTTTTTTGCGGGTTACCTGGTTCTTACCTGTATTACTTTCCGCGATTCTATTTCAAGGAGCTATATGGAAAGTGAGTATGCTCCGCTGGTGATCATTTGTTGTGCTCCGTTTGTTTATTACGTATTGCCTTACTTAAAGCCGCGTTGGGTTGTTGCCCTTTTTTCATTCGTTTACGTGGTTCGCATTATTTACATAGTTTGTGCGGTGACACCTTTCTCGAACCGGCTGGCACTGCTGGAAGAAATAAATGTACACATGGCGCAAAAAAAGCTTACGAAGGCTATCATACAGCAACCATTGCCTGAGGCAGCTGACCATACACTTATTATAACCTGGGCATCACCCGTGGAAAGTATCTTTATTTCTAACCTGAAAGGTGAGATGCCTCAGCGCACATTTATTTTTCTTACCGCAGACCAGATCAAAGGCTTTAACACTGCGAGCAAGGATACCTTGTTAGGGGCCTGGGAGAAAAGGGCAGCGACAACTCTTAACAGCAGTTACGTACAAATAGATACTTCGGTTACTTACCGTGTGATTAGTTATGATTCAATGATGAGGCCGTGATCTATGCGTTAAGGAACGGACTATCATTTCTTACCCTTATTCCTTTTCTTTCCAGTTTTTCTTTAAGAATACGCCAATGCTTGTCGCGAAGGGTGCCTGCCGGGAATACTTTGCTGTCGAAGTCCTTAGTAATAATGCGAAAGCTGTTTGGCATTTTGCCCTGTGTCTCAATAGTTACCTCCCTGATATCAGACAATTTGTAGATGCGATTTTTCCAGAAGAGGTTGTGGTTCTTAACTACGAGGTAGTGCTCAGACACCAGGAAATAGTTGAGTAAAAGGGACAGAAAAAAGAACCAGGCTACGCAAAACGCTCCGAATACCAGGACGAATTTGGGGATGTTGATATTGTCGAAATAGTGCGGACGGCTGATAAGCATAATAGCTATTACCGCATACATACCCCAAATCGTTAAACCGCGTAATGATGTAAATTGATTTCCCTTAAACGATACAAACGTCTCTGCCGGAAGTTCGCCTGTGTTTGCGTTCTCTTTATGGTAAGTGAAAGCCGCTTGCTTATCGACGACTACTTGCTGGATGAATGATTTCATTTCCCCGGTGTTGGCGTAAAGGTCGTCATACAGGTATTTTTCATTGCCGCTCCTAAACCTTAGTATCATCCCTTCCATCTGGAAAGTGAGCAGGTATTTGAATGGTTGCTTACCGGAGAGCTCAACTGAACTTAGATCCTGCCACTGGTAAGCCTCCGTGTCGTTGAATGTGACCTGGTATTGATCGGCCCTGACTACCGGTGTGTTACTGAAATATTTGAAAACGGTAAAAATTCCCAACAGGATAAAGACAAGCGCGAACGCAACCATAGTTAGATAGCCACTTTCTCCCCGTTCGCCAGACCTGACACCCACCCAAAGGATAAGGCCGCCGAGTGAGCAGCAGAAGATGGCCATAAAAAAAATAACGAAGTAGAATTTCAGCGGATGCCGCCTGAGTGTAACTGGGTTCACGGCTGTAAGTTACAATTTGTAAGGTACATAAATGAAATAGCGAGTGTACAGTCTGTGGTGAATTAACCAATTGTTATACGCCAGATTCTTCTACAATCAGGAATTGAGGGTGAAACGGATCAATGCCATCTTTCAGAATGTCGAAAAAGGAAGGACCGTATTGCAGATAGTATTCGCTGAAATTCTCGACTCTTTCCTGCAGGCTATGGTTAGGGAACAGTGTCTTCTTCAGTTTTTCTATTCGAAGTAAATGAGTTTCCATTTTTCGCTTCTCTGCTCTCAGCATCTTCTTCTCCAATATTTCCAGCTGGTACTTCATTTTTGTAAGCGCAGCGCCTGCGGCCTTTTCCAACGTCGGGTCGAGCAAAATGGCTTTTTGTTCCAGGCTGTTGAAAATATTTTCGATGGCAGCAGTTTCCCCGCTGGTTTGCCACTCTCCATTGGTATGGCGACTGATGTAGTCGCGCACCAAATTCTGATCTTGTTTGAATATGTCAGCAACGCTCAGTTGTAATTGTTCGCGAAGCTTTGTATAACCGGCTTCTATCCAAAGGACAGACTGGCGCAGATAAATGACCGGGAAGAAGACCTTGTAATACTGGAATACGGTACGTAATTGCAGCCAGTAAGCTACTTCCGCACCACCACCGATGAATGCGATATTGGGTAAGATAGTTTCCTGAAACAAGCCGCGCAACATGACATTAGGACTAAATCTTTCCGGATGATTTTCCAGCTCAGCCAGGATCTCGTGCTCACTAAACTGCAGGGCGGTATTTATTACTATCCAATTGTCGGCTTTTTTTTCGATCCTTTCTCTAAGGCCATCTACAAGATAAAAGAGGTTTATTTCGCGGGGATGTGCCTGTATCTTGTAGTGAGCAGCGAGCAGTTCTATCTGTTTTGTAATTACCGGGTTTGCGTTCTGATGTAATAATTCATCCTTCATTACAGGAATGAATAGAGACTTCAGCGCCGCATCATCCGGGTCTAATACAACAAGTCCATAGCGGCCAAATAGTGCATGCACAAGATACTGTGTGGCGCTACCGATGGTTGCGTGTTTCAGGTAGGCAGTGGTGAGCAATTCTGACAGCTCATCGCAATTGCTGCCGGGAGGTCCGAAATATTTCAGGAGGTCGGCCAGCAATTTTTTAATGCTTGCAGTGTCCATGCGGCCCACGGCCCCGCTTTGACCATCTCCGTCCCATACATACTTGTCGCCCCTGAATTTGAATGTGCCGAGCTCTGCAAGGTCGTTGTCTTCGCTACCCATGTAGTAAACAGGTACAAAATGTTTGCCGGGGTGCTTTTCATTTAACTGCTCTGCCAGCTTTATAGCATGAAGTATTTTATATATGAAATACAGGTAGCCAGTAAGCAGGTTGGGCTGGTGCGCTGTGCAAATGGTGAATGTATTTTCGCTTAGCAGCGATCGTATATTGGCATGTGTATCAGGTTGATGTGGCAGATGCTCGTATTGTTTTGTTAGCACTTCAACCAGGGTGGTGCGGTTTACCGGGTGAGCCTGCCTGTCTTTGATGGCGCTTGTGAGGCCATCGGCAGTAGCCGGAAGGCTGTAAAAAGGCTGGATAGCCGGGTCATTGCTGATGTAATCAGTTACGAGCTTTGAAAAATAACCAGTTTCCTTATAAGGGATATGCGTAAAAATATTAGCCACAGCATATTATTTTGGAAGCGAAGTTAATCGCATGGGTTCATAGTTGTGTTATGTGCGGATAGGATATTGTTATTACAGATGTGGCCATGACCCATCTCTTGTATAAACCGGCTGATGAGTAAACCGTATTTTTTTGTTGTTGCTCATTTTTTCGATTTTTCTTTTTATTGCACAGTCTGGCGTTGATAATCAAATGACTAGATGAGGTTGTGCACTATTCTTTGCTCACTTCCTACTCAAAAGTTACTCATTTCTTGCCCTGTCATGTCCTGAAATGACGATATATAATTATGGAAAGCATTCCGTCTCTACCCGCGTGCCTGAAAAAAAAATCGTCTAAATCGTCGAGAATGTTTGTCACTCGTTTTGCCATAGCTGGGTTAGGGTATTTTTTGGGATCAAAGTTAGCATGAGGAGATAGATAATTAAGTGCTTTGTGGATAAGTGGCAGTTAAAGATTGTTAACGGCATAAGGGGCGCGGGGTGTGGGTTGTGTAGATATCCACAAAAGATGTGAGTGCTGTGAAGTGTTGGTGGAGGTAGGCTAATATACGCGTTGGTTTATAGATGTCCGTATAATACTATTAGGTGTCCCACACCTCGACCTTTAGGAGAAAGGAGCGTTAACAAGTTAGTTATACTTCAAGTTGCATACAAAATAATTGAGTAACGAGAGATCGCTTCGTTGCCGCCAGCTCACAGGGCTATGCCGGCGCCTCGCGATGACGTGGTGCTGTACTTATCTTTTTCACAGGTGTCCTACACCTTTGAGGTGTGGGACACCGCAGTACTTTGGGGAAGGGGTTATCTTGCTTCAGCTATCTTATACTTCTTTCCTTTCATCTTTTTCTGCTGCACTTTGCGTAGGAGGTCTTTTACTTTGTTCTTTTTAACGGCTGCAAATGAGTTGAAGTCTTTTACTTCCAGCATGCCGAGGTCATCTTTTTCCAGGCCTCCTACTTTTGAGAAGAAGCCTACTATATCTGTTTTGTTGATCTTGTCTTTTTTGCCGCCGCTTATGTATACGGTTGTCCATTCCGGTTTTGGGGGTAGAGGACTATTGGTTGGTAATTCCAGCACTTCCGGCTTTTCTGTGATGTATGCAGGTACAGACTCGTCCTTGTGCAGGAGGAGGTAGGCAGTGCCGGTGGCATTCATGCGGGCGGTGCGGCCATTGCGGTGAATGAACTCCTCGGCTGTGCCCGGAAGGTGATAATGCACTATATGTTTTACCGATGGAATATCGAGACCACGGGCTGCAAGATCTGTAGCCACGAGGAAATAGACGCTTCCATTGCGGAAACGGGTAAGTGTTTGTTCCCGCTCCATCTGCTCCAGGCCGCCATGAAAATAAGCATTGTCTATACCCAAATCGGTGAGGTGCTTGCCGGCACGCTCAGCTGCCTCGCGGTGGTTGCAGAAGATGAGGGTAGACTCGGCACCGATATAAGAGAGGAGTTGCACAAGGGTATTTACCTTGTCCTTTTCATCTGAAATAACCGTTTTCAGTTCTAATCCCTGGGTTGGGGTTTCAGAAATGAAATCGAGTATGGTAGGGTTTTGTGCGCCTGTAAATTCGGGAATGGTAACTGCTGCTGTTGCCGAAACCAGTATGCGTTTATTAATATGGGGCAGCTTGCCTACGATGAAGGACATTTCTTCTTCAAAGCCTAGGGCCAGAGATTTGTCAAACTCATCGAGGATGAGGGTGGTTATCGTTCCGGTTGCAAAAGAAGCACGGTTGATATGGTCGGCAATGCGGCCTGGGGTGCCAATTAAGAGTGCCGGGGCCTGAGCCAGGTTGTTGATCTCCGTCTCAATATCGTGGCCACCGTAAAATGAGTTTGCCTTAAAGCCGGTGCCCATTTTTTTCCAAACCTGCTCTATCTGCAATGCAAGCTCGCGGGAAGGCACTAAAATAAGACATTGTACACCCTTTGCTGTTGTTTTTAATATGTTCAGCACTGGCAGCAGGAATGCTATAGTTTTCCCTGAGCCGGTAGGGGAGAGTAAGAGCGTGTTTTTTTCTTTTATGATAGTGGTATTTGCAGTTTCCTGCATATCATTTAACTTCTCTATCCCGAGCCGGGCAAGAATATCTTTTTTGGAAGGGACCTGCATTTTGTAATTGTGTTTCTGGTTATAAGGGTCTGATTGACCCAATGTAGTTACTGCTCCATACCCGGATATCTAAGCACAATTGGCGGCAATTGTGCGACCCGGTTTTGAATGAAGATAATAATTAATAAATAAATGGCTTTTGCCGTGAGGTGAATTATTTCACTTTAGCATCGTCTACCAGATCCATGATACGGCGGATGATATCTTTGCTAAGGCCTTCTGCGGAATATTTGTCCTCCACCACTACTTCTTTCTCAACCATAATTGGTTGTTGCACATGAAACTTCCACTCATGATCTACCAGCATGAGGTGAGGGTGGCGTGGCAGGCCGCTGTCGAAATCGGAATGTATCTTAATATCCTGTGCAGATACCGAGTTGTCGTGATCGCTGAAATGAAGCCATAGGCTTACGTCAACTTTTCCTTTGCCCGGTACATCTATATTAAATTCTCTAAGTTCCATTTTGATTCCGATTTACTTACGCAAATTAGTTATTGGCAACCAAAATTTCAAATGAGGTTTTATTTCGCTACAGTATTAAATAATCATAGTGGGTTTAAAGGCATCGAGAAAACCAGATTTTTATTTAAAAATCCGGTGATTTTGATTGTTTAGTCGTCCTTATATGATTTGGGTATATTTTGTGGATTCTGAAGGTATTATTATTATTTTAATAACGATTTACTGTAAGTTTATTTTCGTTAAATTTGCTACCTAAGGATATTAGGGTTTTAGCGGGTTTACATTGAATTTATCCCCAATTTTTCGGGGCATTATTTGAAGAAGCCGCTATTGCCAAATGTTGGCTTTTTCTCATTCAGGAATAGGAGGGGAATAAGTCCATTGTGCTATTATATTTAGGTTTCATTTTTTTTACGCGTTATAAGAATTCCGGTTTATGAATAAATTTTTCCTGCTGTTTGTTTGTTGTATCACCAGTTTTGTTGCATCTGCGGTTGTGACAATTTTCCCTAGCAGCATGTCTGCGCCATACGGGGGAGCAACACAAACTATTTGCCAGAATAAGCCGAATGTTGCTACGACCGTTTTTTATTCGGTATGCGGCACGTCGGTGGCGGGCAGTGCTCTTGTGGCCACGCCAACATGGTACCTGGGTGGTGTTCCGGTTTATACCGGTGGACCTGTTACCATATCTGCGGCGGGCGGCAATATAACCTTACCTGCAGCGGCGTTTACATACAGCACCATAGGCACCTTCACTGGCGCGACGGGGCTATATTGCCAGCTGGACTGGACCGGCGCATCGCCATGCGGAGGAGTTACATCGGTTATCAGCTCGACAACTACGATCAATGTAGTGGAATCACCAACACCGATCACAGGACCAGCTACTGTTTGTACGGGACTCACCACCACTTTGAACTCAACACCAACAGGAGGTGTATGGACAAGTGGCAGCGCTGTATACGCAAGTGTTGCTTTCGGTACAGGGGTAGTTACAGGCAATGCTGCTGGCACTGCGAACATTACTTATACGATAGGCTCTGGTTGTTTTGTGGCTCAGACAGTAACGGTGACCCAGACACCAGCCGCGATAACCGGATCAATAAATCTTTGTACAAATGCGGTGAACACGTTGCACGATGCCACATTAGGTGGTGTATGGAGCAGCAGTAATACGGGTGTGGCAACAATAGGTTCTGCTACAGGAACAATGACCAATATTGCTGCGGGCACGACCACTATCAGCTATACAATCAACACCGGT
Source organism: Chitinophagaceae bacterium (assembly GCA_947446645.1). Taxonomy (GTDB): domain Bacteria; phylum Bacteroidota; class Bacteroidia; order Chitinophagales; family Chitinophagaceae; genus Nemorincola. The sequence continues at coordinate 208,830 of CANFHA010000005.1, read as the reverse complement.
TGCCAGTCGACAATCACAGTTACCGTGAACCAGGCGCCATCTGTTATTACAGGTATTGGTGAAATGTGCGTAGGCGCACAAACCACGCTATCTGATACAGCGATAGGCGGGAACTGGACCAGTGCCAGCCCCGGCATAGCGAGCGTAGTTTTTAATACCGGTGTGGTAACCGGTGTTGCTGCGGGTACTGCCAGGATCACTTATACATTGAGCTCAGGTTGTGCGGCAACAACGATTGTTACTGTCGACGCATTGCCTGCACCAATTTCCGGAAACTTGAACGTTTGCGTAAATGCACTTACGATTCTTTCTGACGCATCGACCGGTGGTTTCTGGACAACGAGCAACGCCAATGTTGCGGTTGGGACCGGTTCCGGTTTTGCGGCTACAGGTGTTACCGCGGGATTAGATACAGTTTACTATACGCTGAGCCCATCGGGCTGTTTCCGCAGTGCAGTGATAACGGTGAACCCATTGCCTGCTGCGATCGGCGGAACGCTTGCCGTATGTGCAGGCGGCACGACCGCGCTTACGGATATTACCACCGGCGGCATATGGAGCAGCAGTAACACGTCTGTAGTTACAATAATCTCATCGACCGGGGTGGCAAGTGGTATAGCCGCCGGTACCAGTACTATTACCTACAAGCTGGGTACTGGGTGCCTTATCACTTCTCCAATAACAGTAAATCCGTTACCTGCGGCTATAACCGGATCGGCATATTTGTGTGTTGGGGTTACAGCAACATTGAGTGACGTATCATCAGGAGGTACCTGGAGCAGTAATAACCTGAGCGTAGCGACGATAGTAGCTGCTACCGGTGATGTAACCGGTGTTTCCCCCGGTTCCACAACTATAACTTACACTTTGGGCACAGGCTGCACCAAGACATTTACCGTTACGGTTAACGCACTTCCCTCTGTCATATCAGGTGCGGGAAGTGTATGCACAGGCGCAACAATATCGCTTACTGACGCTACCAGCGGTGGCGCGTGGACCAGCAGCACTACATCTGTCGCTACTGTTTCGGTGGGTGGGTTGGTTAACGGTGTAGCATCGGGTACAACTACCATTACTTACAAGATTCCGCCTACGGGTTGTTATTCTACCCATATTGTAACTGTAAACTCCGTACCTAATAATGTTACTGGTAATCCAAAGGTGTGTGTTGGTTCTGTGACTGCTTTAAGCGATGTGACAACCGGCGGTACCTGGAGCAGCACAAATACTGCGGTAGCAACAGTTGATGCTTCCGGCAATGTAACCGGTGTGACATCGGGCACTGCTATCATCAGTTACTATTTAAGTACGGGTTGCTCAGCTTCGCTGACTGTGACGGTAAGCCCGTTGCCTTCGGCAATTTCAGGTCTTGACAATGTGTGCACAGGTTCTGTGATCACCCTTAGCGATATACCCACCGGGGGTACCTGGGTAAGTACCAACACGGGCGTAGCTACTATTTCTGTTACCGGGGTTGTATCAGCTATTGCTGCCGGTACCACAATGATCACATATACGCTGCCAACCGGTTGCCAGGCAACTAAACAGATAACGGTGAATCCCTTGCCGCTTGCGATCTCCGGTACTACTAATGTATGCGTAGGGGGAACTACCCAACTTACTGATGGCACTGGTGGCGGTGCATGGACCAGCAGTTCGTTGACTAAAGCAACAGTGGATGCCTCAGGCCTTGTCACTGGCGTTGCGTCAGGAACCACAACAATTACTTATTCGCTGAGCACAGGTTGCCTGAAAACAACTGTAGTGACTGTAAATCCTTTGCCTGCTTCTATATCCGGCACATTGTTCGTTTGCGAGGGCTCTACTACGAGCCTGGGCGATGCCAGCCTCAGCGGTGTATGGAGTAGCGGTACTATCTCTGTAGCAACTATTTCAGCTTCAGGTGTAGTGACGGGCGTTTCAGCAGGCACTTCGGTAGTAAGCTATACATTGCCAACCAGCTGTGCAAGCAGCGTTGTAGTTACCGTAAATCCGCTGCCTGCACCTGTTACCGGTACACAGATAGTGTGCGTAGGGTCATCTATCACGCTGAGCGATGCAACACCAGGCGGTATCTGGAACAGCAGCTATACACCTGTGGCAACGGTAGCCTTTGGCACCGGCGTTGTTACCGGCATTGCTTCTGGTACTGCCAATATAACTTATACACTGCCTACAAACTGTAAATCGTGGGCGACAGTTACCGTTAATGCTTTGCCGGCGGCTATTTCAGGACCTGTAAGTGTATGTATCGGGTCTACGATCACGATTACCGATGCAAATACCGGTGGCACGTGGAGCAGCAATGATCCATCTGTTGCTACCATAGGAGCGGGCACGGGTATTATTGTTGGCGTATCTACAGGTACCGTAATGATGACTTACACACTCGGAACCGGATGTATACGTACGATAAACATTAATGTGAATCCACTACCAACAACGGTGTTAGGAGCAGGCAATGTATGTGTAGGGCAAACCGTAACGCTTACGGATGCGACTCCGGGAGGAACATGGACAAGTGGAAATATCCCGGTTGCCACAGCTGGTCTTGGTACCGGTGTTATCACGGGCATTTCTTCGGGTACAGCAAAGATCACTTATACATTAAGCAGCGGTTGTTTCACAACCAGTGATATGGTGGTGAATCCTACTCCCCCGGTTATTACTGGTGTTCCTTTCGTTTGTATCGGCCAGACTACCACTTTAAGTGACGGTTTGTTTGTGGGTACCTGGAGCAGCGCGAACACTGCAGTAGCCACCATAGATGCGGGTGGGGTAGTAACCGGTGTAGCAGCAGGTACAGCTACTATCAGTTACATTGCTGCTGTTGGCGGCTGTTACCGGATTTCAACAGTTACCGTTCGCCCGCTTCCATCACCGATCACGGGTGCGACTTCTGTTTGTACCGGATCTACTGCCAGCGTTGCCGACGCTACGCTGGGTGGCAGCTGGAGCAGCAGTACTCCTGCTATCGCTTCTATTGCAGGCGGCACCATAACACCGGTCGCGCCTGGTACTACCACGATCACCTACACATTGTCCACCGGCTGTTATATAACAAGTACAATAACTGTTAATCCTTCGCCACTGGTGATTACCGGTGCGAACAACGCCTGTGTCGGATTCTCAGCAACGCTAAGTGATATAACGCCAGCCGGTACATGGAGCAGCAGCAACACTGCCATAGCATCGGTGGATGCCAGCCTTGGTGTAGTGACCGGGGCGTCTGCAGGGTCAGCAACAATTACTTATACACTCTCTACCGGTTGTAAGCAAACTTATGGCTTCACTGTATTTGCATTGCCAGCTCCAATAACCGGCGTAAACTTTGTATGTGAGGCCCTGACCACTACGCTACATGACATTACTGCAGGCGGTGTGTGGAGCAGTGATAATGGCGCTGTTGCCACTATAAGTGCCAGCGGTGTAGTAACCGGCGTAAGCCTGGGCACTGCAAACATTTCATACGTAACTGCGGCAGGATGTCCTACATCAATAGTTGTTTCTGTGAATCCGTTCCCGTCACCAATAGATGGTACATTATCTGTATGCGCAGGTGCAACTACAGCGCTGAGCGATGCGGCTATGGGCGGACAATGGACCAGCAGCAATACTGCAAAGGTTACTATTGGGCTACTCAGCGGCGTGGCGACGGGTGTTGCTGCGGGTACGGCAACGGTTACTTATACAATGGGTACCGGCTGTATAGCTACGGCACAGGTGACTGTTAACTCAACACCTCCGGCTATCAGCGGCGCATCTACTTTGTGCAACGGTCTTGCCACTTTATTCTCTGATGCATTGCCAGGCGGTGCCTGGACAAGCGGCGATATTACCAAAGCTACAGTTGGTATTGGTACCGGCAACGTAGTGGGCATGGACACAGGTACTGTAACCATTAGCTACACAGTGGGCTTGTGCGGTGCTACAAAAAATATCACTATTACACAGACACCATCAGCAATATATAATGCTTTAGACGCGGGAGTATTCTCGTTGTGCTCTGGCGTAACATTGACTCTTGCGGATAGCGTGGCCAGCGGTACCTGGAGCAGCAGCAATACTGCTGTTGCTACAATAGGTATCAGCACCGGGGTATTAAGCGGAATTTCTGCGGGCACAACTAATATTACCTACTCCCTGGGAACAGGTTGCCTGGTGAGCAAAACGGTTACAGTAAACACGAACCCCGGACCTATAATGGGCGCTGCCAATGTGTGCCCTAATGCCACGATCACGCTTAGTGATGCAGTTGGCTCCGGCACGTGGACGAGCGATAACCTGGCAATAGCCACAATCTCTGTTGGTTCGGGTGTAGTTACCGGCATCAGTGCCGGTGTTGTAAATATTACCTATTCTCTTGGTGTGGGTTGCTCGGTAACTACTACCGTAAATGTTAATGCCGCACCTTCTGCTATACTGGGTACTCTGGGGCTTTGTGCAGGTACTACAACTGCATTAAGCGACACAACTGCCGGAGGTATCTGGACATCGAGCAAGCCTGCATCTGTGCCAGTGGATATAAGCACTGGCCTGGTATCGGGAGTTAATGCAGATACAGCGGTAATTACTTACAGGATACTTAGTAGTGGCTGTTTCACTACAGCTATTGTTACTGTAAATCCGAATCCGACAACGATACTGGGAGCTACGAATACCTGCGTAGGTCAGTCGACTCTACTGACCGATGCTACGTTATTCGGTACCTGGAGCAGCGATAACCTGGGTGTTGCAAGTGTGGGGCCCGGCACAGGAATAGTGACCGGAGTTGACTCAGGTTTTGCGACAATTACTTATATGCTGGGCACCGGCTGTTATACCACAACGTTGTTCCGTGTGAACCTGGCTTCAGAACCAGTTACCGGATCTAATACGGTTTGTGAAGGGTCTATTGTTGTATTGTCAGATACGACTCCTTTTGGAACATGGCTTAGCAGCAATACTTCGATAGCAATTGCTAACCCTGTAACAGGGGAGATCAGTGGTATATCTGCAGGTACAGCAACGGTTACTTACCAGCTTGGTACCGGATGCTATGCTACTTATGAAATGACTGTAACGCCATTACCAGCGCCAATAGTTGGCCCACTGTATGTGTGTATGGGTGCAAATATATTCCTGAGTGATGCTACTCCGGGCGGCGCCTGGACCAGCAGTGATCCAACGGTGGCGACTGTAGACGGAATAGGTAATGTGATTGGTTTTTCCGTAGGTGTTTCTACTCTAACTTATGCTTTGCCATCAGGCTGTTTCCGAACTCAGCTGATAACAGTGAATGCTAATCCGACTCCGATAGTTGGGGATAGCGTTGTATGTGCAGGGTTTGCAGATACACTAACTTCAACACCACTAGGTGGCACATGGACCAGCAGCAATACCGCAATAGCTACTGTGGGTGTGCTGAGTGGCTATGTGGTAGGAGCTGCACCGGGTGTGGTAACGATATCTTATACTTCCCTGGCAGGCTGCACGGTGAGAAGAGATGTAACTGTAGACGCAGTACCTGTGCCTATAGTAGGTCTTGATAGCTTGTGCCCTGGTCTTACTACCTCCTTGTTTGAGGCAACAGGTGGTGGTACATGGAGCAGCAGCGATCCTACAATAGCAACAGTAGATGGTCTTGGTAATGTAACGGCGATACTTTCCGGTACCACTATTATTTCTTATACATTTTTGTCTCCGCTTCCGGCTTGCTCAGCACTTGTGCATTTCAAGGTAGAGCCACTTCCTTACATCGGTTCTATTACAGGTGTTAAGACCGTATGCCAGGCCGACAGCACAGCGCTGGCTGACTCTGTGGCAGGTGGAGTATGGACCAGTGCAAGCACGCTTTTTGCGACCGTTGATTCGGCAACAGGAATGGTGACTGGTGTTGGTCCGGGTACAACCACGATTACTTATATAGTGACGCAGCAGTGCGGTATGGACACAGCTACTACTACTGTTACCATTAACCCGCTGCCATTTGCCGGACCAATACTTGGGTTTACACAATTGTGTGCTCATTATACTACTTCATTGTCTGATACTACAGCAGGTGGTGTGTGGAGCAGTTCAAACCTATCAATTGCAAGTGTGGATGCGACAACAGGACTTGTAACCGGTAATACAGGTGGCACTGCCATCATCAGCTATATCTACACTAATTCTTGTGGCGCATATTCCAGCACACAGATGGTTACGATAAATGAGGCGTTTGGATTCGGGCACATTGTAACGTTCCCAGATACACCGCTATGTGCTAATTCTTTGTTCCGCAACTTTGGTGTTGAATCACCTGCACCATCTGGTATATCTTATGCATGGAGCGCAAGCAATGCACAGATATTTGATACTTCATCGAACGGACAATATGCAATTGTTAGCTTCCATAATCCGGGAACAGCAGTGGTTCGTTTGTCTTCTGTGATACTGAGCTCTGGCTGCGCCATAACGGATAGCTTTGTTGTGAACATAGGTACGGATACGGCGGTGAATACCCGCGTGCAGTACTATCTTTCAGAGTTTGTTTGTACCGATAATACTGCGGATAACTACCAATGGGGTTATGATGATATCATGACCAAGGATTCTGCAATAATTCGCGGACAGGTGTCACAGGCGTATTTTAACGCCAGCCCTGATACTATGCGCAAGAACTATTGGGTAATGTCTAATAAGGGTGGTTGCTGGCAAAAGACCTATTACCACTATAACACAGTAACAGCGGTAAGCGAAGTGAATGCACAGTTTGAAATAAACCTGTTCCCGAACCCTGCAGATTCAAGGGTGAACATAGTGGTAACCGGAACTGCATGGTCGGACGTGATAGATGTAAGGGTGATGGATGCTATGGGCCGTGATGTACAAACAACTACGCTAACAGGTGGCAAGGGCGGATTCTCAGTAAGTGAGCTGCCATCGGGAGTCTATTCTGTGCTACTGACCAGGGATGGTATGCGGATAGGAACCAAGATGTTTGTGAAGAACTAGGCTGATCAATAATACTAACTAAAGGCTCTGGGTGTACCGGGGCCTTTTTGTTTTCGAGGCTTTTCCCAAAGATTTCCTAAAGTGAAAAATAGTTGAAGTGGAATCTGTTACTTTACCTTGTGAAACATTTTTTGCTCATACAAGTCATTTGTTCTGCTATTGTTTTTAGTGCCGCCGGCCAGGCAGAGCAATGGGATACCTATATGGCCAAGTTTGGCGACAAGCCGGGATCTGTGCTGGTGGATATGGGTAAAAAGGATGCGGCACCCGATAGCAGGTATCCCTACCTGGTGATAACCGGGCCGCAGGCGATGGGATGTGACAAGCACGGTATGCCCCTGACTGACGAGATAGACAAGATGGAAGAAATGCTGGATGTTACCGGTACTTTTCTGAACGGGGTGACCCCGAAAGTGCTGGTGGGAACATTTACCTATAATTGCGAAAGGCTGAACTACTATTATGTGCGGGATACTACGGGGGTGCGCAACGCCCTGATGCGCATGTATGGTCACAGCTATCCTAACTACAAATTTGCTATAAACATGAAGTATGACAAGGCCTGGGCTACTTACCGGACTTTTCTGTACCCTAATAGCGAAACGCAGGACTGGATGGAAAACAGCAAAACGCTGACCGAGATGCTGAATGGTGGGGATAGTCTTACCAAACCAAGGGACGTGATCTTTGAGCTGTATTTTAAGACGGATACCGGGCGTAGCGCGTTTGCCGGTTATGCTAAGACCAAAGGCTACAAGGCAGATACTACGCAGACTTCAAAAAGCCCGAACATGCCTTATGAGCTATTGCTGACGCGGTATGGCACGGTAAAAATGGGCGTAATAAATGAGTGGACAACAGAGATGAAAAGCGAGCTGAGGAAATATAATTCCATCTATGTAGGATGGCAAGCTCCGTTGCGGAAGGATATGAAAAAGTAGTTCATGTATTTATCTGGTGGCATGCTTTTAGCGTAAGGTGCGGTATATGGGCAAAAAAATTGTAATACTCGGTGCTGGTTTTGCAGGCCTGCAAGTTGCGCGCAGACTAAGGCACACTGATTTTGAAACTGTAGTCATTGACCAGTATAATTTTCACCAATTTCAGCCCCTGTTTTACCAGGTGGCTACCGGCCGGCTTGAGCCCAGCGCCATCTCTTTTCCCCTCAGAAAAGTTTTTCACAATGAAGCCCATGTGCATTTACGCATAGCTACAGTAGAGGAAATAGACGTGGCGGAAAAAAGGGTTAAGACCAACGAAGGTGATTTTGAATACGACTACCTGGTTATTGCCACCGGCTGCACCAACAACTTTTTCGGGAATAAGAATTTTGAGCGCTATGCTTTCCCAATGAAATCGGTGAATGAGGCGATAGCCCTGCGCAACAGAATATTGCTGAATTTTGAAGATGCCCTAAGTGCCAGCCCGGACGAAATGGAGGGCATATTGAATATAGCTGTGGTAGGCGGCGGACCAACTGGTGTGGAAATGGCCGGATCGCTGGCGGAAATGAAAACCAATGTGCTGCCGAAGGACTATCCAGATATGGATTTTTCAAGGCTGAATATATACCTGGTAGAGGGCGGTGCACACACACTACAGAATATGAGTGAGGGGTCGCAACAACGCTCGCAGGAGTACCTGGAGAAAATGGGTGTGAAAGTATGGACGGATACCATAGTGCAGGACTATGATGGTGAGACCTTGCTAATGAAGGATGGCAGAACCATAAAGACCCGGAACATGATATGGACTGCAGGGGTGATGGGAAATGTGCCCACGGGCATACCCGCAGAGCTGCTGGTAAGAGGGAGCCGTATAAAAACAGACCACTACAACAGGGTGCAAGGAATGGACGGTGTTTTTGCGCTGGGCGACATAGCCTATATGGAGACTGATGGTTTTCCGAAGGGGCATCCGCAGCTGGCCAATGTAGCTATAAACCAGGCGAAAAACCTTGCTGCAAATCTAAAGAGGGTGGAAGATAACAAGCCCATGCAGGAGTTTAAATACAAGAATCCCGGCACAATGGCTACTGTGGGCAAGCATAAGGCGGTGGTGGATTTGCCGTTCATGAGCTTCCAGGGTCGACTGGCATGGTTCACCTGGATGTTTCTGCACTTGATGCTGATACTGAGCGTGAAGAATAAGCTGATCATTTTCATTAACTGGGCTATCAGCTATTTTACCAACGATACTACTTTGCGGCTCATTTTGCTGCCAACACGCAAACAGGTAGAAATAACAGCGGCAAGGGAAGCGCGATTGAAACCATGAGCAGCGGGGTGAAAATTAACAACTCTTACCAAACGGTTTCTTTATTTTCATACCTTAGTTCCGGCTGCAACCGGCGTAAACTTGTCAATGAACTGGAAACAAATAAAATGGAAGGTTCGCTATTACTGGCAGTACTTTCCATTTACCCTTAATACTCTATTGTGCGGCGCGGCAGGATGGTGCGCATACAAGCTGCTATACAAGCCCACGGTAAAAGGTGAGGATCCGTCGCCACTGCTTCCTTTCATAATACTAATGGGCAGGATGGTAATGTGGTTCGTTGTCGGCCTCATTGCATTATCTGTGCTTAGCACATTCATCAGTTACTTTTATTACCGGTGGCTACGCAGCAATAAGGGCTATAAGCTACAGGTAGAGTTTACTACAGAAACAAAGAAGGGGAAGAAAACCAAACTGTTTTTGAACACACGTATAGAGGGTGTTATAAGGCCCCTGCTTGGGTTTGTAAACGGAAGGCTGTACTATGATGATAATATAATGACCGACCGTTTTGGCCTGCTATCTAATAAATGGAAGGACAATAGCTTTGTGCGCACCGCGATAACCGGGAGGAGCAGGCTGGAGCTGCCGGATATTAAAGAGTATGAGCTAAAAGGCGGTTTCGTATATTTCCAGGATATGCTGCACCTGTTTTCGCTGGCAGCACAGCAGCCAGTAAGCGGGCACTTTTACCAGCCACCGATGCTCACCAATGAAGATGATGCTGATGTTTTCCCTAAGAAAACGGAGACGATGGATGTGCGCATAGAACAACTGCGCCGTGTGGAGGGTGAGCCACTTAATTACAAAGACTTTGAGAGTGGTGATGATGTGCGCCGCATAGTATGGAAGGTATATGCAAAGAACCGGGAGCTGGTAGTGCGCATACCCGAAATGTATGAGCCTTATGCATCGCACCTGTATTTTTATGCCAGCTTTTTTGCTTCGGTGAAAGCGCAGTGGCTGGGTGAGGGCTACCTGAAGGAAATGCTGAACTACTACAAGAATAATGTATGGACGGTATACGATACGCTATCACGTAAAGAGTGGGAAATGCGCTTTATCCCTGACCAATCTTTCAGCATACCGGAGCAGCTTACCGATATGGAGAAGGCTGCCCGTATCATCAGTAACAGTGGCTGGCATAAGGATGCATCGTTGCAGCAATATTTTAATCCTAAAAGCGGGACGGTGCTTTGTGTTTCGTCGCTTACAGATCCGGAAGAATTGCGTAATATGCTTGACCGCTGTGATGCTTCCACTGTGGTGTATTTTGTAAAGCTGTCAAACGTATTCAAGCACTTTGCGCCATTGGGCTGGATAGCACGTCTTATCTTCCGCCCGCCGCAAGACAGGCTATCGCGCCTTCGTACCCGTTGGACTTTTTCGCCTATGCGCTTTGCTATTCAAAAGCGGGAGAAGGAAATAGATGAAATTCTTAAGAGGAGCCAGGTAACAAGCGGAGTGCTTTGATAAGTGATAAGTTTGATAAGAGATAAGAGATAAGTTGATAAGAAGATTGGAGATTTCCCACGAAGTGGCGGTGAGGTTAGATGAATTTTAAAGGTATTATAGAGCGGACGTCCGGTATACTTAAAAGGCAGTTTATGCGTTACTAGTTATATACAAATGGTATGTTTTAAATTTACGTGTTGCTAATCTTTGCCTTATGCAAAAACTGGTTACTTTTTCTTTTTTGTTATGCCTTCTTTACCTTCATTCTTGTAAGAAGCCAGCCACGCCGGGGCCGGCTAAGTTTACCGGCTGCCGTATAAAGCAGATAAGCGAAGTGCCAGCCGATACTGTAAGTACCGGTGCGGCAAGAACGGTCTACAATTTCTATTATAACGACGATGGCACAGTGCAGCATATGTATGTGTTTGTGCCTGCTCAACCTTATGGCAGCTACTATAAATACTTTACTTACAAGGATGGCCTGATCGCTATTAAGACTGCAAATGCACAATCGAACTACACGCAACCCGGAGATTCTTTAACTCTTGATAATCAAAACAGGGTAAGCCGCATATTACGGGGTTATTATGGCTACTACAGCTATTCCGATCCACAGACGGATAGTTTTTTTTATGACCGTGCAGGCCAGCTGTATCTACATACACTCAATAATTACGGAACATTCTTCTCTGATACCCTAACCTGGCAAAATGGGGATGTAATTACAAAAACCAGATTTCAAGCAGACTACAGTGTTGGTATTTATGATATTTATAGCTTTACCTATGCGGACACTTTGTACAATACCGGCAACAATACAGCAGATCTAAAAGATTTTGAGAATTACGGTAGAAGCATATATACGAATAAGCATCTGCTGAGGCAGGTGTATGTGCAGAATGCCAATGGCTACGATAGTACTAAGACCTACTCTTATGCGGTTGATGCAGGTGGGCGCATCACTAATATTACGGAGAATGTAAATGGCACGGCTGTAAATACTACAAAAGTGCTTTATGAATGTCAATAGCTTTCAGCATGCAAATTGAGGGCTCAGAGCAACCCAATTAAAAAAAACTGCAACAGATCGCTCCATTGCAGTTTTAAATAGAGGTGGATATTTATGAAAAATCTCCTCTGTTTTGTCTGACATATTCGATGTTTAGCAAGTTTAGGTTGTCCACATACTCAAAGAATTTCTGGTCGAGCTCTTCCCATTTCTCGTTCGCGCTTTCTTCAATTTGCTCTATTATTTCTTGTCTTTTATGTTTGTCCTCGGGCACGATTTTGCCTGGAAATTGGTTAATTGCTTCTTGTAGTATTGCCGCAGTTTTATCTGCACCAATAAGGATAAGTGAATTAATGGTTTGATGAGCGAAGTTCCCACTGGAATTCAAAAAGTATTGGTTAAAACCACCATTGTTAATTTCACGTTCTAACTCCTGATTATAATAAAAATTCTTTTGCTGCTGATTGAGTTTGCCCATTTCTTCACCCCATACACATAGCTCGCAGATGTAATTATCTAACTCAATGATACTTTTATTGATGTCATCAGCAGATAACAATCTGTCGACGAACTCTTGGCCTGAGTTTTTGTTTTGGTTCATATACATTGTTTATTAATCAAACATAGGGGTTATTCAATAAAAAAACTGCAACAGATCGCTCCATTGCAGTTTTTTAATCGGACAGAACATTTAAGAAAATGCTTGATTCTTAAAATAAAGTGTCCGGAACGGGCAATGATTCTTGTCTGAAAAAAATATTCAACAATTTATCCGAGGATACAAACAAATTACATTCTTCAACAAGAGACAATGAAGTAGATAGTTGAATGCTATCGAGACTTCTTAAACCCTGAGCTCCATATTTTGATAGAAGGTTTTTGGCATGCTCAATCACTGCGTTGCTTACGTGTGTAAATGTATATTTACCAAAGTCAGCTTCAAAGTCACCAATCATATTTTGAGCATGTACTTTATCAATTTCTTTTAACCGATATTTCTTCCACACAGTAGATGCAAATTCGACCATTGCAATTTCGGACAAGAAAACGCCATCTATTTTATTTCCAGAAAAGATTTGCTCAATAAGATGTGTATCGGCTTCTTTGTGATAGAGTTTGAATAACGAAGAAGTGTCTAAGAATATTTTCATAGATCACTCCTTCTTTCTTCTATCAATGTTTCGGTAAAAGAACCTTTGTAATTTTCTAAGGCTTTTTGGCTTTTGGAAAAGGAAAAGTCAGATAACGACAAATGTTTTTGTGCCGAAGGTTTCTCCTCTTCCAAAAACGTAACTATTACCTTCACCGGCTTTTCTGAAGTGTATTCTTCATCGAATTTTACACAGCCGTTTTGATATGTACCTGCTAGTGATACCATAGTATCAAAGATACAAAAAATGCAATTAAACAAAAAAACTGCAACAGATCGCTCCATTGCAGTTCTAAGTTTCGCTTTTGTACTTCATTCAGCAGTCATGGTTCGCAGTTCGACTTCGCTCACTGTGACAAGTGGGGGCTCACCATGACAATACCAGTCTCATCAAGATAACTACCTCGCTATGTTCACCGCCCTCAGTTCCCTTATAACCGTCACCTTTATCTGGCCGGGGTATTGCATTTCTTTTTGAATCTTATCGGCTATTTCGAATGAGAGCTTGTCGCTTTCTGCATCGTTTATTTTGTCGGCTTCTACCAGTACACGCAGCTCGCGGCCTGCCTGTATGGCGTAGGCTTTTTCTACACCAGGATAGGCCATTGCCAGGTTCTCCAGGTCTTTTATACGCTGCAGGTAGCTTTGCATCATCTCGCGCCTTGCACCCGGGCGGGCGCCGCTGATGGCGTCACAAGCCTGTACTATAGGAGATATGATGTAGAGCATTTCCATTTCATCGTGGTGGGCGCCAATGGCGTTCACTATAGATGCATGCTCACCGCAACGCTCTGCAACCTTGGCACCAAGCAGTGCGTGGCTTAGTTCTGTTTCTTCATCCGGAACCTTGCCTATATCATGCAGCAGGCCGGCGCGTTTTGCCAATTTCACTACCTTCTGGCCAAGTCCCAGCTCAGCAGCCATCAGGCCGCAAAGGTTGGCTGTTTCCTTAGAGTGCATCAGCAGGTTCTGCCCGTAAGATGAGCGGAAACGCATCTTGCCCACCAGGCGCACCAGGTCTTTATGCAGTCCGTGTACGCCCAGTTCTATGATGGTGCGCTCACCTATTTCCATTATCTGTTCTTCCAGCTGTTTCTTGGTCTTTTCTACTACTTCCTCAATACGGGCTGGGTGTATACGGCCATCCTGTACGAGGCGCTGCAGCGACAGGCGCGCTATCTCGCGGCGTAGCGGATCGAAGCAGGAGAGGACTATTGCTTCAGGGGTGTCATCAATAATAAGGTCTACACCGGTTGCTGCTTCCAGCGCGCGGATGTTACGGCCTTCACGGCCTATGATCTGGCCTTTAATTTCGTCGCTCTCAAGGTTGAATACGGTAATGGCATTTTCGATAGCCTGCTCAGAACCCAGGCGCTGTATGCTTTGAATGATGATTTTCTTAGCTTCTTTAGAAGCATTCACCTTAGCCTCTTCCATGATGTCCTTCACATGAGCCATAGCGCGGGTTCGGGCTTCTTCCTTCACCACTTCCATCAGCTCTACCTTAGCTTGCTCGGCAGACAGGCCGGCTACTTTTTCAAGGCGCTTCACATGCTCTTCGTGGTGCTTTTCCAGCTCCACGCGCTTTATATTGAAGGCCTTAAGCTGGCTGTCCAGGCTTTCCTTAAGCTGCTCATTCTCCTGTGTCTGACGCTGTACGGCGGCAGTTTTGTCTTTCAGGCTTTGCTCCGTTTGTTTTAGTTTGCTTTCGGCTTCTACTACTTTTTGCTGGCGCTGTGTTACTTCTTTTTCGTGTGTGCTCTTTAGTTGCAGGAAATGTTCTTTGGCTTCAAGTACTTTCTTTTCTTTTAGCGTTTCTGCGAGTGTTTTTGCGTCTTCCAGTGTTTTCTTTGCCTGTATCTCCGCTTCTTCAAGCTCCTTTTTTGTATTCTTGGCAAAAATCATTTTGCCAAGGAAAATACCTATTACTAGAGCCCCAATTGCTGCAACGAGGGCTATGATCGTTGATTCCATAAGTTTTTGTAGATTTTATATTATATGTCATTTGCCCCCTGTATATTTAATAATAAAATATTAGGGTCCGGCATAGTTTTGCGTGCTAAGTTAATCAAACATTTCGGTTTAGGAATGACGGCTGCATACATAAAATTTAGTCATAAGTTGAGAGTCGTGAGTCGTAAGTCATGAGTCGTAAGTCCGCGATTGGTGGGGTAAAAACTGTATGTGGATTGATGGTTGAAAAGGTATTTGTGGCTTTGTGAATGTGTTAAGGGTGTTTTTGTACTTTTAGCGAATGGTGTTAGCTTACGCATATTGCAATGTACCACTGATGCCGGTGAGGAGCGAACCGAGCCACCGGGCCGAGCAGGTGAACCAACTGTTGTTTGGTGAGAAGGTGGAGATACAGGAGGTGAACAACAAGGACTGGGCCAGAATTGCCAGCGCGTGGGATGACTATGAAGGGTGGTGTAAGCCATCGCAGCTAAAGGTGGTGCAGAAAAAAGAATATCAAAAGGCCACCAAGTATTTTTCGGCCAGCCATAGCGGTAAGCTGGTGATGCCGGAGCAGGAGATGCTGCTGCCACTGGGTAGCGAGCTGGTAAGCATGAAAGCAGGCAGCCTGGTGCCGGTGAATGAAGCAGGGAAATTTAAAGGAAAGAAACAAGTAATGAGTAAAGCAGTGCTTACCGGGGATAGCCTGAAGAGTGCGGTTATGAAATACCTGCATGCCCCTTACCTGTGGGGAGGCCGCAGCGCCACCGGGCTCGACTGTTCGGGCCTTAGCCAGATGGCGTACAAATTATGTAATCATAGGCTGCCGCGTGATGCCAGCCAGCAGGCGTTGTCGGGCGAACTGGTGGATTTTCTACAGCACGCGCGGTGCGGCGATCTTGCCTTTTTTGACGAAAAAGAAGGTAAAATAAATCATGTGGGTATACTGCTGGATACCCAAACCATTATACACGCCACTGAGACATCGGGCAGGGTGGTAATAGACCGTATAGACCAGGGCGGCATCATCAGCGTATCGCTGAAACGACGGACGCATAACCTGAGAATGGTGCGCCGCGTATTTTAATATCTGACCCCATGAGCATAAGTAAACGGATACTTGCGTACCTGCCCGGAATTATCCTGTTTATCATTTTTTTGATCATGGGGCTTGTAGTGTACAATGACTATGGTATAAGCTGGGATGAACCGCTGCAAAGAAACCTGGGTGCCCAGACATGGGATTATATTTTTGGTGGCAACCGCGATTTATTCCAGTCGCGGGACAGGTGTTATGGTCCTGCGTTTGAATTGCCGCTTATGTTTATCGAGCGCGCTTTTCATCTTACCGACACAAGAGATGTATACCTGGCGCGGCACCTCACAGAGCATGTGCTCTTTCTGCTGAGTGCGTTATCGTTCTATATACTTGCCTACCGGCTATTCCGTAACCGGTTTATTGCTGTTCTTGCTTTCTTGCTGATAGCATGTTTCCCAAGATTTTATGCGCATTCGTTCTTTAATTCCAAAGACACGCCGCTAATGGCGATGTTTATTATCTCCTTCACAGCAATTCAGGTAGCGTTTGAGAAGCATAGGCCGTTATTTTTTTTAATTGCGGGCCTGGTATGTGGCTATACTGCCAGCGTCAGGATCATTGGTTTCATTCTTGTGGCCCCGGTGCTTTTGTTTCTATTGCTTGACAGAATACAGGGCGCGGGGCAAAGCCGAAGTTCTGCAGATCTGCTGAAAAAGGCAGGGGTGTTTATCGGCGCATTTCTCTTGTCTTTTTTCGTGTGGTGGCCATTTTTATGGAGCGCGCCGGTGCACAATTTTAATGAGATATTTCAGCTAATTAATGAGCAGAACAGCACGCGGCTAACCTATCAGTCCGGGCACCAGTCATGGACCTACCTTCCGTTCTGGCTGTCAATAACTACTCCGATTCTCTGGCTGATATGCGGGGCGGGCGGATTGGTTTGGGTAGTGATCGCTTTTTTCAAAAAGCCGATGAGCTTTGTTGCTAATACCCAACAGCGCAATTACCTGCTTTATCTATATTGTTTCTTTGGGCCGGTATTTATAGTTATTTATACTAATTCATTTCTCTATAACGACTGGCGGCACCTTTATTTTATCTATCCTTCTTTTGCACTGTGTACGCTGTGGTTCATTGAGCGATTATTGCGTACAAAAATCAGATCAGTGGTGATAGTGGCATGCGGTGCACAAGTAATTGCGTCGGTAGGCTTTATTGTACTGAATCATCCTTTTCAACAAGTTTATTTTAATGCGCTTGTTTCTCACTCTGAAGAGCGCCTGAACAGGAATTACCAGCTTGACTACTGGGGCTGTAGTTTTAAGCAGGGTCTAGACTACCTGGTAGGTACCGATAAGTCGGATACAATCAAAATAGCCCTGTCAGTGCCGCCACTCTATAATAATATAATGATGCTGAAGCCTGAGGACCGTAAGCGGATACTGGTGATAGACGATATGGCAGCAACAGACTATATGCTTATAGATAACCGCGCGGGCATAAGGGAAGACTTTGCACGATTTAAAACTGTGTACTCAGTAAAAGTGCAGAACAGCACGGTGATGAGTGTTTATAAACTTCGCTGATTACCTACATTTGATACCGAAGTATGGGCATTGTTCGTTCAAATGAAAAATCCGGGATGCAATGGGTGGATATCGCCGTGCTGGTGATCGCTGTGGTTATAGCGTACGGTAAGATATTTGGTGCCGGTTTCATATCCTGGGATGATTATGAGTATGTGCTCCATAATAAGGATATTGCTGGCGTGTCTGGCAGGCATATCGCTGGTTGGTTTTATCACTTTTATATTGGTAATTATCATCCGCTTACCATGTTCTCCTATGCCGTTGACTACCTTATAGGCGGTCAGCAGCCGTTTGTCTATCATCTTACTAATCTATTACTGCACTGCTGTAATGCCGTGATCCTTTATCTTTTTATCAACAAGCTGCAACCAAACAGGTTGGTGGGGTTATTTACGGCTCTTGTTTTTGCGCTACACCCTGTACAAACGGAAAGTGTATCATGGATAGCGGAGCGTAAGACTCTGTTGTGTGGTCTATTTTATTTCCTGGCCTTGTTGCAACATGTACGCTATGTGCAGCAGCCATCGCTGAAGTCAATGATTTGGGTTGTGCTGCTTGGAACAGCTGCAATGTTATCAAAGGGTGTAGGGGTGGCCATACCTATAGCGCTGGTGGCAACCGATATCTGGCTGAGACGGGACCTGATGAGCAAAAAGGTATGGATAGAAAAAATGCCGCTTTTTGTACTAAGCATTGTGTTTGGCATTGTAGCAATAAAGGCACAAGCGGCTGAGAAAATGCTTGACCTTCACCCTGTCAGTAGTTTTTTTACTACTGTACTATTTGCTGCCCAGGCATACGTAACCTATATAGCAAGGTTGTTCGTGCCAGTTAATCTGTCTGTGATATATCCTTATCCACAGAAAGTGGGTTTAGTGCAATATTTATACCTTTTACTGTCGCTTGGTATTATGGCGCTGGCCATAATAGCCTATCGGAAAAAGTGGTTATTTCTCTGCGGTGGTATTGTGTTTTATACTGCAAACATTATACTTGTGCTGCAGTTTGTACAGTTCGGCGAATGTCTTACTGCGGACAGGTATCTGTATATTGCTTCAATAGGTGTCTTTTTCCCGGTTGTCTATCACTTGTTTAACTGGTTGCAGCATAAGGCAAAACAGATTTTTGCCACAGTTGCCTGCAGTCTTGTTGCTTTGCTACTTCTTGTTTCTACGTTCATCAGAAATGATATATGGCTGTCAGATCTTAAATTCTTCTCCGCCATCCTTAATACATTCCCTAATTCAGCCGTGGCGCAGTATAGTGTGGGTGCACTCTACACCCGCATGGGTGAATATGATATTGCGGAGTCACACCTCAATGCGGCGGTGCAGATAGATCCTGCCAACTATAAGGCGTGGTATGATAAGGGAGCGCTTCATCTGCGACAAGGCAGGGTAGTGGATGCACTGGAAGCGTTGAATAAAGCAATTTCACTGAAGGACTATACCAAGGCATACTTCAGCAGGGCAATGCTCTATGAAGGTACCGGGAAACCGGAACTAGCCATAGCTGATGCCGATAGGGTACTTGCTGACCAGCCGCAAAATGCACGGGCATATTACATAAAAGCAGACTGCCTGGAGCAGCAGGGGAATGCTACGTCAGCACTGGAAAACTACAACCAGGCAATAAGCTATGAAGGCAATGAAGCCTTGTTTTATATAAGACGTGGGTTGCTATTCGCCAAAACTGACCGGGCAGCGCAGGCGCTGAGTGATCTGAATCAGGCGGTGACGCTAAACCCGAACAGTGGCGAGGCGCTGTACTACCGTGGTATGGTGAAATATCGCGCGGGGCAAAGCCCGTGCGCCGACCTTCAAAGTGCCTTAACGCATGGATATAAGCAGGCCGGGGAAGCGATAAACAAATTTTGTCACTAGCGGCCTGACTCATATTCCGAGCGGTCCAAATCCCTTTTGTCTTTATTTCTTGAGCCGAAAATTAAATTGATAGCGATGCAAAGGATGAGTGCGCCAGCTGTAGACCGGATAATGGCATTTACTATCGCATTGTCAGAGAAATCAAGGTAGTGCTTTAAGATCATGCTGCCGAGCCAGCCGCCCAATAAGCCTATAGCCAATGTGACAAGCAGGCCGAATCCACGCCCGGGTGTAATCAGTTGCGCTATTAGTCCGGATATAGCACCAATAAACAAGGTGACGAGGATCTCACTGTTTTCAACGAAAAAGTGTTGGAAGGAAAATAAAATGGAGTGGCTCATGTAGTGCAGTTTCTATGAATTATAAAAGTTTTGATCAGGGCTAAAGTTTGTGGTTCTTATCCTAATATCCTGGCCTAAAGAAATTAACGGAGCAACGGCGGTTGGTTAAGCACCAGCCAATACATATTTAGCTCCACGATCGCTTTACTGAATGATTCAAAGTTTACCGGCTTTACTATATAGCTGTTCACACCCAGTTTGTAGCTTTCTATTACATCTCTCTGCTCCTGCGACGAGGTGAGCACTACTACTGGTATTATTTTCGTGCGTTCATCGCCCTTCACTTCCTTCAGTATTTCCAGCCCTCCCACCTTTGGCAGGTTCAGGTCCAGCAGTATCATGCGCGGGTGCCCGGCTTTGTTTCCTGTATATTTTCCCCGTGCAAAAATATAGTCAAGTGCCTCAGCGCCATCGTCAATATGCACCATGGTGTTGGCAACCTTGCTTTTTTTCATGCTCCTTATAGCCAGTTCGGCCTCTTCAGGATTGTCTTCGATCAATAAAATATCTACTTGCTGTTCCATGGTCAGGTGATTGGTAAACTGAAATAAAATGTTGCGCCTTTATCCGGCTCAGCTTCTGCCCAAACGTTTCCTCCGTGCCTTGATATTATTCGCTGCACAAGGGCCAGCCCTACGCCGGTACCTTCAAATTCTGATTGCTTATGTAGCCGCTGAAATACGACAAACAGCTTGTCCGCATACTTCATCTCAAAGCCGGTGCTATTATCTTTTATTGAATAGATGACCGAGTCGCCTTTTATTGAGGCGTTGATCTCTACCTGCGGGTCAGGCTTTTTGCTGGAATACTTTACTGCATTTGAAATGAGGTTACTCCATACCTGGCGTATAAGCGTAGCATCGCATATGGCTGCCGGCAATGGTGATGTGCTGAATTTTACGACGCTACTTGAAAACGCCATTTGCTCGTTTACTATAGTTTGTACTATCTCATTCATGTCGGTATTTTCCCTAACCAGCTCTTTACGGCCAAGGCGCGCGAGATTTAATATTTCATCGATCAGTTTTCCCATGCGATGGGTATTGGTAACAATAACGCCGATCAAACGGTCTGCTTCAACGTCTAGTTTATTCCTGTAGTCTTTTCTTAGAATTTCCGAGTACCCGCTTACTATGCGTAGCGGCGCCCTAAGGTCGTGTGCCACTGAATAGGAAAACGATTCCAGCTCATTATTCACTGCTTCCAGCTCGGCAGTGCGTTCCTTTACTTTTTGCTCGAGCGACTGGTAAAGGCGTGTTACTTCAGATTCGGCATGTTTGCGGTCTGTAATGTCGCGAATGGCAGATTGTGTACCTACTACTATTCCATTTTCTATCACTTTGCAAACACGTACTTCCAGCCATATTCTGTTGCCGTTCTTTTGCAGTCCCTGGTATTCGAATGTGGCGGGTACATCTTCTCCAGCTACTCGGCGGTTGTGCCGGTCGCGTAATACAGGCCTGAATTCAGGCGCCACATAATTTTCCAGTACGAGGTTTTCGAGGTCTTCGCGTTCAAGCCCGAACAGGTTTAAGAACTGGTCGTTGGCATAGATCACTTTGCCATCATGGTCGTCAATCATCAGGCCGTCGAGTATATTATCCAGCACCTGCTTGTAGCGTTGCTGGGCTTGCAGGTTTTCCGCAGCTACCAGTTTCTGGTCGGTAATATCGTGTATGACTCCATACTGCCCGGTGGCCGCGCCCTCGCCATTTAGTTCAATTTCGCTTTGGGAGTACAAATGTCGTATAGAACCATCCTGCCTTACTATGCGGCAATGAAAAGCTACCGATGTGAAGAGGTGGTGAGATCTATTAATGTTTTTTACCACGAGTTCCAGGTCTTCCGGATGTACAAAAGACAGGAATGTAGAAGAAGAGAGGTCATTGTCTGTGGTTGCAAGTCCGAATATTCTGCAGGCTTCGTCAGAAAGAAATACGTTCTCTGTGGCAAAATTGTATTCCCAACTGCCTACATGCGCTATGCTTTGTGCTTGCTTGAGCCGCTGGGCAGTGTGTTTCAGTTTGATCTCCGCTTCTGTTTTTTCGGTAACATCATTCACAATGATCAGGTAACACTTGCGCTCATTAAAAATGATGTTGTCCAGGTTTATTTCAACATATATTATGTTACCATCCTTTTTTTTATGCCGCCATATTCCCCTAAACCCGGAATGATCTTTTTCACGATCAACATTTATAAACCGCTCTTTTTCGTCATCCGGCCTTATATCTACGGCCGTCATCGACAGGAATTCATCGTAGCTATATCCATAATGGTTAATTGCGGCTTTGTTTACATCCAGGAACTGAAATGTAGTGGTATCTATTACCCAGGTAGGTGTAGGATTGTTTTGAAAAAGTGTATAATATTTCTTTTCCGTCTCACGCACTATTTTAGAAACACCGGTTATCGCTCCTGTTTCGTCCTTTATAGGCGATATTGTAAGCGAAACGTCAATAAGGTTTCCATCTTTTCTCAGGCGCTGGGTTTCATAATGTTTTATGTATTCACCCTGTTTTATCCGGGTAATTATTTCCAGCTCTTCTTTGATTCGTGGGGGTGGAATTAATATTGAAATGTGCTGTCCTATGGCCTCACCAGGGGGGTAGCCGAATAGTTTTTCAGCACCACGGTTCCAGCTTGTGATGATCCCCTCCGTCGTTTTACTTAAAATAGCATCGTCGGAAAAATTTATTATGGATTCATACAAAGCCAGCCGTGTATCACGGTCGCTTATGTTTTCATGTGTTTTAGGCATTGGTAATAAGTGTGTCCACTCTATAAACTAAATGTATCGCTTTTATTCAACAAAAAGTAAGCTTTTGAACCGATTTTTCATTTTGGTGTCGAGCGGGTATAGACCTCCTGTACTTTCATTTTAACCGGAGCTTTGCCTCAAATTCATTATTGATTTATCAGTCAATCAACTATTTTTGCACGTATGCAAGCAACACTCAGCGAACAGGAATTAATACGCCGCGACAAACTGAAAGAATTACTGGAGATGGGAATAGACCCATATCCGGCCCCACTTTATGAAATTTCTCATACTGCGAAAGATATAAAGGAAAACTACAGCGAAGAAAATAAGGAAGCATATAAAGAAATATCGCTGGCTGGCCGCATTATGAGCGTGCGCGATATGGGCAAGGCTAATTTTGCCGTGTTGCAAGACGGTACTGGCAGGATACAAGTATATGTGAAGCGCGATGAAATTTGCCAGGGCGAAGATAAAACCATGTATGACCAGGTATGGAAAAAGCTGCTGGACATAGGTGATATAATAGGGGTAAAAGGATATGGATTTATAACCAAGACCGGGGAAACATCTATACACGTCACTTCCTTTACGCTGCTCACCAAGAGCCTGCATCCTATGCCTGTAACGAAGGAAAAAGATGGAGAGGTATTTGACCAGGTTACAGATCTTGAATTTAAATACCGTCAGCGATATGCTGATCTGATTGTAAATCCCTCGGTGAAGGAAACCTTCATAAAGATCACTAAGATGAAGAATGCCATCCGTGCCTTTCTCAACGAACGGGGTGGATTGGAAGTGGATACGCCGGTGCTGCAGAGCATACCGGGCGGGGCAGCAGCTAAGCCATTCATTACCCACCACAATGCGCTGGATATTCCGCTGTACCTGCGCATAGCGAATGAACTGTACCTGAAGCGCCTGATAGTAGGTGGTTTTGAGTGGGTATATGAGTTTAGCCGCAACTTCCGCAATGAGGGTATGGACAGAACGCACAATCCTGAATTTACAGTGCTGGAATTTTATGTGGCCTACAAGGACTATCTGTGGATGATGGAAACGACGGAGCAGATGCTGGAGCAGACCGCTATAGCAACGAACGGGACATCTGTGGTAAAGATAAATGATAAGGAAATAGACTTTAAACCACCGTACAAGCGCATAAGTATATACGATGCTATTAAGGAGCATACCGGCATTGATGTAAGCAACATGGACGAAAATAGCCTGTTGCAAACCTGTCGTCAATTGAAAATAGATGCAGATGCGTCTATGGGGAAAGGCAAGCTGATAGATGCGCTCTTTGGCGATAAGTGTGAGATGCACTATGTGCAGCCTACTTTTATAATTGACTATCCTGTGGAAATGAGCCCGCTTACGAAAAAGCACAGGACGAAGGAAGGTCTTGTAGAACGCTTTGAGCTGATAGTGAACGGTAAAGAGATAGCCAACGCCTATAGTGAGCTTAATGATCCTATAGACCAGCGTGAACGTTTTGAGGACCAGGTGAAGCTGATGGAGCGCGGCGATGAGGAGGCAATGTTCATTGACTATGATTTTCTGCGCGCGCTGGAGTATGGTATGCCACCTACAGCCGGTATTGGTTTTGGTATAGACAGGCTGGCGATGCTGCTTACGGGGCAGGTATCCATACAGGATGTGCTTTTCTTCCCGCAGATGAGAGCGGAGAAGACCAGCAGCAATACGTCACCTTTTGTGGAGCTCAATTAATTTTAACCAGGGATGAGGTTTATTATCTGTTTTATGCTTCTATTGTCTGCTACCGGCGGCGCGAATGCACAATCTTATGCAGACAGCCTGGAGCAATACCGCAAGCAGTATATTGCAGATATTACCTCAGGTCCGCGCAGCCCTGTAAAGCCATCACAGATCAAGGGTATTAGTTTTTACCGGGCAGATGTGTCTTACAGGGTATTGGGAACCTTGAAGGAAACGCCAGGAAGCACTCCATTTATGATAGAAACGCATAGTGGTAAGAAAAAGCCCTTCAGGGAATATGGAACGGTAACGTTTACCTTGCGTGATACACTTACCACACTACACATTTACCAGAGCATTGACCTGATAAAAGATGCAGCACATAAAGACGACCTGTTCATACCGTTTACTGATGGCACAAGCTATGATTTTACCTACGGCGGCGGCCGTTACCTGGATCTGTCTATCAGGGACATAAAGGACGGTATGCTGCAACTTGATTTTAATAAATGTTACAACCCTTATTGCGCTTACAGCGATGGATATTCATGCCCTGTTCCGCCATCGGAGAACAGGGTACAGGTATCTATTGCTGCAGGAGAAAAGATGTTTGTGCAGTAGATACATTTTCCTTAAAAATATCGTCATTTCATTTTAACTTACTATCATGAGCTTAAAAGAGACATTTGAAGCAGCAGTAGCATCTAGCAAACAACTTTCTGCACGCCCTGACAACGATACATTGCTGCGCCTGTATAGCCTTTACAAACAAGCTACCGAAGGTGATGCTCCTGATGAAGGTCCGTCAAATCCGTTTGACTTTGTAGGTAAAGCCAAGCACGATGCGTGGTCTAAGCTCAATGGCATAACAGGTGACGATGCTATGAACCAATACGTGGCACTGGTAGAGAGCCTGAAGAAGGGCTAGGCGGCATGGTATTTATGTCTTTAGTATAACCAAAGATCACTCAATGAAGACGGCTATTGTTATTGGCGCTACGGGACTGGTGGGTAGCAATCTCGTTGAGTTATTGCTGAGAGATACCCGTTTTGAGCGGGTTAGGGTGTTTGCGCGCAAAAGTACCGGGCTTAAAAACAATAAACTTGAAGAGCATATAGTCAGTTTTGATGATACCGAAAGTTGGAAAAGGAAGTTGACAGGTGATGTGTTGTATTCGGCTATGGGGACTACACTGAAGGTGGCGGGAAGCAAAGACGCTCAATACAAGATCGACTATACTTACCAGTACAACGTAGCTAAAGCAGCTGCGGCAAATAATGTACCTGAATATGTGCTGGTTTCCTCAGCGGGGTCTAATCCCGATGCGAAAATATTTTATTCACGTATGAAAGGTGAACTGGAGCGTGATGTAAAAAAGCTGCCCTTTGAAACGATACATATTATCCGCCCGGGAATGCTGGGTAGCGGCCGCAAAGAAAATAGAAAGGGTGAGCAGATAGGTATAAGCCTTATGAATGCCATTTCAATCATTCCAGGTCTTGGCGGTCTGAAGCCTATTGCGGGCAGGGAAGTAGCTCAAGCCATGATAAATGCGACTTTTAAACAGAAGGTGGGTATACATAGCTACACGATGGATGGCGTGTTTAAACTTGCAAAGCTTGCGCCTGTAGCGATACATTAATCCACTACAAATTTCCAGCTTCCGTCATTCTGTTTTTTCCAGATAGTATGAAAAGTGCCATGGTCAGTGATGGTTTTCCCAACCCTTATTCCCTGAAAATCATATTCGCCATAAGTATACCCCATATCTCCGGATGCTGATACATCCACGAAACCGGCCTTCTAGATAAGTTTGTCATTTTTATCTTTTCGCGCGTAGAACTCATGAATGCCTTGCTTGCCTTTGTAGATTTTTGCCGGGCGGCAGATCACGGCATCTTCCGCAGCATAAGCAAGTATTGCTTCTTCTATGCTTTTTTCTTTTGCCATATTACAAAACGCCACTTCTGCCGCCAGAATTTCATCTTTGGCTTTTGCCAGTGATTTTTTGTCTTGTGCAAAAAGCGTGGGAGCACAAAACATAAGGACAGCCAGGATGGATATAAAGCCTTTATTCATACAATTAAGTTAGGTCAGCGTTTTGAGGGATGGCTACTTTGTCCTTGTCTTTATAAAACAACAACAATCCCAATCCGATAATTACCAGTACTACAGATAATATCTCAGCCTGTGTAGGGTGAATAAAGCCCCAGTTATATGTAGAGTTCACTCTTATCAGTTCTACGCAGAAGCGCTCTACGCCTACCAATATCAAATACGTACCGAACATCTGCAGCGGGCGCGTAAAACGTTTACGCACTGCCCATAGAAAAGAGAACAGCAGTATGCATGTTATTGCTTCATAGACCGGCGTAGGGAATACGCTTATCGGCAGCACGCTGCAATAGTCGCCGGTGCAGCCATTGATCACAACTCCTTCATGGCCTACATTGTGTGGGTAGTTCATGCCTACGAGCCAGTTAGGCAACCAGGATGGAGCCGCGGCATAGGTATACGGTTGCGGAGTCAGCCGGAACATGTGTTCGTATTGCTGCAATGCACTCAGCCCCTCTTGCGGACTTACCGCTTTCAATGAACTATTTGGTTGGGTGACATATGCTGTATTGAAGATACCCCAGTCGCCATCTCCCGAGAGCTGACAGCCCAGCCTTCCTGTGCCATACGCCAGCATTATACCCGGCGCAGCGGCATCGCACATGTGCTTAAATGGTATGCCGTGTTTGCGGGTGTAATAGTAAAACATGATGGTGGCCACAATAAGGCCGCCAAGAAAAGTAAGGCCGGTAGAAGAGGTGAGGCTGTGTATCGGATCTTTAACAAAATCGTCCCATGTTTCTAAAGCGTTGAAGATCTTTGCTCCAAGCAGTCCGCCAACTGCAGCTATCACTACTACCTCGGTCATCAGTTCATGGGGCCATACCCTCACTTTTCTTATCCTGACTTCCGGTAGTTCTTGTTTTTTCACTTCCTTGTATTTTGCAAAGGCTACTATTACTGCCCCTACAATTCCGACAAGAAAATTGCCACGGGCGGACAACAGGTATCCCATGGGGTCGAGCGACACATCGTGCAGGTGACCAAATACACCTCCTATTTTAAACCCAAGGATAAAACCGACAATAGCCGAAAAAATGAGATCGTTTTTTGATAATGGCTTACCCTCTTCTATGGTTTGTATTTCAGGCTGCAACAGGCCCTGTTGCTCCTTCCGCTTCAGCTCCTGTGATGTAGCCCAGGCAGCAGCAACAAATGATAAGGCCACAAGGAAGCCGAAAGTTTTAAACAGGCTTAGCCACTCTGGCATTTCATGGCCAAACAAGGCCTGAAACAGGTACTGGAAATCAGGATACATGGGTGTAAATGTAAGGCAAAGGGTTAAAAGGGTAAAAAGTTTAAGAGTTAAAAGGTTAATCGGATTAAAAGATTATAATGGGAGCTTGTCACCTGAATCGCATTTTTAATCCATTAACTGGTTAGTCTATTGTCTATATCCCTGTAATAATCTCCAGGGAGTGTACGATCATTTTGTCCACTGCTGCATCGGGGTCTTTGGAAAATGCTTTGGTGGCCCTGTTAGCGAGCGCGGCGCTGATGGATATGCATTTATGTCCCAACAGTTTGCCCATGCCATATATGGCAGCTGTTTCCATTTCGAAGTTTGTGATGCGATTATCCATGCAGCTAAATGTTGCCAGCGCATCCAGCAGATCGGGAAAAGTAGGGGAGAGGCGTAGTGAGCGTGCCTGAGGTGCATAGAATCCCGGACAGGTAGCGGTGATGCCATGCACATATTCAGGGCCAAAATGCCGGCGAAGAGATATGGGCGCTTCAGTAATGTAAGGTTGTATGTTCTTTACACCAATGCTGGTATGCCTCATAAACTCGTTTAGAATATAAGTTTCATCAGGGTTGTTGGTTGTTCTGTAATAAAGCAGCAGGTTGTCCAGCCCTATGCCGTGCGATGAAACGATCATGCTATCAACAGCTACATCTTTTTGCAAAGTGCCACAGGTGCCCAGCCTGAAGACAGAAAGTACAGTTTTCTGGTCTTTAATGGTGCGGGTTTTAAAATCAATATTTGCCAGCGCATCCATTTCATTAAATACGATGTCAATATTGCCTGAGCCTATGCCTGTGCTGATTACACTTATTTCTTTACTGCCTATGCGGCCGGTGTGCGTAATGAACTCCCGGTGCTGGGCCTTATGGGTGATCATGTCGAGGTGCTTAGATACTTCCTTTACGCGGTCGGGACTGCCAACGGTTATCACTGTTGTAGCAAGTTGTTCCGGCGCCAGGTCCAGGTGATATATATTACCCCGTTCATTTATGATCAGCTCCGTGTCTTCTATCGGTTTAACAATGTTTATGCTCATTTATTTACCTTTTCTTTTTGGCCTTGTAAAGAAACAATTTTTTACTACATTTGCACCCACGGTCGGATGGCCGAGTGGCTAGGCACAGCTCTGCAAAAGCTGCTACAGCGGTTCGAATCCGCTTTCGACCTCAGTGACGGACCCCTGATAACGCTAAGTTTTCAGGGGTTTTGTTTTTTATGTAAATATAGTTAGTCACCTGCATAGACATAACTAAAAAGCGCCTCCAGGGCGCTTTTTAGTTTCAGATATAATGAGAACGGTTATTTCTCTACAACTACATGGAAAACAACATGGTCTTCTCCAGATGTAACACTCACCTGGTAAGAACCCGCAGCAACTGACTTGTCGAGCGTTACCTGTTCGTTCACAAGGCCGCTATTTGCCTGTATTGTCCTCTTGTACACAGCCTGACCCAGTACATTGGTAACAACAATATTTACTTTTTGGTTGGCTACTGATTTTAATTTGCCCTTGATGGTAAACTCACCGTTGTTCGGGTTGGGTACGAGTGTGAAGTTGCCGGAATTGTACACTGTTGTTTTTATGCCACTTGGCACTACACTCATAGATATGCCACCACTAACTACTGTGCGTGGCTCAGAGCAAACAAAGCTGCTGGTTTCTTCACAGTTCACTACTTGTCCGTCTTGTAATGTGTCTGTAATATACTGGAAGCCGGTAGCACCCGGAACCGTTACTCCATCTATGAACCATTGGAATGATGGTGCAGCACCCGCGCCGGAAGCGATAGCTGTAAATGTATCCACGCTGCCTGAGACTATAGATGATTGCGATACAGATACTGAGAGGGAATTAATAACCGGCGGAAACACGTGAACAATGAATATGTTGCTCACCGCCAGATTAGTGCTAAGGCACGGATAGTTACTCGTCATTGTAAGTACCAGCGTATCTCCATCCTGTGGGGTATAAACGTAGTAAGGGCCAGTGGCAACGTTTATGCCATTTTCAGTCCACAGATAAGTAGGTGCTGTGCCGCCATATACAGGTACTGCAATGAACTGTACCGTATCGCCGGTACACGTGCTGTCGGAATGAACGGAAGTAATGCTCACTGACGGTGTTAGTACAGGGCTTATTGTCATCGTGAGGCTGTTGATTGCCGTGTCAGGGAAAGCACAAATGTCGCTGCTGGTCATTACCACTTTCACTACATCGCCTGTGGCTGGTGAATAGGTATAGGTGGCGCCTGCGCCGCTATTTACTCCGTTCATATACCATTGGTAAGTGGGAGATCCGCCTCCGTTAGTTGGTGTAGCTGCGAAATTTTCAACTGCGGTAGAACCACAGAGCACAGTGCCAAGGTCGCCGGTAACGCTAACTGAAGGAACCAATATAGGGCTTGGATTAACAGTAACCGGAACACCGCCCGAGGTAGAAGGACAACCGGTGGCGTTAGTAATAACTACTGCATAATTGCCGCTGGTATTTGCTATGTAGGAAGAAGAAGTGGCGCCGGGGATATTTACGCCACCCGCCTGCCATTGGTAAGTATAACCAGTGCCTGTAGTAGCATTGAGCCCTACATAACCACCTGTGCAGAATGTAGTAGCACTTGCCGGGGTGACAGATGAAGTAAACACTGCAGCAACATCCACTGTTGCCACAGCTGTTGAACTGCAGCCTGCGGCATTTGTAAGCGTATAGCTAATGCCGGTAGTGCCAACCGCAATGCCGGTAGCCACTCCGGTTGCAGAAACAGTAGCAATAGCCGGATTGAAGCTGCTCCATAAGCCGCCGGCAACCGATTCAGAGAGTGCACTCGTTTGTCCTACACACAGGTTTGTTCCGCCTGTTATTGGCAGTAGAGCCGTGGAAGAATTTACCGTCATCAGATAAGTAACTGAGGTAGCTCCGCATGCGTTACTGAGTGTATAGCTGATAGTGGCCGTGCCGGTACCAGCACCGGTCACATTGCCCAGGGCATCAACACTTGCAGTAGCTATGGTACCACTGCTCCACACGCCACCGGCATCAGCATCTGTAAGCAGCACAGACTGGCCAATACATACATTTGTAGCACCGACTATAGCAGCAACGGCAGGTAGATTGATGACTGTGACGGTTGTGGTGGCAGATGTGGCAATGCAAGATCCTTGCGATACGATTACTGCGTAGTTGCCGGACGTAGTAGCTGTATAGCTTGCAGACGTAGCGCCCGAAATATTTACACCACCTGACAGCCATTGATAAGTCATACCAACTCCAGTATTTGCACTAAGCACTACACTGCCGCCTACGCAGAACGTAGTAGGCCCGGCTGGTGTAATGGTGGCACCCGGTCCGGAAGTGATCGTAATTGTGGTGGCCGCTGAAGTGGAATTACAACCTGAGCTGGAAACAAGAACAGTATAGTCGCCGCCCAGCGTGGCCGTATAGGTTGATGTGGTTGCTCCACCAATGTTAACGCCAGCTACCTGCCATTGGTACGTATACCCTGCGCCGGTATTGGCATTTAGTGCTACGCTGCCTCCGGCACAGAAAGTGGTAGGCCCCGAGGCCGTTATCGTTGCTCCCGTGGGTGTGCCTACCGTAACCGTTACAACGGTTGACGTTTTGCTACAACCTTGCGGGTTATATACGACTACTGTATAGCTGCCGCCAATGGTTGCGGTGTAAGATGAGAGGGTAGCGCCGGTTATATTGATGCCGCCAAGCTGCCACTGGTAGGTAAGCCCTGCGCCGGTATTGGCATTGAGGACTACGCTGCCCCCTGTGCAGAATATTGTAGAACCGGCCGGAGTAATAGCGGCCGAAGGAAGCGGATAAACCGTAAGCACAGCATTTACTGCACAGCCTGATGGAGCGGTATAAGTAATGGTAACCGTAGTTGTGATAAGGTCACCACCAGACGTAATGAAACCTGTGCCGATACCCACAGAGGCATCTGCCGGTGAGCTGCTGAGCCATGTGCCGCCTGTAGTAGCATCTGTGAGCTGGGTAGTAGAGTTGGCACAAATAGTGTAAGAGCCTGTGATAGGCAATGTAGCAGGCCCTACAGTTACCACAACAGGCAGGGAAGTAAATGTGCATGCCGGGCTGCTGCTCACCACTACATTATATGTACCGGTGACACTGGCGGTATAAGATGAAGTAGTGGCGCCGCTGATATTTGTACCACCTATTTTCCATTGGTAGGTGAGGCCTGCCCCGGTGTTAGCGTTAAGCAAAACAGTGGCCGGGGCGCAAACTGATGTAGATCCGACAGGTGTGATGGTCGCCGTGGCAGCATTTACCGTAACGATGGCCGAGTTAACGCAGCCGGATGGAGCAACATATGATATGATAGATGTGCCAGCAGCTACGCCGGTTACCAGTCCTGCAGATCCCACTGTGGCATTTGTATTACTGCTGCTCCACGTGCCGCCGGTTAGCGCGTCGCTCAATGGCGTTGTGCCACCGACGCAAACGCTGAGTGTGCCAAGAATGGGGGATGCACCAGCATTCACTGATACACTCACCGATGCATGGCACTGACCTATAGAATAGGTAATGGTGGTAGTGCCTACACCCACTCCTGTAACCACACCGCTAACAGAACCAACAGATGCAACACCGGTATTAGCACTGCTCCAAACGCCGATGGAGGATGAGTCGGACAGTGTTACGGTGGTGCCTGTACACAAAGAAACGGGAGAAGGGGTAATAGTAAGACTGGTGTTGATCCGGAAAGGAGCCGATGGGTTACCATTGGCAACAACGGTTACGGAATATGTGCCCGGTGCCAGTGTTGCCGGTATGGCAAAAATACATGTGTCAGGCAGTGTGCCCGTCATTACAGCGCCTATCCTGTTCCAGTTATATGTTGTTGTGTAAACAATGTTGCCCGCAGCATCATTTAAGCGTATTATCGGGTAGTTTGATTCTTCCTGCCAGTCATCGCCATAGGCAGAACCCTCGCTGATGCCATTAAATAAGGTGCCAACAGCCTGGAAAGTATCGCAGTTTACCCTATTTACGCCGCTGATGGTCGGCTGCCCTGCGGCAAGCGGCCCTGTGCCCGGTGTATATTGATAATACCTGTTGGTGCCCTGGTTGGCAAATAGCACGGTGCCATCTGGCAGGTCCACCATGTTACCAATATAACAGGCATTCGCGGTCGTCAGCCCGCCACCGGGTGCACCCACCTGTGTAAACGTATTTGTTAAGTAGTCAAATTCGAAATATTCAGTAGGGGAGGGAAAGTGATTTGCAGAAGTTGGAGCCGGGGAAACCGTTAACAGAATTTTTCCATTGGGCATAATAACAGCCGGTGCATCGGTAGCTCCGTAACCGCCGGGTATTGTGGGGCCTGCTGTCCATGTGCCGGGGGCTGTAGTACCTGTAGGCGTATAGTATGCAGTATTAGGTGTAGAGCCTATAAAGAAAGCACGACCATCGGGCAGCATAAAAGCGCCACCGGCCTCAGATCCGTATGGATCATAAAGATTTACAGGAGATACACCGTCATTTATCCAGGTGTTTGTCTTTGGCATATACCTTTCAGACGTGGTGCTATAGTTGTCAGGGAACACAATACTGCTGTCCGGCAGCTTCACCCAGGTACCCTCATTATCTATTCGCAGGCAATTTGGGCCACGAACGTAGGTGTTCGTAACAGGATCCCAAAGATAATTCCAGTTCACACCGGCTTCGTCCACCGATGCCTGCAGCACCTTTCCATCATAAAGTATCTCTGAGTTTGCGTCAGATACTACATTCGGGAACACCCATGTAGGTCCGCCTGCTACCGTCCACACATTTGTTTTCGGGTCCCATACTTCTCCATAACTACCTCCTGCGCCATACTCACCTCCGCACACGTACACGCGGCCATCAGGCAGCACCTGGCTCGAAAAGTAGAGCCGGTCGTTATGCATCGCTGCGATAGATGTCCATGTTCCATTTTTGTAACTGCCGTTTACCGGCGTGAGGCGATCCCATACCGTGCCATTACCACCGCCAGACGATGTTTTGCAAAGTATGCTGCCGTCTGTAAGCACCAGCAATACACCTGCATTGGTGTGTGGCGCCAGGGTGGTTATTGTTCCCCATGTGCCCGTTTGGGCTTTTAGGGCAGAACTAAACAGGGTAGCAATGACAAAAAATGACAATGCTAAATCCCTGAGCTTTTGCGTAGCAGAGGTCAACATAGGCGTGTTATAAAATTATAAGTATGGAAAATTGGCATGTAAGATAGGCCAGTTTTACCGGATTTGATGAAACCGGAGTTGATTTACGTAATTAATATTCCTTTCTATATAGAAAATCAGGCTTTCCCGGCTCAGTAAAAAATATTTTCAGTACCGCGAAGGGTTTTGACTTTAATACCGTCTAAACCAGATACATACGATTCAATAACAACTCTGATATACCGGAATATGAAAAAGACAATACTACTGGCCTCTATGGCAGTTTTGTTTTTAGCAAAAGCGAACGCCCAGACAGCCCCTGATATTACTTCGTGGTTACTCAATACCACGGCAACCGGCTATGGCGGTTATATTTCTAATGTGCAGCTGGTGCAGTATTCTGCCACCTATGTATATGTGAGTACCAACTGTATTCCGGCGTATGCTATTGGTCCATGGCCAAGTAATCCTAATGTGCCGTCCCCGCAAAATTTTGTGTGTGAGTTTCCGCGTTATCCGGTGGCAAACACCGGCACACCCACTGCGGTGAACCTTGGCTCAATAGGATTATGGACAAATGGGGTTTCCATTTTCAACTCTGAGGATGGATTTCACTGGAACAGTGGGACAAGTGCCTGGGCCATGGGCCCCGGCCCTTCATGGAACAGGAATGCACTCATTTTTGAAGGGGTAAGTTTCGACTCCTGCCTGGGCCACCCTGCGCCCGGGGGTAATTACCATAACCACGTGAACCCTAAGTGCCTTTACAACGATGCCGACAGTACACATCACTCTCCTATTATAGGTTTTGCGTTTGACGGGTTCCCTATATACGGAGCCTATGGCTATGCCAGTGCCACCAGCGCAGCTGGGCCAGTAAAGAGAATGCGCACCAGCTACGCGCTCACAACTGACACTACAAGATCGGGAGGGCCTCACCCCATCAGCACATATCCCCTGGGAAGCTGTGTAGATGATTACGTTTTTACTGCGGGGTCGGGAGACCTTGATGCTCATAATGGTCGTTTTTGTTACACCCCTGAATATCCGGCAGGCACCTATGCCTATTTTGTCACTATAGATGCCAGTCTCAACCCCGTTTATCCTTTTGTTATAGGGCCGACCTATTACGGTGTGGTGGGGTCAACCAATACCCACGTTACTCCGGTAGGGCCAGATACCACCTATACGGGTGTTGCTACGGCAATTTACAATATCAACAATAGCACCATAAAATATGTAATTGCGCCGAACCCCGTAAGTGACCATGCCTATATTTATATGGATGCAGCTAACATGAACAATATCAAAGGAAACTTGTATGACGGTTCGGGCCGCCTGGTAAAATCCATAAACGATATGCAGCCATCTATCGCCTATGCGCTAGACATGAGCGATCTGCCTGTCGGAATGTACATTTTAAGCTTTGAGGGCAGCGGTAAAACGGTGACCGAAAAGCTTATCAGGAATTAGTAATTTTAATGAACTTAATGGCATCTGCTAATTGAAAAGAATAGTAACATTGATATGGTGCATGGCAACCCTGGTGGTTGCCATGTCTTTTACTTTAAAGCCGGATAGCGGTAAGCTTACGCTGGTTTTGCATCATTATGTAGGGGATGAGTTGCTGAATCTTGATACGGCGAGCTATAAGAATGCGCTGGGGCAACCCTTTACCGTTACTAAATTCAAGTATTATATTGGCAACATCCGCTTTAGAAAAGTGAATGGAGAAGAGATTCAGATCGACAATTATTATCTTGTAGACGAAGACGAAGACCGGTCAAAAAAAATAAGCCTCAATTTGCCTGATGGCGGGTACACTGCTATTAGCTTTATAATTGGCGTAGACAGTTTGCACAATTGCAGCGGTGCACAGTCAGGTGCGCTTGATCCTGTAAATGCCATGTTCTGGACATGGAATACTGGCTACATTTTTCTAAAGCTGGAGGGTAAATCTCCCTTGTCTAAATCGCCGGGTAATATTTTCGAGTACCACATTGGCGGTTACAAGCAACCGGCTAATTGCATAAGGCGGGTTTCACTTGCTCTTAAGCAAACATTGGTTATTTCAAATGCGACCCCAAAAGAGCTGCAAATAAAAGCCGATGCAGATGAGCTTTTAAAAAGCCCCACTACAATTGATATATCCGTTTTGTCTTCCGTTACTGATTTTCACAATGCTACTATCATTGCTGACAATTATGCGGATATGTTTTCAATAATAGGGGAGAAGTGAGCACCTGTAGCATAAGGGTTTATTGCAGGTTGATTTCGGAAAGAATGAAAAAGAGAAACGTTGCCATATGGATCATAGTTCTTGTATCGGCAGCGCTGTACGGGTTTGGCGGCGTAAATAAGTATTTTCTCATTTCGCCGGAAGACGTGGAACTAAAAGTGCCCAGGGGTTTTCCGAAACCTAACTATAGATTCAAGGACAATAAGCCAACCCCTGAAATATTTGTATTGGGGAGGAAGCTGTTTTACGATCCTGTTCTTTCCAAAGACAGTACCATAAGCTGCGGCAGCTGTCATCAGCGCATAGCCGCATTCGGGCATATAGACCATGCGCTGAGCCACGGCATTAACGGCCTCATCGGCAAGCGAAACGTGCCGGCACTTCAGAACCTTATATGGAAGGACGCCTTTATGTGGGATGGGGGAGTGAACCACCTTGAGGTGCAACCGCTAAGCCCTATAACCAATCCTATAGAAATGAATGAATCGATGGCTCATGTTATTGAAAAGCTGAAGCATAACAAAGCCTATGCAGAGGAGTTTAGAGTAGCATTCGGCGATTCGGATATGACTTCTCAGCATTTGCTCCGCGCACTGGCACAGTTTACGGGTCTTATGATATCAGCCAATTCGCGTTACGATAGGTTCATGCGGGGCGAGGACACGTTTTCTATCTCCGAAAAATCAGGGCTTGAGCTATTCAGAGCAAAATGTGCATCGTGCCACGAAGAACCGCTGTTTACAGATAACCGCTACCGTAATAATGGTCTGGCGCCGGATACTGGCCTGAAAGATAAAGGCAGGAGTGCTATATCCGGGGCACAGTTCGACGAATACAAATTTCTAGTACCCGGACTGCGAAATATAGAAATGACTTACCCCTATATGCACGACGGCCGGTTCAGAAAGCTAAAAAATGTGCTCGACTACTATAGTGAATCGCGGAACTTTTCCCCTAACACCGCAAAGGAAATGTATGAAATAGGCAAGCTGAGTGAACAGGACAAAAAAGATATCATTGCATTTCTGTTAACGCTCACCGACAAAACATTTCTTTACGACAGGCGCTTTGTTGATCCGAATGTTTCGGAGCCCTGAGTAGAATAAAAAAGCCCCGCGGTAACGACCGCAGGGCTCATATTTTCAACTAATTATCATTATTTCTTCTCCATCAGGTCAAAGAACTGGTCCAGCGCTGGCAGGATCACGATCCTCGTTCTGCGGTTAGCTGCTTTGCCATCAGGTGTATCGTTTGATACAAGTGGTTTGTATTCGCCGCGGCCTGCTGCAGTCATTCTTGCCGGAGGTATACCATATTCCTTCTGCAGGATGCGAACAACTGAAGTAGCGCGCTTTGCACTCAGATCCCAGTTGTCGGTAAGTATACCTTCTTTAAAGGCAATATTGTCTGTATGGCCTTCCACCATAAATTCTATTTCGGGATGTGCCAGTAGTACCTTGGCTACTTTACCCAGCACTTCTTTTGCTTTGGCATTTACCTCATACCTGCCGCTTTTGAAAAGCATCTTGTCTGAGATATCTACATAAACAACACCTTTATCAATTTTGATGTTGATGTCTTTGTCGTCCATGCTGCCTACTGCGCCTTTCAGGTTCATTGCCAGGGCCATGTTCATTGAGTCTTTACGGGCCATAGCTGCCTGCAGGTCCTTTATATAGGCATCCTTTGCACCCATGGTCTCCAGGAACTTATTGATGCTTTCTGACTGTGAGCCTGATAATACGGAAAGATCTTTAAGGTGGTTCACCATTTGCTCGTTGCTCGTTTTCTGATCCTGCAGACGATCGCGAAGCACACCTATCATGGCGTGGTAAAGCCTTGAAGAATCCATGCAATCAGCATACCATTTTTTCTCCTGGCCATAGGCGCTATCAAGACGGGCATACTTAGCTTTTTCTTCTTTCAGCTTCTTGGCTGATACGCAGGAAAACAGGACAACAGAGGAAACAACAAATAACACAATGTGTTTAAATTTCATAATATTTTATTTTAATCGTGTGCAAAAGTAGATAAAATGGGCGGGGCATTATTGATTGAAATGTTAAAACTGCCTCAACTTCTGAAACAATACCCTGAAATTTCAGCTTAAGGTATTTGCCAGTGGCGGCCCTCTTTGCTTTAAGATAAAAGACGAGTTAGAAAAAATGCAGGAAATGACATTTGTTTTAAATATGCACCCGGCTAATTCATTATTTACGCTGTCAGCAAATGGGGTGCAAAGAAGGAACCCCCAGTCACCGCCTGCAAACCTTACTTTTATCCGCTCTTTATTCTCTGTGATATTTTTAGGGCGTGCTGGTGAGGTGACAGATGTATAATGTACACTACCGATTGAAAGAGCGGGGTCCACATATTTAACGTAGGGTGACTCATTGGAGCAAATGGAAACCAACAGGTTGCCAAAAACTACAAGCGAAATAAAAATAGAACGGAATACAAGGGAGTTTTTCAGCATCTGCTATCCTACATAAGCGAAATTAATGTCTTTAGTATGTGCACAGTTGCCTTTTTTATTAGACCTATGTTAATTTGGAATTTGTAGCTCGGTCAGCGCCTGATAGCTTACCAATAAGCTACCTACTGAATCACTAAACCGACAATGCGATAAGTACCGCAGCTACTATAATAATGCCCAGGGTAAGCGATACTATGCCCAGTATCATACCTACTAATGCTTTTTTATCCTTTTTTTCCTTTTGCTTATGCATGGCAATACTGCCAATGATTATTGCCGCAATGGCGGGCATCCAGCCGATAAAAGGTATGAAGCCACATATGCCGAACACAAGGGCAAGCTTGCCGAGGTCAGGACGCCTGTGCTCCGGGTGCAGGATATGATTAACCTGCTCCAATTTGGTTTTTATCCACGATTCTTTTTCCGATTTATGTACTACTTGTTTTACTGCCGAATTACTATTTGCCGTAGAGGTGGCAACGGCTATGGAGGCGACAGATGGTTGAATACCTGCGAATAAAAACAGGACGAAAAGGATCAGGCTAAAATTTTTCATATGCTATGTGTTATAGGTTTTATCAAATATAGCTCAAAAATGCCGGGTTAAATCCAAGTCCCCAGGAAATAAGTAATAGGTGAACCTGTTTTTACCGTACTTTGTACAAGCCAGATGTTATATTATCTTTTTGTATTTTTAGCGGCATTCGTTGTAGATCTGTTGCCCTTTGCAGGTCCTCCCGCCTGGACAGTGATGGTGTTCTTTCAAATGAAATTCGGACTCAATGTATGGGCGGTATTGGTAGTTGGAGTGCTGGGTTCCACCTTGGGCAGGTATATCCTCAGCCTGTATATACCCGTATTGTCTAATAAATTTATAAAGCCACAGAAGAATGAGGATATCCGCTTTATAGGGCAAAAGCTGGCAGATAAAGGATGGAAGGTGCCGCTATTTGTAATTATTTATACGCTTATGCCTTTGCCATCAACCCCTTTATTTACAGCGGCGGGTATGGCAAAAATCAAAGCCATACGTATTCTCCCCGCTTTTATAGTCGGTAAGTTTACCAGCGATATGTTTATGGTGTTGGCGGGAGACTATGCTGTTAAAAATGCTGAGGCGCTGGCAAAGGGCTTCTGGTCCTGGAAGACGTTGTCCGGCTCGTTAATAGGCATCATTATTATCGCTGTGTTCCTGTTTATAGATTGGCATAAGCTGCTACAGGAAAAGAAATTCCGGCTAAGCATTAAGATATGGAAATAACGAGGCCCCGTTGTTAGGGCCATAAAGGGAGTTTGGCCTCGCATATTCCGACTTCTGGGAAGGATTGTTTGTTCCTACACGTTAAAGCAAAATATATTTTTAATAAATACTAACATTTTTGCGCTAAAAACAGCCTTATGTATAGGTCGTATTATATTGCGCTCCGAATCACATACTATAAATTCCCTAATGCATTAAAAATGTATTTATGAAGAGACTATCCCTCATTACCACCCTCCTGTTCGCAAGCCTTTGTGTTATTGCGCAACCCTCTATCACTAGTGTAAGCCCGCTGACCGGCATACCTGGCAGCACCGTCACCATTACCGGCACAGGGTTTAATACTACCCCGGCAAATGATGTGGTATATTTTGGCGCTACCCGTGCCACGGTAAGCGCTGCAAGTGCTACCTCACTAACTGTTACTGTGCCGACCGGGGCAACTTATGATTATGTAACCGTGAATAACACAGCTTTCGGGCTCACGGCCTATTCAGGAATGCCGTTTCTTCCAACTTATAATAATACGGGGTTTGTGCCCGGGACCGAAAATTTTAACCCCGGCATTTTGTTTCAGGACACAGCAAATACCAATGAGGGCCGGGCGATAGTTGACATTGACGGAGATGGGAAACTGGATGTAGTATTACTTAAAGCCCATAATGCGCTTGCTATCTATCGCAATACATCTTCGGGAGGTTCGGTATCATTCGCAAGCCCGGTCTACTTCACAACTGGCCACAATCCCTCTTCTATTGCCATAGGAGATCTGGATGGCGATGGTAAGCCCGATATTTCCATTGGCGATTTGGATGACAACGAGGTATCTGTTTTTCGTAATACATCAACTGTTGGATCCATTACACTGGGTGCCAGGGTTGCATTTTCCTGCGTTGGTTTCGGCAATCCGCTATCTATTGCTATTGCAGACATAGATGGAGACGGCCGTCCGGAAATCGTAGTCGGATCACCTGAACCTCTTCATACTATACAACTATTCCGCAATACGTCTTCTCCGGGCAGCATAACGACAGGGTCGTTTGCTGGAGTAGTAACTTATGCCGCTACCCGCCAACTCATGGATATCGTTGTATCTGATATCGACGGCGATGGTAAGCCGGACATCTGTTATACAAGTGTAGATAGTGCTACGGTATCCGTGATGCGCAATACCTCATCGGTAGGTATGATAAATTCCGGCACTCTTGCCACTGCAGTGAATTTTAGTGTGGGCAATCACCCCTTTGCGCGGGATCTTCAGTTGCACTCACAGATGCCGTTACCGGTGGCGCTTGGAGTTCTGCGCCAGCAGGTGTAGCCACAGTAGGTACCACGGGCATCGTAACAGGTGTCAGCGCCGGTACAGCCACTATCTCCTATACCGTTACCAACAGTTGCGGCAGCGCAAGTTCTGCAGTGGTGGTTACTGTTAATCATCTACCTGATGCCAGCATTAGCGGGCCTGCCACTGTTTGCGCAGGTGGTATAATAGCTGCCACATTTGCAACCCCGGGTGGAATCTGGTCCGGTTCTAATATCGCCATCGATGGTTCTGGTAATGTAATAGCGGTGGCAGCCGGAGTTGCCACGATAACTTATGTCGTAACAGGCGGCTCCTGTGTTGCATCCGGAATGTTGGTGGTAACAGTAAACCCTATGCCAGATGCGGGTATAATTACCGGTATTGCCAGCATTTGCCCCGGCGGAACGACCACTCTATCTGATGTGATAAGTGGCGGCATCTGGAGTTCGGCAAGCGGAATTGTTTCGGTTGACGGATCTGGACATGTTACCGGTGTTGCCTTTGGCACTGGTACGGTATCTTATACCGTAAGTAACGCAGGGTGCAGCTCAAGCACGACTAAAATTGTGACCGTAAATCCATCGCCTGCTGCAGGTACAATTATAGGTGTAAGAACAGTGTGCGAAGGTGGAACGACTGCACTTTCTGATGCAGTAACCGGGGGTTTCTGGAGTACTACAGAATCTAGTATTTCGCTTGGAATTACAAGTGGGGTAGTCTCCGGTATCAGTGCCGGTACAGCCATTGTCACCTACGGCGTTTCTAATAGCTGCGGTACAGCTTATGCTACTACAGTGGTAACAGTAAGTCCATTACCCGGTGCAGGCACAATATCCGGACTAACAAGTTTGTGTGTAGGCGGAATCACTACACTATCTGATGGTATCGCCGGGGGCCTTTGGACCACGGCATCGAGTACTGTGTCTGTTGGCACTTCCAGCGGGATAGTTACCGGTATTAGTGCAGGTACGGCAACCGTTACCTACAATGTAACCAACAGTTGTGGCACAGCTACCGCAACAAAAATTCTGACTGTGAATCCGCTTCCTGTAGCGGGAACCATAACCGGTATAGCTACTGTATGCACGGGAGGGTCAACAAACCTTACAGATGCTGTAGCCGGCGGAGCATGGACCAGCGGCAATACTGCTGTCGCAACTGTTGGTACTGATGGTTCGGTCGTGAGCGTTGGCTCTGGCAGCGGCACGGTGACGATATCTTATACAGTCACTAATAGCTGCGGCACAGCTACGGCCACCAGGGTCGTTACAATAAATGCTACGGGTGCCACAGCAATTTCTGGCACATCT
The DNA here is from genome assembly GCA_947446645.1 of Chitinophagaceae bacterium. Taxonomy (GTDB): domain Bacteria; phylum Bacteroidota; class Bacteroidia; order Chitinophagales; family Chitinophagaceae; genus Nemorincola. The sequence goes on along the minus strand of CANFHA010000005.1, from coordinate 166,557 downwards.
ACCATTTGCCTGGGCACTAGCATTACCTTATCAGATGCAGCAATCGGCGGCACCTGGAACTCCGGTAATCCGGGCGTAGCTACGGTGAGTGCTGGTGGCGTGGTTACAGGCGTAGCCCTGGGCACGGCAACCATATCTTATACTGTTGCAGGCAGCTGCGGCTGTGGGGTAGCTACGACAGTGGTTACGGTAAATAACATTGTAACAGCAGGCACTATCACCGGTGCTTCCACTGTGTGCATAGGTATGACCAATAATCTTACCGATGACGTAGGTGGCGGCACCTGGACCAGCAGCAATGTGCTGAAGGCTACAGTAAATGCATCCGGTGTTTTTACCGGCCTGCTTGCTGGCACCGTGACTATTTATTATAGCGTTGCCAATGCTTGCGGCACTGCAACAACAAACGTGGTACTCACCATAAACGCAACACCTGCCGCCGGTACTATATCTGGTACAGCAGCAGTCTGCATTGGGTCAGGCACTACGCTGAGTGATGTGGTAAGCGGCGGCACATGGCTCTCGCTGGCTCCGGCTATCGCTACAGTCAGCGCTGCAGGCCTGGTGTCAGGCATAGCCGCGGGCACAGCTCTTATATCTTATACGGTTGCCAATAGCTGCGGCACTACAGCAGCTGCCGTGCGCATAGTTACCGTAAGCATAGCGCCTGATACGGGAGCTATCAGCGGGGCGGTTGCAATGTGCGGTGGCGCTACAATATCCTTAACCGACGGAGTAGCCGGTGGTGTGTGGAGTTCATCAACCCCTTTAGTGGCCACGGTAAGCGGTGCGGGTGTAGTAAGCGGTCTGGCCATAGGCACTACCACCATTTCGTATAGTGTCACCAATGCCTGCGGCACGGCTGCAGCCACTGCCATCATTTCCGTTTTGAGCTCATCAGCCGGCACCATTTCAGGTCCATCTACGGTTGTTATAGGTGGCAACATTACACTTACCGATGCAGTAAGCGGTGGCACATGGAGTGCCAGCAATGGCAACGCTACCGTATCTGGCGGCATCGTTACCGGTGTGGCTGCAGGCACAGTTACTATATCATATACGGTCGGTAGCAGTTGCGGCGATGCCGTAGCTACCAAAGTTATTTCGGTAGGCTTTGCTGCACCACTCTCTGCAATCTCAGGCTATTACTTTTACCTGTGCACAGGGGCTACTGCCGCATTTTGGGATGCAAGCTCAGGAGGCAGCTGGAGTATTACCCCTGCCAGTGTTGCCACTATATCGCCTACGGGTGTGGTTACAGGCATAGGTGCAGGTACAGCTACTATCAGCTATACCTATGGCTTCAGCACAGTGACAAATACAGTAACGGTATATGCATCACCTGCTGCCATTTCAGGTCCTTCGGCTATCTGCTCTGGCACTACAGCTTCGCTTGCTGATGCTACGGCCGGTGGTACCTGGAGCAGCTCGGTAGCATCAGTTGCTACCATCAGCACAGCAGGTGTGGTTACCGGCAGCACAGTAGGTAATACTATTATTTAATATACTGGTGCGGCAGGCTGCAAGGCCAGCATGGTACTTAGTGTTACTCCCTCTCCGTCGGGTATAGGAGGTGCCAACTCGGTATGTATCGGGTCATCGATATCGCTGAGCAACTTTATAGCGGGCGGCACATGGAGCAGCAGCGGCTATGCGACAGTAGCTGGTGTAGGTACAGCATCTGCGCTTGTAACAGGAGTAACAGCGGGCACAGCAGTTATTACTTATGCCACAGGCGTTAGCTGTTATCGCACCTATAATGTTACAGTAAAACCACTGCCGACACCAATACTTGGTTCGCTTTCGGTATGCGGTATAGCGGCGGTAACCTTCCTGTCCGATGCTACAGCAGGTATATCATGGGCGGTGGCACCGGCAACCGTTGCCACGGTTAGCCCTAGTGGTCGTGTATATGGCGTTTCAGCAGGTACGGCCATTGTTACTTATAATGCTGCCACAGGTTGCACAACCACGGCTATGGTTACAGTAAACACAGCGGCAACTGTAGCAGCCATAACAGGCCCTACCAATGTAAGCCACCTGGCCACCATATCACTGTTTGATATAACACCGGGTGGGGTATGGAGCAGTAGCAACAGTGCGCTGGCAAGCGTAGATGCTGCCGGTGTAGTAACCGGTGTCGGCACTTCAGGTACAGCCACTATCAGCTATGCGCTCGCCTACGGTTCGGGCTGCATTGCTGTAGCTACCAAACCAATAACAGTCCATACCCCTGCACCTCCTGCTCACAGCACTACTACAACAGTGGGAGCGATCCTAAGCCTCGCAGATGAAATTACAGCCGGCGAGTGGAGCAGCAGTGATAACACTATAGCGAGTGTAGATGACTATGGTACAATTAGTGCCCTTGCGGAGGGAAGCGTACTTATAACGCACACCACAACAGGCCACGATGGTACTGTATTAACAAGCACTACGCGATTGCAGGTGAATGCGCTTCCATTTGAAGTGCGGATGGTGCCTAACCCAAATACAGGTTCATTTACGATCACAGGCACCGTGGGGTCAACTGCCAACCAAGCGATCACAATTGAAATAACTGATATGCTTGGTCAGGTGGTCTATCGCAAAGATGCCAACGCAAGTGGCGGAAATATTGACGAACAGATTTTACTTAACAATAACTTGTCGAATGGTATCTACCTGCTAAATGTGAAGAATGTTCTTGATAACAAGGTGTTACATTTCGTAATATCAAAATAGCAGAAAAGTCTTGATTTAGAAAAAGGCCAGCCGAAAGCTGGCCTTTTTCATGCCTTGCTCTTAAAATGTACATAAGACATATAGTTGCGGTTCAACAAACTATTATAGCTGCATAAATATTTCGAATTGGACCGTGTGCTGTCGCTTTGTACATTTGTGTTGTAAAAGATGGATTTTATTCCAGATCATTGGTTTATTATTAGTGAGACACTGGCTAGTCTCTGACTACCATTTCTTAGTTTGCATGTATTGCGGGTCCCCGCAAAATCCCGCAGAAATCCCGCAATTTTGAAAATGCAAATAATTGATAATCAGGAAAATATAAAAATCAGTTGTTTTTTAGTCATTCCGCAAATAAGGTAGGGCATCAATTCCTAGCCTCTCTATAAAGTAGCTATTCCTGGAATAATTAGAAAGAATCTTATTTTTCATATACTTCCATGAATTCCGGGCTTGAAACACTGATAGTGGAATGGAATACACCCTTTAGCTCACCTTTTTCATTAAGCAGGTACTTTTGGAAATCCCATTGCACATCACTGTCTTTTAGATGGTTGTATTTTGCATGTGTGAGCCATTTGTAAACCGGGTTCAGGTTAGGGCCATCTCCTTTTACCTCTGCCAACCCAGTGAGATAGAATGATACATGGTAGTTTCTTTTATCCAGGTTATCCAGGTCTATTGGTCCATTGGGCAGTTTTGCAAAATCTTCCATCAGGAAGGCCACGATTATAAGATTATCCTTATGTTTTTGATAAAAGGTTTCCAATTCAGCATATTGCGCGGAATTTACATTCATGGCAGGCGCATTCACAATGAGTATCTTCTTCCCCTTGAACTTTGAGAAATTGATAGTTTTTCCAAACCGGTCCTTTACTTTAAATTCATAGATACTTTTTGGCAACTTGTCCTTGCCGACAAGTATAAAAGGAAGGAATAGAATCAGGAACAGAACGGATATTCTCATAATGCTGTATTAGTACTTTGGTTAAAGATAGATATTACGCTGATGTCTCCCAAAAGCGATCATTTGCATGACCAGCATAGGGTGCTTTTAGGTTTTTTTTGACAGTGATAATTAGTACATTCGCAATTACTTTATACCAAAGCCATAACGCTGCTGATGAAAAAGACATTATTGTTATTTGCATTAATATTTGTTGGACACAAGGCTTTTTGCCAGTCCGATCTTAATTTCCAGATGGTGTCGGTAAAGGGTGGCTCATTCTTTATGGGTTGCGATGATACTAAGTTTCTTGCAAAGGAGTATGACGATGAGCGTCCATATCATAGGGTTACCGTAAATAGCTTTTATATAGGTAAGTATGAAGTAACCAACGGGCAGTGGCGCAAGCTTATGGGCATTTACCCGCCAGCCTATAATGGTGTCAACTATGTAAATAAGGATTGTGATGATTGCCCGGTAGTGATGATAAACTGGGAAGATGCCCAGTTGTTCATAAACAGGCTGAATGCCAAGTACCCGGGTAAACACTACCGCTTACCTACCGAAACTGAATGGGAATATGCCGCAAGAGGTGGCAAATATTCTGCCGGCAATGCTTACCCGGGCAGCAACAGACTTAAAGACGTGGCATGGTTCGGCAAGGCAGATGGAGCTACGCACCCAATAGGAAAGAAAGAGCCAAACGAGTTGGGTATCTATGATATGGCAGGAAACGTGAGCGAATGGATAGCAGACTGGTATGGCGAAGATTATTATAAAGGCACAATAGATGAGGTGAACCCTAAAGGGCCCAAAAGCGGGGAAAAGCGGGTAACACGCGGGGGCTCTTACTATGATGATGATGTAACCTGCCGCAGTGTTTACCGCAGTAAAACAGACCCGGAGACACGCCAGTGGAACATTGGTTTTCGCCTTGCATTTGATGTGCCAGAGCCTGCGGACAACGCTAAAGAAGGCGCAAAGTAGGCGCCGGTTCTCGGTCTGATCATTCGGTTACGTCTGCAGCCACAATGACGGTATAGACAATTAGTGCCGCAGGTCAGTTTGTAATTAGGTTACCTTTGCGCAGTTTTTATTAAAGATGGACGATCAAGGAAGAGGGGGGCAGAAGGTCTGGACACCGCTTTTATTTTCAATTGTACTTGTTGCCGGCATGGTGTTCGGGTTCAACATGCATGATACATTGCGAAATAAGCGCGACATTACTACCGTCATTCAGCGAAACGACAGGCTTGAGGAATTAATAGACCTCATTAATGAGAAGTATGTCGATACAGTTAACAACAACCAGCTTTACAGCGATGCAGTGTCAGGTATCCTGAAGCCGCTGGATCCGCATACAGTATACATTCCCGCCGAAGACCTTCAGGGCGTAAACGATGACCTTGAGGGCGGTTTTTCAGGCATCGGGGTGGAATTTTCTGTTATCCGCGACACCATTCGGGTTACTTCAATTGTCGAGAACGGTCCTGCCGGTCGCGCAGGTGTGCAGATCGGCGATCAGTTTATTAAAGTAGGCGACAGTGTTGTTGCCGGTAACGGCATCACTTCAGACAGGATCACGCATTTGCTGAAAGGTAAGCAGCACAGCCGGGTATATGTTTCTCTAAAGCAAGTGGCTAATGGCCTGCCAAAAGAGGTGACGATCACGCGCGATATTATCCCGATTTATAGTGTTGATGCCAGCTTTATGATCGATTCGATAACGGCTTATATTAAAATAAACCGTTTCAGCGCTACCACTTATGAGGAGTTTAGTAACGCGCTTAAGAAGCTGACCGCAGTTGGGGCTAAACAGTTAATCCTGGATCTTAGGGACAATCCTGGAGGTTATCTCGACGCCGCAACTTCGATATGCGACGATTTCCTTGATGATAAAAAGCTGATCGTTTATACTAAGGGTATCCATACAAGAAAGAAGGAGTTTAGGGGAAACGGTGATAAAGGATTGTTTGAAAAGGGCAAACTGGCCATCCTGGTAGATGAAAGTTCGGCGTCCGCCAGCGAGATCGTTGCCGGCGCCGTACAGGACTGGGACAGAGGAGTTATTATTGGCAGGCGTACATTCGGCAAAGGACTAGTGCAGGAGCAGTATGCGTTGCCTGATGGGGCCGCGCTCCGTCTCACAATAGCCAAGTATTACACGCCATCGGGCCGCTGCATACAGCGCTCATTTGCGCAAGGCCGGGACGCTTATATTCAGGACTATGAGCATCGTTTTGAAAATAGCGTTCTTTCAGGGCGCATACCCGATCCAATACCGGATACCACACCATATTACACTTCCAACCAGCGGCTTGTATTTGGCGGCGGAGGTATAAAGCCTGATGTATTTGTTCCTTATGATACGTCCCGCTTATCAGCGCCATTGCTGTCAATGATCTATAGCCAGGAGATGAAATCTGCCGCATGGGACTTCTTCATCATGAATAAGCCAAAGTTGACCTACAGCAATATTGTTGAGTTCAACGAAATGTTTAAGATGGAGGACAAGGTTATAGGCGATTACCTGGATCTGTTGAAGCCTACAGCGCTGACACAGGCAAAAAAAGTTTTAAAAAATAGTGAGAGCTATCAGTATTTCAGATTGCTTGTAAAGGCGCATATTGCCCGCTTTCTGTTTCGTGACAATGGTTATTTCGCCATCAGCCTTAAAGATGACGATGCGGTGCATAAAGCCCTTAGCGTATTTGGTAGCAACGAGTACTCAAAGATATTGGGGAAGCGCTGATAGCCATCTTATGTCTTCCCGGTTTCGGGCATCGGCACAAAAGGTTTGGTGGCCGTTGGTAAGCGCCCAGTATTCGCTTTGCACTGTACCCTGGTAATTGAGCAGCTGCCGTAGTGTGTGCTCAGATAATGGTACCTCAGGCGCCTTGCATTCCACCAGCATCCATGGCTGATGTTGCCGGTTGTAAACGACAATGTCGTACCGCCGGGTAAGTGAGCCAACTTTTATGTTTTTTTCTACGGCAATGAGCGCAGCCGGATATTGCATTAAATCGGTGAGATAACTGATAAAATATTGTCGCACATGCTCCTCCGGCGTTAGTATCAGCCACTTTTTGCGAATGGGGTCAAACACAGTCGTTTGTTCACCCGCATGGCGAAGTTTCAGGCTAAGGGCGGAAATGTCAAGCGGTACCAATAATTGATGTTTAAATTAAGACTTGAAAATACTTGATTTAGGTTTAAAAGTGGTCATTGTATAAAAAGATGCTCTTTTTCAATGCACGGTCGGAGTCATCTTCGTTTTATTTTAACCCGTATCTTTAATTAATGAAAACCAAGCAGGAGATCGTAGATAACTGGCTACCAAGATATACCGGGCAAAGTCTGAAAGATTTTGGCCAATACATACTGCTTTGCAATTTCAGTAACTACGTCAGTCAGTTTGCCGCCATGCACAATGTAGCGGTAGTGGGCATGGACAAGCCCATGCAATGTGCTACTGCAGAGAATATAACTATTATCAACTTCGGCATGGGAAGCGCTGGCGCTGCCACAATGATGGATTTGCTTAGTGCCATAAAGCCCAAAGCTGTACTGTTTCTGGGTAAGTGTGGTGGTTTGAAAAAAAAGAATAAGGTTGGTGATCTCATACTGCCTATTGCTGCGATAAGAGGAGAGGGTACCAGCAATGACTATTTCCCGCCGGAAGTGCCGGCCCTGCCGGCCTTTGCCCTGCAAAAGGCCATATCAACCACGATAAGGGAATATAAATGTGACTATTGGACTGGCACAGTATACACCACAAACCGGAGAGTATGGGAGCATGATGATGTGTTTAAAGCCTATCTGCGGCGGATACGGGCCATGGCAATAGATATGGAAACGGCAACCATATTCATCACGGGTTTTCACAATAAGATTCCTACCGGTGCTTTACTTCTGGTGTCAGATCAGCCAATGGTTCCCGATGGAGTTAAAACAGCAGAGAGTGATAGTGCGGTAACAAAAAATTATTTAGATACACACCTGCGCATAGGTATAGATTCCCTAAAGCAATTGCTAAATAACGGCGCTACGGTAAAACATTTGAGATTTTAAGTTTTGCTCAGTCATTATTGTTTCCATCGACTCGTTACGTACGATATAATATTATAAATGAATGGTGCTTTCAATTGAAGGGCTAACGATAGCGTTTGGAGGCCAGGCCGCATTCACTGCTGTCAGCGATCTTTCATTTAGCATAGACAAGGGCAAAACCCTGGCTATAGTTGGGGAGAGTGGCTCCGGGAAATCGCTGACTGCTCTTGCATTGATGGGGCTAGCGCCTAAAAATGCAATCGTGAGTATCGCCGGTGGGCAGTTTCAGGATACCGACTTAAAACAGGAAAACCCGGATTTTCGTGTGAATAAAGGCATGGTATTTCAGGAGCCCATGAGTTCATTAAATCCGGTGATGAGTGTTGGCAGGCAATTGCGCGAAGCGATACTTGTTCGTCAGTCTATATCTAAATCCGCGGCAAAGCAATTGGCCATAGACTGGTTTAGTAAAGTACAGCTTCCCGAACCTGTTAAGATTTATGATCGCTTCCCGCATCAGCTTTCCGGTGGGCAAAAGCAGAGAGTAATGATCGCTATGGCTATGTGCAATCATCCGGCTCTCCTAATTGCTGATGAACCGACCACGGCACTGGATGCTACTGTGCAGCAGGAGATCGTTCGCCTTATGCAGCGCTTGCAGCAGGAACATCAAACTGCAATGATCTTTATTACTCACGACCTTTCACTCGCTGCTTCTATAGCAGACGATGTGCTTGTAATGTATAAGGGAGAGATGAAAGAGTATGGTACTGCACAGCAAGTTTTGAGTCAACCCCGGCATGCCTACACAAAAGCATTGCTGGCATGCAGGGCTACACCTGACAATAAAGGATACAGATTGCCGGTCGTTGCAGATTTTGTAAATGTGGAAACCGCAGTAACGCCAGCTTTGGTCCCTCAATTTCAAACTGTCACTTCTGGCGACTCAATGTTAACTGTAAAAAGCCTGGGGGTCTGGTTTCCCACGCACAAAACTTTACTGGGTAAGGCAGACAGGTATTTTAAAGCTGTAAACGATGTTTCCTTCGAACTTAAAAAGGGGGAAGTTTTGGGTTTGGTTGGTGAAAGTGGTTGCGGGAAGAGTACACTCAGCCGCTGCATGGTAGGGCTGCTACCTGCCAGTGCCGGGCAGATGCTATTCAGTGGCGTTGATCTTGTTACACTTTCTGTGCGCGATTGGCGCGCAATGCACCGGCAAATACAAATGATCTTCCAGGACCCCTATTCATCGCTAAACCCAAGAATAACTATCGGCGATATGCTCATGGAGCCACTACTGATACATGGGATTGTGCCTAAAGCTGAACTGCAAAAAGAGGCGATGCGGCTTTTGGACCTCGTTCAGATGTCGGCAGAGTCATTTCACCGGTATCCCCATCAGTTTTCCGGCGGGCAGCGGCAACGTATAGGTATAGCTCGCGCACTGGCACTCCGGCCGCAGTTGCTGATCTGCGATGAGAGTGTTTCGGCTTTAGACGTAAGTATACAGGCTCAGATACTTAACCTGCTCAAAGATCTGCAACAAGAGTTTGCGCTTACCTTTCTGTTCATTTCGCATGATTTGTCAGTAGTTCACTATATAAGCGATCGGGTAATGGTGATGCAGGCTGGTAAAATAGTGGAAAGTGGTGAGGCCGGGCAAGTGCTGCGCGCGCCAGGCAACGAATACACAAAGCGATTAGTGGCTGCAATGCCTTGATTTTCTTTGCCGTGATAACATTATTTTTGCACCAAATAAATCTGTTTGCCCAGGATGATCAAACGTGTACCACTTTATCTTCTATTCGCCATATTTATATCATCTTGTACTAAAACACCAGACCAGGTGGTGAAAAGTGTGAATGAAAAATATCAGAAGATAAACAGCAAGCTTAAAGAATATGATAGCCGCACGGTAGACAACATTGTTTCACCCGGTTCCCCCGGCATCGTTACAGGTTATTATCGTGAGCGGGTGGAGGAGATGAAGAAGATCACAGTAATGAATGTCACCGATACAAACAGGGTATTTATTGACTATTACTTTGACGAGGGAATGATGCTCTATGTATATTGTCAGAACTTTATCTACAATCGGCCACAGAGCTATACAGAGGAGAAAGCAATGGCAAATGGAGATAGTGTATGGTATGACGATAAGAAGACAAAAGCCGAAATCAGTCGGTATTACTTCGATACTAAAGTGAAGTTGCCGACAGATCTTACGCATTTTACCTTTACTAAAAACGTCATGGTAAAGTGGATACAGCCAAATGGTGTAGAGGTAACACCCGGCAGCGAGGCATTTCTTATAGAAGAGTCGGTACTCTGGGCGCAGGCTGCCATTTTAATGAAAGAATTGAAGGAGACACCTCAATAGACAAATTAATTGGACTTCATTATTGCACTATGGCGCGTTTTTAATTCAGGAAATAAAATCATTCGTAACTAATTTTTTACTTACGATCAAATGCGGTAATTTTGCCGCGGTTTTAATAGCGTTATATATAAAATAAATATGTCGGGACAGCTTAAAGAGGTTCGTAATCGTATAAAGTCAGTAACATCAACTCAGCAGATAACCAAAGCTATGAAGATGGTGAGTGCTGCTAAGCTGCGTCGTGCACAGGACGCAATAATCCAGATGCGCCCATACACACAGAAGCTGCAGGAAATGCTGAGTAATATTGTTAGCAATTCATCTGCTGAAGAAGGAATGCCGTTGGCCGATGAGCGCCCTGCAGAAAGGATACTCATGATTCCTATTACGAGTGACAGGGGATTGTGTGGCGGTTACAACACTTATGTAATAAAGATGGCCCGCGATATCATCAAAACTAAGTATGCCACCCAATTTGCAAAGGGCAATGTAACTGTACTGCCTATTGGAAAGAAGGGATATGAATATTTCCAGCGCAACAATTACAAATTGGTTGATGCCTACTGGAGCATTTTCTCCGATCTTTCTTTTGATAATGTGCGCACCGCTGCACAATATGCCCAGCAGGCTTTCCTGAATAAGGAATATGACCGTGTAGAGCTTGTATATAGCCAGTTCAAGAACGCTGCCACGCAAATATTTGTAGCAGAGCCATACCTCCCGATCCCGAAAACTCCCAAAGCGAGCGGCTCTAAAAATAATGTAGATTTCATTTTTGAGCCATCAATGACAGTTTTGCTGCAGGAGCTGATGCCGAAAATACTGAATACGCAGGTGTTTAAGGCTGTGCTGGATGCTAACGCATCGGAGCATGGAGCACGAATGACTGCAATGGACAAGGCTAGTGAGAATGCAAACGAATTACTGAAGTCACTAAAGATTAGCTACAATCGTGCCCGCCAGGCTTCGATTACCACCGAGCTTACGGAGATAGTGAGTGGAGCGGCAGCCTTACAGGGGTAATTTGTAGGTATAGATTTATAGGCCTCTGCATGAAAATGCAGAGGTTTTTACTTTGTACAAATCCTCTCATCTTGCCTATCTTTACAGGCAATGCGGCAGATTTTTTTCAACCTTACTCTTGCGTTCAGGGCCATACGTACTAATCGTTTACGGTCGGCCCTTACCATAGCTATTATTGGCATCGGTATCATGGCGCTTGTGGGCATACTCACTGCCAAAGATGTAATGAAGCAGGCAATTGAAACCAACTTCAGCAGCATGGGTACAAACTCATTTCAGATCATAAATGAGGTTGTGAAGAAGAAGAATCACAAAGGCAGGCGTACCTCAGAAGAACGGAACATCACATTTGATGAAGCAAGGGCATTTCGCGAGCGGTTCACGTTTCCAGGCGTAGTAAGCATATCCGTGGATGGTACAAGTATAGCCACCGTTCACCATGGCCCTGAGAAAACCAACCCCAATGTACGTGTAAACGGAGTGGAAGAAACCTACCTTGCCGCCACAGATACTAAGCTGGACGCCGGACGTAACTTTTCAGTATCTGAGATCCAATCCGGCAGTTATACTTGTATGCTAGGAAGTGGAGTGGCAAAGAAGCTATTTAAGCACAATCCCAGGGCCGCAATAAACCAGGTGGTATCTGTGGGGGATATAAAATACAGAGTTATAGGCATTATGGAGTCAAAAGGGGGAAGTATGGTTAGCGACAATGACAATTCTGTCGTGATACCGCTGAACACAGCCAGGGCTCTGTATGGCGGCAACAGCAGTTACCTGATCACGGTTATTGTGCCTGATGTAAAAATGAAAGATTTTGCGGAAGAAGAAGCAGAGGGGCAGTTCCGGGTCATAAGGAAGCTTAGATTGGGTACACCAAATAATTTTTCCATTACACAGAATAATGACCTTGTGAGTATGGTGCTGGATCTGACACGCTATGTGCGATGGGCAGCGGTGATCATTGGTATTATCACGCTACTTGGTTCTGTCATTGGGTTAATGAACATAATGCTGGTTTCTGTAGCTGAACGCACACGGGAAATCGGCGTAAGTAAAGCGCTGGGTGCCCGATCCTCGCTTATTAAGCGACAATTTCTTACGGAATCCATCCTGATCAGTCTGATGGGCGGAGCCGTTGGGATAATTTTGGGTGTTCTTGCTGGCAATGCTCTTGGTTTCGTATTTCATGTTGGTTTTGTTATCCCCTGGCTATGGGTCATGAGCGGGGTGACCGTTTGTGCAGCCGTAGGGATTATTTCCGGTATTTACCCGGCGGTGAAAGCCTCGAAACTTGATCCGATTGTGGCATTGAGATATGAATAATCTTAACAATAAAACCGTTTTTTAGTGTGGCAGCCGATATTAAAATGTTGCTTTGACTTTTAGAGATATCATGGAGGGATTAGTTTATAAGTCTACAGGAAGCTGGTATCTCATTCAAGACGATGAGGACAGCTTTTGGGATGCACGGATAAAAGGCAAGATGAAGATTGATGAAGATATCTCATCTACAAATCCCATCTCGGTGGGCGACAGGGTTGTGTTTGATGTTGAAGACGACCATCTAAAGACAGGCATCATTACAGACGTTAAAGAGCGCAATAACTATATGGTGCGCGTATCTCCGCACAACAAAAATCAGAAGCATATTATTGCCGCAAACATAGATTTGGCTTTACTTGTGACATCAATTGTTGATCCCCGTACATCTACCGGATTTATTGATCGGTTTCTGATCACTGCAGAGGCATACCATATACCAGCAATTATCGTAGTAAACAAAACAGATCTTCTCAAAACCAAGCATGTAGAAATCTTGCACCATTGGCAACAGATATATGGCATGGCTGGCTATGAAGTTTGTTCGGTGATGGCAAGGGACAAAGACAGTCTGGCAAACCTTGAAAAGAAACTGGCTCATAAGATAACCGTCTTCAGCGGGCATTCCGGCGTTGGTAAGAGTACCCTGATCAATCAGTTCATTCCAGGTGTAGACATAAAAACAAAGGTTGTATCCGGTTGGAGTGGTAAGGGACAGCATACTACCACCTTTGCACAGATGTTTGATCTTCCCGCAGGTGGACGGATAATTGATACGCCCGGGGTAAAGGAGTTTGGCTTGATCGATTTTGAAAAAGAAGAGCTGGCACAATATTTCCCGGAGATGCGTGCCGTTATGCAAGACTGTAAGTTCAATAATTGCCTTCATATTAATGAACCAGGGTGCGCTGTTAAAGCAGCGGTAAGGGACCAGACTGTTTCTGAAGACCGATATGTCAGCTATGTCGCAATTTTGGAGAGTATTGAACGTAAATGGTGATCTGTTTTTAAAATAAATTGTTTTAAATAAGAATTATTATGATCGTATACAATGTTACCGTTAAGGTAAACACTGAAGTCGCCGATGAATGGGTAAACTGGATGAAATCAGAGCATATGGCTGATGTTATGGGTACAGGCTTGTTTATAGATTGCAGGCTTTGCCGCCTACTGGAACAAGACGAAACAGAGGGACAAACATATAGTGCCCAGTACACGATGGCAAGTCTGGACCTTTATAACAGCTATATAGATAAACATGCCTTGCAAATGCGCGAAAAGAGTTTTAAACTATTTGGGGGGAAGTTTGCAGCCTTCCGTACCGTGATGGAGATAGTATAGTGCCTAACGTAAAGCTGGGTAAGGATTTCAGGATTTTGTTAATAATGCAAAATTCTTGTCAATTTGCTGAATATAGCCACAGTAAGGCGTTTCTGGTTATTTTAATTTATTTATTTGCTGCTGTGGTTGTTAATTACATGTGGAAACCTGCTTCAGGCAAGGGTTTTAAACAGGAAAAAAAGTTTTACGGCTGTTTGGAAGTGTGGTAAACGTGAGTATATTTGTCTCATTCACAAAATATTATTTCACACTAAAACTAAAAAGTATGAACAAGGCTGAATTGATTGACAAAATTGCAAAAGACGCAGGTGTTACTAAAGTGCAGGCAAATGATGCTCTAGACGCATTTACCGGCGCAGTTGTAGCTAGCCTTAAGAAAGGCGATCGCGTTACATTAGTAGGCTTCGGTACATTCTCTGTGTCTGAGCGTGCGGCGCGCAATGGTCGTAACCCGCAAACGGGTGCGGTAATCAAGATCAAGGCACGCAAAGTTCCGAAATTTAAAGCCGGTAAAGAGTTTTCTACAAAAATCAGCGGTAAAAAATAATATCTCAGATAAAGAAAAAAGCAAGGAGCTGAAAAGTCCTTGCTTTTTTTTATTTTTACCGTCTAAACAACATTATAACATGGGAAGAGGTGATAAACGCACTAAACGCGGTAAAATTCAAATTGGAAGTTTTGGTAAATCGCGTCCTGCGCGCCTGATTGCTAAGAAAGCAACAGCTAAGGAAGAAAAGAAAGCTTAATTGCAGATGATTTCGAAAATCAGACCGTCCTTTAAGACGGTCTTTTTTTCTTTTATTTAAAGCATTATTTTTTTATGGCTAAATTTCATTTACAAGATATATCTGAAAGGTCTTTTCTCGTTACGGGAGGTGCTGGGTTTATTGGCTCGCACATAGTTCAATATCTACTTGCCAATGGTGCAGGTAGGGTGCGTGTGCTTGATAATCTGGCAACTGGTTCCGTGCGCAATGTGGACCTTTTTAGAAACGATAGCAGGTATGAGTTTTTTGAAGGAGACATACGAAATACGGAAGACTGTGTTCGCGCCTGTGAGGGCATTGATCATGTATCTCACCAGGCAGCGCTGGGTTCCGTGCCACGATCTGTAAAGGATCCTATTACCAGTAATGATGTAAACGTTGGCGGCTTTGTAAATATAATAACCGCGGCAAAAAATGCATCAGTAAAAACATTCGTATACGCGTCTTCTTCATCAGTCTACGGAGATGAACCAAATCTGCCAAAGATTGAACAACGAACAGGCAACTTGCTCTCTCCTTATGCTGTGACGAAAATGACGAATGAATTATACGCGTCTGTTTTTAGCCGGCTGTATGGAATGAAAGTTGTGGGGTTTCGATACTTTAATGTTTTTGGACCAAGGCAGGACCCAGAGGGGCCGTATGCAGCAGTAATTCCTTTATTTGTTAGTGGTATTTTGAATGAGAAAGCGGTTTATATAAACGGTGATGGTGAGCAAACTCGTGATTTTACTTTTGTAGAAAATGCTGTGCAGGCAAACATCAGAGGAATGCTTTCGGAAAATGAATTGGCATTCGGGCAGGTATACAATGTTGCTGTTGGGTCTAACTTCTCCGTAAACTATTTATATGGAGCCATCAGAGAGCTACTCAAGAAAGAACATAATCCGACATACAGGGAAGCACGTTCAGGTGATATCCGCGACTCATTGGCCGATATATCAAAGGCTCAGCAATTATTGGAGTACCAACCTACCCACCAATTTATGGACGGGTTAAAAGTGACGGTTGATTTCTTTACCCGCAATTAACGTTTTAAGAATCGTTGTTGCTATGTTTGTCTCATATCTTTATCTTGTTTCACTTATAACTATTAGTTGATATTTCGAATGATATAAATTACAACCGTGCCAGCACCTGAGCAAAAGAAAATAAATGTAATTATAGTAGACGACGAAGAAGAGGCCTGTGCGAATCTTAAGCACATTTTGCATGAATATGTAGATCCTGAGCTGTTGATTTCAGCAGAAGCGCATAGTACAGCGGAGGCCGAAAGGATGATTGCGCTGCATACTCCTGATGCGTTGTTTTTGGACATTGAAATGCCAAATGAAAATGCATTTCTTTTTTTAGAGAGAATCTCTCCGGTATCTTTTGAAGTTATTTTTGTTACAGCCTATGATGACTATGCTATAAGAGCATTTAAGTTGAATGCTGTCGACTATATTCTTAAGCCTATCAGTATTAATGAGCTTTCAAGGGCTGTGATCAAGTTAAAGGACCGATTGAAATACAAATCTTTACTTGAGGAGAGAGACAGATCTTACGTCGGCTTAGCGAACCAAGTAACAAATAAATTAAAGAGCACAAAAATAACGCTTAAGGACAGCAATAACTTCGTTTTAGTCGATTTTAAGGATATCTATTTTGTAGAAGCCCAGGGCAGTTATGCTAGAATTGTATTTACTGTCGAAAACGTTGTTAAGGAAATAGTTTTGAGTAATTCATTGTCTGATTACGAAGAGTTATTGCCAGCCAATCAGTTCTACAGAATTCATAAATCCTACCTGATCAATTGTGTTCATATTACGCAAATATTTAAGGACGATTCAAGCCAGGTCTTGATCAAGGGACATCATAGACTTCCAATTAGCAGAAGGCGCTTTCAACCGCTTCTAGAGTTTTTGAAAAACAACAACTATCAAAATGAGTAGATATCTGTTGTTTCTTTATTATTTCTGTTTACTTGTCATATCGCCGGTTTCATTTCTGTGCGCTCAAGACTTTCCGGCTATACATTATACAGTAGAAGATGGTTTACCAAGCAATACTATTTATGATATATATCGAGACTCAAAAGGCTTTTTATGGATAGCCACCGACAAAGGCGTTGCAAGATATAACGGTATAAAATTTGAGACATTCAGTACTTTTAATGGATTGCCGGACAATGAAATATTTTTTTTTCAAGAAGATAGACGGGGACGAATTTGGTTGGGTACATACAACGGGGAATTGTGTTATTACCAAAATGACACTTTCTATACTGCAACGAACACTCCTTTTTTGAAACTCCCTGTTAAGACTTCGTTCATTAAATATATCACTGTTGAGGAAGATAGCACCATCACAATTGGCTTTAATGAGCAGAATTTTTTTTTAAATATAGATAACAATAATAAAATAAATACATATTATATCAAACGGAGGTATAGTGATAGTTCATTAATGTATCATCCTCAAAGCATAAAAAAAGTTTCAAAAAGCTTATATGACGTGCTTTATTGTAATGGACATTCATTGCGGATAGACACTAACTCAAAAATTTTGCTAAGGACGATCTCAGACTCAGGTTACACTACTGATTACCAATTCTGTCAGGATCAGCGCTTCTATTTTTCGGAGAAGTATCTGTATTCTTACGATAGAAAAGTTCTATTCAGATTTGCACCAGATTTTTTTAGTAAATGTCGGCTATATCGAACGTATGTATATGACAATAGAATTTATTTTTGTACAAGTATTGGATTATTTATTGACGGACAGCGTCAGACCTTAGTACATAACAAACTGTCATCTATAACTCAGGATAATACGGGTAATTTTTGGATCGGTACACTTAATGAGGGTATTATAAGTATTAGTAAAAACCATCTAAGTGAAAAAATTCTGCCGCATTTTTACGACACCAGAACTCAATTTTGTAAGGCACTAAAGGGGCATTTGTTTTATTCCTTATCAAACAATAACCTATATACAATTGTCAACGATTCGAGTAAATGTTTATTTGATTTTGCAGCCAAAATTCACAAAAATATTTCAAAAGATGATCAAGGTGGTTATTTTATTGATGACGATTTTAATTATTATAATTTTTATTTTAATCATGACATTTACATTGAAAATATACTGAGTAAGCACCCGAAAATAAATTTATATAACGATCTGTATTTCTCCGCAATAAAAAATATATTTCTTGTTAACAAGGCTATTTATTACCAGATTTATAGAAGGGTAATAAAGTTAGATTATTCTAAATTTAAAGTTGGCGACGATCTTCGCGGGAAAGAAAAGGTTATAAACGATACGACACACATATACCGGATCTTTTGTTTAGCAAAAGACGAGAGTAATAATCTGTGGTACAACAATATTAATTCAATGTATAAGATCGTAAATGATCGAGGGATTCCCCAACACCAGTTCGATGGGATATCCTTTAAATTGTTTGATTTTATAGGAAAGTATATGGTCGGCTTTACACACAATAACCAACTGCTGGTATGTAATAATGTAAATGGTGTGATACAGGTAGATACGGTTTTGTCGCAAAACTGTATTTGGGAAAAGATCTATAAATTAGATAGCAGCCATATTTTAATCAGTACTAATGGTTTGTATCGCGTTTTTACCGCTGATCCTGCCAATTCGAATAAGAAATTTTCGATATCGGCTATAGAAAGTCCATTTGTACCATTGCGAGCCGAATCAATTTGCGTTGATTCAACTAACTGCTACTTTTTCAAAGATGGAAATGTTATTTCTATGAAAATCAGCAGTTTGTATACTGTATCTCCTTCTCCCAAATTGTTTTTTACATCGATAAAAGCAGGTAAAAAAACTTTTACTATTACCAATGAAGTGCGAATTCCTTTTGAACTTTCAAGAAATATTTCGATATCGTTTAGTACCATCTCGTTTGGTGGAAAGAGCGTTACTTATCAATACTCTGTATCCAAAAATGGACAGAACAATTGGCGGGAAATAGAGGGAGACCAGATAAATCTTGTCAATGCGGGTTATGGAACCTATGCTGTTAAGATCAGGGCAAAAACTGTATCCAGTGACTTTTGTGAGCCTGTGGTTTTTTCACTACATATCGGAAGGCCATATTGGGCGAGTTGGTGGTTTATAATGATCTGTGTCTTTTGCGTGCTTGCTGTTGTTGCATTGATTGTTCGTATTCGTATAAAATCAGTATTGAACAGGAATAAGAGTCTGCATGATAATGAAGTGAAGTTTATGAGGTCGGAATATAAGGCGCTGAATGCGTTGATGAATCCTCACTTTATTTTTAATACGCTGAATAATGTGCAGAGCCTAGTGAATAAGAACGATAAGCTGGCTGCTAATGAGTACTTGAGGATATTCGCCGACATCATACGCCAGAACATGCACAATGTGTCGAAGGAGCTGATACCACTACAGAAGGAGGTAGACCTGGTAACGAACTACCTGCTCCTGGAAAAGTTGAGGTTTAAAGACTTACTCAATTACCGGATAAACATTGATGAGAGTGTTGACCTTTTCGAGATCTCCGTACCGCCATTGCTTGTGCAGCCGCTTGTGGAGAACTCTATTAAACATGGTATACTGCCATTGCAATCGGTGGAAGGATATGTAGAGGTGAACATAAAAGAGGAGGATGGAGTCCTTATAATAGAGGTGAGAGACAATGGTGTTGGTATTGAGCATTCTAAAGGCAAACAAAACTTATTACACGAATCATTTGGGCTTGATAATATCAGGAAGCGTATAGACCAGCTTAGCATTATTCAGAATAAGAAGATCACGTTTGACTTTGAAGATGTCAATGACCGTGAAGGCAGGCACTTGTGGACCGTGATAACCATTACAATGCCTATTTCGGCCTAAATGCGCTGAAAATCTACCGTTTACAAACTTTTTCGACCGTTCAGCAACTTTTTTTGGCAAGCGAGCAGGATGAAAATAGCTTGCACGAGCTAAGATGTAGTTTCTGTATACTCTATCTGCTTGCTGGCCCTTATAAACCGTGGGTTGTCCTACCGAACGTAAAAAATCAATTGCCCCGAAACACAATCGTTTTGGGGCTTTTTGATTCTAAGACTATGCAGTAACTGAATGCCTGGCGTGACTAGTATCTATCGCTATTGAAGTTGTCCTGGCGGGGATAGTCCTGGCGAGGGCGTGGTTTGAATGGACGTTTAAATCCACCACCACCGGGACGGCCACCGCCGCCTTTCGACATGCCGTTTTGTTTGGCTTCTTTTACAGATATGATGTTACCTTCGAAAAAGACGCTGTCCAGATTGTCAATAGCGTCAAATGAGTGAAATTTATCGGCCATTTCAACGAAGCCGAAGCCACGCGACATGCCGGTAGCATTGTCTATAATTACCTTAGAGGATACTACTTCTCCAAATTCTGAAAACAAGGTGCGCAAGCCTGTAGCGGTTGTTTCAGGGTTAAGATTTCCAACAAAAAGATTCATAACTCTGTCTATAAAAGTTTACAATGTTGCAACCATCCGATAGGGTAGAGAAGTGGCGCGATACAAGATACTGATTTCTGCGATGATGTGCCAAGTATGGCCTTTTTTTGGGAAAAAATATATTTCACGAAGTGTAAGCCGCTAAGACCGTGAATTCCGAATGTATCAATATTGTGCGCATTCAGTAGTTTTGTATGGCCAGTAACAGGTAATAAATGTGTTTATAGTGGCTTTTGAACTAAGGCGATATACGGAACCACTGGAGCTAAGTGAGCTTGATTTCCTGCTCAGAAAAGAAAGCAAAGAACGAAAGCAGTACTATAAGATATTCAGCTTGCTGATGACCGGGTGTTTTCTGATTCCCTTTGCCGGAGCCTGGGTACAGGCTTATGAAGGTGCGCCCCATGCGTTTTCTCCTTTCCGCTATTTCCTGGCGGTGGCTGTGCTGTTGTGTATTTCAGGGTTTGCGACTTACTTTTCGTACCGGGTAGTGCATAGAAAACTGCAACTGGACATAAGGCACCGGACAAAGACCATAGAGACAAACAGGATAACGAAGAAACTATATGTACAGGTAAAAAAAGCGTATTATTTCTACATTGATTCCGGAATAAAGCTGAATATTGAGGTATCAGCGAACGACTATGAAAGACTGAATGAAGGAGATGAGGTAAGCATAGAATATACGACCCACTCAAGGCAATATTTAGGCTACTTTTGAGTATAGAAGAACAGCGGAAGAACAGAACTGCGGGCATTGGCAGGGCATTTTAAAGGTTGAAAACTAGTAGAAAGATGATAAACACAGTTTTGTATGACATGGACGGGTTGCTGCTGGACACTGAGCCGCTATGGGGTGTGAGTATGCTCAAGGTAGCCGCGAAACATAAGATACCTATAACAAAGGAGCGATTTAAGGATACAACCGGCTTGCGCATATACGAGGTAACTGACTACTGGGCTATTCACTACCCGTGGGAGGGGCGGAGTGCGCGTGAAGTAGCGGATGAAATACTGGATGACATAATAGCATCGTCGAAACAGAATGCGGGTGTGCTGAGGGGAGTGGAACGCTCGCTGAAGCTGCTGAAGAAGCACAACTATAAGGTAGGGCTTGCGTCATCTTCTCCGAAACATATGATAGATACATTGGTTGATCATTTTAAACTGACTAAATATTTTGATATAATAACCTCTGCAGATGCCGTGGATCTTGGTAAGCCGCATCCTGCGGTTTTTCTTCATTGTGCTGCGGAGCTGGGATCGAAACCGAATGAGTGCGTGGTGCTTGAGGACTCAGTAAATGGTATGATAGCCGGCAAGGCTGCACGTATGAAGGTAATAGTGGTACCGGATGAACTACACTTTGATGATCCTCGTTTTTCGCTGGCCGACCGGAAGCTACGGAGCCTGGAAGACTTTGACCTGGATGTGATCCATGAAATATAGTTTTTTGTAAATGTCCCATCCTGATTGAATAAAAAAGAACATGATATGGGGCATTTTGTAAAGCACCTAATTTAGGTAATTGATTGATAATAAATACGTTGGGCCGTCGTATTATTTTTTAATTTCATTTCCCATTTTGCCCCATTTTAAAGGATTGGGGCATTTTTCGGAATCAGGATTTAAGGAATAGGGTAAGTTAATGTAGATGTTAGGATAAATACCCGTTTTATATCCAGAGCCTGGGAGCGGGTAAAAAAATTACTCTTTTTGCCTCACTTTTGCCCACGGTTATTACTCAGCGCAATGTTACATTTGGTTCAGGCAAAGTCAAAGTTTTCGTTGAAAAGGCAATGTCTGCAAAGAATTACTATTTACCCGTTTTGACTCACTCTATTCACAAAATGCCCCGTTTTTACCCATAGACGCTATTTGAACTGGCGCCACCTGAGGTTCACGCAAGGTTCGAAAAATTAAATTTTTATTGAAATCGCAAAGTGCGCAGAGAATGTACTTTTTTTGAAAAGACATTATTTTTTAGAATGTAAACGCTGAATTTCGACACAAATTTACGATGCTATTGAATACGGCCCAACACGTATTGTTTATAGGCTTATTGTGGGTTTCCCGGCGGGTGGTGGGATGAATGTTGCTTCTCCGGGTTTAAAGTGAGGAGTTAATTCGTTTTTTGGTCAAATGCAAAAACCGGAGGCGAAAAATCAGTATTTCCGAATTGAGGCTAATGGAAAAAATCAGTCTGGCCAATGTAGCTATAAATTATTTCACCATTCAAACTGAGGCACTGCCGAATCAGCTTAATGATCACACCAATAAATTATTAAGGTTCTTTAATTCCTCGGGCAGGAGGATGCGTGCCAGCTGGACATCTGAGATATTGCGGAGCTCAGCGGTGAGGAGAAGGGCATCGTCTTCTGGAGTGGCGGTCTGTATCAACCAAAGATAGTCGAGTTGCCGGGCTTCCGGGAGCAGTGACTCGCTAGCGTTTTTTAGCTTGTACAACAGGTATTTGTGGCCACTGTTGGGCAGATCGTATTGATAGATCGGGAAATAGTATTTGGTATCTTTTTTCTGCAGGCAGATGTTTTGTTCGGGCTCCCGGATGAAATCAATATCGAAATGGCGGTTGACCAGCCAGCAAAAACGATACCCTTGCTGGGCTGTGGCAATACCGATCATAGCAGTGCCTTCAAAGAAGTCTTCCTGCATAGCGGATGTATCAAGTACCAGTTTGGCCATAAAGTGTAAAAGTACGGGCTGAGGGGAAATATATTCCTGCAAAATTCCTACATAATTGTATATTACATAAAGAAAATAAACTACCATGGCCGCATTAATTTTTTTAGGAATTGCAGTATTGTTATTGCTCATGAGCTTTGTGACCGTGCAGCAGGGGAACGTGGCTGTAATAACGGTGTTTGGAAAATTCCGGCGCATCATGCGGCCGGGGCTTAATATGCGCATACCATTCATAGAGCAGATATTCAGAAGGATATCTTACCAGAACCGGTCTATGGAATTGAAATTCCAGGCCATAACGCAGGATCAGGCTAATGTGTACTTTACTGCGATGCTGCTTTATTCTGTGCTGAACCAGGAAAGCAATACGATAGAGAATGTAGCTTTTAAATTTATGGATGACCGCAACTTTATGCAGGCGCTGATACGCTCGGTAGAGGGTTCGGTAAGAGCATTTGTGGCAACGAAAAGGCAGTCTGAAATACTGCTGCTGCGCACAGAGATAATACTGCATGTAAAAGACCAACTGGATATACAACTGGAAGGGTGGGGGTATCACCTGATGGACCTTCAGATCAATGACATAAATTTTGATGAGGAAATATTGAAATCAATGTCCAGAGTGGTGGCATCAAACAACCTGAAAGCTGCAGCTGAGAACGAAGGACAGGCGCTGCTGATAACCAAGACCAAGGCCGCGGAAGCTGAAGGCAACGCCATAAAGATATCAGCCGATGCGGAAAGGACTGCGGCACAGATGCGCGGACAGGGTGTGGCGCTCTTTCGTGAAGAAGTAGCGAAGGGTATTGCCAGTGCGGCCAAGGAAATGGAGACAGCAAACCTTGATGCATCTTACATACTATTTTCCATGTGGACGGATGCAATAAAACACTTTGCCGAATATGGCAAGGGCAACACCATATTCCTTGACGGATCGAGCAACAATTATCAGCGCACTATGCAGCAGCTTATGTCTACGTTGCAGGGATTTGATGGGGATGGAAAGTCGGGGGATAAGTGATAAGTTGATACGTGATAAGTGGTAAGTGGTAAGTGGTAAGTCGTGAGTTGTGGGGTTTATGTTATTGGGCTTTCAGCGTATTGTCTTTGTTGTTGCTTTGTAGCTTGGCCTGGGAAAGTAAGTAATTGTGGCTGCGGGTATTACAGTATTTTTCTGACTTTGCCTGTAGTTGCAGGCTTTTTCTTTTTTTTATTTTTTTTTGGCCATTCCTTTTTACTTTTGGCGTTTCAGATTTACAATAGCAAAAAGAAGTTTCATGATAGACGTTTTGTTGGGCCTGCAATGGGGGGATGAAGGCAAGGGTAAAATAGTGGATTACCTTGCCGAAAGTTATGACATCATTGCGCGGTTCCAGGGCGGACCAAATGCAGGACATACTTTGTACCTGGATGGGAACAAAGTAGTGTTGCATACCATACCCTCGGGTATCTTTCAAAAACACTGCATGAACCTGATAGGTAACGGTGTGGTGATAGACCCGGTGACGCTGCAAAATGAAATCAAAAAAGTGCAACCACTTTGTGCAGATATGCTCGATCGTTTGTTTGTGTCGCAGCGTGCACACCTGATCTTGC
Source organism: Chitinophagaceae bacterium (assembly GCA_947446645.1). GTDB lineage: Bacteria > Bacteroidota > Bacteroidia > Chitinophagales > Chitinophagaceae > Nemorincola. The sequence continues at coordinate 142,231 of CANFHA010000005.1, read as the reverse complement.
CAACGCACCGTGCGCTGGATGCGGCATCTGAGGCATCGAAGGGTGATGACAAGATAGGATCGACCCTGAAAGGTATTGGCCCGGCATACATGGACAAGACCGGCAGAAACGGTCTGCGTGTAGGCGATATACTCAGTAAAAACTTTAAGGAAAAATATGACAAGCTAACACAGAAGCACCTGGCAATGCTGCGGCAGTATGACCATGTGGTGGACTGGCAGCAGTGGGAGCAGCCATTTTTTGAGGCTGTAGAGTTTATGCGCACACTGCAGATAGTGAACGGTGAGTACTGGCTGGACAATCATATGAACAACGGTAAAAAAGTTCTTGCTGAAGGCGCACAAGGTAGTATGCTGGATATCGATTTCGGTACTTATCCTTTCGTTACTTCATCTAATACAATAGCTTCGGGCGTGTGCAACGGACTGGGTGTAGCGCCATCGCAGGTAGGCGAAGTGTATGGCATAACAAAGGCATACTGTACGCGCGTAGGCGGAGGTCCATTCCCAACGGAACTGCTGGATGAAACCGGCGAAGCACTTCGTGCTGCGGGCAGTGAATTTGGCGCTACCACAGGCAGGCCAAGGCGCTGTGGCTGGATAGACCTTGTAGCATTGCGATATGCGGTGATGCTGAGTGGTGTAACTAAGCTAATTATTACGAAGGCAGATGTGCTGGATAATTTCAATCCTATAAAAGCGGCAGTAAGTTATATCGTAGATGGCAAGGAGACAAAGGAGTTACCTTTTGATCTTTGTGACAAAGATATAGTGCCGGTCTATGAGTCTTTCGCGGGCTGGGATAAGCCTATTGCACTTTGCACAGCGTATAGCGAACTGCCCCAGGTATTTAAAGACTATTGCCGGTTTGTTGAGGATTATTTACAGACCAAAATCGGGTTTATTTCAAATGGTACCGGACGCAACCAACTACTGATCGTTTCTTAAAAAAATATATTTTTTTTAGCAAAAAAAAAATTTGGCAAATTCGCTAAACTATTAAAATTTTACGTCATCAAGCAAAATGGCTATGAAATCAAATACCGACAAAAAGACCGTGAGCAAAAAGAGCGAAAAGCCGGATACAAAGGCAGCATCAAAGAAGGCAAGCACAAAATCGAAAAAGGCATCGGAAGAGGATGAAGATGATGAGCTGGATACTCCGAAAAAAGTAGCAGCAAAGAAAACAGCTACCAAGAAAAAGAGTGCCGACGATGATGATGACGATGATGACGACCTGGACGAAGCGCCTAAGAAGAAAACTGCTGCCAAGAAAACCGCATCTAAAAAAAGCAAGGCGAGTGATGATGACGATGATGATGACGATGCAGACATAGATGACGATGATGATGATTTTGGTAAGGATGAGGATGAAGACTATGACATAGAAAAAGAGTTTGAAGAATTTGACATACCAAAGTCGAAGAGTAAGGCGGCCAAGAAAAAGTCGAGCTCAAAGGATGATGGTTTTGATGATGATGAATTCAAAGACCTGGGCTTCTTTGCAGAAGGCGGCGGCGGTGGATTTGATGATGATGACGACGACTTCTAAATGTTACCGCTAAGGCGGAGTAGAAAATCATACCGTGCATGGAACTGCTGAGAAACAAAGCAACGTATACAATAGTTCCACTGCAAGTGAAGGAGATAAAGCAGAAGATGCTGAATTGGTCAAAACAATTCAGCATCTTTCTTTTTTTGGACAGTAACAGCTACCAACTTGCACACGGTAGCTATGAGTGCCTGCTGGCTGCGGGGGCAAGCGAAATCATCAATGATGGCATTGACGTCCTTTCAGCTATACAACAGCAGCATAACCAGCAAAGGGACTGGGTATTCGGTCATATGTGCTATGACTATAAAAACCGGCTTGAAAGGGGGCTACATTCAGCCCGGTCAAAGAAGACATATTTTCCCGGTGCTCACTTCTTTGTACCGCTAACGGTATGCTATATTAATTCAGATTGTACTGTACTCACAATAGAGTCTGTTGATAGCCCCGATGCAATTTATAGTGCTATTATGCAACAGGAGGTTTCACCCCGCGTTTTGCCTAAGCTGGAATTTGAGCGTGTTATCGATCATGCGGCGTATATAGAAACTATCGGTAAACTACGTGGGCATATTGCTGAAGGCGATTGCTATGAGATCAATTTTTGCAATGAGGGTTTTTGTGAAGTAGACGAACTAGACACTTTGAGCGTATTTAATACCCTTAATGAAGTCTCGCCCGCGCCGTTTGCTGCATACTACCGGTATGATGATAAGTATATGATGTGCGCCAGCCCTGAGCGTTACCTGAAAAAGACCGGAGATAAACTGTTGTCGCAACCGATAAAAGGGACAGCGCGAAGGGATAAAGATCTGCAGAAAGATGACCTTATAAAGGAGCGGCTACGCAATGATGTAAAAGAGCGGGCAGAGAATGTGATGATAGTGGACCTGGTGCGCAATGACCTTTCGAGATGCTGCGAGACCGGGAGTATAGCTGTTGATGAGCTTTTTGGTATTTATACGTTTCCGCAGGTGCACCAGATGATCTCCACTGTATCCGGAAAGTTGAAGGCTGATGTTCCTTTTACAGATGCTATGCGATATTCTTTTCCGATGGGCAGCATGACGGGTGCGCCGAAATACAAGGTGATGCAACTGATAGAGCAATATGAACAAAGCAGACGTGAACTTTTTTCAGGTACTGTAGGCTATATTAGTCCGGAGGGTGATTTCGATTTTAATGTAATAATCAGGAGCCTTTTTTATAATGAGACTACAAAGTACCTGGGCTACCAGACCGGTGGCGCTATTACCTATGACAGCGATGCAGAGAAGGAGTGGGAAGAGATGAGGCTGAAGGCCTGGGCACTGGAGCGGGTCTTTGAACAGGATAAGCCGGCGTTTATATCATAATCTTCGCGACTGCAAATTGTAGTTGCGAAAAATAATTTTATATCTTTAAACACAATTTAAACTAGTCATTTACCATAACAAAATAAGATGCAAATAGCTACACTCAATAAGATGGCCGCCAGAAAAACGGGGTCGAAACTTGCTAAACTCTTCATGGCAGGTATAATAACAGTAACGGCCGGGGCTGCATCTGCACAGAATGGTCTTGACTTTTCCTTAAGGGGACTTGTACAAACCTCATCGCTGATTAATAGTAAGGATCAGGGTGCCGGGCCTGAAGTGGATTATAAAATGGGTGTAACGATGGGTGGAGGGGTATCCGTTGGTTATACTTTCAGTAAGCATCTTGGCGCTGAATTGGGTGTGCTCTATTCTAAGCAAGGGCAGGGATATACGGGTGATTTTGCAGAAGTATCGCATAATACGCTGGACGTAACTATAATAAGCCAGGAATTTGAGCGGCTTGCAGTCGCGAATAATATAACGAGCACGGGAAAATACACTGCAAATATTGAGTTCACGAACATAAAGGTGCCGATCCTTTTACGATTTACAGGAGACAATACCCGTAAAAGTTTTTTCAGTGGCTTTATAGGCCCGCAAGTGAATATGATGGCGCAAGTGAAAACCACAATAAATGGAAAAGAGGCGCAATACAAGAATATGGGTGTGAAATATGAAGACATTTATAAGAAGACGAGTGTAGATGCTGTGCTTGGCCTAGGCGTAACTTTTAAATTAACAGAGAACTTCTTATTGTCCGGGCATTTTCGTTTAGACTGTAGTGCCGGTGATGTGGAAAATAAGAATGCTAAAGATCCAAACGGAAGATATAATTTTTATGATAAGACGCGCGGCACAAACTATAGTGCAACAGGCGGAGCCGTGATCTCCATAAGTTATAAGCTGGTGAAAAAGGCGCCTAAGGACGATAAGACTAAAACCAAAGTAGTAGAGAAGACAAAGAAGAAATAAGCCGCAAGAGGTGTGAAAATATGAACGAACCGCAGCCAGATACGCTGCGGTTTTTTCATAGTATCTAAGAGCGACCGGTTTTCTGATACATTGACTAGCATAAGAACAGTGAATTGCTATAGAAAAATGTTTAAATTTGGTTTTGAATCTTATAATATTGAAATGAGAAAAATATATTGTGTGCTAAGCGTCTTTATGGTTGTGGCTGTGGTTTATTCGTGTCACCCGGATAAAAAGTCTATACCGTATAATCCTACACCTTATACACTTCAATATCCTTCTTTTGTAGATGATGCTTTTGGAACACCAAATCTTCCTGCCGATAATCAACTAACTAAGGAAGGTGTAGCGCTGGGCAGAAAGTTGTTTTTTGAGAAAATGCTGAGTGGAGATGGGTCTATGAGCTGTGCACGTTGCCACGAACCGGCTAATGCGTTTGATGATACTGCCAGATTCAGCCATGGAATTACGGGAGCCCTTGGCAGCAGAAATGCAATGGCTATAGTGAATATGCCCTGGGCAACTACGTTCTTTTGGGATGGCAGGAGTTCTACACTAGAGGGTCAGGCGCATGACCCGGTTTCCAATCCGGTAGAAATGAACAGTAAATGGACTGATGTGGTGAACAAGTTGCAGAGCAATGGTGACTATCCTGCATTATTTTACAGTGCTTTCGGAACGTCAGTTATTGATAGTACGCTTGTAACTAAGGCTATTGCGCAGTTTGAACGGACGTTAGTCTCTTTTAATTCGGCGTATGATAAGTATGCTTTTTTGCGGACCGGAACCTTTACGTCCCGGCAGGCTAATGGCTATGAGCTTTTTCAGATATTCAAGTGCACAAAATGTCATACCTACGGCCTGTTTACTGACAATACGTTGCGGAATAATGGACTCGATCTCGTACCCGCAGACTCGGGGCTGGCAAAGTTTACGCATATGCCGGGTGACTATGGCAAGTTTAAAGTGCCGACACTCCGGAATATTGCAATGACCGCTCCTTACATGCACGACGGGCGTTTCAAAACATTGGCAGAGGTTGTGAGTTTTTATAGTAAGAGTGTAAGACAGGGTAGTCCCAATCTTGATTCTAACATGCAGTCTTTTACGGCCGCTCATGCTATGTCAACTCAGCAACAGGCGGATATAGTAGCCTTCCTGGAAACGCTGACAGACAGCACGTTCTTATCTAATCCTGAATTTCGTAGATTGTAGTTTGGCTATAGCCTATAGCTAATTGAGTATTTAATTAGCTACATTTATCTTACCGAAAAAGTAAAGCGATGAAAAATATTACCGTGCTGTTGCTGGTTATTCTACTTATGCTGCCCTATGCCGAGAGGGCAGCAGGGGCTGAAAAAGTAAAGACTAAAGTTTCTTATGTAAGGCGAAAAGGGGAGCTGGTAGAGTTTTCAGTCACCTCCTCAAAACCATTCATATTTGGAAGCAACAAGTATTACCTGCATGTAGGTGATAGAGAATTCACGCGGGCTGCGCAATCTAAAAGCAATGGAAAAGGCCGGCTGACGTTCCTGATACCTGAAGAAGATTTTAGAGCGCTGAAAGAAGGAGCAGGGGTTTATCTTACGTATGGTAATCCTAATGTGGAGGATGGCGCGAGCTATGAGGACCTCAGTAAAATAAATAGTGCAAGATGCTGGTCGCTGGGCAAATTTAGCAGGTCGATGCTTGCAAAGTAATTTTCAAAACAAACAATATAGCAATGAGATACAGAAGTATGTTTCTGCGGGGAATGTTGTTGACTTTGATAGTAGCCCTATCCATTAATCTGAGCGGCTCAGCGCAGACACCGGACCCTGGGCTAATGGGTACTCATACTGTGCTTAAAGGACAATATAATCTTGGAGATCTTGCGTACACTCCGCCTGCTACCATCTTTCCGTCGCCTATGGAGGTGCGTGGATCGGTGCATTATCCTGCTGACCTTGCTTCAGGGCCATTCCCCGTGATCGTGCTGCTACATGGCAGACATGAGACCTGCTATGATTCTGTGACACTTGCCAGCAGCTCATCGTGGCCATGTACCGGAACGCGCAAACCAATTGTGAGCTATGAGGGCTATGACTATGCCGCACGCACAATGGCCAGTAATGGGTATATAGTAATATCAATTTCTGCAAATGCAATAAATGCTATAGATGGCAGTGTGGCTTCATCGTATATGGACGGGATGCCGGCGCGCGGGGACTTGCTGCAACACCATCTTGATATATGGAATGGCTGGAACACGAGTGGCGGATTTCCGGGAGACTCTTTGCTTTTTGTTGGTAAGCTAAATATGCAGAACATCGGCACCATGGGCCACTCACGGGGCGGGGAAGGTATTATTTTTAACGCCGAGGAAAACAAAGCGCTGGGTAGCCCGTATGGCATAAAAGCCTTGCTTACACTGGCACCTGTTGATTTTTACCGGCATTATGTAAATAATATTCCCCTGTTGGATATAGCACCATACTGTGATGGCGATGTCAGTGATCTGCAAGGGGTACACTACTATGATAATTGCCGCTATGCAGACAGCACGGATGAAACGCCCAAGCATACCATTCTGATGCTGGGGGCTAACCATGATTTCTTTAATAGTGTGTGGACACCTGGCTCCTACATAGCAGGGGGAGCTGACGACTGGGCGGACTACGGATGGAGTGACTCAGATCCGCAATGCGGGATAGGGATGGCAAGCCGATTTGACACGACTAAACAAATGGCTGCCTATAATGCGTATTCGGCTGCTTTTTTCAGGTTATACCTGGGCCATGAAACTGCATTCGCGCCAATACTTGAGGTAAGTGATATAAAGCCGCCGGTTTCGTCTATGCTGGATTCATCAAATGTTTTTGTCTCTTACCATCCGGGCAGGACATTGAGGACAGATATAAACAGGACGGATGCTACAACTGCCTTAAGCACTAATGCCATGGGGGGCGCTGTTACGGATTCGGGGCTAGTTACTTTTAATATCTGTGGTGGAGGGCTGGGTGAGCCTGCTTGTGGGCTAGGCTTTTTCTCTGCCCAGGAGCCACATAAGGGATCTTCAACAGCTGCAGGCTTATCGCAGATGAGGCTGCGGTGGAACGATACAGCTGATTGGTTTCAGAATGAGCTGCCTGCAGCTTACGCAGATCTTAGCTATTATGAAAGTATAATTTTCCGGGCGACAGTGAATTACAAGGACTATACCGGAGCGGCGAGCCTTAACTTTTCCGTACAGCTTATTGACTCCCTGGGCAATAGCGCCAGCGTACCAGTAGGGGATTATACACACGCGTTTTTTCAGCAGCCGGGAACGGAATTTTCTGACCTGCCAAAAGATGTATTTAACTCAATAAGACTTCCGCTGAATGCCTTTAGTGGTATTGATATGACGAAGGTGCAAAAGGTCAAATTCCTTTTCAACAAGTCAGCTGCGGGAGCAATACTTATTAGTGATCTAGCACTGATCAGCACGCCCTGCGGGAAGCTGAATGCTGCTTTTAGTTATAGTGCCGGGTCAGGCTACCATGTGGATTTCACACAGTCATCAAGCACTAATTATGGGGACACACTGTCTACAATGTGGAATTTCGGAGATCCGGCATCTGGTACAAATGATACATCGGGCTTACACAATCCCATGCATATCTACACGGGTTCAGGAACCCATACGGCGTGTTTGTACGTGAAAGCTTTGAGAAGAAACGGAACTATTTGCACTGATACATTTTGTACGACTGTAGAGGTTCCTGTTGCTACGGGAATTGCCGCAGTGAACGGAAACAAAATAGATATATACCCTAACCCAGCAAAGGACTACCTACAGATAACAGGGGCAGGGGAAAAGGATGTGCTTAATCTTTTGGACGTATACGGCAGGGTAGTATTTACAACGACGATAAGTGATCCGAAAGTATATTTGCCACGGCCCCTGGTTGCGGGTATTTACTACGCAAATGTAATTACTGCCGATGGCGACAAAATCTACAAAAAGTTATTCATCAATCAATAAAAGAACGCAGGTTGGGATGTATTCCCAACCTGCGTATATTCATAGTGACGAGGCAATTTCGATTAAGGAGGTGCATGCTATTCATCCCACAGTCTTAGGCGTTCTTTAAGTCGCCCACAAGATCGCTGGTATCTTTGTTGAGTTTAGACCACTTGGATTTCCATTTTTTAGCCTTGTCTCTTGCCTGATCTTCCAGGTCGTCTCTCATTTCTTTTGCCTTGTCTGTGGTTAGTAACAGCACTACAGCTACTCCGATGGCTGCGTACAGAAGGAATTTTACAGTTTTCATAAAATAATTAGTTTAATTGTTCGTCTGATTACTTACAGAACCGTGCCAATAGAATTGAAGGAAAGTGCTTTTACCTATTTTATAACACCGTTCACCGAAAACGATTTAATGAAGAAAGGTTGGTATGATATTTTTGATGTGTAAAAAAAACGAGGAGATATGGAAGGGAATAATCATAATTCAATATATGCATACACTTTCTCAGGAGTAGTATTGCTGATAGCAACAATAGTTTGCATAGTTATAAACATGGGCAATATCCTGGCGTTGCAGCCGGCGGTGGTAATTGCTGCTTTGGCGTTAGGCAGTTCAGCACTGTTTTTACTTTATACTGCGATAAAGCTGGACGGCTACCGGATGAAAGATATGTAGCTCTTAAGTAGCTATCTGCGATCTCTGAAAACGCGATGTTTGGAAACCGGATAGCATATGTGCCTTATGAGTGATTATCCGCGCGTTATGCGGCAAAAAAAAAGCCCCCTGAAGCGGAGGCCTTCTAACAGGTTTTGCGTATTCCTATTTTTCAATAGCGTCAATTACTTCCTTTTCTGTGACGTGTGTATTAGGTTCGAAATCTGCCACTAATTCTCCTTGTTCATTTAGTAAGTATTTCTGGAAATCCCATTTTATCTGCGTGTCTTTATGCTTGTTGTACTTGCTATTCAACAGCCATTTGTAGATAGGTGCGGGATTGTTGCCCGCTACAACTATGTGCGCAGCCATGGGAAATGTAACATGATAGTTCTTTTTTGAAAAATCAACTTCTTTTTTTGAGCCGGGAGGCGGACCAAAATCGTCATCAAGAAAGCCTACGATCACTAATTTTCCTTTGTACTTCTGATAAAGAGCTTCCAACTCTGCATACTGCGGCCGCGTATCGGCTTCAGAAGGCGTATTTACTATGAGTATCTTTTTGCCTTTAAATTTAGAGAAGTCGATAGTTTTTCCATCCAGCCCCTGAACTTTGAAACCATAGATTGATTTAGGAATACGCTCCTTTGCCTGGGAAAGAAACGGCACCATAAGTAAGAGCAGCCCGGTAATTATTCTCATAAAGCAATAATTTTAATTCGGTTAAAGGTAAAGATATATTGCATATCGCACAAAACACCGTGGTCAATGCATGGAAACCTGCGGTGACCTAGGCCTTTGTTTCTTTTTTGGGTTCTGCTTTAGTGGTCTTTTTGGGAAGCTCACGGTAGCGCAAAAAGTTGAGGACCTGGTTCATTTGATCCGGGCTCATTTCTTTTGTAACTGCATGATTTTTTGGGTCGTGGCGGAGGAATCTTGCCGAGTAGTTGTCTATCTGGGTTTCGGTGAAATCAGGAATCTTTTCCTTGCCTTTTGTAAAAATGCCGTGGCACTCAGAACAATGGATCTTAAACAACTCTTTGCCTTTATCACATTTTTCTTTCAACTCCTTCCTTTGTTCTTTAGTCAGGTGCTCGGGATAGTGATAACTGATCTTATCGGCCGTAACACAACGCACCGAAAGAATAGTGAGGAGTGCTACTATCAAAAGGCTATTTTTGTTTGTTATCGCCATATACCGGGTTGTCCAACTTATTCTAAAATTAAGTTTCCACAAACATCGTTTCAAGTTTCCTTAGTCGCACGGTCTAATATTCGCCTCCCACTTTTCTGTTGTTTAAGCGGGCATTGGAAGAGGGCGGTAATTTTACCGGTGGTGCCTGGAAAATTATCTTTTCGTTCAATGAATGTATAAACGAAATTAATTCTTTTTTTTCCGTTGGTGTTAGTTTTAACGAGTCCCGGGAAAGGGTCTGGTTTGCTACGATAAAATTTTTGCCTGCGCCGCCCCCTGCGTCATAAAAATCTATCACCTGCTCCAGTGTGCTAAATACCCCATTGTGCATATATGGGGCAGTGTATTGGGCATTGCGAATAGAGCCGGTACGGAACGCGTTCATTGTTTCATAGGCAGGGTTTACCTCGTACCGACCTTTGTCGTCGCTCATTTTGTGGCAACCGTTATCTGCAGGCACACCCAGTACTTCGAATTCTGTAGAAATATATGGAGGCTTCACACCATTAAATTGTGGAACGAAATGACAAGTACCACATTTTGCTTTTCCCATAAAGAGGTTAAAGCCGTTTATTGCCTCCCGGCTGACGGGTTGCTTTTCCGCTTTTGGTGTTGCGTTCATTGCATCGTCGAAAGGGGAATAGAAATTGCTAAAGTCGGCATAGTAGAAGGTGACCGCTGCAACAATGTGCTCGAAGGATATCTTCTCTTCTTCAGGGGTAAACGCCAGGAATTTTTTGAATGCAGTTTTATACTCTTTGCAGCTTAGCACTTTAGCCAGAATTTCATCCTGTGTGCCGCCCATCTCTATAGGGTTTGTCATTACTGCTTTGCCCTGTGCCTGTAGTGAAATATGTTTTCCATCCATCATAAGCAGGTGATTGTATATCACGTTGACCAAAGATGGGGTGTTGCGGGGCAGGCGATCTTTCTCATTGAATTGCATACTTGTGCACGCGGTAGTATCTGTGAAATACTGTGTGGACCTGTGGCAGGATATGCAACTGCGCCTGTTATTGCCCGAAAGTATGGGGTCGTAGAAAAGGAGCTTTCCGATATGTTTGATCTCACTGAGGGTAGCTGTGTCTTTTACAAGGGAAAAAATGCCTTTTGCATTTTGAGGAGAATATAATTTTTTGTCGAAGACTGAGGTGGCATCATTGTTAAGCGTGTAATCATTTAAGCTGTTAGATGCCGCTCCATAGGTGATGATCAAAGACTGGTTGATGGCAAAAAGAGGATTTACATAGTCTTTGATAAAAGTGTAGTGATCGAAAAATGCGTAGTCAGCCGGTTGTGTGGCTACGTACCCGGCCATCTTATCATAGAGCTCCAGGTACTTTGCCGGTAGCGGGGTGGCTGGAAATGAACGGTTGTAGGAGCCATATATATTCCTAACTGCAGCAATCATTGTACGCAGTTCTGGAATAATATTTTTGCTGTCGGGGCATTCAAAACCAGTGGTATAAACAGCGGCGAGATTTAGCAGGTAAAGCCGGTTGGCAAAGAAGAAATGGTCAAACGTGTCTAGCTGATTGGTAATGGAGTCTGCCTGGAAGGTATTTACAGCGGTAAGTGACATCTGAATGAGATGTAAGAGCGTGTCTTTGTTCAGCGTTCTTTCACGCAGGTACAGCTCTGCTAATGTAAGGCCGCCACCTTCCCTGCGGTACGGCTTTTCAAATTTTTCGAAAACTTCATTTTCCCACTCCACCGGAAGAGGTCCATTGACCTGATTGTAAGCTACCGGTTCAAAATACCTCAGCCAAAAGTCAACGGCTTTCAACTGTGTGCGCGTTTTTTCTATGCCGTCTTTAATTGTCTTTTTGCCTGCCTCACCTGAGCAATCCGTATTTTTTATGATATCCGCTAATTCCTGTTGTGTGGACTTGAAGCTGTTCACAGAGGCCAGGTAATCGTTGTGATAAGTGGTGTGCTGCCGACCAATAGTAAATGAACAGATCACCAGCCCCAAAAAAACAGATAATACCCGCACCTTTTTCATTCCATTTATCTATTTACCCGCGATGTATAGATTTGAAATTCAAATTTAAGTTTTTTTAGCCGTAAGTAACCGGGTGCGGGCTTCAACGCATGCTTATTAACCAAAAGCAATTATTGCTTTTGGTAGAATTTTTTCGCCACATAGTATGTTTTTTCGCCACTTTTTTGGCAATCATTATTAGTTTTTATTTAACTTGCCTGCAGTCTACAAAATAGAAATTTAATTATATATATGTCTTTCTTATCAAAGGGCTTAAAGGTAGTATATACACTAGCTGTATGTACATGTACCATGGTTGCAGGGTTGTCCGTACAGGCTCAGCAAAGAGGCAATAACAATATGTTGCAGTCGGTGGAGCGGAATAAGACGGACAATACACTTATGTCTGCCGGTTTTTCGCCCGATGCAAACTGGAGTCCGGCGCAGGCACAAGCGATATTTGGGAAATACCTGGGTGTGAGCGGAAGTACAAGTATGGTGAAGCAGTATTCTACCACTACAAAAATGCAGGTAACTACTGACCGGTATAATGAGTATTTCAAAGGAATTAAAGTAGCTTATGGCTCGTTTGCGCTAATGAGCAAGGGTGACCGTGTGACCTTCATCTCAGGTAACTATTACAGTATTGACGAGGCCACTTCAGCTGTGCCGGCAATGAGTGCAAATGCCGCATTTAGTAAGGCTTTGGCGTATGTGGGTGCAGTGAAATATATGTGGCAGGATGCAAATGAGGAGGCACGTATAAAGGCGAAATACCATAATCCTGATACTTCATTTCTACCTAAAGGCCAACTGGAATGGGTAGAAGACTATGTGGCCGGGACAGATGACCATAAGCTGCACCTGGCGTGGGCTTTCAATATTTACGCTACTCAGCCGCTGAGCAGGCAAATGGTATATATTGATGCTACTACCGGTAAAGTACTGCTTTCAAACTCGCTGCTTAAGCACACTGCGGCTACCGGTCATTCACTTTATAGCGGTGCGGTGCCAATACAGACGTCTCATATCGGAGCAACTTACCGCCTTTTTGACTCGACCAGGGGTAATGGAGTGCATACCCTGAACATGCTACATGGCACAAGCTATGCAGCAGCAACTGAATATAACAGTGCAACCAACACCTGGCCAACGTCTGCTGCGGACAGCACATCGATAGATGCGCAGTGGGGTGGTGAAATGGTGTATGACTACTGGAGAACACAGCAGGGAAGGCTAAGCTGGGACAATGCTGATGGTGAACTGATACAATATGTACACTACAGTAATAACTATGACAACGCATTCTGGGATGGTACTGAAATGACCTATGGTGACGGGTCGGGCTGTGCCGGCGGTGGATTTACATCGCTTACCAGCCTGGATGTGACGGGCCATGAAATAGGGCATGGTGTTTGCCAGGCCACAGCTAACCTGGTGTACTCGCGCGAATCGGGCGCAATGAATGAGGGATTCAGCGACTGCTGGGGAGCAACAATAGAGAATTGGGCTAATCCACATGAGACCGATGCGGTTGCGAAGAGTACCTGGGACATAGGTGAAGAAATAGGCTGCGGCACACCACTGCGCAGCATGTCTGACCCACATGCGCAGGGGCAACCAGATACATACGGAGGTACAAACTGGTACAATGTTACTGGCTGCACACCGGGTGGCGGAAATGACCAATGCGGCGTGCATACAAACAGCGGACTGCTCAACTACTGGTATTACCTTGCGACAATAGGCGGTTCTGGTACTAATGATCTTGGTAATTCTTATGTGGTGAATCCGCTGGGCTGGACAAAATCTTCAGCGATACTTTACCAAACTGAATTGATATTATCGAGCACAGCAACATACTCAGTATGCCGTACCACATCTATCAGTGCCGCTACCACATTGTTTGGTGCATGCTCTCCGGAGGTGCAGAGCATAACTAATGCGTGGTATGCAGTAGGAGTTGGCGCGCAGTTCAATCCATGCGTGCCGCAAATTGGCTTTATTAATACACTGCAGCGTGTAAGTGAGCAGGCAAGCACGATCGCATGCCCGGCAAGCAAAGTGATCAATATAGGTGTAAAGCCATTTGGACCAGCTATTACCGGAGGTAACCCGACTATCAATATTATTGTGGCCAGCGGTGCTACAGCAATAGCCGGAATTGATTATCAGCTTGGTACCTCTTCTATTACATGGTTGGCAGGTGATACTACTACAAAGTATGCTACCATGACCATTTATGACAATGGCGCTGTGTATGATGACAAGAGCATGAAGCTGGCTTTCACGCTGACGGCCAGCGGCAGTACTGCAACCATATCACCAGTAGCTGATACTATGCAGCTGTTTATAGATAATGATGATAGTGTTCCATTGGCCGGTGGTGTTTCTTACCCAGTGCTGAACCAGGGCACGCTTGTGACCTCTAACCTGACGTCGGCATTTACCGGCAGCAACAGGCGGGCTCATGAGCAGTTTATGCTTTACGCCAGCGAAATGCGTGCGGCAGGTGTAAGGAAGGGTGCGCCGATTTCACAGATCGCATTTAATATCACTACCAAGGCCTCAACTGCGCCATTCATAGGGTATACGATAAGCATGGGCAACACGGCGCTGGCCGACCTGGGCACTGCGTTTGCAACAGGGCTTACACAAGTGTTTACCGGAAATGTAACAACCAACCTGGGATGGGATTCCATAAACTTCAATGTGGCCAACTTTACCTGGGATGGAGTAAGCAATGTGGCGGTTGAAGTATGTTACGGACAGAATGCCGCAACATTTACAGGTAACGACCGGATGGATGGTATACAATCAGGTGGCACTGTATTTGACAACAACATCTCAAATGCAGGCACCGGCACGGGGTGTACCCTTACGTATAATGCCGGCAACCAAAACACTGCAAGGCCGTTGGTGAGATTCAAGCAAACTGTACGTCCAACCTTCATTGAGACGGTAGCCACCAGTACACACACGTGGAATGTGCGTGCGGGGCAGGAAGTTTACTTTTATACCGGCGTACCGGATACCAGCCTGATAGCGGGACTTAAAAATGTAAGCAACGACCTTGGGTGCGTGACTGCAACAGTGACGCAGGCGGGTGTGGGCTTTACACCGGCTGTGTTCTCTCCCATCAACAGATCATTGAAAGAGATCTCTATTACACCAACCATTAACGGAGGCACCACATCTTATGATGCGACTATGTACCTGACGAATACTGAGCTTAGTGGTGTAGCAGCGGGCACGCTGTTCCTCCTGAAAACAGATGAGCCAACCGATGCTACTATTACATCAGCGAACTCGATAGAAGTGACACCTACGCTTATTACCGGGACCAATTACGTGGGCTTTAAGGGTTCATTCACAGGGTTCTCCAGGTTCTTCCTGGTGGACGGGCCAATAAATAATTGTATTAAACCAGCTGCAACCATAACGGCGGCGGGGCCGACTACATTCTGCGTACCGGGCAGCGTGGTACTGAACGCAAATACCGGTGCAGGCCTTACCTACCAATGGCAGCTGGGTGGAACACCCATAGCAGGCGCTACTACCGCAAGCTATACCGCGAGTGCGGGAGGCAACTATAACGTATTAGTCTATAATAGTGCGACGTGCGACAGCGCTTCTCTGCCGGTGGCGGTGACCGTTAATTCTGTTTCGGCTGCACCGATAAGTGGTGCAACAGCAGTATGCATAGGACAAACAATATCGCTGAGCGATGCCACCGTGAGCGGGGTTTGGAGCAGTGGAAATACTGCCATTGCAACTGTGGGCGCCACAGGTATTGTGTCAGGAATAGCTGCCGGCACGGTGGTAATTTCTTATGCGGTGACCAATACATGCGGAACTGCGACTGCAACCACAACAATAAATGTATCAGCCGGTATTACTGTTGCCCCCATAAGCGGGACACTTAACGTATGTACGGGAAACACTACGGCGCTAACGGATGCAACTGCATCGGGCACATGGAGCAGCAGCATCACTGCTGTTGCAACAGTTGATGCGTTTGGCGTAGTGACCGGCGTAACTGCGGGTACGGCTATTATCAGTTATAACGTTACCAGCGGATCGGGATGTGTGAGCAATTCGGTGGCCGTGGTAACTGTGAATCCTGTTCCTGTTGCAGCAACAATAGCTCCTGCGGGAGCAGTAGTTTTATGCCCGGGGACTACAGTTACATTTACCGCTTCTGCCGCTACCGGTCTTAGTTACCAGTGGCAAGCCGGGGGGGGTAATATTGCTGGTGCAACAGATGCTACCTATACAACCGGAACAGCTGATAACTATGGTGTAGTAGTAACCAACAGCGGAGGGTGTTCTGCTACCTCGGTTATAGTACCTGTGACTATCACTTCTGGTAGTGTGGTAGTTCCTGCGGTTTCAATCTCTTCCAGCTATGGCACTACGGTTTGTGCTCCGGCCCCTGTAGAAACATTTACCGCCAACCCAACCAATGGCGGCTCATCGCCAGTGTACCAGTGGAGCGTGAATGGAGCAGCAGCAGGTGCTGGTGCAATACTATCCTATACGCCGGCAAACGGAGATGTAATCAGCTGCCTGCTGACCAGCAATGCTACATGTGTAACGCCGGATACCGTTAGCGCCAGCCTTACTATAGTGGTATCGCCGTTAATGTCTCCATCGGTGAGCATTACTTCGGTGCATAATGACAGCACCTGTATTGGAGATACCGTTCAGTTTATTTCTGTGCCGCTGTATGGTGGGACGGCTCCAACATTCCTTTGGAATAAGAACGATACTAATGTAGCAACCGGTCCTTATTTCAGTTATCAGCCGCATGACGGAGACCGGCTTGTGCTTACTATGACGAGCAACTATCCTTGCCTGCTGACAAGCCTGGCAGTGAGTGATACTTTTGTAATGCATGTGTTTGGGCCAACAGTCAATGACCTTTCTGTTACGGTATCACAGTCGAGCATAATATCCGGCAGTGCAGATACATTTACCGCTATTACGTCGGGGGCGGGCAGTTCACCCTCGTTCCAGTGGTATGTGGATGCAATGGCAATTTCCGGCGCCACTACCAGCGTTTATGTTACAGATTCCCTGAGGGATGGCCAGATAGTAAGCTGCGAGGAAACCAGCGGTTTTGTTTGCGCTGAGCCACGGACGGTTATGAGTGGTGGTATTTCAGTCTCAGTAACGCCGACTGGTATCAGCCAGTATGGTAGTGAGGGTAATCCATTTACTTTATTACCAAACCCCAATGCGGGATCGTTTACTATACGTGGTTTACTGAAAGCAGGCGGAGAAAAAGTATCAATAGTAGTTACGGATATGCTGGGCCAAGAGGTTTATAGCAGAGCGGTTTCTGCTACAGGCAATATAATGAATGAGCGTGTAGATATGGTGAACACGATAGCTGATGGAGTGTACCTGGTGAGTGTGACATCGGGAGAGCGCCACGTGGTATTCCATATGGTAGTTGGAAAATAGTTTAATTTGCGGAAATTAATTCGTAGGAATATCTTTAAATTTATATATCAATCGGAGAACAAAATGAGACAACTACTTACTTTTATTGCAGTCGCAGTAATTACTTTTTGCGCAGGTGGCGCATATGCACAGAGCCTTGCAGGGCGGGGCGTTGCCAGGGAGCTTAATTACTGGCATCCTATTCCATTAGCACAGGCGCCGGCATCATCTCAGATGCCATTTCGCCCGGGAGCTTACCTGACTTTTACGCTGGATGAAACAAGCCTGAAATCCCAGATGTTTCACCTTTCAACGGACCCGGCAAACGGAGCGATAATATCGTTGCCAATGCCAGACGGTAACTTCAGGAAATTCAAGGTATGGCAAACGCCGATGATGCCTTCTGAACTTTCTGCAAAGTATCCGGAGATCAGGACCTTTACTGGAGAGGCAGTGGGCGATGTGCGTATAACTGCTAAACTGGACTTTACGTCATTCGGGTTTCACGCTATGATATTTGAGCCAGGTAACACTTCTTTCATTGACCCTTACGATAACCATCATGATGGTTATTATTTTGCTCACTATAAGCGGGACGAATTTCGTGGTTATAGCAGTCGCATGAAATGCGAACTGCATACCCCGAACGAGGCACCGACTAATAGCATGAGTGAGTTTCTGCATGGTGAGTTGCCAAGCCTGGATCATACGCCGCGCCGCAACGCGCAGAGAACCACAAACGGATGGACTGCCCGTACGTATACACTGGCGTTAAGTGCAGACCACTTTTATTGCCAGGCTGCAACAGGGCTTACAACCCCAACTATTGCACAATGCCTTAGTGCAATGACGACATCTATGAACCGTATCAATGGAGTTTATAATCGTGAGTTTTCTGTGCAGATGAATTTCTGCGCTAAGGAAGATACACTAATATGGCCAACAGCAACCGGCAGCATAAATGGTACTGATCCGTTTAACGCGATCGATGCGAACCCTAATGCCTGCCTGACAACTAACCAGACTACCTGTGATACAAGAATAGGTTCTGCAAACTATGGACTAGGTCATGTATTTACTACAGGTGGTGGTGGTCTCTCAGCTCTTGGTGTAGTTTGTACCAATGGCCAGAAGGCACAGAGCGTTACCGGATCACCAACACCTGTGGGCGATGGTTATGATATAGATTATGTAGCGCATGAGATGGGTCATGAATTTGGTTCGAACCATACGTTTAATAATAACACAGACGGAAGCTGCGGCGGTAATGCGGTGTCTTCAGTAGCTTATGAGCCTGCCAGCGGTGCAACGATAATGGACTATGCAGGTATCTGTAACCCGGATGATATCCAGATGCACAGCGACCCTTACTTCAGTGCATCGAGCCTGATACAGATTGTAACCAGACTGAAAGCGAGTGAGGAGTCGTGCGCGCTGCATACATCGACAGGTAACCATGTGGACACGCTGCCTCACTTTACAGCTTCTTATTCTATACCTTACAAGACGCCTTTTGAGCTCATCGGCCCTACAGCGATAGATTCAGGATCGGCAGATACGGCAACTACTTACCAATGGCTGCAATGGAATCTTGGAGACTTTGGTAAAAGGCTGAATCAGACCTTCGTGAAAGGACCGATCTTCAGAAGCTATAATCCTGTATATACTACTACCCGTATCTTCCCAAGGCTTAGTATGGTACTCTCTGGCGTATTGTCTAATGCAGGCACTGAAGGTGCTGAGGGAGAAAAAGCGCCGGACACTGCACGTTATCTTACATTCAGGTTGGTATCCCGCGATATAATGGCCGGGTATGGTTGTTTCCATTTGCCGGATGATACCGTTCACCTTGACGCTGTACAGACACCTACGAAGGCAGGGTTTGTGGTTACCAGCCAGGGCACTACCGGTATAGTATACCTGGGCGGCACCACGCAGACTGTAACCTGGAATGTAGTGGGTACGAATGCAGCACCGGTTAACGCAGCTAACGTAGATATCTATATGTCCACCGACGGTGGTAACACATGGCCCTATACGATAGGTACATTCCCTAATACAGGTACTGCAAGTGTAGTAATTCCTAATCCTGCAACTTCGACCTCTACTGCCAGAATAAAAGTGAAAGGCAGCGGTAATGTGTTCTTCAATATCAATAAAAATAATTTTACTGTAAACCCGAATACAACGGTTGGGGTAACCGGGCCAATAAATGGAACACTGAGTATTTGTGCTGGAGCAACTACGACACTTACAGATACAAGTGCAGGTGGTACATGGGTTAGCAGCAATACAGGAGTTGCAACGATCGGTGTTACATCAGGAATAGTGACCGGTGTAGCAGCTGGTACTTCGATCATCAGCTATACAGCAGCAGCGGGTACAGTTACAGCGGTGGTCACTATTAATGCTTTGCCAGTTGTGTCAGCTATACTGGGTGGCAGCACCGTATGTATCGGACAAACAACGTCTCTGTCTGACGCAACAGCAGGTGGTACATGGACCAGCAGCAATACTGCTGTGGCTACAGTAGGCTCATCGGGCATTGTAACCGGTGTTGCCGCAGGCACAGTGAACATATCTTATTCTGTAACGAATACTTGTGGAACTACCGTGGTACTGTATGCAGTGACGGTTAGCACGGGTATTACCGTAGCACCGATTTCCGGTACGCTCAGTGCTTGTGCTGGCGGAACATCGACACTTACTGATGCTACTGCGGCAGGTGCGTGGGTGAGCAGCAATCCTGCGGTGGCTACCATAGGCGCTACCGGTATTGTTTCTGCGTTGACAGCAGGTACCACTACTATCAGCTATAATGTTACCAGTGGTTCCGGCTGTACGTCAAATAACTTTGCAACGTTTACAGTAAATCCATTGCCAACAGCTTCTATTTCGCCATCAGGTACTATAACAATATGTGCCAGCGGCAGTGCATTGTTTACGGCTACTGCCGGTGCCGGTTACAGCTACCAATGGCAGAGTGGTGCTGTGAACATACCTGGCGAAACTAATGCAACTTACACTGCTACGGCCGCTGGTAACTACCAGGTGGTGGTTACCGGAACAGGTGGTTGTGCATCAACATCAGCAGCGGTTACTGTGATTGTAGGAACAGGCTTTACTGTGGTGCCATCTGTAAGTATAAGTGGTGACCTTGGTACAACACTTTGTACAGCAGCTACATTGGAAACATTTACAGCGATGCCGGTTAATGGCGGATCGGCGCCGACTTACCAGTGGTATGTAAATGGTGCGCCTGTAGCTACTACCGCTACTTATAGCTATGTACCTGCAGCAGGCGACCTGGTGTCAGTGCTGCTGACCAGCAATTCTTCCTGCGCATCTCCTGACACAGCAAGCTCAACTGTAGCAATAACAATTGCCGCTCCGGTAACTCCATCTGTTAGCATAACTTCTATACATGGTGACAGCACCTGTACCGGAGATACCGTGCAGTTTGCTGCAGTGCCTGTATACGGTGGTACTGCGCCAACGTATTTGTGGACTGAGAATGGAATAAATGTAGCGACAGGTCCGTACTACATTTACACACCACATGATGGTGATACGCTGATCCTTACTATGACGAGCAATTATCCTTGTGTTTCGACGCCTGTTGCTGTTAGCAGCATATTTATTGTGCATGTGTTTGCGCCAGCAGTAAATACGTTGAACGTTATTGTAAGCCAGTCGAGCATATCATCGGGCAGTGTGGATACGTTTACAGCAGTAACAACTGGCGCAGGGTCTGCACCAACTTTCCAATGGTACCTGGACGGCAGTCCAATTGCGGGTGCTACTAACAGCCAGTATATAACAGATTCACTGAGAAACGGCCAAGTAGTGAGTTGCCTGGAAACAAGCAGTTTTGTATGCTCATCTCCAGGCTCGATTATGAGCGGTGGAATTTCAGTTTCTGTAACAAGCGGCGTGCAATCTGTAGCAGCTAATACCAGCAAGTTCACTTTATTGCCAAATCCTAATAATGGTGATTTCACGATCAACGGCAGCCAGGTAGGTGCTGATGAAAACGTGAATATAGTTGTAACAGACCTGCTGGGGCAAACTGTTTACACGAAGGCAGTAAGCGCAAAGGGCGGAAACGTTAATGAGCACATTTCACTTGGCAGAACGCTTGCCCGTGGAACTTACCTAGTTAGTGTTACCTCTGGCAATACTCATACAGTGTTCCATATCGTGATCGATAAGTAATTTTGAATATTGGTTTTATAAAGCAGAAGGCATCCTATTTGGATGCCTTCTGCTTTTGTGTTTTATAGTTTTCTGCTGTTAAAGTTGAGGTATACTAAGTGGCCTTTATAAGTGCACCGTGCGTATTTGGCCTAAAGCCGCATTGGTTGTGCCCCCGGCTTTTAAGCCGGGGTTATTGAAGAGGCAGCGTGATTTTGATGCCCAAATGTATAATCTCCTGGTCTTTACCAATGCTGAAGGAAATGCTGGCGTGGCAGGTTTGTAAGGGTCGGCGCCTGGGAGTTTAAATGGCGGCTATGCGGGCATAAATGTCTGCTGCAATATCTTCTGCGGCGCGGTCGCCGTTCGTAGTGAAGATCACTTCCTGCTCTTTTAATTTTTCGAAAGCTTCCAGGTATTTGGCTTTTACATTGCTGAGGCTCTTCAGGTTTTCAAAAAGTTCCGCAGATGCCCGGTTTGAGTTAATGCGCTGCATAGATATAGCAGGGGAGACGTCAATAAAGATGTTGATGTCGGGCCGGAGTGCATCTGCACAAATCTTATTGGTTGCTATCACCCAGTCCATATCCATGTGGGTAGCATGGTAGGCATAGGATGAAAAGTAATAGCGGTCTGTGATAACCGTAAACCCATCCTGCATCTTTTTTATGATCCCTGTTTCTTCATTTAGCAGGTGATCCAGCCTATCGGCAAGGAAAAGACCAGCTATAGTACGATGGTCGGCTTTTACTGTTCCCTTCAGTATATTACGTAGCAGCGTGCCGATCATTCCATCGGTAGGTTCAAACGTTGTGTATACCTTTTGCCCTGCGGCTTTTAGTTTTTCGGCCAGCAGCTTTGCCTGCGTGCTTTTGCCGCTGCCATCAATTCCTTCGAGTGCAATAAATAATTTTTTTGCCATTTTTTATGTTAACAGCGTGAAATTACATTTTCTGTGAGAAAATGTGCAGCAGAGAATTTATGTACGAGTTCTCCATTGAAAATATAGTAATGCCGCGCTACAATATTATAAAGCCAGATACCTGGCGTTACTCATTTTCCGGAGGGCCGGGTGGTGGCGGTGGTGGACCATTGCGGCGATCGTCAGGACTACCAGGGCCGCCGGGTTCACCGGGGCCGTGTGGGGGTGGTGCGCCCGGATTGCCGATCATTTTTCTGACCACATCCAGAATTATCTTGTCAAATTCGGCTTTCTGTGCATCGGTGCATATTTTTCTCACATCAGAAAAGTGGTTGTATGTGACCAGTTCTATTTTTTTCTGACAATCGGCAACAGCAGAAGCTAAGGAGTCTGCGACAGCCGGATTTTGGCGAGGATTTGCAATGCCTGAAAAAAACAGTGTACGACAGGATGCACATGCCCGTTTCTGGTTTTTCATTGCCTCCTTGTGCAGCACAATAAGCGCATCGTATTGCTTTCCCTGTTCATCAGAGAACTTTAGTGTGCTGATGACGTAATTCCGTGTTTGCTCACCATGGCGCATGTCCTGTGGAGGGTGGGGCCGGAACCATATAGTGGCCAGTAACCCAATGTTGCAGAGCACCAGGACTATTACTGCCAGTTTCCAGAATCTCAGATATTTAATGTCGTTCATTTGTTAATAGTTGTAGGTGGTGCCGGCCTGGATCTCGGAGAAAGGGGTAGATGATGAAGCTGTATTGCCTGTTTTTTCGGCTCTGCTTGCTACGGCGTAAAGTGCGGATCCTAAATTAACGGCAAGCAGTAAAATTGCGGCCGCTATCCAGCGCTTTGCTGAAACAGGCGATGTATCAATGCTACTGCCAATTCTATTCGTAATGCCGGTAAAGAGGCCAGCGGGCGCAGCCGCACGCTGCATACCTGCTGTGCTGTCCAGAGCCTCGTTTATCCATTTTTCCTTATTCATACCTGTTGTTTAGACGTCGTTTAATTTGATTTCCTTCGGTCGTAGATCGTCGATAATTTTTTTCGAAGATTCGCTTTGGCTCTTTGTAAAAGTGATTCCACCGCTTTTAACGATAGATCCATGATCGCTGCTATTTCTTTTTGGGGTAATTCTTCAATATGCGCCAGTACGAATACTGTCTTTTGGTTTTCAGGTAATCCAGAAATAGCCTCAAAAAGATAGCGTGCGTTTTCTTTTCTTTCCATCTGGATCCCCGGATGGTCAAATGTTGGTTTTTCAGGCGGTCCCGGATCTCCTCGTTGAAACAGCTGGCTGAAGTGGTTGTACTTCTGTCGCTTTTTCGCCCGAAGATGGTCAAGGCATTTGTTTACGGTGATCCTGTATATCCATGTAGACAGAGACGACTGCGCATTGAAAGACAAAACAGACCTGAACACGGTGACAAAAACTTCCTGGGTGATGTCTTCGGCAGTGCCACGGTCCTGCACCATGCTTATAGCAGTATTAAACACCTTTTGCTGGTAGGTATCTACCAGTTTTCTAAAAGCGTCGTCGTTTCCTGATGCCAGGTCTGAAATGAAATTGTCGATAAAGCGAAAATAAGCAGTTATTTATCACTTGCCTGCATTGCATCATTTGTTTCGGCCAGTATAGTTCTGCCTGCGTATGAAAATTTCTTTTTCACCACAATGTGAACAAAGAGATCGTCGTAGTCTATGAAAATATATTGTTTACTATTATCTTTGGGATTGTTGTGATTAACATGTATTTTAATGCGCTAAAGGAGATTATACCCAACTTCTTTATTTCATTTATTGTCTTTGATAGTATCAGTACCGGCTAATTTTTTATTATGATCAACTCGATTTCAAGGCTTCTTTTACCTTCGGTCGCCTTTGTTGCAGCGCTGCTAATTTGTGCTCCTGATAATACTGCCTATGGGCAAGCGCTAATGCAAAAGGCGCTAAAGACTACTGCAGACCACATTGCCGGTGCGCATTTAGCTCCAGTAAGAAATCCGGCTAATACTAATTTAACAAACACTGCGCCCCAGCAAGCTGCAGCGCCCGCACGCAGAAATGGCCCGCAGAACGGCCCCGGCAACTACAAAACGTTCAGCGCGAAAAAAAAGAATAATACAGTAGAGGCGATGGTTGCCAATAGGGGATATGAGCGGCATCCTGAAATAGGAATGCTTTTTGCTGAAGCGCCTTGTGACAATTGTTATGAGCTGATCGGCAAACGGACAGAGACGACAAAAACATTTTTGAAGGAAGGTACAAGCGGAACCGATGGTGGCAAAGATATTATGGTGCAAACTGCATCAGGCCCGATGCACTATAAGGATGCTGCTGGTAACTGGAGAACAATAACGTCTGAGCTGGAAGCTGATGGTGCTCGCCCCGGGATCTATGCTGCTACTGAGCAACCGGTGCCGGTAGTAATAAACACTAATCGGAGCGGCAGTTACTCATCAATCGGAAAAGAGGGGCAAAAACTTGAATTTAACCATAACCTGGAGCTTGTTTATACAAGGCCTGACGGGAACGAAGTGTCGCTGGGTGCCGCGAACTGGACAAAACACACGGCAGGTGATGACGGAGTATTTGTAACTGATGCCTGGCCTGGCGTGGATATTGAAATGCACACTGTAAGGGGAGCTGTGAAGACCAACTTTTACATAAACCATGCAATGCCCGAATATGCAGAAGGGAAACTGATGATACGCGATCATTTGCAAATGGATAATGGATTGACGCTGTTTACCGATGGTAAGAATCAGTTTGCCGGAAATATTGAAGTGAGGGATGATGATGGCAAAGAGATATACATAATATCATCTGCTACCGCTTGTGAAAAGCAAGACATAAGACATACGCTAAAACTGATAGACTATCATATCAATGGAAACACACTTGATATAGCAGTTCCAGGGGAATTTCTGAATCGTTCGTCTGCGTCTTACCCGGTTATTATCGATCCGCTCGTCTCCACCGCCACCGTCTCTGCTGTGAATGGTTCTTCCTATAGTGCGGCGCTGGCTGCAATGTCTGGATGTGCGTATTATAACGCAGCGACGACGCCGGCTAACTGCACCATAACAGACATCCGTTATGCATTTGTGTATGTGACTAACAGCGTGGCATATCTCTCGGACGGTGCGCTAGATTTTTATATCACCGGCGGTTGCCGGAGTCCTCTTCCTCCCACTGGTTTTGGTGGTAGTTATTGGTTTTGTAATCTTCCGTCACCCGGTACCTGTACTGCAGATGGCACGGCACCTTACTCCCTGTTCTCTGATTTCGGTGGTTGTATACCTCCTCCGCAATGTGCAGCTCATGACTTAGGTATTACGATGTATTTTTACGAGACCTGGGCGACCAAGCCCGCTTGTGGAACGTTGTATATAACATCAGGTTCTCCGCTTACTATTACTGTGTACGGTCATACTGTTGAGTTTGTTTCAGCAACGGCGGGTCCGGCATCCATTTGCCTTGGGTCGTCTTCGACACTTACCGGGTCGGGTACGTATGGAGTTCCTCCTTATACCTACTCATGGACCCCTGGCCCATTAGCTGGCTCATCAGTAGTAGTGTCTCCGGGCACAACTACTCTTTACAACCTTACAATTACTGATGCCTGCGGTATCACTGCCACTGGCAGTACCACTGTAACGGTTATAACCGAAGCGCCAATCACCGGTACTTTATCGCTTTGTGTGGGAAACACAACTACGCTTGCTGATGCAACCGGTGGTGCACATACCTGGACAAGCAGCAATCCCGGCGTGGCTACGATAACCAGCCCCGGTGGAGTGGTGACAGCCGTGGCCGCAGGCACTACTACTATCAGATATACCACTACAGCCACTGGCTGCTTCGCGACCGCAGTGCTGACGGTAACACCATTGCCGACTCCCATACTTGGTACACTGAGCGTATGCGCAGGCAGCACCACATCACTATCAGATGCGACTTCCTCAGGGCCTTGGACCAGCAGCAACACAGCCGTGGCGACCATAAGTGCAAGCGGGTTAGTGTCTGGTATCTCGGCAGGTACCGCCACTATTACCTGTGGCAATGCGACGTGCTATGTAACAGCTATTGTTACAGTAAATGGTGTAGCGGCGATAGGGGGCACACTAACAGTATGCCAGGGCAATACTACTACGCTGAATGATGCTACTGCCGGTGGTACGTGGAGTAGTGGCAATCCGGGTGTAGCTACAATTATTGTTGGGACGGGTGTGGTGACAGGGGTATCGGGGGGAACGGCTACAATTACTTATACAACAGCCGCAGGCTGTACGCGAACGGCGGTGGTGACCGTAAATCCGGTAGCTCCCATAAACGGAATATTATCGCTCTGCGCCGGTAGCACCACCACGCTTACTGATGCGGTAGCGGGTGGCACCTGGAGCAGTGGGACGCCTGGTGTAGCAACAATAGGGGCTGGTTCCGGGCTTGTGACTGCAGTAACCAATGGTACAACTACTATTGTATATACTACAGCAGCAGGATGTCCCGTGAGTGTAGTAGTGACCGTAAACCCACTTTCTCCTATCAGTGGAACGCTCACTGTATGCCAGGGCAATACCACTACACTTACCGATGCGGCTGCAGGCGGTACCTGGACAAGTGGTACGCCCGGAGTGGCGACAATAGGCGCAGGTACAGGACTGGTTACCGGTATTGCCGGTGGCACATCTACTATAGTTTATACCACAGGTGCAGGCTGTTCTGTTTCGGCGGTGGTGACTGTGAATCCGGTTGCGCCAATAGGCGGAACACTTACACTTTGTGCCGGCAGCACCAGTACGCTTACTGATGCGGTTGCAGGCGGCACCTGGAGCAGCGGTACACCGGGCGTGGCCACAATAGGTGTGGGAACAGGCCTGGTAACTGCGATAGCTAATGGCACGACAACAATTATATATACAACAACCGCAGGTTGTCCTCAATCGGTAATAGTTACCGTGAACCCGTTAGCGGCTATATCAGGAACACTTACCGTATGTGTAGGTGGAACGACAACACTGACAGACGTGGCCGCGGGTGGCACATGGACCAGCGGTACACCTTCTGTTGCTACAATAGGCGCAGCTACAGGCATTGTTACCGGACTTTCAGGTGGTACTACCACCATAGTTTATACTACGGGAGCTGGATGCTCAGTAAATGCAATAGTAACTGTGAACCCGATAACGCCCATAAGCGGTGTAACTACAACCTGTGCAGGCCATACCAGCACGCTTACAGATGCGACGACAGGCGGCACATGGAGCAGCACTAGTCCTGGTGTGGCAACGATAAGTGGAGGCGGTGTGGTATCAGGAATTGCCACTGGCACTACGACTATTAGCTATATCATGCCTTCGGGATGCTATGTAACTACAACATTTACGGTGATAAATGTAGGACCGATAAACGGAACCCCTGTATTATGTGTGGGCGCTACCACAACGCTCACTGATGCTACAGCTGGCGGTACCTGGGCCAGTGGTTCGCCCGGAATTGCTTCAGTAGGTATAGGCACGGGTACAGTGTCGGGCCTGGCGGCTGGTACTACTGTAATCACCTATACGTCACCCGGCGGATGTTTTAGTACGATCGTTATTACTGTAAATGCAATACCGTCGGCGATCACTGGAGTGAACAATGTATGCGCAGGTCTCACAACCACGCTGTCTGATATTTCGCCGGGGGGAGTATGGACAAGCAGCAATCCGGGAGTGGCTACAGTATCGGGGTCGGTAGTTGTAACCGGTGTTACACCAGGCGTAATCACCGTTACCTATACTTTGGCTGGTGGCTGCTTTACAACTATACCGTTTAATGTGAATCCGTTGCCTGCTGCCATAGGAGGACCGGCTACTGTGTGCCTTGGCACAACCATAAATCTGGTTGACGCAAGTGCTGGTGGAACCTGGGTAAGTGGCAATACCGCGGTTGCAACAATTGACGCGGTTGGGACAGTATCAGGCATTGCGGCGGGAAGCACAACAATAACCTATACGCTGGCCACAGGATGTAAGATAACGCGGAACATCAGCGTTTTACCATTATCAGCGGCACCACTTACTGAAAACGTAGACTATTGCCAGAATGATGTTGCGATACCGCTAACAGCAACGGGCGTGAGCCTGATGTGGTATACTGTACCCTCGGGTGGTGTGGGTAGCGCACTAGCGCCAGTGCCACCTACAACTATACCGGGTGTAACAACGTGGTATGTAAGTCAGAATTTGACCGGCTGCGAGGGTGGCAGGGCACCATTAAACGTAACTGTGCATATACGCCCGGTATTTTCGATAATACCGGCGCGGCCAACGGCCTGCCAGGATGATACGATCAGTTTTGCGTATTCGGGCCCTACCTTCCCGGGAGAGACCTTCTCGTGGACACTGCCATCAAATGGCGTGCTTTATGGCGGATCGTCTCTGTACAATCCGTCGATAACGATGTATTATGATACAGTGCTTGGTGCCAACTACGTAATGCTGACAGTAGGTGATGGTTTTGCTGCATGCAATGTAACCGATACCATAGCGATGACGGTGTATATCAACTCGCCGCAGGCAGCATTTTATGTAAAGCCTGACATTTGCGTAGGAGATACTGTGACCATTGCCCTCACCAGCATAGGGCCGGGGGTTACTGACTACAACTGGGATTTTGGTGGTGCTACCATGGTAAATGCCTCGTCTAACCACGGTGGTCCTTTCCTCGTGAGCTGGCCTACTGCTGGTATTTATTCTGTTACGCTTACCGTTATATCAAACCTTAATTGTCCTTCGGCACCGATAAGAGATACCGTGGATGTGCACGGACTGCCTGATGCTGCATTTGCTGTGAACCCGAAGAATAGCGGAGCTCTTTGTCTTGAGGATAGCATACTGTTTATAGCTCATATTCAAAACCCGAATTGGTACTACTTGTGGGAGCCGTTGCATTGTTTCAACAACAACGACAAAGCAACGATCTGGGGCAGGGTAGAGAAAGGCAGGACGGATATATCGCTTACCGTAACTGATCCGTATGGATGTAAAGCATCTACCAACCAGCAGCTGAATCCGGATGCGTGCTGCTCCGTGTTATTCCCTACTGCGTTTACACCAAACGGTGATGGGAATAATGATAAGTACAGGCCTATATTCAACGGGTTCCATGTGTTTCACGAGTTCCGTATTGTAAACCGGTGGGGACAAACTGTATTTGAGAGTGCGAACTCATACCCTGAATGGGATGGTAATTTCAATGGTGTACCACAGGATATGGGTGTTTACTATTACTTCATACGGTATGACTGCGGCGGCAATGTGGTGGAAGAGAAGGGGGATGTGACGCTGGTGAGATAGTGCCTAAAGATTATTTTATTGCTGAAGCGCAATATCTCCTTTACCGGAGTTATTGCGCTTCTCCGTTTAAGCGAGCCTGAGATAAGTGACCCAGTTAAAACAGTTGCCTGCCGAGGCAATGTGATACCCGTTGGACATCTAATAATGGCGCAAGAAAAATCTCTCTCGGAGGTGCAAAGGCGCATTTTTCAGTAATCTGTATTTAAGGTCGCAGAGGTGTTTACAAACATCCCAATATGCTAATTTTAGATGGCGAAATGGTATGATTGCACTGTGATAAGACTAAGTGCACACTGAGGCGTAAAAAAAGGAACCGGCGTGTTGCCGATTCCCTTCTAAAGATGTAATAAAACCTGGAATTACTTTTTATCAGCCACGGTTGGTTTGAAAATTTCGTCGCCAACAGGTTTGTTTATTTCTACTGACTTGAAAGTGATGTCGCCCATGCCAAGAGGTGAAGTCATTACCATTGGGAGAACAATGCCTTCAGGTTGTTTTTTGAAGTCACTGAAACTTAAAGAAACTTCCTGCTCGCCTTCTTCTGACTTAACGGTCATTTCTGTGCGGAGCAGATAAAAATTAGAGGCATCGAAATAGTCTGTCTGAACATTTCCTTCTTTGTCTGTGATCTTGACTTTGAAGCAAGCCACTTTATTGATGGTGTCTTTTCCTACTAATTCTGCTTTTGCAATGCCGGATTTGTCTGCGAGTAAGCCAGCCTTTACGTTCATTTTATCGGCAGAAGCTTTTATCTGCTCAGCAGGCATTGGGGTTACTTTGTCCATTCCCGGTTGCATAGGCATATACATCCAGCCTTCTTTTGGAGTAAGGATGATAAAGCCATTTTGTCCCATCATGCTAATGTCCGTCCTCATGCCTTTATCATTCACAACAGTTTGTGTGAAACCGATCTCCATTCCCTGGATGCTCATGCTACCTACTCTTTTCATGGAGTTGATCTTATTCCATTTTTCGGTACCACCTATAGCAGTTATGTGTTTCTGAATGATCTCGTCAGCGGTTTGTGCTTTTGCCGTTGTAAAACCGGCAGCCAATACCATGGCAGAAAGGATCGATAATTTAATAGCTTTCATTTTTTGTTTTTTAGAGTGCAAAAGTAAAGGAAAAAGGCATGTTGAATGTGAGGTGCATGGAAATTAACATTGTATGATCGTTCGCTCAATTTGATGTATTAAGAGATATACTCACTCAGCTCCAGCCATCTCATTTCTTTGTCTTCAAGCAGTTTGGTGATGCTCACCATTCGGTTGCTCAGTTGCTGCATCTGGTCATAGTTGAGATTAGGATCCATCATTTTTTCGGTAATGGTAGTTTTCTCCGCCTCCAGTGCTGCTATTTCTTTTTCCAGCTGGTCATATTCCCGTTTGTCTTTAAAGGAGAATTTCTTCTTTTCAGCTACCACAGGTGCTGCGATCTTTACTTCCGGTTTGGGCGCTTCTGCTTCTGTTTTTTTCGTGCCTGTAATTGCAGCAGATTTACCTTTTTCCTTTGCCCGTTCTTCTATACGGTAACTGGAATAGTTGCCGGGGAAGTCACGAACTACACCGTCTCCTTCAAATACGAACAGGTGGTCTACCAGGCGATCCATAAAGTAGCGGTCGTGCGATACGATGAGGAGACAGCCGGGATATTCGCTCAGGAAATTCTCCAGTACAGAGAGGGTAGGGAGGTCAAGGTCGTTTGTTGGCTCATCGAGAATAAGGAAGTTTGGGTTCCTGAAGAGTACAGCAAGCAATTGCAATCGCTTCTTTTCACCGCCGCTCAATTTTGAGAGATAGGTATATTGCTGCTCAGGAGGGAAAAGAAACAGCGTAAGGAACTGCGATGCACTGATGGTGCTGCCATCGGCAAGCGGAAAGTTCTCTGCGATATTTTTTACAAATTCTATAATGCGCATGTCTTCCTTTATCTCCAGGCCCTGCTGGGAGAAATTACCGAAGACTACGGTTTCGCCTATGTTTATCTTACCACTATCCTGTGCTTCCTGCCCCTGCAACATATGCAGGAATGTGCTTTTGCCAGCCCCGTTCTGCCCAATGATGCCTATACGTTCTCCCTTTTTAAACGTGTAATCGAAGCCTTTGAGAATTACTTTGTCGCCGTAGCTTTTGTATACTTTTTTAAGCTCTGCTATTTTACCGCCCAGACGGTTCATTTTCATTTGCAGTTCCACCTGGTTAT
This sequence comes from Chitinophagaceae bacterium, assembly GCA_947446645.1. Taxonomy (GTDB): domain Bacteria; phylum Bacteroidota; class Bacteroidia; order Chitinophagales; family Chitinophagaceae; genus Nemorincola. The sequence continues at coordinate 110,416 of CANFHA010000005.1, read as the reverse complement.
CCTCTACCTTCTGCTTGGCCTTGGTTTCTATTTCGTAGAAGTTATCCTGCCTGCTTTTAGATTTGGTGGTTCTTGCTTTTGGCTGCTTGCGCATCCATTCCAGTTCTTTGCGAAACTGGTTGCGTGCTTTGTCTATATTGGCAAGTGTATTCTCTATCCTTGCGGCTTTCTTTTCCAGGTAACCCTGGTAGTCTCCCGGGTAGGAATATAGTTGTTCGTTGTCCAGCTCCCAGATCACGTCACATACATCTTCAAGGAAGTAACGATCGTGGGTAACCATGAGGAGGGTTACTTTTTGCTGGTTCAGGTAGCTTTCCAGCCACTCTACCATGGCTACATCAAGATGGTTGGTAGGTTCATCCATAATCAGCAGCACGTGCTTGTGCTCAAAGCCGATATCGATAAGCACCTGTGCCAGTGCCACACGCTTGCGCTGCCCGCCTGAGAGTGTTTTTACTTTCTGGTCCAGGAAGTTGATGTTGAGCTTGCTGAGTATCTGGTGTACCTTGGCTTCAAAATCCCAGGCACCCAGCTCGTCTATCTTAGCCAGCGCGGCAGACAGTGCATCCGGATCTTTAGACTCTGACGCAATCAATTTTTCATAATTGCGCATTGCCTCGGCAACAGGATGCTTGTAGTGAAAGATATTGTCAAGTACCGACAGTTCTTCTGCGAACTGCGGCTCCTGCTCAAACAGTGCTACCGTAACATCTTTATGTACCCAAAGTGTACCGTCATCGAGCGTGTCTTTACCTGCAAGTATCTTCAGCAGGGTAGACTTCCCGCTGCCATTGCGTGCAATAAGCGCGATCTTATCGCCCTCACTGATGTGGAACGTGATATTGGTAAATAATGGTTTTATTCCGTAAGATTTGCTGATCTTATCAGCTGAAACGTAATGCATAAGGGCGGCAAAGGTACGGGGATATGGTTGATTAGTTGAGTGGTTGATTTGTTGGATAGCTTCAGAGGGCTATTCCTGTAATTTTATCAGATTCGTACCGCTGCTTATCAATCAAAAAGTATAAACGTATTGCACGGCTGTAGTACGCGGAGCTTCTATTTTTAACGGACGTAGAAAGTAGGCTACATTAAAGACATTACTACATACAAGTGATAACTTGTGCTTGTCGGTAAGTTTATAGCTGGCCCGGGCATCAAAGACATTGAAGTGCTTGTGTGATTTCCAATAGTTGATAATGTCGATGGATGCAAACTGAGGGTAGGCACTGTGAAACGTCTTCGTCAGGGTTTCAATATCCTGGAAAGCCTTGTCAATATTCTCCATCTTACTATAGTACCTATAGCTAAGTCCGAGACCGATCTTACGGATTCTCACTTCCACATCCGCCTTGAACATGTTTCTAAAACGATACTTCAATACATGGCTGTTAGTGTCGATGCTTGTGCTTTTAAGGCTGTAGGTAGTATCTGCGGTGCTGCCGGGTATACCTTTGGTATGGGCATATACAAGGTTTGGCGTAAGTGACACCGGATCGATATAAGTATAGCCGGCCAATGCTGTTATGCCAAAGTTCTTATTGCTTTCAGGTGTACTGCAAGCCATAGAGATATCCACACCACTAACTCTGGAATCGCCTGTGTTGACAAACTTAAATCCAAAAAGGGAGATATTTTGGTTCCATGGTCCGAACAGGTATTCGATAGTATTATGATAGTTCTGCTGAAAGCCAGCGAGGTCCAGGTATCCCATGCAGCTGCCAATTTTGAATCCTTGTTTTATGCCTAACTCGAAGTTTCTGCTGGTTTCGGGTTGCAAGCCAGGGTTAGGGAAAACACCAAATAGCCCAGCCTTTGTCGAAATATATCGCTCCGTTATGGTCGGATACCTGAAACCGTCGCCGAAGGACGTGCGGATCCATGTTCCCTTCATAATCTGAAGACTAGCTCCAGCCCGATATATAGGTTGGGCTACGCTCTGCAAATTATTGGTCTGAAAGTATTCGTACCGGACACCACCGGAAATATTCAGAATTTCCCAGAATTTCTTGTCGAGCTGAATATAGCCTGCCAGGTTGGTTACCCTGTTGTCTGGTGATCCGCTGGAATCGTATAATGGCGCGTGGGAAGTCGAGATGTCGCTTACTACACCGCCTGTAAACGTAATGCCAAGGTCGCTGTACTTTTTCTGCAGCTGATACTCGGCATAGTATATCGTGCCTTTTGTGGTTTGATTATTGGTAATGCTGTCATATGTGTGAAATACGCGCGTCACAAGACTATGGGTTACACCATTCCCTGCATCGTACTTTATGAAAGGATCAAGGTTGAAGAAGGTCTGATATTCCAGGAATAAGGCACCAGGATATGCCTTATAGAGTCCTGCCGAATCATCAAGCCAGGCCAGCACCATGTTGGTCTTGTTATACATGCCGTTGCCATTAAGACCAAAGCTAAGACCCGGAACTTTTTTTGACCGGTATCTGAAATTAAAGTTCAGCCGGGCACGTTCCTTGCGCAAGTCGTCTTTGGAGAAGGTGCTGGAGTCCGTATTTTCTATTAATAGAGCCTTCTTTAAGTCTATTGGCAGATTCCCGAATTTTGGGGCTGGTCCGGTATACCCCTGGTCCACATTGAAGTTGCCACCGATGACAAGGTCTATATTTTTGTTTATAATTTCAGAATGGAGAAAATTAAGATTGGTAAAGCCCGGTATTGCTGCGCCATACCAGTTTTGAGCAGGTGTAGGCGGCAGGCTATATGCACCGGCAGAATAGCTGATTGTAGTCTTGGGAGTACTTGTAGGATAAGCGGATCGAATATTAATAACACCGTTTATGGCTGATGACCCATAAAGTACTGAAGATGATCCTTTTATGATCTCTATCTGAGCTATATTCTCAACTGGTATGTAGCTCCATTCCGGGCGACCTGCATCGCCGCTTAACAATGGAATGCCGTCAGAAACGATGGCAACCCGGCTACCTACGCCGAATGTAAATCCGCTGCCGCCACGAATCTGTGGGTCATTATCAATAATTGTGAGTCCGGGTACCTGCTCAAGGGCAGTTTCAATGCTGGTAGTATTCTTGTTGTTGATCAGATTTGGTTTCAGCACTTCCATAGACACGGTGAGCTCCTCCAGTTTCTGGTTGAACTTGCCTGAAGAAACCACAATGGTGTTCAACACCCGGGATGAACTCGTCAGGTTGATGTTCTTATTTGTGATCTGGTCTGCTGAGATATGCACTAAAAATGTATCAGGTACAAGGCCAATATACTCGCAAAGCATCTTGTGGCTACCTGTGTCCAGCACTAATGAAAACACACCATCCGGATCAGTAACCGTGCCTTTTGCGGCATTGTTTACTAACCGGATGGTAGCGTTGCTGAGCGGCTCATTGTTAGCGGCCGCAATAACCTTACCTTTTAAAACACCTGTAGATTGCGCTAGTGCGTTATGCGTAAATAACGTAAGTAATGCTAGGCCCGCAGCAAGTGTTTTCAGAAACATTCTTTAGTATAAGATTATTGTTTGTTGATCTTTAAAGTCTCGCAGTTTTCAGCATCTGTGTAGTGCACGAGGTAAGTTCCTGCTGGCAGGCCAGGTATGCTGATGTTAATTGTACCAGCAGTTGTAGCCGTAGTACTGATAACTTTACCGGTAAGGTCCATAATTTGTACCTGTCCGGTTTTATCAGTACCAGCAATATTCAGCGACAACATATCTGATACGGGGTTAGGGAATGCGGCTATGCTGAAGTTTTTAAGCGATGTGCTCTTTAAGCCGGTGAACCCGGTGGTGGCAAATGGTACGGTTACCCATGCAGATGTGCCCGTAGCACAAGTGTCGCGAACGTGCGCATAATAGAGAGAAGCGCCTGTAAGGCCGGTTAACGGTACACTTGTAGTAGTAGTGAACGTGCCTGAAGCAGGAGGGGTAGAACTATTATCAACTGCATAAATATATCCTACTGATCCAGTAACCGGAGTCCAAGAGATGGTTGCGGTAGTTGCAGTAACAGCACTGGCAGCCAGACCGGTAACGACATCGCAGCTTGCTGTAGGATTGTAAACCACATCAATATCATCAAGCCATAATTTGCTACCGGCAATTGATGTTGACTGGTTGGCAGATGATGTTGCATTGATCATTATATACGCAGGAGAGGATGCGCTCACGTACGTGAACGGAACACTGAATCGAGTCCAGCTTGTGACATCTGTTGTTGCTCCGAAAAAGGTAACATCTGCAATCTTGTTTGCGCTGAGGTCGGGATGATATGTTGTTGGCGTTTCGGGATCGTAATAGTCACCTGTATGTAATATCACCCGGATCTTTGCCTGTTCACCAGCCCCGCCTGATGTATATCTATACCATCCTACCAGGCTATCTGGCCTGCCAGTGAAACTCATGCGCCGGTCGTCAGTAGTAGTTGTATAGTTGACAGTGCCAATATAACCATCAGACTTAGTGATTGTTGGTGCGTTTACAACACCAGTAGTGACACTACCATTCACTACCGTTGAGAACGGCCCGGAAACGGTCTCCACCCTCACAGCGTATAATCCGGAATGGAAAACGGAAGCATCTTTAAAGCAAGTTTGCCCACCCAGGGCTGCAATACTGGATCCGGATTGATTGGAATACCAATTAGTAGGTTCTTCGTGTGTGTCTCCCGCCGGAACAGTATTTCCCCACAGTTCAAATCCACTATTCGTAATTGTTGTCTGTCCCATGGCGTTGAGGCTGAAAGCCGCAGATATCGCCAGCGTGGCTATTAATTTCATTTTGGTCGTTTTGTTTTAAGCGAGCGGCAAAAGTAGGCATAAATATGTTTTGAGGAACGATTTGATGCAGCATGTTTTTTCACAGATTTATTCACAGAGCGGCGATTCGGTTACAATTAACCGATTGTTTATCTTGTGCCGATGGAGCAGATATTCGCACATGATACCTTATACAGGTTTACAAACTCGGTTTTCAAAGCTATGGGTTGCAATCCGACAGATGCCGCAACCGCTACTAACGTATTGTTGTCTGCAGATTTGCGAGGCGTTGATAGTCATGGTATTGCAAGGCTTACCGGATATATCCGTTTATGGGAGGGGAAACGCGTAAACGCTAATCCCCGAATGAAAATTGTACATGAAACGCCATCTACGGCAGTGGTAGACGGTGATGCTGGTCTGGGGCTGGTAGTGGCGCCATTTGCCATGCAGGTAGCCATTGATAAGGCAAAGAACGCAGGCACGGGGTGGGTGAGCGTGCGGAACAGTAACCACTTTGGAATAGCCGGTTATCATGCTATGATGGCGTTGCCGCACGACATGATAGGTATTGCTATGACTAACGCCAGTGCGCTTGTAGCACCAACATTTTCTATAGAGCGCATGCTTGGCACCAACCCTATAGCCGTAGCCATACCAGCAGGCGACCAACCCCCTTTTGTAGCTGATTTTGCCACTACTACAGCATCTAACGGCAAGCTGGAAATATTGCAACGTAAGCAAAAAGAGGCACCCCTTGGGTGGGTACAGGATAAAGAGGGAAATGAGTCTACGGATGCGAACGCACTGAAGAGCGCAGGCGCTATGCTGCCGCTGGGCAGCGACCGGGAACATGGCAGCCATAAAGGATACGCGCTTGGCAGTATAGTAGACATATTTTCGGCCGTGCTCAGTGGGGCCAGTTATGGCCCGTGGGCACCCCCTTTTCCGGCATACGTACCTATGCCGGAAAATATGCCCGGCGAAGGACTTGGCCATTTTTTTGGCGCTATGAGGATAGATGCTTTCAGGACAGCGGACGATTTTAAAGCGCATATGGATAACTGGATAACCCGATTCAGGAACGCCCGCCCGGCCAATGAACAGCAGCGTGTGCTAATCCCCGGCGATCCGGAGCGGGAAATGGAAACAGAGAGAAGACTGCATGGTATCCCCTTGGTTGCCAGTATAATAGAGGAATTAAAAGTCATTGGCATTAAATTCGGTGTTGAGTTATAGTTTATAAAAATATTTATATAAAATAGGCAACTGAAAATGAGGTTTTTCGGAGAAATATTGTTGTCAAAAAACTACCTTTACCCAATTAATTGCAGAAGCATTAAATGAAACTTGCTCAGGTGCCGAAAAATGGATTTGAAAGTGTGAAGGGTCAGCGTGAGTATACCAATCTGAATATATTGCCTGATGCTGATTTTAATGATATTGCCGGCTTAGCCAGCAATATCTGTCGTATGCCTGCTTCTGCTGTGTGTGTGGTAGATAATGACGGTAATTTCCTGAAAACTTTTAATATTCCTGTTTTTTCTTCCCTGCCCGTTGTTGCGCCCATAACAGATGGTGCAAAAAACGTATTTATAGTGTCTGATCTTTCAAAGGATGAACGTTATAATAAACATCCCTATGTAACGGGCGTACTAAAGGCTGTATTTTATGCAGGGATACCTGTAAGCACAGAAGATAGGGGTTTCACTGGTACTCTTTGCGTTATTGACACGGCCGCCGGCCAACTTGCCGCTGACCAGGTAAGTGCACTACAGGCATTAGGCAGGCAATTATCAGCGCAAATTCACCTGAGGCAATGTGCGAAGAAGCTTGCAGATTTAAAGACCGCTTCAGTAGATCTTGCCAAGATAGCGCAGATAGCATCGCATGATCTGAAGAGTCCGCTCAATAATATTATTTCTCTAACACGTCTTCTTAAAGAGGACTACGGAACCGGCTTTGATGAAGCGGGCAATGAGTACATCAACTATCTTAACGACGCTGCTTATCAGCTGTCTGACCTCTGCAACGGTATACTAAACTTTGCAAGGTCATCGCAACTGGCAGTGGACAGTAAAGAAGATATAGACCTTACAGAACTGGCCGGCGAGATAAGGGAGTCTCTCAATATTCCTGATCATGTTACCATTGATACTTCTAATGCCGTGGGCTCTGTGCACACTGCCCGGGCAGCACTGAAACAGGTACTAATGCACCTGGTGCAAAACGGTATCAAGTATCTGAATAATACACCTATAGTAATCAGTCTCGCCTTCACTGAAGATGACGCTTATTACTTTTTCGACGTTAAAGACAATGGCACTACTATTGCCAAAGAAGAAAAGGAAAAGATATTTGCCCTGTTTGCTGCCGGCAAAGCCCCGGCAAACGAGCCTGACCATATGGGCATAGATCTTGCGATAACCAAACGCATTGCCGAAAAACTAGGCGGTACACTTACTGTTGATTCCAGCTTTGCTGTTGGTATGTCATTTACTGTTACTTTACCTAAGTAAGCAGATTTGCGGCTAAAATTCTCTAACTGATTAGTTATGTATTACTGAGGCACTTCGCCTTTATTAACCTGCACCGTGCCCCGCGGATTAGTTATCTGGTACCAGGAAAAGTCGCTATTGGCTTCCATTCCATTGCCATATATTACTTCTGTAGGAGAGCTGATGCGTACGGGTTTTTCTGTGAAGAATTTTTGGGCGCTTGCATTCCAGATGAGTTCCTGTGTATTGAGCTGTTCCCCTTTTTTTGTAACGATCTTCACGCTGTCCCAGATGATCATATCGCCCTGGGCCTCGTAGTAGCGCGATGAGTCTGCCGTAAGCACATCCAGTATCGCTCCGCTGTCGTTGTAGAACTCCGCCCTCAGGTTGGTGTTCATATCTATATAGGGTCGTTTGGAGTTCTCGTTTCTTACAAAGTCATGCGCGAAGATCCGCATGTTTACATTGCCGTTCTTGCTGTAAATAACTGTTACATCTTTGGCATGGTCTTCCGTTTGCCGGCTCTTACCAGTCAGGGCCCTTATCTCAGCAGGGTCGTTTTTACAGGAGAAAGTAGCAACAAATAAGACACATGCAACAAGGACCCTTGAGATACGTTCAGAGGAATACCCACGACGAAAATTCTCATCTTTGAAAAGGCATGACAACTGAGTAGCCTGAATTACCGTAGCGTTTTTCTCGCAAAGCTGCAATGGCGCGGCGAAACTGATTTTGTTTTTAAGACCGCAAAGCGCGAGTAAGCCTCTTATGCCGTTTTTCAAGGTTTAGTTGGTATTAGTCATACTTACGCTTGATGAACCAAAGGTCGTTGAAAGACAAACCCAATGAAAAACGTACATAAGTTTCCTGGATCAGGTTGTTGGTAGTAACACCAAGCCGACCAACCTCAAGCGAGGTATGCAGGTGAGACAGGGAGCGCCTGAAGGGCAGGCTGGCCCCAACAGTTGCACCATAAACAGGCAACTGCGTATTCTGGAAGGTAAGATACTCCTTGCCATAATAAACGCCTGCACGATAAGTGACCCGGGAAAAATAATTGCGGATGCTATTGAAATCAGGCGTGTATTCACCGCCAATGCTCACCTTATATGCACTCTTCGCTATGGCAAAATTCATAGAAGGATCTACTTCGCTTTTGTACCCGCTCCATTGCGTGGAAGTAAAATCTATACCAAGACCCCATTTGTTGTCCTTTAAGATCATGGCACCTGCGCTGAATGACATGGGTAGATTCAGCTTGCCACGAGCTTCACCAGAGGAAGAGCTTGTATCATTTACGATGGTGTCGCCAAAGTTGTAAATGCTTACCTGATAAGAATTCAGCCGCTCATTTAGCTTTTGACCCATTGTGAATGTGCCGCCCAGGCGCAGTGAATAACCAGAAGAATCAAATTTGTGCTCCCACATAAGACCGCCCTTCCAGTAGATGCCACCGACACGGTTGTAATTGGTAAACTCAGCAATGTAAGACCTGTTGATCAGCAAGGAATCAATAGACTGTACAGCTGTATTGCTCTGAAGGGTGCCGAAAATATAACCAAAGTTGAAGCCCATGCTCAATTCTTTGTAACGGTATGCGCCACCAACATAAGCATAGTTGAGTCCGCCATCGCCGGAATAGGAACGAACCGTTTCGCCAAGTGGTGAGCTGTTGCCGAAAAGCGTATCTACCAACGAATAAAAAGATCGTGAATATGGTTTGAAGCCGAAGGCTAGCCCTGCATTATTATTGACAGGTACAGCAAGGGTAAGGTAAGACAATGTAGCTGTGCCTGTATTGTAAGAGGACCCCATAGCGTTTACAGTGCGTGTATTGGCTGACATTCCGGCTTCAAAAGTGGTGCGCCTGAGGTAGGCATACGAGGCTGGGTTATCCGTATTCAGCTCGTAGGGGTTTTGAAAGGCGGAGGTCATATTGGCCATACCTTTTAAAACCGTGCTGTTACCATTCTGCAGCTCACCGATACCATATTTTGAATATGGATTATTCTCACGGTCAGAAGTAGGATTACTTGAAGAATTTGTTTGAGCAAACAGAACCGATGCCCCAAAAAAAGACAATACTGTTAATAAATATTTAGCTCGGGGAAGAAACATTATGGTTTAAGATTAAATTTAATCCCTTCAACAATAAGTCGGGGTCAGCAAATATCTTACTTTTAATTTTGCTTGCAAAGAAAGGCGCATCACCACCCGTTAATATGGCGTTAAAATCGGGTTGTGTGGCTGCATATTCATTCACCATTCCATCTATCTCAAATGCTATTCCGTAGGCAGCTCCGCTGCGCATGCAGGTAGCGGTATCGTAACCCAGCATTATCAGTTCTCCTTCCATATCCACCTGAGGCAACTTGCCGGTGAAGCTGTGCATTGCATTGAGTCTCATCTGCAGGCCGGGAGAGATGGCGCCACCGCGAAACATCTTGTTTTTAGTGACAAAATTGTATGTAACGCAAGTACCTGCGCTTATAACCAGGTTGTTTTTGCCAGGGTGAAGTGCATGGGCAGCGCAAACCAAAGCTAGGCGATCAGGTCCGAGGGTATCGGCAGAAAGGTAGCCATTGTATATGGGCAGATTTGTGTTCGCATCCAACACTACTGTGCTGTTGATTTTTGATCGAACAAGGCTTTCAACTTCACCACTCTGCTTTACTACCGAGCAGATAATTGCCTTGACCGGCTGATACTGATTCATTATATCAGTTACTTTTCCCATTGCATCCTCAGCGGAAAAAGTGAACTGCTTCTGAATCGTATCGTTGTTGAAGATAGCAGCCTTTACATTGGTGTTGCCCCAATCGATGCAAATATTTACAGACATAGTAGTTTGTGTTTGTTAAGGGGTAGCAAATTAGTAAAAAAAATTGTAAGTGCCCGTGTTGATCCTCCCGGGAAAAACATTTTAATGATTTCTGTTTTTTTAGCTTAGAAAACACAAACAGTCCTATATAATTCTTTCGGATAGGCTTAGTAATGCAGGAGGGATGGTACTGTATAGAAATATGTTAATTTGGTATTCGGATGTACGATAACTACCCATTATGATAGTGCTACATATACATTATAAGTAAGCCAATTTCCTTCTTATAATAGTGCTCCTCCTTATAGTTTTAAAGCTTTTTTGACCCTCCTCGCGACTTGGATAGGGCATGGGGCTGACCAAAGTCATTTATTTTATTGATGTGAGTCATGCATATATAATATCAGAGGGAATACATTTGTTGCGCAAATGTTAACAAATAGTTTGTTGGTTGTTAATAAAATAAAATAAAAGAAGCTTTGCCCTTTTAAATCAATTCACATTATCAACTCCCACATTTTATGAAAAAGATCGTTTTGTTCTTTACACTATCAATCGGAGGAATCAGTTCCTCAAATGCGCAAACATTATCCGCCACATCTTTTTGTCCTGGTGGCAGCCTGGTAGTATCCAGCGCGTCAGCGCTTACCAAAATAGTATGGCAGCGGGGTGGAGTAGGTCTATATACCGCAACTCCCACTTTTTCCACTGATGCCAGTACGGCCGCCGGTGACGGGACTGACGGAAGCGGCCCCGGCCAGCTGTCATCTCCGCAGGGGATTTGGTTAGACGGCAATGGTGCAGTATATGTAGCGGACTATAGTAATAGTCGCGTGCAGAAATGGGCCCCGGGCGCCACAGCAGGTGTTACAGTTGCGGGCACAGGTATATACGGTGATGCTGCAGACCAGCTATCGTATCCAACAGGGCTATATGTAGACGCGGCAGGTAATGTTTATGTTACAGACGCTAATAACAACAGGGTTCAGAAATGGGCACCCGGTGCTACGTCGGGCATTACAGTTGCTGGTGACGGGACTGCGGGTAGCGATCCGGGCCAGCTAAACCAGCCATTCGGTGTATGTGTAGACGCTGCCGGCAATGTGTATGTGGCAGACGCGAGCAATCACCGTATACAAAAATGGGCACCGGGCGCTACGAGCGGAACTACTGTTGCTGGCACGGGTGTAGCAGGCAGCGGTGCGAACCAGCTATGTTACCCACAGGGCATATGCGTGGACGGGAATGGTAACATCTATATTGCTGATAATTTCAATAACCGTATTCAGAAGTGGGCACCAGGTGCAAATACAGGCACCACCGTAGCTGGCTATGCAGACCGCCCTTCGGTGGTACATGTGGACATCTACGGTAACCTGTACGTGGATGACCAGGATGTAAATGGCGTGCGTAAATGGGTTCCGGGGGCAACATCCGGCATATTAGTGGCGGGAACAGGCGGCTACGGAAGCGGCCCTGATCAGCTTACAACTGTGGCCGGCGTATATGTTGACAGCATCGGGCGGATATATATATCGGACAACATTAATAATCGTATTCAGAAATATGGCCTGGCAGTCGTGCCTTCATTTACGGCAACAACCGGTGGCAATTATTCAGCAATAGTGACAACAGCCGGGGGGAGCCAGGCAACTAATACTGTAACTATTAATACAGCAACTTCAGGAGGTAATATTACAGGTCCGGCTATTTTGGGTATAGGGTCTACGATAACGCTTACTGATAATGTGGCTGGCGGCAGCTGGTCGGCCAGCAATGATAAAGTGACTGTGGCAGATGGAATGGTAACTGGTATTAGTAATGGAGGTGCCATGATAACTTACACAACAGACGGAATATGTGGCCATGGTATAGCAACAAAACTTGTGACTGTAGGATCGTACACGTCGCTGTCTACGCCTATAACGGCCTATTATTTCTATTTGTGCGAAGGCGGTACAGCGCAGTTTTTTGATGCTACTGCCGGCGGCACATGGAGCATAAACCCTGCAGATGCAGGGATGGCCTCGGTGTCTGGAACCGGTATGGTATCGGGTATTAGTGCAGGCGCTGTAAGGCTCAGCTACACATTGGGAACATCAATCGCGACTGCAGTTGTAACCGTATTCCCGACACCTGCGGCAATAGCAGGTATTGCCAGTGCATGCCAGGGATTAACAACACAATTATCCGACCCAACCTTTGGCGGGGTATGGAGCAGTGCCATTCCTTCTGTAGCTACAGTAAGCAATACCGGGTTAGTAACTACAGTGTATCCAAGTGTTGTGCCTATATATTATACGATTCCTACCACAGGCTGCAGGGCAATTGCCACAGTGATTGTAAATGCTAACCCGGCTGCAATAACAGGTCCCGTCAAAGTGTGTACCGGGCTTTCCATAGCATTGACCGATGCTACCCCGGGTGGCACCTGGAGCACCAGTAATACACGTGCAAGTATAGATGCCATTGGAAACGTTGCAGGAATATCAGCGGGTAGTGCAACTATCACATATACCACAACAGCAGGTTGCATAAAAGCGCTTAATATAATCGTGAACCAGGCACCCTCTGCTATAAACGGAAATCTTAGTGTGTGTGCAGGGTCTAAGACATTTTTGAGCGATGCTACTACCGGCGGCATATCCTGGGTAAGCAGCAATAGTACTATTGCTACTGTTTCGGGATCGGGTGTGGTAACCGGGGTGTCAGCAGGTTCCGCTTTCATCACCTATACCATATCAAACAATTGCACGGTTGCTGCCGTGGTTTCAGTGAACCCTACTCCACAGGTAAGCCAGATATCAGGCGCATCATCAGTAGCAAACCATGGAAACGGAATTGTATTATCTGATAATACCACCAATGGCGTATGGACAAGCAGTAACCAGGCCATTCTCACAGTGGGCAGCGGCACAGGACTGGTAACTGCACATGTGTCCGCCGGCAGCGCATATATTAATTACATTGTAACTAACAGTTTCGGATGCAGCAATTATGTGAGTAAACTCATCTCCTGTACTCCACCGGTTCAGGGCCGGGTGCGTGGCGCAGATGACAGCTCAGATGCGGTTAATGAGGGCCGCAATGAGCCGGCGATAATTGAAAATGCGGAATACACAAGCGGGAATGCTGGTGTGGGTGAAACAACATCTATTATTGAAGGGGCCAGACTGCCAATGAGCATTACAGTGCAACCAAACCCAAACAGCGGAAAATTCAGGCTTATGGGTACTGTTAGCTATGCCGGAGAGGACGCTGCAACCATAGAAATAACAAACATGATTGGCCAGTTGGTATATAGCAGTGTTGTAAATCCGGGCGGAGGTTTAATTGACCAGCAAATAACAACGGAATCATTACCCAATGGCAGCTATATCTTAAACGTAAAAAAAGGCGAAGACAAGAAGGCTGTCCGTTTTGTGATAAGCAGATAGCACACGTAAATTGCAAAATTTATTATTAATACCTGTTGCAGGAGCTATCTCCCTCAACAGGTATTTTTGGTATAGCTTATAACGTCAAATAAAGCTCCGGATAGAATACAAGATTTCCATTTGGATATAGTAAAGGTTGATCCATAAAAGTTAACATTGCCCGCATAATTGTTTTTCCGCGTGAGACCCGAATAAACATATCCGCTGCTTTAGCGCGAAACATTATTTACCAATTACCTCTTTACGATGGGTGCGCCCCCAAATGCGCATTTCATTAATTATGCGCTCCAGCGTGCGACCGAGGGCTGTAAGCTCATATTTTACAGTAACAGGTTTTGTATCCATCACCGTTCTGCTAACAAGCAGATTTGCTTCCAGGTCTTGCAATTCCTTTGCCAGCATTTTTGGGCCTATGCCATCGATGATGCGCTGGATCTCCATAAACTGTAATGCACCGCCGCAATTGAGCGTCGTTATAAATTGTATCTTCCACTTACCGCTGAGTATAGCTATAGTATCCTTAGCCGCAATAAGTTCATCATCCCTGGTGCAGGAGATGTCAAGGATCAGTGGTTCTTTCTTTTTCATTCAGACCAGGTTATGAGCATGCACAAATTTAAAGGAAGAACATGGCTTTACCGGTTCCCCGCAGGGAAGTACTATCCCGCGTGGAACCTGCGTGCTTACGGTTGCTATAGCGGGTAATTTTGTACGAACTAAAAATTACTAAAATGTCCGTGATATTAACAGATGCCAATTTCGAAAAGCTTGTGCTTGAATCAGAAAAGTTGTCCATAATCGATTTCTGGGCGACGTGGTGCCCTCCCTGCATTGCACTCGGCCCTACCATTGATGTACTGGCCCAGGATTTTGGAGACAAAGTGAACGTAGGTAAGCTGAATGTGGATGAAAATCCCAACGTGTCGATTACTTATGGGATAACTAATTTACCCTGTGTTCTGTTTATTTCATGGGGGAAGGGTAGTAGACAAACAAGTTAGCGCCGCGGCAAAATCTGTTTACGACAAAAAGATAAAAGGACTCCTGGAGCAACACTGAAAAATGCCGTCTAAGTAGTTGATTTTGTAGTAGATAAATAAATATGTCATTTGCTTTTTCTAAATCAATATCTTACGCAGGACTATTCAGAAATCGGTCGCAGATTAGTCGTTCAAATGGTTTAATTCCGCTTGTAGTCAACCTAATAAGCATTCAAATTTATAAATCTCACGATATCGTTAACTTTCCGTTAGTAATTTGTCAGGGTAGCTAACGGTGGTAATATGTTAACTTCACGCGTCTATCTACATTACTTTACTTTAAAAGTAGGGTAGAGCGTGTTGTATTTATAAGTACAATGCAATAAGATAGTAATAAAAAGACGGCTAATTTTAAATTAACTAGTATGAATAACTTTACCAGTAACATGTATTCAACACCATTCTCGGTTATTAATTCGCGACACACATTCAAAATGATGTTACGCAGTTTACTAGCTAAAAAGCATTTGAGTGTTAGTTGGGTATTGACAGCTGTTTTGCTGCTAATCAGCTTTGGTAGTAATGCACAAAGCACGACATATAACATAGCAGGTGCTTATACCTACACAGTGGCTCCCGGTGTATACACTTTAGGGTTTGACGTTGCCGGTTCGGCAGGTGGTACTTACGGCGTTGGCGCTGGCGGATTGGGAGGCCGTGTTAAGGGTAATCTTGCTGTAACACCAGGCCAGGTGTTGTATATATACGTTGGTGCGAAAGGAACTAACGGTTCAGGTGGCGCTGGCGGCGCAAGCGCAGGAGGAGAAGGCGGTGGTGCCGGCGGAGGAAGTATTGGCGGCGCCGGCGGCGGTGCTGCTTGCGATATCAGAACCAGTATTACAGGAGGTGCTACTTCGTTGGCATCTTTAAATTCCAGAGTTGTCGTTGGCGGCGGCGGCGGCGGTGCAGATTATGATTGTACTTTGCGTTATAACGGGGGAAGTGGTGGTTATCCGGCGGGGGGTAACGGAAACGGTGATTGTGGTGGTCCTTATGCGCAAGGCGGTACGCAGATTGCAGGCGGTGTTGCAGGTACAGGTGGGGCACCAGGCACGTTTGGTGCGGGCGGTGTTTCCAATACTTTTGGCGGCGGCGGCGGCGGTGGTTGGTACGGTGGTGGTGGTTCCACATATGGTAGTGGTGGTGGTGGCTCGAGTTCATATGGTGCAGGTACCAGCGCGGTAACCGTAACAAATGGTTTCCAGGCAGGCATTGGCTATGTAACATTATGCGCATACCCTTCTGTTGGCGTTATTAGCGCTGCCCCTTCTACAAATATATGTGTTGGTAGCACTGCGACCTTGAGCACTTCTGGTACTGCTTCAGGTGTTTGGAGCAGTGTTACACCTTCAGTTGCGTCATTATCTGGCACAACACTTACTGGTGTAAGCGCGGGCACATCGGTTATTAGTTACACGGCTACTAATGTTTGCGGCACTGCTGCTGCGACTACTACTGTGACCGTTTTAACAACGCCCGGGCCTATTTCAGGGACTTTATCTGTTTGTACTGGTTTGACTAGATCACTAAGCGATATAGGCACAGGCGGAGCTTGGAGTAGCAGCGCACCATCTGTTGCAAGTATAAGTACCGGAGGCCTGGTTTCCGGCCTAACTGCCGGGACATCTACTATTGCTTATACCAATACTTGCGGTGCGGCGTCCGCGATAGTAACGGTGAATACAACACCCGTAATTTCCGGAACATCTGCGATCTGTGTCTCGACTACAACCACACTAACCGCAGCGCCTGCAGGTGGCACATGGACAAGTGGAACAACCTCAGTCGCTACTATTGGGTCGTCTAGCGGGGTAGTTAGTGCAACCGTAACACCAGGTAGTACACTAATTTCGTACGTGGCAACGAACGGTTGTTCGGCAACTCAGACAGAGTTCGTGAATTCAATTACACCTGCTGCTATTTCAGGGGCAAATAATGTTTGCCTCGGGTTTACTTCAACATTAAGCGATGCCACAACTGGTGGGGTATGGAGTAGCAGCACACCCACTGTCGCCACTATTAGTTCAAGCGGTTTGATATCAACGGTAGCGGTTGGCACAACAACTATTTCTTACTCAACAGGATGTGGAAGTCCGGCCGTAAAAGCATTTACAGTGAACGCGGCACCTGCGCCAATTACTGGCTTGCCTGGAGCGTGTGTGGGCCAAACAACGGCGTTGACAGACGCTGTAAGTGGATTGACGTGGACATCCGGAAGCGTAGGTGTTGCTACTGTGAGTACTACTGGTTTAGTAACCGGTATTTCCGCTGGTACTGCAATAATTACCGCAACCGTGGCCTCGACAGGCTGCTTCGTATTTATTCCAGTCACAGTAGGGACTACATACCCATCTGCCATAACGATCACTCCGGCGACAACCGGAACCGTGTGCTTGGGGGGCAGTACTTCATTTACCGCAGGCGCTACAGCTTCAGCAACGCTCCTAAGCCAGAATTTTAATACTGGTTTGACAGGGGCAGTAGGAGGCACTTGGTCTATAATAAATGGAACGGGCAATGCAACAACATGGTGGTCTATACTTACCCCCCCGGGTTATGCCGGCGCGGTAACAGGTGATGGAAGCAATTATATGGAAGCGGCACCCGACGGATTAATTGGTATTACTGAGACATCATTGAGGTCGCCATCGTTTTCCACTGTGGGATTTTCTGCTGGCACACTTGAATACAATGAATATTTTCAATCATATACCTTCGGTGACATTAACGCTCAAGTTGACTGGTCAACTGATGGGATAACATGGAATACATTAGTGAACCAATTAGGTACAAGTGACCTAAATGTGACTTGGACTGTTGGTACGCCTAATAAAACAGTAGCTTTACCGGCGGCAGCCTTAGGGCAGTCAACAGTATATTTGAGGTGGTATTATAACTCTAACTATGGCTATTATTGGGCAGTTGATAACATCGTGGTTAGCGGCACTTCAGCTCCTTCTTATGTCTGGACTGGTGTTGGCGGTGCTACCGGCCTTTCCTGCACCTCATGTGCCACAACTACTATCACACCTACAGCAACCGGCGCAAATGTTTATACAGTAAATGCAGTGTTTGGCGGATGTTACACTACTTCGGGCGTCACAGTTTCTGTGAACCCGCTGCCTTCTCTTACCGGAATTTCGAATAGTAGTCCTATCTGCGCCGGTGGAACTTTTAGCCTTACAGCCACGGGCGCTAGCGGAGTTACCTCATATGCCTGGGCAGGGCCTGTTCCTGTAACGAGTTCTACTTCTGCAGTTGCAACCGTGCCATTGGCTACTGCTGCAGCCAGTGGAACATACACTGTTACTCTGACTGGTGGAACTGCCTGTACTACACAGTACACCACCGTTGCTACCGTAAACGCGAACCCAACTATTGTAGGACTTACATTTGGCCAGGTGTGCTTCAATGCCTCCGGAACTCAAAACACCACATTTACTTACGGAAGTACAACAGGGGCTCCAAACCGATATTCAGTAGCATGGTCTTCAGCCGGTCCGCTTGGTGTAGCACCGTATGCCACGCTCACTGGTGGTACTAATACTATTTCCGGCGGTGCCCCTGCGGGTACGCCTGCTGCTGTATATACTGGAACATTCACAGTAGCAAACTCTACTACTGGCTGCAGCACCAGTTCTGCTACGGCACTTACGGTAAACCCGTTACCTGCCGCTTCGTTTACAGTGCAGCCAGGACCGATCGCATGTACTGGTACGTCAGTAGCATATGGTACTCAAACCGGCTTCGCATTGTATAACTGGATTTTCCCAGGCCAGACACTGGGCGTCGATTATACAGTTACCGGTGGCAGCACACTTACAAACACTGCTACCATCAATTGGTTGACGTTAGGACCTAAGACAGTAAACATTGATAACTATGCAACTACAGGTTGCCATGTAGTGATCAGCGCTACCACCAACGTCGTACCTGCTATTACAGCGACTCCTACAAATAACGGCCCGATATGCGGCGTTGGATCAGCAACGCTGACACCGGCAGCGCCTGGAGCAACAAGTTATTCATGGACTGGCCCTGGCGCGTATTCGTCAACACAGGCGAGCCCGGTTGTTTCTCCTGCTGTTACGTCGGTTTATTCTTTAACAGCCAGTAATGGAGGTTGTGCTTCGCCAGTTGCTACAACAACTGTTGTAGTTAACAACCCAACTGCTGCACCAACTAACAGTGGTGCAATCTGCAGTACCGGCACAGCTACGCTCTCGGCAAACCCTGCAGGCGGCGTAACCGGTTACTCATGGACGGGCCCGGGTGGATTCTCCTCGGCGTCTGCAAATCCCACAGTAACCCCTACCATTACCAGCACTTACTCACTTACTGTGAGCGCCCCGGGTTGCAGTCCGGCAACAATGTATATGACCACTGTGTCTGTAAACCCGGCGCCAACTGCTGCACCGAATAATAACGGACCAATTTGCGCAACCGGTACAGCAACATTGACAGCAAACCCAGCTGGCAGCGCTTCTGTTTATTCTTGGACCGGTCCTGGTGGTTACAATTCAACGGTTCAAAATCCTGCTGTGTCACCAACAATAACGACTACTTATTCATTAACCGTTAGCAGCCCAGGATGCGCGACATCACCAGTATATACTACTACTCTAGTGGTGACGGCAGCCCCAACTGCAATTGCCGGCAACAGCGGCCCGATATGTGTACCGGGAACTGCAACACTTACCGCAACTACTTCGGCTACCCAATTTTCATGGGCAGGGCCAGGTGGCTACACTTCTTCAGTACAAAACCCTACAGTTTCACCAACCGCAACCAGCACTTACTCACTGACCGTAAGTAATCCAAGTTGTGGAGCAAGTATACTTTATACTACTACGGTTACGGTAAATAATTCCGCAACTGCCGCGCCATCGGTTGATGGTCCGATATGCAACGGCGGAACAATAGCATTGTCCGCTAACCCGGTAGGCGCAGGACCGTTTACCTATACATGGGGCGGTGCTAACTTGTCTTCAACGACAACGCAAAACCCAACGGCTACGCCTACAGCTACTACCATTTATTCACTTGTTGTTACCACACCAGGATGCCTGCCATCTGTGCAATATACGTTAGCGGCAACGGTAGCAGCGCAGCCATCAGTTAGTAGCCTCACAACAAGTTCAAGTAATCCATTCTGTAGTGGCGCAGTAATAAATCTGTCCGTAACGCCATCCGGCGGTGTAGGTACACCAACTTATATATGGACTGGCCCGGGCATACCTAGCCCTACATCTGGTGGTACTTCAACAGTAATTGGTTTTGCAACATCAGGTTTGCCAACATCAGGTGCCTACAGTGTGACGCTTAGCTATTCAGGAAACGGATGTGTTACATCTGCTCCTGCAACTACTTCTATATATACAATGACTGCGCAACCATCAGTTTCGGGTCTTACCTCTACTTCAACAAACCCATTCTGTACAGGCGCGGTTATTACGTTGAGCGTATCACCAACTGGTGGCGCTGGTACGCCAACTTATGCCTGGAGCGGGCCGGGTATTACCGGCACAGCAACCAACGCAGCTTCGGCACTTACGTATACCACAAGCGGCACAGCAACTAGCGGTGCATACAGCGTTACGCTTGGTTATTCCGGCACAGGATGTGCTACATCAGCTCCAGCAACAACGGCATCTTATTCAATGAATAACCAGCCATCCATATCAGGGCTCGCTACAAACTCAAGCAATCCGTTCTGCAGCGGAGCTGTGATAACCTTATCTGTATCTCCAACAGGAGGTGCTGGTACACCAACCTATACCTGGAGTGGACCGGGTATCACAGGAACAGTTGGTAACGCCGCTTCGTCACTTATCTATACCACAACTGGAAGTGCGACTTCGGGTGTATATAGCGTTACGCTTGCTTATTCAGGTACGGGTTGTGTAACTACGGCGCCGGCAACAACAAGTACGTATACTATGACTGCCGCACCATTGTTATCAACACTGACAAGCAATTCAAGTAATCCATTCTGTAGTGGAGCTATAATTACACTTTCAGTTACGGCAACCGGTGGTTCGGGCACACCTGCATTCACCTGGAGCGGTCCGGGCATTACCGGCACTGCTGCGAGCGCAACTTCATCGCTTACCTACACAACAACCGGCTCTTCAGCTGCTGGTGTATATAGTGTTACTGTTGCTTACCCTGGTACAGGATGCAGCGTTGCGGCTCCCGCAACTTCAGCATCTTATACCATGAACAACCAGGCAAGCATCGGTTCGCTAACCGTAACACCAACCGGCAACCCTCTTTGTGCAGGCAATAATGTAACGCTTGGATCAATTGGCGTTACCGGAGGGGCAGGGTCTTCTGTGTATACATGGTCTGGTCCGGGTATTGCTACCACTACAAGTGCAGGTAATCCTTCTCCGGTCTTTACTCCTTCGGCTTCGATAGGTGCTTATAGCGTTTCTATAGCCTATTCAGGCACTGGCTGTAATACAGCATCAGCTGCTACTGCTGCTATTTATACGATATCTGCAGCACCTGCCGCGACATCGGTGAGTGGTGGTGGTACCTTCTGCGGAAGCACCACTATAAGTGCAAGCGGAGGCGGTGGAGGATCGATATACTTCCAGGGTACAACATCTGGAGGCACGTCTACAGCGGTACTGTCATCAACACAAGTTGTGACCGTAACGGGGACCTATTACTTCAGGTCGCAAGCCGCCGGCGGTTGCTGGGGCCCGCAGGGTAGTGTGTCGGTTACTATTAATCCTGTACCATCAGCAACCCCTGCGAACAACGGTGCGATATGTATTGGAGGCACGGTAAGCCTTAGTGCGGTACCTGGTCCTAATACCACAGTTTTCAACTGGTCAGGTCCTAACCTGTCTTCAACATCGGCTCAGAACCCAACTGCAACGCCTGGCTCAAGTTCCATTTATTCACTTACAGTGACAGATGGTACTGGTAACCCGGGTTGTACTACAGGTACTATATATACAACTACTGTTTCTGTGAATACAACACCAGCTGCTGCAGCAACTAACAGCGGCTATATCTGCGCCGGTGGCACAGCAACGCTGACCGCAACAGGAGTAAGCAGCAGCGTGACCTCGTACACCTGGACCGGTGGAAATATACTAACCGGGGCAACAACATCGACAGCAACGGCAAACCCAGGTTCAGGCCCGGCTACTTACACACTTACTGTAAGCGACGGTACAGCACATTCAGGTTGTACTACACGGTCTACTACTATTGTTACGGTGAATGCAACACCAACTGCAACGGCTACTAATAATGGAAACATATGTTTGAGCGGTACTGCAACGCTCACGGCAACTGCGGTTAGCGGCGGTGTTACATCGTATGCCTGGAATGGAGCAAACCTTCTTACAGGTTCATCATCGGCGACTGCTACAGCATCACCATCTACACCTTCAGTAAATATTTATACATTAACTGTTAGTGACGGTACGATACAGCCTGGTTGCACCACGCGTTCTACGACTACTGTGACAGTAAATGCGGTACCTACAGCAACTGCCGCAAACAATGGTTATATCTGTACCGGTGGCACTGCAACTCTTACAGCTACATCAGCAACTGGTGGCGTTACCACTTACGCCTGGACCGGTACTAATATCATTACCGGAGCATCTGCAGCAACCGCAACAGCGTCGCCATCCGTAGTGGGTACAAGTACCTATACCCTGACAGTAAGCGATGGCAGTGGCCATTCAGGATGTAGCAGCCAATCTACAACTATAGCAACCATCAACGCAGTACCAGCAGCGATCGCGACAAACAGCGGTTACATCTGCGCAGGCGGTACTGCTACGCTTACGGCTACAACCGTAAGTCTTGGAGTCACTACTTATGCATGGACTGGATCGAGCATTTTAACGGGCGCATCGGCAGCCACAGCAACCGCCAATCCTTCTATAGTGGGCGCTACCTCATATACACTTACAGTAAGTGATGGAGGGTTACATTCAGGATGCTTCAGTAAATCTGTAACTGTAGTTACGGTAAATGCAACACCAACAGCGACTGCAAATAATAATGGAAACATTTGTGTGGGTGGTACTGCAACGCTTACGGCAACTGCAGTAAGCGGAGGTGTTACATCGTATGCGTGGAATGGTGCTAATCTCATCACGGGCTCATCATCATCTACAGCTACGGCCTCACCGCTTACACCATCAGTAAACATTTATACGTTAACTGTAAGTGACGGCACAACACAGCCCGGCTGCACTACCCGCTCTACAACTACTGTAACTGTTAGTGCTACACCTACAGCTACTGCTACAAACAATGGTTATATATGCACAGGTGGCACAGCGACACTTACGGCTACAGCTGTAAGTGGCGTTACAAACTACGCCTGGACGGGTGCCAGCATTGTTAGCGGATCAGGTGCGTTGACAGCGACAGCAGCTCCGGCGACAGTAGGCACTACTGTTTATACACTTACTGTCAGCGATGGAACCTCAAATTCTGGTTGCCGAACACAGTCAACCACTATTGTTACAGTAAATGCAGCAGCCACCGCGACGGCTACGAATAGCGGTTATATCTGTGCAGGCGGAACGGCAACACTTACGGCAACAGCAATAGGTGCCGGAGTAACCAACTATGCATGGACAGGCAATAACTTAGTAAGCGGCACGAACTCTGTTACTGCAACAGCAAATCCATCTGCTATTGGCACAACAGTTTACACTTTGACAGTAAGCGATGGGGGCACTCATTCAGGATGTACGAGTCAATCGACTACAACCGTAACCGTGAATGCCACACCTGCAGCAATAGCTACCAACTCGGGCTTCATCTGCGCAGGCGGCACGGCTACACTTACTGCAACTGCCGTAAGTGGTGGCGCAAGTTCTTTCGCATGGACCGGACCAAACATTTTAACCGGAGCTTCGTTGGCAACTGCAACCGCAAATCCTTCTGCAATTGGCAATAATACCTATACACTCACGGTAAGTGATGGCAGTACACATTCCGGTTGCGTTTCCAAGTCAAATACAGTTGTGACAGTTAACCCAACGCCTACTGCAACGCCATCAAATAATGGTCCTATATGCGTTGGCGGTACAGTTACACTTACTGCAAATGGTGCCGGCGGTGCCAATACATTTGCATGGACAGGTGCAAATATTCTTGGATCAACTACAACGAATGTTACCACAGCAAACCCCGGCACCAATAGTGTATACACACTGACGGTTTCTGACGGCAGCGGTCATGCGGGCTGTTCACCATCTACACAATACACAACCACAGTAAATGTTAACCCGATACCGACAGCATCTGCTATAAATACAGGCTACATTTGTAATGGTGGAACGGTGACACTGGCTGCTATACCCGCAAATGGTGCTTCTGGATTTGCCTGGACCGGCCCTAACCTGGCTGCAAATACAGGAATATCTGTACAGGCAACCCCTACTATAACAACAACCTACTCTCTTACCGTTTCTAACGGAAGCGGGTCGGGTTGTCAGCCAACTATTGTATATACAACATCAGTCATAGTGCACATCACACCAGCAGCAAACCCTGCAAATGACGGTCCTATCTGCATAGGTGGTGCTGTAAACCTCGCTGCTAACCCTACGGCCACGGCAACCGTGTTTACATGGAGTGGAGCCAATATGTCTTCAACGTCAGTAGCTAACCCTACTGCTGTACCGACTATAACCGGCACCTACACATTAGTGGTGTCAGACGGTACTACGCAGTCCGGCTGCGCACCAACTACACAATACACTACAGCGGTTACGGTTAAGACTGCGCCGTCACTTTCAGGTGCAAGCAACAACACGCCAATCTGTGCAACATTTACGCTTGATCTTTTTGCAAACGGCTCATTAAACGTTACGGACTACTCATGGTCTGGTCCGGTAGGTATTACAAATGCCCTTACTGCTAATGCATCGGTACCATCTGCCACAACAGCGGCGTCGGGTACATATACAGTTACAGTGAATAACGGTATTGGTTCTGGCTGTGCAATAGCATATACTACACAGGCTACAGTTAATCCTTTACCTGCCGTATTTAGTGTAACAGGCGGCGGTGCCTTCTGTGCAGGAGATACAGGAGTTCATGTGGGTCTCGGCGGATCTGCAACGGGCATCACCTATCAATTGTACCAGGATGCAACTGCTGTCAGTTCCCTGGCAGGCACAGGCAGCGCACTTGATTTCGGTCTTCAAACAGTACAGGCTACTTATTCAGTACTCGCTACCGCTGACGCGACAGGCTGCAATAACGGTATGAGCGGTAGCGCAATAGTTAGTGTAAATCCTTTGCCTAATACCTCCTATGTGTTACTCGGTAGCGCTGTACATTATTGTATGGGCGGCACCGGTATACTTATGACGTTGAACGGTTCAGATACAGGCATCAGCTACCAGCTATACCTTGGTTCATATACCACCGGCAGTGCGCTGGAGGGTACGGGGTCTGCTCTTAACTTCGGTTATCAGACCGGTGGAGGTAACTATGTGGCTCTTGCAACTAATATCCACACCGGATGCAATGCTTTCGTAAGCGGTATTGCAGATGTCATCATTGATTCTCTGCCTCGTATTTATTCACTTACCGGCGGCGGATCATATTGTGCAAATGGTACAGGTGTAAACATCGGGCTTGATAATTCCCAACCTGGCGTTACCTATATAATGACTAACTCAGGCGACCTTACTCACCCGGTAACCCGCACGGGCACAGGTGGTGCTATTGATTTTGGAATGCAGACTGCGGAAGGCACTCTTACTGTCACCGCCACAAATAGTACAACTACCTGCTCTTCAACAATGTCTGGCCATCCTGCGATAAGCATTAATCCGCTGCCAAATATTTATAGCATAAGTGGCGGTGGTACCTATTGCGAAGGAACTGGTGGGGTTGAAATTTTCATGAATGTTTCTGATACCGGCGTTTATTACTATCTATATAATGGACCTACCCTTGTGGATTCGGTAGCAGGCATTGGTGGCTTGGTAAGCTTTGGTGCACAGACAGCTGCAGGTACTTACTCAGCATCTGCAACCAGGATATTTACAGGCTGTACAGATACCATGGCGCTTAGGGCCGAGGTAATAGAAAATCTTGCGCCAACCATATATACCGTTACAGGCGGTGGTCAGTATTGCTCAGTAGATACTGGCAAACATATCGGACTGGCCAGCTCTGACACAGGTGTAACGTATACCCTTTACAATTCGTCAACATCGTTGACATCAATCATTGGCAGTGGCACTTCACTTGACTTCGGTATGTATGCGGCTGGTAGCTACTCAGTGAGTGCACGTAATAATATTACTGGCTGCACCAGCAGCATGTCTGGTATCCGCTCCATCACAGAAAATATGACACCTGTTGCCTACACAGTAGGTGGTAGTGGTCAATACTGTGCAGGCGGTACGGGCATCCACATAACCCTCTCAAGTTCTGACACAGGCGTTAATTACAACTTGTACCTTGACGGGGCCTTGACAACAACGATTGTTGGTACAAATTCAAACCTTGACTTTGGCGCAATGATGGGCGCAGGTACTTATACAGTAGAAGCTGTTAACGCAACTTCCGGCTGTACGAATGCAATGTCTGACAGTGCAGTTGTGGTTGTGGTTACACCAGTAACACCATCGATCACATTGGTTTCTGGTTCAGGAGACACTACCTGCGCTGGTACTTCAGTAACGTTTACAGCAACAGGAGTGAACGGGGGAACAACACCTGTTTATGCATGGTACGTAAACACGGTAAGTATACCGGCTGCAACAAGCACCGATTACACCTTTGTACCTGCAAACGGAGATATTGTAAAGGTTGTGATGATAAGCAGCGCCGCCTGCGCAATGCCGGACACAGTTTCCGCGTCAACCACGATGACTGTGCTGGAGCAGGGAACTCCTGGTGTGACTATAAATGTCAACCCTGGTGCAAATATCTGCGCGGGCACCACAGTTACATTTACTGCAGTACCTGCATTCGGCGGCACACACCCAACGTTCAGCTGGAAGGTAAATGGAGTATTCGTTTATGCCGGTCCTGAATTTAGTTACGCACCACTGAATGGCGAAAATGTATCGGTAGTTATGACCAGTGATTACCCTTGTGTTGCCACCGATACTGCGTCAGCGCATGTCGTAATGAACGTTGGCGAAGCAATAGCTCCAACTGTGGAAATTGTAGCTACGCCGGGAACCTCCATCATGGAAGGTGCATTAGATACACTCACAGCATACGTGACCAGTTCAGGCCCAGTGACTTATCAGTGGCTGGTAAACAATACGGTTATTGCAGGAGCTACAAATTCGGTGTTTATCCAGTCGTTTAGCAACAATGATTCTGTAACCTGCCAGGCAACCAGCGCCAATGGCTGTGCGCTCACCGGCTTCAACACAGTAATCATAACAGTTGTAAATGTAGGAGTGCAGCCGGTGGTGATAGGTAACGCCAACATCAGGCTGATACCTAACCCTAACAATGGTGAATTCTATGTAAATGGTGTTCTTGGCACTACTGCTGATCAGGACGTAAGTCTTGAAGTTACCGATATGCTTGGCCAGGTGATCTACAAAGGCCACACTATAGTACATGGTGGTAGCCTGAACGAGAAGTTAAAACTGGGCAATACCCTGGCTAACGGTATGTATATGATGAATGTAAGTACGGGCACCGAGCACAAAGTGTTCCACTTCGTGATTGAACAATAATTTTGTAATTTTCAAATGAAAGAAACCTGTCTCACTCCGAGGCAGGTTTTTTTTTGAAATAGTTAAACGTAGCCGCTCATTTAAGGAATATCGGTACGATTTTTGTTAACATTTATTTGTATTTTCCCTAATTTATTTTATTAACTAATAGGAATATTTAATGTTAACTCACACTGAGTTTACATCTGATTAGTTAATTAATAGTAGTGATGGTATAAATAACGAATGTAATTATTTGGCCACGTTGGCCATTTGGGGTATATTCGCATCTAATTTTGCCCAATTCACCCTCACATTAATTATTATCAATACTTATTTGGAATTTTAAACTTAAATTAAGCTGCATGAAAACATTTACACCTCTGAGTACATTCCCCAGGCTAACGCCAACCGGAAAAATGAAAACGACCGCCTCATTGCTTAACAAGCGTTTCAAATTTGGCTTGAAGGCACTTTGTTTTCTGTTTTATTCACTGCATTTAGGGTTGATAAATTGCATGCAGCGTACACAACCGCCGATCCTCTAACGCAGATTGCCGGCGGCGCTATATGTCTGAATACATCAGGAAACCAGATTTATACCGTAGAGCTTGATGGATTTTTCTCGGCTACTACAATAACTGGTCTTTCAATTTCAACTACAGGTTCCACCTATACAACTTCAGATATCACTACTTTTCGTTTATATACGAGTGCGACGAATAACTTTTCTACCGCAACATTGAGAAGCACAATTACGGCAGGTGGACCTGGAACTCAGTCTTTCACCGGCTTTTCGGTAAACTTGGGAGGTTTAGGTACATTATACGCCTGGGTAACCTGCGATGTAGCCGCGGGTGCCACACCAGGACGTACAGTAAAAGTGGCTTCAATGAACGGTACTCCAGCACCAACGCTAAATAACGCAGGGGCTGGCAATACATTTTATATCGGGCCGCCTGCCGGGGTTACAGCAACCCTTTCCGGAAACCCGCTATGTGTTGCAAGCACTTTGAACCTTACCGGTGCGGCAACCGGAGCAACAAGCTATTTGTGGGTTGGTCCAACGGGTGGTGCAGCAATGACATCTACAACAACTGTGAGCACCCGAGTAACAAGCGTAACAGCACTCAACGCAGGTATTTACACTTTGACAGCAACCAACACCTGTGGATCTACACAAGCGGTAACTGCTGCACTGGCTGTAAACCAATTACCAACATTTACCGGCGTTGCTCAAACACCAAATCCGGGATGCGTGGGAAGTAGCATGTCTCTTTCAGCAACAACAAGTGCATCAGGTGTAGGACCGATTGTTTATGCATGGACGCACACAGGAGGTACGGCTATTTCAAACGCTAGCTCACTCACCAGTGCAAGTGTGAATCCCCTGGTTGCGGCTAATGCAGGAACATATACTATCACTGCAACTGTTGCAGGTTGCGCTGGAAACGCGACAAGGACAAGCACCGCTGCGATGACAGTAAACCAGTTGCCCGTTTTCACAGGTGTTACACAATCTCCTAGTACGGCATGTGTAGGCGCTACCATGACACTTGCCGCATCAACCAGTACCGCTGGCACCGGGCCCATAACCTATGCATGGGCCGGACCTGGAGGAACTGCAATTACCAATCCGACTTCACTGACTACAGCAAGTGTAAATCCGCTGGCCGCAGGCAATGCAGGCATATACACTATTACAGGCACTATAGCAGGATGTGGAAGCACAACAGGCACAAGCTCCACCCCAATGGCGGTAAATCAATTGCCTACATTTACAGGTGTCACTCAAAGTCCTAACCCGGGATGTGTGGGCAGCATTATGACACTGGCGGCCAGCACAAGTGCCGCCGGGGCCGGTACTATTGTCTATGCATGGACTGGACCGGGTGGAACAGCAATTACAAATCCTTCGTCACTTACTACCGCAAGTGTTAACGTACTTTCTGCGGGTAACGCAGGTAACTATACTATTACTGCTACGGCCGCAGGCTGCGCAGGAAGCGCAACCCGTGTAAGCACCACAGCGATGTCAGTAAACCAACTGCCTGCGTTTACAGGCGTTACGGAATCTCCAAATCCGGGATGCGTAGGAGCAAGCATGACACTCGCAGCAGCAGTGAGCTCTGCCGGTTCAGGACCAATCACATACACATGGACAGGGCCAGGCGGTACAGCTATCACAAATCCAGCATCGCTGACCACAGCTAGTGTAAATGCACTGGCTGCAGGAAATGCCGGAATTTATACCATCAGCGCTACAGTTCCCGGATGCTCAGGTGCTGCCATTGGCACCAGCGCTCTGGCGATGGTTGTAAGCCAATTACCGGTATTCACTGGCGTTACTCAAAGCCCTAACCCGGCATGCGAAGGTGCTAGTACAATACTTGCCGCAACAACAAGTACTGCAGGCTTAGGCCCAATATCATACACATGGTCTGGCCCGGGCGGCACAGCAATTACGAATCCATCATCACTTACCACAGCCAGCATCAATCCTTTAGTGGCTGCAAATACAGGATCTTATACCATAAGCGCTACCGTGGCGGGCTGTGCCGGAACAAACACAGGGGTCAGCACTATTCCTCTGGCGGTAAATACCCAACCTTTATCAGTATTACCATCGGTGTCTCCTTCGCCTGCATGTATTGGCGACCTCGTAAATTTTGCCGGAAATGTAACAGGTGGAACATCATTAACCTATTCATGGGCCGGACCGGTGACAGGGGATATATCATCGGCTTCATCAGCAGATGCAACAATAAATACAGTGGCAGTGGCAGACGCGGGCAGCTATACGCTTACAGTAACTGCTGCGGGCTGCGCGCCTGTGAGCGGCACCACATCACCACTTGTGGTTAACACATTGCCCAGTTCAATAGGTGCCGGTATTGGCCCCAACCCGGCATGTGTCGGTGGCTCAGTTGTGCTTGGTGGTGGTGCCTCAATTGACGGCGTAGGAGTTATTTATTCATGGACAGGCCCGGTTACGTCTGATATTTCGTCTCCTTCCTCACTGACAGCAAACATTAGCTCAGTGAGCTTGCTGGACGCAGGCGTCTATACATTGACAGCAACATTATCCAATGGATGCCCGGGCAGCATGTCTGCTACTACCCCTTCACTGGCAGTGAACGAGGTGCCGTCTATTCTTTTGGCAAGCCTGACTTCGTCGCCTGCTTGTGTGGGCGATGTAATGGGGCTTATAGGTGAAGATTCAGGTGATGGCACAGGTGTTGTTTTTGCATGGTCCGGTCCTGTTACTGCCCATATCACCGATGCGTCTTCGGAAACTACAAATATCGCTTCGCTCAGCCTTTCTGATGCCGGCGCATATACATTGACTGCCACTGCTCCGGGATGTCCTACAAACATTACCGCAGTAACAACAGAATTGAGCGTAAAGCAATTGCCTTCCTCAATGACAGCATCTATTACTTCTGCAAATCCTGAATGCTTCAATAATACAATCGTGCTTAACGGTTCGATTTCCGGTGGATCAGGGTATGATGTATTATGGGCGGGGCCAGGCGGTGGCGATATAGAGGCGCCTA
Source organism: Chitinophagaceae bacterium (assembly GCA_947446645.1). Taxonomy (GTDB): domain Bacteria; phylum Bacteroidota; class Bacteroidia; order Chitinophagales; family Chitinophagaceae; genus Nemorincola. The sequence continues at coordinate 79,643 of CANFHA010000005.1, read as the reverse complement.
CCGCTGCAAGTACCAGCATAACAGCAGCTAGCCTGGCAGATGCAGGTGTTTATACATTGACTGCAACAGCCGCTGGCTGCGTAGGCAATGTGGTGGCAACAACTGCGACACTAACGGTGAACATATTGCCAACAACGGTAACTGCAAGCGTATCTCCTAACCCAGCTTGTTATGGCGACATCATCACGCTGAGCGGTGGAGATTCCGGCGATGGGGTAGGGGTTACCTTCTCATGGACGGGTCCGGTACCTGGTGATATTTCATCTGCTTCATCAGAATCTGCCAGCATTAGCGCCGTATCGTTTTTAGATGCAGGCGTTTATACACTTACTGCCACTGCGGCAGGATGTGCAGGCAGTACAATAGGCGAGTCATCTTCACTTGAAGTGAACGCATTACCTTCTTCTGTTACCGCAGATGTAACACCAACGCCGGCATGTACTAACGACGAAATAACACTTACCGGCACTGATTCAGGAGATGGCCTGGGCGTTCTTTTTGAATGGACCGGACCGGTTACAGGCGATATCCTGGATCCTTTCTCCGAAAGCACGAGCATCCTTTTTGCTGGTACATTTGATGCAGGTATATATACATTAACTGCCACTGCTCCTGGTTGTTCGGGCAATGTTGTTGCAACTACCGCAGCATTAGTTGTAAACCAGTTGCCTTCCACTGTTACTGCATCTGTTTCACCTGCTCCGGCTTGTGTTGGTGATGATGTCACCCTTATGGGAGGTGGTTCAGGCGATGGCGTAGGTGTTGCATTCTCATGGGATGGACCCGCAACCGGCGATATTAGTGATCCATCATCTCAGACTACAGATATCATAGGAGTAGACCTGTCAGATGCAGGTGTTTACACATTAACCGTTACAGCTCCGGGTTGTGCGGGTGGTGTGGTAGCCACTACAGCGGCCCTTGCCGTGAATGCACTGCCAACATCGGTTACTGCAGATGTATCACCAAACCCTGCTTGTGCCGGCGACAACATAGCGCTCAACGGGGGTGATGCTGCAGATGGCTCAGGTGTTATTTTCACCTGGACCGGCCCTGTAACCGGTGATATTGTCTCAGTTTCCTCAGAAAGTACCAACATTAATTCCGCTACTGTTGCTGACGCAGGCGTATATACGTTAACGGCAACCGCTCCGGGATGTTCCGGTAGTATAGCTGCTACATCTGGCGCACTGGTCGTAAATACACTTCCTTCCATTGTAACTGCAAGCGTTTCTCCAAATCCTGCTTGTACCGGTTCGTTGATCGGTTTGACAGGCGGTGATTCAGGTGATGGTATTGGAGTAAATTATTCATGGACAGGCCCTGTTACCGGTGATATATCGTCACCTTTATCAGAAAGTGCAAGTATCGCCTCGGTAGCAGTAGCAGATGCAGGTATTTATACCCTTACGGCTACAGCAGCAGGCTGTTCAGGTACAGCAACTGGTGTTACTGCACCATTAGTAGTTAACACACCGCCGGATATTACTGATTTCTCCGCACCAACAGCATTATCTGTATGCCTCGGATCAGGAACCACAGTAACGGTTAATTCATCGTCGTTAGGCGCAGGTACATATACTGCAACTTACGATCTGGCAGGTGCTAATACGGCAACTGGTAATACTGCAACGCTTACCATGGGTGCGAGCACCGGTACATTCACCGTAGCATCAACAGACCTTACGAATGCCGGTGTAACAACCCTAACTATAACATCAATTCAGAATGCATCAGGATGCACAACTAATATTTCAACAGGCAACATAGGAACGTTCACAGTGAATGCTTCGCCTGCTGCGGCACCTACAAATAATGGCTACATCTGTAACGGTGGTACGGTAACTCTTGACGCTAACCCAAGCGGGGGAGCTACAGTATTTACATGGAGCGGCGACAATCTGGTTGCTGCATCAGGCGCTACAACAACAGCTACGCCTACAGTAACTACTACGTACACACTTACTGTATCTGATGGCAGCGGCCTTTCCGGTTGTGCACCATCAACCCCTTATTTTACTACTGTTTCTGTAAATGCAACACCTGCAGCTGCACCAACTAACAATGGATACATCTGCAGCGGCGGCATTGCAACACTTACCGCTAATCCATCAGGAGGCGCTACTCAGTTTACCTGGAGCGGCCCAAGCCTTATCGCTACCTCCGGTGCATCAACTACAGCCTTGCCAACAGCTACTGCCAACTATGCACTTACTGTATCTGACGGAAGCGGCCAGCCGGGTTGTGCACCTGCTACCATGTATGTTACATCAGTTTCAGTTAATCCGGCTCCGGCTGCTGCACCTGCAAACGATGGTTATATATGCGCAGGCGGCACAGTAACACTTACTGCAAACGAAAGTGGAAGTACTTCCACATTTGCCTGGGCCGGTTCAAATATTACCGGATCTGCAGCAGCTAATATTACCACAGCAACTCCAACGGCAAACAGTACTTACACGCTTACAGTATCTGACGGCAGCACGCAGTCGGGCTGTGTAAAGCAATTTGTAACAACTGTATCTGTTAACGCTGCACCTGCAGTAATTGCAAACAACAGCGGAAACATTTGTATATCCGGAACAGCTACACTTACCGCTACTACGATAGGTGGTACAGTTGCTACTTATGCATGGAGCGGGCCGGGCATTATTAGCGGTGCTGCAACAGCTACTGCCACAGCAGCACCAACAGCCACCGGTACTGACGTTTATACATTGACCGTAACTGACGGTACCAGCAACTCAGGTTGCTCAAGCCAGGCATTTACAACGCTCACGGTAAACGCCACGCCAACAGCAACTGCCAACAATAGCGGTGCAATATGTGCAACCGGTGCGGTGACACTAACCGCAACAGCTACCGGTGGTACCGTAGGGTCTTATGTATGGACAGGCTCAAACATCACCGGTGGCGGTACAACGGCTTCAGCCACAGCATCACCAGCTACAGTCGGCCTTGATATTTATACATTGACGGTTACCAATGGTACATCAAATTCAGGATGTACCAGCCAGGCAACTACAACCGTTACTGTTAGTGAAACGCCTCTGGTGACAGCCGCTAACAGTGGTTATATATGTGCAACAGGAACTGCAACACTTACTGCAACAGCAACTGGCGGCACTATTGCATCGTATACCTGGAGCGGACCTTCCATAGTGACGGGTGGTACAACAGCTACTGCTACTGTGGCGCCAACTTCGACCGGCACAAATGTGTATACATTAACAGTGACTGATGGTACTGGTGCATCCGGTTGCTCAAGCGAATCTACAACTACGGTTACTGTCAATGCCACACCAACGGCAACAGCGACCAATAGCGGAGCAATTTGTGCATCAGGTACAGCAACACTTACCGCTACCACTACCGGTGGTTCTATCGGCTCTTACTCATGGACGGGCGCAGACCTGCTATCAGGTACTGCATCTGACATTGCTACAGCAGCACCCACTACGATAGTTACGATAACATATACATTGACAGTAACAGACGGCACTTCAGCATCTGGTTGCACCAGCCAGTCAACTACCACTGTTACAGTAAGTGCAACGCCTACAGCTACAGCCAGCAATAGCGGAGTTGTATGTGTAACGGGTACGGCTACATTAACTGCTACTACTACAGGTGGTGCTGTAACATCATATGCGTGGAGTGGCGCTGACATCACAAGTGGCGCAACAACGTCTGCTTCCACTGTTGATCCTACAACAGCAGGAACCAGCGTTTATACTTTAACCGTAAGCGATGGTACTGCAAACGCGGGTTGCACGACTCAGTCTGTAACAACATTAACAGTAAACGCTACTCCGGTAGCAACTGCTAACAACAGCGGCACCATCTGCGCCGGTGGTACTGCTACACTTACCGCTACGGTTACAGGTGGCGCAGTTACAAGCTATACATGGAACGGTAGCGATATCATTACCGGTGCTAGTGCAGATGTTGCAACAGCAGCACCTGCAGGCTCAGCTACGTACACACTTACGGTAAGCGATGGCACAGGCAACCCAGGTTGCAGCAGCCAGGCTACTACAACTGTTTCTGTAAATGCGGCTCCATCATTATCAACTGCAGGCAACAGTAGTCCTGTATGCGAGGGCAATACATTTACCCTCACTGCGCTTGACCCGCTGAACGTAACAGACTTCTCATGGTCTGGTCCGGTTGCAGTTACTGATGCCACTACGGCTGCTGGTTCAGTATCAGCTGCCACTACGGCGGCAGCAGGTACCTATACCGTGGTTGTAAGCAATGGTGCTGGTTCAGGTTGTTCTGTTTCGTACACTACTATAGCTACAATTAATTCACTGCCTGCTATATATACAGTAACCGGCAGCAGCTCTTACTGTTCAGCTGATGCAGGTGTTGATGTAGGATTAAGCGGCTCCGATACCGGAGTTACTTATACATTGTATGACCTAGGTGCATCAGTTGCAACAACAGCAGGCACAGGCAGCGCAATCAGTTTTGGCGTTTATCCTACAGGTAGCTACTCAGTTAGCGCCAGCAATAATACTGCTGGTTGCGGTAGCAATATGACTGCAACACTTGATGTAACTGTAAATACCTCGCCTGCAGTATATGGTGTTACAGGTGGTGGATCATACTGTGCAGGATCAGGCGGCGTCCATGTATTCCTTGGGTTGACTGATACAGGTGTAAATTACCAGTTGTTCGAAGATGGCACATTAGTAGGCACTTTCGCTGGCACTGGCGGTACGCTTGATTTTGGTCTGATAACAGGAGGAGGTACTTACACGGTTAGCGCTGTTAATGCAACATCTGGCTGTACCAGCTCAATGGCAGACAGCGCAGTAGTTACTATTGTGCTGCCGGTTACTCCATCAGTTACCCTTTCTACAGGTATTGGTGATACATCTTGTGCTGGTAGCGCAGTTACCTTTACAGCAAGTGGTACTAACGGCGGTATAACTCCTGGCTACTTGTGGAGTGTAAATGGAACCGACATATCAGGCGCAACATCAGACACCTATAACTACACACCAGCTAACGGCGATGTGGTAACGGTAACAATGATTAGCAGTGAGGCTTGTGCCGCACCTGATACAGTATTTGCTACAGACACTATCACAGTGCTTGAGCATGCTACGCCAACAGTTACTATGACAATGACAGGCTCAACCTGTGCAGGTCTTACTGTAACCTTTACCGCAACTCCTGCTTTTGGCGGATCTCTGCCAAACTTTACCTGGAAGGTAAACGGAGCAACAGTAGGTTCGGGATCCACATTTAGCTACGTACCTGCTAACGGTGATGAGGTATGGGTAGAAATGGTGAGCAACTATCCTTGCGTAACAACTTCGGTTGCATCCTCTGCACACATGTTTGTGAGTGTGGGCAGTGCGCCTGTAGTTACAATAACGGCTACGCAAGGGTTCAGCATAGTATCCGGTTCGGCCGATACGCTTACAGCACATGTCACCGGCGCCACAGCGGTTACCTACCAGTGGTCAGTAAATCACTTGGCTATTACGGGCGCAACCGATTCAACGTTTATCAACACCTACACCAGCAACGATTCAGTTACCTGCACTGTGACAACAACAGACGCATGCGCGCTTACAGATTCTGAAACTGTGTTGATTACAGTAATAGGTGTTGGCGTGAAAAATGTAGTTACAGGAGCGACTGACATAAGGCTGATCCCTAACCCGAACAAGGGGACATTCTCTGTAAGTGGCACATTTGCGACAGCGGAAGAAGATGTTGTACTTGAAGTGACCGACATGCTTGGTCAGGTGATCTACAGAAACAATGCGAAAGTGGACAATGGCGTTATCAATGCACAAGTGCAGCTTACTAATACACTTGCCAACGGCATGTATATTATGAATGTACGTTCAGGCAATGAAAATAAAGTGTTCCATTTCGTTATTGAGCAATAAGTCATATTTAGTGTTAATATTGAAAAGCAGGGCCTCAAACGCCCTGCTTTTTCATTTACAGTATAGCCGCTTCTGTTCAACTGAGTGATTAATTTTCTACTTTTGCGCCATGTCTGATATGTCAAGCTTTGATCCTAATTCCGTAGGACTAAAATCAAATAATATTTTCGGTCTTCCTTTTTGTGAAGAAGACGCAGAGCTCGTTCTGTTGCCGGTGCCGTGGGAAGTGACGGTATCCTATCGTCGTGGCACTTCGCGTGGCCCGGAAAATATTTTTAATGCGGCTATGCAGGTAGATCTTTACGATCCGGATGTGGAAGGCGGGTGGAAGAAGGGCTTCTACATGGAGCCTATAGATAAGAATATCCGTACCAAAGGTGATTATCTGCGTCAATGTGCTGAGCTGATCATAAGCGATATGATCGATGGCGGCACGGTAGCAGAAAACGAGCAGCTCACTGAGAAGATGAATGAGGTGAATGAAGGTGGTAAGATGTTGCTTAATTGGGTTTACGAAATGACGAAGAACCTGCTGAAAACAGGTAAGAAAGTTGGCTTGATAGGCGGTGACCACAGTACACCGTTAGGTTTTATCAAGGCATTGTCAGAAATGCATAGTGACTTTGGAATACTACAGATTGATGCCCATGCCGACCTGCGTGTTGCGTACGAAGGCTTCACTTTTTCGCACGCATCTATTATGTACAATGTGCTGAAGGACATACCACAGGTAAAGAAGCTGGTACAGGTGGGTATACGCGACTATTGTGATGAGGAACTTGACATAATAAACCACAGTAACGGCCGCATCACTACATTCTTTGATAAAGACATAAAGGAGCAGCAATATGAAGGAGCACTTTGGAAAGATATCTGTACAAAAATTATCGCTTCACTCCCACAGAAGGTCTATATAAGCTTTGATATCGACGGCCTTGACCCCAAGCTTTGCCCGAACACAGGAACTCCAGTACCTGGAGGATTTGAGACGGACCAGATATTCTATCTGTTCAAAATGCTGCATGCCTCGGGTAGAGAAATAATTGGATTCGATCTGAATGAGGTATCCAGTGGCGAGCATATTGGAGATGGCATTGATGCCATAGTTGGTGCCAGGGTGTTGTTTAAGTTATGCAACTTCATGGTAGCATAATATCCGGAAGATTGCTGGTTAATAAAACCAATCCGCTATATCTGTAGGTAATTGAAAATCGTTCGGAATATCAGACATCTGCTGATTGTTTCCTGCGTATGGCTTTTACTTCTGCAATACCTTGAAAAAAGTAAACTTTGCCATTATCCAGGCTGCGGCACCGTGTGCGTGTGCGTAGTTTTTCAAGCTTCTGAAATACCTGGCCGTCTTCAGTTTCAAAATATTGGTTCACATCGAGATCATCAACAAGCTTAAAACCGGGCTTGTGCTCATCATACCTGTATAGCGCTTTATACAGCTGGGCATCTGTGCAGGTACTTGCAGCAGGATTGTGCAGGTAAGCATACAACGCTTTCTCTACATCACCAGGAAAAAAGCGCTTACCCATAAAAGGGATCAGTATATGCCGAAACTGCGTTTTCCACTCCTTGCCGTGCGGCTGCGCCTTGTGCTCAAAATGAACGAATGTAAATAGGTGCGCAAGTTCATGAAGCAGGGTTATGAGGAAACTGTAAGGGTTGAGCGTTGCATTGATGCTTATGCGGTGGTATGGCGCGTCGCGCACAGGGTGGCGATAGTCGCCAAGCACACTGCGGCGCTCATGGGTAAGCGTGAGATGAATGGTATGTGTTCTGAAAAATGGCTCTATCTGCTCAAATGCCCCATTAGGCAAAAATTGCTCTAAGAATGAGAATGAAGCTTCTTTCTTTTTCATCTGAAATAAATTATCCCTAAAACTCACTTCATGCCGTGAGTGGTTCCCTAGGTGTTATTAATTTTTTTTCCTTACCATTTTCGACAGCATCAAAGTTTCCATAATTGTATAAACAGCGTATATCCCAAACAATACAAATACCGTTGGCTTATGGATATGCGAGCGATTGAGCAGCACATACACTAATATAGAAACCATACAAACCATCAACTTTAAAAACGATGCGCCAGATACTCCGCGAATGAATGCCTGTGTATTCTGCTTTTGTTGATTTTGCACGATCAGATAACTGCATATCGAGAGGAAAGCCATTACAAAATTGCCGGCTTCCAGTGACACAAACCTGTACTCAGGAGCATAAGGCTGCATGGCGAAGAATACCACGCTTAGAAAAATAAAGATGACAATCGTTATTATGATAAATTTTTGCTTCATTCTTTTGGTTTGTTCAGCTCTCTGATCAGCTGCCACAGCGATAGTGCCAATGAAATTAAGGGGAATAAAATTAAAAATAAAGGCAACCTCCAATTTAATTTTTTATCAAGTTTATACCCTGCCCACACGCCCACAAGCATCATCGCCATCCACTGGGTGGCAAGGCTGGCATACCGCATCATATTTCGATTTTGGCCCTTCTTTTCCATGCTCTTTTAAGGACAATTTTTTTAGCCATTTACCGTTTGGGAATAAGAACGGTATTTTATTACACTAAATTATCTTTTAACAGCCAGAATACAGACAACTGTTTTGTTAATTTATGCCTGCTGCGGGAGTATTGGCTATGCTTTTTTGCCTATTTTTGGGTAGTTAGGCATTCATATATTATCCCAGCGCGGATTTATATAATATTATTGTTCTATTTACGTTAGTAATATAGAGAAAACAACGAGTCAAATTGAAGTTTAGGTTAATATTATTTATTGTTTTAGGTTTTTTTCTGTTTAATAGCCTTACCTATTCCCGCGTGCCTTTCAGGGTAATGCCAATGGATGAGGATTGGGATGAACTGTCCGACACCACACACAAAAGTAATCCGGACAGTTTAAGGAACGCACGGGCAAGGGTGGCCGACAGTATAAAGCAGGCGCACCAGCATACTGCCGATAGCGCCAGGGATGCCCGCGCTCACAACCTCGATAGTATTACTAAAGAACATACACGGGTTGCTGACAGCACCAAAGCGGTCAGAAAGCAAAAGACAGACAGTCTGCAAAGTATAAGAAAGCATGCTGCCGATAGCTCGGCTGCTGTGCGCAAATACCACGATAGCAAGCATTATAAGGACAGTGTTACCCGCTCACGAAACACTAAAGCTAAAAAGCTCAAAGACTCCAGGCAGTCCAAAATGGATTCACTGAAAAATGCCCGAAAGGACTTTACGGACAGCCTGGCTACAATGAGGAAGGGACGCACAGATAGTATAAAGACAGTGCAAAAGCACCGTACTGATAGCCTGGCTAAAATAAAGAAGTATAAAACAAGTAAGCGCTATGCAGATAGCGTCGCTTATGTCCGGCACGAGCGATCCGACAGTATAAAGGAGAAACAGCAAAACTTCCGCGATAGTATCACAGCTGTGAGAAAGCACAATCTTGATAGCTCCAAATTGGTACGAAAACATGTGATGGACAGCACTAAAACGGTGCGGACAAAGTTCATGGACAGCATAAAGGTGGTGCGTAAGAACCGAACGGACAGCCTTGCTAAAATAAAAGCCAATAAGGAAAAGGTAACCAAAGCCAAGGAAAAGAAGAAGCAGGAGGACATAAAGCTGAAGCTGGAGATAAAGATGAAGCAGAAGCATGAGGCATGGTCAAACAAGACGATGCTCAAGAAGCGATGGTCTCCGATAAGAAGGGTAGCGCAGAACTCGTTCACGCACTACAACTATTACTTTAATGCTAATAAGAAGATGGAGGAGGCGCTGCTGAACATGCAGCGAACGAGAAAGGAGAACTACGATTCCCTCATAGGCCTCTATCCTTATGACCCAAATCGCGACTCGGCGTTGATGTCTGCTGACATGGATAGTATTGTGCGTAAGGTATCGGTGGGTATACAGATACATGATCCCCGTGTAAAGTGGTCTAATGACCTTTACTTATTGCTTGGCCAGGCATACTACTACAAGGGCAGGTACGAGTATGCCGCCATTGCTTTCAGGTACATCATAAGCAGCGATGAGGAAGCCAAGAAGAAAAAGGCGCAGAAGAACGGCTATGGAAGCTATGCCGGTAAGAAGGAGGCACCGTCCATAGTTGAGGAAGAGAAAACCTCTAAACTTGACTTCCTTAAACATAAGTCGGTGCACAATGAGGCCATACTATGGCTGGCGCGCACCTATACTGAGTCTAAGCAGGTAGAGAACGGCGAGGCGGTGTTATCACTGCTGGAGTCTGATGCCAAAATGCCCGATGACCTGAGGGGGCGCCTTGCTATAGAAAAGGCATTTGCCTACCTCACAGACCGCAATGAAGTGGAAGCATCGGTACAATTGGCGATAGCGGCAGAGGATAATAATCTTCCTAACTGGCTGCGACTGAGGGCAGCTTTCCTTAACGGGCAGCTACAGCAGAATATGGGCCAGTACGCCGATGCTGCAAAGAGCTTTGAGCAGGTGCTGAGCTACTACCCCAAGGTAGAAATGGACTTCTACAGCCGTAAATACATTGCCTATAACAAGCTGCAGGCGGGCGAAGATGTTGCCGCAGCTATGGTGCCATTGAAACATGTGCTCAACGACGGCAAGTATGTAAACTACTACGACCAGGTTTACTTTTTGCTGGGTATGCTGGCTATAAAAGCCGGTAAAAATGATGAAGCAGTGCGGTACCTGCGCAAGAGTATATCAACACCTAAGGCTACCAAAAAGCAGAAGGCATTGTCTTTTGCTGCGTTGGGAGATGTTTACTACGGCTCGTCGCAATACCCACCTGCCCGGGATGCGTATGACAGCGCTGCGAAATACGCCAATGCTGCTCCTAAGGAAGGTGCAATAGTGCAGGCTGTGCAAAGAAGCAAAGGCCTGAAGGAGATATCGGCCCCGGCAAACGTGATATACGAGCAGGATAGCCTGCTGGCACTCGCCGGCATGAGCAAGAAGGAACAGCAGCAGGTGATAAGGGCGTATCTAAGGGAGCTGGAGCTGAAAATGGAAGATAGTATTGCCAATGCGGAAAATGCAGGCGTGAACAGCCTTAAAGCGGTAGAGACCGACAATGGCGAGACCAGCGAGGCATCAAACTGGTACTTTGGTAACCCTACATTGATGCAGCAGGGTAGTGCCGACTTTAAGAAGAAGTGGGGCAACCGCCCGCTTACGGATAACTGGCGCCGGTCTGCTGGTAGCAGCTTTGGCGGGGGCGGCGGCACAGACGAGGATCAGGGCATCAGCGCCAGTCAGACAGAGAACGGACTGCCAACTGAAGAAAGCCTGATGGCTAAAATACCTAACCTGCCGCAGCAGAAAGAACTGGCTATAAAGCTGGAACAGAGAGCCTACATACTACTGGCTAAGGCTTATATGAAGCAGCTGGAAGACTATAAAATGGCCATCCATACGCTTGATACGCTTGACATTCGTTATCCCACGCATACACAGAAGGAAGAAGAGCTTTATCTGCGCTACCAGATAGCTATGAAGCAGAATAACCTGGATAATGCCCGGAAATACAGTGAAGAGCTGCTTGCTAAATTCCCGCAGTCTCAGTATGCAGGTACGCTGCGCCCTAAGCAGGGAGATACCAAGGCAAAACAGACAAATGGTATTGCCGTGAATGTGTATTATGACGAAACCTACCGTAAGCTACAGGAGCGTAAGTACCATGAGGTGCTGGAGCGTATAAAGACTGCAAAAGAGCAATATGATAATCCCGTTTTCAAAAAGCGTTTTGATCTGTCTGAAGCCATGGCCCGCGCCGGCATGGGTGAATACGCTACCGCAGATTCGCTGATTGGCAAGTTTATGCGCAGTTATCCGGGCGACACCCTTATAGGCTGGGCTACTGCAGTAAAACAATACATTAGCGAGGTGCGCAATGGCGGGCAACCTTCGTGGGTAAAAGACTGGCCGCCAAAGGAAGAAGTACGTGTGGCTGAAGTAAAGAAGGAAGTGAAACCGGCAACGCCACCACCTCCACCGCCGCCACCACCACCACCGGTGCCGCCTATGTATGCATTTCATGCAGACAGTCCGCACTATTGTATACTGGTAGTACCAGGGCTGGATACCAAGACGGCTATGCTGAAGCAAAGGATAAAATCTTTTGACTCGGCGAGCTACCCGGCGGCAAACCTGGATATGCTGCTGGACATGTATGGCATGGACCAGGTGGTGCTTGTGATCAGGAAATTCCCGAATGCCGACTCTGCAAAGACCTATATGAATGAGCTGATAGCGGCAAAGGCCCTTCGTGAATATATACCCGGTGAAATAAAGACCTTCCTCATTACCGCCGAGAACTACCGGAAAATGTATGCGGACAAACTGCCAATGCCGTATGCCAGTTTCTATTCAGCGTATTATAAATGATAGGTTGGTAAGTGATAAGTGATAAGTGATAAGTGATAAGTGATAAGTGATAAGTGATAAGTGATAAGTTGGGAGGTTTGGTTTTCCGGTTTGTGAGAAATTGCTTTTTGCACACATTGGTTCTGATAATCAATTGGTTGTCTTTCATTTGTTTCTGGTTTTTTCCGGTGGCGGAAATTCCATTCTCCGCTGGTAGCCGTGATTTAGGGCTTGAGCATGACTAATAAATTATATTGAGTCTAAAAGATAATTTCACATTCGGCAAATCAACTTTAAGATCGAACTCATCGTCATAGTTCGGCGAGGCTGCCAATGACAAGTATTGTAAGCGGATGATAATCAATTGTGTGAAGAAAACACACCCCTAACCCCTCTCAAGAGGGGAAGTGTTGCGTAAAGCGCGAGTACAGATGCCCACTGCGCCGGCAAGAAAGCGAGCACTGTCATGGTCAAAGTCTTCGTGCGCAGCAAATTGTTTGCTCACTATGACAAATCTTTTTTGAGCTGGTTGTGAACTCCAATATTAGACTGTATGTAAACACTTTCACTCTGGACACTGAGATCAATTAGTATGTATGACAACGTTAAGCTCGCAAAGGTTATGATATGCAGGTTGCGGAGCCTAAGTGGTATTAACCCGTTTCCGGTTTGCAGGAAAATTGTTTTCTGCACACATTGGTTCTGATAATCAATTAGTTGTCTTTCATTCGTTTCTGGTTTTTTCTGGTAGCGGAAATTGATCATACGTTAATCAGAATTTTAGGATTAAAGAATTTTCAGAATTCGGTATTATGCCTCACTACGTCAAATAAAAATATCACCTATATGGGGCATTCCAAATTCTTCAATGTTGGATTTCAGTGCCTTATGTATAAGCCAATGCCCCGTTTTGCCACACTGGGGCATTTTGTTGATTAGTTGGCTTGTGTTGTATTATTCCTCATTTCATACCTCATAATTACCGACAAGACCCAAGCAGTGAAATGTAATTTTAAGTGCAGGAAACCTGTTAGGATTAGAATAAATCTAGTAAGGGGAAAGCCTCAGGGAACACAAGAAATGAGAGATTCAAATCTCTATTTCCGGCACAAATTTACGATAGGGTTGGATATGACGCAACACGATTTGTTTATAGGTGTATTGTGGGTTTCTGAACGCAGAGTAAGAATGTCAAGTAGGCTATATAGACAATGGTTGAAAAATTAAACCATAAATGTGGTTTTATTTTCAATATATTTTTGTAGATTTATTTTTGCGGTCATATAATGAGTTATCAAAAATGAAAAAAATCCTGTCTGTTTTATTTGTTGTTTTTTCTTTTGGTGTTTTTGCGCAGGAGCCTGCGAGGCTTTCCTTACAGAGCTATGGGGGCAATTTTATTGATCAAGTGGTTCCGAAGCCTGTAAAAACGGCGGATGGAGGATTTATTATATGCATTAGTTCGAATTCGGATAGTAATACCGGCAACTTAGATTCCTTTTGTGTTGAACATGGCGACCGCTCAATTTTTGTAAAGTACAACTCGGATGCATCTGTGATAGAATGGAGTAAATGTTATGAAAACAGCGGGGATAGTTTTGTTATGTACGCATTCCCGACTAATGATGGAGGCCTGGTGCTTGGTGGAATGTTTAAGTCCGCCGTTGGGGAAGGATTTTGGATATGTAAGGAAGATGCGGCAGGTAATATAGTATGGCGAAGAAACTACAGCAAGGGGATGGGACCTTTACTAAGAGATATGATAGCGACCAGTGATGGGGGATATATGATGACAGGAGTTGTATATAATACTGATACGAACTTTATTGTTCACGGTGGGGATGATATAGGGATTATAATGGTCGATAGCTTAGGTAACAAAGTGTGGAGCGAAGCCATAGGCGGATCTTTTAACGATGAATGTGAGCATGTAATAGAGACAAGTAGTGGTTATTATGTTCTGGCGGATGAAATCTCTGACGATTTTGACTGTACTGGTAATCATGGGAATTATGATGCCTACCTGGTGCGACTTGATAAGCAGGGTAATATTATTTGGCACAGAGATTTGGGCGGATCAGGCGATGATGGCGCAAAAGGACTGGCAGATTATGGAAATGGCACTGTGATTGTTGCAGGCGCGACCAACTCGCAAGACGGGGACATATCACACCCTATATCTCTTTTTGACCAATTCTGGATGATGCAAATTGACAGTAACCAAAATATTGTATGGGATAAATGTTATGGTGGCGGTGGTGGATATTGTTTCCCAAATTCGGTGTGCAGGGCACTTGATGGCAGCATTTGGACGGCAGGCGTGTCATCGTCTTTAGGAATAGGGATTGATAGCGCTTATGGCAGTACTGATGCTTGGATATTACATACCGATAGCGTCGGCAATTTTTTAAACGCAAAAGTACTAGGAAGCAGCGGGCAGGATTGGGCATATATAATTCATCCTTTGTCTAATGGAGCGGTGCTGACAGGCGGCTATTATGAAGCTCATGATCGCTCTTTCGAATCGATAGATTCTTTTGGTTACATCGATGCCTTTCTTGCCGTTTTTGCGCCGTGGGCAACAAGTGTGCCGCAAATATCACCCACCGAGAATTATATAAAAGTGTACCCAAATCCTGCGACTGATGTGGTGAACATAAGCTCTGTGAAAGGGTTTGTTGCTACTGAGATATATAGTTCTGTTGGGTTATTGATGTGGAAGGCGGTTAAGGCAGAAAACGCACAAGTAAAAGTGGCAGACTGGCCGCGAGGAGTTTATTATGTGCAGATGACGGATGAAAATGCGTTTAGAATTACAAAGAAATTAGTAGTGCTATGAAAAAAATCCTGTCTGTTTTATTTGTTGTTTTTTCTTTTGGTGCTTTTGCGCAGGCGCCTGCGATGCTTTCGTTAAAAGGGTATGGTGGGAATGGGGCTGATGGTATTGCAAAACAAGTTACTAAAACAATTGATGGCGGCTTTATTCTTTGTACAGGGACTAATTCTATGAATGGTAGTGGTAATTTAGATACCTTTTCTTATTGTACCACAATGGGCAATTACTCGTCATCATTCATAAAATATAACCCAGATGCGACAGCTATTGAATGGATAAAATGTTATGACCAAAATGGAGATAGTGCTTTCGGATATATTTTCCCTACGGCTGACAATGGAGTTGTTTTAGGAGGCCAATATAACTTTGCTTCTTCGACTAGTGGATTTATAATATTGAAAGAAAATGCCATTGGAAATATTGTATGGAATCGTAATTACAGCAAAGGGAATGGAGCAGTGCTACGGGATATGATTGCAACGAGCGATGGAGGTTACATTTTGGCTGGAAATGTCGTACACACAGACACCAATTTTACAGTGCACGGTGGAAGTTCTTTACATGCAGACATTGGAATTATAAAATTAGACAGCCTCGGAAATAAGATATGGAGTAAGGCAATTGGTGGATCAGATGAAGAATCGATTTGGGCCGTTGTGGAGGTTTCGGCGGGGTATTGTATTGTAGGAAGAACGGGATCAAATGATTATGATTGCACGGGTAATCACGGCGATTATGATGTCTACCTAGCAATGCTTGATAGGGACGGAAATATTTTATGGCATCGGGACATGGGCGGCACCGGGTCTGATGCTGGAGTTGGCGTAGTAGCTGATGGGACTGGTGGGTTGCTTGTTGCCGCATATAGCAGCTCACTGGATGGTGATGTGACTCATCCCAGTTCATCAAGTGGGGGGTATTGGCTCATTGACGTTGACAGCAGCCACCAGATAGAGTGGGACAATTGTTATGGCGGTGGTGGGGGCTCTTGTTATCCAAATTCCATTTGTAAAGCGATCGACGGAAGTATATGGATAGCGGGCGTATCGTCCCATGCGGGCGGAGGAGTGGACACAGCTTACGGTGGCGAGGACGCGTGGATAGTACATACAGAGAGCAGCGGGAATTTCCTTAACTCAAAGGTGTTGGGAAGCAGCCTACAGGATGAAGCATATATGGTCTATCCTCTTGCAAACGGGAGCGTCATTTCCGGTGGTTATTATTTCGATAGCAGTGGGTCATTTTCGTCGTTAAATTACTTTGGATCTCAAGACATTTTCCTGACTATTTTATCTCCTTGGGTAACGTCTATTTACTCCGTTCAAACTGCAAAAAATGGAATGAGACTATATCCGAATCCAGCGACAAATGAAGTAACTATTGTAAACGAAAATACAGGCAATTATGCGCTAGAAATTTATAATTCTATCGGGAGTATAATTTATAAGGCAGTAATGACAAAAAATATAACTTTTAGTGTAAGTGGCTGGCCTCTGGGTGTTTATAGTGTGAAAGTGTTGACTGAAAGTGATACGCAACTGCTAAAATTAGTGGTAGAGTAGCGGTAGAAGTAGCCCTAGATTTGGTTCGATGCATTCTCTCTCAGGGGGAAAGCCCAGTAGCGAGCTATTGTTCAAGTGTGCCATAGCCACTGGCGATGACAGTAGCAGCGAAGCCCGGACCCAAAGAAGAATCTATGCGTATTTATTATGTACCCAGCTGGCTCTTCACATACTGCAGCTTATCGAGATGTGGACAAGGTAGATACATGTATGTACTTGTAAGGGTAGCCGAAAAATAATATCTGTTTCTTGACTAATTGTTGGTTGTTATATACATTCGCGAACCAAAAAAATGGTGAAGCCTATGAACAAGAGAATATTGGCATTGTTGATGCTGATGGTCCCCGCTTTGGTGAAAGCGCAGACGAACGGAGTAAGTGATCATCTTTATCCCACCGCAACATGGCTGCAGGCGAGTAGCGACAATACTCCGGCAGAGATACTCAATGAAAAAAACAAAGCCGCGGGCGCCTGTGCCAAAAAGAATCCGGCACATGTGGTGCAAACTAAAGGAAACAACTTTTCGACTTTCACACGTGTACGGTATAACCGGAGTGCTGAAGTAGCTGCAAGTAATAAGGGGTACGAAAGGGACCCGGAACTGGGAGTATTATTTGCGAATGCGCCATGTAGTGATTGCTACGAATTGCTGGATAAGCGAACCGAAACACAAAAGTATTTTGTGAAAGAAGGCACGAATGGCAGCCATTTCATTTTGCAGTCGGGCTCGGCACCGCTGCATTATAAAGATGCAAGGGGGAGATGGAGAACTGTGACAGACCGTGCGGAAGAGGAAAAATCACATCGTGGTGTTTTTGCTACGAAGGGCCGTGCGGTGAACGTAGTAATAGATACAAGGGAAGGGTTTACGCGGATGTCGAACAGCGAGGGGAGCCTCAATTATAACCGCAAGCTGGAGCTTATTTATGTGCAGCCAGATGGTACCGAGCAGTCGCTGGGAATGGCAAGCTGGAGCAAGTATAGCGGAGGAGACGATGGAGTGCTGGTGACCGATGCATGGCCCGGTATAAATATAGAAATATCGGTAAACGCGAATTTTGTGAAAACCAATTTTTTGGTGAATAACGCTATGCCTGCGTATGCCAACGGGAAACTTGTGATAAGGGATCACCCCGAAGCGAGCAAGGGCTTGTCTCTGTCAAATAACGAGGGGCATGAGTATGTAGGTGACCTGTATTTTGCTAATGGCAAAGGGGATGACATATTTCAAATGCAGAAAGCGAATGCATATGAACTAAACAATAAAGCTGCTGCGCAGGACCTTGCGTATAAAGCAGGCGCAGACAATATTCTGGACATTGAAGTGCCAGGCTCGTTGCTTGATAAAGCAGCCTCGTCTTATCCGTTGGTCATTGATCCGTTGTTGGTTTCGGGTACGGCGTCAACAGGCGGCTTTACTTACAGCGCGAGCTCCGGCATTTATTATTGCACCAATAGCGTGAGTGTAACCGTGCCCGGCGGAACGACGCTTACTGATATTACCGGGTCTTACGCATATACAGCTACCGCGGGGTCGTTTTATTTCCAGGGTGATGTGACTTTTGCCGTGAATGGCGGTTGTACATCGAGTAAATTACGTTGCCCCAGCTGGACACCGGATGGCTTAAGCGGAACGCCTTGCGGAACGACCGGCATGTCTTTTTGGGACCACACGGGTTTACTGGATGCCGCATGGGGTGTGACCTCCGGTTGTTTACCAACTCCTGGCTGCAGTGCATATTCCCTGACTTTTCAGATGTATAACTCACAGTCGCGCACGCCCACTTCTGACTGTGTGCAAACTGTTTTTGCAACAAGGAATCCATTCATTGTGAACTTAATTGGCGATGCATCGGTTGCTACGATAACACCATCGGGGCCTACTTCTGTGTGTGTGGGCTCAACGGTGAGTTTAACGGGCTCCCCTTCAGGCGGGACCTGGAACAGCTCAAACCCGGGTGTGGGTTCGGTAAACTCATCGGGCTTTGTTACCGGAGTATCGGCAGGTACTACAACTATCAGCTATACTGCTTCAGGTGTGTGCACACCGGCAACCCGGGTAGTTACTGTGGTTACCACGCCTGTTGTTGCAGCTATCAGCGGAGGCACCAGCGTTTGTGAAGGTGCAACGATCACGCTGTCTGACGCTACTGCGGGCGGCACATGGAGCAGCTCTGCAACCGGCACCGCTAGTGTGAGCAGCTCCGGCGATGTAACCGGCGTTAGTGCCGGTACTGTGACGATATACTATGCAGTTACAAACGCCTGCTCCCTGGTTTCGTCCAGCCAGGTTGTGACAGTAAATGCCTCACCAGATGCGGGCACCATAACAGGTTCGCCAGGCATGTGCATGGGGGCGAGCACTACACTAAGCGATGCTGTTGCAGGCGGTACGTGGAGCAGTACCATTACTTCTGTTGCAACAGTTGGCACATCGGGTATAGTAGATGGTATCGCGACCGGAACATCGACGATAAGCTATACGGTATCGAATGCATTTTGTACATCGGCAGCGACGCAGGAAGTTACCGTGAGTGTTATGCCAGTGGTCACCGCTATTCTTGGTGGCCCGGCGAATATCTGCCAGGGAGCAACCAGCACATTGTCTGATGCTTCGGCAGGAGGGGCATGGAGCAGCACAAATACGGCTGTGGCCATAGTGGGTACCGGTGGAATAGTGACAGGCATAACAGGGGGCACTGCAACGATCAGCTATACGATAGCTAATAGCTGCGCCACAGTGGCTGCCACTACCACCGCTACGGTGAACCCTATATTCATGGGTATCCCCGGTACGATAAAAACAATTGCCGGTACCGGCACAGTGGGCTATAGCGGCGACGGCGGGGCTGCAACTGCTGCGCAGGTGTGGGATGTGAATGGTATTACTAAAGACACAATGGGCAATGTCTTCTTTGCGACCTTTAAGCCAACACCTTCATTTCATACTATACTCAGAGGGATCACCCCGAGCGGAATCATACATTCCTATGTAGAATCATCAGGCACAACGGACGCATACCATGGTGTAGTGTCTGATGACCACAGCAACCTGTTCTTTGGCGACGATATGGGAGACCTGTATTATGTAAATGCCGCTGGTTCTTATATTAGTCTGATCACCTTTGACCTCGGGTACCAATCATACTTCTGTGTTGACAAAGCATGGCACGTATATGTGGGCGACAACTTAGACGCAAAAGTATATAAGGTAGATACCTTTGGTACCAAGACCCTCATTGCTGGCACCGGTGGCTACTATAGCGGTGATGGCGGCCCGGCGACCGCTGCAGGAACGGGATATACGCAAGGCGTAGCCATAGACCCAAGTGGAAATATATACCTGACTTGTATTGATCCGGGTGGAGGGAATAGCCGGGTAAGAAAAATAAATACGTCTGGCATCATCACTACCATTGCCGGCACAGGGACAGACGGATTCAGCGGCGATGGCGGCCCGTCTGCAGCGGCGCAGATAAGCGCACCAGGGTTTATCCAGTCAGACATTGCGGGGAATATCTACTTCCGTGATGGATCGAGGATCAGGATGATAGATGCGATCACCGGCAATATCAACACGATAGCAGGCACAGATATGACC
This sequence comes from Chitinophagaceae bacterium, assembly GCA_947446645.1. GTDB lineage: Bacteria > Bacteroidota > Bacteroidia > Chitinophagales > Chitinophagaceae > Nemorincola. The sequence continues at coordinate 59,354 of CANFHA010000005.1, read as the reverse complement.
ACCTATAACGGAGATAATATTCCTGCGCTGACGGCAAACATAGGTATCTCAGCTTTCTGGGTGGATAAGCAGGGCGATATTTATATAACGGATCAAATAAATTTCCGGGTAAGGGAAATTCCGGCAAGTGCAGGCGTTATTGGTGGCGGGCACCCGATATGTGTCGGGGATACACTTGAGCTCACTGATACGTTGTACCCAAGCTTTGGCTCGTGGAGCAGCGGAAACCCAAGTATAGCTACAGTGGGCAGCACAGGCATTTTGACCGGTGTATCGGCCGGTATAGTAAATATCTCGTACATTCTTACGAGCAGCTGCAGTTCTACGTATTCTGTAAAGTCGGTAACCGTGCATGCAGCGCCCGCTCCGCCAGCCATTACCGGCGCAACGACCGTGTGCATGGGCAGCACAGGCTTGCTGAATAATGCTATTGCCGGGGGGATCTGGAGCTCCACAGCTACGGGAGTGGCAACGGTGAGCAGCGCGGGCTTAGTATCGGGAATAACCTTGGGAACAGCAACAATAAGTTATGTTGTTACAAACAGCTGCGGTACCGGATCTATTTCCACCATAGTGACGGTGAATACGCTGCCTGCAACTGCCGGTACCATTACCGGCACGGTTGATACGGTATGTATGGGCTCGTCAATTACGCTTACAGATGCTACCACGGGTGGAACATGGAGCAGTGCCAGTGGCCTGGTGTCTGTAGTAAGCCCGGGTGTGATGCATGGTTTAACAGCTGGCATTGATACGGTAGTATATACGGTTTCCAATAGCTGCGGGGCTGTAAAAGCAAAATACGTGCTGTCTGTAATTAACTGCACACTGGGAATGAATGCCACAGGGATAAGCAATGAGGTTCTTAAAGTATATCCTAATCCTAGCACTGGCGGGTTTACGCTGAATATTGCTACTAACACAGCCGAAGAAACGAGGGTTGTAATCAGGAATGTAGTTGGTGAAACAATAGCGGAACTAACTGCTACCAGTAACCATGATACCCCTGTCACGCTTAATCAGCCGGAGGGCATTTATCTGATCACGGTTTACACAGAAAACAGAATTTATACAGCCCGGATCGCTATCAGCAAGTAATTCAGGGTTAATCACAAAACAAAACCGGCTCCTCTGTACAGGAGCCGGTTTTGTTTTTAATATCAGTTATCAGGCACCTAGCTGGCTCTTCACATACTGCAGCTTATCAATCGTCAGCGGCTTGTTGAGGTACATCTTAATGTTGGAGTAAGAGTTGGATGTAGTGCGATCTATTGGGTCGAGCGATGTAGTGAGGATGATGACAGACATGAGGTCTTTGATATGCCCGTACTTTTTCTCCAACTCTGAGAGAAATGCAAAGCCATTCATGTTAGGCATGTGAATGTCGAGGAAAATGATTTGTGGTAAAGCATCTTTATTATCGTTCAGCTCGCCCAGTTTGTCAAGTGCATCTTTTGCAGAGCCGCAAATGGTGGCCTGCTCTGCAAAGTTGCTTCTCTTCATCATTTGCTCAATAACATACTGATCAATCTGAGAATCTTCAATAGCCATAATTCTCTGGAAAGAATATGTCTTCGTATTTTCCATTCCTGGTATTAAGGGGATTAATTGGTTGAAAAGTACGCACATTTCATTGAATTTTATTAATGAGTATTAATTATATTAGATTAATTTCTACTTGATATTAATTGTGTTACTACATGCATTTAGCTATTGAAAAATTGCAGTTGCAAAACGCCCTACTTCCCAGCAACACTTTGATGATCTTATATTTGTTAACCAGCGATTTTTTATGTAAATTAGTATAACAACACGGTAACAAACGGGTAAGGAAAGGCGTAGGAAAAGTATGATAACACAGATAGACGGAACAATAACGGCTCCATATAATTTGGATGATGAAGAGGAAAAGAAAATGATCCTGCGTGAGTACAGGGCATTGCTCAGATCGCTTAAAGAGCGGCTGAAAAAAGGTGATAAAGCGCTGCTGCGCCATGCATTTGAAATAGCAGTGGAAGCGCATAAGGATATGCGGCGCAAATCGGGCGAGCCATATATACTGCATCCGCTTGCCGTGGCCCGGATAGTGGTAGAGGAGATAGGTCTCGGTGTGAACTCGGCGATATGCGCACTGCTGCACGATACGGTAGAAGATACAGAGATAACACTGGAGGATATAGCCCGTGAGTTCAATACTTACATTGCAAAGATCATTGACGGGCTTACTAAAATATCGAATGTAGTAGACATAAAGGCGGATACAACTATACAGGCGGAGAACTTCAGAAAGATACTGCTGACGCTGGCTGATGACCCGCGTGTGATACTGATAAAGCTTGCCGATAGGCTGCACAATATGCGCACGCTGGAAAGCATGAGCCGGGACAAGCAGCTGAAAATATCGTCGGAAACAACCTACATATACTCGCCACTGGCTCACAGGCTGGGCCTGTACGAGATAAAGAGCGAGATGGAAGATCTGGCACTGAAGTACACACAGCCGGATATATACCAGGACATTGCAAAGGGCCTGAAGGAAACCAAACGCGAACGAACACGCTATATAAATGAGTTTATAAAGCCGATAAAGGAAGAACTGCAGCACAATGGTTTCGACTTTGAGATATATGGCAGGCCAAAGGCCATAAACTCAATATGGAATAAGATGAAGACAAAGCACGTAACGTTTGACGAGGTGTATGACCTCTTCGCGATACGTGTGATACTGAAATCGCCAACGGAAAGAGAGAAGGAAGACTGCTGGAAGATATATTCCATCATCACCAATTTTTACCGCCCCAGTACAGAGCGCCTGCGCGACTGGATAAGTGTGCCCAAAGGCAACGGATACGAGGCGCTGCACACTACAGTAATGGGCCCGGGCGGCAAGTGGGTGGAAGTGCAGATACGCACCGAGCGTATGAACGAGATAGCAGAGAAGGGACTGGCGGCACACTGGAAGTATAAAGAGGGTACAGTTTCTGCACAGGAAAGTAAGCTGGACAGCTTCCTGAAGCACCTGCGTGAAATACTTAATAACCCGGATACAGACACCATAGACTTTATACAGGATATAAAGCTGGATCTCTTTACCGAGGAAATATACATTTACACACCTAAGGGTGATATGCGTGTACTGCCTAAGGGTGCGACAGCACTAGACTTTGCGTTTGACATACATACCCAACTGGGCATGCGCTGCATAGGCGCCAAAGTGAATTACAAGCTGGTGCCGCTCAGCTATCACCTCAATAGTGGTGACCAGGTGGAGGTAATAACATCATCGAAGCAAAACCCTTCCGAAGACTGGCTTTCTTTCCTTGTTACGGCCAAGGCCAAATCGAGGGTAAAGAACTACCTGAAGGAAGACAAACGCAAAATAGCGGAGGACGGAAAGGATGCGCTGGCAAAGAAAATGGACCAGCTGAAGGTGTCGAATTCGCAGCACAACATAAACGAGCTGGTACACTATTACAAAAAATCGTCCACGCTGGACCTCTACTATGCAATAGCTGTAGGCAGTATAGACCTGAAAGACCTCAACGAGTTTAGCGTATATGGTGATAAATTCCTGCACCCGCGGGAGGCGAAGCTGGAGAGCAAGCCAAGTGAAGATGCACTGAAAACAAAACCAGGTAAAGGCGCTGAACTGATCATATTCGGCGAACGATCTGACAAGGTATTATACAAGTTGGCACAGTGCTGCCAGCCCATACCCGGCGATGATGTGTTTGGTTTTGTAACATCAGGGGAGGGCCTGAAAGTGCATCGTACCGACTGCCCTAATGCAGCACAGCTGCTGGCAAACTACGGGCACAGAATAGTGCGTACGAAGTGGGCGAAGAACAAGGAGATATCATTCCTCACCGGTGTGCGTATAATAGGTATGGATGACGTGGGTGTGATACAAAAGATCACCAACGTAATATCTGGCGAGCTGAAGCTGAACATGCGCTCCATAAGCATTGACTCAAAAGACGGAATATTTGAAGGCAATATAATGATCTATGTGCATGACCGGGAAGAGCTGAACAACTTCTGTAATCGGCTGGGTGCGCTGGATGGGATCAGCAAAATAGAACGTATAGAAACGCCGGATCAATAGATGATTTTTTTATGATTAAGGTTCCCTATATTTGTAACAGGTAAAAAACTCCGGTATGAAAAAGATATACTTAGTCCTTTCTTTAGCGGCCGTGTCGCTCGCATTCACACAATCTTGTATCAAGTGCGATCTGCTGCCCGGTCAGCACAAAGCTGAGGTGCTGGAGCAAACTGCAAATATCACGGTTGCAGAAAATACATCTTACACGTACACAGTGCCTGTATCAGCTGCAAGCAGCACGCAGATAACCACAGGGGCCAGCCATGCAAAAGCAAGCACGGTAACTACCGATGCAAATGGAAATACAACGCTTCAGTATACGCCTGCGGCAAATTATGTAGGGTCTGATGTGGTTATCCTTACCACGCATGGAGGTACTATGCTTTCTGGTGGCTGCTTTGGCGGCGGGCAAAACAATGGGCACCACAGTGGTGGTAACTGCGGCAACCATCATGGTAATGATGAATCAACCACTGTTACTACACTGAATATTACGGTGACGCCGGCATCTGATGTAGTAGTAGCAACTGCTACCAGAGTAAACGACGGCATTAGCATAAAGTAATGCGGAAGTAATTCTTTTATTGGCTCACCAGTTCTTCCCAGAACTCGGCTCCGCGGCGCGTGTGCGGTATCACAATGGTGCCGCCTACAATGTTTGCCACGGCGAATATCTCATAGATCTCTTCTGTGGTAATGCCCTGTTCGTGACACTTTCCCAAGTGGTATTTTATACAATCGTCGCACCGTAGCACCATGCTGGCTACCAGGCCCAGCATCTCCTTTGTCTTTGTAGTTAATGCTCCTTCGGCATAAGTGTTGGTATCCAGGTTGAAAAGGCGATTGATCACTTTGTTCTGTTTGCCAAGAATGACCTCATTCATTTTGGCGCGGTAGTCGTTGAATTCCTGTATCTGGCTCATGTATAAGTCTGAAGTATTTAGTAAAGAGTGTACAATTTCAAAAGTAAGGAAATAATAGTAAGCGTATGGACAAAGGCCTGCTCGCTGCACATAAGTGCAATAATGGAACAGCTTGAGACTTTACACTATAAATGGTACTTTTACAGCAAATGGATAATGATAAGATCGGCCTCAACAAGTATATCAGCTCATCGGGCTTCTGCTCGCGCAGGGAAGCAGATAAGCTAATAGAGCAGGCAAGAGTAACTGTAAACGGAGAATTGATATTGCCGGGCGCAAAGATAGGCCCCGGTGATTCTGTAGAGATAGATGGCGAGCCCATAAAGACGCAGTCGAAGAAAGCAAAGGCCCGCCCCATTTATATTGCATTCAATAAACCGGAAGGCGTAACCTCCACTACGGATGCAAAAGACAGGTCGAATATCATCTACTACATAAACCATCCGAAACGGATATTCCCGATAGGGAGGCTTGATAAGGACTCAGATGGGCTTATCTTCCTTACGAATGATGGAGATATAGTGAACAAGATACTGCGCGCGGCGAACAACCACGAAAAGGAATATGTGGTATCAGTAGATAAAGCCGTGACGCCAGAGTTTGTGAAACAAATGAGTGCCGGTGTGCCGGTGCTCGGCAAGGTCACTAAAAAGTGCTTTGTTCGCCAGGAGGGCAGCCGCCGGTTCCGGATCATTCTTACACAAGGATTGAACAGGCAGATAAGGCGCATGTGTGAGCACCTGGGCTACAAAGTAATGAGTCTGTCGCGGGTGAGGATAATGAATGTAGAGCTCGGTAACTTACCGGTAGGTAAGTGGCGATACCTGACGCTACCCGAGATAGAAAAGATGAACGAACTGGTTGCAGATTCAGATAAAACGGAAAGTGCGTCTAAAACAAGGTCGTCTGCTACGGAGCGCGCTCCTGTGCAGTATATACCCAAAAAGAAACGCGAAGCACCTAATGAAGCTCCCCAGGACAAACCGGAGAAGCCCGCCAGACCAGCCAGGCCTGAAAGACCTGTTGGAGAAAAAAAAGGCAAAAAGAGCGCCTTTAAAGATTTCAGGAGCAACCGGGGCAAGGGACCTAAAAAAGCATCTTAGCGGGCAACTTACCGGATGAGTTCGAGAAATTTTGCCAGGCCTTTCTTCTTTTGATCGTCCAGCTGAAATTTAATGTTGTCTGTATAGTAGGTCGCGAGGTCGTAATAAGGGAACGGATTTTCTGCAATGACAACGTCTATATGCTTCAACCCCTCTGCATTGGCGGCATTGAAGCGGGCTATGAAATCTGCCGGTAACGGCTTGTTGGCCACCCATGCTGCAAACACAAAATCAAGGCCGGTAAAAGCATTCCATGCTGCAGACAGGTCATACACATACTCAAAGTTGTGCAGTTGCTTCAGCGCGCGGTCGCCAATGATGACCCCGGCATTAGTGCCATTGATGTATTCAATAAAGTTCTCGGTAGCAGGCTTGTATTCTACTTTCTTATTCCAGTATTGTTCCAGCAGCAGCTGTGCAAGCCGCACAGAGGTGCGTGACTGATAATCGAGGTAAACAGTTTTGATCTCCTCCATAGGCACTTGGCTGAAGATAGCTACAGAGACAACATTGCCATCGGCAGCTATGCCGTAGTCGCTAACTATGTGACCGCCGGGTATGGATGGAATAGCTGCTACCGGGAGTAATGCAACGTCAATAGTGCCTTCCTGTAAATTTTTTGCAAGCAGGGCAGGGTAGTCCAGAACAATGTCAATTTCGTTGATAAGGTCGCTGTGCTCAAGGCCGTAGAGTAGGGGTTTGGTGTTCAGGTAGCTGACTGCACCTATCTTTATTTTCTTGCTCAAATACTAAAATTTTTGCGCGTAAAGGTAGGCAATGAATGACCCAACAGAATGTTAATAAAGTAGTAAAGGCGCTTACAGGCAAGCTAATAGTCAATGCTACTGGTTCTCTTTCTTATAGTATTCCAGTGCCATTTTGATCTCGGTATAAGTATATTCATCGCCCAGCAGATCTTTGATCGGCTTTAAGGCAAATACCTGGCCCAGGCTTTTTATTGCGGCCAGTATCGTCTGAAGCTTACTCTTACTTACAAATTTGAAAATATCCAGCTCGCCGGCACTCACATAGGCAGCAAGGTGGTTTTCTATAGTAGCTATAGATAGATTCCTCACAGCAGCTATCTCAGGTATCTTTATGCCCTCGCGGAACATTTCCAGGGTAGTATTTTGTGTGGTGTTGAAGGCCGGTTTACCTGCTTTGGCCGATGTTGTTTTCTTGTCTTTTTTCGGCTTTTTAAAGTGGATCTTCGATTGCAGGTTATGCTTCTGGGTATAGTCTTTAATGACCGTAAGGAAGCCTGCACCATACCTGCTGATCTTGTAGTCACCAAAGCCGGATATATGCCGGAGCTCATCAAAATTTGCTGGCAGGTAGGTAGCCAGGTCTACCAGGGCATTGTCTGGCACTATGGCATAGGCAGGCACATGCTCGCGTTCTGCTATATCGGTTCTCACTGCACGCAAGTCGTGGAATAGTTGTTTGTCATAATCCTGTTCCTCGTAGCTGGCCACTTCTTCTTTCTCTTTCTTCATCACCAGCTTTAGCTCAGATTCACCCTTCAGTATCTTCCATCCCTTTTCGTTCAGCTTTAGTGTAGCGTATTCTGTTTCCGTTTTGTCTATGAATTTATGGTATAGGAGTTGCTGTATCATCCACTGCCATTCTTCCTTTTTCAGGTTTTTACCAATGCCATATGTTTTCAGTTCTTTATGGGCTGCCTGTATCTTTTCGCTGGCAGATCCACGCAGAAAATCAATTATATAGCCTGCGCCGTATCGTTCACCCGTTCGGATGATGGCCGATAGCAGCTTCTGAGCATCGATGGTAGCATCCTTTTCTTCCAGTGAGCTCAGGCAATAGTCGCAGCTACCGCAATAAGCCGGGAATTGCTCACCGAAGTATTGCATGAGGTATTGGCGGCGGCATCCTTCGTGCTCACAAAACTCCTGCATCAGCGCCAGCTTCTTTTGTGATATGGCGGCCTGCTTAGGATTATCGTCGTTCTGAATGAACCTTTTTAGCTTTATAATATCTCCAACAGAATAAAAAAGTATGGCATCGCTTTTCAGTCCGTCCCGTCCTGCTCTTCCTGTTTCCTGGTAGTAGCCCTCTATATTCTTAGAGACGTCGTGGTGTATGACAAACCGTACATTCGACTTGTCTATACCCATGCCAAAGGCTATGGTAGCTACAATAACTTTGTATTTATCCCGCTGAAAGGCTTCCTGAACACGGCTGCGTTCGGCGGCGTCCATACCGGCATGGTAGTAAGCGGCTTTAATTCCTGCTGCATGCAGGCGTCCTGCTATATCTTCGGTTGATGCGCGGGAGAGCGCGTAAATGATACCGCATTCATCAGCATGCTTCTTTATATACTCTAATATATGTCCGAAAGCTTCGCGCTTTGGCTGCACAAAATAAGAGATATTGGGCCGGTTGAAGCTGGAGATAAAAGTGTGTGGATTGTGCAGTTGCAGGCGCTCCACAATGTCGTTTTGCGTTAATTTGTCGGCGCTGGCGGTAAGGGCTATAACCGGAACGCCGGGGAATTCCTTCTTCAATACTGAAAGCTTCAGGTATTCCGGCCTGAAATCGTGGCCCCACGATGAGATACAGTGCGCCTCATCTACGGCAAATAAAGACGGATTGAGCTTTCTCAGGAACATGAAAAACGCTTCATTGTTCGCAGGTATGCGCTCAGGGGCGATATACAGGAGCTTTATGTTGCCGTTTTCTGCTTCCCTTATTACCCTGCTCTGCTCATCTGCTGACTGGGACGAATTAAGGAATGCAGCATGAATGCCGTTTGCCAGCAAGGCATCCACCTGGTCTTTCATGAGTGCTATGAGCGGGGAAATTACAATGGTAATACCAGGCAGCAGCATGGCAGGTAGCTGGTAACAGATAGATTTTCCCCCACCGGTAGGCATGATAGCGAAGGTATCTGCGCCACTCAACACGCTTTCTATAACCCCTAGCTGGGTGAACCGAAACTCGTCATAACCAAAAAAATGCTTTAGGGCCTGGTGTAATCTTTCTGTAGTGTAATGGATCATCTACGGTGCTGTTCCTGATTTAAAATTGCTAGCCACAAATTAGTTGTAAATATCGCAAATAGCAAAAATGGTACAGGGTTTTCAATAACCGGAATACTATTTTGACAATAACATGAATACTAGTCTAATAACAAAATCTGATTAAGAGCTTCCTGATTTTTAGGTCTTATTTTCCTGAAAAAAAGCAGGAACTATCAATTCAATTTTATAATTTAGCGTCAAACAAAAAAAATATGAAAAAAATTATTTGCATTTTATTGGCCATGTTCATCATGGGTAGTACGTCTTTTGCACAGGATAAAGACGCGAAAAAAGCAGCGAAAGGCTCAGCAGCTCCTGCCGAGAAAGCACAGCAAGGTAAAAGCCGCACCAGCAATGCGCCAACGGCAAAGCCAGCTGCAAAAACAGTAAAAAGTACTGCCGAGGCTAACCAGGCTCCTGCTACTTCTGATAAGTCAACAGCGAAAAAAATGAAGAAGGATGGTACACCAGATATGCGTACCAAAGAAAATAAAGCAGCAAAGCCAGCAGCAGCCGGCCCAATGAAAAAAGACGGTACTCCTGATATGCGCTACAAAGCAAATAAGGATGCAGCAGCAGGTAAGAAATAGTAAATCCCCCGAGTAATTTATATAGCAACTGCTTTACAATGAACGTAAAGCAGTTGCTATAACTTGAACCAGTTCACCTTAGAAATAATACATTGTTATATGCGCAGTATCGCGAAAATCGTTTTTGTAATTTTACCCGTTGTTATGTTCTCATCCTGCCATAGGAATAACGTACCATGGGAGAAATTCGCTTCCGCACCTGGTGCATTTAATATTACTATTCCTGCACCGGTGAAAACGATGGACAAAAAGGGGCTTTCCATATTTGGTAAGAATACGCCAACGCATATCTCTTACTGGGAACCTTCCGCATTTACTATTGATAAGTTTAAGCGCTTTGAAGTGAGCTATACAGATATACCGGCTAACATTAGCAGGGATTCTTTATCAATGGCCATGATACTTGATAGTGCGATAGTTACCCGGAGAAGAGACTTCACCGATATGGAGCCGCTTATTCAAAATATTGAGCTTAACGGCTACCCCGGCAGGGCCTTCTTTTTTGACGGAGGCGGCAATGCGCTGCTGAATGTAAAAGTGTGTATTGCAAATGATCGTTTGTATGAGTTCATGGTGGTATCAAAAAAGAACTACGCAACCAATAACGAGGTTAGTACTTTTTACAACTCCTTCGTTTCCATAAAGCAGTAATTACCAGCTATATCCCTTATCGGCCGTTTCCCCCGGCAACCGAACCTGCATGCTGTTCAATACAACTGATTTCGGCATATTCTTTTGCATAGTATTAGTCATATACTGGCTGGCCTGGAAATGGCGGATCGTGCAGCATATCATACTACTGGTTGCCAGCGGTTACTTTTACTACCGTTTCCATTATTCATTACCCATCTACCTGTACTGTATGATCAGTGTAGGGTTTGCATTTGGCCTCATAATAGATGTGCAGGCAGATGCAACGAAACGAAAAACAGCGCTCACCTTTGGGATATGTATTCTCGGGTTAGGCCTTACTTACATTAAATATAGCGGGCTTATTTTAGGCAATATTCACGGCCTGGACCAATGGCAGGCATCGGTACTTCATATACTCACACCCATTGGTATCAGTTATTTTACTTTTTCGTCTATCGGTTACATAACAGATGTATATCGTAGAACAATAGAACCGGAGAAGAACTTTATTACCTACGCCACCTATATCAGCTATTTCCCACACATACTGTCTGGCCCTATACCCTCAGCCGCTAAGATATTGCCACAGTTCAGGAAGAATTTTGTACCCACGTTTGAGCAGATTGAGCAGTCCTTGGGTGAGATCGTATGGGGACTATTCAAAAAAATGGTGGTGGCAGACAATGTAGTGCTCACCGTAAACTATGTATTCAGCCATTACCAGGATCTAAATGGCAGTTCGCTGTTCCTGGGTGTAACATTATTCAGCCTCTATCTCTATGCTGATTTTTCTGGTTATTCTGAGATAGCAATGGGCGCATCAAGATTACTAGGTATTGAGCTTACCAAAAACTTCAGAATGCCATTCTTTAGCCGGAATCCGAGTGAATTCTGGAGACGGTGGCATACTTCGCTTAGAAAATGGTTTCTAGACTACATATACATGCCCATGGGCGGCAAAAAGGTGTCTACCCTTAAGTACATAATGCTGATCCTGTTTATTTTCAGTTTCAGCGGTTTGTGGCATGGCGCCAACTATACTTTTGTATGCTGGGGCTTTCTGAACGGACTTTACTTTGTTCCATACATACTTACCGGCAAACTTACCCGATATAAAGAACCAGCATCGCCGGGGCGCATATTACCTACAGCCAGCGATTTTTTAAAAATACTGCTTACGTTCAACCTGGTCACTATTACACGGGTATTTTTCCGGTCTCCCAATATTTACGTGGCAGGCGATTTCTTTTCGAAAATATTTTCTAAAACCCTATTTGACGTGCCGCTGCATGTGGTAACCACGAACCTGCTTTACTGTATGCCCATGCTGATAATAGAGTGGATACAGAGAGAGAAAGATTATGTACTGGAAGCAAAGAAGTTGAATATTATAATAAGGATTCTTATTTTCGGGTTAGTGATTGCTTCTATTTGCTATTTTCATAAAACGAGGAATAACAGCGAATACTATTACTTCAAATTCTAATCAACCCAACATGAGCGTAAAAAGCCTTGTAACTATCGTGTGTCTTCTATCCGCCGGTATCATAAGCGGGTGTTCGAACGAGCCTAAACCCGCAAAAATCAGCAGGGAAGAAGCTGCCATTGAAGCGGATAAAAAGAAGCTGGATGACATGAATCACCAGTATGCGAGGATACCTGATGAACGGATACTAGAAGACCATAATCCTAATACCCCGCTGTATACTGAGCTAAAAGGACGGTATAAAGAACACCTCAAAAAACTACAGAAAGACGTGGCGGCAACCGGTGCACAATTTGTAGTGGTGATCATTAACAATGGTGCCGGCCACAATCCGGCATTGTCAAATTTATACGGCAACCCCTATATCGTATCCACCTGCAAGGAATTAGGTATAGAATGTGTAGACCTAAGCCCTGTGATCGCGCAGCAGGATCCGTATGTTGTGAGCCAAACGCCGAGGGATGGACACTGGTCTAAAAAGGGTGCAGCCTTCCTTGCCTCCCAGCTGGCACCCATCATCCGAAGCCATAGCAATGCAAAAAGCACCGTCACTTACAAAGACTCCGAAAGGCCGGAAACATTTGGAGACCTGCCCCCAAACGATGATGAAGTGCTGGACGGTGGCAAAGACATGCCGTACCATGTACAAGCCAACGCTCAAGGCTGCCGTATGACGCACGACATTAAGTTCCCCAAGACAAAGCAACATGTATTATTCCTGGGCGGGTCACAGCTCTATTCCCCTTATCTCGACAATGAGTTTATCGCTGTCACCCTGCTGGAAAAGCAATTTCCGAATGCTGAGCTGATAAATACAGCCGCCATCGCATCGACCATTGATGATTATGTTTCTTTGTTTGAAGAGAAAGCTAAATACTGCGAACCTGATCTTGTTATTGTTCAAACAAATGGCGGGGACATTACCGACTTCTTTTTTACCAACCGCAACCATCTTTCCAGGATACTAAAGCCACGTATGCCGTCTGCTATTGAAGATAATTATTACAGTACATACCTCAAATAGGGTTTGGTGTTATACCCGTTCAAAAAGCGGCAAACCTGTTTCTATGGCAACAGACTTTGCCAGTCGCCGGCCCTCATCGCTAAATGGCCAGTAGAACAGGCTTTTAACGGGATAGTCATTGCAAATGTCATTGATAGCCTTGATAGTTGTTTTTTTAGCCAGGCCTTTGTGGCGATGCTCAGGCAGCACACTGGCTGAGCAAAGATATACGGCATCATAAGGCATGCCCATTGGCGTTTCGTCAAGTAATTGTTTTTCCGAGATCTTCCCTGATATAAAGCGTTGCATAATATAGTGCAAGGTGGGTATCACCAATATCCAGACAATGGGACCATCACCTTCAGTAACCTCAGACAGTGTTGCGGGGTGCATTTCCTGAAGATGTTCAATCATTTCCTGGTCCACATCAAGTTGGTCAGGATCATTCTTCGTGTCGAAGAATTCGTTCACCAATTGCAACATTCGGTTTAGATTATCTGCCATAAGCTATTGATATTGATGCGGGAAATATTCGGGTTAGTTTCGAAATCAAAATGAACCCGACTACCGCCAAGCGATGCCAATATGTCAAATTCATGAAGCCAAAAGTAGCGAATTCAAGTCACCCAATTTTCCTTGCTGCTGGCATTGTTTTTATATAAATTTTAACTTAGCCCGACGGTTCCCAAACAAGTACCTAAACGACCCGCAGACTTACATTTTATAACTAACAAAGACCATCATTATGTACTACCACACTATGATAGACGAAGTGATAAAATCAGTGGATTATAAGCCGCTGAAAGTGAGCAGCAGCGCATTTCATGAAGGCGGACTAATACCCGCTAAGTACACCTGCGACGGTGATAATGTGAATCCACCGCTAGACATAACGGGTTTTCCGGCAGAGACCAAAAGCCTGGCTATTGTTTTAGAGGATCCGGATGCGCCTATCAGGCCATGGCTTCACTGGCTCGCGTGGGACATCCAGATAGCCCGTCACATTAAAGAAGCAAGAATAATGGAAGCCGAGGGCCGTAACGACTTTGGTGAGTATAACTACCTTGGCCCTTGCCCACCTACTGCTGTAGATCTCTATTACTTCCGAGTTTTTGCGTTGGATACGTTTCTTAACCTGCCAGTGGATATCTCAAAACGAGATCTGCAACGAAATATGAATGAGCATATCATAGGTTTTGGTGAGACAATGGGTGTGTACAAAAGGAGATAGAAGGTTATTCCTACAACTTTTTCAGGCATTTTTTCATATCAATTCCTTTCAGCAGTACGCCGCTGAACAAGTCGCATCCGATGCCATATTAACATTGATTAGTCAGCCTGCATTATTGTAAATATTGTATCACAGAAAGGGTACGTCATCTTAAAACTGGAATAATACACTACCGAAGATACCGAAGTACCTGGTTTTATTTTCGTCGCCGGAAGGAGACGGTGCCACCCGCCAATCAATATCTATTCTGAATATCTTGAAGATATTGGAAACACCGGTGCCCAGCTCCAGATATGGGCTACCTTTAAGTGTACGGAACGGAAAACCCTTTTCTGTGTTGAGCCTGGTATTCTCAGGACTAAGTGAGCCTACCACACCTTTCGCGGTCCAGAATTGCCTGAATTTCAGTTTTTTCAACAATGGGATATAATTAAATATACCGCCACCAATGGTATGCTCCAGGTTGAAACCGGCATATTTATCGCTGATGAATTCATAAGTGTTCATCATCTGAAAAGCGTACTTGTTGTAGTACAGGTATTCGTTGCCAGGATGGATTTCCAGTAAGGGGTAGGGCAGGGTGCCAAAATATTTGCCAGCAAAGACATTGTAGTACAAATGCCCCAGTGGTGGAATGTTGATACTCTCCGTGATGGACAACCTGGCACGCTGGTATGCATACGCACTATTTAATACACCCTTTATGCCCGCGTGGGCTTCAATGTCTACAACCGGGTACTTGCTTCCGATATTCACCCTCAGGTATTGACCTTCCAGGTACTTTTCTTTGTAGGCATATCGCAACTCCAGGCCTACCTCGCTGCTGATTACGCTACGGGAGGAATCGCCCCTGTCATTCACAAAAATGTTACGTGATGGCAATGGTGCATATGGAGTAAACTGCCGATGCTCCAATATGAGCTTATGACTGAAACCATTGAAATATTCCTTGTAAAATTCTAGCCGCTGATCGTCAGAAAACGCCAATTTCCACGGCACACCTGGCTTGCGGAATAAAGCGCTGAATATGTTATCAGAGCCAACCTGGTCATAGTAATTCGTGGTCTGATCAATGTCATGCACATAGTAGCCGTACAGGTACATACGTGGGTGGCGGCCGAGCAGCCAAAGACCGGTGAAACCATATTTGAATTTGTTGTCTCTGTCGCCGTAAGCAAGGAAGCCGGTGACGTGCGCATCCTTAATAGAACGGGGCGTGCCCAACGACAACCGGAACCTGTTGCCCTCAACGGGATTGCGGCTGTATATGTAGAAATACGGACCTAACTCTATGGGGCCAATATCCTTTACGCCGCTTGCAAGGAATGTGAAGAGCTTTTTGTAGTAAGTTGTAATCGGCATTTGGGTGATGGTGTCGACCATCTTTATGATCTTCTTTTCATTCTTTGTAAGTGTATCAGGCCTGTTATGCGCCCACCAATCGCTGGATTTTTGCCTGGCACTGTCGGGTGCTACTACATCCTCCTTCCAGTCCGGGTTATCCAATGCGTTGTTGATAGAAGGGTCATTAATAACGACATTGTGGTAAGTGGTGGTTTTACGACCTATCATACCCGGCAGCTTATTGGAACTATACGCGCTGAAATTGGCAATAAATTTATCCTTGATGGGGAACCAGAATGTATCTACAGGTGCAAACTCCTGGTAGAGGCTGATCCTGTCTACCCAGTTAATATTGGATAATTTTGAGACATCCATGCTCATGCGCTGTATAGCAAAGGCAGTATCAACCACCCAGAAATCACCGGTAAAACAATTCTCTGCTTCACGCTTTGGCCGGAACTGTACCAAAATGATCCGATGGCCATAGGCACTTTCTGTATCCTTAATACTGTACTTGTAATAAAAAAGCGCATCATTGCTTATAGGGCTCACGAACTTCTTATCAAATATCGGGATGTAGTTCTTGTATATATTCACATTCTGGTACAGCGATCCGAGGTACTTATTTACGTTAGGGTTGTCGACGCCTTTTGCCATGCTGGCAACGATGAACTCCCGCTGCTTCTTTGGGTGGCGCCTGAAGTAATAGTCTGAGATTGTTTCGGTAAGATATAATGGCAAATAAGGTTTTGAATCAGACGAGGTGTCCAGGTTATCGAAAATGAAGCTGTAGTTCTTTAAGATGGGGAATTTTTCAAACTGGGACCGGGACATACGTTGCAGATCGGCCTCCAGCCTGTTGTAGGCTTTGTACTTGTAGCTCTCCGCTTTATCCGGATTGTTGTAAGGTTTATGTGCAATAATATTTCGTACAAGCACAATTGCAGGGTCTTCACCGGCGTGAAATACCACCTCATTCAGCGCATTTTCAGAGCGGCCAAGCTCAACAATATAGTTATACTCGTGCTGGCTTTTGCGCAGTATCTTATTCACATTGGTGTAGCCAAGGGCCTGTATATGCAGCGTGTCTGAAGGAAGCTTATCGAGCCTGAAAATGAAGTTTCCATCCAGGTCTGCGGCAGTGCCGATTGTAGTGTGCGGAAATGTGATAACTGCGAAAGGGATACCTTCACCGGTGTTCATATCTTCCACTTTGCCGTTTATTGAATAGCCGCCGGATGTGGCGCCGGGTGCAGGTTTAGGCTTAGTGGTAGTGTCAATATCTATAGTGGGTAGTGCTTCAGAAGTATCTCTCGCCGGGGCTACTACCGGCCGTTTTAAGCTGTCGCTTTGCGGAATTTTAGGTATGGCAGGTACACTGTCTGTGGACTGCGCAAACAAACGGCAACTAACAAGCAGTAAACAAACAATAAAAATGATCTTACGGAAAATCATAAGCCGGGAACCTTTGCCACGCAATCTTTCAGCAATGTAATGAATTGCAGCAAGTAATAAAAATCATTCCTGCATAATCAAAAATGGGAGCTAGCCAGCTAAACTGTTTCGTTTCACCAGGACGAGGGTAGCATCGCCGGAGATAGTAATATTGCAAAGCAGCACATTATTGATCTCATCTGAGGTGCCTTGTTTGTATACTGTTTCGGTTGGTATGCAACTATGAACAAACAGGTAATTTACCAGCCATAGACCAAAACCGGACGCAGTATCGTACTCGCCGGAAAACTGCTTGAAGGTGGCAATAGTTGTTTTATCCGCGCATGTGGCAATAAGTGGATCTACTAAAAAGTGGTTCCTGCTGTCACCGTTCATACCACAGACTAAAACATCAATGTCTTCGTTCTTAAGTCCATTTTGCGAAAGCATATCAGCCATGGCAGCCTGAAGAGCCTCGCTGGTTGGCTGCAGGAGCATTTGCAGGCCGTGAATTGCGCATGAGGCCTTGTCAGCATCGTTAGTGACAGTAAAGAAGCTGGCACCCTCGCCGCCTATGGAGCCAGGAGTATCATAGTGGTTTAGCAGTGCCTGGGATTCAGGCATCTGCTTTTTATAATAACCGATCTTATCGCGGATTATATAATATTCATCAGTAAGCTCATCGAAGCCACCAGCAAGCAGGTATTTTTTCTCTGTTGTTTCGGCCAGCATTAATTGGGCATCGAGCAGGCAAAGTTCAAGCGAGAAGCCTCTGTGCACGTAAGTCTGGTTATAGCTGGTACACTTTGTCATCATGGCCAGCCAGCCATTTACTGAGTTGTAGGTAGACTGTATGAAGGCAGTGGGCGTAAGTGCTTCCTCCTTCATATTTATCATATCCTTCAGGAAGTTTTGCATATCAGTAACGCTGCCACGCGCACTGCCAATTATTATTCCATCGGGTGTTTTTACTCCTGCATCCTCCAGGCACTTCATGCCGGCGGTGATGCCTGCCTTTAACATACGGCTCATACGCCTTATGGCTACGGGCGATATATACCGCGCATAGTCCGCATCGATCATGAAAAGCTTACCGTCATTAACGGAGAGAACAGGGTCGAGGAACCGCGTGGCATCATAAGTATGCTGCGCAGAAATGGCACATGCGGATAGTATGTAGAGCGGTTGCGTCATGCCTTGCTGAAAACCAGGGAAACATTACTGCCACCAAATCCGAAAGAGTTGCTGAGCACGTGGTTTACAGGCTCATTTTCCTTCAGCGCCGTAGCAGGCTTTATCGTGAGTTCCTCCATGGGGGTTTCGAAATTAAGATTAGGTATAATCATCTGTTCTTCCATAGCCCACATGCTAAAGATAGCCTCTATGACGCCAGCAGCTGCAAGCGTGTGGCCGGTGTAGGGTTTGGTAGAGCTAAAAGCCGGGGGATTGGGCCCAAAAAGTTTTTGAATAGCCAGTCCTTCGGCCAGATCATTGTTTTGTGTGGCGGTGCCATGGGCATTAATATATCCTATGTCGCCCGGAGCCAGCTTAGCCATATCCAATGCCTGCTGCATGGTGCGGCAGGCCCCTTCGCCGGTAGGAGATGGCGCAGTGGGGTGGTAGGCATCATTGGTATTTGCATAGCCGCTAAGCACAGCTATAATATTTGCACCTCTTGCTTTTGCTGCAGACTCAGATTCCAGCAGGCAAAAACCAGCGGCCTCACCAAGATTGAGCCCGCCCCTGTTTTGATCAAAAGGCTGGCATAGCTGCTTGTCTACGTTTTTTAAACTATTAAAACCGTTGAGTGTGAAGCGGCTTAGCGCATCGCCACCGCCACATACTGCCCGCTTTACAACGCCTTGCTTTATCATGCGGGCACCCAGTAACAGAGAATTGGAAGATGAGGAGCAGGCGGTGCTTATGGTAGCCATCAGTGGCTTGAGACCATAATGTGCAGCTACATTTTCTGTGCTTTCTGCACAATCGAGCGTGTTTATGTATTTATTATTCTGTTCGTCGTTGTCCGGAGAGATTACATCCATATAGATGTCCTCCATTTTGCTCATGCCTCCTACTGTATTAGCATTTATGAACGCAAACGGCTCATTGTGAAGCACTGAGATATCAACGTGCTCAAGCAAATCCTTCATTGCAGCCAGTGAAAGGAGGGTGGTACGGGTATAGCCGTTATCACCAGTGGGCAGCCCCATTAGTGAAGCAAGGTCATCGTTGCTTTTATCAATTTCGCCGAGGACAAACTCAGCTGAGTGCAGCGACTTCAGGTGCATGACTGCCTTTACACCACTTTGTCTATTCCGGATAGCAGCTACATGTGCATCCTTTCCCATCCCCAGGGCGGAAATAATGCCTACAGCTGTTACTACTACTCTTTCCGCCATGGTGCAGCGAGAACTAGGATATTGCTTTTGTGTTTTGCTGAATATATTCCGCCATTGTCTGCACAGAGGTCAGTATTTTCCTTCCTTCGCGTGCATCTTCTATTTTAATGCCGTAGTTACGCTCCAGGAGCACCATCAGCTCCAGTGAATCGATGCTATCTAAACCAAGACCATCGCCAAAAAGGGAGGCGTTATCATCAATATCCTCCGGTTTCATACCCTGCAGGTTCAGTGATTCTATTATTAGCTGTTTAAGTGTCCTTTTAAGATCTTCCATGAAATTATTTAGGTTTCAAATTTTATATTCTAACCGGTCGGTAAAGATAAACGCAAATACCAAATAGAATAAATAATAAAAATAATCTCCAAACCAGTTTGGAGTTAATATACTACCGGCTGCAGTTTGTATCAGGCAAAAGCCTGCTCTACCAGCTGTGCTTGTTCCTGGGCATGCTTTTTGGCAAACCCGGTAGCAGTAGATGCACTCGCAGGCCTGCTCAGATATTTCATCTGCAAGCCATCAAGGTTCATCTGCAGGAATCCAAGTGCGCCCATATTACGAGGCTCTTCCTGCACCCATGTCCATTCTGCCTTTTTATATTTATCACGCAGTCCATTTATCTGGGCCTGTGGCAGTGGATATATCTGTTCCAGCCTGATAATTGCTACATCTTCCCGCTTGTCAGCAAGTTGCTTCTCGCTAAGGTCAAAGTACATTTTACCGCTGCACAAAAGCACTTTTTTCACTTTCGTGGCGCTCTTTATGTTCGGGTCATCTATCACTTCCTTAAATCCACCTCTGGTAAATTCATCCATTGCAGAATAAGACCGTACATGCCTTAGGTTCGCTTTGGGTGAGAAATTGACCATTGGTTTTCTGAACTCCCAAGTCAGCTGCCTGCGCAGTGCGTGGAAGAAATTTGCTGCGGTTGTAATGTTAGTCACTACCATATTATTCTCAGCACACATCTGCAGGAAGCGCTCCAGACGGGCACTACTGTGCTCTGGTCCGCCGCCTTCATATCCGTGAGGTAACAGCATTACCAGGCCGTTCATGTTAGTCCACTTTTGCTCGCCGCCTACTATATACTGGTCAATAATGGTCTGCGCACCATTTGCGAAATCGCCGTATTGCGCTTCCCAAAGTACCAGGTTGTTTGGGTTGGCCATTGCATAGCCGTACTCAAAGCCCAGCACAGCAAACTCGCTGAGGAGTGAATTATAGATATATGGAGTTCCCTGTTTCTCACCAAGCCGGCTCAGCCTGTTGTAAGGTTGATTTGTATTCTGATCATAAATAACAGCGTGGCGATGTGAGAATGTGCCGCGCTTTACATCTTCGCCACTCAGGCGCACTTCATTGCCGCTGGCCAGCAGGCTGGCATAGGCCATGAGCTCACCCGTAGCCCAGTCTACTTTACCTTCACTTTCAAAGAGATTTTTTTTATCGTTCACCAGTTTCTCTACTTTCTTCAGCGGGCTGAAATCTTCCGGCCAATGCATGAGCGCGCTGAATAAATTTTTGAACTGAGCCTCAGTGATCGCCGTATCGGGGGATTTAAGAAAGTCTGCATCCTGTGCTTTTCTCAGGGCTTTCCACCACATCTCCGGTTTCTGGTAGATGTAAGGCAGCGGCTTTTGCTTCACTTCATCAAGACGCTGCTGCAGGTCGCCCCAGAACTGGGTTTCCATCTGGCGGGCAAGGTCTTGTGCATCCGCCTCGCCATGCTCCAGTAAATACTGGGTATACATTTCGCGCGGATTAGCGTGCTTCTCGATCAGCGCATATAGCTGGGGCTGAGTAAACTTAGGCTCATCACCCTCATTATGGCCGTGCTTACGATAGCACACCATATCAATGAAAATGTCTTCGTTAAACTTCTGGCGATAAGCAACGGCCAGCATACTGCACTTAACGACAGCCTCGGCATCGTCACCGTTCACATGCAGCACAGGTGCCTGCACCATAGATGCAATGCTGGTGCAGTAATCGGCAGAGCGTGCGTCATCAAAGTCTGTAGTAAACCCTATCTGGTTATTAATTACGTAATGTATGGTGCCGCCGGTGTAGTATCCTGCCAGCTTAGACATCTGGAGCAGCTCGTAGCCTACACCTTGTCCAGCCACGGCAGCATCGCCATGTATCAGAATCGGGAGGACCTTATCATATTGTTTGCCATATAGTGTATCGGCTTTTGCCCTAGCAAAGCCCTCTACCACAGGATTCACCGCTTCCAGGTGAGATGGGTTAGGGGTAAGCTGTACATTGATCGAGGCACCTTTTGGTGTTATAATGTTGGACTGGAAACCGAGGTGATACTTCACGTCTCCGCTGCCCATTGTCATGTCTACGGGCATATTTCCTTCAAATTCGGAGAATATCTGCTCGTAAGTCTTCTTTAATGTATTGGCCAGGATATTAAGCCTGCCACGGTGCGCCATGCCTATTACTACTTCCTGCACTCCGGCGTCTGCCGCTTCATTTATGATCGTATCCAGTGCCGGTATGGTAGACTCTCCGCCCTCAAGACCAAAGCGCTTCTGGCCGATGAATTTAGTATTCAGGAATTTTTCAAAAATAACCCCCTCATTCAGTTTCTCCAGTACACGCCTTCTCTGGTCTATAGAAAGAGGTTGCTGCATCAGCGCTTCATAGGTCTGTTCTACCCAGTGGCACTTTTCTATATTGTTTATATAAGTATATTCTACACCAATATTCCCGGCATAGATAGCTTTTACCTTGGCAAGGATATCCTTCAGTTTACCATCTTTAGCGCCTACAAACCTGCCGGCGAAAAAGGACGTGTTCATGTCGGCCTCGGTGAGGTTGAAACGTTCAAGTCCCAATTCCGCATGCCTGTCTTTCCGCGCCCTTATAGGATTAGTGGTAGCTACAAGGTGGCCCCGCTTACGATACGCACGTATGAGCTCGAATACTCCCAGTTCCTTAATGAGCTGGTCACTGTTCAGCGTACCATTACCTGCTGTAGCAGCGCCATTGGTCGTAGTTGTTACTACGCCATTGTTCATCGCAAAATCAAACCCTTCGAAAAACTTTTTCCACTCGGGGTCAACTGTAGTAGAATCTTTAGCAAACTCGTTATAAAGCGACTCAATGTATTCCGGGGTGGGTCCCGTAACGTAAGAAAAATCTCTCATTTAGCTCTGGTGTGAATTTCCAACAAATTTATAGTATTCAAGGGGAATTGCCCAATAGAAATACAGGCGGTGCAACGCTTTTTTATCAAACAGTCCCGTTCTTGTGGTTGCTTCACTCCTTTACCCAATCTTCCGTACATTTGGCATACAACATCTGACAAATAGAAATGCAATTAGCACAAAGATTAAATTCTATAACAGAACCGCAGACAATTAAAATGGCTAAGCTGAGCCGCGAACTGAAAGCAAAAGGCATCAATATAGTAGACCTTAGCCTCGGAGAACCAGACTTCAAAACACCCGAACATATTTGCAACGCGGCTATTAAAGCTATGAACGATGGCTTTACAAAGTATCCGCCGGTTGCAGGCTTTCCTGATCTTCTTGAAGCCATAAGTACTAAACTTAAGAGGGATAATAATCTTGATTATCCGGCAAACCAGATCATTGTATCTACGGGTGCCAAGCAATCGCTGGCGAATGCGGTTATGTGCCTGGTAGACCCGGGTGATGAAGTGATCATACCTACTCCATTCTGGGTAACTTATGCTGCCCTTGTGCAGATGGCACATGGCACGGTAAAGTATGTACACTGCGGCATTGAAACAGACTTTAAGCTAACACCCGAACAACTTGAGGCTAACATAACTTCTAAAACCAAGCTCTTCATTTTCTCGTCGCCTTGCAACCCTACAGGCAGTGTATACTCGCGGCAAGAGCTGGCCGGGCTGGTTGAGGTTTTCAAGCGGCACCCGCAGGTGGTGATCATCAGCGATGAGATATATGAATACATAAACTACACAGGCCGCCACGAAAGTATTGCCCAATTCGACGAAATAAAGGATAGGGTAGTGATCGTGAACGGGATGTCAAAGGGCTTTGCAATGACCGGCTGGCGGCTAGGCTATATGGCCGGGCCACGGGCACTGGTGCAGGCGTGCGAAAAGTATCAAAGCCAGATCACATCGGGCACGAACTCTATAGCTCAGAAAGCTTCGGTGGTGGCGCTGCTCAGCGATCTGGCACCTACTTACAAAATGGTTGAGTCCTTCAAACAACGCCGTGACTTTATCATTACCGCACTGAAGAAAATGCCGGGGGTAAAATGTAATAACCCGGAGGGTGCATTCTATGCTTTCCCGGATATCAGTTCCTTCTTTGGCTCTTCTTTCGGCGAATATAAAGTAAACAACGACGAAGATTTCAGCATGTACCTGCTCAATGAAGCCCATGTGGCCACAGTGTGCGGCAGTGCGTTTGGCGAGTCAAACTGTATACGGCTTTCTTTTGCTACATCTATGACCAACCTGATGGAAGCAACAGAAAGAATACAGAAAGCGCTGCAAAAGCTGGATGTACCTGCTGTAAAGTAAGGCTTGGTAGTTTTTCTATGTACTAATTTATAATCCTAATTCTGCTTTGACAGGATACCGGCAGCCTTGTTTGAGGGCGGTACTGTATGAGTGGCCGTTGCTGCATTTGCAGCAGGTGCATTGTGGGTCGGCAATGGATGCATCATTGGCATTTGTGCACCCGGTGCGGGCATGGCCTGCTGTGGTATGGTTGCAGGCGGCATTCGCGACTGCCAGGTAGTGACAACAGGGATCAGCTTAGCATAAATAGAATCCAGTTCTGCCGGGTGGTATTTGTACCAGGTAAGGCTGCTGTTAAACTCATCTTCCGTAATCTTGTAGTGATCGAATATCTGTTTGTAGAAAGCAGATAATGAATCGATATTCTTAGCGCCCGGCCTGTGCAGGCTGTCCTTTACACTAATACAGTATGCCTCCGCCAGGTTCACATCCAGCAGCACTTTCTGCATCACATCGCGCGGCAGATGCGGCCCTGAATTGCCATCACCGGACTTACAGGAGAAAAACACCATCGCAACACAAACAACAATTATTATCCGGAACATTTTTTGATCTAAGTTTTAGAAATCTACCCTTTGGCACCCGCAGACTTACAACTATCTTAGTGCATTGTACTTTGGCGCATTGGGCACGTCCATTGCATTGAGCAGCGTAATATACTGTGAGCGCTCATTTTTAGGCACCTGGCCCAGGAGGTGTATTATCTCATCGCTCTTGGCATTGAAGAAGAACTGAACATAGATCGAGCTTGGGTTTTCCCTGTTTACTTCGTAGAGCTTCCTGAGGTTGCTTAGTATGCGCATACGCGAGTCTGTGGGTTTGGCATACATGCTGTCCAGGCTTTCGCGATGCATGGTGTACCAGAATTTCCTTACATCAGCAAATCGTGTGTTTAGCATCTGGTCTACCATCCAGTAGCGGTTACGCGTACTTTCCACGTTCTTCCAGCCGCTAATTCCCTTGCCATCCGGCGCATTATTTACCACATTCTGCGCCTTTTTCAGGTATGCGGCCCCACCACTAGGGGCGAAGCTATCATAGTCGAGCCCGATAACCAGGTAGGAGTAATACGCGAGTATTGCCGTGAGATTAGATGACAGCGCATCTGTACCAGACCCCTGATTATCGTCGTAGTGCATGGGATTGAACGGCGAAAACTTAAAGGTTACGTCCTTATCTATATAGTCGATAAGCTTGGTGGTATAAGCGGAATTATAAACCGGCCTAGTAGCCTGTATACTCATAGATGCACTGTAGGCATCAGGATCGCTATTAATATTGTTGCCGGTGAGGTTTATCAGCACATTACATTCTATCTTCTCTGTTGGCGAAAACTCATCCGTCGTCCATTTGTGCGAGTTGAGAAACTCGGTAATGGCCTTCTGCATGGTGCTGAACACCTGCGGATCTACGCCAGTGCCGGTTATTTTATCATGCATTATCGTAACCCTGCAATTCAGCTCCTGCGCACGGCCAGCCATGCTCAGCATACAAACCGCACAAATACTAAGCAATATTCTCCGCATGTCTTAATTCTAAAATTTGATCAACTATAGATGCTGCAGCGTCTTTTTTACTCATGAGCGGCAGCGTTTTATGGCGTCCATCACCCGTAAGCAAGGTTATTTTATTGGTGTCATGCCCAAAGCCCGCTCCCTCATCTCTCAGCGAATTCAGCACTACCATATCCGCATTCTTAGCTGTTAGTTTACCGGTGGCATGCTCCAGCTCGTTGTTCGTTTCCAGCGCAAAGCCTACTAACGTTTGCCATGACTGTTTTATTTTCCCAAGACCCGC
Source organism: Chitinophagaceae bacterium (assembly GCA_947446645.1). Taxonomy (GTDB): domain Bacteria; phylum Bacteroidota; class Bacteroidia; order Chitinophagales; family Chitinophagaceae; genus Nemorincola. The sequence goes on along the minus strand of CANFHA010000005.1, from coordinate 33,730 downwards.
AAGTATGTCGTCTGTTTTTGCAAGTGCCAGGGTAAGCTCGTTATCTTTCTTTTTTATTTTTTCATCAGCACGCACAGCGGGCCGGTAGTCGGCAACGGCGGCGGCAAGCACTGCTATCTGTACGCTCTTAAATTCTTCTATGCAGGCGGCATACATTTCCTGCGCACTTTCTACGGCTATGGTGCGCACACCGCTATGATGGGCACGCTCATGGCTGGGGCCGAGCACAAGCGTTACTGCTGCACCTTTTTCGGCCAGAGCGTCTGCTATGGCAATCCCCATTTTGCCGCTGGAAAAATTTCCTATGAACCGCACCGGGTCTATCCTTTCGTATGTCGGGCCTGCGGTGACCAATGCCTTAACACCCTTTAACGAATTATTTTCAACAGAGAAAAACATGGCCAGGTGCGCCACCATATCCTCGGGCTCAGCCATGCGGCCTTCGCCTACAAGGCCGCTGGCCAGCTCACCGTGTGCTACAGGTATTATGTGGTTGCCGAAGCCTTTTACTTTACTGATATTCAGTTGGGTAGAAGGGTGCAGCCACATATCTTCATCCATAGCCGGGGCAATGAATACCGGGCAGCGCGCCGAAAGATATACCGCGCAAACGAGGTTGTCGCACAGACCATTGGCCAGTTTCCCCAGCGTATTGGCGCTACAGGGAGCTATTAGCATAGCATCTGCCCACAAGCCTAGTTCCACATGGTTATTCCAGGTAGCTCCATCATTTACATTGGCCAGCACAGCGTGTTTTGACACGGCGGCCAACGATAGTGCGCTAACAAACTGCGTAGCGGCAACTGTCACCAATACTTTTACATCCGCACCCGCTTTTACCAGCTGGCGAACAAACTGTGGTGTTTTATAGGCAGCGATACTACCTGTAACTGCTAAAACAATTCTTTTGCCTTGTAAGGACATAGGCTTCAAAGTTAAGCCAATTGGTTAAATGGTTGATAGGTTGATATGTTAAAAGGTTAAAGGTTGTGACGCCAGAAATTTTTCATCATTGCAAGACGCCCGGTTTAGCAGGAAGAAGTAATACGGAACCCGACGTAATTAAGTATTGTCTGTACTTTTTAGCGCCCAATAAACAAGCAGGGGTTGGAAAAAAAGCCTTGCAAATCTTTTTGCGTCCGTATCCAGTCCAAAGGCACTGCGATGGTTTGTATATTGGGAAATGTTTCCCGGAAAAACGGCGGTAAAAAATGCAGCCGCTATTTTTCCAACGGTTTGTTTATGCTTATTATTTGTGAGTACTAATGCAGTGCCCAGCGCTATTTCAGCGATGCCAGAGTAAACAACTGTGTCGTCTTTCTGCAGTGGCACCCAATCAGGTACCTGGGCCTTAAACTCTTTACGCTCAAAGGTGAGATGGCTTATTCCGGCAAATACGAGCCCCGCGCCTAACAGCAGCCGGGCAATCGTTTTTTTATCTGATTGTTTCATACCTATTATCAGATAAAAACTATTCCATTGATGGGACTGGATGAAGGGACAGGGTAGGGAATGGGGCCGTTTGGGCTTTGCAAAGCAAACCGATAAGCCAATATGATTTGATTATTAGGCCATCGAACCTACCTTGTATACTAAAAGAGGATTTGGGAAAAAGTTAAATAGTTCGAAATATCCAGTTAGCGAGTGCGATCCGAATCATTATCCACAAAATCCCCCAATTCCTTAATAACTATATTCCCATTCCAAACCCAAAGGTTTTGGAGAAATCAAAGTTTGCTCTATCTTTAGCCTTCGTAACTAAACTATACAGTAGTTTTAAAGCCACTTTATGATGAAAGGAAAGGTACCTGTTTTATTTCTTGCTCTGTTTATGATGTGTTTTGCTTCCCGCAGTTTTGCACAAAGGGGGAAGAGCGAAATATCACTTGGCTATGGTTATTACAGTATTTACAGCCTTGTTAACGGCAAGCCTTTTGGTGCATCTTCAGGCGCACCTATTATCAACTACCGTTACTACATCAATAAGAATGTAACTATGGGTATAGGCGTAGGCTATGAGAATATCACTACCTGGGGTTCGTTTGTAAGCTTTGTACCGGAGATGACTTTTTGCTACCTGGATACACGTAATGACCTGATCAGGGTAAGACTATATGGCGCTTTAGCATATGGCGTTTCCGTACTAACAGACTCAAGGCATATGCCTGGTATTTCTGATGAGTCAGGTCTCAAGGCATGGGCTTTCCAGGCAACACCATTCGGTATGCGTATAGGCCGCCAGGTGGCAGGCTTCATTGAGGTTGGTCTTGGTTACAAAGGGTTGGTTCATGGCGGACTTGAAGTGCGTTTCCCCCGCATCCTGAAACAACACCGCTTAGCTGAATAATATTTACAGCAATTCAATAATATTTTACCCTGCTATTTAGCAGGGTATTTTTTTGTGTATGATTGGTGAATGGGTTTCGGTCGTTGCCGGAGTAACTTGCCCGGCTACTTACCGGTTATCTTATCTATAGCGGAGGCAAGCTGCCTGTCGGCATCGGTAACAATATTTCCCTTGTCGTGCGTATTGAGCCATATTTCTACCTTGTTCCATGTATTTGTCCAGGTAGGGTGGTGGTTCTGCTTTTCTGCCAGCAGGGCCACGTGGGTCATAAATGAAAACGCTTCTCCAAAATCTTTAAAGGTGAAGCTGCGGTATAGTTTATTGTCTTTTTCCTCCCAGGCCATGTTTTAATTTGAAAATTAGTGAATTTGAAAATTTGAAAATGCCCGCATTCGCTGGGTCATTAATTGGATAGTGATTATCCTACTAAAGATAAACGAACTGATGATACAAACCTGAAGATGACGAAGCTGTAACAAATATTTATGGAAACTTAAAGAGGGGTAAGGTGTATGCTCAAAGCACAGAGATGCAGAAATAAAAAAACCACCCGGTTTCGCGGGTGGCTTTTAGTATCCATGAGCCAATTTTCAAATCAGCACATTTTCAAATTTTCAAATTACTCAGCTGCTGCATCGTTGCTGCCGCTTTCGTCTTCTGCTTTCTTCATCTTGTCCTTGATAGCAGCCAGTGCGCCGAGGTCGCCAAGTGTTGGCTTCTCTACTTTGCTCTGTATGTTCTTCACTGCTTTCTTGGTCTTTTCTGTATCAGCATTAGCTTCTTTGCGTGCAGCTTCTTTCTCTTCGTTCTTAGTCTGCTCCCATACCTTAGAATGAGAAACCATGATACGCTTGTCGTTACGATCGAATTCGATGATCATGAACGGAAGTGTTTCTTCAGCTTCTACATTGCTACCATCTTCCTTGCGGAGGTGACGGGCTGGTGAGTAAGCCTCAAGACCGTACTGGAGCTGTACTGTAGCGCCTTTCTCGTCTTTGCGGGTTACGCTGCCTTCGTGTATAGAACCGATCGGGAACACTGTTTCAAATGTATTCCATGGATCTTCTTCCAGCTGTTTGTGGCCCAGAGCAAGCTTGCGGTTTTCCTTGTCAATAGACAGGATAGCCACTTCAATCTTGTCGCCGGTCTTTACAAACTCACTTGGGTGGTTGTAACGCTTGATCCAGCTAAGGTCGCTGATGTGTATCATGCCGCCTATGCCTGTTTCCAGCTCTACAAATACGCCGTATGGAGTAATGTTCTTAACAGTGCCTGTGTGGCGGCTGTCGATCGGGAATTTGTTTTCGATAGAATCCCATGGATCAGCGGTAAGCTGCTTGATAGACAGGCTCATTTTGCGCTCGTCTTTGTCAAGTGTTACTACTACTGCTTCATGCTCTTCGCCCAACTTGAAGAACTCCTTCGCGTTGATAGGCTGTGAAGACCATGTGATCTCAGATACGTGCACAAGGCCTTCTACACCTGGCATGATCTCAAGGAATGCACCGTAATCTTCGATGTTTACCACCTTGCCCTTGATCTTGGCACCTTCTACTATTTCAGCAGGCAGGTTGTCCCATGGGTGAGGAGTAAGTTGTTTCAGACCGAGGCTGATACGTTTCTTCTCGTCATCGAAGTCAAGAACAACAACGTTCAGTTTCTGGCCGTTATGCAGCACTTCGCTTGGGTGCGTTACGCGGCCCCAGCTAATGTCTGTGATGTAAAGCAGGCCGTCAACACCACCGAGGTCGATGAATGCACCGAAGTCGGTAACATTCTTAACAGTACCTTCCAGTACCTGTCCTTTTTCGAGCTGGCCGATGATAACGCTACGCTGCTGCTCAATGTCGCTTTCGATAAGCGCCTTGTGAGAAACGACAGCGTTACGGATAGTTTCATTGATCTTAACAACTTTGAAGTCCATTGTTTTACCAACATACTGATCGTAATCAGTAACTGGCTTAACATCGATCTGTGAACCTGGCAGGAAGGTTTCAAGGCCATATACATCCACAATAAGACCACCTTTGGTCTTGCTGGTGATGGTACCTGTAACCACTTCGCCTGTTTTATAGAAGTCAACGATCTGCTGCCATGCGCGTGCTGCTCTTGCGAGTTTGCGGCTCAGGTGCAGGTGACCGTGTTTGTCTTCTTTTTCTACAACCATTACTTCTACGATATCGCCGATCTTCACATCTGGCATATCGCGGAATTCGTTGAGTGATACCAGTCCATCAGATTTGAAACCGATGTTGATGATCGCATCTACTTTTGTAAGGCCTACTACAGCGCCGCTGAGCAATTCTGACTCTGCGATAGCTTTAAAGGTGCTGCCGTACAACGTGTCGAACTTAACACGGTCGTCTTCTTTGTAAGCGGCTACATTACGCTTGTCTACAGTCCAGTCGAAATCATCGTGAGATGTGTTCGAAATTTCCTCGTAGTAGTGGCGTGGAGCGCGTGGACGTGCTGCCTCAGCAGGCTGTGCAGCTTCGTGAGCTTCGTCAGCGGAGAGATTTGGCGTCTCTTCGTTGGTTGTTGCGTCAGTAGCGGCAGAAGCCGGAGTGACGTTTTGCGTGGTTTCTTCCTGTGAAGTTTCCGCGCTTTCTGAATTAATTACCTGATCTTCCAAAATGGTACTCATTTTTGTACGGACTTCCCCTATAAGGGATTCCGGTGGTTAAAAAATAAATGGTAAACCCCAGTTTTTTTGGGAGTGCAAAGATACGGGAATATTTGATAAGTAAGAACTGTATAGCTATGCTAATTAACGTAATTAGCAATTTTGATACTTTGCGTTAAGGTCAACGAATTTAGATATAATAGTCATCTGCAGGCTCTAAAAGATTTTCATTAGGCCCTGCAAGTTATCTGATTGTATATACAGTTAAAATAATTACTGCAAAAACCATAATTTTTTAATTGAGGTATACTATATTGGCATTAATAAAAAGTCCCCCATATGATACTTAACGAAAAACTGAATTTCGAAGACCTTAATAAAGACCACCAGGCTGCATTTATAAACAGGGCCGGATACCGCCCTGAAAAAAAACTGCTGCCCGCAGGAATGATTCTGTATAAATTCAATAATGATGATCAGGCGTCATTTGTGGATTGGAACACAAAGAAGCCGGCCATGTCGCCATGGTGGAGCCCTTATGAGGCCTATGCGTGGGATGCAGGCTGGGCTCAGAAAGAGAAAATAGCCAAGGCAAACGGCATAAGCGTGCGTGAGTGGGGAAGACTGACATCTGCCGTAAAAGAAGACTGGAACTCGCTGGAGTACCTTGTGGTGATACAGCTTACTGTAGATGTATGGGGCTGGTTTGGTGGCTTTACGGCTATGGACCGTCGGTCGACTGTAAAGGATGAACAAGGCCTGGAATCGTTCGCTGCAGCTAAAAAGATGTCGGCAGGTGGTGTGCAGGAAGGCGTGGCAAAGGGCAGCAAACGCCTGCCAGGTGGCGCAACACAGTTTTACATACCAAATCTGACTCCGGATATGGTAGCGCAGCCACCACAGATCAAATCACTTAAATTCCAGTAGTAAAAAAGATTAAAACGTAGTCCAATAGTTATCACTTTTCCTAAAAGTGATAACTATTTTTATTTGAGAGTGGGTATAGCAGGGACCTATATAAAAATTACAGACTACAAAGGCAAGCTATACTGTGCATTTGTTCCATCGCCCGGCATCTTTACCTCAAAATCCTTCAGCAGCTTAGAGGTATCGCCTTGCAACTCAAGCCTTCCCCCTTCTACCATGCGGCGCAGCCGCCAGCCCAGGTAGAGGTCGCCGGTGGGTATATTATACCTAGCAATTGCCTGGCTAACTATTTTTGATGCCTTCTGAAACTGGTGGGAGCAGAAACTCATCAGTTGGTTGTCATAATGTTCTTCAGTCTTCGATAACAGTTTTTTGCCACCCTCATGCACTCGGATGCCAGCATTCTCAGTGGTGAGCTTGCGCCACTCATCCCCATCTACTTCCAGCTCACCCGCTGTGATGGGGCGGGCCAGTTTCCTAGCTTTCACCAGCTCTTTGGGTCTTATTTCGCCTATACTTTTTGGGTAGAACACTTTTCCGTTCTCATCAAGAAAGGGGAGTCCGGCAATATTTACGACAAAAAAACGGTTGGTATATTTTCCAAGGTATTTCAATGACCAGTAATAGGTGCTGATATCGGCAGGCCAGGGAGCCAGCCACAACCATATTCTCGCGTCCTCATTTTTAGATAGTTCATTTCCGGTCTCCAGCAACCTTTCAAGGTCGTCTACCTGTATGGGTGATTTCTCGTTGGTAACTACTGTCTGCCAGAATGCGCTGCGCATTTCAGAAAATTTCTGGCCTTCTTCCTTTTGTAACGGGCCAACGCTCAGCACGTCCTTCATTACCACTACCGGGCCTTCCATAGCCGGTTCAGTCGCTATTGCTTCTCTCAGCGGACCAGCCGCCACATCGCCCGTTACTATATGGTATATCATGCGGCAAATGTAATAATGGAATTTGGAATTTGGTTCCGATAGCTATGGGGATGGGATTTGGATTGATAAGTTTTCCAGGCACCTAACTGAAAATGGTAGCAATAGAGCGTGGCTAAATGAAATCTAAAACATAAACATTAAAGCGGATCTGCAGGCGGGGGCTCCAGCGTTACGCTGCCATATCCACTACCCATTCCATATTCGTTGTTCTCGGCAACTGCCTGCTCTACATATTTCAGCACTATTTCGTCGAAGAGTGCACCTTTATCAAACAGTACATTAACGGCAATGGGCAGTACAATGATCGGCACATTCCATTCTCTTAATTTCTCAAGGTGCAGGTGAAGGCGGGCTGCGTCTTTTTCGGTAGTTACAATCACTTTATTGGCTACGGCCCAGTTTTCGTAAGCGCTTTTTATTTCTTCCAGGTCTGCCGAAAGGAAATAGTGATGATCCTTGTAGTTGAGGGTATGCACATCAGCGGCCATGTCTTTCAGAAAACCCACCAACGGCTCTGGTCGCGCAATACCACAAACGAGCACTATATTTTTACCGGCCAGGGTTGCCAGCTCATTGCTTAGCATGTCATAAGGGCTATCGTATTGTATGCCGGTAAAAAAAACGGTTTGGCCAGGCATTGGGTTTAGTTGGCGCTTTATTTCTTCGGCCTGCGCCGTGGTTATATTTGCCGGGCATTTTGATACGATTATCACGGTTGCCCGCTTATAAGCATCACGGCTTTCCCTTAGGCTGCCAAAGGGCAGAATGTGATCTTTGTAAAACGGACGTGAATAGTCGGTAATCAGAATGCTAAGACCTGCCTTTACCGAGCGGTGCTGGTAGGCGTCATCAAGAATGATCACATCTATATCCGGCCGGCGCTGCAACAGTGCGGGTATGCCTATCATCCGCTCCTCGGCCACACTTACCACCAGCTCAGGGTATTTCATGTGGTACTGCATTGGTTCATCGCCTATCCGCAGGGCATTGCTATTGTTGTCGGCTATGAAAAAGCCCTGGGTGCGGCGTTTGTAGCCGCGGCTCATGGTGGCCACCCGGTAACGGTATTGGAGCAGGCGCACCAGGTATTCCACATGAGGGGTCTTACCAGTGCCGCCGGTAGACAGGTTGCCCACCGTAATTACAGGTATACTAAACCCTATGGATGAAAAGAACTTCGCATCGTACATGCGGTTGCGCAGCCACACTAGAGCTCCGTAAAGCAGTGCAAAAGGGTAGAGCAACACGCGAACTACCGAGAAAATATAATAAAGTAAGTTTCTAGATTCCATCTTGATGCAAAATTTAGTTTCCCCAAACCCAATGCCAAACCACCTTACACCCTAACTGAGTGGCAATATTGGCAGAATGTTCCACTAACCGGTAACCCCTGAAAGGTGAATTTAGGCAAGTCGCGTAAATATTTGCCCTAATGGCATGGATTTATAGACAGGGCTCAAATATTATAAACGCAAAAACCATATTTTATGAGAACAGTTATTACTTATCTATTATCTTTTTCCATACTGCCCGTAGCACTATCGGCGCAGCCTACACTTACAAAAAACGAATACTACCATATTGGTGATGTGATCCATATGGTAAACTGCGATCCATCGACAGTTGTGGCAGGTTCCGCCGGCACTAATGTGATGTGGGACTTTACGGGTCTCAATCCATACGGCGGTATGTCTGTTACATCCATATTAGACGACACATCGACTATGTTCTCCACATCCAACATTATGGAAATAATGCCGGATGGCACAGTGCTGTTTCTGAACGAGAACAACACAGATACTTATATTGATGGCTCGTATGATCCCGGTACACATGTAACAATCTCTTACAGCCTGCTCAATGATTCAAAACGCCCATTCACTTTCAACAGCCAGTATGTAGATACTTACAGGGTGAATATACCAACCACCCTGTATGGTGTGGGACGGCTATATGAGATAGGTGATGCATACGGTACGCTTATGCTGCCGGGCATGACATTTACCAACGTACTGCGGATAAAGAAAATACGGGCTGAGTACGATACAAGCGGCGGTACACCAATTACTTCAGTTAATGTATCGTACCTGTGGTTCGACACGGCCCATGCAGCGCCACTGCTGAGAATTGATTCTATGGCCAGTTCGGCTTCATCCAGTCAGCGGGTGAGCTACCTTATGCCTACTGCAGGCATAAGCGAACTTGCTGCGGGACAATCGGCAGCATATAACGGCTATCTGGATAATAGCGAGCATCTGATGGTAAACGGATTTGAAGCAGGACGGAGCTACCAGGTAACGCTCTACAACGTGATTGGAAATAAGCTGCACAGCGAGTCATTTACCGCCGCGGGCTCGCAGCAGCGGTTCGATATAGGCAGGCAAGTGGCACCTGGCATATATATAGTAAGTATAGCCTCCAGAACTGAGCCATACGGAACAACAGTAATAAAGCTGGTTAAACAGGAATAAACTACCCTTACAATATAAAAATGCTCCCTGGCTGCCTGGTACAGCCGGGGAGCATTTTTGTTTTAGAGAAGCATGAGTATATTGCAAGCATGAACTGGATACAACATCCCGTCATTCTGCAGGGCGAAAAAGTGAAATTGGTGCCACTGGAAAGCGCACACTTTGCCGAGCTGCTGGAGGTAGGGAAAGACGAAAAAATATGGGAATTCATCTCTATTAATGGGGCAGAAAGGGAGCGATTGCTGCAACACCTGAAAAGCGCCATCCTGAAGCGGGGCACCGGCGAGCAGTACCCATTTACCGTTATAGATCTAAAGACCAATAAGATCATTGGCAGTACTTTATTCCACAATATTTTCCCGGAGCACCGGAAGCTGGAGATAGGATGGACGTGGTACGACCCGGCTTACTGGCGCACCGGCTACAACAGGGAATGCAAACTGCTGCTGCTTACCTATTGCTTTGAGACACTGAACACAGGCCGTGTGCAACTGGTGACGGATGAAAACAACCACCGCAGCCGCACGGCCATACTTGGCATAGGTGCCAGGTTTGAGGGTATAATGCGGAAAGAGCGTATAAGGGCGAATGGTGCGTTTCGCAATACTGCTATGTATAGCATAATTGACGAGGAGTGGACGGAGGTAAAAGCGATGCTTTCGGTAAAAAGGTAAGCAGGGTTTTAAAAATTTGCCCTATTTTCATCAAGCATGCAGGAATCGAATAGCATAAAGAACTGGAACGAAGACGACCGGCCCCGGGAAAAGATGTTGCAGAAAGGCGCGGCAGCGCTTACTGATGCAGAGTTGCTGGCCATACTGATATCCAGCGGCACAAAAGAGCGATCGGCACTGGACCTGGCGCGGGATGTGCTCGGCCTGGCCGGTAACGACCTGCGGCTTATGGGACGACTGAGCATACCTGAGCTGCAAAAGATAAAAGGTATAGGGGAGGCCAGAGCCATAACCATAAGCTCGGCGTTGGAACTGGGCCGCAGGCGCCAGATGAGTGAGGGACTGGAGCGCGGCACAATAAAAACAAGCCGCGATGCTGTGCCTATACTTATGGGGCTGCTTCAAGACCTGAACCATGAAGTATTTTGCGTGGTCTACTTAAATATTTCGGGCAAAATACTGAAGCATGAGATCATTAGCAGCGGGGGGATGACTGCAACGGTGGTAGACATTCGTATGGTGCTGAAAAGCTGCTTGCTAAACAATGCCAATAAAATAATAGTAGGCCACAATCACCCCTCTGGCAGCGTGAAACCAAGCGAAGCAGACCTGTCAATGACGCGCCAGCTCAGAGATGCCGGCGACCTGATGAACATAAAGCTACTTGACCACATAATTATAGGGGGTGACAAATACCTGAGCATGAGCGATGAAGGGCTTATTTAATTTGAAAATTTGAAAGTGCGGTAATTTGAAAATTGCCCTTGTTGTTGGCCATCGTACAATTCCCTATTTTCACAGATGCAATTTTCAAATTTTCAAATCATCAAATTTTCAAATTAGCAAATGAGGATCATAACATATAATGTAAACGGCATTCGCGCCGCAGTAAAAAAGGGATTTATCGATTGGCTGAATACGAATCCGGCAGACATCATTTGCCTGCAGGAAATAAAAGCGCATAAGGAAGATGTACCCTATGCAGAGATAAGAAGTGCAGGTTACGAAGTATATTCTTTTTCAGCCCAAAAGAAAGGGTACAGTGGTGTAGCTATACTCACTAAAATAGAACCGGACAATGTTGTATACGGCAATAGCATTGAGCAGAGCGACTTTGAAGGCAGGGTGATCCGTGCCGACTTTGGTGATACTACGCTGGTAAACGCTTACTTCCCCAGTGGCACAAGTGGTGAAGACCGCCAGACTTACAAGTATCAATGGCTGGAAGAGTTTTTTGAGTATATAGCTGAGCTGCGTAAAACCCGCCCGAAACTTATCATCTGCGGCGATTACAACATTTGCCACAAAGCAATAGATATACACGATCCTGTGCGCAATAAGAACTATACAGGCTTTCTGCCAGAAGAGCGGGCATGGATGGATAAGCTTTTTGAAAACGGATTTATTGACACGTTCAGGGTGTTTAACCAAGACCCGCACCAATATACCTGGTGGAGCCAGTTTGCCGGGGCCAGGGCCAATAACAAGGGCTGGCGCATAGACTACATAAGCGTAACAGAGCCCCTGAGTAAAACGCTGAAGCACGGCGAGATATTGCCACACATTAAACACTCAGATCATTGCCCGGTGTTTTTGGAAATGGCAGGATAGTACCCAAAGGAAAAGCGCGGTTTTGTCGTCTAAAATACCGGATGAGAAAGACGATTGTAATAGGTCTGGACTTTATAGCTCATTGAGGAAGTCATTCAAAGACGTAGCCTTAAGTTTACCTTTTTTTGCAAGGGCTACTTCCTTCAACCCTTGTTCTATGTTCTTTTGTAAGGCTTGTTTTTCTTTTATGGCTTTCTTTTTCCCTGGTTCACTTACCTTGATAAAGTCAAGTTGCTTTACCAGTTCCATAAAAAACGGGTAATTTTTATCTGGTACATTAAGGGTCAGTTGTTTCATACGCTCTCGTTTGATGTAAGCCTCACCCAAAATTAAATAAAATAGTCAATTCTTCTTCAGCATAAGGTTGAATAAATATAAATATGGTTCAATTAATCTTTTGATTGCCTTTTTAAGAAAGAGTCGAACTTGTCTTTAAATGACTATGTAAAGTCTAAAATTGCGATTACCTACTCGAATGTTTTCAGAGTTTTTGCATTGACATCAATACAAGATTTATCATTTTCCAATAAAATTGACAAATAATTCCTAATTTAGTGTCGTGAGGCACAAAGGGGATATATTTCAGAACTCAGGCAAGGCAAATGAAGTGCCGCTAGTCATGTATATTGACATGAACAGCTACTTCGCCAGTTGCGAGCAGCAGCGCCATCCGGAGCTACGCGACAAGCCGCTGGGTGTACTGACTTACGACAGTCCGAATGCGGCAGTAATAGCAGCATCGTTAGAAGCCAAGAAATTTGGAATTAAAAGCGGTATGCGTTTGGGGGATTGCAAGCAGCTTTGTCCGGAGCTAATTACTGTTACCACGCATCCATCCTGGTACCGCCAGATACACGTGGATGTAATGGCCATTCTGCGCAACTATTGCGATGATGTGATCCCCAAAAGCATTGACGAGGCGGTAATGAATTTCAACAGCTACCATCTAGTCTACACGGATCTGTCCGCCATTGCAAACAAGATAAAGGCGCATATAGCTGCGAAGTACGATTATCTCAAGTGCTCCATTGGCATTGCCCCCAACAGCTTCCTGGCCAAGGTGGGCACAGAGCTGCAAAAACCAGATGGGCTCATAGTAATAAACCCGGCAAATATAGACAGCTACCTGGCCACCATGAAGCTCACCGACCTGCCAGGCATTGCCAAGGCCAACGAGCGCCGCCTGCTAATGATAGGTATACGCAATCCGGTGGAGATGCGGCATAGCTCTCCGGCCTTGTTGCGCAAGGCTTTTGGCGGTGTGGTGGGCGACTACTGGCACCGCAGGCTCAATTTTGCAGAGGTAGATATGTATAGCCGCGCCGAGAACCGCACTATGAGCGCCACCCGTACGCTGAGCCGTGTACAGAGCCAGAACCGGCAGGTGCTGGACTCCATGCTTATATCATTATGTACACGCCTGGAGCAACGCATGGTGAAGAGCGAGCTATTCTGCAAAGAGCTGTCATTCTCTATAAGGTATAAAGACGGCACCAGCTGGGACACCGCTATAAAGCTGTCCGAGCCCCGTCGGGACTCCATGGAGATGGTGAGCTATATTAAGGAGCGCATTACCGATTTTGAGCAAGCCCGCAAGTTGCAGCCACTGTTCAATGAGCATGTTACCAACCTGACGGTAGCCATTGCCTCGTTTATGAATGGCAAAGTGATGCAGTACAGCCTGTTTGACAATCGCATGAAAAAAGACACGGTGCGCAAGGTGATGTACGATATAAAAGACGTTTACGAACAAAATAACATAGTAAGAAAAGGCTGTGAGCTGATTATACCCAATGTGATGAAGGATGCAGTGGGCTTTGGATCTGTAAAGGATATGATCGTAAAGCAGAACGGCGAAGTAAAAAACCGGCATCTGCTGGAAGAGGACAAGCCGGGAGTGCGCCGAATGGCAGTACTGAAGAAACCAGAGCCGCCAAGGCAAACTGAACCTGACTACAACGACATTCCTCAGAACGAAGAGTGGGAGGGCGTGCCGCTATTTCATGGTTTGCATCAAACACAGCCCGACCCGCTGCCAAAGAAGGTATGGAACGGGCGATGAATGAAGATTTCAACATGAACTGCCAGAGCGCAAGGAAGTGAAGAGAATTGAGCGACACCGCTACTATTACTATCTACTATCTACTAACGACTAAGTACTACAAAAATGATAAATCAGGCAGCAAACGACAGATTCGAGAAAGGCAGGGGAGCGCAGTTCAATCCTAAAAACAGATTCCTGAAGGGGGAATATGTGCAGGAGCATGTGGAGGGGATAGACGACTGGGAGCAGGAGCTGAGAAAGACGGAGTACATATATGATGAGAGCAAAACGCTGGTAAACACAGTGACGAGCCCCGATGTAGGCATGATGTACTCGGCCAATCCTTACCAGGGCTGCGAGCACGGATGCATCTACTGCTATGCGCGCAACAGCCATGAGTACTGGGGCTACAGCGCCGGGGTGGACTTTGAAAGCCGTATAGTAGTAAAGAAAAATGCGCCTGCACTATTGCGTAAATTTTTCGACAATAAGAACTGGGTGCCCGCTACGATATCACTAAGTGGCAATACTGACTGCTATCAGCCTATAGAGCGCAAAATGCGCATAACCAGGCAACTGCTGGAAATATGCCTCGACTATCGCAACCCGGTAAGCATATTATCAAAAAACGCCCTGGTGCTGCGCGACCTGGATATAATACAGGAGCTGGCAAAGCTGAACCTGGTGCGCGTATTTTCATCAATCACATCGCTGGATGAGGACCTGCGCAAGGTAATGGAGCCACGCACAGCGTCGTACCGCGGCCGGCTAAAGGTGGTAGAGACGCTGAGCAAGGCGGGGGTGCCTACCGGCATCATGAATGCGCCGCTCATTCCGGGTCTCAATGATATGCATATGCACGATGTGCTGAAAGCAGCCAGTGAAGCGGGCGCAAAGTGGGCCGGGTATACGGTGGTGCGGCTAAACGGTGCGATAGGCGGCATATTTAAAGACTGGCTCTTTAAAGCCTTCCCGGACAGGGCAGAAAAAGTATGGCACCAGATCAGCGAGTGCCATGAAGGTAAAGTAAACGACAGCCGCTGGGGCAACCGTATAGTAGGTGATGGGAAGTTTGCAGAGCTTATTAAAGCGCAGTTTCAGCTATACTGTAAAAAATATCACCTCAATGAGACACAACTGGAAATGAACACCAGTGACTTTCGCAGGCCGGTGGTGGGGCAGGGGCGGTTGTTTTGAGCTGTATAAGATTAGAAGCGGCATTGATAATCATATTGTTGTCTAACGTGGATAAATGGTAATTATTTATTGGCGTTTGTTTATCGTGTATTCCTTTTTACTTTTGAATTTTTTCTTTTGAATTTACCACATGCATTTCCACCCACATCTTGCTTTTGAAAGCCTGCATACGCAGGATGATTACCAGTACGAAGCGCTTAAAAAGTTGCTGGTGCACGTGGGTGCGCACTCGCCTTTTTACAAAAAGCTGTTTGCCCAGCACCATATTGATATCCACAATATAAAGTCGCTGCATGACCTGCGGTTTCTGCCCACCACCTCCAAAACTGACATGCAGGCCCACAACTGGGAGTTTCTTTGTGTGCCCGATAATGAAGTAAAAGAATACACCGCCACGTCCGGCACTATGGGCCGGCCGGTGGAGATAGCACTTACAGAGAACGATCTTAAGCGGCTTGCGTACAATGAGTTTCAATCTTTCAGCTGTGCTGATGGAAAACCGGAAGATACTTACCAGCTCATGCTTACGCTGGACCGGCAGTTTATGGCGGGCATTGCTTACTACCTGGGTATTCGCCAGCTTGGTGCTACAGTTGTTCGCACCGGCCCGGGCCTGCCCTCTATGCAGTGGGACACTATTCTGCGCCTGCAACCTACCAGCATTGTTGCAGTGCCATCTTTTATGCTAAAGCTTATTGAGTGGGCGCAGGAACATAATATTGACCTCAGGAATAGCCCTGTTCAAAAAGCCATCTGTATTGGTGAGAGCCTGCGCGATGGTGATTTTGAGCTCAATGCACTGGGGCAAAAAATATCAGAAGCCTGGCCGCTGAAATTATACAGCACCTATGCCTCCACCGAAATGCAGACTGCCTTTACGGAGTGCAGCGCAGGTATGGGTGGCCATCAGCAGCCCGACCTGATAATAATAGAGATACTAAATGAGCATGGTGATTCACTGAAATCTGGCGAGTATGGCGAGGTTACTATTACCACGCTTGGTGTAGAAGGTATGCCGCTCGTGCGCTACCGCACGGGCGATATTTGCACGTTTTACGATTCGCCGTGCAGCTGCGGCCGCCATTCGCGCCGCCTTAGCCCGGTGCTGGGGCGCACGCAGCAAATGATAAAGTACAAAGGCACTACACTTTATCCTCCTGCAATTTTCGATATACTAAATGAGATACCTTTTATCAAAGAATATGTAATAGAGGTATTTACTAACGAACTGACGCTTGATGAAATTCGCCTGCACCTCAATACGCCACTACCTATTGACGAATGCGAAGTAAAGCTTCGCCCCATGCTGCAGTCTAAGCTGCGGGTGATGCCGTTGTTACAGTTTCATTCGGCGGCAGTGTTGCAGCAAATGCAGTTTCCGGCCAATAGCCGTAAGCAGGTGAAATTTATTGATAACAGGTCGTAACGGTTTGCGGTCAATAGTTTGCTTTTGGTAATTGGGCAGATAGCTAGTTTGATATGTTGGATTTTGTGCTCGGCTGCAGATTGCCAACTGAACTACGTTATTTCCTTTATTTTCTTTATTTTCACCCCTCCAAGTTTTTATTATGCATCATCTTATAGAGTTATTTCACGACCTTACCAACCCTGACTGGATAAGCGCGCATTACGGGCTATACCTGGTAGTTTTCATCATTTTTGCCGAAACCGGTTTATTCGTTGGCTTTTTTCTGCCGGGCGATTCCCTGCTGTTCGTAAGCGGCATGATGATCTCCAGGATGAATTCGCCCTTTTCATCGCCAATGATGAATTTAATATATTGGATATTTATTATTTCCATTGCGGGGGTGTTGGGCAACGTCGTGGGGTATTGGTTTGGCAATAAGTCGGGCCATGCGCTTATGAAACGGCCGGATTCGCTGCTATTTAAGAAAAAGCACCTGATGCAGGCGCATGACTTTTATGAGAAGAAGGGTGGTATGGCCATTTTGCTTGCACGCTTCCTGCCTATTGTACGCACATTCGCCCCTATAGTAGGCGGCATGGTTGATATGGATTACAAAAAATTCATCAAATTCAATATACTCGGCTGCCTTGCATGGGTTATCAGCATGACTTCAATTGGCTATATTCTTGGTGAAAACGAATGGGTGAAAAATAACCTTGAGAAAATTGTAATCCTGCTCATCCTCGTTACCACCGGCCCTGTGGTGTTCAAAATGTTCGTTGGA
This sequence comes from Chitinophagaceae bacterium, assembly GCA_947446645.1. GTDB lineage: Bacteria > Bacteroidota > Bacteroidia > Chitinophagales > Chitinophagaceae > Nemorincola. Next base: position 16,706 of record CANFHA010000005.1, on the reverse strand, counting down.
AAGAAGAAAACTGCGCCTGAAAATCTATAGGTTTTAAGCAAGCTAATGAAAGACACGAATAGCAAGGTTATTGGCCTGTTGAGCATACCCGTCATTGTAGCCGCTCTGGGCTACTTTGTAGATATCTATGACCTCCTGTTATTCAGCATTATTCGTATTAAAAGCCTCAAATCTCTTGGTCTTACCCCAGAGTTGTGCGATTCTGAGGGCAAGTTCATCATCAGTATACAGATGATAGGCTTGCTGCTTGGCGGCATACTTTGGGGCGTTATAGGCGATAAGAAGGGCAGACTCAGCGTTTTATTCGGATCTATCGTTCTTTACTCCCTGGCCAATATTGCCAATGGTTTTGTTCAAACGGTAAACCAATATGCGCTCGCCCGTTTTATAGCAGGCATTGGTCTGGCTGGCGAATTGGGAGCCGGCATTACGCTGGTAAGTGAGCTGGTATCCAAAGAAAACAGGGGCAAGGCTACTTCTGTAGTTGCCGGTATAGGGCTTACCGGCGCAGTATTCGCTTATTTCGTGGCCCGCTCCTTCGACTGGCGTATTTGTTATTATGTGGGCGGCGCATTAGGGTTGTGCCTCTTGTTCCTCCGTATACATGTGTTCGAGTCGGGCATGTACAAGACCATACAAAATGTGAAGGTGCGTAAAGGCAATTTCTTTATGTTTTTCACTAATAGAAAGCGTTTTAAAAAATATATGCTGGCTATCTTCATTGGCCTGCCTACCTGGTATGTTATAGGGGTTCTCATCACCTTTTCTACCGAGTTTGGCAAACAGTTTGGCATTAAAGAACCCGTAGATGCGGGCATGGCAGTGATGCTTGCTTATGTTGCCATCTCTATTGGCGATCTCCTGATAGGCTTTATAAGCAACTGGCTCAGAAGCCGTAAGAAAGCGCTATTCATATTCTATGCCCTTACTGTATTTGGTATTGTTCTTTATTTCTACCAGCAGGATGGCTCTGCTACCGGCATGTATGCTATTTGCATGATTATGGGTTTTGGCACAGGCTTCTGGGCCTTATTTGTAACCATGGCGGCCGAGCATTTTGGCACCAATATGCGTGCTACAGCAGCTACTACCGTTCCCAATATGGTTCGTGGATCGTTACCGCTTATTCTTTTACTTTTCAACAGTTTAAAACCCGGTTTCGGCTACATACATGCCGGCGCTATTACCGGCGCCGTGGTCATGGCAATAAGTACAGCAGCTGTATTTATGACGGAGGAAACCTTTGGCAAAGACCTCAATTTTATAGAAGAATAAAAAAGCGTGAATCTGGTTAAGAATTCACGCTTTCTTTTCTCAATAGATGCTCAGGTTACAAAGCGCTTATATGTGCCAGAATATAAGACAAAGATTGTACAGACATCGAGGCTGTTAAGCTTATACCACTGGTTGTTGTTATTCCGGTTTGTTCATAATAATACCAGTTGCCCCCCTTATTCGTAACCACCGCAATTTCAATGGTCATCCCCACCGGCACGTGAAAACCTGACGAAAGATCGAATGTATGGGTAGAAGCGGAATATTGAGTCATGTGGGTGGCTGCGGTAATAGATGGAAAGACAACAAATACTTCTGTGTTCGACTGGTTAAAGCTGGTATCAGGAACTACGACCGAAACATCTGTCAGCGGCGATGAGGAGCCATAGAAGTAGTCGCAATTTATCCAATGAAAGTTTGTGCACGAGTCAAACTGGTGGTAATAGGTTATCACACCAAATGAATCTACTATCGAAGTGTCGGTAGTAGTGCTAGTTGACAATGTACCGCCAAGAGTAGTATCTGCAACCGTCCATGTTGTAATCGAATCGGCGTTGGACGTATTGCCATAGAAAAGAGCCATTCTCTGTGCCGAAGGGGCAGACTGTTGAAAGCCTATACCATATTTATTTGCGTACACTTCTGTACCGCTTTGGGATGCGGTTATATATACTTCGCCTCCGCTGGTTAATAGCTTTCCTCCGCTGGTGGTTGTTGCACGGTTTGCTATCATTTGTCCCACAGTTTTAATCTCTTTCATCGTTATCACAACCGATCCGCTGGTGATAACTGTTCCTGATGCATTTTTAAAGGAGTTAGGATAGAAGTTCAGCCTGGTACCGTTATTGCCGGTCACCGTCTGGTAGGTTCCCGCGCTCACTGTAAATGTCTGGGACATTGTTTTCAGGCCTCCGAACAACTCGTTTAGCTTGGTCTTATCCGTGCTTGGGCCAGTACCGGTAACTGTGTTGGTTGGTGTGACTGTGGGTACAGAAACAGGAATCACATTTGATGATTTATAGTCGGGCTTGTGGCAAGACGAAAACGTCAACGCTAATACGGCACCAATAATACTGGTAAATTGTAAGATATTTTTCATAAGGTTATGAGGTTTTAATAATAGTATGACGCGTCCCGCTGAAGAATTGTGAGTTTTTGTTTTAAAAAATATCGCGAGACTTAGTAAGCTGACATTTAATATTAGCCTTTGACTGGAAATGACGGCCTTACAATCCTGGTGTCTTCCTTTTCAAAGTCACAGGACAGGAATAAAAAAAGCGTGAATCCGATTAGAATTTACGCCGTTAGTTTCTTTAGTTTTTCGAAGAGAGATACAGGGGCTGAAAATTATTTCTGAGCAATTTCCATGCCACAATTTATATTTCTTTTAAAATTGTCTTTTTAATTAATTGCTGGTTAATATATCATTTCGGTCGATGACTGTATGAGCTGTAATGCGTCTCGTTATCTCATCCAGCCGCCCTGTCGCCTCCTTTATATGCTCCATAATATCCACATTCAGTGGGTCCGCATAGTTATCAAAATTGAAGAGCAGGAGCAGTCCCTGGATATTTGCCACCGGCGATCTCACCTCATGCGACTGTATCCATGCTATTTCACGTAGTCTCCTGTTCTGCGTCTCTATCATCTGCACATGGCTGCGCTGTTCGGTTACATCTACAAAAAATACGGTCAGCCCTTCCCTGGTAGGATAGGCATTCACCGAAACCCATATGCCCAGCAGCGCGTAGTGCTCTTCAAAATGCACACTTACATTATCTTTCTTAGCCCTTAGGAATTCAAGATAAAATTTGTTCTGCCTAGCCTCAGGCAGCACTTCCCATATTGTTCTGCCTATCAGTTCCTCGCGCGTATGCTTCAGTGTCCTTTGCGATTCTTTATTTACATAGGTTAGTTTCCATTCATTGTTCAGCGTGAAAAATCCGTCTGTGATACTATCCAGAATTTTCTCTGTTTCCTCCGTCTTCTCCAGCAGTGCAATTTCGGCGATCACCTTTTTATCAATATTTATCGCGGATGCTACCCATGCCCTTTTACCTTCAAACCAGGTGTGGTGTGCATAGATATGTACAAAAAAGGCAGTACCATCTTTCTTTACATGCCGCGTCTGCCCTACGTCTATATAGTCCGAATTGCCATTGCCTACAGTTTCCAGCACTTCTTCCCCTTCTTCCTTTGCCCTTATGCTGTAGGCAAATAATTCCAGGAACTCATCGTTTGTGTATCCATACTGGTTCAGTGCGGCAGTGTTTACGCTCAGGAACTTGTAGTTGCCGCTGTCGAATACATACATGGGCACGGGGCTCTCATTGAAAACGCGGGTATAGTCGTTGGCTATTTTTTTACGCTCTATAGCATACTGTATAGCCTTATTGAGCATTTTCTTATCAAAGTTACCTTTTACCAGGTAATCCTGCGCACCATTCTGGATGGTTTTGATAGCAAAGTCTAGCTCCGCAATGCCAGTGAGCACTATTACGGGTATATAGTTGAACTTCTTGTGTACTTTCTCAAAGGTTTCGCCGTAATCAGAGTCCGGGAGAGAAAGGTCGGTGAGTACAATTTGTATATCCTTTACGTCCTCCAGCTCCATCACTTGTTTCATATCCGCGCACCGGATGATACACTCCCTGTCATACCCGATTCCCTTCAGCAACTGGGATATCTCCAGGTATGCAAACTGATCATCCTCAATTAGTAGTATTCTATTCATAGTGTTTTACTCCGCAGGGCACCTTTTATTTCTTTGCCCCTTTCCCAGCTGAGCCGTATTACTTGCAAAAGTATCAATTACTCAATGATCCATCAACATATGAGCGCCTGAAATTTTCTGGCGTTATGCCTGTATACTTTTTAAAGAATCTTGTAAAGTAAGAATTATCCTTAAAATTCAACCTGTACGCTATTTCGGAAATGCTCAATGACGCATTAACCAGCAGCCTTTTTGCCTCGAGGATCACCCGGTCGCGTATCGCATCCCCCGCCGACTGCCCCAGCAGATTTGTACAAAGCGCATTTAGGTGATTGGGGGTAATGTACAGCAATGCTGCGTAATCCCTGGGCAGTTTCTTATCCACATAGTACTGGTTCACCAGCTTTTTAAAATTGTGCAGCATTAGCTGGCTGTGTGCAGGCACTTCGCCAATGCTGGCAGAAGCCAGTGTTCTGCTCACCTTTATAAACATATTGAGCAAAAGGGCGCATATCATGCTGTTACTGTAACTATCACTTTGGCTTACTTCAGCTATCAGCGCATCAAAGAGTGGACTGACAGTTGCCATTGTGGCTTCAGTTAGGTTTATTACAGAGTCCTTCGCTACTGAGCGGAAGAAAGGGAACTGCTCCAGGTTCTGACTTTCGGCAAGAAACGACTGAAACAGTTTTTCGGAAAAATTGATAACATATCCATCCACATCGCCTTCAAAGTTCCAGCGGTGCACCTGCCCCGGAGCCATAAAATAGATCTGTCCTTTACGAACGGTAAACTGCTCAAAATCTATCATATGTGTACCGGCGCCAGCAGTAAATAACACCACATGATAGAAACTATGCCTGTGCGAATGCAGCAGATGAGCCCTGGTGCTGAGATAGGCAGCAAAAGGCTCTGCTACTATCTCTTTATGCAGGTGCACAGTGTTTGCTACCGAGTATATATCATAAACAGGTATGGCACTTTTTACTTTTGACATCAAAGCAAATATACTCCCGATCAGGATTAGAGATGGAAAAACGCCCGCAACTCAGATAGGTGGTCAATGCACTGTCTGAACTTCAGACTTTTTAGAATGATAATGCTTTAGTGGCGTGATGGCAAATAGTATGGCGAGGAGGCCGCATAGGCCGCCCGCAATAGACGGCATGCCGGCAAATTTGAACGGAGCATTGGGGCCGGTAAAGTATGCAAAAAGGTTATTCATGAGCAGCGGACCTATGAACGCAGTGATACTGGTGAGACTGCTCAGCGCACCTTGTAGCTCGCCTTGTTCGTTATCTGGCACCTGGTTGGCCATAATGCCGCCCATAGCCGGACCGCCAAGGCCACCGAGGCAGTAGGGGACCAGGAAAACAAACATCATCCATGCCTGGTTAGCAAATGCGAACAATAGCATACCGGCTACATAAAACGATAAGCCTGTGAACACCGAGTTTTTCTCGCCCAGTTTAGGAATGGTAATACGAATGAGGCCACCCTGCACTATAGCCACTAATATGCCTACTACAGCAAGCGATATGCCCACCATAAGCGGGCTCCAGTTAAACTTATAGATGGTATAATAGCTCCAGTTAGACTGTAGCGCATGAGCGCCCAGGTTGAGCAGGAAATACGATGCTGAAAGGCCTACTAGAATTTTGTAGCGCTTCAGTTGCTTTAGTGTTCCTATAGGGTTTGCCCGGCGGATATCAAATTTCCTGCGATTTTCCGGTAGCAATGACTCGGGCAGAACGAAAAAGCCATACAAAACGTTTATGAAACTAAAGGCTGCAGCTACTACAAAGGGAAGCCTGGTGGTCCAGTCGAACGAGCCTGTATGTCCCATATGTTTTCCCAACTCACTGCAAAAGCCACCGATAGCCGGCCCGATGATAAAGCCAAGTCCGAAGGCTACGCCTACCATGCCAAAGTTTTGAGCACGTTTTTCGGGCGTGCTTACATCTGCTATATATGCAGAAGCAGTGGTGAAGCTGGCACCGGTAACGCCTGCTATCAATCGCCCTACAAATAGCAATGTCATGGTAGGTGAAAATGCCTGTACCAGGTAATCTATACCCAGGCCGGCAAGAGCCAGCAATAATATAGGCCGCCTGCCGTAGCGATCGCTAAGCGAACCCACGAAAGGCGACGAAATAAACATCATAATGGCATAGGCAAAGGTGAGCCAGCTGCCATACTTTGCCGCGACGGTAATATCGCCACCGGTAAGCTGCCTGATGAGGGCCGGCAACACAGGTATAATGATACCAAAACCGATAACGTCTATAAGTATGGTGATGAATATAAACCCAAGAGCAGCATTACGTTTCACGGTCATATATGGAGATAGTTAACTAAGCTGGCAAAACTATGAAAAGTATTGTGCCTCCCAAGATTCACCTACCGACCAAAATACCTGCTTCACCGAAAAACAAAACTAATGCACCCACTATCAAATACCTTTGCGAAAATTAAGGGTGCCTGATCTAAGTCTCCCTGACTTACGACTTACGACTTACGACTAAATAAAACATGGCCAGAGGAAGAGAGACAAATAAGGAAGAATCACCAAAGGTGAAGATCAGTAAGGAATCGGTAAAGGAAGCGATGATGATATTTCGCTACCTGCGGCCTTACAATAAAGTATTTATTACGGGCCTGGTGTTTATCGCGCTATCCAGCGGCACTACTATGGCATTCCCGTTCCTGCTCAATAAACTCATAGACAGCGCACATGGGACAATCCAGGGGCCACTTTCTTACTCGCCGGGTATTATAGCACTGATAATGATCGCGGTACTCACCGTGCAAATGATATTTTCTTTTCTGCGTATCTACCTGTTTACCTACGTAGGTGAGAACGCCGTGGCAGATATGCGGAAGGACATCTACCGCCAGATGGTAATGATGCCGATGGACTTTTTTGCTCAGCGAAGGGTAGGGGAACTATCCAGCCGCATAACGGCGGATGTGTCGCAGATACAGGATGCAGTAACCAGCGTGCTTGCTGAGATACTGCGCGGGGTGCTGGTGCTTATAATTGGTATAGGCATGATCATGTTCATAAGTATAAAGATGACCATGCTTATGCTATCAGTCGTGCCTGTGATAGTCGTATTTGCGCTCATTTTTAGTAAGTTTATACGCAAGCTATCGCGCCAGGCGCAGGATCAGCTGGCAGAGTCGGGCACTGTGGTACAGGAAACACTTCAAGGCATAAGCAATGTAAAAGCGTTTTCAAATGAATGGTATGAGCTAAACAGGTATAATAAGAGTATAAGTAGCCTGGTGAAGCTGGCGGTAAAGAACGGGCAGTTCAGGGGACTGTTTGTATCGTTTATGCTGTTCAGCGTATTTGGGGCTATAGTGCTGGTGGTATGGTATGGTGCAGGGCTTATGCAGCAGGGGCACCTTACTTTCGGACAACTCACGGAATTTGTGGTTTATACTGCATTCGTAGGTGGTACTATGGCGGGCTTTGCAGAGCTGTATTCGCAGCTGCAGAAAACGCTTGGCGCTACCCAGCGCATTCGCGAACTGCTGAAAGAGACGACTGAAGATGTAGCAATAACACCTGTGGAACTGCAGGAAGAGTACAGGCTACATGGCAATGTATCGCTCGATCATATAGGATTCAGCTATCCATCGCGCAAAGAGATCCAGGTGATAAAGGATGTGAGTATTTCCGCACTTAGCGGCCAGCAGATAGCTATAGTGGGCCCCAGCGGTGCCGGTAAGAGTACGCTGGCCTCACTCTTGCTCGGATTTTATACGCCCGACAAGGGCAGTATTTCTTTTGATGGTCGTCCAGCCTCATCAATTCCCATTACGCAGCTGCGCAAGCAACTGGCGCTGGTGCCACAGGATATCCTCCTGTTTGGCGGAACTATTTTTGAGAACATCGCCTACGGAAAGCCCGGTGCGAGCATGGAAGAAGTGCATGCCGCAGCCGGCAAGGCTAATGCGCACGACTTTATCTCCGGTTTCCCTGAGGGCTATGAAACAATAGTGGGGGAGCGGGGCGTAAAGCTGTCCGGCGGCCAGCGGCAGCGGGTGGCTATAGCCCGCGCAATACTGAAAGATCCGGTTATTCTGTTGCTCGATGAAGCTACCAGCTCGCTTGATTCTGAGTCTGAATCGCTGGTGCAGGAAGCTCTTCAGAACCTGATGAAAAACCGTACATCATTCGTTATTGCCCATCGCCTGTCCACCATTCGTAATGCAGACCAGATAATAGTGCTGGAAAATGGTAAGGTGAAAGAGAGTGGCACCCATGCCGAGCTTATTGGTATAGAAGAAGGACTCTACCGGAATCTGAACAAGCTACAGTTGTTTGAGGCGTAAACCGATACAAAGTGTAGGGGCTGAAAATCTTCAGCCCCTGCACTGCACGGAAAAAAATAAAGCGTTGTAACAGCTTAAACTATGCTTGTAGTTGACTCAGCCGACCTCTCCCTTGGAGAGGGCCGGTGAGAGAGATCATTACCTGCTATAATTCGGCGCTTCCTTTGTGATCACCACGTCATGCGGATGGCTTTCGGCCATACTTGCAGGGGTAATACGAACGAATTGGGAGTCATTCTGCAGAGTCGCAATATCCTTGGCACCGCAGTAACCCATACCTGCGCGCAGCCCGCCAACAAACTGCTGTACTACCTCGCTGAGCATCCCCTTATACGGCACACGGCCCACAATGCCTTCCGGCACCAGCTTCTTTATATCTGCTTCCATATCCTGGAAGTAGCGGTCTTTAGATCCTTCCTGCATGGCCTCAACTGAGCCCATGCCACGGTATGATTTGAATTTACGTCCTTCGTATATAATGGTTTCGCCCGGGCTTTCCTCGGTACCTGCAAACACTGACCCAGCCATAACGCAGGATGCACCCGCAGCAATGGCCTTAACCATATCGCCGGTGTAGCGGATGCCACCATCAGCGATAACAGGGATACCTGTCTTTTTAAGTGCGCTGGCTGCTTCCATAATGGCGGTAAGCTGTGGCGCACCGGCGCCGGTAACCACACGCGTAGTACAGATAGAACCAGGACCTACGCCCACTTTTACTGCATCAGCACCAGCATCTGCAAGGGCTTTTGCACCAGCGGCGGTTGCTACGTTACCCGCTATTATCGGTATATTTTTAAATGCTTTTTTAACTGTTTTTATGGCTTCAATTACCCCTTTGGAATGGCCATGGGCACTATCCAGCGTTATCACGTCCACACCGGCATTCTTCAGCGCATCTACACGGTCCAGGATATCGGCAGTAATGCCTATTGCTGCGCCAGCTACCAGCCTGCCCATACCGTCTTTGCAGGAGTTAGGGTGGCTTTTCAGCTGCAGCGTATCCCTGAAGGTGATGAGGCCTATCAGCTTACCTTTTTTATCTACAATAGGTAGTTTCTCTATCTTGTGCTCTTCAAGTATAAGCTCGGCTTTCTGCAGCGTAGTGCCGGCAGCAGCTGTCACAAGCTTGTCCTTGGTCATTACTTCGCTTACCTTCTTCTTAAGGTTTTTCTCAAAGCGGAGATCACGGTTGGTAAGCATGCCTACCAGCAGGTTGTTATCATCAATGATGGGTATACCGCCAATCCGGTTTTCCTTCATTATTTTAAGCGCATCGCCTACAGTAGCATCCGGCTTCAAAGTTATCGGATCAAGTATAAGGCCATTCTCAGAGCGTTTTACCTTGCGTACCTGTTCGGCCTGGCGCTCTATGCTCATATTTTTGTGCAGTATACCTATACCACCTTCGCGAGAAAGGGCTATTGCCAGGGGCGCCTCGGTAACAGTGTCCATAGCAGCAGATACCATGGGTATGTTGATCCGTATGTCTTTAGTGAGATTGGTCACGATACTTACTTCGCGAGGCAGGACTTCGGAGTAAGCCGGCATCAGGAGTACATCATCAAAAGTGAGTCCTTCGCCGTAAAACTTAGATTTTATTGCCATGTGCAAAGATATATTCTCTAACGGAAATGTGCAAATGCGGGACAGCAAGCAATAATAAATGCTTATAACCGCATAACGGCAGTGCATAACACCGCCGTTTTACTATGCTTTTCAGACTACTTGCGAACAGCCTTTATATTATAACGTGCGTCACCCGCAAGCACTTCAATGTTGTACATGCCGCTCGCAAGCGTAGTAGCATTTATCAAATCATTATTGATCTGAGTGCGTACCACGCGCCCCGTAAGGTCAGAAACCTTTACACTGAAAGAAGCTGGTTTTTGATTGGGAAACTGCAGCTTCCAGTTGTCCGCAGTCGGGTTTGGAAACAGCGATATTGCAGCAGGGCCGGCCTGTATCTGCGGCGCTTTTAGCGCGGACTTCTTCAGATCGGCCTCCCACACACCACGGCCATAAGTGGCCGCTCTTACTTTCCTATTAGTATAGTTAATGTCTATATCGTCTACTATTACATTTGGCAACCCTGTTTCATAAAGCGTCCATCCGGTTTGTGATGAGTCAGTATAGTATACGCCCATATCTGTGCCTACAAAGATAGCACCGGGAGCGCTGGTATCTATCGCAATACAATTTGCAGGCAGGTTGGGCAGGTTTTGGCTGATGTTTGTCCAGGTAGTGCCACCCAACTTGCTCATCCACACTTTCTTGCCGGCTGAATAGCCTGATGTAGTCACGAAAACATGCATTGCATCGCGTGGGTCTACAGCAATACGACTGATGGAAACGGAGCCCGTGGGGATGCTACCTGTAACGTTCGTCCAGGTCGCACCACCGTCAGTTGTTCTGAATATTTTGGCCTGGTTAGATGCATATAGTACCTGGCTGTTGGATTCACCAATAGCCATACAAGTAGCACCGCTGCCCAGGAATTCAGCAGTAGTGTTGAGTTCGGAAAAGGTAAAGCCCTGGTCATAGGTTACCCATATATGTTCCAGCCCAAAGTAGATGGTCATAGAATTATTAGGATCGAATAGAACCGGAGCTGTCCAGCTGCCGAGGTCACTCGTACCTATATTCATGTAGCTAAAATTAGCGCCGCCATCACTGGATAAATAAAAATTACCGTTTTGCGATGAGGTCATGATCAGGTTGTCAAATGCGTTATTGATCGCACAGTCTTCACCATCGCCACCGGTAACCCATTCCCACGTTGTTCCGTTAAACATTACTGAGCCATTGTCTTGCAGACCGCACACCAATTGATAGGGGTTTTGTTGGGATGCCCCCATCCTGTATATCTGCGAAATGGTAAGCCCGTTTGCCAGGTTATGCCATGTTGCGCCATTGTTGCGCGTCACAGATATGCCGCCATCATTCCCAGTATATATTGTTGCGGTATGCAGCGGATTCACTGCTACAGCGTGGTTATCTACGTGCACATCGCCATCCGGGTTTAACCGTTGCCATGAAACTCCGCCGTCAGCAGAAGTAGCCATGATCATACCAAAAGCAAATATGCGTGTGGAGTCAGACGGCGAAACCGCAAGCACACGGTCATAATAACCATAAAAATTAGCAGTATCTGCAGGTGTGGTCGTGGGAAAAAAAGTAACGCCGCCATTATGAGACCAGTTCAGATTATTATTTGCATCCAATACCCATATAGCATTTGGCGCGGCTGGCGAAACTGCAATGGATGCCCTGTCTGCCACCGGGTTGATACCCGGGTATAAGACGCTCCAGGTGGTACCGCCGTCATTAGACACCAGCAGGTTTGCATCATCAACGCCGTATACCGTATTTGGTGACCCCGGGTGGAAGGCGATGCTGTATATATGGGATGCGGTATAAACATGGGTCCAGGTAGCACCGGCATCATTTGTTCTATACACGCCATTGGTAGAGGCCGCAAGAAGGATATTCGGGTTGTTTGGGTTGATCAGCAATTTCTGTATCACATTCCTGTTCGTCTGTATAAAGCTAAGGCCGGTTGTATTCCAGGTAACGCCGCCATCTGTGCTTTTCATGACACCTGCAGAGTACAACCCGCCCCAAAAGTTGTTATAGCCATCTACAGTATATCCGTATCCGTCGCCCGTAGCAGCATATAGTGTATCCGGATGACTTGGGTTTACAGCTATATCGGCAATGCTCAGTGATGGGAAATTATCAGAGTTTGAAGCCCATGTAACACCACCATCGTGACTAATGTGTACCCCACCACATGCAGAGCCTACATACAAAGTATTAGTGTCAAGCGGATTAATAACAATACAGTTTATGCGGCCAACGCCATTGTTATTTACAGGCACAGTCGCAGGCCCCAGCGGCTGCCAGCCAGTGCTGGTAGTCCGCTGGCTGCCACTGGCTGATCGCCTGGCGCTGGCAGCCATTGCATTACCTTTTTTAGTTTCTGTAAGGATAACGTCAGGCCTTGGCAGATCGCCGGTAGGGTAGCAGCGGGGTTCCACAAAATTGAACCACCTGTTGAATCTTGACAGGTCGTTATCATCTTCGTCTTCCTTCTTATTTTTGGCTTCGTGCCTTTCTGCAGGGTTGTGCAGAACATGATACAGGTAGTCCTGCTTTATCTTATAAATATTCTCTTTGTTAGTCTGGCTATTGTCATCTACAGTAGATTGAGGAGCTTGTGCACGAGCCATAAAAGCTCCCATAACACAGACAAGGGTAAGGCCGGATACTCGCATAGTAGTTGTATATTTATATGACTATCCTACAAAAATAAGAATAAACAGCTGACGACCGCCAAATTCACGCCTTGGGTAACATATTTCTAAAGAATAATGGCTGGGCGTCCGGCCATTCAGGCCCTGGCATTCTATATAATAGCATTGCCATGGATGTTGTATAAGTTGAAAAATATTGAAACCAAAGCATTGTCTTTATCCGTCATTTTATATATTTGTAGCAAAGTGTCTTGAATGCCTTTTAGCAAAGGCAGGTTTACGCTTTTACTATTTTTAAACAAAGCTCCTTTGTATCTTGTATTTCAGGGCTGGGGAGTTGCCAAAATAATATTTAAGTATGCTATCTCGCCTTAGAGTTTTTCTCAGTATTACTGTGTTGTTGTTGAGCACCACCGCTATGTATGCCGGCGACAACGACTTCCTGAGGCACACTAAGTTTTTCTACATCTGCTCATTTAAGAGGGAGTGTACCAATTGTAACAGCTGCAGCAAGCAACGCTACCAGGTGAAAATACAGAACAGGCTGGATAAGAAGATCAAGAGTATTTCTTACGCGTTCTATTCGGATGTTTACAACGAGATCCTCACCAAAGAGGCAAAAATATTGGGCGACCGTATAGATCCACGTGCTATAGGCCTGTTCTACATCTGCGTTCCTGATGGCAGGCACTGGACCATCACCAAAATTGAATATACCGACGATACTTCAGAGAACTTTAAGCTCAATGAGCGCATGGAAAATTTTATTCAGGAACCAGATGAGTGCGATTGTAACGACTAATATCGTTCTATCTGCATAGGGTTTATATTCCCGGATATATAAAATTGAAAAACCCGCTTCCGGCGGGTTTTGTTTTTCCACTTGCTTCAATACCATTGCCCATGCCATGCAACCATAAGTTTCAAAATGAGCTTAACCTTGAGCTGATTGATTACGAGCCAACCACGCTGATCGTTGGCACGTTTGAGCCGGCATTACCCATAAACACTGCCGAATGGTTTTATGGCAGAACCGACCGTAATTGCTTCTGGAATATTCTACCACGTATTTACGGCGAAGCTTCGCTAAGCGAGGCTGCTCCCTCCGATTGGAAGCAATTTTGCCGTAATAAACAGATTGCCTTTACCGATGCTATCAGCGTTATTGATGACGCAGAGCCCGGCAACCCGGAACATGTAAAAATACTCGCCAGCTTTTCTGATCAGGCTATAGTGCATCATTTCGATGATTTTGGCTTCAATAATATAGTGCAGTTGTTGCGGAAAATCCCTGGCATCAGGAACGTATACTTTACCCGTGGTGTCACTGAAGCCTTCTGGCGGCACCAGTGGACACCCGTAATGCAGTACTGCAATACCAACAATCTTCATGAGCGCCGCCTGCTACACCCATCAGACAGTGCCGGATACCAGCATAGCGCATATAATAGCCAGCACCCTGGTGATGAGATACCGTTGCTGGAAGACTATGTACTAATGCGGTGGAAACAGGATTGGCATTTTTGAGTCTCGTATTTCCGGTCCGGGTATCATCACCAACATAGATTTATACGTGCGCCACTGTCTCGGCCTGCTTCACATGCCGCTCTATGTGGTACACCAAAAAGCGGAATGTGTCCCCGAGCCTTAGCTTTACCAGTTTTGAAATTGATATAGGTGTTTTTGTTTTAGTAAGATCTACCTGCCGGGCCTGTGTCAGCAAGGTTTTCAGTCGCTCCTGCTGCTTCAAAAACCGGTCTAAAGTGGTAATATTAAGTGCGGAATTTGCAGGGTTCTTATCCTGTGGCGATTTCATTTTGCCCGGCTTCGCAGCTGCACGCATGAGATTTGCGAAATAGTTGCCGAGCAAACCGCTGTTGAATACCCTTGATCCGCTGCCCGGTTTCTGCGCCATAATAGCCTTTTCAATCTCAGGCAGGTAGTAATCGCCATAGAGGTTCAGGTGCTCCAGGCACTCCAGCACGCTCCATTGTTCAGCGTTTTCCTTTTTATTCAGGCTAGCTTCACCCAGTGTCTTTAGGCGTTGCACACGTACTGTCAGGCTGTCCGTTAATGCCAGCAGATTATTGATCAATTGGTTGCTTTCTGTTTGCATAGTTCTTATTTCATGCAAAAATGGAGGTATGCCCACTATCAGGGCTTGATCTATATCAAGAATTACGGACCCTGCTGAGTGTCTCGGGCGTCATGCGCAGGTATGAGGCTATATATTTAAGCGGAACTTGCTGATACAGGTTTGGACTTCGCTGCAAAACTCGCTTTAACCGTTCTGAAGGGGACACGGTCAGCAGGTCTATTTCCCTTTCTATCTGCTGGGTTACAATTAGCTCCAGCAGGGCCGTATATTGTTTTAGGTTATCAGGGCTGCTGTATATGAGATCCTGCAACAGCTCTTTACTTATTACCCGCACATTGGTTTTACGCATAGCCTCAATATAAAATTCAGAAGGAGTGCCCTTAATGAATGATGCCAGTGAATTTATTATCGATCCTTCGTAACCAAACCGTATAGTCAGTTCCTCATACTCAGACAAAAGGAATACCCTGATAGCGCCCGACTCCACGTAATACACGTTCTTCTCTATCTCACCTTCCTTTAGCAGGTAACTACCCTTTGCCAAAGTGTGCGATACACCTGCCTGTACCAGTGTGTCAACAAGTTTAGTTGCAAATGTTTCTGCTCCCATGAGGTTATTGAATAGCGAATAAAAATAGAACAATTACCGGCTAATCTAAGCTGTAGTTGAGACTTATCAGCTATTATTACCGTCCTTGATTTTATATTTTTTACGAATTATTTTCACAAATTATTCTGGGAATAAAATATTATTTCAATTTTTAATTTTTTATCCGTACCTTTATCCTTTATTAACATTAAAATTTAAAGAATGCAACAAGGCACAGTAAAGTTTTTCAATGAAACTAAAGGATTTGGTTTCATATCTCCATCAACAGGTGGCGCAGATGTTTTCGTTCACGTTTCAGGTCTCATCAGTGAGATCCGTGAGAATGACACTGTATCTTACGAAGTACAAAATGGTCAAAAAGGTTTAAATGCAGTTAACGTTTCCGTTATCTAATTTTATATTTTTCGTTTTGAAGAAGCTACTCCAAAAGGGTAGCTTCTTTTGTTTTGTGGCAATGTGGAGGTAAGCTGAGGTATTATAGTGCGGATGACCTCCTAATTAGAACCTGTTCGCATCATTCTTGCAGTCATTCAGAGTTGAGTGAGGTGCCCTAAATTCAACAGATGATACAACCTGCTCTACATAACCATAAAGCAATATCTCATTAACGGTGTAGTAATAGGTTGGTCTTGGAAACGGGGTGATATTCTTTTCAGCTTCCATGTAATACTACAGGCTGACTATAAAACAAAGAATCCGGATGGGGGGACATGTGGTGAAAGACAAAGTAAAAAGGGGCTACTTTTCGGTAGCCCCTTTTTTTATGCTTCAACTGGATCTTTCCACAATGCCGGATCTGGTGCAAAAAAAAATCGGAAAAATAATGCGGACTGGACGGGGCTTATTTTTATATGTGTTTTAATGCTTTCTTACAGAAATCAATACAAGTTTGACTTATGAACAGATTTAGATGGATGATTATGTTTGTTTTTATTCAAACTTACAACATACAACCGCCACAAAAAAGCCACAAGTTATTCGCTAAGCTTTTACCGCACCAACAACCATTCCTAAGACTGGGGTAAAAACGCCAGTATCGTATGGTTGATTCATAAATCTTGTAGCGACAATAATCAAACTGGTCCAATGGCATTATGGGCATGTTCGACCAGGCTACCTCAACCAGGATAGTTGAGCTGATAGAACAGATCAACCATAACGCGGAGGTAGCATAGAGAGTTCATGACACCATTAGTGACATTAATAATGTTCCTTTAAAATGTAATTGTACAGCAAGTAGTGTTGCTATGTTTGTAAGACTAAGGGAGTGTAAATTGAACTGTGTCAGCTAATAAATTTACTACATTTAGCCTGTCAGGAAAAACGGAGATTGGCTCTGCTGAGGAGCAACCAATCAAGGGATATCCCGACCCGATAGAATAGAGCCAATTCAAAGTAATTTGAGTTGGC